>NZ_CP133774.1:4800000-6035381 GCF_034344865.1 Pseudomonas sp. 10S4
GGGTGATCAGGCCAATCTGGCGGGTGACGCCGGGATGATCCACCGGCACTTTCACTAGATCATCGCGACCGTCATCGGCTGACTCGGGCAGCAGGCTCACACCCAGACCCTGACGCACCAGCGCCAGCACCGTTGACATGTAATTGGCTTCCAGTCCTGGCGACAACGGCAGTTGCGCGTCGGCGAACAATTGCTCCACAAGCTCCCGCACGCTGCTGTCGCGCCCGGTCAGGATGATCGGTTGCGCCGTCAGTTCGCTCAGTTTGACGGCGCTCCGTCGGGCCAGCGGGTGATTGGCGGGGATGAACAGGCACAGCCGATCCTCCAGCACTGTTTGAAACTCCAGCCCATGGCTCATCCGCGCCCGCACGCCGAGGCCGAAGTCCACCTCGCCATCACGTACCAGCGTGTCGATCCGTTGAGCCACGACGTCCCGCAGCCGTACTTCGACCCCCGGAAACTGCTCGCGAAACTGTTTCAGCAGCGGCGGTAGCGCGCCAGCACACAGCGACGGCAGGGCGGCGATGGTGACCACGCCCCGGCGCAACGACGCCAGATCCCTAGACGCGCTGACGATGTTGTCCAGGTCCAGCAGCAGCTTTTCCATGGGCAACAGCGCGCTTTGTCCTGCGCTGGTGAGCGCAACATGCCGTGGGCTGCGTTCGAGCAGGGCGACGCCGAGCCAGTCTTCCAGTTGTTGAATCTGCACGGTCAGGGCCGAAGGCGAGAGGTTCAGCGCGACTGCTGCCTTGGAAAAGCTGCCGGTTTGCGCCACGACCAGAAAGGCGCGGATGTGCTGGATCGAGTTCTTCATTTTGTTTTTCCGAATGCTGGCAGCCGAACATTTCAATTTACAAAGATTACCTGCAATTCCAATACTCGATGAAAACAACAACAGCGCATTTCATCGCCGCCGCGAGCAGAAATGCCAAACAGGACCTGCCCATGCTTGCCACACTCGGTGTCATCACCATTCTCTGTTTGCTTGTTGCTGTGATGAGCAAACGCCTATCGCCCCTGGTTGCACTGATCGCCTTGCCGATCATTGCTGCGTTGATCGGTGGTTTCGGTCTGCAAACCAGCGCCTTCATCATTACCGGCATCAAGAACGTCGCCCCGGTGGTCGGGATGTTTGTGTTCGCCATTCTGTTCTTCGGCGTGATGACCGACGCCGGCATGCTCGACCCGATCATTGACCGCATCCTGAAGCGAGTCGGCACTCGCCCGACGCGCATCGTTATGGGCACCGCGCTGTTGGCGTTGTTGGTGCATCTGGACGGTTCGGGAGCAGTGACGTTTCTGGTGACCATCCCGGCCATGTTGCCGTTGTACACGCGCCTCGGCATGGACAAACGCATTCTCGCTTGCGTCACGGCCATGGCTGCCGGCGTTAACTTCTTGCCCTGGACCGGCCCGGTGCTGCGTTCCTCGGCGGCATTGCATGTGCCAGTGGCCGACCTGTTTCAGCCGTTGATCCCGGTGCAGATCGTCGGCCTGGTGTTCGTCTTCACCTGTGCCTGGTTCCTCGGTCGCCGCGAAGAACGACGTTTGGGCCTGGGCGCCGGGGCGTCGGTAGAGGTGATGCCGCAACGGGTGCTGACCGAGGCCGAAGTTGCCCTGCGCAAGCCACGGCTGTTCTGGCTCAACCTGGTGCTGACGGTGGTGGTGATGGGCATGATGATTGCCGGGGTCGTCGACCCGGTGGTGATGTTCATGATCGGCACAGTGCTCGCCTTGTGCATTAACTACCCCAACGTCGACGCCCAACGCGCGCGCATCGACGCCCATGCGAAAACTGCGCTGACAATGGCCAGTATTCTGCTCGCCGCCGGGGTCTTCACCGGGATCATGCAGGGCAGCGGGATGCTCAAGGCCATGGCCGAGGTTGCGGTGGCGCAGATTCCCGCCGGGCACGGCAAGCTGATTCCGATGGTGGTGGGTTTTATCTCGATGCCCTTGAGCCTGCTGTTCGATCCCGATTCCTTCTATTTCGGCATCATGCCGGTGGTGGCCGAGGTCGGCCGGGCCTTGGGTGTCGATCCGCTGCAAGTGGCCCAGGCGTCGCTGCTGGGCGTGCACACCACTGGGTTCCCGGTCAGCCCGCTGACCCCGGCAACGTTCCTGTTGGTGGGGCTGTGCAAGATCGAACTGGCGGACCACCAGCGCTTCACCATCCCTTTTCTGTTCGCTGCCTCGGTGCTCATGACCCTGACCGCGCTGCTCATTGGAGTCTTCTGAATGAAAACCTTACGCATCGGTTCCGGTGCCGGTTACTCCGGCGACCGCATTGAGCCAGCGATTGAACTGGCCGAGCACGGCGATCTGGATTACCTGGTGTTCGAATGCCTGGCCGAGCGCACCATCGCTCTAGCGCAGCAGGCGCGTCTGCTCGACCCGCAAGCCGGCTTCGACCCGCTGCTGGGCGAGCGCATGCGCCGGGTGCTGCCCTTTGTCGGGCGTGGTGCCGATGGTCAGCGCCGACGCTTGCGGGTGATCACCAACATGGGCGCGGCCAACCCGTTGGCGGCGGCGCGGGAAGTGCGGCGGATCGCCGGGGAATTGGGGTTGCCGGGGCTCAAAGTGATCGCGCTCAGCGGCGACGATGTGCTGGCGACCCTGCTGGATGATCCGTCGCAGACTCTGGATAACGGCAAGACGCTGGCGTCGTTGGGCGAGCGCCTGATTTCGGCCAACGCCTACCTGGGCGTGGACGGCATCATCGACGCATTGCGCGCGGATGCCGACGTGGTAATCACCGGTCGCGTGGCGGACCCGTCACTGTTCCTCGCGCCGCAGATATTCGAATTCGGCTGGGCGACGGACGATTGGACATTGTTGGGACGTGGCACGTTGGTCGGGCATTTGCTCGAATGTGCCGGGCAGATCAGCGGCGGCTATTTTGCAGATCCGGGGTTCAAGGACGTGCCGGATCTGGCGCGCCTGGGTTTCCCACTGGCCGAGGTGGACGCCACGGGGCGCGCAGTGATCAGCAAAGTCGCCGGGTCGGGTGGGCGCATCGATACCGCGACCTGCACCGAACAGATGATCTATGAAGTGCATGACCCGGCGGCTTACCTCACGCCGGATGTCAGCGCCGATTTTTCCGCTGTGTCATTCACCGTTCAAGGGCCGGATCAGGTGCTGGCTGTAGGCGCCGACGGCCGGGAGCGACCGCCATCCCTGAAAGTCTCGGTGGGTTATCTCGATGGCTGGATCGGCGAGGGACAGATCTCCTATGGCGGGCCGGGTGCGTTGGCGCGAGGGCGATTGGCGCGAGAAGTGGTGTTGGAACGCCTGAAACTGACGGGTGTGGCGTTTGAAGAGATCCGCGTCGAGTTGATTGGCGTTGATGCCTTGCACGGTCTTGAGCTGGGGGCGCGGGCGGACAGCGAACCCTGGGAAGTGCGCTTGCGTGTGGCTGCCCGGTGTGCCGATCGCGCCGAAGCGGTGCGCATTGGCAACGAAGTGGAAACCCTCTACACCAACGGCCCTTACGGCGGTGGTGGCGCCAGCAAATCGGTGCGCCAGGTGGTGGCGGTGGCGTCGCTGTTACTGCCGCGCGATGCCGTCACCGTGCAGATTCATTCGGAGGACATGGCATGAGTGGTATCAAGCTGCGTGAGCTGGCCCATTCCCGAACGGGCGACAAGGGCGACACTTCCAACATCTCGGTGATTGCCTTTCGGGCCGAGGACTATCCACGTTTGTGTCAGTGGCTGACGGTGGAACGAGTCACCGCGCATTTCGCCGAGTTGCTGGACCCATCCGGGCCACCGTTGCGACGCTACGAACTGCCCAACGTCCACGCGCTTAACTTTGTCTTGCCCGGCATTCTGCGCGGAGGCGTCACCCGTTCCCTTGCTCTTGACGCCCACGGCAAGGCGCTGGGTGCGGCGTTGCTCGATCTGGAGCTATGAAACACCCAAAATAGCGGCACTTGAACCAAAACTGTGTACCCTAATCCAACCTGAGCCCGCAGCCACCTGCGGGCTCACGGGAGGATCATCGGGCGAGGGGTTTTTGCCATTAACGTGACGACCGCAACGGTCTGGCCCAAGGCAAAACATGACACGACTGTTCAAGGTTCTATCGGCGCTCACCCTGGTTGTCGGGCTGGCGGGCTGCATTGCGGCTCCGATCGAAATGACGCCCCAGACGCAACAGCGCCTGCAAGCGCAGCCGCCGATCCGTTTTCTGCTGACCTTTGACGACGGCCCGAGCGCATCAAGCTTCTGGAACCCGACCGACACGGTGCTCGACAGCCTCGCGCAAAACCCGGTGCAGCCGAACATCAAAGCGGTGTTCTTTGTGCAGACCGGCGCGCCACGGGCCGGCGACAGTGACATCGGTCGCCGGGTCATGCACCGCGAGCATGCCGAGGGGCAAATCCTCGGTTTTCACACCGCCACCCACTTTCACACCAACCATCGCTCGTTGAGCCCTGAAGATCTGGAAAAGTCACTGACCCAGGGCAGTGCCGATATCGCCGCGATCACCGGGGCGCCGCCGACCCTGGTGCGTCCGCCGTTCTGGAATTACGACAAGCGCACCTTCGCCGCGTATCAGCAACATGGCATGCACGTGTTATTGACCGACCTGAGCGCCAACGACGGCAAGATCTGGGGCTTCAACGCCAGCCCCCGGCGACGGGCGAACATGTTGCGTCAGCTCTCGGAAGTCCGGGAACGCATCGCCCAAGGCGAACTGCCTGCGGTCGATGGGGTGATTCCGGTGGTGGTGACTTTCCACGACCTCAATCGCTACACCGCCCGGCACACCCGCGAATACCTGCAAATCCTGCTCGACAGCGCCAGCGCTACCGGGGTGAAAACCGCGCCGAAGCCGTTTTATGACGATCAAGCCCAGTTGCTCCGAGCCGCGATGGCCCGCACGGTCACCGAAAGTTCAGAACCGGTCCGTTTGCCGGGGATCTGGAACTGGTTTTGGGACGGGGATAGCCATTGAGATTGACCAAAGTGAGACGCAGATAACACTTATTGTTGGTATTCGCGAGCGCGGGAAGGAAAGCGGATCTATGCTGTTCAGATTGGATCCGATCAACAGCCATGGAGGCCCCCGTCATGGTTTCAGTCCCAGAGCTTTGCCACATTGTGCAGTCCGGTTTTCGTCCGCTCTCGTGCGACTGCACGGTGAACCGCGACGGGACGCTACGGATCAAGGTCTACGAGCCTTCGACCGGGCGGACCTCTCTGTTGCTTCCCTATGTCTCGCCATCGCGACTGACCACAGTTCGCGACATTGCAAACCTGATTGGCGAACTTCGCACCGAAATGAGTGCAGGACGCCGGGCGTTTGCTGGTTGACGGACTGAGTCCTAAAACTTAGACACTTAACCTGTGGCGAGGGGGCTTGCCCCCGTTGGGCTGTGAAGCGGCCCCCGGCATTCTGTCAGACATACCGCATATGCAGGATTTACGACTGCTTCGCAGCCGAACGGGGGCAAGCCCCCTCGCCACAAGCAAGCCCCCTCGCCACAGGTATTCATTGCACACCCAATCTCATTTCAGTCCCGCGGCAGCAGCTCATCAATCATCTGCAAACAATGATTCAACCCCGGTGACACGTCGCCCACCCGTCGACTGAGAATAATCGGCGAGGTGGCATTGTCTTCCAGCAGCGGCGTGAAGCCGATGTCGTCGCGGTGCAGCAATTGCACCGAGGCCGGCACCAGGGTGACACCGATGCCGGCGCCCACCAGACCGATCGCGGTCTGCAGTTCATTGGTCCATTGCGCCACATGGATGCTCACGCCGTAGGATTCGAATAGCGCGATCACATGATCGGCGTAACTCGGTCGCGGGTTGCCGGGATAGAGCACGAAAGGCTCCTTCGCCAGTTCGCGCAGGCTGATGGGACCTGCCAGCAACGGGTGACCGGCGGGCAGGGCGGCGACTAGCCGATCCTCGGTCAGCACGGTCTGGATGATCGCCGGGTCGTCGATACGGATTCGACCGAAACCGACATCAATCCGCCCAGCCTTGAGCGCCTGCACCTGTTGCAGGGTGGTCATTTCCGACAACCCCAGTTCGAGCTCCAGATGCTCATGGTTGCGCAAGCGGCGGATCAGTTCCGGCAGCACGCCGTAGAGTGTCGACGGCGCGAAACCGATGCCCAGCCAGGTCTGTTCGCCCAGACCGATCCGTCGCGTGTTGTCGCAGACCTTGTTCAGTTGCTCCAGCAGCGCACTGGAGTGCTCATGGAAAAACCGCCCGGCCTCGGTCAGCTTCAGCGGCCGCCCACGTTCAAGCAGTTGCACCCCGAGTTCGTCTTCCAGTTGCTGGATCTGCCGGCTCAGGGGCGGCTGGGCGATGTGCAGCCGTTCGGCGGCGCGGGTGAAGTTGAGGGTTTGAGCCAACACCTGAAAGTAACGCAGGTGACGCAGTTCCATAAGGCCTCCAGACGCTGATCAGTTGAATACCTTTAAGGTATCAAGCCAGACCAATTCTATATTGGCCGCTATTGAAAAGCCGTATGAGAATCCGATTCAGAACTTAAAGAACCTGACGGGTATCGACATGCGTGCAACAGCCATTGAATCGATCGAGACGATCATCGTCGATCTGCCGACCATCCGCCCGCACAAACTGGCGATGCACACCATGCAGAACCAGACCCTGGTGATCATCCGCGTGCGCTGCGCCGATGGCATTGAAGGGATTGGCGAATCCACCACCATCGGTGGCCTGGCGTACGGCAACGAAAGCCCGGACAGCATCAAGACCAACATCGACAAACATTTCGCACCGTTGCTGGTCGGCGAGGACAGCAGCAATGTCAACGCCGCGATGTGGCGCCTGGAGCGGAGCATCCGCGGTAATACGTTCGCCAAGTCAGGCATCGAAACCGCCTTGCTCGACGCCCAAGGCAAGCGCCTCGGCCTACCGGTCAGCGAATTGCTCGGTGGTCGGGTTCGCGATGCGTTGCCGGTGGCCTGGACCCTGGCCAGCGGCGACACCGACAAAGACATCGCCGAAGCCGAGCAGATGCTCGACCTGCGCCGCCACCGGATCTTCAAGCTGAAAATCGGCGCCGGCGAAGTCAATCGCGACCTGGCGCACGTCATCGCGATCAAAAAGCCCTCGGTGATCGCGCCAGTGTGCGGGTCGACGTTAACCAGGCCTGGGACGAATCAGTCGCGCTGCGCGCCTGCCGGATTCTCGGCAGCAACGGCATCGACTTGATCGAGCAACCGATCTCGCGCAACAACCGCGCCGGCATGGTGCGCCTGAATGCCATCAGTCCGGCGCCGATCATGGCTGATGAGTCCATCGAATGCGTGGAAGACGCCTTCAACCTGGCGCGCGAGGGCGCCGCTTCGGTGTTCGCCCTGAAGATCGCCAAGAACGGTGGCCCACGCGCCGTGCTGCGAACCGCTGCAATTGCCGAAGCGGCCGGTATCGGCCTGTACGGCGGCACCATGCTCGAAGGCGGGATCGGCACGCTGGCCTCGGCCCATGCCTTTATTACGTTGCACAAACTGGCCTGGGACACTGAACTGTTCGGCCCGTTGCTGCTGACCGAGGACATTCTCACCGAGCCATTGGCATATCGCGATTTTGAGCTGCACGTACCGAACACACCGGGGCTGGGGCTGACGCTGGATGAGGAACGCCTGGCGTTTTTCCGTCGCGACAAGTCATCGACCGCTATTCAAAACGCCTGAGGAGAGCATCATGCTGTTCCACGTAAAAATGACCGTAAACCTGCCGCTCGACATGAACCCCGAGCGCGCCGCACAGCTCAAGGCCGACGAAAAAGCCCTGGCCCAGCGCCTGCAAGAGCAGGGCAAGTGGCGTCACCTGTGGCGCATCGCCGGGCTTTACGCCAATTACAGCGTGTTCGACGTCGACAGCGTTCAGGAACTGCACGACCTGCTGATGCAATTGCCGCTGTACCCGTACATGGCCATCGAGGTCACCGCGATGTGCCGGCATCCTTCTTCGATTCGTGAGGATGACCGCTGAACCCAGCCTGTTCAGTTCGCTACGATAATAATGACAAGATGAGGAACCACCATGAACGTCAAGATTTCCCACACTGCCAGTGCCCAGAAGTTTCTCGAAGAGGCCAGCGGTCTGCTCAACGAGGCCGGTGATCCGCGGGTCAAGGCGCTGGTTTACCGGATCCTGCGCGATTCGGTGAACATCATCGAAGACCTCGCCGTGACCCCGGAAGAGTTCTGGAAAGCCGTCAATTACCTCAACGTGCTGGGTGCGCGGCAAGAGGCTGGCCTGCTGGTCGCCGGGCTCGGCCTGGAGCATTACCTCGATTTGCTGATGGACGCCGAAGACGAGCAGGCCGGCAAATCCGGCGGCACGCCGCGGACTATCGAAGGCCCGCTGTATGTGGCGGGTGCGCCGCTGTCAAATGGCGAGGCGCGGCTGGATGACGGCGTCGATCCGGGCGTGGTGCTGTTCATGCAGGGCCAGATTCGCAACACTGCGGGTGAACCGTTGGCTGGGGCCGTGGTGGATGTCTGGCACGCCAATACCGGCGGCACTTATTCTTACTTTGATACCGCTCAATCGGAGTTCAACCTGCGTCGGCGCATCGTCACCGATGCCGAGGGTCGCTACCGTTTTCGCAGCATCGTGCCGTCGGGCTACGGCTGCCCGCCGGACGGTCCGACCCAGCAACTGCTGGATCAATTGGGTCGTCATGGTCAGCGGCCGGCGCACATTCACTTCTTCATCTCGGCGCCGGATCATCGCCACCTGACTACCCAGATCAATCTCGATGGCGACAAATATCTGCACGACGATTTTGCCTATGCCACCCGCGATGAGTTGATTGCCCACATCGCCTTCAGCGACGATCCACAACGCGCAGCGGCCCACGGTGTCAGTGGTCGGTTTGCCGAAATCGACTTCGACTTCACGCTACAGTCGTCTGCGCAACCCGAGGAGCAGCAACGCATGGAGCGTGTGCGCGCACTGGAGGACTAAGCGCATAACCCTTGTGGGAGCGAGCCTGCTCGCTCCCACAAGGGTTTTCGGTTAACTGGCTGGCACTACGTCGGCCGACTGACACAGCATTGCGAGTACCGCCCTGGAATGGCCCGACGTAACCCATAACAACAATGAGAGTGAACCGATGATGCAAGCGCAACTGTTGAGTCAGCGCAGCCGAGTGTTCGATCACGCCGACCCCTACGCGGTGTCGGGCTACGTCAATCAGCATGTCGGCAACCATTGCATTCTCATGCCCCGCGCCGGCCGACCGCTGGCCAGCCTCGATCACCGCAAGTTCGCCAGCCTGGACCTGTGCCGCATCAGCTACGGCACCAGCGTGCGGGTAACTTCTGGCGCACTGGAGAGCATTTATCACCTGCAAGTCTTGCTGCGCGGCCACTGCCTATGGCGTGGTCATGGCCAGGAACACTACTTCGAACCTGGTGAATTGCTGCTGATCAATCCCGACGAACCGGTGGACCTGACCTATTCCGACGACTGTGAAAAATTCATCCTGAAAGTCCCCACTCGTTTGCTCGAATCGGTGTGCGACGAGCAACGCTGGCGGTACCCGGGGCAAGGGGTGCGGTTTCTGGAGAACCGTTATCAGCTCAATGAGCTGGAAGGTTTCGTTAACCTGCTGGCGATGATTTGCCAGGAGGCTGAGGCCACGGAGCAGATTCTCAAGGTTCAGGAGCACTACGCGCAGATCATCGTCAGCAAGATGCTCAGCCTGATGAAAACCAATGTCAGCCGCGTTAGCCTCGGTTCACCGTCGGCCACGTTCGACAGCATTGCCGACTACATCGCGCGCCATCTCAAGCAAGACATCGACAGCGAAGAACTGGCCCGTCAGGCGCGGATGAGCGTGCGTTCGCTATATGGCTTGTTCGAACGCAACGCGGGGGCCACGCCGAAAAACTACATCCGGCAAAAGCGCCTCGAACGCATCAACGCCTGCCTGAGTGACCCGACCTGCAACGTGCGCAACGTCACGGAAGTGGCCATGGATTACGGCTTCTTGCACCTGGGACGGTTCTCCGACAGCTACCGCAAACAGTTCGGCGAACTGCCGTCCGACACCCTCAAGCGCCGGCACTAGACTGAGCACCAAATACCTGTGGCGAGGGGGCTTGTCGGATCGCCGCACCGCCCGTTCGGCTGCGCAGCAGTCGTCAATCCAGGCGCCTCGGTGAAACTGTGAGAATGCCGGGGGCCGCTGCGCGACCCAACGGGGCAAGCCCCCTCGCCACAGGTTCAGCGTCGCTCTCAGGTGACAGGTATCAAGCAAGCATTGTCGGCTGCACAAAACGGATAAAGGTCTGCACCCAGCGGATAGTCCGTCCCATTCCTCCGTCCTAGCATGGCCCTGCCTGAATAAAAACAATGGAGGCGGCGGCCATGTCCCTGCGACCCGAATACCTTCACTCCCTGCTTGAAGACGACAAAGACCACGGCATCTACCGCTGCAAACGCGAGATGTTCACCGACCCACGGCTGTTCGACCTGGAGATGCAGCACCTCTTCGAAGGCAACTGGCTGTACCTGGCCCACGAAAGCCAGATCCCCAGGATCAACGATTTCTACACCACCACCATGGGGCGCCAGTCGATCTTTATCGCGCGCAACAAGGACGGTGAACTGAACGCGTTTATCAATGCCTGTAGCCATCGCGGCGCGATGCTCTGCCGGCACAAGACCGGCAACAAAAGCTCCTACACCTGCCCATTCCACGGTTGGACCTTCAACAACTCCGGCAAGCTGCTGAAGGTCAAGGACCCGGCGGCGGCCGGCTACCCGGCGAGCTTCAATTGCGAAGGCTCCCACGACCTGACCAAAGTCGCGCGTTTTGAGTCCTATCGCGGCTTCCTGTTCGGCAGCCTCAAGGCTGATGTGGTGCCGCTGGTGGAGCATTTGGGCGAGTCGGCGAAGATCATCGACATGATTGTCGACCAGTCCGCCGATGGCCTGGAAGTGCTGCGCGGCTCATCCAGCTATATATACGAAGGCAACTGGAAACTCACCGCCGAAAACGGTGCTGACGGCTATCACGTCAGCTCCGTGCACTGGAACTACGCGGCCACCCAAAACCAGCGTAAACAGCGCGAGGCTGGCGATAGCAATCCGACCATGAGTGCCGGCAGTTGGGCCAAGCAGGGCGGTGGTTTCTATTCCTTCGACAAGGGCCACATGCTGCTCTGGACCCGTTGGGCCAACCCCGAAGACCGTCCGTTGTACGAGCGTCGTGATGAACTGGCGCAGGACTTCGGCCAGGCCCGCGCCGACTGGATGATCGAGAATTCGCGCAACCTGTGCCTGTACCCGAACGTGTACCTGATGGACCAGTTCAGCTCGCAGATACGCATCGCCCGGCCGATCTCGGTCAATCGCACGGAAATCACCATCTACTGCATCGCCCCCAAAGGCGAAAGCGACACCGCGCGGTCCAGCCGGATTCGGCAGTACGAGGATTTCTTCAACGTCAGCGGCATGGCGACCCCGGATGATCTGGAGGAGTTTCGTTCCTGCCAGACCGGTTATCAGGGCAGCGTCACGACCTGGAATGACATGTCCCGCGGTGCCGAGCATTGGATCGAAGGCGCCGACGACGCGGCCAAAGAGATCGACCTGCATCCGCTGCTCAGCGGCGTGCGCACCGAAGACGAAGGCTTGTTCGTACTGCAACACAAATATTGGCAGCAGACGATGCTCAAGGCCTTGGCCGCTGAACAGTCCGAGCTGATCGCCGTGGAGGCCGTGCAATGACCATCACCTATGAGGCCGTGCGCGATTTTCTCTACCGTGAGGCCCGCTACCTCGACGACAAACAGTGGGACGAGTGGCTGGAGCTGTACGCCCCGGACGCCACCTTTTGGATGCCGTCCTGGGACGACAACGACGAGCTCACCGAAGACCCGCAGCGGGAAATCTCGCTGATCTGGTACGGCAACCGCACCGGCCTGGAAGACCGCATCTTCCGCATCAAGACCGAGCGTTCCAGTGCGAGCATTCCGGACACCCGCACCTCGCACAACCTGAGCAACATCGAGCTGCTCGAACAAGCCGACGGCCTGTGCAAAGTGCGCTTCAACTGGCACACCCTGAGCTTTCGCTACAAGACCGTCGACAGCTATTTCGGCAGCAGTTTCTACACCTTGGATGTGCGCGGTGAAAACCCGTTGATCAAGGCCAAGAAAGTAGTCCTGAAGAACGATTACGTTCGCCAGGTCATCGATGTTTACCACCTGTGAGGCGGCTGTCATGACTCATTCCATCGCATTCAATTTCGAAGACGGCGTCACCCGTTTCATCGACGCCAACCCCGACGAAACCGTGGCCGATGCCGCGTACCGCCAGGGCATCAATATTCCGCTGGATTGCCGCGATGGCGCGTGCGGCACCTGCAAATGCTTCGCCGAGGCCGGTCGTTACGATTTGGGCGAGGAATACATCGACGACGCCCTCAGCGCCGATGAAGCCAAGCAAGGTTTCGTCCTCACCTGCCAGATGCGCGCCCAGAGCGATTGCGTGGTGCGGGTGCCGGTATCGTCGGATGTCTGTCGCACCCGTCAGGCCAGTTTTGAAGCGACCATCAGTGCCGTGCGCCAGTTGTCCGACAGCACCATCGCGCTGTCGATCAAGGGCGAGGCCCTGAACAAACTGGCGTTCCTGCCGGGGCAGTATGTGAACCTCGGGGTTCCCGGCAGCGCGCAGACCCGCGCCTATTCGTTCAGCTCGTTGCAGCGCGACGGCGAGGTCAGTTTCCTGATCCGCAACGTGCCCGGCGGCTTGATGAGCAGCTTCCTCACCGGCATGGCCAAGGCCGGCGACAACATGACCCTGGCCGGACCGTTGGGCAGTTTCTATTTGCGCGACATCCGCCGTCCGTTGCTGTTGCTTGCCGGCGGCACCGGGCTGGCGCCGTTCACCGCGATGCTGGAAAAAATCGCGGAGCAGGGCAGCGAGCAACCGCTGCATCTGATCTACGGCGTGACCAATGACTTCGACCTGGTGGAAATGGATCGACTCGAAGCGTTCGCTGCACGGATTCCGAACTTCAGTTTCAGCGCCTGCGTGGCCAACCCCGATAGCCGGCATCCGCTCAAGGGTTATGTGACCCAGCACATCGAGCCTCGGCATTTGAACGATGGCGACGTCGATGTCTACCTGTGCGGCCCGCCGCCGATGGTTGAGGCGGTCAGTCAGTTCATTCGCGAACAAGGCATTGCGCCGGTCAATTTCTACTACGAGAAGTTTGCTGCCAGCGCGGCATAAATTTTTCGGCAGCTCCTACGGGAGAGGGTCGTTGTCATGAGGTATGTATGAACAGATTTGATGAAAAAGTCGCGTTGATTACCGGGGCTGCGCAAGGCATTGGTCGGCGCGTCGCCGAGCGCATGGCCGCTGAAGGCGCGAAGTTGATTCTGGTGGATCGCGCGGAGCTGGTATTCGAAGTCCAAAAACAACTGGGGCAGGGCAGTCAGGTACTCGCTCTGACCGCTGATCTTGAGGATTACAGCGAATGCAGCCGGGTGATGCGAGCCGCCGTCGAACGTTTCGGGCGCCTGGATGTGTTGGTCAATAACGTCGGCGGGACGATCTGGGCCAAACCGTTCGAGCACTACGACGCGCAGCAGATCGAAGCCGAAGTTCGCCGCTCGCTGTTCCCGACGCTGTGGTGTTGTCATGCCGCGCTGCCGTTCATGCTTGAGCAAGGGAGTGGTGCCATCGTCAACGTTTCATCCATTGCCACCCGCAGCGTCAATCGCGTGCCTTATGGCGCTGCGAAGGGTGGGGTCAACGCGCTGACCGCCTGCCTGGCATTCGAAACCGCCGGTCGCGGGGTTCGGGTCAACGCGACCGCCCCCGGTGGAACCGAAGCACCGCCGCGACTTATCCCGCGCAACAGCACAGAGCAAAGCGCTGAGGAAAAGGTCTGGTATCAGCAGATCGTCGACCAAACCCTCGACAGCAGTTTGATGAAGCGCTACGGCACGCTAGATGAGCAGGCAAGCGCTATCTTGTTTCTGGCCAGCGACGAGGCCTCTTACATTACCGGCATGATCATGCCGGTGGGCGGCGGCGACCAGGGCTGACACGACTCGTTAAAAACATCACACAAACAGGAGTCATGGTGGTGAGCCACGGCATAGCCCACCTTACAAGCGGCGCTGATACGCTTTGACGATGCGCAGCGTGGCGTCGCTGATTTTCAGGTTGTGAATGGCATCCAGTGGATGCCACATGCAATCGATAATCTCATTCAGCGGCCGGGCCTCATGCAGGTTCACCACCGACGCTTCGTAAACATGGTGCCGGGTGCTGCCGTCTTCCAGTTCCATCAGGTACAACATGCCATCGACCCCGAGCCCGGTTTCTTCCGCCAGCTCTCGCGTGGCCGCGTCCACTTTGGTTTCCCCTGGCTCGACCTTTCCGCCAGGCAAGGTCCAGCGACATCGGGGCTTGCGCACCAGGAGGACATGTCGGTCTTGCTCGCAAATAACGGTGGCGCGTACTTTCATGTGTTACCTGATTGCCGTTTGTCACAAATAAGTCATAAAAATGCAATATTCAGGCCGAGGCCCGTGCGGCGGGAGTTTGAAGGGTTGGAGTGGTCGTGCAAGCCGAAAGTGCAACCGGATGCTGCCATGCCCTCGCGACGTCTGGTCGGCACGTTGGCAAAGGCCGGGTGTAAGGTAGTCGCCTCAATCGTGGGTTTTCACAGCCCATATGGAGGTGACGATGAGCATTGAGATGCTGACCAAGATGCACATGAACGGTTACGACGTACTCAGCGTGAACCACGGCCCTTGGCGGGTATGCACCAAAGATGACCGCCTGGGCGCCTTTGCCAGTCGGGAAGAGGCACTGGCCTTTGCGGCGTCTTTACCGGCGTATAAGGCGCGGTCTAGACGACCGGCGCGTAGCCAGTAGTCAATCGAGTGTGGTTAGCCCCGGTTTTTGCCGGGGCTTTTCATGGATGATCGTTCAGTAGCCTCCACCACTGCTGACAGAGTGGGAGGGCTCCCTGGCTCTCTGTTGGGCATTGCTCCACTCCGCGCAGCTCATGAAGCTGGTGTGGTCGACCTTGCCCGCGCCATCGAAACTGACGTTGTAGAGCTGTTGATGACCGGCCTGAACCAGTTTGTAGTCAAAGCAGGTGCCGGGCTCCACCGTGCGATCAGTGATGGCCAGCGGTTTGCCGCCAATCTGCTGGACTTGATCCTGGCTCATGCCGTTTTCGATCTTGGCGACCAACGGCTGGTTGCGATAGACCTGTGAATCGGAGCCGCAACCGCTCGACGCCGCCAGCACGGCGAGCAGTGCGAACAGAGGCTTGTTCATGGCAGTGGTCCCGTTAGTGAGCTTTCGCTCGACTGATGTGCCGCGCCTTCACTTCATCGGCGTAGCTTTTGAGTCGTTCTTCGTCCCCCTGGAGCACCTCGCGCAGCCTTAGGGCTACTTGGGCATCCACTTCGTTGCCAGCCAGGCGAAACTGTTCCGCCAGGCGCAAAAGTTCTACCGCCGACCAGCGCAGATTCGATTCCACACTTTGTAGGTCGCGCTGAAGTTCCTGCTCGAATTCGTTAAGCCGCATGATGATCTCCTGCAAAATCCCCGCTACGAAAGATTAGTCCCGATTGCGGCGTGGAGTGTGCTGTTTGCAAGGGCATGCGTCGGTTCTGTCGCTTTCGCCAATCGTTCGCTGGATGTCTGAGCGGCTACGCGCTACATTCGCCGTTTTTCAGGGTGAGGAAGCGTCATGCGGATGTTGATAGCGGGGGTAGCGGTGGCTATGTTGGCGGGATGTTCATTGCCTGCGTCCCTGGTGCCAGGCGAGCCCAACGTCAGCAAATACAGCGCCAAGCCGCCCAAAGAGTACCTCGCTTGCGTGCTGCCTTTGTGGCAGGAGCAGATTCCCAAAACGACGCAGATAGGCATTTCCAACGGCTACCGCCTGACCGCGCCGAGCATCATCACGGCGGATGAGATTCTGGATATCGTGAAATCGAAGGATGGCAGCCGGGTGTCGCTGTATCAGGGGCCGCCTTGGGCGAAATCCGCGGCGATGAGAAAAGCGGTGCGTGACTGCCTGTAAGGCCTGAAGCTGTAACGACTTTGAAAAAAGCAGAAGCCGGATTTTCCGGCTTCTGCTTTTTTTAGTCTGTAACGTCAGTTACTGGGATCGTTTGCTCAGTGCCAGCCGCGCTTTTCTTCTCGTTGCGCTCAACCAGCCATTCATCCACTTGTCCGGAGAACTCCGGCGGGGCCTTACGCCCAACACCGTTTGGATTTATCCGCAAGCAGCCAATTGTGAAACAGCTTGGGCGGCTGCCGATCCACTGATTCCGATTGCTTGATGGATCGCTCAGGACTGACCAACGGTATCGATTTCCGCACAAATAGTGTTGATATATAAGGGGTTACGTTCTTAATTAACCGAACGGTGCGCAGAAATATATTGTTTCAAAGTGTTTTAGTAGGTTAATATCGCCCCGCGTTCACCACCACGGTTTATGCATTTTTAAGTCCCAGGCGTCCATCAGCTGCCTGGGATTTTTTTGCCTTCGATTTGCCAATCAAAACGCGTATTGCACGCGGGTGTAGTAGTAACCACCGGTAAAGCCAAACGGTGAGTAGCTGCCCCAGTTGTCGCCGAACGAAGAATTGGGCACGCCGATGTGGTCGGGGTATTTGTCGAACAGGTTCTGCGCACCCACGGCCACGGTCAGTTGCTTGGTCAGCGCATACGCCACGTCGAGGTCAGTAATCCATTTGGCGGAATACTCGCGGTCCAGGCTCGGATCGCTCGAGCTGTTGACCTCGGTGTATTTGCCGTAACGGGTCAGGCGCAGATTGACGTCGACGTCGCTGATGCCCCAATCGGCGGAGAAAATCATCTTGCTGCTTGGCGAGGTCTTGGTAATCAGCGCCCGGGATTGGCGGCCCATCAGTTGAAAGTTGCCCCCCAACGCAGTCAATTGCTCCGGCGTGTCGTTCACGCTGAGGATTTGCGTGTGGTTGTAGTTCAGCGCCGCGGTCCACTTCACCGTGCCATAGCGGTTCAGGTTTTGCCGATAGTTGCCGACCACATCGACCCCGGACGTGCGGGTGTTGGCGCCGTTGGTGAAGTACTGCGCGCCCGCAGTGGCCGGCACGCCGATGCTGTCGAGCAGGCTGGCGACGCCCGGGCCCTGGAAGCGTTCGCTGAGCACCAGCCGATCGCGCAGGTTGATCACGTAGCCGTCGACGGTCAGGCTCAGGTCTTCGCTGGGGGTCAGTGCGAAACCGAGGCTGAAGTTGGTCGAACGCTCTGGCTTCAACGCTTGGGCCCCAAGGGCTTGGGCGCCCGCTGAATTCACCGGCAGGATCACATAGTTGTAGGACTGGTAGACGCCATTGATGGTGTCGAACCCGGTCGAGCGCGCGGTGAAAATCTGGTTGGCCAGCGAAGGAGCGCGAAAGCCATTGCTGACGCTGCCGCGCACCGAGAACAGCGGGTTGAACTCGTAGCGGGTGCTGAGTTTCCCGCTGCGCGTACCGCCGATGCCTTCGTTGTAGTGCTCGTAACGCCCGGCGACGCCGAAGTACCACTGCTCGACCGGGTAGAAGCCGAGGTCGATGTAACTGGCGACGCTGTTGCGGCTGACTTTCTGCGCATCTTCAGGGGTGATGCCGTTGGTGACTTGCGCACCCGGATCAGGACGTTGCCCGGCGCGCGGACTATCGTCCGGGAACACGTAGCCGCCATCAATATAAGAGTCCTCGGACCCGGCGCGGGTCTCGTAGCTTTCCCGCCGATGCTCGAAACCGAAAGCCACATCCATCGGTTTAGCCAGACCGATCTCGTAGCTTTTCTTCAGGTCGAGGTTACTGGTGAGTTGGTCTGCGATGTAGATGCCAGAGGTGAACTTGTTCGGCGTGTTTTCCCCCAGTGACGGGTTCTGGTTGTCGTAAGTCCGTTGTTTGGCGTAGTTGCGCCCGTAGGTGCTGCTCAGGTCCCAGGCCCAGCCGCCGAAGTTGTCACCCTTGGCGCCGAAGGCCGACTGGAAGTCGGTTTCGTTGACCAGCCAGTAAGGGCTGTAACCGTCGGGATAACCATTAGGGCCGGTGGTGATGGTGTTGCGTCCGCTGGGCAGGCGGAAGTTCTGGCCGTCGTTGTTCTCGCGGGTAGCCAGGGTCGAGAACGAATACAGCGTCACGGCGTCGTTCAGCGGCAGATCGAGGTTATAGCCAGCATCGGCCAATTGGCTGCGGGGCAAGCCGTAGCCTTTATAGGTGTGGTGGCTGGCGTCGGCCTCGCGCGGGTCCGGCGAGCCGTCGGCCTGCGGGTAGTAATGGGCGCTGTAGCCGTTGCTGCCGGCCTTGTTGTCACGTTCCTGATAGCGGGTGTCGAGGGAGACGTTGAGCACTCCGGCTTCGCCCACCTGAAAACCATAATTGAGCGCTTCCTGGCCGGTGCCGCGTTTGCCGTCATAGCCCTGGCCGAGGGTTGTGTCGGAGCTGCCGCCGGTGGTCTGCTTGAGGATGATGTTGATCACCCCGGCGATCGCATCCGAACCGTATTGCGCCGCCGCACCGTCGCGCAGCACCTCGATATGGTCGATGGACGCCACCGGGATCAAATCCAGGTCGCTGGGTGCTGCACCGCTGTTGATCCCATTGATATTCAACGTCGCGCTGGTGTGCCGGCGCTTGCCGTTGACCAGCACCAGCACATGGGACGCGGTCAAACCGCGCAGGGTTGCCGAGCGCACCACGCCGCTGGCATCCCAGCCTGCGCGGTCCGGCAGGTTGAATGACGGGATGAATTTGCTCAGCGCTTCCAGCAGGCTGGGTTTGCCGACGGAGCGCAATTGTTCGCCGGTCACCACGTCGATGGGTGTCGGGCTGGTGGTGACGGTACGTTGTTCGGCACCACGGTTGCCGGTGACGACAACGGTGTCGAGGGTCGGCGACCCGGTTTCAGCGGCTTCGAGGCTGAACGAGGTCAGGCTACAGGCAAAGGACAGCGGCAGTAATAAAGGACGGTAAGCAGGTACTGGGCAGTTGCGCATAAGGGTGAAGCTCCTGAGTGTCGGGTGATGTCCGTGTCATTTCTTGCGGGCGGCGACGGCTTCGATTTCCACCAGACCGCCGGGCAGCGGCAGGGCCACGACCTGAATCGCCGTGCGTGCCGGTTTGTTCGGTTGTGCGGTACTGCCGAAAAACGGCGTATAGCCTTCCTGTAACCCGGCGAAATCGAGCTTGTTGCTCTTGGCCGGATCGCCCACCAGGAACACCCGCAGTTGCACCACGTCACCGAGGTCCAGGCCTTGGCTTTGCAACACGCCTTTGAGTTTGTTCAGGATTGAAGTGGTCTGGGTCACGGTATCGCCGTAGGCCGCGAAGGAATCCTTCGGTGCTTTCGGGTCGTGCAGGTCGGCGAGCAATCCGCTGACAAACAGCAGCTCGGTTTGCGCCGGCACCGACACTGCCAGCGAAATCGGGAAGTTCGAGTTGGGCAGGGCGATGCGTTTGATCTCGTCGGCGTGGCTGGTGAGGGCGGTTGCGGTCATGAGCAGTCCTGTGAGCAAAGTAAGGGTTTTCATCGTTCAGTCCTTTAATTGAAAAGAGTCAGGGGAGATGAACCTGTGGGAGCGAGCAAGCCCGCTCCCACATGGTTTGCGCTTAACTGACTGGCATCAGGCAGCAACGCCCGATTGGGTACGTTCGGCATGTCGGCCAATCAGCCCGACGATGCGTCGCGCAGAATCGGCGGCGCTGTTCTGCCAGATGCCGACACCGCCGTGGGCGAGGGCGTCGCTGGCCAGGTAAGTACGGCCCTGGGGCTCGTTGAGGATCTGGTAGGCGCTCTCGCCAACTTCATCGTTGACGATCCACGGGCCTTTGCTGAAAGGCACCTTGGCCCAGTTGATCGCCACCGGTTTTTGCAGCTTGGCGCTGTGTCCGGGGTGCAGCAGTTCGACGGCTTGCCGCGAGGAGGCAAACTGTTCGGCGATGGTTTTTTTGCTGAAGGATTGGGCCGATTCGCTGGTGTTGTAAGCCGCGACCAGAATCCCCTGGGCGCTGTTCAACCGATCGCTCGGATACCACAGACCTTTGACTTCATGATCCAGGTAAGACAATCCGCCGTAGATGTTGAAGTCGGTTTCCCAGAAGCGTGGTGACTGCCAGGCCACTTTGTTCGCTTGGTCGCTTTGGGCGCTGAGAATCGCTTGCTTGAACGGCGGGCTGAAGTTGCTCGGCAGTTTGGCCAGCAACGGCAGGGGCACCGTGACCACGGCGTAATCGGCGTTCAGGGTTTGGGTCTTGCCGGTCTTGCGATCCCGGTAGGTGATGCGGCTGCCGTTTTCGGAAGTCTGGATGTCGCTGACTTCGGCGTTGAAGCGCACCGCATCCTTTAGCTTGTCGTAGAACGCATAGGGAATCCGGTCCATGCCGCCGACCGGCTGGAACATGGTCGAGGAAAACTCCGGGATTTCATCGAACACCAACGCACCCCAGAGCTTGGGGTTGAGCAGGGTTTGCAGCTCCAGCGGCGCCCGGGTCACGCCGGTTTGATCGCCGGCACCCGGTACGCGGGTGTAACCCGAGCGTACCGAGCCCTTGTATTGGAAGTCGGCATTCAGGTCGCCATAGACCTTGAGGAAGTTCAGCAGCGCCTGGCGGTCATCGACGCTCAAGTCCTGATCGAGGGCTTTGCGGCTGACAGTGCGCGCCAGCAATTCGGACAACTGGCCGCGAGTGTCGTTGACTGCCTGGCGCAACTGGAACGCCGGTTTGTTTGGGTCCGGCAAGGCCAGTGCATTGCGACTGCTGTTGACCAGCACTTGCAACTCGACGCCCAACTCGCGGCAGTAGCCGAGGATCGTCTGGTGATGGCTGGGAATCCGCGCCGGGCCGGCGTTGAAGAAGTGGCCTTCATCGAAGTCGACGGTCTGGCTGACGCCATCGTCGAAATCGACTTTGGTGCCGCGGCGCAGGGTCCAGTTGCGCCCGCCAACCCGCTCGCGGGCTTCCAGAATGGTCACTGTAAAACCGGCCTTGCGCAGCTCGTAGGCACTGACCAGGCCGGAAATCCCGGCACCGACCACCACCACGTTTTTACCTTTACCACTGCTGCCCAGTTGCAGCGGGGTGAAGGTGGCGGCCATTGCCTGAGGGGTGAGTCCCAGCGCGCCGAGGGCGCTGACCGCGGCACTATAGCCGCCGACGGCGGCGATGCGGGTAATCATTTCTCTGCGGGTGAAAGCCATGGTTTAGCTCCTTGAAGTCATGCCTCGCAAACTGACGCGGACTACCTGTAGGAGCTGCCGAAGGCTCGGGCCGCGTTCGGCAGCTCCTACGGGGGATTCGCGTCCGTTGAGAGATGCGTCGATGTTTTCGGGGGTCAGAGGTCGTAGCGCAGCGACAACAACAGGGTTCGCGGGTCGTTGATCGAGTAGTAGCGAGCGCCACTGGACGGCACGAAGCCGACCGATTGCGGGTAGGCGCGGTCGAGCAGGTTTTTCACCGCCAGCGTGGTGGTCCAGTGACCGTCGCTGGAGATGTAGCGGGTGTTGGCGTTCCAGAAGGTTTGTGTCGGAATTTCCTGGATGTCGTCGTTCAGCGCGTTGGCGTAGGACTTGGTCTGGAACTGCGCATCGGTGCCCGCCAGCAAGGTGCCGGGCAGCCCGGCCGGGATGGTGTAGTTGAGGCCGACGCTGGCGTTCCAGCGTGGTGAGAACACCAACTGTTTGCCGTTGGCATCGACACCGGCGCCGCTGGCATTTTCGAAGTCGTCGTACTTGCTTTGCAGGTAGCCGACGTTAGCGGTCAGTTGCAGGTCGCGGGTCAGTGCGGTCAGGGTTTCCAGCTCGACGCCGTAGGTGTGGGCCCGACCGACGTTGGTCCGCAGGCTCACGCCCAGCGCCGGGTCGTAGGCGTTGGTTTGCAGGTCCTTGTAGTCGTTGTAGAACAGCGCGACGTTGGCCCGCAGGCGTTGGTCGAAGAAGTCACCCTTGAAGCCGGTTTCCCAGGTGGTCACGTCTTCCGGTGAGAACGCTTGTTCGGCAGCGGCCTGGGTCGGCGCACGGTTGTCGTAGCCGCCAGCCTTGAAGCCTTTGGCGACGTAGGCGTACTGATTCAGATGCGGGGTCCAGGCGTATTCGAAGCCGATTTTCGGGCTGGTGGACTGCCACGACTTGCTCGACTCGGCAGTGAAGTTGGTCCCGGTGATCTGCCGATCGGTGTTGATCGCGTAGTTGGTGTAGTCGAAGTTCTTGTGTTCGCGGGTAAAGCGCAGCCCGGCGATCAGCGACAGCTGTGGCGTGAGTTTGTAACTGCCCTGGCCATACAGCGCGTAGCTCTCGGTGTTGGTCGTGCTGTATTGGCCCTGGCCGATCACTTGGTTGCGCGCAACCGAATAGGTGAGGTTGTCGCGATCGGCTTCGAACTTCTCGCGGTACAGGTACAGGCCGGTGCTGAAGCTGAACTTGTCGTAGTCGCCGTTGAGCTGGAATTCCTGGGTGGCGTAGTCCTGCTTGTAGGTGATCAGGTTTTGCTGAATCAGGGCTGCCTGCCCCGAGTTGTCATAGTCCACCGGCTGGTTGAACGCCGAATAGGCGGTCACCGATTTGAAGTTCAGGTGGTCGTTGATCGAATAGATCGCACGCAGTATTGAGCTGCCCTGATCGAGACGGTTCTTCGGGTCGAGGCTGCTGTAGCTCTTGAATTTGTCGAAGTGGCCGTTGGCATCAAAGGGTGTGTAGCTGGTGGTGTCGCCACGGTCAAAGGTGCCGGCCAGGGTCAGTTGCACATCCCATGGTGAATCGATCGGGTTGAAGCGCAACTTGCCGCGGTAGGACTGGATATCAACGTTGTTCACATCCTTGTCGCGCGTCGGGTCGGAGACAGTGCCGTCGCGGGTCAGGTGAATGGCTGAAAAACTCCCGAACAACGCGTTGTCCACCAGCGGGCCGCTGATCAGGAAGCGCTCGTTCTGGGCGTTGTAGTTGCCGGCACCGAGCTCGAAGAAACCACGGGTTTCCTGGGTCGGGTCGCGGGTGATCACGCGAATCGCGCCGGCGCTGCTGTTGCGTCCGTAGAGCGTGCCTTGGGGGCCGCGCAACACTTCCACGCGCTCGACGTCGTTGAAGTCGAGCATCGAGGAAATCGCCCGCGGGATGTACAAATCATCGGCGTACACCGCGACGGCGGATTCCTGGATCGGATCGGTCTCGCCGATGCCACGAATGCCGTAGGTCTGCGCGCTGTAGGAGATCGACTGACGGCTGAGCGTCAGGTTCGGCACTTGCCCGGAGAGGTCGCGGACGCTTTTGATCTGCTTGTCTTCAAGGGCTTTTTCGTCGAACGCAGAGATTGCCAGCGGGGTCTTTTGCAAGTCCTCTGCGTGGTGTTCGGCGGTGACTGTTACAACGGGGAGGGCACCATCCTTGGTGTTTTCTTCGGCGTGGGCCGACAAGCCGAACAGGGCCAGCGATACGGCCAGCGTCAGACGGTTTGCTGTGAAGGTGTTGTGCATGGTGAACCCCAGGTGTGTAGATGTTGCGTTGGCGTTGTTATGTTTTTTTTGGGCAAAGCGTTGCCGGGGCCATGATTCGAAAGCCATGGCGGCGGGGGGCTTGAGCCGGTTTCGGGTTTGGGTGTGGCAGTTGACCGTGGAGTGGTGTCGGCCGGAAAAACGTGCAGTTCCGTGGGCCTCCACCTGGTCAGGGGTCGGTGATGGTTGTAACAATATTTGTATAATACGGTGCTGTAAAAGTCCGATTAGTTATAAGTTAATTATAAAATATAGGTATTTATTGGCTGTGTAGAGATGCGTAAAGCTGATGTTGTGAGCGAGAGAGTATTTGTGGCGAGGGAGCTTGCTCCCGCTCGGCTGCGCAGCGGTCGCAATGCGGGTAAATGCGGTGTGCCTGAGGGAATGTCATAGCAAATTTTGGGGCCGCTTCGCGCCCCAGCGGGGCAAGCTCCCTCGCCACAGGTGCGGGGGAGCTTTCACAATTGTATTTGTGTCTGGTCTTAATACCCGCGCTGTACGTTCGCCAGATTCTCCGGCGCCAACCCGTTAAGGAACCGCTCAAGATTGGCCAGGAAACTGTCGGCAATTTCGTGTCGACTGTTGCTGGAAATCGCTGAGGTATGCGGCGACAGGCGAACCCTCGGATGAACATAGAGCGGGTGCCCGTCGGGCAGCGGTTCGGGTTCGGTAACGTCCAGCGAGGCCAGTCCGATCGCTCCGCTGTCCAGCGCCTCAAGCAACGCTCCATGGTCCAGCAAACCACCGCGGGCGATGTTGATTAGGTGCAGGCCAGGCTTGGCACTGGCGAGCACCGCGCTGTTGACGATATGCCGTGTCGCACTGGTCAGTGGCGCCGCCAGCACCAAGTGATCGGCGCGGGCAAACAGATCATGGATATCCCGCGCGGCCTCGACACCTTCAACCTCGAATGGCGTCTGACTCTGACGCAACGCCAGCACGTTGATGCCCAGTGCGTGGGCCTTGGCCGCCAGGCTGCGGCCAATCGCGCCGAAGCCAAGAATCCCCAGCGTAGTGCCCTTCAGCGGTGTCAGTGCTGTGAAGTTCCATTGCGCGTCATGTACCCAAATGTCCGGCAGGCGCTTGGCGGCGGCGAAGATCGCCGCCAGGGCGAATTCGGCGATATTCTCAGCGGCGCTACCTCGGGACGTACTCACCGGCGGGCCGTTGAACAGCCATTGGGGGTAGAAGTCGATGCCGGAAGACACCACCTGAATCCACTTCAACCCATAAGGCCAACCCGGTGGAGGCGTGTTTGGCGCCAGATAGCCGCGCACATTGATCGGCCGCGCCAGCAGAATACTGACCTCAGTCGGCAGGTCGCTGGGCACGCCGGCCGGCACGCCAATCACTTGGGCGTCGGGGTGCGATTGCGTGAGGCGTTGGCGGATCACCTCGTTGAAGTCTTCATCCAGTTGGCTGGCAATCACAAGCTGGCTCATGGGCGTTCCTTTTGCTGGCGCTGGGCGAAAACAGCTTTGCCGACGCCTTGCAGCACGGCATCGTTTTGCGGTGTGTGAACGCGACTGCACAGTACATCGCGGTAATGCCGTTGCAGTGGATTGTGGCGTGACAGGCCGGGGTTACCGGACGCTTCAATGGCCAGCTCGACGGCGCGAATGGCGTTGCCGGTCACCAGGTATTTCAGTTGCGCAGCATGACTCGCCGGCGTGCGTCCCTCGGCTGCGGTATCCAGCAGGCTACGGTTGGCGAACAACAGCGTGTCGATGTGCCCGACGGTTTCCTGAAAGCGCGGCAGGGTCGACAGCGCTGCGCCGAGGTTGGACGGTTTGCGTTGTTCCAGCCAGCCTACAAACCATTCTCGCGCGGCTTGTGCAACGCCGTCGTAGACCGATGAAAGCAACACCGACATCCACAGAAAACCATCGCCATCGAGCTCGGGTTGCGGCGCGCTCCAGGGGCTGACACTGACCGCGTGATCCAGCGGCACCAGCACGTTGTCGAACACCACTTCATGGCTGCACGTCGCGCGCATGCCGAGGTGGTCCCAATCTTCGATGATGCTGATGCCGGGCGTGTCCTTGTGCACCAGCCAGGCGCCGACCAGCGGGTCTTCATCGGTACTGCGCGCCCAGACGCTGAACCAGGTCAGGCCATGACTGCCGGTGGAGTAGATTTTTCGGCCGCTGATCCGCCAACCCGCCGCAGTGCGCCGGGCGACAGTCGCCGGCAAACCGCCACGGGCCGGGGTGCCGAGGTCAGGCTCGACCCGCAGGGCGTTGATCAACGCGCCTTGCTCGACGGCGTCTTGCGCCACTTGCAGGCGTAGCGCTTCAGGCCAGTTTTTACTGTCTTGCAGGCGTGTGTGCTGGAGGTACTGCATCACCAGAATCAACGCGGTCGACGGTTCCCCCTTGGCGATGGCGTTGATCGCCTTGCGGGCCTGAACCAGACTCGCGCCGCCACCGCCGAGGGCTTTGGGCACCGTCAGTGCGACCAGACCGTGCTCATGCAGCAGCTTGAAGTTGTCATGGGGGAAGGCACCGCTTTCGTCATACCGGTGCGCCGTGGTGCCGAGTTGCGCGCCGATGGTTTCCAGCAGTGCTTCGAAATTGGCCGCTTCGACTGAACGCAGCAAGGGCGGGTGTTGAGAAGAAAGACTCATGGTGAATTCACTCGATCAGAAGGTAAGAGCCAAGAGGTGTGCCAACGCAATCAACTGTGGCGAGGGAGCTTGCTCCCGCTGGGTCGCGAAGCGGCCCCCTGCATTCTCCCGTCATACCGGGGCGCCTGGATTTACGACTGCTTCGCAGCCGAGCGGGAGCAAGCTCCTCGCCACAGGGATCCAGTTCATAGCGGCAATAGTCGGAAGTTTTTGTCCCACAACGGACTGACATCCAGCCGCTCAGTCAAAACCCCCGCATCGAAGAACAAATCCGCAACCTCCTGCTGCGAGGCAATCGCCTGGTCGTCCACTTCGAGGACTTTCCACGGCTGGCTGCGGCTGTTGTACATGTCGAGAAACACCGCTTTGTCGACACCCAACAATTGCGCCGATTTGGCAGCCCAAGGTTCGGGGTTGTTGTTGATCCACTCCAGCGTGCGCGCCGTGCGCTGCAAGTAGTCCTGAATCGCCTGTTTGCGCAGCGGGTCTTCGAGGGCGGCGGGGCGCGCGGCCATCAAGTAGTTGCCGGACAAATAACCCTCAGCGGTTTTCAAGACCCGGGCGCCGCTGCGGAATTTCGCCAACTGGATAAACACCCCGTAAATCACCCACGCATCGAGCTGGCCGCTCTGGAAGGCACTGAAACCGTCCTGCGGCGTCAGTGCCACCGCAGTGATGTCCTTCATGGTCAGGCCCTGTTCCTTCAAGGCCTTGATCAGAAAATAGTGCGAGGTGGTGGAGCGCACATAACCGACCCGTTTGCCGCGCAACTGCTCGACGGATTCGATGGTTGAGTCCTTTGGAATCAGGAACACCTGATTGTTCACATCGCCCTGAATCACAGCGATCAGTCGTGGCTGGCGATGGCTCTGGATCGAGAAAATCGGCGGGATCTCGCTCATGGAGCCGATGTCCAGGCTGCCCGAAGCCAGCGCTTCGACGATCAGGTTGCCGCCGGCAAATTCCGCATAGTCGACTTTGTAAGGGCGGTTGGATGTGCCGGCGTCGTCGGTGAAATACGATTCCTGGCCGCGGTAGGTGGCGACCCCCAAGGTCAGGTCCGACAGTTGAGTGTTTTGCGCGAACGCGCGCGAGGTCAATCCGAGAGAGGAAAGCCCCAGCGCCCCGACGGCAATCGAACTGGCCGTCAGAAAGCCGCGACGATTGAACTGCCCCTGGGTGATGTTTTTCGTCATGGTCAGGCTCTTTCAGATAGCGAGTTGTAAGGGCGTTTGCCCGAGCAGTTGTTCAACAGCGCGCAACACCGGGTCGGCTTCGGTGCGCACCAGCCAGTCCGGGCTGACCTCGGCGAAAGCCACGGTGCCGTCCCGAGCGATGACTACTAACGTCGGCTGCGGCAATTCCCAGGTGCCAGTGCCGGTGGTTTCGCCGATGCCATTGCCCTTGGCCAGTGAGGCATTGCGCGAGGCTTCATCGAAGCTGTAGAGAATGCCCAGGCGCCGGCCGAGTTGATTGTCCGGGTCGCTGGCAACCTGAAGTTCGAGGTTGTGCCGGGTCTTGATTTCTATCAGACGCTCCGGCACTTGCGGACTGACCGCTACCAACGGAACCCCGAGCGCGTGCAGTTGCGGATAGAGCCGACGCTGATAATAGGGCAGGGCGATGTTGCAGGCCGGGCAGCCGGCGAAGCGGAAGAAAATCAGCACGGCCGGACCGTTGGCGAGCAATTCGTCACGGCTCAGGCTGCCACCTTCGACCTTTAACAATGTGAAGGGCTCGAGCGAATCACCGGCATTGACGAAGTCCTCGACCCGAGCTTCATTTACCAGGCGTTGACGCTGATCGATGTTGACTTGCAGGGCTGCTGGTTCCCAAGTTGCCAGGCGTTGCGCGTGCAAGTCCGCGAGCAAGCTGTTCAGGGATTCGCTCATGCCAGCGCCTCGCTTTTTTCCTGAGTTTGTGTGGTCGCGTGACGGTTGGCGGGAACGTCGAGGCCGAGGTTGTCGCGCAGGGTGTTGCCGCTGTACTCGTCACGAAACAGCCCCCGCTGTTGCAGCACCGGCACCACCAGTTCAGTGAAATATTGCAGGCCATCGGGTAACAGTGAATTGATGATGAAACCATCGGCGGCGCCGGCTTCGAACCAGGTCTGAAGGGCGTCGGCGACCTGTTCGGGTGTGCCGACGAAATCGCGCCGTGGCCGCGAGAAGCGCAGGGCGACCTGACGCAGGGTCAGGCCTTCGTCCTTGGCCAATTGTTTGATCCGGTCCGACCCACCTTTCTGACTGTTGGACCCCAAATCACCCAGCTCGGGGAACGGTGCATCCAATGGGTACTGGCTGAAATCATGGTCGTTGAATGGCCGGCCGAGGGCGACAATCGCATCCTCGATGCTCACCAGTTCCACCGCTTGCTGATAGCGGCTTTCAACTTCCGCTTCATCGCGGCCAACGATCGGGCGGATGCCCGGCAGGATCGACAGCTTCCGGGCGTCCCGGCCAAAGCCGCTGGCGCGTTGTTTCAGGTCTTGATAGTAGGCGCGGGCTTCGTCGAAGGTTTCGGGGCTGACGAAAATCGCATCGGAGTTTTCAGCAGCGAAATTGCGACCGGCCTCCGAGGTGCCGGCCTGGAAAATCACCGGCTGACCTTGCTGCGAGCGGGCGATGTTGAGCGGGCCTTTCACCGAGAAAAATTCACCCTTGTGTTCCAGCGCATGCAATTTGCCGGGGGTGAAAAACTCGCCGCTTTGCTTGTTGTAAGCGAAGGCATCGTCTTCCCAGGAATCCCACAAACCCTTGACCACATTCAGATGCTCCTTGGCGATGCGGTAGCGCACGGCGTGGGGCGGGTGCTCGGCCTTGCCGAAATTATCGGCGGTGCCGCTGAGCCAGGAAGTCACCACGTTCCAGCCGGCGCGCCCACCGCTGATGTGGTCCAGCGAGGCGAACTGACGGGCGACCTGGAACGGTTCGGTGTAGCTGACGGTGACGGTCGCCACCAGGCCGATATGGCGGGTGGTCGCGGCCAGTGCCGAAAGGATGGTCAGTGGCTCGAAGCGGTTGAGGTAATGCGGGCTCGACTTCTCGTGGATGTGCAGGCTGTCAGCGATAAACACGAAGTCGAACTTCGCCCCTTCGGCCAGTTGGGTCTGCTGCTTATAAAAGTCGAAGTTCACGCTGGCGTTGGCCAGGGCCTGCGGGTGGCGCCATTCGCCCCAGCCATGGCCGACGCCATGGACCATCGCACCGAATTTCAGTTGGCGTTGTTTGCTCATGGTTCTACTCCTGAATTAGCGCGATGCCTGGCTGATAGGGGCACGCAGGGCGTTGAAACTCTTGTCGAAGCCTTGGGAGACGTCGATGTGTTGGGTGAGGATGCCTTCCTGCTGATAGATGTCTGCGGTGGTTTGCAGGCCGCTGATCACCGTGTCGTCAATCACCACCGGTTGCATGTGCGTGCCTTTGGCCACGGCGAGATGCACGGCCAGTGGCAGGCCGGTGACCTTGGCCTGGGCGGCGGCATATTCCTCAGGGTGGCTGTTGGTCCAGCGGTAGGCGCGATCAACCCGAGCGACGAAATCGTCGAGTTGCGGGCGTTTGCTTTCGATGGCCTGGCGGGTGGCGGCGAAGTACAAATGGTTGGTCAGCAAGGTGTCGCCGCTGACCAACACCTTGGCCTGACTCTGAGTGGTGGAAATCGTGGTGTAAGGGTCCCAGGTCGACCAGGCGTCGGCGCTGCCGTTATCCAGCAGGATTCGCGACTCGCTCGGCAGCAGGTAAATGAACTGCACGTCGGCAGTGCTCAAACCGACGCTGCGCAAGGCTTTGATCGCCAGGAAGTGGCCGATGGAACCGCGGGTGGTGACGATCCGTTTGCCCTTGAGGTCGCTGGCGGTGTTCAGCGGCGAATCTTTTGGCGCGAGGATGGCTGTGGTGTAACGACCCTCGGCGTGCACGATGCTGACGACTTTGAGCGGCGCACCGGCGCCGAGGGCGAACACGTAAGGCGCATCACCGAGGGCGCCGATGTCCACCGCGCCAGCGTTCAATGCTTCGCCTAATGGTGCTGCGGCGGGAAACTCGGAGAACTGGATCTCGTAGGGCGCATCTTTCAGTTCGCCGGAGACTTCCAGCAGCACCTTGATCGTGGACTTTTGATTGGCCACCAACAGCGGTTGCAGGTCGGCCGCGTAGCTGGCGGCGGTGAAACCCAGGGTGCAGAAGAGGCTCAACAACAGCGGTTTGAGTGACATGACAAGCTCCAGGCGGGTTCGTGTGGCCTCCGCCTGGAGAAGGGGTCGGTCTGAGATTGACGTTATATCTATAAAAATCTGATGGGAAAGTCTTTCTGGTTATATGCTAATTATTAAGTAAGCTGATTATCAAATTAATCAATATAAAATAAATGCATTTAATTGGGGCTTTAGTCAGGCGAGAACCTGTGGCGAGGGAGCTTGCTCCCGCTGGCTGCGCAGCGGCCCCAAAATGCTTGTGAGCGCTGCGCACTCAAGCGGGAGCAAGCTCCCTCGCCACAGGTTTAGTGTGAAGCTGGCATCTATACGGTTGCTTAGATCACAAAAAAGCCGTGCGTGGCGTCGCTGGCCAGTTGCGCCACCAAACCATATTCCCAATCCAGATAGGCTTGCATCGCTTCGCGCGGGCTATCGGTGCCTTCGTACGGGCGGCGATAGCGGTCGATGCGCGGTGAAGCCAGATGGGTTTCGCCATCCTCCAGCGGAAATTGCGCCGCGATCCAACTGGCGGTGCCGCCCTTGAGCAGGAACACCGGTTTGTCGGTCAAGGCCTCGACGTCGGCGACGGCCAGCCGTGCCAACTGGCTGCTGCCGCAGGTCAGTACGTAGCGTTGAGCGGCAGGTATTTTGGCCAGCGCTTCGCTCAATTGCCCGCGCAGCGCCCACCACGCGCCGGGGATATGGCGTTTGACGTAGTTGGCGCTGCTGGTGAAATCCAGCACCACGCTGTCGCCGTGGGTAAGCCATTCGACCAGGGTTTCGACGCTGATTTCTTCGGCCTGCTGCGGTGCAGGAACCGGCGCCTGCCAGGCACCTTTTTCGCTGAAATGCGCAGGCTGTACGTCATCCAGCACATGCACCTCCCAACCCAGTTGTGAGAGCCAGGATGCCGACATGTTGGCGCGCACGCCATCGTCATCCACCAGCACCAAACGCGCACCGCGGACACTGAGCGAAGTGGTCGGTTTCCTGCACCAGTTGGCCGCCGGGTGTCGAGCGGGCGGTAGGCAGGTGGCCAGTTTCAAATTCTTCCGGCGTGCGGACGTCGAACAGATAAGTGCTACGGGTCGACTCCTGCTGCCAGCGCTGAAGATCCGCCAGGGTTGCGCGACCGACCAAGGCTTTGTCGGCAACGCGACGGGCATCCTGGGCGGCGATGTGACGATGTTCCTCGCTGGTCGGGGCGAACCGGCGGGACTGGCCGTGTTGCAGCGTCTGACCGGCCAGGGTCCAGCCGATGGTGCCGTTGCGCAGGGCTGAAACCGGGTTGGCAATCCCTGAGTTGATCAACGACTGCGTGCCGATGATGCTGCGGGTGCGTCCGGCGCAGTTGACGATGATCCGCGTTGCCGGGTCCGGCGCCAGTTCGCGAGCGCGCAACACCAGTTCCGCCCCCGGTACGCTGATGCCGGTGGGAATGCTCATGGTCTGGTATTCGTCGAAACGCCGGGCGTCGAGCACCACCACGTCGGCCTCGCTGTCGAGCAGCGCTTGCACCTCTTCCGCCGCCAGGGATGGCGTATGGCGTTGGCTTTCCACCAGTTCGCCGAAGGCTTTGCTTGGCACGTTGACGTCGATAAACAGCTCGCCACCGGCACGACGCCAACCGTCGAGACCACCTTCCAATAAGCTGACATTGACGTAGCCGAGCCCTCGCAGGCGTTCAGCGGCGACTTGCGCCAGGCCTTCGCCATTGTCGTAGACCGTCACCGAGGTATCGAGCCGTGGAATCCGCGAATACACCTCCAGCTCAAGTTTCGACAACGGAATATTCGCCGCGAACAATGGGTGCGCCTCGGCGAAAGGCGCTTCTTCGCGCACATCCACCAGGGCCAGTTCTTGTTTGTTCAGCAGCGCCTTGCGAATCTCGGCGAAGGAGCGGGTCAGTGGGTGGCTCATAATGCTTGGCTCTCTTTAGACAGATCCCAGATGTTGGGGAGAAAGGCGTTGGAATAACCGGAGATAAAGAGCTTTTCGCTGCCATCAGGCTGATACACCGCGCGGCGCACCGCACCGATATTGGCGCCGTAGACATGGATGCTGATGGAGACCTGATCTTCAAAGGCGTTGCTGACCTGATGAATGTCGCCAATCTTCGGTGACACGGCTTCGACCTGGCCCGGCAGCAATTGAATCCGGTTGCCCTCGGGTAGCAACGTGCCGTCGGTATGGCGGGCGAAACCCTGGGAATATTCCGCGCCACGCAACATGCCGATCAGGCCCCAGACCCGATGATCATGGATCGGCGTGCGTTGCCCCGGCCCCCAGACAAAACTGACGACGCTGAAACGCTGCCGTGAATCGGCATGCAACAGAAATTGCTGATAACGCTCGGGGTCGGGTTGGGCGAAGTCTTCCGGCAGCCAGTCGTCATGGCTGACCAACTGGCCAAGCAGCTTGCCGCCACGATGCAGCAGGTCGCCTTCGCGCGGATTACTGTCGATCAATTCCGCCAGGGCGCCTATGAATGCTCTGAGTCTCTCCGGGTGTCGGGCCTGGGTCATGGCAATTCCATCGTTCGTTTCGAAAGTTGTTGTGATTATCTAAGCATAATGATCGTTATTAATATGCTAGCTTTTAATGATTAGGTTATAGCTGAAAGGAATTTAGAACCCGATTGAATAGCGTTAGACGTTATCGATAGAGACGCTGAAGCGCTTCGGGCTATCCAGATTCCAACAATCGAACTATGCTTTTCAGACATCTTATTGACTGTTCTCTATGTGCGGGCCAAATGAAAATTGATGATATCGATGCCTTCGTCGAGGTGATTCGTTGCCAGTCCATCAGCCATGCGGCGGAGTCGTTGCAGCTGACTCAGCCGGCCATTACGCGGCGCGTGCAAAACTTTGAGCAGGCGTTGGGCGTGGAGTTGTTCGACCGCAACACCAAGCCGCTCAAGCCCACTTTGATCGGAACTCGAGTGTATGAACAGTGCCGTTTGATCCTGCGGGAGATGGACGCGCTGCGCGAACTCGTTGCCACCGACGCGCCGCCCACCGGGCTACTGCGCCTGGGCGTCCCGCAAACCATTGGTGATGTGGTGCTGCTCGATGCGCTCAAGCATTTGCGCGTCGAGTATCCGGAATTGCGCGCCCAAGTGGCGACGGGCTGGGGCAGTCAATTGGTCGGCAAGATCGAACGTGGTGAACTCGACGCGGCGGCTGCGCTGTTCCCGGCGGGCAAGATTTTCCCGGACAACATCGTTGGTGAGTCCATTGGCAAGATGGAACTGGTGGTGGTCTGCGCCAAGGCGCAAGTGCCTAAGCGTGCGTGCAAACTGGCCGACGTTTACCAGAGCGGCTGGATTCTGAATCCCGACGGCTGTGGCTTCCGCGCCGGGTTGCAACGCACCCTGTCAGATCAGGGGCTGGCGTTGCGCGTCAACCTGGAGACCTTTGGTACCGAATTGCAGTTGGGCCTGGTGGCCGACGGCCTCGGTCTCGGGCTGGTACCGCGTCCGTTGCTGGAACGCAGTGCGCATTTCGAGCAGTTGGCGGTGGTGCCGCTCAAGGATTTCAAACCAGTGATGGACCTGTGGCTGATCTACCCGCGCTTCCTCGGCAACCTGCAAGGGCCGGTCGATGCCTTTGGCAAACTGGTTGCCGGCTCGCTGCAGAAGATCAAGAGTGCGGCATGACGGGTGCTTGAAGACATAAAAAAAATAATAATTAGCTTAGATTAAAATGTGCTTTTTATTATTTTTTGGCTTGCCATAGGCTGACTGGAGATCCTTAAGGCCATCCAGGAAGTTTTGCCATGAGCAGCGTCAGCCCGTTATCCAGCGTCTCGAAAAACGTCCGCCAGCGCGTCACCCCCGAAGAATGGGAAGTGCGGGTCAAACTGGCGGCGGCTTATCGGTTGGCTGCCTTGTTCAAGTGGACCGATCACATCTACACGCACTTTTCCGCACGGGTACCGGGGCCGGAGGAACATTTCCTGATCAACGCCTTCGGGCTGTTGTTCGATGAAATCAGCGCCTCCAGACCTGGTCAAGGTCGACATCGATGGCACCATCGTCGACGACCCGACCGGCCTGGGCATCAACTACGCCGGTTATGTGATTCACAGCGCTATTCACGGCGCGCGTCCCGACCTGCAAGCCGTCCTGCATACCCACACCCGCGACGGCATCGCGGTCTCGGCGCAGCGCGACGGGCTGTTGCCGATCTCCCAGCATTCCATCGGTTTTTCCGGGCGCGTGGCTTATCACGGTTACGAAGGCATCGCCCTGGACCTGGACGAGCGTGAGCGACTGGTGGCGGATCTGGGGGACAAAAGTGTGTTGATCCTGCGTAACCACGGGCTGTTGACGGCGGGTGTCAGCGTCGAACACGCGTTCCAGCAACTGCACGGTCTGGAGCGTGCCTGCAACATTCAGATCGCCGCGCAGGCTGGCGGCAATGCCGAGTTGATCTTTCCGCCGGCCGAGGTGGTGGCCAAGGTCGAGAAGCAGGCTGAGGTGTTCAAAAGTGGTGATGGGCCGGGTGTGGCGCGGCATTGGAATGCTTTGATTCGGCAGTTGGAGCGTAGTGATACGGCCTATAAAGAGTGACACGACACACCACAACCCCTGTGGGAGCGGGCTTGCTCGCGAAGGTGGCGGGTCAGTAAACACAATCGCTGAATGACACACCGCCTTCGCGAGCAAGCCCGCTCCCACAGGTTATGCGCCTTAACTGTTAAGGCGCGCGATCCGCCAACTCTTCAAGCAAGTCCGCCGAAGGCACAAAGAACAAACCGCCCGTCACCGCCGTGCTGAAATCCAGCAAACGGTCATAGTTGCCGGCGGGGCGGCCGACAAACATGTTCTCAAGCATCAGCTCAATGGGCTCTGGCGAACGGGCATAGCCGATAAAGTAAGTGCCGAATTCCCCAGCGCCTGGCCGGCCGAACGGCATGTTGTCGCGCAGGATTTTCACTTCCTGGCCGTCCTTGGTGATGGTCGTCAACGCGCTGTGTGAATTGGTCGGTTTGACCGAATCGCCGAGTTCGATATCGGACAGTTTCGTACGTCCGATAATGCGTTCCTGAGCTTCGACGGATAACGCGTTCCACGCGCTCATCTTGTGCAGGTACTTCTGCACCAGCACATAACTGCCACCAGCAAACTCGGAATCTTCATCACTGATGATGGTGAACTCGGCCATGTGCCGATCATCCGGATTCTCCGTGCCGTCGACAAAACCGATGATGCTGCGCATGTCGAAATAGCGGAAACCCTGGACCTCATCGACCACCGACACTGCATCGCCTAGGGCTGAAAGCAGCTGTGTGGCCAGCTCAAAACACAGGTCCATCTGGTCCGCACGTATGTGCAGCAAAATGTCCCCTGGCGTAGCCGGCGCATGACGACCCTCCTCGCCGAATTCGCGAAAGGCGTGCAGTGCAGCCGGGCGCGGGCCGCCAAACAAAGTGTCCCAGGCACTGGAACCAAAACCGCAGACACAGGACAAGTAACCGGTAGGCACGCGTTTGCCGACGGAGCGGGTGAGGGCGGCGATATCGCCGCACCAGCCTCGGACTTTTTCAGCGGCATCGTTGCCGGGGGCCAATGTGGCCACGATGAAAATCGCGCTTCTAGTGATTGGCGCGCAGACGGCTTGAGGATCAGGCGTTTGATTGGTCATGGGTGTGAACGCTTTCTTCGATGCGAAGTGCAAAGACAGTAGCAGATTCCACCCTCAGGGGATCAAGCCCGCCGCTCGATAAGACTCGGCGATTTGTGAGCGACACAAAACCACTGTGGGAGCGGGCTTGCTCGCGAAGGGGTCATCACATTCAACATCATCGTTGAATGTCACACCGCTTTCGCGAGCAAGCCCGCTCCCACCGGGGATCAGTATTGAGCTTTTCTGTTTGCGCGGGATCGCTTCTGATCAGGCGACTTTTTCCGCCGCTTGCCGCTCCCGTTCAGCCACCAGTTGACGAGTCAACGGGATCAGGCGCTTGCCATAATCGATGGCGTCGTTAAGCGGATCAAAGCCACGGATCAGGAACGTGGTAATGCCCAGGTCGTAGTAATCGAGCAACGCTTCGGCCACCTGTTCCGGGGTGCCGACCAGCGAGGTCGAATTACCCTGCGCACCCAGCAGACCCGCAATGCCGGTCCACAGCCGTTTGTCCAGCCGCGAGCCCTGGGCGGCGGCCGCCAGCAAGCGTCGGGAACCTTCATTAGGCGGTTCGCGGCGGACAAATCCATTCTGTTCGGCCAGGGCAGTGGCCTGTTGCAGGATGCGCTCGGCCCGTTCCCAGGCTTGCGCTTCGGTGTCTGCCAGGATCGGGCGCAACGACAGGCTGAAGCGAATGCTGCGCCCATGCTTCGCTGCTTCGGCGCGCACCTGATTCACCACTTCACGCACCTGTTCGTAGGTTTCACCCCACAGCGCATAAACGTCCGCATGCTTGCCGGCCACCGCAATGGCCGCCGCTGACGAGCCGCCGAAATACAGCGGAATGTGCGGCTGTTGCGGTGATTTCACCGAAGAGTACGCGCCATCGACCTGGTAGTACTTGCCGTCATAGTCGAAGGGCTTTTCGCTGGTCCATTCCTGACGCAAAACATCGAGGTATTCATCGGTGCGGGCATAGCGCTCGTCCTTGCCGATGTAGCTGCCGTCGGCGCGCAGTTCGCGGTCATCGCCGCCGGTGATGATGTGCACGGCGGTGCGTCCGCCATTGAATACATCGAGGGTGGTGAACTGGCGTGCCGCCAACGTTGGCGCGGCGAAACCCGGTCGATGGGCAATCAGGAACTTCAGCTTTTTCGTCACGCTGGCAGCATGGGAGGCAATCAGCGTGCTGTCTGGACTGTTGGAGTGGAAGGCCACCAGGGCACGGTCAAAACCGGCTTCCTCATGGGCGCGGGCGACGGTTTCCACATAGTCAGGCTGCAACACCGGACCGCTGCGAGGCTGGATTTCGGAAGATTGGTGGCCGCCGATGTAACCGATAAATTCGATGCTCATGCTGAGTTCCTTGTCGTTGGATAGGCGTGATTCAAGCCTCCACCTGGCAGGGGGTCGGTCCGTGGTGTCGAAAATAGGCGCAGCGGGGCAGGGTTGTGAAATGCCGTTTTGTTCTAAGTTAATTATTAATTAAATGAATCATAATAAATTATAAATATCAGAAATGCGCATTTTGATCCGCGCCAGGGATGCAGGCGGCGAATGGCACGGGCTGAGGGCTTTAATTATGCAAATAATTTATCTGGATTATTTTCTATCTGATTTTTAATCATATTAGGTTATTCCCAAAAAGAATTTCACTGAGGTTTTTTATGCGAATAGCATGAATCCGAAGCCATGTTCTTGATGAGGAAGGAAGCCTGATGACCGAAAAGACATTCGACACGCAGAGCGCCAGCAACTCGCTTTACGTCGATAAGGCTGTTGATAGCCAAGGCGCGTCACGGCTGATACCTGACTGGCTGAGGAACTGGCGAACCCCGGAAGTCTTTCTGCGCTTGCTCAGCCCGATCGCGCTGCTGCTGTTGTGGGAACTGGCTTCGCAGCTCGGCTGGATCCCGCAACGGATCATCGCCGCGCCCTCGCAAATCGGCGGCACGCTCTGGGCGATGATTGTGTCTGGCGAGTTGGGCAAGCATTTGCTGGTGTCACTCCAGCGGGCGCTGCTGGGCTTGAGCATCGGGGTCAGCATCGGCGTGGTGGCGGCGCTGATCACTGGCCTGTCGAAGCGCGGCGAGGTGATCCTCGATTCGCCGATGCAGATGCTGCGTACCATTCCTTCGCTGGCGCTGGTGCCACTGTTCATTCTCTGGTTCGGCATCGGCGAGTTCACCAAAATTGCATTGATTGTCACCGGCACCACCTTCCCGGTGTACCTGAACCTGTTCTCCGGCATTCGCAACATCGACCCCAAACTGATCGAGGCCGCCAACACCCTGGGCCTGAATCGTCGCGAGTTGATCTGGCACGTCATCCTGCCGGGCTCCTTGCCTTCGTTTTTTGTCGGCTTGCGCTATTCCCTGGGGATTTCCTGGCTGGCCCTGGTGTTTGTCGAACAGATCAACACCACCGCCGGCATCGGTTTTCTGGCCAGCGATGCGCGGGACTTCATGCGCACTGACGTGATCGTCATCTGCTTGCTGATTTACAGCGTCCTCGGTTTGGTGATCGACGGCTTGATCCGCACGCTGGAGCGATTTGCCCTGGCCTGGCGCCCATCTTTTGTGAGGAACTGACATGTCGACTATCGCGGCAAAAAACCTGCATTCAGACGCTCCGGTACAACTGCGCAACGTGGTGCGCCAGTTCGGTCAACAACGAGTCATCGATGGCCTGGACCTGGACATCGCACCCGGCGAGTTCGTCGCACTGCTCGGGGCCAGCGGTTCCGGCAAAACCACGTTGCTGCGCAGCCTCGCCGGGCTCGACAGTATCGACAGCGGCCAATTGCGAGTGCCCAAGGCCCGGGCGGCGGTATTTCAAGAGCCACGCCTGATGCCATGGAAACGCGCCTGGAAAAACGTGATCCTTGGCCTGCGCGTCCCGGACGCCAAGGCCCGTGCGGTGCAGGCCCTGACTGAAGTCGGGTTGGCTCATCGACTGGAAGCCTACCCGGCGACACTCTCCGGCGGTGAAGCGCAACGTGTCGCACTGGCCCGAGGCCTGGTGCGCGAGCCGAAGCTGTTGCTGCTCGACGAGCCGTTTGCCGCCCTCGATGCGCTGACCCGGATCAAGATGCATCGGCTGATCATCGAGTTATGGCGCAAACACACGCCGGCGGTGCTGCTGGTGACCCACGACGTCGACGAAGCAATCCTGCTGGCCGACCGGGTCATCGTGCTGGCCAACGGCAAGATTGCCGAGCAACTGACTATCGATTTGCCGCGCGCCCGAGACTCCGGACAGGAGGGTTTTCAAGCGATCCGTGCACGACTGCTGAGCCTGTTGGGTGTTGAAGTGGAAACCGCTGCGGTGGCTGAGCGTCAGGCTACCCACAGCACGGTTCGGCGGTTTGCCCATGGTTAATCGACGTGTTTTGATCTCGGCGATGGCGTTGCTGTCAGGTGCCGCGTTGTTGCTCAGCGGCTGCGGTGACGCCATCGAGCCAAAAGCCCAATCGGACCTGTCCAGCGTCACGCTGATCCTCGGCGATCAAGCCAAGGGCTTGCGCACGGTGGTCGAGGCCGCCAACGCGCTGGAGGGCATTCCCTACAAGGTTCAGTGGGCGAACTTCCAGGGCGCCGCGCCGTTGTTCGAAGCCTTGCGCGCCGGGGCCGTCGATCTGGGGCCCGCCGGCGATACCCCGGTACTTGCTGCGGCCACCGGCGGCACGCCGTTGCGGATTGTCGCGGTACGGCGCAGCCAATCGAGAGGCATCGCCATCCTGGTCCCGGCGGATTCACCGATTCACAGCGTCGCTGATTTGAAAGGTCGCAACGTGGTGGTGTCGTCGGCCCGCGGCAGTATTTCCCAGTACTTACTGATTCGCGCGTTGGCCAATGCCGGGGTTGACGAGAAAGACGTCAACGTCGGATTCGTCCTGCCCACCGACGCGTTGGCGGCATTCAACGCCGGCAAGATCGAAGCCTGGGCCACGTTCGGGATCTATCAGGCATTTGCCGAGCAGCAGGGCGCGCGGGTGCTGATCAGCGGCGAAGGGATCAACACCGGGCTGACGTTCATTACGGCGTCCGATGAAGTGCTCACTGACCCACACAAACGCAAGGCCCTCAGCGACGTGTTGCAGCGTTTCGCCAAGGCTTTTGAATGGGCACGGCAAAACCCCGACGAGTATGCGCGGGTGTTCGCCAAAGCCAATGACGTTTCGCTTGAAGTCTCGCAGCGGCTGCGCAGTTGGGGTGATGAGTCGCTGTTGCCGGTTGAACCACGGGATGTTCAGGCGTTGCAGCAGGTCGATGATTTGTTCGTCGAGAAGAAGATCTTTCCCCATCGCGTCGACGTAGAGAAATTCACCGACGCCCAGGTGTTTTCCAACGAGTCGCTGGCCCTGAGTCGAACCACGTCTACCCAGTAAATTAACGCCGATTCACCTCGCCTGGCGGAACGCTCCTGTCTCTATGACAGGGGCGTTTTTGTGCTTCCAGAATGTGAAAACGCCACTCGAAGCGAACCTAAGCTAATGCGAAAAAGATATTTATTACTGGTTTTTAAGATCGTTTAGCTTGGATCCATTGCCAGATAAATATCGTTTCACCTGGGAGTGAACCATGCCGCAGCCCCTGGACATCACCACCTTACCGACCCTCGACCTGTCACTGCTCGACGGCACCCCGGCACAACGCCAGGGCTTTCTTGACGACCTGCGCCATGCCGCACGGGACGTGGGTTTTTTCTACCTGACCGGCCATGGCATCGACAGCGCTTTGTTGAGTCAAGTACAGGCTCACGCCCGCCAATTCTTTGCCCTGCCCGACAGCGAGAAAGCAGCGGTGGGCATGATCAATTCACCGCACTTTCGTGGCTACAACCGTGCCGCTTCAGAGATCACTCGCGGCAAGCCGGACTTGCGCGAACAGTTCGATCTGGGCGCCGAACGCGAGGTGTTGCCGCAGGCTGAAAACAGCCCGTACTGGGCGCGTCTGCAAGGCCCCAATCAATGGCCGGCCGCGCTACCGGCGCTCAAGCCGTTGCTGCTGGATTGGCAGCAAGCCATGACCCGCATGTCGCTGCGCCTGCTGCGCGCTTTCGCCCAGGCGTTGGCGTTGCCGCAAGACGCTTTCGACCGGTTGTACGGCGACAAGCCCAATGAGCACATCAAGTTGATGCGCTATCCGGGGCAGGCCGCAGACGCCAGCCATCAAGGTGTCGGGGCGCACAAGGATTCGGGTTTCCTGAGCTTCCTGCTGCAAGACCAGCAGGCCGGCCTGCAAGTCGAAATCGAGGAGGGGCGCTGGATCGATGCGCGGCCTCGGGACAACACCTTAGTGGTGAACATCGGCGAATTGCTGGAGTTGGCCACCAACGGTTACTTGCGTGCCACGGTGCATCGGGTGGTGTCGCCGGCCAAGGGCAACGAGCGTTTGTCGATTGCGTTCTTCCTCGGCGCGCAACTCGATGCCGTCGTGCCGCTTTACCCGTTGCCCACGGCGCTGCTGCGTGAAGCACGAGGTCCGGCCAGCGATCCGGACAATCCATTGTTTCGAGACGTCGGCTGGAATTATCTCAAGGGCCGGCTGCGTTCTCATCCCGATGTTGCCCAGCGTTTTTACGCCGACGCACTGATCCCCAAAGCACTGACTGCCTAACCTCATCAAGGACCAAGAACATGTTCAAGAAAACAGGATTGACCCTGGCTGTGCTGGGCGCTCTGGTGACATCTTTCAGTGCCCTGGCCCTTGAGCCGTTGCGCGTGGCAGCGGACCCGGTGCCCCACGCGCAGATTCTGGCGTACGTGCAAAAAATCGACCCGCAACTGAACCTCAAGATCATCGAGATCCCCAACGGCGTGAACTCCAACGAACTGCTGGTACATGGCGACGTCGATGCCAATTACTTCCAGCACTTGCCCTACCTGAAGTCACAGGAGCAGGCCCTCGGCGAAAAACTCGCGGTGGCCGCGACGGTGCATATCGAGCCGCTGGGTATTTACTCCCACAAACACAAAACTTTCGCGCAAGTCCCGCAAAACGGCACGGTGGCGGTTCCCAACAACGTCACCAACCTGAGTCGCGCGCTGTACCTGTTGCAGGACAACGGCTTGATCAAACTCAAGGCCGGCTTCAACGACCCGGCCACCGATCAGGCCACACCGAAGGACATCGCCGAGAACCCGAAACAGCTGAAGATCCTCGAAATCGAATCGCCGCAAATTCCCCGGGCCCTTGATGATGTGGACCTCGCGGTGATCAATGGCAACTACGCATTGGAAGCTGGTTTGGTCCCGGCCAAGGATGCGCTTGGGTTGGAAAAAGCCGAGCACAACCCCTACGCCAATATCCTGGTGACCACGCCAAAATTGCAGGACGACCCACGGATCAAGCAACTGGCCAAAGACCTGACGTCGCCTGAAGTGGCCAAGTTCATCACCGACAACTTCTCCGGTTCAGTGATTCCGGTGAGCCCTGTGACCGTAGCGGCCACTAAGCCATGATCGTCGTCGAGCAGTTGAGCAAAACCTATGCGCCAGGGCAGGCACCTGCCCTGGATCAGGTATCCCTGAGCATTCCCGATGGTGCGATCTACGGGATTCTGGGGCGCAGCGGTGCGGGTAAATCGACGCTGCTGCGGTGCCTCAATCTGCTCGAGCGGCCCAGTGCCGGGCGCATTCTGCTGGACGGCGAGGACCTGACAGCCTTGTCCGACATCGAACTGCGCCGGCAACGCCAGCGCATCGGCATGATCTTTCAGGGCTTCAACCTGCTGCACTCGCGCAACGTCTTCGACAACATCGCCGTGCCGCTGGAAATCGCCCGCGTAAGAAAAACACAGCGTCATGCGCGGGTCAGAGAACTGCTGGATCTGGTGGGCTTGAGTGATAAGGCTCAGGCGTTTCCTTCACAACTGTCCGGTGGGCAAAAACAACGGGTAGGCATCGCCCGGGCGTTGGCGGCACGACCGGCGTATCTGCTGTCGGACGAAGCCACCAGCGCCCTCGACCCGCAAACCACTGCCTCGATTCTTGAACTGCTGCGCGACATCAACCGCCAGTTGGGGCTGACTATCGTGCTGATCACCCATGAGCTGGAGGTGGTCAAGTCGATTTGTGATCACGCCGCTTCACTGGCTCACGGCCGATTGGTCGAGGCCGGGTCGATTGCACAACTGTTGGCTAACCCGGATTCCAGTCTCGGTCGCTCACTGCTGCCGGGATACAGCACACCGTTGGGCAACGATGCCCTGGACTTGAGCTTTTTCGACAACCTTTTGGCCACTCCTGTGCTCAATGAATTAAAGCAACAGGGCGTGGAACTGAACCTGCTCGCCAGTGGCGTCGAGTCTGTCGGCGGGCGCCAGGTCGGGCGTTTGCGCGTGGCATTCCGGCAGCCTGGCGATGAACTGAAACTGAACCAGGTCGTGGCGTTTCTCAAACAACGTGGCGTCAGGGTGGAGCGCTCATGAATCGCGTGATCGACTGGAACGAGATCTTCCAACTGGTGCTCACGGCCACCGGTGAAACCCTGTACATGGTCCTGCTGGCGGGGTTGTTTACCTTGCTGATCGGCTTGCCGCTGGGTGTGTTGCTGTTCATCAGTCGTAGCGATGGTCTGTTCCCAATGCCCCGGCTCAGCAAAGGCCTGGGAGGGCTGGTCAACCTTGGTCGCTCGCTGCCGTTTGTGGTGATGCTGATCGCCTTGATCCCGCTGACGCGATTGGTGGTCGGTACGACCCTGGGCAGCACCGCAGCGGTGGTGCCGATCACCATCGGCGCCTTTCCGTTCTTCGCCCGAATTGTCGAGAACGCCCTGGACGAAGTCGACAAGGGCCGCATCGAAGCGATCCTCGCCATGGGCGGTGATGTCTGGCATGTGATTTTCAAAGTGCTGTTGCCCGAAGCGCTGCCCGCGTTGTTGGCAGGCATCACCTTGACCCTGGTGATGCTGATTGGTTTTTCCTCCATGGCCGGGGTCATCGGTGGCGGTGGTCTGGGAGACTTGGCGATTCGCTACGGCTACCAGCGCTTCAACAATCAGGTGATGGTCGCCACTGTGGTGGTGCTGGTGATTCTGGTACAGAGCGTGCAAAGCCTCGGTGATCGGCTGGTGCGCTCCTTGGCACACCGACGATGAGTGCGCCTGTTTCCGTGGCACCCGAGCCGCTGATTCGTGTGCGTGAGCTGAGCAAAACCTTTGGCGCCAGCCGTGCGCTGGATCGGGTCAGCCTGGAGATTTACCCCGCCGAAGTGGTGGCGCTGCTGGGGGCCAACGGTGCGGGAAAATCGACCTTGGTAAAGATCCTCGCCGGCAGTCAATCCTCCGATGCCGGTGAGCTTTGGGTCGACGGCCAGCCACGGCATTTCACCTCGCCACTGTCGGCGCGCCGGGTCGGGATCGTCGCGGTGCACCAGCAAGTCAACGACGGCATCGCACCCGGATTGAGCGTGGCGGAAAACCTCTTGCTCGATGAACTCTGCCAGCCCGGCGCGGACTTTTGGCTGAATCGCAAGCGCCTGTTCGAGCGGGCCGCGAGCATCGCTGCCGGCCTCGGCCTGGAGCTGCCGCTGGAGCAACCGATCGAACGCCTCGGCCAGGCCGAACGGCAACTGGTGGTGCTGGCACGCGCGTTCGCCCTGCAGCCGCGTCTGCTGATTCTCGACGAGCCCACGGCCGCCTTGTCGGACGTCGAAGCCCAGCGCCTGTTCGGCTTGATCGACACGCTGCGCAGTCGTGGGGTGGCGATTTTGTACATTTCCCATCGTTTGTCCGACCTGAAGCGGGTGGCGGATCGCGCCATTGTCCTGCGCGATGGCCAACTGGTCGGCGAGTTCGGCGCCCGCCAGTTGCCCGAAGCGGTCGAGGCCATGCTCGGTCAGGCGCTTGATACTCACGTTTACGAACCGCGCACGGCTGGGCGGGAAGTCCTGACCCTGCGCGCCGCGAAAATCACACCGCATAAAAAGGCGTTCGATCTGACCCTGCACGAAGGCGAAGTGGTGGTGCTCACCGGATTACTGGGCGCCGGCAAAACCGAGATCGCCGAAGTGCTGTTCGGCCTGCGCGAACCGGCGGCTGGCACCCTGCAACTGGATGGCATCGACTGGCAACCCGAGTCGCCACGCCAGGCGATCCACAGCGGAGTGTTCTTTGCCGCCGAAGATCGCGCCAGCCAATCATTGATCGCAGATTTTTCCCTGCGTCGCACCCTGACCTTGCCGTTCCTCGAACGCTTCACCCGTGGCGGTTTCATCCGCAACCGGGCCGAGGCGGCAGCGGTCGAGGCACAGGTCGCGGCATTGGGGATCAAGACTGCCGGAATCGACGTGCCGATGAGTGCGTTGTCCGGCGGCAACCAGCAGAAGGTCGTACTGGGCCGCTGGTTGCTGGGGGACGGGCGGGTGTTGATTCTCGATGAACCGTTTCAGGGCGTGGACGTACGCGCCCGCCGCGAAATCGGCCAACTGCTGCGCGACAGTGCTGGCGGCCGCGCAACGCTGGTGATCTGTGCCGATGTCGACGAAGCCCTGGAAATTGCCGACCGGATTCTGCTGGTGCGCAATCACGCGGTGGTCGCCGAATACTCCCGCGCCGGGCTGAGCCGCGCCACGCTGGTGGCGGCGCTTGCTGGCGTCGAAGTCACTGTTCCAACTATTCATGCCACGCCAAGGAGTAGAGCGAGTGCCTGATTCAAGTTTGCTGTTATCAACCGCCCCGGCGCCCGCCGAGCATCTGCTGCAAGCGCTTATCCGCTATGGGTTGCTTTGGGTGCTGGCGCTGATCCTGGTGTTTTTCAGCTTCGCGGAGCCGGCATTTCTGCGGGTCGGTAACCTGTTCAGCATCTTGCAGTCGGTATCGATTGTCGCGTTGTTGGCCTTGGGCGTGACCCTGACCATGGCCGTCGGCGGCCTCGATTTGTCGATTGGCGCGGTGGCGGCGATGAGTTTGATGATCGCCAGTTACGTCATGGTGGTGCTCGGTTGGGGCGCTGTGCCGGCGGTGCTGATCAGCCTGGCGGGCGGGGCGGCGGTGGGGCTGCTCAACGGCTGGCTGATTGTGAAAATGCGGGTGCCGGACATCCTCGCTACCCTCGGCAGCATGTTTCTGGTGATCGGTGTGCAACTGATCCCAACCGGCGGGCGCTCGATTGCGGTGGGCATGACCCTGCCCAATGGCGATGAGGCCGAAGGCACGTTCAGTGCGCTGTTTCTGGCCCTCGGCCGCGGTCGGTTGTGGGACACCGTGCCGATCCCGGTGCTGATCACCGCTGTGGTCGCGTTGATGGTCTGGCTGTTCCTGGAGCGCACGCGCATTGGTCGTTTGTTCTACGCCATCGGTGGCAACGAGCAGGCGGCACGCCTGGCCGGTGCGCCGGTGCAGCGTTTCAAACTGCTGGCGTACGTGCTTTCAGCCTTGCTCGCGTCATTGGGCGGGTTGCTGCTGGCGGCACGTTTGGGCCGTGGCGATGTTAGCTCGGGTAATGGCCTGGTGCTCGATGCCCTTGGGGCCGCGTTGATCGGTTTTGCCGTGCTCGGGGCGAAGAAACCCAATGCGTTCGGCACGTTGATTGGTGCGTTGTTGGTGGCCACGCTGCTGAACGGCCTGACCATGCTCAACGCGCCTTATTACGCTCAGGATTTCGTCAAGGGACTGGTGCTGGTGCTGGCCCTGATGTTCACCTTCGGCCTCGCGCATCGGGCGCGTTGAGCTGCTTTTAATGTCTCGCAAGGAAGATGTATGCACGGATCATTCAAGGGTTTTGTTCGTCACTGCCTCGCTGGCGCCGTGCTCACGGCACTGGCGCTGAATGCCCAGGCCAAGGCGCTGCCGGGGGCGCCGGCACCATTCGACAAGGGCAATGTGCAAATCGCGTTGGTGGGCTATCTGTTTTCCGGGGATTTCACCGAAGCCTATTTGCGTGGCGTCGAGAAACAGACCGAAGCCCTCGGTGCAACGTTGCGGGTGTTCGATGCCCGGCAGCAGGCGGCGAGTCAGCGGGAGATGATCGATCAGGCCATCGACCTCGGCGTCGACGGCATCATCGTTCAGCTCGGTCTGGCGGAAACCCTCAAAGGCCCGATTGACCGGGCCATCGCCAAGGGCATCAAGGTCGTCGCATTCGACGTCGATCTGAACACCCCGCAGGTCACTCAGGTCGAGCAGGATCACCATGCGTTGGCTCGTCTGGCGCTTGATCAGGCGCTCAAGGACAACGGCACGCGCTTCGATGCCGGTTACGTCTACATCAGTGGTTTCACCCCGATGGAGCGGCGCGATGAGATCTGGAGTCAGGTCAAAGCGGCGAACCCGGGGATCATCGAGAAGGCGCGTTTCGGCACGTTGAATCCGCCGATTGCCAACTCGGTCGCCGATCAGGCCAGCGCCGTGTTGCGCGCCAATCCAGGCATCAGCGTGATCTTCGCGCCGTTCGACGAATTCGCCAAAGGCGCAAAAATCGCCGTGGACGAAGCCGGTCTTGGCAAGAAAGTGAAAATCTACAGCGCCGATATTTCCACTGCTGATATCCAGATCATGAAAGAGCCGGACAGTGCCTGGGCGGCTACCGCTGCAGTCAACCCGCAAGTGGCCGGGGCGATCAGCGTGCGGAGCCTGGCGATGCTGATTGCCGGGGAGAATCCGGGGCATAAAGTGTTGGTGCCGCCGACGCTGATTACCCGTCAGCAACTGGTGGATCTGGACGTGAAAAACGTCCGTGATTTGGCGCAGAAACTGCCGGCGTTTGGCGACACCGCCAATGTGGCGCGCGCGGCGTGGATTCCTTCCGCGGACTAAAGGCAGGCATATAACTAATGTGGGAGCGGGCTTGCTCGCGAAGAGGGAGTGTCAGTCGATATCAATGTTGCCTGACACACCGCTTTCGCGAGCAAGCCCGCTCCCACATTGACTGTGTTTGGTTTGATATAAGTGTTTGAAAGTTGAAGTGGTTAGTTGATGTTAGTTGTTGCCCACTAAACACCCCTGTTGCCCAGCCAACAGTCCGTTCGTCCGATATAACCTAAGTAGTATTGGTTCTTTTCCAAAGATAACCGCCTCGTCTAGCATCGCCTCTCAAGTATTTGTATCAACTTGGAGACGTTCGCGCTTTAAACCTGTTCTACAGCCTTCGCTGCCTTCCGGATTATTAAAACTACAGCAGACATTGCCGTGCACTTGTTGCCGACTTTTTTATGGTCGGCAGGGCCGGGTATTAGCTGCGATAAAAGGAGCTGTTCCATGTATCACCGTTCTCGTTCATTACTCGCCGCTGCTGTAGTCACAGCAATCACACAACTTCCCGCGCAGGCTGAAGAAACTTCCGCCCGTGTCGACGACGACACACGGTTGGGTACCGTGCTGGTCACCGGCACCCGCGGAACTGCCCGCACGGTGCTGGATTCGCCGGTGCCGGTGGACGTGCTGACCGCCGAGGACCTCAAGTCGGCCGGTGCCAGCGGCGGCGAACTCGGTCAGGCGTTGCAGACGTTGCTGCCGTCATTCAGTTTTCCGCGTCAATCCAACTCCGGCGGCGCTGACCATGTGCGGGCGGCGCAGTTACGTGGCATGAGCCCCGATCAGGTGCTGGTGCTGGTCAACGGCAAGCGCCAGCACACCTCGGCGCTGGTCAATGACTCGTCGAAGATCGGCCGCGGCACGGCGCCGGTGGACTTCAACTCGATTCCCATCAGCGCGATCAAACGCATCGAGGTGCTGCGTGACGGTGCCGGTGCACAATACGGTTCCGATGCGATTGCCGGGGTGATCAATATCATTCTCGACGACGCCCCGGAGGGTGGCGAAATCTCCACCACTTACGGCGCCTACCACACCCATCAGGATGCCATCGGCAGGACCACCACCGACGGCCAGAACAGCATGACCACCGCCAAGGTCGGCACGCGCCTTGGCGAGGAGGGCGGGTTCATTCGCGGCGGCACTGAGTACAAGGATCGCGACCCGACCAACCGTGCCGGTTTCGATGGCTTCGCCGATACGCCGGGCCAGCGCAACTACGTCATGGGCGACGGCATCGCGCGGGACGTCAATGCCTGGTTCAACTCCGAATTGCCCCTGGCCGGTGGCAAGGCGTACTCGTTCGGCACCTACAACCAGCGCCACACCACCGGCGCCGAGTTCTACCGCTACCCATCCGAGCAGCCGCAGTTCTACCCCAACGGGTTTCTGCCGCAGTCCCTCGGCGACAATCAGGACCTGTCCGCCACTGCCGGTTTCAAGGGCCTGATTGGCGATAACTGGGACTTCGACAGCAGCGTCACCCACGGCCGCAACCACTTTGATTCGGCCACTCGACGCACCCTCAACGTGACCTTGGGCGCTGATTCGCCGACGCGTTTTGACACGGGTGAATACGAACTGCGCCAGACCACCGCCAACCTCGATTTCACCCGCGAGCTGCGCCTGGCCGAGCGTTCGTTCGTGCTGGCCGTGGGCAGTGAATATCGCTACGAAAACTACCTGACCTACGCTGGCGACGAAGCCTCGTACATCGGCACCGGGGCCGACGGCGCCAACGGTTTGCGCCCGAGCGAAGAGGTGAATCTGGATCGCAATGTATTCGGCACGTATGCCGAGTTGTCCGGCGATCTGACTGACCGCTTTTTCGTCGACGCCGCCACGCGCTGGGAGCATTACGACGACGCCGGCAGCAAACTTACCGGCAAGCTCAGTGGCCGTTATCGCCTCACCGATCAATGGGCGCTGCGTGGTGCAGTCTCGAACAACTTCCGCGCGCCGTCCCTGGCACAGGTCGGCTTTCAGAGCACTACCAGTAACTTCGGAACGGGCGGCACACTCACGGACATTCGCGTGCTTTCCGTCAACGACCCGATTGCCCGCGCCCTCGGAGCCCAGAAGCTCGACCCGGAAACCTCGAAGAACTTCAGCCTCGGCCTGACTGCGCAACTGAGTGAACGCTTTGATGCGTCCCTCGACGTGTTCCGCATCGACGTCAAGGATCGGGTGACCCTGTCCCAGCGCATCGGCAGTGATGCCCTGGAGCAGTACATCAACGACAACTTTGGTGTGGCCGGTGTGCACGACGTGAACTTCTTCACCAACGCCGCCGACACCCGCACCGACGGCGCCGAACTGGTGCTCAACTACCATCAGCCGTTGTACGAAGGGCTGCTGGGGTTGACCACGGCCTACACCTACAACCACACCAAAGTCACTAACACCAAGGGCACACCTTCGCAGCTCACCGCGCTGGGCATTGGCAGCGACGCGCTGGTGGGGGTGGAGGAGCGCAACACCCTGACCGACGCAGCACCCAAGGATCGCTTCATGATTTCCGCGAATTGGGCCAGTCAGCATTGGGGCCTGCTCGGGCGTCTGACGCGGCAGGGCGAGACCACGCGGGTCTTTGATTTCGGCGACTCCCAGCCGGAGCAAACCTATGGCGCGGTCTGGCAGCTGGATGCCGAGGTGCAATACAAATTCACGCCAAAATTCGACATTGCCGTGGGCGGCAACAACCTGACCGACAACTACCCGGAGCGCTCCAAGTCGGAAATCAACTACGGCGGCAACCTGCCGTATGACGTGCTGTCGCCGATCGGTACCAACGGCGCCTACTACTACGCTCGCGCCACCTACGGCTTCTAAACGAAACCGCCACCCGGTAAGGGTGGCGGTTGATTGGTTGGTTAGAACGACACCTCGGCCGGTTGCGACAGCCGCAGCACCGACAAATCCCCGGTAATCCGCTTCCAGGCCAGGCGAATCGCTTCGATGTCCTTGCCATGTTTCGCGTCGTTCTCGTGAAGAATCACGATGACTTTGGTGCCCAGGCGCTCCGGCTCCTTGGCGCCGTGGTCACGCCACTGGCCGTAGGCGTCGAGTACGCTGAAGCCGTCCGGAAAGCGCGGCGTGACTTCCTGATCGAGAAACTCGCGCCAGCGCGCGGGGCTGATCACTCCTTCCTTGCCCTCCAATGGTCCCACCGAGAAATACAGCTCGGTGCGCAGCCATTGCGCCTGCGCCGGGCGCGAGGCATCGCCTTGCAATGTCGAACTGGCGGGGTCTTTTGTATGAACCGAAACGGCAGGCGGGCTGGCACAACCAGCCACCGCCAGGAACAGTGCAGCCAGTAAAAGGCGTTGATGCATGGAACGTCCTTATTTAGCGAGTTGGAGAGCGTTGCCATTATAGGGGCGGCGCTTAATAGCTAGAAAAGATTAAAAAGTGATCCTGGATTGAACTTAAGTAATAAGCGAGAGCATGAAAAAAGTGGGGGCTGTTTAGAACGATTATTTCTTTCAGTTATTTATATAGCTGTCAGTCGAATATCTATCGCCGATGAAACGGCGTCACTGCTTTTAAAGTGTCTGCAATAACAATCAATAGGATGCTACAGCAGTCATAACTGATCGGTGCGCTGCACTAAGTCGGTTCTGGCGCCCATTTTTGCTGCTGGATCAGCCTCTTGTCGACCCTGCGCCAATCCTTAGAATCCACTCCATCAGCTCCGTCTTACTCTTAAATATTCAGGGAACACCATCATGATGAATGCCATGCAGATGCAAATGCCGATGAACGCCAACATGCCAATGATGCCGATGATGGGCATGCCGATGATGATGGCGACCATGAGCTGCGAAATGATGGACGACGGCATGATGTGCAAAATGATGCCGGCCGCTGGCATGGACATGGCGATGTTCAAGAACAGCACTGAAATGATGCAGATGATGATGAACTGCGGCATGCCGATGATGATGCATTGCGGCAACATGAGCATGATGTGCATGTCCCAGGCGGCCATGACCATGCCGATGATGAACATGATGATGCCAATGCCGATGATGGGCATGCCGATGCCATCGATGAAGTGCGTGATGGAATGCACCATGATGGCGGACGGCATGATGTGCAAAATCATGCCAATGGCCGGCATGAACATGGACATGATGAAAAACTGCTGCGCCCTGACGATGAAGATGATGAACGACTGCAGCATGCCGATGATGATGAGCTGCAACGGCATGCCGCTGATGTGCTGCACCTGCTGATCCCGGGCCGCACAAAAAAGCCCCCGCAGCCATAGGCCTCGGGGGCTTTTTCATTCCAGCAAACACCACAAATCTCCTGCGAAAATGAAATCCCTGTGGGAGCGGGCTTGCTCGCGAAAGCGGTGTGTCAGGCACAACAATGTTGACTGACACTCCCTCTTCGCGAGCAAGCCCGCTCCCACATTGATTGTCGATTAGTCCAGGCGTTCGGGGTAGGTGACCACCAGATAAGCGACGGCTTCACTGTCGGCCGGGTTGCGATAGCGGTGAGGCTGGTCGGCGTAGAACAGAATCGAATCACCGGTCGAAAGTAGGTAACGTTCATCGTTGACGCTGATTTCCAGCACACCCTGGGACACCACCAGGTTCTCCTGAACCCCAGGGCCATGCCCCTCGGAAACGTCTTCACCCAACGGACTCAAGCGCAGTTCGTAAAACTCCGATTGGCGGGCCACGTCGAACGGAAACAGCGCTCGGCTGACAAAGGCACCGCTGGCACTGACCAGGCGTTTGCTCTGGCTCGCCGACAACACGGCGACACCTTCAAAGGCCCGATGCTCAAGAAATGCGGCCACTGACACCTTCAAGCCCTTGGCGATTTTGCACAGCACTTTGATCGACGGCACGCTACGCCCGGACTCGATCTGCGCCAGCATCGCCCGGCTCACACCGCACTGGCGGGCGAGGGCATCGAGGGACAAATGTCGCTTGCCGCGCAGGCGTTGCAGGTTCTGCGCGACGCGATCACAGGTCGGGTCTTCTTCCAGTGATTCCAGGTTATTCAAATCCAGCACGGGTTCGTCGGCGCTCGCCAGAAAGCGCGAGGGTTGCTGCACGTTCACGCGTGACGCGTCTCGGAAGCCTTGGCCGCTTGCACCCACTGAAAGGCCTGCAAACCGGCGTTACATGCGTACATTTCCCACATGGCCCGTGCCCGTTGCTGAGCCTGTTTGCGTTTGCGGTAGCTGGCGAAGTCGATGAGGTTGTCAGTCGGATTCATAGGGCACTTCACTGTGGTGATGAATGACGGGATGAGCTGACAATACGCGGATATTTTTATAACGATAAATACTGATTTTGTATTTATTAATTCTTTTTGGTTCTTATAAGTCTTGCCACGGGGCGCAGGAGCAGAACATCAACATCGCGCCGGATTACGCGCAGTACGCCTTCGTGCTGGAGAACGGCCGGAGGGATGAAGGTTCGGCGGCCGAGTTGGCTGCTTGGGAGGACTTGCGCACTTACTATCAGGGGGCTGTGGGGTAGGGCATCTGCCTGGCGCCTGTCCTTGCGGGCAGGCGCCATGGCTGATCAATAGCGGAACGAGGCGCCGTAAGCCGAGTCCGGCAGATGGCTGGTGCCGTCCGCTCGCAACCTTGATCGCAGGGTGCCGCGCTGCGGTTCGGTGCGATACAAACCGCGCTTTTGCAGCTCGGGGATGATCAGTTCGACAAAGTCTTCCAGGCTGCCGGGACTGAGCAGCGGATTGAGCATGTAGCCGCTGGTGCCGCTGATGCGCGCGTGTTCTTCAATGCGGTCCGCCACCTGTTGCGGATTGCCCACCAGGATCAGATCACTGCCACGGGTGACGTTGGCGAAACGCTGTTTGACGTCGCCCGCGGTCAAGGGCTTGCCGCTGCCATCGGGACGCATCACGTAGGAGGTCATGCCTTCGGTGTGAGTGGACAGCGCGTCACTGTCGGCGTAGCGGCTGATGTCGATTCCGGTATCGCCGGCATAACTGACCAGTTGCGCCTGCAAGTGGTAGTTGCTTTGCAGTTCGTCATATTTGCGTTGGGCTTCGATCTCGGTCTTGGCGGTGACGATCCGCAGCACCGTCAGTGATTTCACATCCTCTGCCTGCCGACCGCGGGCCCTGGCCTGGGTCCAGATGTCTTCCAGGCCCTGGCGGATTTCCTGGGGGTTGGATTTGGCGACGAAAATCAGTTCAGCGTGCTTGGCCGCGAACTCGCGACCACGGCCCGACCACCCGGCCTGGATCAGCAGCGGCGTGCGTTGCGGCGAGGGCGCGGTCAGGTGTGGTCCGGCCACCCGGTAATGTTCGCCGACGTGGTTGATCGGGCGTACCCGGTCGCCTCGTGCGTAGAGCTGGCGTGCCTTGTCTGCTACCACTGCGTCGTCGGCCCAGCTGCCTTCCCAGAGCTTGTAGACCACATCGAGGAATTCTTCGGCGCGTTCATAACGGTCGTCGTGCTTGATCATTTGCTCCAGGCCGAAGTTGCGCGCGGCGCTGGTCAGGTAGGAGGTGACGATGTTCCAGCCGATCCGGCCGTTGGTCAGGTGATCCAGGGTGCTGAAGCGTCGGGCATGGGTAAACGGGTGTTCGTAGCTGGTGGTGACGGTGACGCCGAAGGCCAGGTTTTCCGTGACGGCGGCGAGTGCCGGGATGATCATCAGCGGATCGTTGGCCGGTGCTTCCACGGCCCATTTCATCGCCGCATCGGCGTTGCCGCCAAACACATCGTAGAAGCCCAGCACATCACCGAAAAACAACATGTCGAGGTGAGCCTGATCGGCAATGCGTGCCAGGTTCGACCAGTAACCCAGTGAGTTGATGGCCAGGCGTTCGTCAGCCGGGTGAGTCCAGAGGCTTGGGGCGCCACCGCAACCCACACTGGCTTGCTCGTAGAGGGCGAACAACAGAGGTGTTGGATCAGACATTGTGCTTCCTGAATGAAATTAAGACCGCGCCGACGTATTTGGCGGCGCGCAGTCTTGACCAAGGCGTTGCTGCAACGCCGTGGCACTGGAGAGTTTTTGGGGAGGGTCGCCAGGTGGCGTGGCCTGATCTGGATCGGCATCGCTGACCGGGGGGTGAACCTTGGATGCCAGAGTGCGTATATATTTAAACGCACTATAAAAGTGCGCTGTACGGCTTTTATGGAATAACTGGCTTGCTTTGCGCTATATCAACGCGCTGGCCGAAAGGGCCCTGAGATTCAGAATCTTCGTTGACTGTTACGCCGCCATCGCGAGCAGGCTCATTTCTACATTGGAGTCCTAGGGTGTCCAGATGTCGACGTCTTTGGCATCGACTGCTCTGGGCAATAGTCCCTCGGCGAAAAATGCGTCGGCGATTTTTTGTTGTTCGCCTAGTTGATCAGCCTTTACCGGTTGCACCTGGTAACTGCGATGGGCATTCGCGGCCTCAACGGTTTCCACATCAAGGTTGCCCCACAACGGGCCGAGTACTTGTGCTGCATCACGGGGGTTGTGCTTTACCCAGTCGCCGGCCTTGTGCAGTTGCTCGTAAACCAGCTTCAGAATTTCAGGATGCGCCTTGGCGTAGGAGGTGCTGGTCAGGTAGTAGCGTTTGTAACTGGCCAGGCCAGAGCCGTCCGCCAGGGTGCGGGTCGGCAGTTGACGTTGCACGCCGGTGAGGAAGGGTTCCCAGGTGACCCAGGCGTCGACCTTGTTGTTCTCGAAGGCCGCCCGACCATCGGCCGGTGACAGGTACGCCGGCTCAATATCGGAAAATTTCAAACCAGCCTTGTTCAGGGCTGCGATCAGCAAATAGTGCGAACCTGCCGCTTTGGTCACCGCGACTTTCCTGCCTTTCAAATCCGCCAGTTGCTGCAACGGCGATTCCTTGCGCACGACGATTGCCTGGGCTGAAGGCGAGGGTGCTTCCTGGGCAAAGTAGGTCAGTTTGGCCTGGGCGGCCTGAGCGAAAATCGGCACGGTATCGGCCACGTCAGCGCTGATATCGACATTGCCGACATTCAACGCCTCCAGCAGCGGCAAGCCACTGGAAAACTCATGCCAGGTCACATCGATATTGTTTTCTGCGAGGGTCTTTTCCAGGGTGCCTTGGGTTTTCAGCAGGGTGATCAGAGTCGATGATTTCTGATAGCCGATCCGCACCGTTTCCCGGGCCTGGGCCGGTAGTACGAAGGACAAGGCGAGCGCAACAACCAGACTGGTAAGGACAGCGTTTTTGAGGGGCTTTGACATGGCGAACTCGACAGTTAGCAAAGGAGAAGGTGGCTATCTGTCATGAGCATAGGGTTCTAAGAATTATTCTTTAAATAATTTTTAGGTCTTAGCTTAAGGGTTTCGTATATTCAATTCAGGAATAAACAAATCGTTATTTATTCCTTTTGTCGTCCGCTGAACAGGTGCATTTTGAAGGCCTGCACCTCAGTGCGGTTTTGCCCCACATCAGACAGGAAGCCTCAACATGACTATCAAAGCGATCAACGTTCGTAACCAGTTCAAAGGCGTCATCAAGGAAATCCTGGAAGGCGAAGTGGTCTCGGAAATCGATGTGCAAACCGCCTCCGGAATCGTCACCTCGGTAATCACCACCCGCTCAGTGCGCGATCTGGAATTGAAGATTGGCAGCGAAGTGATTGCCTTCGTTAAATCCACGGAAGTGTCGATTGCCAAGCTCTGATTTGCTGTTGTGGCGAGGGAGCTTGCTCCCGCTTGAGTGCGCAGCACTCACAAAATCTTGGGGCCGCTGCGCAGCCCAGCGGGAGTAAACTCCCTCGCCACAGGCAAGTCCCCCTCACCACAAGGTTTCTTGTTTGACTCGAGATTTTCAGCGAGAAATCAACCCACGCTCAATCGCGTAGTTGAGCAACGCCGCCGGTTTGTCGATGTTCAGTTTGCGGCGGATGCTCAGGCGATGGGTTTCCACCGTGCGCACACTGATATCCAGTTCGCGGGCCATTTCCTTGTTGTTCAGCCCCAAGACCATTTTGCACAGCACCTGACTTTCTCGCGGAGTCAGTTCGTTATCCGTGGGCCGGTCAGCCGCCAGTTTCTGGGCGATTTCGGCGCTATAGAAGGTGCCCCCACTGGCAATCGCCTCGATAGCCGCAATGATTTCCCGTGAAGGGGAATTCTTCAGCACATAGCCGCTGGCACCCGAACGCACCGATTCGCTCACGTACTCATTGTTGTCGTACATGCTCAGTATCAGGATCTTGATCGACGGGTGTTCCTGGCGCAGTAGGCGGGTCAGCTCAAGACCGTTCATGTCCTTGAGGCCAATGTCCACCAACAGCAAGTCGGGCTGGGTCTGGCGGACCATTTCAACCGCGCTCGCACCACTGTCGGCTTCACCGACGATTTCCAGAAAGTCCACCACCGTCAGCAAGGCGCGAATGCCGTCGCGTACCAGTGAATGATCGTCGACCAGGGCGACGCGGATCGGGAAGGGCAGGCTCATCAGGTTATTTCTCTTATTGTTGTGTGACGGTGATCGGCTTCAGGTGGCCGTCACACTCATGGGCAGCAGAACGTTCAGCTCGCTTCGGCCCGGCGTTGAATGAAGGTCGAACCGGCCACCAAAATGCTCGACCCGTTCACGGATATTGCGCAGGCCGATGCCGGCGTTCAGGCGTTCGACTCGATTGACGTTAAAACCGATGCCGTCATCCACGACGATCAAGCGCAATGCCTGCGCCGATCCTTGCAGCGTGATCGACACCGTGCTGGCCTGGGCATGCCGTTCAATATTGGTCAGGCCTTCCTGGGCGATGCGGAACAGGGCCACGGCCGCGCCGTCTACCAGATCACAATCCACCAAGTCGCTTTCATAATTCACCTGCAAACCACTGCGCTGCTGGAACTCAGCGGCCAACTGCCCCATGGCGGCGGGCAGGCCCAGGGTGTCGAGCAGCGATGAGCGCAAGTCATGGGAGATGCTCCGAACCTCGCCAATGGCACTACCGAGGCGCTCGGTGGCTTCACGCAAAATATTCAGGCCATTGTCCCGACCGGCCTCGATCAGGTGGCTGGCCAACTCGAACTGAAACTTGATGGAAACCAGCAACTGACTGATGCCGTCATGCAGTTCGCGGGAGACCCGCGAGCGTTCTTCTTCCTGCAAGCTGACGATGCGCTGGTTGAGTCGCTGGAGCTTTTTGTCGGCCAGGCGATGTTCGCTGACGTTCAATGTCATGCCGCTGATAAACACCAGCAGCACGGCAATCAGCGCGACGGCGGCGATTGCCAGCATGGTGCCGTGGATACCTTGGGCGACTTCATCGCGGGCTTGCTGTGTGGCTTGCTCGATGTCTTCGAGGTAGATACCAGTGCCGAGCATCCAGCCCCAACGGTCCAGCATCACCACGTAGGCGAGCTTGTCGGTGACCGCGCCGGTCGAGGGTTTTTCCAGGCGTAACGTTGGAAACCGGCGCCGGATTCTGCGCTTTTCAGCAAGGCTTGAATCACCGGCAAACCGTGCGGGTCGGTCATGTTCCAAAGGTATTTGCCGACCAGCTCGGACTGCCGCGCGTGCATCAGGCTGCGACCCTGGCGGTCATAAACGAAGAAGTAACCGTCGATGCCGAAGCTGAGTTTGCGCAGTTCTTCGAGCACGCGCTGCTGTGCCGCTTCGTCACCCTTGCCATCGGCGATACAGCGGCTCGATCAGGCTCTTGGCCATTTCTACGTAGTTTTTCAACTCCGCGCGTTTACTGGCGAGGATGCTGTCTTCGATCAACTGCGCCTGCTGTTCGCCGAGCTGTCGATTCTGGACGATGACCAGCGCGCAAATAACCGCAATCGCCAGGATCAGCGGCAGGATACCGAGGGCAACAATTTTGTGTTTGAGCTGCATATCTACTCCTGTCCAGACCGGGCGACGGTGCGGCAGGGCCGTTGGCGGGTGTCGTGGTGGGGGCATGATAGTCCAAAAAGACCTTCACTTCGCCAGCGTAAAGAGCCGTCGGACTAATGGATAAAACCGATCTGCGTAGTACTACGTAGAAGGGCCTTACGTAGTACTGCGGATTTCACTGATGGCGACATGCGCGGATATTAGGCAGGCTCGCATAACGGGCACCATTATAAAAATTATCGCCGCGGCCTATCGGACTGCCGGCAGGAGACACGCAATGACCCGTCTGGTTAAACACCTCGCCTGGTTTGTCGTGGCTGTCATTGGAGCGTTTGCGCTGAGTGTCGTGGCCTTGCGCCGCGGCGAAGCGATCAACGCCCTTTGGATTGTCGTCGCCGCCATCGCCATCTACCTTGTTGCCTACCGCTATTACAGCCTGTTCATCGCCAATAGGGTGATGGAACTCGATCCCAATCGAGCGACCCCCGCCGTACTTAACAACGATGGTCTGGACTACGTCCCGACCAACAAACACATCCTTTTCGGTCACCACTTTGCAGCCATCGCTGGTGCCGGGCCTTTGGTCGGTCCGGTGTTGGCAGCGCAGATGGGCTACCTGCCCGGCACGACTGTGGCTGATTGCCGGTGTGGTGTTCGCCGGCGCGGTTCAGGACTTCATGGTCCTGTTCATGTCCACCCGCCGCAACGGTCGCTCGCTGGGCGACATGGTCCGTGAAGAAATGGGCCGCATCCCTGGCACCATCGCGCTGTTCGGCTGCTTCCTGATCATGATCATCATCCTTGCGGTGCTGGCGCTGATCGTGGTCAAGGCCCTGGCCGATAGCCCGTGGGGCATGTTCACCGTGATGGCGACCATCCCGATCGCGATGTTCATGGGCATTTACATGCGCTACATCCGTCCGGGCCGCATTGGTGAAATCTCGGTGATCGGCGTGGCGTTGCTGCTCGGTTCGATCTTCGTGGGCGGGCAGATTGCTGCTGATCCGGTGTGGGCCAAAGTGTTTAGCTTCACCGGGATTCAGATTACCTGGATGCTGATCGGTTATGGCTTTGTCGCGGCGGTGCTGCCGGTGTGGCTGATCCTGGCGCCACGCGACTACCTGTCGACCTTCCTGAAAATCGGCACCATCCTGGCGTTGGCGGTTGGGATTCTGATCACCATGCCCGAGCTGAAAATGCCGGCGCTGACCCAATTTATCGACGGCACCGGTCCAGTATGGAAGGGCGGGTTGTTCCCGTTCCTCTTCGTCACGATCGCCTGCGGCGCCCTTTCCGGCTTCCACGCCCTGATCGCCTCCGGCACGACCCCGAAGCTGCATCGAGAAGGAACGCCAGACCCGCTTCATCGGTTATGGCGGCATGCTCATGGAGAGCTTCGTCGCGATCATGGCGATGGTTGCCGCTTCGGTGATCGAGCCGGGCGTGTACTTCGCCATGAATAGCCCGGCCGCCGTGGTCGGTAGTGACGTGGTGACTGTGGCGCAAACCGTCAGCAGTTGGGGCTTTGCGATTACCCCGGAAGCCCTGCAATTGGTGGCCAAGGACATTGGTGAAACCACCGTACTGGCTCGCGCCGGCGGTGCACCAACGCTGGCAGTCGGCATTGCGCAGATCCTGCACAGTGTGTTGCCGGGTGAAAACACCATGGCGTTCTGGTACCACTTCGCGATCATGTTCGAGGCGCTGTTCATCCTCACCGCCGTCGACGCGGGCACGCGGGCCGGACGCTTCATGCTTCAGGATTTGCTCGGCTCCTTCGTTCCGGCGCTCAAACGAACGGAATCCTGGACCGCCAACCTGATCGCGACTGCCGGTTGCGTGGCGATGTGGGGTTACTTGCTTTATCAAGGCGTGATCGATCCGCTCGGTGGCATCAACACCTTGTGGCCGTTGTTCGGTATCTCTAACCAGATGCTCGCCGGCATCGCGCTGATGCTCGCTACCGTCGTGCTGATCAAAATGAAACGCCAACGCTACATCTGGGTGACTTTGTTGCCGGCCGCGTGGTTGCTGATTTGCACCACCACCGCCGGTTTCATTAAGTTGTTCGACGCCAACCCGGCGATTGGCTTCCTGGCCCTGGCCAAGAAATACAGCGATGCCCTGGCCAACGGTCAGATCCTCGCGCCGGCCAAGGACATCAATCAGATGCAACACGTGATCTGGAACGCCTACACCAACGCAACGCTGACAGCGCTGTTCCTGTTCGTGGTGTTCAGCATCCTGTTCTATGCGCTCAAGGTCGGGATTTCGGCATGGGGCAGCAAAGAACGTACGGATAAAGAATCACCGTTCCAGGCTGTGCCGGATGCGTGATCAAGGATTGCAACGATGTTCAATGACCTGAGTCGCCTCGGTAAATACCTCGGTCAGGCCGCGCGCCTGATGGTCGGCATGCCCGACTACGACAACTACGTCGAGCATATGCAAACCAAACACCCGGACAAACCGGTGATGAGCTACGAGATGTTCTTTCGGGAACGTCAGGAAGCGCGTTACGGCAGTAAGGCTGGGCCGAAGTGTTGTTGATCTATTGGCACTGAAGTAACGCAGTACCCTGTGGGAGCGGGTTGAACCGGATATTTGTGAGCGACCCCCAAACTACTGTGGGAGCGAGCTTGCTCGCGAAAGCGGTGTGTCATTCAACATTAATGTCGACTGACACGGCCTCTTCGCGAGCAAGCTAGCTCCCACATTTGTTTTGTTTTGTGCTGTTAGTGCCCTTGATTGCTTTTGATCAACTCGTAAGCCCGGCGCACCAACGGGTTCACCGTATTCGGCCGAATCCACAAGTGATATGTCACGTCCGGCAACCGCGGCAACCCATCGTTTTCCCCCAATACCCGCATGTCCGGCCCGAGCATTTCCATGCTTCTCGGGGTCACGCCCAACCCTGCACGGGTCGCAGCCTTGATGCCAATCAGGTTCGACGCCAGGTACGCCTGGCGCCAGGGAATGTTCGCGCGTTCCAGCGCTTCCAATGCATAGCGCCGATAGATGCTCGGTTCATCCACCAGGATCAGCGGCAACGGTTCACTGGGGTTGTGAATGTACTGCGCCGAGCAAATCCACCACACCGGCGAGGTGCGCAGGGCGAAGCCTTCGAGAGTCGGATCCGCGCGAGTGGAAATCACCATGTCGACCTTGCCCCGGTGCAGGTCTTCCATCAGGAAGGGACTGCGCCCGACATCGATCTCCAGGCGCAAGCGCGGTGCCGAGCGGGCGATGTGGCTGAGCATCGGCGGCAGGATGGTGTCGGCGATGTCATGGGGCGAGCCGATACGCAGCACGCCGCTCAAGCTGCTTTCGCGCAAGGAGTTCAGCGCGTCGTCATTGAGCGAAAGCATTTGCCGGGCATGACGTAGCAACTGCTGACCCGCTTCCGTGAGTTGTTTTTGCCGGCCGCGCTTTTCGAACAGGCTCACGCCCACCTGTTGTTCCAGCCGCTGCATGTGCTGGGTGACTGACGATTGCGTGCGGTCCAGCTGCGCGCCGGCTTCGGCAAAACTGTGGTGATCGACCACCGCGATGAAGGTACGCAGTAATTCGAGATCGAGGGTAGGCAGGGTCGACATGGAGGCTGCTTTTATATCAAGGGCACGAACATAAACATTACATATTTTTATGTGTTCGGAGAAATGGATTTTCTTGAGTCGTGTTTAGCGCCAGCAAACACGGCGATATAAGCGTTTTGCTAAAAAGTAAAACCTTCCGAGTTATAACGATATTAGATATTTGCATTTCCGTTGCCTGAGCGCTGTACCTAGGATGCCACTCATCAGGTCGGGGTACGCCGATCATCCATGAGGGGAAATCCATGTTGCTCGAGCGCTCACCCGTTAAACGATTGTTGCCTGTGGTGCTGGGCGCGTTGATTTCCTTGTCGGGCATCAGCGCCGCGCAGGCCGATGCCACGCTGGACAAGATCCAGCAACGCCACGTGTTAGTGGTCGGCGTGCTGCTGTCCGGCGGGCCCTTTGGTGCGATAGATCCCTCCAGCCAAAAGCCTCGCGGCTTGAATGTCGACCTCGCTGAGGAGCTGGGACGGCAGCTTGGCGCCGAAGTGCAACTGGTGCCGGTCCTGCCGGCCAACCGCGTGCAGTTTCTGCAGCAGGGCAAAGTCGATTTGCTGATCGCCAACATGGAATGGACCACTGAACGCGGTGAGATCCTCGGCTTTGTGCCGACCCCGTTCTACCGCGTCGGCGGCACCGCCGCCGTGCTCAAGGACAGCAAAATCACCCGTTGGGAAGACCTGAAGAACCAACCGGTCTGCACCTCCCAAGGCAGTAGCTACGTCAAGCCGCTGACCGATTTGGGCGCCGAGATCAAAGCGTTCAAGAGCTCGTCCGAATCCTTGCTAGCCCTGCGCGGCAACAACTGCGTTGCGGCTGTGCACGACGCCACGCTGATCAACCCGTTGCTTGCCGACACCGCCGAATGGCAGGGCTATCGCGCCCTCGAACCGGAACTCAACCCGGCGCCGTCGGTGATCTGGACCCGCCGTGGCGAAAGCGACACCCAGGCCAGACTCGACCCGATCATCAAGGAGCTGCACCGCAGCGGCTGGTTGATCGAGGCCCAAACCCGTAACCACATCACCCCGGCATCCCCGGCGCTGGTCGAGTTGCAGAAACAGTTCCAGGCCAACGGCGCCTGAGGCCGGTTCATCGTTTTTAACCGACCAACGCTCAAGGTAGCTGTGCATGAAGCCTCTTTTTTCGCTAAAACCCTGACCACCCTATGCCTCGCCGGGTGTGCCGCACTGGCCGCCAGCCTGGCCCAGGCCGACGCCACACTGGACAAAATCGAGCAGCGCCACGCCATCAGCGTCGGGGTGATTCTCAGCGGTCCGCCGTTCGGCACCATAGACCCGAAGACCGGCGAACACCTGGGCTATAACGTTGAACTGGCCAAGGGCATAGGCAAGGCGCTGGGCGTCGAAACCAAGACCGTTTCGGTGCTCGCGCCGAACCGTGTGCAGTTCCTGCAACAGGGCAAGGTCGACATCCTGATCGCCAACATGCAGTTCACCGAAGAGCGTGCCGAGATTCTCGACTACGTGCCCACGCCTTATGAAGAAGTCGGCGGCGCTGCGTTGATTCGCAAGGGCTCGGGCATCACCCAGTGGGCTGATCTGAAGGGTAAGCCCGTGTGCGTGTCCCAAGGCAGCAACTTCATCAAGCCGTTGCAGGAAACCTACGGCGCCGAGATCAAGGCGTTCCGCAGTCAGTCGGAATCGCTGTTGTCGCTGCGGGGCAATGGCTGCGTGGCGGCGGTGCACGTCAGCCCGACCATGCAGGCGTTGTTGAGTGATGCCGAATGGGCCGGTTACGAGATCCCGTTGCCGGGGGATTTGATCCCGTCGAACTCGGTGATCTGGATTCGCAAAGGCGAGCACGATACCCAGGCCAAACTGGATGCCATCGTCCGTGACTGGCACCGCAGCGGCTGGCTGATCGCGTTGGGCGAACGCACCGGCATGGCGCCGTCCCAGGCTCTGCGCGACCTGCATGAACAGTACCGCAACGCCGAACCGCTGGCGGTTCAGCCATGAGCCAAGGGTTGTTCGAGATCTTGCAGCAACTGCTCGGCGCCAGTCATGTGCAAAGCAATGAAGACGCTGCGCCGTACCTGACCGACAAGCAGGGTCGCTACGTGGGGCAAGTAATTGCCGCCGTGCACCCGGCCAACACCGAGGAAGTCGCGGCGGTGGTCCGCGCTTGCGTGGCCAATGACACGCCGGTGGTGGTGCAGGGCGGCAACACCGGTTTGATGGGCGGCGCGACTCCGGACGGCAGCGGCCGCGCCGTGCTGTTGTTGCTCGATCGGCTGAACCGCGTGCGCAACCTGGACACCGACAACGACACCCTGACCGTCGAGGCCGGCTGTATTTTGCAAACCGTGCAGGACGTGGCGCGTGACGCCGGTCGCCTGTTCCCTCTCAGCCTCGGCGCCGAAGGCAGTTGCACCCTCGGCGGCAATCTGGGGACCAATGCTGGTGGCACGGCGGTGCTGCGTTATGGCAATACCCGCGAGCTGACTCTGGGGCTGGAAGTCGTCACCGCCCAAGGCGAAATCTGGAATGGCCTGCGCGGTTTGCGCAAGGACAACACCGGTTACGACCTGCGCGACCTGTTTATCGGCAGCGAAGGCACCCTCGGCATTATCACTGCCGCGACCCTGAAGCTCTTCCCGTTGCCCAAGGCCCAGGCCACGGCGCTGCTGGCCTTCGACTCTTTAGCACAGGCCGTGAAATTTCTGTCCCACGCCCGCGCCGGTTTCGGCGCCAGCCTGACCGCGTTCGAATTGCTCAGCGCCGATTGCCTGGCGTTGTTGCGTGAGCAGTTTCCACAAGGTCCACAGCCGTTTCTCGGCGCCGTCGAGCCGTGGTTTGCGTTGCTGGAACTCTCCGACAACCACAGTGAAAGCCATGCTCGCGAAGCGTTTGAATCGGTGTTGGGCGAAGCCTTTGAGCAAAGTCTGCTGGCCAATGCGCTGATCGCCGAAAGCCTGGCCCAGAGCGAGGGCCTGTGGTTGCTGCGGGAAAACATGAGCGAGGCGCAGAAGCGTGCCGGTCGCAACATGAAGCACGACATCTCGGTGCCGATTTCCCAGGTCGTGGCGTTTGTCGCTCACACCGACGCGCTGTTGCAAAAAAATTCCCCGGCGTCCGGCATTTCACCTTCGGCCATTTGGGCGACGGCAATCTGCATTACAACGTCGCTCATCCACTCGGGTTCGACGGTCGAGGCGCACATGGCTAATTACGCCGCTCTCAGTCTGTTGGTCCACGACAGCGCCCACGCCCACGGCGGTTCCATCAGCGCCGAGCACGGGATTGGGCAGCGCAAAGTCGGACTGCTGGAGCGCTACAAAAGCCAGGTGGAGCTCGATCTGATGCGGCGGATCAAGCACGCACTGGACCCGAAAAACCTGCTCAATCCGGGCAAGGTTGTGGAGGTGCCAAAACCATGACTCTTCGTCTGTCCAAACGCGTGCAGCGCGTGTCGCTGTCGGCCAATGCGGCGGCCAAATCCCAGGCCACGGCGTTGCGAGACGCCGGTCGCGACATCCTCGACCTGACCACCGGCGAGCCGGATTTCGACACCCCGGAGCACATCAAGCAAGCCGCCTATGCCGCCATCGCGGCCGGCGCCACCAAGTACACGCCGACGCCCGGCGTCAAAGCCTTGCGGGTCGCCGTGCAGCGCAAACTCCGGCGCGAGAATCGACTGGATTACCCATTGGAATCCATCGTGATTGCCAACGGCGCCAAACAGATCATCTTCAACGCTTTCGCCGCGACCCTGGATGACGGCGATGAAGTGCTAGTACCAACGCCGTACTGGCCGACATTTCCGGACAGCGTGCGCTTCAATGGCGGCGAACCGGTATTCATCGAATGCGGGTTGGCCCAGGGCTGCAAGCTGACGCCGCAGCAACTGGAACAACACATTGGCGAGCGCACGCGCTGGCTGATCCTCAACGGCCCCGGCAATCCGAGCGGCGCGGTGTACAGCGCCGGCGAGTTGCAGGCGTTGGCCGAGGTGCTGCGTCGGCATCCGCAGGTGCTGATTCTGCTGGATGAGCTTTACGAACATATCCGCTTTGACGGTCAACCGGCCCAGAGCCTGCTTAACGTCGCCCCGGATCTGCAACCGCGCTGCCTGCTGGTGGGCGGTGTGTCCAAGACCTACGCCATGACCGGTTGGCGCATCGGTTTTGGTGCCGGGCCGCAGGCGTTGACCAGTGCCATGGCGGTCGTGCAGTCGCAATCGACGTCGGGCGCTTCCTCGGTCGGGCAAGCCGCTGCGTTGGCAGCCTTCGACGGTGGGCTGGATTTCTTGTCGGCACAGGTCGCTGCGTATCAGCAACGACGAGATCTGCTGGTAAGCACCTTACGCAAAGTGGATGGCCTCGAGGTGCTTGAACCTCAGGGCGGCTTTTTCGTGTTCGTCCGCTGCGAAGGCCTGTTGGGACGTTATCGCCCGGACGGTGTACGCCTCAACAATGACGCCGATGTCGTCGCGTATTTGCTGGATGAGGGCGTCGCTGGCGTCGCGGGCAGCGCTTATGGCTTGTCCCCGTGGTTTCGCCTGTCCATCGCCACCGCGACCGACAACGTTGCCGAGGCCGGACGCCGCATCGCCTACGCCTGCGGGCAATTGCGGGGCGAAGCATGAGTCATCTGCTGGAGCTTTTCGTCCACTGGACCGCCGGGTTTGGCCTGAACTACGGCTTTCTGCTGGACGCCTATCAACGCGGCACGCTGGAGCAGGGCGCGCTGACCACGGCGTTGCTGTGCCTGTTCACCATCGTCGGCAGTCTGTTGGCCGGTGTCGGGTTAGCGGCAATGTTGACCTCGGGCAAACCCTGGCTGGCGACACCGGCGCGGGTCTTCATCGAAGTGACCCGCAACACCCCGACGCTGGTGCAGCTGTATTGCGCGTTCCTGGTGTTGAACATGCTGCTGACTCAAGCCGTCGGCACGGCCAACCCGCTGACACCGTTCGCCTGGGTGGTGATTGTGATCTCGCTGCACAAGGGCGCGTTCCACGCCGAAGCCCTGCGCGCCGGCATTGAAGCGGTGCCGGCGGTGACGCTGGAAGCCGCCAGCTCCCTGGCATTCAGCAGTCGTCAATTGCTCTGGAATGTACAACTGCCGCTGGCCCTGCGCTTTGCTTTGCCGTCGCTGATCAACAACCTGATCGATCTGGTGAAAATGACCGCCGTCGCCTCGGCGATTGCCGTCGGGGACATCACCTACGCGGCGATCATGATCTGGACCCAAAGCGATAACGTGCTGGAACTGATGATCTTGATCCTGACTTTTTTCGGCTTGCTGAGTTTTATCGTCAACTGTGTGGGGCGCCTGCTCGAAGCGCGCCTGAGGATGCCCGGCTATGGCCATTGAATCGTCCGTCAGCGCGCCGCTGGCCTGGCCGCGTCGGCATGTCGGCAAACTGCTGCTGTTGGCGGTTGCTGTGTTCTGGCTGCTGTACTTCGCCCCGCAAAGCCCGGTGTTCAAGGCCTTGCTGCAATGGTCGCCGGCGCTGGTCGTGGGCTTTGGCCAGAACATTTTGATCAGTTTGGTGGCGATCGGCTTGGGCTCGCTGCTGGGATTGCTGGTGGGCGCATTGGCCGTGTCGCCGCTAAGGCTGTTGCGACTGCCGGCACAGATTTGGGTGCAGATTTTCCGCAATGCGCCGTGGCTGGTGCTGATCTATTTCACCACCTATGTGTTCCCGTTCGAGATCAAGATCGGCAGCACCTACGTCTCGTTTCCGGACTGGGTCAAAGTCACCATTGGCCTGGCCTTGCCGGCGAGCGCCAACGTTGCGGAAATCTTCCGTGGTGCCATTGCCTCGATCCCCAGCACCCAATGGGAAGCCGCGCGTTCCCTGGCCTTCACCCGTGGGCAGATTTTCCGTTCGATCATCCTGCCGCAGTGCTTCAAGCGGATGTTGCCGCCGTGGATGAACCTCTACGCGGTCATCACCATGGGCACCGCGCTGGCATCCCTGGTGGGCGTGCATGACGTGATCGACACCGCGCAGATCGCCAGCAACACCGTAAACATGACCGGTTTCACCGTGGTGATTTACCTGAGCCTGCTGGTGTTGTTCTTTGCTTATTGCTACCCGATTTCCCGACTGACCCAACGCCTGGAGCGACGTTATGCCTTCTATTGAAACCGTCGCCGAGCCCCTGGTCAGCCTGCGCGACCTACACTTGTCGTTCGGCGCCAACCCGGTGCTCAAGGGCATCGACCTCGACGTCCATCGCGGCGAGGCCGTGTCGATCATCGGCCCGTCCGGTTCCGGCAAGTCGACCATCCTGCGTTGCATCACCGGCCTGTTGCAGCCCCAGCGCGGCAGCATCCGCGTCGGCGCCACCGAGGTGCACACCCTGGCCAAGGAAGCCCAGCGCATCGAGTTGCGCAAGCGCGTGGGGTTTGTGTTCCAGCAGTACAACCTGTTTCCGCATCTGTCGGTGCTGGAAAACCTGGTGATTGCGCCACGCAAGGTCTTGGGTCGCAGCCGGATCGATGCCGAGAAAGAAGCCCGGGCCTTGCTCGCCAAAGTGCGCATGGAACACAAGGCCGATGCCTATCCAGGGCAGTTGTCCGGCGGCCAGCAGCAGCGAGTGGCGATTGCCCGCGCCTTGGCCATGCGCCCGGAACTGATTCTGTTCGATGAAGTGACTTCGGCCCTCGATCCGGAAACCGTTGGCGAGGTGCTGACGGTGATTCGCGAGCTGACCGAAGAGGGCATGACCTGCGTGCTGGTGACCCACGAAATGCGCTTTGCCGAAGAAATCAGCGACATCGTCTACTTCACTGAAAACGGCGTAATCGTCGAACACGGCAGCGCCGCGCAAATCTTTCAGCACCCGAGCAGCGAACGAACCCAGGAGTTTTTGCGCCATGCGCTGGGTGACCCGGGCCGTCGCCCGGCGACTGCCAATGATCCGTATCTGTTGACCAACCTGAGCCGCTATAGCCTGTCCGTGTAACACCGAGGAGCTAATTCATGAGTACCGATAACCGTGCCGTCGTCATTGAGGATTTCCTCAAGAAAATCCGTGTGATCAATCAACGGGGCGTCGACCGCGCCGCACTGGTTGAAATCGTTGCCTTGCTCGAAGACCTGGCCGAGCGCCGGGATCTGTTCAACTTCGACGCGTTCCCGGCGCCGGTGCCGGGGCAGGGCAGCACCGCGTTCCGCTACCGTCTCAATGACGATGGCGACACGCCGACGCTGTACTTGAACTCGCTGCTGCCGGGCAAAAGTACGCTACCGCACAACCACGAAACCTGGGCGATCATCAGCGCCGTAGAAGGCCAGGAAATCAACTTCGTCTACGGTCGCAGCGACGAAGGTCGCGAACCTGGCTTCACCACGCTGCACCTGGAAAAAGAAGTCATCGTGCAGCCCGGCACGTCGATCTCGTTCCTGGGCGAAGACCTGCATGGCATCCGTGTCGAAGGCGAGCACGCGACTCTGCATTTCCACCTCTATGGCCTGCCGCTGGAATCGCTCAACGGCCGCTACGGTGTGGACACCGACGGGCGGATTCTCAACTACAACGCCTCGCAAATGGCGCCGTCGATCAAGGCCTACGCATGATCGATTTGTATTACTGGCCCACCGGCAACGGGCTGAAGATCGGCATCCTGCTCGAAGAACTCGGGCATGCGTACCGCGTGCTGCCGATCAACATCCGCGAAGGCGAGCAGAAGCAGGCGGCGTTCCAGCGCATCAGCGCGAATGGGCGGATTCCGGCGATTGTCGATCAGGCACCGCAGGGTCTGGACGCGCCGCTGAGCCTGTTCGAGTCCGGTGCGATTCTCAATTACCTGGCCGACAAGGCCGGGCAATTTCTGCCGGTTGCGGGCAGTGCCGAACGGCAAAAGGTTCAGGAATGGCTGTTCTGGCAGGTCGGGCATGTCACGCCCTACCTGAGCCAGTTGCAGCTGTTCAAGGAGAAGGCGCCCGAGCCGATCCCGTTCGCCCTCGACCTGCTGAATGCCGAGGCGACGCGCCTGTATCGGGTACTGGAAACGCGGTTGTCCGAGGTGCCGTATGTGGCGGGTGACTACTCCATTGCCGACATGGCGATCTTCCCGTGGATTCAGCCGTTGCGTCAGGGGCAGGACCTGGCGGACTTTCCGCATATCCACGTCTGGCGCGAACGCCTCAAGGCTCGGCCGGCCATTCAACGCGCCTATGCCAAGGGCCGAGAAATCGCCGCCAATGAGCGCTCCCTCGCGCTTCAATAACTCTATTTTTCTAGCGGGACTCCCATGAGCCAGACCGTAACTCCAGGGCAATTGCAGCAGTGGCTGTTCGACGGGCAGGAAATTGCCCTGTTTGACGTGCGTGAGCATGGTCAATATGGCGAAGCCCATCTGTTTTTCGGGGTGAACCTGCCCTACAGTCGCCTGGAGTTGGAGGTCTGGCGTCTAGCGCCGAATCCACAAGTGCGGCTGGTGATCTACGATCAGGACGGCGGCGACGTTGCGGCGCGTGCGGCCCAGCGTTTGCGGGCGCTGGGCTATGCTCGCGTGCATGTACTCGATGGTGGTGCCGATGGCTGGCAAGCTGCCGGATTTCAGTTGTTTGCCGGTGTGCATGTGCCTTCCAAGGCATTTGGTGAGTTGGTGGAGGAGGCCAGCCATACGCCGCATATCACCGCCACGGAGTTGGCCCAATGGCAGGCCCGGGGCGAACCGTTGGTGGTGCTCGACGGTCGGCCGTTCGATGAGTATCGCAAGATGACAATTCCCGGCTCGGTCTGCTGCCCGAATGGCGAACTGGGCTATCGCGTCCACGATCTGGTGCCGGACGAGAGCACGCCGATTGTGATCAATTGCGCCGGTCGAACCCGCAGCATTATTGGCGCGCAGACGCTGATTAACCTGGGGGTGAAGAACCCGGTTTATGCACTGGAGAACGGGACTCAGGGCTGGTATCTGGAAGACTTTCAGCTGGAGCATGGCAGCACACGGCGCTATGCCGATGAGGCGTCATCTGATGCCTTGCCGGCTCAGCGGTTGGCCGCCGCGCAACTGGCGCAAAAGGCTGGAGTGAAAACCGTGGCGGCGACACAGGTTGAGCAGTGGTCAAGGGATGCCGGTCGCAGCCTGTTTCTGTGTGATGTGCGCACTGCCGAGGAGTTTGCCGCCGGCAGCCTGCCGGGCGCGCAACACACGCCGGGTGGGCAGTTGATTCAGTCCACTGATTTGTATGTCGGCGTGCGCCAGGCACGGTTGGTGCTGATCGACAGCGATGGCGTGCGGGCGCCGATTGTGGCCAGTTGGCTGCGTCAGTTGGGGCATGAGGCGTATGTGCTTGAGGGCGGTGCGAGCAGTTCTTTGGCATTGCCAGTACTCGAAGTCGCCGCACCTGAAGTGTTGCCATTGATCAGCGTCCAGGCATTGGCCGATGCGCTGAGGGACGCCGCCGTTGCACTGATTGATTTGCGCCCGAGCATGAGCTATCGAAAAGGTCATATCGGCGGGGCGCGTTGGTCGATCCGTTCGTTGCTCGCAGCCGAGGTCGCCGGTGAATTGCGGCCATTGGTGGTGCTGGCCGACGATCCGCAACTGGCGGCTTTCGCGGCACTGGAATTGCCCGAATACCAACGCCAGCAAACCCGGCTGCTGGACGGTGGCCTCGACGCCTGGCGCGCGGCGGGTTTCGCGGTGGAGGAAACGGTCAATACACCGCTCAATGAACAGTGCATCGATTTCCTGTTCTTCACCCACGACCGCCACTCCGGCAACAAGGATGCGGCGCGGCAATACCTGGCCTGGGAGATCGGTTTGCTGGCGCAAATGAGCGAAGACGAAATCGCCAGCTTAAAGCCGCTGCAAGAGAAAAAGTCCAGGGTTCGTACCCAGCTCATTCATTTGGCACGCACCGAAAAGGGCAATGGCGGTCGCGCCGTCAACGTCCCCGTCACGCGGTTAAGTACGGTGCTGTTCGACAACCTCGCGCAAATGCGTGACGCCCGTTCCCGGCGCGACCATGAGCGAGTGCTGAGCTATGGCGCTCGCGGCAACCCAACGGCATTCGCCCTGGAAGATCTGGTCACCGAACTTGAGGGCGGTTATCGCACCCGCTTGTTTGGCACCGGCCTGGCAGCGGTCGCCCAGACGTTCCTGGCCTACCTGCGGCCCGGCGACCATGTGCTGATCACCGACGCGGTCTACTCGCCGGTAAGGCGCCTGGCCCGAGAGTTTCTACAGCCGTTCGGCATTCAGGTCAGCTACTTCGCGCCTGACGCCCGCGACCTGCACATGCAGCTGCAAGCCAACACCAAAATGGTCTACACCGAAGTGCCTGGTTCGCTGTTGTACGAACTCTGCGACCTGCCGGCCATCGCCGCCCTGTGCAAGCCGCGCGGCATCTTGCTGGCCGTGGACAATACGTGGGGCTCAGGCTACTTGTATCGACCGCTGACCCTCGGTGCCGACATCTCGATCATGGCGCTGACCAAATACGTGAGCGGTCACAGCGACGTGGTCATGGGCAGTGTCTGCACCCGGCAAGAAGCCTGGCAACCGCTGGCGGCCATGAGCGACGCCTTCGGCAGCGCTGTCAGCCCCGATGACGCCTACCTGGTGCTGCGCGGCGCCCGAACCCTGGCGTCACGCCTGGATGTTCATGAACGCCAGGCCCTGGAAATCGCACACTGGTTGCAGGCTCATCCGCAGGTGAAACGGGTGTTCCACCCGGCATTGCCCGATCACCCCGGCCATGACGTGTGGCAGCGTGACTTCAAGGGCAGCAATGGTTTGCTCTCGTTCGAGCTGCACGACGCCAACGCGAGCTACGTCGAACGTTTCATCGACGGGCTTCAGCTGTTCGGGTTGGGTGCTTCTTGGGGCGGCTATGAAAGCCTGATCACCGTCGCTGAACTCAAGGAACGTGACAGCGCACAGGATCGCGCACTGAATCCGGTGCTGCGCTTGCATATCGGGCTGGAAGATGTCGAAGCGTTGATCGAGGATCTGGAGCGGGGATTCGCTGCTGCGAGGTAAGCGTGTGCGCTTTGCGTCGCGTCGGCAGCGAATCGGTGATGAGCGTCAGTTATCGATGGTTGTCGCTTTTGGCCGGGTCTGCGTTGCGCCGATCCGGGCCAGCGGGGTTGCCAGTGTCCACCAGTCTTCTCTCGACCAGCACATTCTGCAGCGCCTGGCGGGCCACCGGGTCCAACTGATGTTCACGTTCCTTGAGTTCAAGCAGGATGGGACTGGACCAAGTGCGATAGGTTTTTTCGGCGGTTCGAACGGGTGTCATCTATCTCTCCTTGATAAGGCGCTAGCGATGAAGCAGCGGCTGATTGATGAGGTAGAAACGTTAGTTGAGGAACGGGGTTGTTGCCAGTCGACTATCTGCCCCTGGCATAGTGATGGAGTCCTTATTGTTGATCCTTTGCCCGGCGTCATGTCCACGCTCACGGAAGATGCCGCGGCCACTCTGCAGAAAAAACTGACGCTCAGGGTCTCGGCGGCACTCCTTCAAAACTTTCAGTCATCAGGGATCTGTACAACGTAGAGGGAGCGCTTGCCGCACGCCTCATTAATACGAGTAATGAGGCGTGAGAGAAGTGGGTGTCAGATCAGGCGCAGGCCTGGCCGACGTGGTTGTCTTGTGCCCCGGCGATGAGGTGCAGTGGTATGTGCGGTGGCGCATCCAGTGAGGGAACCTCGATATTGCCCACTATTTGCACGTGTCGCTCAGTCAGCGCGGTCGACTCTTCTTCCTTTGCCTTAGCCATTCTCGCGTGGTTCATTGCGATTTCGTTGAGAGTTGACACGTTACATCTCCCGGTGACTGACCAAGCGTATCGCTGGAGTCCTTAAGCGTTGATTTGATTGCAGTCGCGTCAGAATTACGTCGCTCTGGGGCTGCTAGGACCGGGCAATGCAATCCCTAAGCCAGATGGCGTCAGGTATTGGGCACCATGCTTTTATGGGCGACGAATGGTGCCGGGTCAACGTGCACCGACCGTCAGACCGCCTGAATTATCGATACTGGCCCCACTCCATAGGGTGAGGAGCAATTGTTCCTCGATGGCGGTGAACTCCGGCCAGAGGCAAGTTAATGACATCATTCGAAGACTTCCGCATCAAATCGCAAGCGCTTTTGATCGAGTTGGATGCCGCGACTATGGGAATGATGACGCTAGTGACATCTAAATGTGTTTCCGGACCGGAATGGGACGCTGCGACCAAAAGACAACACGATGCCTATGAACGCTGGAACGCTTTCCTCAATATTCCTGGCTAGCCGGCAACGCGGTTTGTTTGCGATTCGGGCGTAAAATGGCAATGCACTTCATCAAGAGGAGCAGCACATGGACGCCGACCAAGTGAATAAGCAAGCGACGGAGCAACGAGTTTGGGATCGATACTTCTGCGCCGCATTGATTGCGGAAAGCAATCTGACGGCACCGGTGGTAGGAGAAGCCACTCACCAAGACCGGCAGAACCTGTTGGTTGAACGGGCCAAAGCGCTCGCCGACAAAATGATGGCAAACCGAAAATAAACAGAGCCCAGCCATCGCGCTGGGCTTTGCACATCTGGCCGGTACCGATGATCGGATGTTGTGAATCATTCACCTTATTCGCGCTCAATGATGCTGAAGTATTTACTTCTCGGTGACGGTAGCGTCAATGGGGTTAAGGCAATGACATCAGTCGACGATTTCAGGATCAAATCGCATGCGCTGCTGGCGGATCTCGATGCTGCAACAACGGAAATGATGGAGCTGATTTCATCCCGCTCTGTGTCAGGGCCGGCATGGGAGGACGCCGTCAAGCGCCAGCACGACGCCTATGAGCACTGGAATGCTTTTATTAATAGTCGTGATGGGCGTGATCCGCCTGATTGACCACTCTGCGGTGCCATTGAGGAGTCCATCGAGAATGCCTCACCGCGCTGCCACGATCAGTTCAGGCCCCTGATTGTGCACATTGCCAACGGCCATATCGACCTTGAACCATTCGAAGCCTTCGCAAGGCTCGGCCTGTAGAAGTGCCATCTGCTCAGCACGCTCCTTGGGCGTGGCCGGGTTCAGCCATTCCCGGGCCAGTTGCGCTGAAAGCGTCACGGGTTGGCGGTCGTGGACGTCCACCATACCGCCAGCGCTGTCGGCGGTGATGATGACGAACCCGTCATGTTCATCCGGTTCATGTTCGTACCTTGGGTACTGACCAATCGCTGCGCAGAGGATCGGCGCGCGATCCTTGCGGCGGATCAGGTAGGGCTGTTTCTTCGGGCCACCCTCATAGACCCACTCAAACCAATTGTCGATCGCGATGATCGCGCGATGCGGCCAGATCGTTTTGAAGAATGGGCCATGGGCGACTTTCTCGACCCGGGCGTTGATCGGCGTGGTGTGGTCCTTCGACCAATGAGGTCGCCATCCCCAGCGCACCCTGTCGGCGTGCAGCACATCGCCTTCCTGGTGGAAGAGGGCGAGTTGAGTGGTCGGCGCGGCGTTGTAGTATTCCAGCGGCAGGTCGCCGACGGTATTGATCAGGGCGTTGGGAATACTCAGGGCAGCTACGAAGTCGTGAATGCCTCGGTACTGGGAAAGTCGTCCGCACATGATCGGATCCTCCGCCTGTACCTTCAGCGTAGACCAGTGCTTGGGTGGTTATTATGAAGTTGGGCCGGCACGATTGTTTCGACTCAGGCATCTATCAGTGGGAGTGCATGCGGCGGGCCCTGGGTCGGTGACTAACTTTTCGCGATAGCGTCTATGACGCAGGCAATGGAAAAGTAATAAGGAAATTACGTGCTACGCAAGCTCATATTGATATTGGCCATTTCACAATTGAGTGGCTGTGCCTGGATTGCTGCCAATTCCTACGGGTCCATTTCCTGTTTTAACGGAACGGAATTCGAGTTCAAAGAGATGATGCCTTTAGTGGGGCCGTTCATCATTCTCGACCTTCCCTTTACGTTGCTGGCAGACACGCTATCGGTTCCTGCTTGCTTGTAACCGCCTGCCAATCGCTGCCTTCATGTGAATACCCAGGCCCGCGCCAGGCGACGGCTTGGGTTTGTTGTATCAACAGAGCATTGTCGCGACGGGACTCCGCTCGCGGATGAAAGTAATAAGGACGTTACGTGTTTCGGAACGTGATTTTGTTGGCCATGTTCGCCTGTTTAACTGGGTGCATGGCGGTAGCGATGAGAATGGACTACGAGCACCCATGCCCCTATACGGGTGTGCGTTTTGACTGGTGGTTAGTCGGCACATCCCACGGAAAACTAATCCCCTTTTTACTCATTGATGCGCCGTTTTCGTTGGTGGTCGATACGGTATTTTTTCCCTTCGAGTATCAGTACAGCTGCAACATTTAATTTGATGCCGGCGTTCGTTCGCATCGCGATGTGATCTACGCGGGGTGCTACCCCTGGCTTTGCCTGTGGGTCGACGCCAGAGCGTTCGTACAGAGGAAAAGTAAATTTGAGGGGGCGGGCGGGTTTTTGTTTTCATATTTCAGTTGAGGACTATTGGTCCTGTTTTCAAGAACGAGCGTATGTTTCGTATTCCTAAGGATAGTGTGGTGGCATTTTTGGAAGGTCTTCCGGAGCAAGCAGTCATCCAACTGCTTTAGTTTATAGGTGGTGCTGGGTTTGGATTGTCCGTACGGGTACTTTAGGTAATTGTTGATGGTGACGTTTCGTGATATCTCAACGAGGGCGCGACACGCAGCATCCACTAAAGAACGGGTATTGAAATCGACCAGCGCTGATACAGCAGAGCTGCTGCTCAGTGCGTTGAGCGACTGCTATAGTCGCTTCCTTTCAGGATGAGGAAGAATTATGCGACCGCTGATGGGGGCGCTGGCTTCAGCATTGTTGGCTGGGTGTTCAAGTGTTGGAGATATCAGGCAAACACCACCGGTGCTCGATTTGGTATCTACTCGCACGCCTAAGGTTGTGGCTGAGTGCATCCGTGATGGATGGCAAAGCACGCAGTTAATTGGCGGGAGTATTGGAGGCCTTTTACAGACGTCAGGTGATCGCTATACGGTCCTGGCACCAAATGCTGAAATGCCCTGGCATTTGGTTGATATCGACCCAACACTCACCGGATCCGTTGTTCGTTATCGATTCTTTCGCACATGGCAATCTCCCTCCGATCGAATATCCGGCGTCGTAAAAATTTGTGTGAGATGAAAATGCTATCTCGAATTTGGCACGCTGAAATACAGCATCAAAAATTTATGGAAGAGGACGAGTCATGCGGATTTTGATAGGGGCGGTGGCGTTGACTCTACTTAGTATCGCGGGGTGTTCCACCTCACCCGTTTCAGCTGAAAATGCAGCGTCAGTACCGGCGTCGAGGCTTTTCGCGTTTTCTGAAAAGAATGAATCTCAGCTTGTGGTAACGAGAGATGAGGGCATTGTCGGGTCTGAAATTCGTTTCATTTTGCATATTGATGGAATGCCGGCAGCTGAGTTTCATCCGGGTGAGGTAGCCCGATTTGGCCTTACTCCGGGCAGGCATGTCCTCGGGTTGAGTACTTGGGTAATGTTTGGGACATCTTCCGTCGCTGAATCCGAGATTGAATTAAAAACTGGCGAGTCTGTTCGGCGGAGGATTTCAATGAGTAGCGGGGATTTTTACTTGACTCCCACAGCCTACTAAAAATTCATAACGCCCGCTTCGGCGGGTTTTTTATTGCCGGAGATCGGACAAGCCAAAGATTCCCACCGAAGCGCCCGTTCGGATACACAGCAATTGGGTGCGATAGTCGGGCGAAGGTTGGGTGACGAGTTGCAGGGTTTGGGGGCGTACGGTCGGCAGGACGCCAGGAAAGAGGCGAGTGTTTCGGAACTACGTTGACGGGGTAGGGGGCTGCGTCCTACTGGATTAGGTCCGCAACCCGAAACGTCAATCTTATTTTTGCCAGTTATCAATGAGCCATTTGAGTATTTCAGCCCGCTTTTGAACGGAGCCAGGCAGCTTGGTTTTAATCAGGCGCTCGGCGTTCAGAGCTTGATCTTTGTCTGCGCAGATACTGTTAAGGAAGCGCAGTACCTCATAGCCTTCGTCCCGGTCTACTTCGTCTCGATCCAGTTTGCCGGTGTAATTCCGGTTGTCCCCCGAATCTGCCGACCAAGTGTACTTGTAGGCGAGTTGGCTCTTCGTGATTGCAGACATGTTCTCTCCCTTGAGGTAATGGCTAGATGCCTCTAGCCCAACAAGGTTGTAATAAATCCAGACAGTTTTGCAATAGTAATTTTTTGGTCATGCGTTTCAGTCCGCGTAAAACCTGCTTCAGAAGCCGCAAGTTATTTGATTTTGGAATGAAGAAAAGGCAGCCAGGAGGTTTGAGCCGCGAGGCCTGTAAAAAGCCCAAGCGCCAATGGCACGGGGATATATCTCATGTTGACCTGCGTCTTTTCCTGGCAGATTCGTGCGCCTCAACCCAGTTCGATAGTTCCAGGATGGCAGCCTCAAGGGTGAGTTGTTTTTTCGTGGATCTCGCAACGGGGAAGCGAGTAGCGCTGATTTCACCAAACGCCAGAAACGAAAAAGCCCTGACTAGTCAGGGCTCTAACGTATTCAAACTTTCTTCCAGACCGAAAACGCACCATTGTCGAAGACGAACGACTGGCAGACATCGGCGGAAATGCCGATGTCATCCTGGCACAGACGTCATCCCTGTCGTCTTCCAGCGCCACAGTTTCGGCGGCGTAGGGCCTAAGCATATCCATCGCGTTTTTTCGACCTGATGTGGCAGGCCGCCAGTAAATAGCCGGAGCACAGATTAGACGTGGCTCACGGACAGTTGGCTGACAATACAAATCGAGCCGTCGCTTGGTGAGGTGGCATCGGTGTAGTCAATTTGATTGTAAATACCTCCATGGAAATCGAAAGATTTGGATATCCAGGAACTGCCTAGTTGCAAAATTGGGGAGGATGCGGACTTGCCGCCCACGCTGGCACTCACAACAACGGCGCCAGCAGACGTGCTATGGATGCTCACCTGATACTTCGCACCTAACGCAACGTTGCCAAGCAGAAGTTTAGGCGTTGGGTCCGCGCCGCTGTAGTTCTTTCGAAACGCGTAAGTGAGCGAGCCTTTCTCCCAAAACACCTTGATCGCCGGATCTACACTGTCTTGAACGTGCATCTGTGAAACCACGACCTTTTGGGCAGAGTTGACCTTCACCAGTGTCATCTCTTGCTGGTTCCAATGGTCGGCAGCGCTAATCAGAGTCCAGTAATTCGACTCTTTCCATTCGCAGCGCGTTCGATGCGTACTCTTGCTTGATGCTCCCTTGGTGGGGGCTGTGAGCTGAATAGATCCATCTGCCAGCCGGATGATTACGGTAGGGCACTCTTCCAGAGCTTTATCGCCGTTTAACTCAAGCGCTACCGGGTTAGTACCTGACGTCGGCAACGGGGTAGCAATGTCGAAGTTACTGATATCTACAGTCATGATTGTCATCCTTGTCATGAGAAGTGTTTTTCAAATTAGGGATAGGCAGTTTGATGCAGGTGAGCGGATATAGGCGGCAGTTACGTTCGCAAAAGCGACGGCCTCTCAAGCTTAAATTTTTAAAGCTGTAAAGGGTAGATGTCGAGCCTTTGGGGGGCGCGGAAAAGTTTATTCAACTGAGGCTATAGGCATTCTTGAATGCTCTAGCATTAGTTGAATTTTTCTGTTGAGTCATTAATTGGAGATAACAGTCCGGTTTCTCCCGCTGGATTTGGCGATGTAGAGCGCTTTATCAGCAATGTCTACCAGGTTTTCAGATGTCCCGGTCTTTGAGGCGGACAATGCGCCGATGCCAACACTGATGGTCACTACTCCAATAGGAGACTCACTATGATTGATTGCACTTTGCTCTAATTCGATTCGGATTTTTTCGGCTATCAGGAAAGCTCCAACATAGTCTGTGCCTGGAAGAACGATGGCGAATTCTTCTCCTCCGTACCTTGCAGCAAGATCGTCTGTCCGGGTTACATGCCTTTTTATTATCGCGCTCACGGTCTTCAGGCATTCATCCCCTTGTACATGGCCGTAATGGTCGTTGTACTTTTTGAAGAAGTCGACATCGATCATGATTAAGGCTGTGTCATCTGATTTTCTTTTTGTCCTGCCGATTTCTGCTTCAATGAAAAAGTCAAATTGCCGGCGATTGAACAGGCCCGTTAATCCGTCTTCTAGAGCAAGTACGCCGAGGGCCTTGTTTGCTTCTATGTAGATTTTCTGAGAGAGTTGTAGTTCTTTTTGTGCCTGGATTTGCTGGCTCATCAGTTTGATGAGTCGATATCCAAGAAGGCTCAGTATCACTAACAATATGGATGATATAAGCAGGCTGGCGAGTGATTCGCTACGCCAGTCAGCAAGTATTTCGCTTTTATCAAATGCAGCGATAATTACAAGGGGGTATCCATCAATGCGTCGAAAACTGATGACCCGCTCTACGCCATCGATAAATGATTTGATTGTTGCGGTGCCCGAATTAATCGCGGGGGTTAGTAGGGCAAATGCTTGTCCGCTTGACATGTCTGTGCCGACGTCAGCGTCACGAAATGGTTTGCGTACTACAATTCGCCCGGTTGAGGATGCAAGGTTGATAATGCCATTGTTTCCTATGTCTATGTCATCGTAAAGGCTGAGGAAGTATTTCAGATAAACTGTGGCTATCGTTACACCAGCAAAGCTACCGTCGGGATGATTGATTCGCCGCGATACCGTCATGATCCATTCGTTTGTTGAGCGGCTAAGTATAGCTGGGCCAATAAAAGTGGTCGGGTCGGTGTGGTCGCGATGGTAAATAAAGTAGTCGCGATCTGAGTTGTTTGCGCCAGCTGGGATTATGCCGTTTGAGTTAAGCAGCCAGCGACCCTGTTCGTCATAAATAAAGAAGCCATGTATTTGAGGCAGGTGTTTTTGTTGTATTTTTAGAATCTCACCTAAGTTTTTTAAATTCTCCGGGCTGGTACCTTCAGCTTCCAGCCGCTCCTTAACCCCTAAAATCACTGTGTCGGCTTGAGTGAGCGTAGCTGCGATACTGGATGACAATGTCTTGGAAAGGTTTGACATCTCGGTTTCTTTGTCGTGCAAGTGGTACTCCAGGGAGTTAAAGACCCCCCAGATGCTTATTGCTATCAATGAGATACACACTGCTGCGATGAAGAGAACGACGTGACCGACTTTTAGCTTGGCATTAGCCCATTCGACGTCAAAGATTGAGGCCATTTTGGTTAACATAAAACCCCTTCCATGTGGCTCTTATCGTGGTGTTAAACGTGTTCGATTTTTCTAAGATGGATTTCTTTTCAAAATGGTGCAAGTGGCATAGTAGCGCGACTTTGGATTTGTAGATCCGAACGATTGCTTTTGGCCGTTTGCCGCCAGTCACGAAGGGCTTTAATCGCCCAATTGCGGACCTTCTGCCGCCCTCAAAAAATATCGCGGCTAAAGCCCCTGCCACAAGGAACTACGATCCTATGTAGGAGGGCTTTCGCCGCGAGCTTTTGATCTTAAGCAATGGAGAAAACAGGCCGCTTCTGGCCGAGGCTGTGTAAAAACGTTTTTGAGCGCGACAGGTACTCAAAACCGGACTGAAAATCGCGCTCCTACGCGAAATCCACATCTGCTGACGTGCCGATAAATTTCAGATTTAACGTAGACGCGCACACTTCAATTTTGGCGAAGCGTTTTTACACACTCTGGGCCGGAAGCAATCCTAAACCGCAACGTATCCAGCGCAGTCATGGCGCTGTTCCTGAAATGGACTCAGTGCGAGTCAGGTCACTCAGACCAGCCGAGCGCCGCCGTCGATGTTTAGCGTGGCGCCGTTCATAAAGGTGTTGGTCATCAGGAAAACGGTAGCGGCGCCTGCTTCAGCGGCGGTACCGATGCGATGCACCGGCAGCACTTGCTCCCATGCGCTCACGTACGCATCGCGCCCCTTGCCCAGGGCTTTGCTAAAAATGGGGGTGTCGATCGGGCCTGGGGACAGGGTGTTCACACGGATGGGCGCCAGCTCCAGGGCCAGGCCACGTGCCAGCGCTTCCATTGCCGCCGATGCAGCGGCGATCACGGCGGTGCCATGGGCGTTGGGCCGGTCGGCCAAACAGCCAGAGATAAAGACGATGGAGCCGTCCTTGGACAACCGATTTCCCAACGCGCGGATGGCGTGCAACGAAGCCCATATACGCTCTTCGAATGCCCGACGCAGGTATGCGATTTCAGCGTCCAGCACCTTGCCCGCCACAAATGTGCCGGCGAGTAGAACCAGATGATCCACGTGAGGAATGTCCGCCAAGGCAGCGTAGACGGCATCGCCGTTGGTGACATCAGCGGCGCGCCAGCCGGCGAGCCTGTGTTCTGTCGCCGCTTGCTCGGCGCGCTCGGCATTGGAACCGATCACGGTCACCGATGCCCCGGCGGCTTTGGCTTGAATCGCGGCGGCTAAACCGATGCCGGATGTGCCGCCGAAAATCACCACCGTGCGGCCTTCCAGATGAGAGGGTAGCTGTTGGGTAAATGCGGTTTGTATGGTGGTGGAATGGCTCATGGTCGATCTCCTTGACTGCCTGAATGGCGTCGTTGGGCAAAGACTAAAGATTCGAGCCAACATTGATAATCAGGCCATAAATCGCTTTACTAGTGCCATGAAGGAACAAATAGGGTTGGACCGCCTTACCGGTCTTATTGCCTTTGCCCGCGCTGCCTCTTTAGGCAGCTACACCGCTGCAGCCCGCGATTTATCCGTGTCGCCGTCCGCTATCAGTAAAAGCGTGCAACGCCTTGAGCAACATTTCGAGCTACGTTTATTCAGCCGCACCACCCGCTCGTTGACCCTGACACCTGAAGGCCGGGATCTTTACGAACGGGCGCTACGAATTCTGCGTGAAGTAGAGGACATCGAGCAGGCCGCAGTGGCCTCGCGCGCTGAGCCCTCCGGCACCTTGAAAGTGACCGCTTCGCCGCCTATCGGGCTGAACATATTGGCGCCGGCGATTCCCAGGTTTCGCGAGCGCTACCCCAAGCTCGCCATCGACCTGCGCTTGGGCGATCAGTTTGTGGACATCGTTGCGCAAGGCATCGATGTGGCTGTGCGCGTGGGCAACCTGGCCGATTCGCGGCTTATCTCCCGCACGCTGGGGCCGCATCGAATCTGCGCTTTCGCCTCTCCAGCCTATTTAGCCAAACGCGGCACGCCCCTGGAACTCAGCGACCTGGTCGACCATGACTGCGTGAATTTTCGCTACCAGAGCTCGGGCCAAGCGCTACGTTGGCCATTCAACGTGGGGGACCAAATGGTGGAGATAGCGCCCGACGCATCCATCGTCATTGACGCCAGCGATGCGGTTGCCGCAGTGCTTGCAGCTGGCGGTGGCATTGGCATTTCACCCACCTATGTCGCCGCGCCCTATGTCGCACGGGGAGAACTGAAGCCGCTATTTCCACAGTTCGCTGTCGACCGTTCCTCCATCACGGCCTTGTGGCCAGAGAGCCGCCGAGGCAGCCCGAATGTGAAGGCGTTTGTGGGTTTCCTGAACGAGCTATTTCCCAGCCCTACCGCGTGGGACGAGATCGTAGCGAAGGCGTAGTGCCAGGTTTCTTTCTGAACCAAAGCTGGACGTCCGCTTTTTGCCGTTTGCAACCAGTCTCGAACGGCTGCAATCGAGTGTGGATTCAACCGGTCATACGTGACAGGTTGAAACGACCGAAAGCCGACCCGGTAGGGTAGGCCTGCTGCCATAAGTCGCACGTTGCCGCACAGGCAACCGCCGGTGAATCGGTCCATGCTGCGTCTCGTCTGGCCGAACTCTGCCTGCTACGGCTGGCCGAAATCCACAACCCGAAGCTGACATTGTCCTCCGTCAGCTCCAAGTCTTCTCTCGATCCAGTGGGTGCGGACAATTCAGCGGCGCCACGATCCGTCGGGCAATTCGACCTGCCGTTGGGCCGCAGCCAAGGCAACCTTCAGCCCCTCTTTATCCAGTGGTATGCAGTAAGCGGGTTTAGCCCGTTCGAATCGCCAGCTATCATCAAGGCTGCCAGCATCAACGGCGTCGAATCCAATCTCGTCCAGCAATCTGATAACCAGGGCTTTGGCGGCCGGATCATCAGCAGCGATCGGAAGTGCGCGTCGGTCGGGCGCCGCTGCGGGGCGTGCGTCCGGCACCAAATCCCGGGCAAGAATGGCATTGAACACCTTGACCACATTGGCCTGGGGCAGATGCTCGGCGAGCAGGCGGCTGGTGGTGGTTTCGAAGCGGTCGAGGGCGGCGATAGGGTCGTCGCGTTGCGGGTAGTAGTTGTTGGCATCCAGCACGGTTTTGCCCTCCAGCCACTGCGCCGGCACACTTCGGTAATGCGCCAGGGGAATGGCCACCAGCACCACGTCGCCAAATTGTGCGGCGTCCTCGATAGTGCCGACCTGACTGCCGGGAATGTCAGTGAGTATGCTACTCATCGTCTGTGGGCCGCGTGAGTTGCTGAGCATCGCCTCGTGTCCCGCTGCGATGACCAATTGCGCCACCGCACGTCCGATGAAGCCAGCTCCAATAATGCCGATTCGCATGTCTTTGCTCCTTGATTGGTAGGAAGAGTCCATGATGATTGCCAACCACTGGCAGATAAATAATCATCGGGTACTTAGTCTCGTTACCAGGAGTGTTGAATGATGGATCGTCTGACGAGCATGAGTGCTTTCGTGATGGCGGCGGAATCAGGCTCCTATGCCCGCGCCGCCGAGCGATTGGGTCTGTCGCCGCAGATGGTGGCCAAACATGTTGCCGCTCTTGAGCACCGGCTAGGGGCGCGGCTACTGAACCGTACTACTCGGCGCCAGAGCCTGACTGAACTGGGGACTGCTTACTACGAACGCTGTAAGCATATTTTGAGCGAAGCCGAGGCTGCCGACACCCTTGCCCAGATCATGAACGACACCCCTCGTGGCAAACTGAAAGTCAGTGCTCCCGTGACCTTCGGTTCCTATAGCCTCATGCCATTCGTGACGGATTTCTTGCGGCACCACCCTGAGGTAGAAATCGATCTGCATTTGACGGACCGCTTCGTCGATCTGGTGGAGGAGGGTTATGAGGTGGCTTTTCGGATCGGCCCCTTGGCCAACTCCAGTTTGACAGCCAGACCGTTGGCGCCTTATCGGTTGGTGGCCTGCGCAGCCCCGAACTATCTGATCGAGCGCGGAACGCCACAAACACCGGGTGATCTCGAAAACCATGAATGCTTAGGATATGCCTATTGGTCCCGCCCGGCTGACCGCGAATGGCAGTTTTGCAAAGGCTCCGTAGTTCATAAGGTACAAGTCGCCAGTCGTTTGCAGGTCAACGAGAGCAAAGCGCTGCTGACAGCAGCGCTTGACGGGTTTGGAGTTGTCCTTGGACCCGAGGACTTTCTTGAGCCGGCGCTGCGCAGCGGCGAGTTGGTGCGATTGTTAGCTGACTTCGAAGCTCCGAGCCGACAAATGCATTTGCTCTACACGGCAAATCGTCAAAGAACAGCCAAACTCCGACGATTTATCGATGCAGCGATCGCCCGCTTTGGTTCGCTTTGAGCAGACTTTTGAATTGCCTAAGCCGCATTAATCTGTGATTTATCTCGGTCGCAGACTTCTGCTTCATTTACTGCACTGACTGGTCGGGCAGAGTCCGCATCATGTCGATGCAGTCGCCGACCAGTATCTGGTGGGAAGGGGGCATGGGTTGCTTCGGGTAGGCCTCTACGGCTGGCGTATTGGCGTTTAATTTGGGAATGGTCTATTTTTTTGATGGCTGGCATTAAGCAAAATGCTTGGGCAAATTCATCAAGAATTCGCGTGTGGACATGGTGCTTGGCCGACCGGCATATGAGGCTAGGCACTGACGGAAACCGATCTATTTAATCTAGGCGTCTCGGCTTTTTAAAATTAAAACACTCGGTCTGTGTGCGGTTGGTGAATTGGAAGATTCTTGCAATTAAAATGGAGTTTCTATGAGATTAATAGGATTTCACGCTACTAGGTCTGGGCATAGGGCATCCTTAAAAGGCGGTCTAAGAGTTGTGCCAGGGGTTTGGGACCATGCCTCGGGAGGGGAATTAGGAAATGGTTTTTATGTAATAAAAACCTTTAAAAAGACACCGGCTGTTTATGCTTACGGATATGGAATTGCTGCTGCTGTTGTTCCTGCTGAGGGCGTTGACATATGGTCAGTATATTGTAGTAAGGAGTTGGCTGAAATGGATAGCTTTGCGGTTCCAGTGGCTCAGCAGTGGCTTAACATACCTGCAAGCTACTGTAATGATTATGATTGGCTGTCGAATTTTAGTGAAAATCCAGCTGTGCAGATTAAATTTAATCCTAAAGCTTATAGCTATCTAACGATTGAGCTTACACAGGTTTTAACTTTGCAGGAGGCTGATAATATAGTGTTTGGTCCCTCTTGATTTAAGTTTTTTATGATCTGGCCTGTTTAGATCATGGGTCATGATTACTTGTATGTGGTTCAAAGATTGCGCTGTTGGTCTCGTTTCTTTCCCGCTACCTCACAATTCTACTAATTCTGCGGCGGGATTCTTCCCTATGCTCCATCTCCTAATGGCAGCCGGCAGTGCGCTCTGACCTTCCTGCTGAGCCGCATCATGCCGCCTTCTCGCTTCGGGAGTTGACGGCGACGAGCACAGCGGAGGCGGTGGTTTTGAAAAAATAACCACTTATGGAAAATCTACATTGCAGGCGCCACCCTCCGTGACCGGATACGACAGTTAGTAAGCGACAAAGGCCTTTTACCTCGATTTACTGTGCCGCAGCTTGTACGGCGATGCTCATAACACCCCCTACAGCGGGTGTTACGACTAGATATTCAATAGTGATATTTGTAGCGTCCACTACAGAACAGCGCATGAAGCCAAGAGTTAATGTTTTTATCGTTAGTCCTGTCAGGGATGATTTAATATCTTGGCGTCTAGGCGTATAAAGCAGGCCATGGGGAATGATCATCGTTTTAATCCCCGCAGCGTCTGGGTCGCCTGCGATGGATGATTGTTCTTTGGAAAAATTAGTTGACTTGGTTCCACCGTTCAAGCCAGTTCCTTCGATATTGAAGCGGTCCGAATTAACTATTGGTGCATTACCTATTGTATATGCACCGGATGATGAGAGATATATCCAAGTTGATCCTATTTCTACCCCCGTGTGAGTCCACTGGAGTGGTGTATTCAAAACCTGCGACCACGGTGTTCGCAATCCAACCGCGGATTCTATTGCGGCTTGAGGTGACTTTTAGGCCGGTCTTGGTCCCACGAATAAATAGATCAGCAATGGCTGTGCCCACGCCACCGATAAAAACGCCATTGGAAAATGCAACAGCGGCAGAGTTATCGTAAATCTGCATGACGCCGATGCTGTTAAAGTCTCCTGTGATCTTGGCGATCCAAGCGTCTGGTGTGGCGGTAGATGATGCGGCGCGAGCGAGTCCTCGCCATACTCCAATCATGTTGCGAGAACCCGAAATCGTAACCATATCGCCACCTTGGCCGCCGAAGTACTGATTCAGATTTGAAATCAAACACGATCCGGCATTAATTTCTAATGAACCACCATCCACGGTGATCTGACCGAACGAACCATTAGTGCCGATATAGATGTTCTTACGTTTGCGACCGCTTGCACTGGTCCAGTTCATGTCACCCTGGAAGCAATGTAAAATTGTGCAGTAAGTGGGGGCCCCATTGTACGTCCCGTCGAGAACCTCACTGAAGTAGTTCCAGCCTTCATTTCGCATGCCAGTGATATTGTCCATGTGGACATTGTGCGGCCCGCGGTTTATCCAGCCATCTCCGTTGTTGTCGCGGACAATTAAATCGCGAACAAAGCCTTCCTCTTGATCGGCAATTGAAGCGTTGCTGGATACGTTCGTTGCATACTCAGTGTAAAGGCCGCCGCTGGCGCCCATCCGATAACAACGTGATCTATTATCGTGTAGGCGCCATAGAAGCAGCATGCTCGGCCGACACTGTTATGTTCTTTGTTGCCATTTACCTGAACATTTCTTAACCCAAACCAGGAGGGCACTCGATTATCTGTTGCGACTGGTAAGCCCGTGCCGGTCAAAACCGGAAAATTTTCTGAGGTTACAAAGTCTACGTTTGATCCCGTCTGTTGCAGTAGTATAGATACCAAGGGATTTTCACCTTGGATAATTACCCCTCTGGGAATTACCATTGTGCTGGCTACGTATGTTCGAGGCCCAAGAAGTACTGTTCCACCAAGTGAGCCGAGAGCAGCAACTGCTTTTGCCAAACCGTCTGTGTTGTCGACAAGTCCTGGCAGGCAGTAGTCGTCAGCGTGGACACTGTGCCGCGATGCTGACTCCACCACAGAAAGTACTGAGCTAGCGCTCCGAGGTACGAAAGGAATTTGGGGGGATCCTTGGTTGGAATCAATCAGGACTTTCTCAAGTGGAGTAGTTTCAGCTAGTTGAGTGGATTCGCCGATAGTCATATTTACCTCAAGTTATGTTGATCCCATATACATGGGTTTTTAAAGGCTTCATTCGCCTGAATGAAACCACGTTGGAGCTGAACCTTTTTAGGAGACTTCTTTTTGCGGTAGTTTTTCAGTGATTAACCGCCGAGAGCTTTACGGCAGTCGCCATTACCTCAAATGCCGCCTGGTGGAATGGTCAGCCAAATGCGGTGCCGCCGCTGTGTTGGGCTGGCGGGCTGCCTTCGGGTTTGCTGGCGATCTTGTGGGTGACGCGATGGAGAACGGGCATTGCGAATACCTCGGGTAGGCACCGCACGCCTCAGCTCTGCCAAACTCTCATTTCGAAACATCCGCGCCACGTTTTCGCATATCTGCACTTTGTGGCGTGGACTTCCATCGCTTGGAACGAGAGGGTCGGTCCGAGCGCATGAGCGCTCAAAGTCAGGTTCTGCACAGCCTCGTTCATTTCCTCGATGCCGTTCCAGGCCATCAGTTCGTCAAGCTTCTGCCGCGTGCCGAGCCGTACCGGTGCCGCAATTCCTTCTCGTCGTACTCGATCCGCTTCTCGGCGGCCTTCGCCGATCGCTATTGTCCAGTCTTGGCCATGGCCTGCCTCTTCGAGACCGCTGGCCGGCAGGTCCAGACAGGACTGTCGGCTTCGTTGGTTTACCCAGGTGTTCATCCGCCTCAAATCTGTCCACCCGGGGTGACGCGGCTTTCTCTGGCGATCAGTTCCATGCACTTGATCCGGATACCCTTGATTAAGTTAATACAGCTGCGGCTTTGAATATTGCTGTAGTACCAGCCAGTCCCGAAGTAGTGCACTTCCATCTGTCCGGCACACCGGCACCCACGGCAATGTTTTCGATGATGTGCCCTTGAGTGTAATAAAACCCGTCAGTAGGCACTGTAGAAGCAGAGTGAACAGATACAGACTGAAGCAAAAACTCAGAACCGGCTACGTAAGGTTGTATGCGCATAAAAGTGGCTATACCACCAGCGGGTATTGTAATGTCCCGACCTGTACCAGTAATTATATTACCACCAGAAGAATTTTTGAGAGTTACAGGGCCGGTAGTTGCTCGCAGCACTAAAATTTGTCCCGGTAACAAATTGCTGGATATGTGAGACAATCGTACAGAGCGATCAGGATTAGGTGCTATTGTCCCAAAACCATGTGATCCCATATCAATCTTGCCGTTAGTGTCCATAGCAGGCGATTTTTGTGGCAATGCAGGCAGTATGGTAAGTCCGGTAGCATCACTACGAAGGTAACCTCGCCAGTTGATACCATTGCATTCGTTGGCTCCAGAAGACGTATCGGAAATTAAGTGATCATAAGACCCCTCTACGACGTTACCCTGACCCCAATCAATCTGGCCTTTAGATCCTAAAGTAACAATATAACCTGTTCCAGGCGTACCGCCAGCCGTGGCACCAATACCTGCATTGGCAAAGCGGTTGTTAGAAAGACTAATATTCCCGTCACCTGTCATAGTCACTGCTTGTGCCAAGGTCTCATACCAGCAACCATCAGATGTAATATTACGTGCAGGACCATCGACCCAAAGACCCTTCTGCGATCCTTGAAATGAGAAACCATCACTAAAATTTATATTGTGGCCGGCTCGAGAGGCATTGCCTACACCAGAAACATCCGAAGTGCTTTCGCCATTGATACCTTCGTAAGCAGTTGTTGAAGGAGCAGGGTCAACAGCGATTTTGACCGAGTACAGTGCACGTGTTACGACGGAGGAACTAATGCTTTTACCTTGCCCGCCTCGCACTGAGATCTGGCCATGTTGCCCAGTAAACAGCCAAGGCTCACCGCCATCCTGAACCTCAACTTGAACATCAGAAAAGTCGATCCACTGGTGTGGTCGCTTCGAGTTGGCTTGGGTATAACCGCCACGAGACCAAATGCCTTTTTGAAGTTCCAAAAACACACATCCACTAGATTTGAGTGCCAGAAACCCCCCTCTACATAGCTAGCGTCGTACTGTGCATGGCAGTAGAAACCCCATTGATTTGGGTTGACCGCAGCTGTCCCATATACATAAGAGGGTGATCCGCAAAATGTAATACCACTGATGTGCGCACCCTGTACTACCCCTGGAGCCAGTTCCAGCATACCGTATGGCTTACCATTGGCAGGATCGAAAGGCAGAGCCGAGATGAAGGTATTACGAGAGCCCATGCCTTGAAGCGGCGTGCCACTGTAGTGAATGATTCGGGTAACCGGATAAACTCCGGCAGTAAAACTTACGCCGTAACCGCCATAGGCTACTTTGGCCATAGACTGAGCTTTAGCCTGTGCGCCCGCAATGGCCGGAGACCAATCCCATGTCGTAGGGTCTGACGGGTTAGGCTTATTGGTAATTAGATTGGTGAATTCCCAAACACTGATCCAGGTAGTACTTAATGAAGCAGCGACAGTGCCTGTGCTAGCAGAAGCCATAGGTGTTCTGCTCCAACTGACTAAAGCAGCGTCTTCGGTAGTAACAGTGGTTGCTTGAGTACCTCCGATTTGGGTTGCAAGGTTATTGTTGATGTTGGATGGTGCGTCTACTGCGTGAGTTAAAGTGTCGTTAGACATAAATACTCCAAATTTTCAAATGCATAAATTAATGAATGGGTGCTGTTTTTACGATCGCCCTACTTAATGATTTCATCTGAGTCAGTATGTCTGCTTCGATAATACTTTTCGGCAGATCCAACTAAGGTTGCCGGTGTCATTTATTTACTATTCGCTTGATCTTCCTCATGCCGCGGCATTCACCAGGGTTACTCCGGCCATGCTGAAAAGCGAGCCTTGCTGAGCAACCAGGGCGTCGAATGCGTCCCAGTTGACGGTCAGCACGCTTAGCGGTGCCAGCCCGCCAGCTACGGCGTGCACCAGGGCTTCCAGATTCGTGACCTCGGCGCGGTAGGTCATCGGTTTTGCTTCATTCGCAATCCGCTGCAACTCTTCCTCTCGGATGCGCTTGCGGGTGGCTTCCGCTTTTTCTTCCTCGGCTTTCTGATGTTTCGAAATTCGAACCTTGATCAGCGCCACCAGGTCATCGTTCACCTTCAGCACCAGTTGCTGAACGTTGTTGAACAGGAAGACGTAATCGGCGGTCAGTTCGACCAAGCTCGCCAGGTTGGCGCGGATGCTGTCGCTGACCTGGCTGGCGACGATCTTTGGGCCTTTCGGCATGTTCTCCCGCTGTGTAACTGTTCTTGGCGTTTTACGCTGCACGCCCGGGTCAGTTGCCAACCCTCTGAACCGTTGAGGCCGGTTCATCGCTGCCTTTGAATCTGGGCCGGTAGTGATCCGGCAAGGTGTATCACTAAAGAGCGGCGCGGCTTTCGCTGCTGGGCCGGTGTTGCGTTGGCTTGAGATGAACAGTAGGCATTGACTAACATTTTGTAAATAGGTATTGGCTAATTATTTTTTGATAGGCATAAAAAACCCGCACTAGGCGGGGTCATATTTTCAGTCGCAGTATTTTTCGCCAGCCGATCCTGACGGTGCCGTCACTCAGGCGTTCGATGCTTACGCCGTTAGTTTCCTCAATATCTCGAATGACCTGGTGCCATGCCTCAGGGTTCTCGTCCTTTCGCCTGGATACCACGACAGCCATTTTGCTTTTTGACGCTAAGCGCCGCGATCAGCTCTTTGATTCGCCGACCGACGAGCTCATAGGAATTCTTTGGCTGCGATCCGGATGTAGGGTGAAACATAGGGCGCTCCTTGCGTTAGCTGTACGCACATACAGTATTTATCCTGACACAATTTAGCAATAGTCCCAAGCGGGCTCGGTTCGTTTAGCGAGGAGAAACCCTCTAAAAGCCCGGAATAGACGGCATGCGGGTGGATGTCTAATTGCTATCATTCGGATACAATCCGCGCCGGTCGATTTACGGCCGAGCCAATGATGGCGATATGGAGTGGTGTGATGGTTTTTCGTAAAGCGTGCGCTGGGATGGCGATAGTTTTGGCGTTTGCAGTATCCGGTTGCGCGAGCATTGTCAGTGACAGCAAGCCAAAGGTGGGGCTGTACAGCATGCCGACCAAGGCGAATTACGTGATTAAGGACAGCAAGGGAGGCGTTGTGATGAAAGGCGTCACACCTGGCGCAGCCATTCTGGAGACCAGTCGCGGTTACTTCAAAAGCGAAAGCTACACAGTCACCTTCCAGAAGGACGGCTACGCAGAGACAACTGTTCCTTTGAAATCCACGGTGAGCGGTTGGTACTGGGGCAACCTGCTGATTGGAGGTTTGATCGGTATGCTTATTGTCGACCCACTTACCGGCGCCATGTACACGCTGCCAGAAGACGCTACCGGCAATCTTTCGCCAGTCGTGCTGCCTCAGGTCTCCTTGCTGCCGGCGCCGGGTGTAACGCAGTAATTGCAGGCACAAAAAAGCCCGCGCTTGGCGGGCTTTGCAATTGGCGTTGCTGCGTTATTCTGCGGGATAGGCCCAGCCAGTTCGCGTCCAGTAGGTGGATTGGCCTATATCGGGTGCTTTCGAATACTCGGTCGCGCGCTTGAGTCCGATTTGCATTAGGTCATCACGCACTTGCATTACCGTCCACGAAATGTCCTGGCTGAGATCCAACTGCGCAAAACAGTACTTGCGTGTGATCATGACAGACCACAACGCATATTCGGCTTGGGTGTAGCTGGTATAGGCTCGATCAAAATCGCTAGGTGAAACGCAGCCGAAAGCCTCTCTGTCGAGATGTACAAGATCTTCCACAGGAGCGTGAGTTGCTTTCAACTGTCGCCGGAGCTGCTGTTGGCTTTCGGGAGAGCAGAATTATCAGCAGGCCTGCCAAGGCAATAGTTCTTGATTTGGTTTGGTGAGGGGCATGAAACCTCCTGCAAATCTACTTCGCGCCGGCTGATTCGTAAGCTTTAATGAAGGGTCGCAACTCTGCGACTCTCTCCAATCCTGACCCGATCAAGCGCACGATTTAATGCATCCAAGGCGTCGAGGAGGGCTTTCGCCTCAGATTCCCGGCCATCACCCCAAAGGCGTTCAGCCATTTTGTTCAGGGCCTGGATAGAGCGCTCAATGTCAGCAGCGGTCGTTGCTATTTTACTTTCCGGCTGTTTCTTCGGCATTCAGTAACCCTTCTGCAGGGCATTGCTTTGTCGTTCAATTTTAGCGCGCAAACATGCCCCACCAGAAAACGTGGCCCAAGATTGCGATCTGCTGATCCTGGATCTCGGCAAAGGTGTAATCCTCGTCCGGGTGCTCATCGCGGTTGAAGCTGCGTAGACGGATGCCGCTCGGCAGTCTGTAGAGTTGCTTCACGCGGAGTTGGCCGTGGTGGGTGATCGCATACATGTCGCCGTCGACGATGTCGCCCAGGGAGCTCTTGCCGACGTTGATACCTACGGTCGCGCCATCGCGCAGTACGGGCAGCATGCTGTTGCCGCTGACGAGCACGCACTTCGCGTTGCTGAACTGAACGTTGTTGTGACGAAGGTCTTTCTTGAAGAAGCGCAGCCTGGCGCTGTCGCTTTCCTCAATCACGAATCGGCCGGAGCCGGCGGCCAGTTCCACTTCGCGCAGGAAAGGGACGTAGACCTCGTCATCGTCGAGAGGGGTGTTGTCGTCCCAAGGCTGGATATCCGAGAGATGGACATCAGCTCGGATAGTTCGATCAAGGCCTTTCTCGGCTTCTGATGCCGAAAGAATATTGCCCATCCGATCGCTTAAGCCCCAGTGAGAAGGCTTCACAACGTCCGAGAAATACTCGATCAGCTCCATGAGCTTCGACTTATCGATTCGGCCCGTCTTCACCCAGCCTTGGACAGACGGACCCGCCACGCCGAAATCTTCGGCGAGCTTCTTCTTTGTAACGCGTTTGGCGACCCGAGCTTGCTCGATGGCTGCGCCTAATTCAGGACCTGTAAGCATTGCCTAATTAAGCCTATTCGTTAGCCAGGGAGTTTCTTGTCGGCGTTTCATGGATGCTGATGCCTCTGGGCCGATTAGCTGATTTTTCCAGTTGTACAAGGTCGGCCTGCACACGCCCAGCTTTTGAGCCCCGGCGTTCGCACTTTCTTGTCGCGTACACAGCGCGATGACCAGCCTGCTTCATCGCTGGCGGGCGTGATAGCCCGTCAGATCGACCAACGACGCGGGTGTGCAGTTCGGGGTGCAATTCATGAATCCAGGCACGCAACGAATCCCGTGCCGGGTAGCCCAAAGCCTTGATGGTGGAGGCGACGCAGCGCCCGTGGTCGAGATAGTACCCGACAGCCTTTTCCCTTTGGGCCAGTGAGTACTTCGGCTTCGAGAGCATGTAACCACGCGACAGGTCGAGGCATCGCTCGTACTCTTCATGCCAGCTCTTCAGAGAGTTCTTCGTCGGGTAGCCCAACTGACGAACAGTTGCCCCGGTGTGCTTCCCCAGTTTGATGTAGAGCTTGACCGCTCGGATGCGGTCTTCGTATGAATACATGAACTACCTCCAGGTAGTCCAAGATTTCTACCGCCCCCCGAAACAATATCCTGACCGATGCGTTAAAGTTTAGAGGCCGCGCAATGGAGTGGAGATACCGGTCACGCTGTTAGTGAAACGATCGTACACAATGAGCAAAATACAAAAATATTCGTATTCGCCGACGAAATACACTTTGTTACATATTGACAGCCAGAATTTACCGCCTAGAATCGGTGCTACAAATGTGCCTTCGGTGGGATCCGGAGGGAATAAGACAAAGGAGTGTACTAATGCGTGGAAACTCTCAGCAGCACCGTATTGCAACATGCAATGCTTCCAGATTACGCCTCCTGATAACAACATCCGTTCATCACACTTCTTTCTCACCGTCTCGCGGTGCGACTTCCACTGCCCCCATCTCCTCTGAATTAATTTCGACTTTCACACCTTAGAAAGCGCTATTACACAATAACTAAATTTTATGCTGTCCGGCCTACCGCGGGCTGTTGTTAGCACGTTCGCGATTTTCGAAATTATAACTTCGATAGTTGTACGGCGGTGTTCGCTCTGAAAAAAGCTTTCCTGATCAAATGGAATTCCGATTCTCACTCAAGGAGTAGTTTGACCATGTTCAAAAGTCGCAAGCGCATCGCACTTGATGATCCCGGTCTGGAACGTGTGAAGTTGACACCGCAGATGCTCGATTACGATCGATTCGCCAGTCGTGGTCGCTCCCAGTACTTGCCCTATGTCATGGGTTTCAATGCCGCCGACTACCGTTCGCCATCGATCAATACCGATCGGCTCGGCTTTCGTCTCGCCCATGATGCGCAAGGCCGACCGATCAGTGCCGGTAACCTGGGGACACACGCACCGCAGGCGGTCAATCTGCTGGTCGGGGCCTCGTCAGCCTTGGGATATGGGGCCTCCAGCGATGCCGCCTCGGTGGCGAGCCGCCTTGCCGCGCAGGATCCCGACGGTACGCCATGGTTGAATTTTGCGGGACACTGCTTCAATTCGACCCAGGAATTGATGCTGTTCATTCTGCATGTCCACCGCTTGCCCAAAGTGCGCAAGATCGTGGTCATGGGCGGCTTCAACACGCTGGTCATGGCCCGTCTTCCCGAGTTCATTCGCGGTGACCTGCCGCCGTACCACTTCTGCGGCGATTACTATGAAAAGTTTGATGAAATTGCGGAGGAAAATGGCGCCGAACTGCCGCCCGTCAAACTTCCAAAGTGGCCGACCGAAACTACCGCAGTGCCACCGATTGCACACACGGTGGCACGCGCCGCCGAAGACACGCTTAATTGTTTGACCACGTGGAAACGACTTGCTGACTCCCTCGGTGCGGAACTTTCATTTCTCATGCAACCCTTGGCGACTTGGGTGAGAAAGCCGTGCACCGAAGAGCAGAAGTTGTTCGATGAACTTGACCGGATTTCCCGATTTGGTACGTGGCAAAACTTGTACGGTGATATATCGGATCCCGCCGTCGCTGACCATTATTCCGATAACCTGGCCAGCGGTTGTCATGCACTGGGTATTCGATTTTGCAATCTGGTCGATGATTTACGTCAACGCCCGACCGATGAATGGTTATTTGTCGACCGCGCACACTATACCGACGTTGGCAGTGATGTCGTGGCACGCGCCATTCATCGAAATCTGCAGTAAGGATTAAGGAGGTCTTATGTTAAAGCGAATTCGCAAGGCACTTGGCGGTTTGTTCAAGAGAAAGAAAAAAGCCAAGAAGAAAAACAATTCCTCTATCTATCCAATGTACTGATGAAGACTAATCGGCAGATTTTTCCAGCTTCCTCGGGGCCCAGGCAGGGGAAGAGGCCAGGCGGGTGTTTACCTCGGCCTCCCTGCGCACCTGCCTCGAGACAGTGCCTGGAGCAGACCTGACAGACGTCGACTTCGCCAGCGAGACGGCCCTGGCCGGGCTGCCAGGCGTTGCATTCGAACGGCTCCGACCCGTGCGCGAAGGATTTCGAAGGTTGACGCAGGCGATCAAGGCTGACGAAAAGGATGCCCGGGCGCTGCGTGCCAAAGCGGCGCTGGAGTCGGCGCCCTTGCTGATCGGCAGCCAGTACCTGATTCATGGGCTGTGTGGCAGCTGGAACAACGAAGCGCGCTACGCGATGGCAGCGCTGAGAATCCATGCGGCGGATGTCGGTGTCGGTCAACCGGCGGCCAGTCGTATCCAACGCTACCAGGAGTTGCTGCGTCAACATGGGCTGGCGGATGCCGGCGAAGACCTGCTGCGGGCGGGGGGCGACCCGAGGATCTCGGATGGGGCCTTCAACTTTGCCTCGACGCTAGCCGTGCTCGGGCATTTCCCCGAGTCGCTGATGGCCCAGGTCCTGGGGGCCAACCTGTACCTGCGTCATTGCGGGCTGCTGCCCTCGTTCGAGTTCATCGCTGACAATGAACCTTCCGCCTGCCAATTCCTCGATCTGCGTCGCGACCCCGCCGGGGGTACAGATGACCTCGCCGCGCTCGCCGAAACGGCAGTGCGCGAATTCCTCCTGCACGCGGGGGAGTCGGGCCACACTGGCGTACGCCAGGGTTACCGGTGGGCACGCTGGCAGGCCGAGGCGATGAGCGAGGCGCTGCTCGATGTGCTTGAGCGCTGGCTCGATCCGAGGGAGGCGGCGCGTCACCTGATCAGCCGTCGTCGGCTGGATGCTTGCCAATACCATGACAAGACGCGACTGAACAAGGCGCCGATGAAGCCCTTGCTGGAGGTCGACGATTCCTTGACCTTCCTCGACCACCTTGCCGCCAGCACCTACGTGAGGGCGGGTAAGCCGGAGTCGAGTCCGCTGCTCACCAGCCTGATTTCGCCGCGGGGCAAGATGTTCCGCATCTTCAGCCGCGACGACATCGTCATTCTTCATCGATGGATCGCCGGCTTGCCCTACGCCGATGCGCCCCTGCAACCCGCGGCCTGCCAGATGTGGAAGGACGACGGCAGGCTCGTTGGGGCCATCCGGGAGGACATCGAGGCGCCGGCCCTGGTCACCAGCCTCAGCCTGCGACAGGCCTACCCGCGCCTGCTGCGCGTGGAGCTCACGCCTGCTGAGGAACACTACAGCGGACACTACGTGACACGCTGGCTTGCCAGGGCCGCGAGTGGGGTCGCCAACGGGCGTTGCCCATTGCCGGAGCAATGGGCTCCCGGTGTTCTGCAGCCATGGTTGCAGGGCCAGCACGTGGCGTCCAACCAGTCACTGGAACAGGATGAAGAGCTGCCATCGCGCGAGGACGTGGTGGCCGATATCCTCTCCCTTGCGCCGTTGACGATGATCGACGGTGCCTGGCTGGCGGGATTCGCCCATCCGGCGGTGGCCTCCACCGCGTACGGCAGCCGACTGTTCGAAACGCTTTTCGATGAGCTGGGCAACGGCATCGAGGCTCAGAACCATCCCGTCATCTACCGCCATCTGCTCAAGGCGATACATGGTGAGTTGCCAGCCACCGCCGACCCCGGCTACGCCAATGCCGCCTGCTTCAACGACGAAGACTTCGAACTGCCGGTGTTCTGGTTGTCGATCAGACGATATTCCCAAACCTACTGCCCGGAGATCCTCGGGTTGAACCTGGCGATGGAGCTGTCCGGGGTCGGTGGCGGCTATCGGCGTACCCACAAGGCCTTGGTTGCCTATGGCTATCCGACGATGTTCGTCGACCTGCACAACTCCATCGACAACATATCCACCGGGCATACGGCATGGGCTGCCGCGAGCCTGGATGCCTACCTCAGCGCATTTCCTCGAAGTGATCGTGACGAAATGTGGGCGCGGGTCCGTACCGGATTCGTCGCGCTCAATCCACCCAGGGAGCAAACCATGCTGGACAAGTTTCGCAAGAAAGTGAGGGCGCTGCTATGACGTACACGCTTGGCATCTCGGCCTTCTATCACGACAGTGCGGCCACCTTGGTAATAGACGGCAAGATCGTTGCCGCCGCCCAGGAAGAACGCTTCAGTCGGGTCCGCCATGACCCGGGGTTTCCACGCCAGGCCATCGAGTACGTCCTGGTGCACGCGGGCATCAAATTGGCCGACGTCGACCATGTCGCCTATTACGAAGATCCGGCGCTCAAATTCCGCCGTGTGCTCTCGACAGCCGTCGTGGCGGGGCTTTCAGCCGTGCGCACCTATGCGCCGGCACTGGGTGACTGGCTGTCGACCAAGCGGCGGATGGACCGTGAGGTTGTACGTCATCTGAAAGCGATGGGCGACCGGGACGGTCGTCAGGTCGAAGTGCATGGTCACCACGAATCCCACGCCTCTTCGGCGTTCTTTCCCAGTCCGTTTGAGAGCGCCGCAATCCTGTGCATCGACAGTGTCGGTGAATGGGCGACGACGACCCTCTGGCACGGCAAGGCAGACGGCATCAAGCTGGTCGCGGAGTTGTCCTTCCCCCATTCGCTGGGCCTGCTCTATTCGGCGTTCACCTACTTCTGCGGTTTCAAGGTGGACTCCGGCGAATACAAGCTCATGGGGCTAGCGCCCTACGGCAAGACGACCTATGTCGACACGATTCTCTCGAATCTGATCGATGTGAAGCCCGACGGCAGTTTCAGGCTCGACTGGACCAAGTTCGAGTTCATCAAAGGCGAAGTGATGACGGGCAAGGCCTTCGAGCAACTGTTCGGTGGACCCCGGCGCTTGTCCGAGGCGCCACTGACCGAGCGCGAGTTCGACCTGGCGGCATCGGTGCAGAAAGTCACGGAAATAGTGGTGTCGCGCCTGGCCAGGACTGCCCGTGAACTGACAGGCGAGACATCGCTGTGCATGGCCGGGGGCGTCGCCCTCAACTGCGTGGCCAATGGCGTGATCTCCCGTGAGCGAACCTTCGACAGGCTGTGGGTGCAACCGGCGGCGGGCGATGCAGGTGGTTCCCTGGGTGCCGCGCTGCTGACCGACCGCAAATGCCGTGGGGTGACCCGCCGCGAACTGCCCGCTGGTGTCCTCGATGGCATGAGCGGAGCCTTGCTCGGCCCGGAATACAGTGAGGAACAGATCAGGGACGAACTGGAAGCCTGCGGCGCCGTTTTCCACAGGCTTTCACAGGAAGAGGTCGACCGCCGGGTGATCACCAGCATCGAGGACGGCGGGGTGATCGGCTGGTTCCAGGGGCGGATGGAGTTCGGCCCACGCTCGCTGGGCGGCCGTTCGATCCTCGGAGATCCGCGCCGCGCGGACACCCAGACGACCATGAACCTGCGCATCAAGTTTCGCGAATCCTTCCGCCCTTTCGCGCCTGTGGTGCTTGAGGAACAAGCGTCGGACTACTTCGACATTGTCGAGGAAAGCCCCTACATGCTGGTGGTCTCGCCGGTGGCTGAGGCCATTCGCAGGGTGATCCCACAGGAACAGGCGCAGCTGACCGGCATCGACCTGCTCAAGGTGGCGCGCAGCAATTTGCCGGCGATTACCCATGTGGACTTCTCGGCCAGGGTGCAGACCGTGGACCGGGAGCGCAACCCGCGGTTCCGCGCGCTGCTTGAGCGCTTCTACCAGCGTTCCGGGTGTCCCGTATTGGTCAACACCTCGTTCAACGTGCGTGGCGAGCCGATCGTGAACACGCCATTCGAAGCCTATCGCTGCTTCATGCGCACCAACATCGATGTGCTGGCGATCGGCGATTTCTACCTGGACAAGTCGGAACAGCCCCAGTTCGAGGAAGCCGTCGACTGGCGCGAGACCGTGCCGTTGGACTGATGGACTGATGGACTGATCATTTCATTCACTAGGGAAGGTGCACCATGGATTACGTTCTGCTCTACCTGATCCTGCCGCTGGGGATGTTTATCCGTCGAACCCGCGCGTTCGCCCACCGGCCGGATCCCAAGGTCAGCTCATACTTGAACCGCAAATCATGAGCCTCATGGCCATAGATGTTCAGCAGGCTTCGATGGTCCAGGTCATGATCATCGATTCGCCCGACCTGAGCGGGCTGGAGGGCTGTCGCGCGAAGTTGGCCGAAATGCCGCACCGCGCCGACAGCGTGGGAGAAATCGGCGGGGACTGGCTGAGCACCGTGTTGGGCAGCGACAACGTCGAGGCGATCCGTGCGTTCCCCGCCAGCCCGTTCAAGGCACTGCTGGTGCGGGGTATCTCGCTCTCCACGGATGTCGCGACGCCGTGCAATGGCTTCCTGCCCAATGCCCAGTGCATCCTGGACTTCGACCTGCTGCAGTTCGGCATGCTGCAGCTGCTGGGTGTCAGGCCGCATGCGGTCGAGTACGAAAACCTCGGCAAGCTGGTCAGGAACGTGGTGCCGGTGCCGGAGGCTGCGGGCACCACGAGTTCCTGGGGCGCGGACGTGGAGTTTTTCTGGCACACCGACAATCCCAACTGGCCCTTCGACGACCAGGGCCGGGATGTCACGACATCCGTGCCGAACTTCCTGGCCTTTGCCGCCGTGCGCAATTTCGAAGGTGCCTCCACCGACATCGTCTGTGTGGATCATATCCTCTCACAGCTGCCCGCCTGGGCAACGGCCCAGTTGCAGAAGCCTGCCTACACCTTCGGGGCTCCTGCTTCCAACGAGGGCTTCGATGGCCAGCAGAAGGTGCTGCCGATCCTGGAGCAGGGCGATAGCGGTTATCGCCTGCGCTTCGACGACGGCATCGTGGCGGCGCTCGACCCGGACAGCAAAGAGGCCCTCGGGCTCCTGTGCCAATGCCTGCGCGATGCCCAGGGTATCGAAGTGGTGATGCAACCGGGTGACTTCTTCATTTTCAAGAACGCCCGCGTGCTGCATCGACGCAAGGCGTTCCAACCTATGCCCAACAGCAAGGCGCGCTGGCTGCGCAGGGTGTACTGCAGTTGAACCTTTTCTTCAAAATCCATCACGATAAATAGGGAACTCACGCATGAACAAACGTATCGCAGTAATCGGTGGCCGCCCCGCGCCCATTCACGGAGCCAAGGAACTGGGCATCGACGTAGTGCTGGTGCACCAGGAGGGTGACTACGAGCAGGAGATCCACGCTCATTGCGAACAGGTGGTGCATGCCAGGATCGACGACGCTGAGGCGATCATCAAGGTGCTCGAACCCCTGCATCGCGAACGTCCGTTCGATCGCATCATCACCACCACCGAAGTGGCGGGCGAGTCGACGGGCAAGGTGGTCGATCATTTCGGCCTCACCGGAGTTTCCTACAAGACCGCGCGCCTGCTCAAGGACAAGGTGGCTATGCGCGAACTGCTGGCCAAGCATGACCTGAGCCCGGTTGCCTATCGCCATGTCACCAGCGCGCAGATCGCCATCGCGTTCGTCAAGGAGCATGGCAAGTCGGTGCTCAAGCCGGCCGAAGGCGTCGCCAGTCTGCATATCCATCCCTGCGATGACGAAGCCTCCGCCACCAAGGCCTGGCAAGCGCTGCAGGACGCCGACGTCAAGCACATCATCATCGAGGAATACCTGGAGGGGCCGGTCGTCAGCGTGGACTCCTTCTCCTTCAAGCGCCGCCACCTGCCGATCGGCTACTCCCAGTACCGCATGAACGACAAGTACGTCGAGTGGGAGGTCAGCACGCCAAGCACCGATGCCAAGAAATGGCTGAAAGAGCTGAAGGAAATGACCTGCCGCCTGCTCGACGCCGTGGAGCTGGAGGAAGGCCCTTCCCACAGCGAGTTCGTGCTGACGCCAAAAGGCCCTCGGGTACTGGAGTCCCACGCCCGCCTGGCCGGTTCGGGTGCCCCGGAATTGGTGAGACGCGCGTTCGGCCTCGACCTGAACCGGATGTTCCTGACCGTGCCCCTGGGTATCGACACCCTGCCGGAAGTGTCGCCAGAGCCGAAGGCCGGTGCGGCGATCCAGTTCTTCGTGCCGACACCTGGCAAAGTGATGAAGGTCGAGCTCGACCTCAAGCCTGACGTCGACGTGCGTCACACCAAGCAGGGCGAGACGCCACTGGTGTTCCTGCCGTTCCTGTTCGAGCTGGGCCAGGCCGAGCGTGCCGTGGTCATCCAGAAGCACGAGGGCGACCAGATTCCACCTCTCGATACCGTTGCCGACTGCGTCTCGGGGTATGTCCTGGCAACAGGCGTCTCGCGTGAGGACGCGGTCCGGATCGGCGACGAACTCGGTGGAGGCCGTTCATTTCATCGTGGAGCCCAAGGCATGAGCTACCTGCTCTGCTTGCATCGTTGGGTCGGCTCCCAAGCCCTCTACGACCGATACGAGTTGCCTGCGGGGATGATGATTCGGGCGATCTGCACGCCCGAATCCATCGCATCGCTGCCGAGTGAGCGCCTGGCGTCGAGTTCGACGCTGGCCTCGCTGGACGATACCGGGGCGGTCATGGCCGAGGTCGAACGCCTGGTCGCGCAGCACGGTGTACCGGCGCTGGTGGTCGCCCTCAATGAGGGCGACCTGCTCAATGCCGCGTCGATTCGCGAGCGATGGAAGGTGCCGGGAGACCGGGTTGCCTGGACCGAGCGGTTTCGCGACAAGCTCACCATGCTGGACATCGCGGGTCGGCAGACGTCGATCAGCGTGCTGCCGGCGGTGAACGCCGATTCCCGTGAAGCCGTGGAGCAACTGGCGACCGAGCATGGCTATCCGCTGGTGCTCAAACCACGCTATGGTACGGCGAGTCGTGGCGTGAAGATCCTTCGCGGTCCTGGGGATCTTGATCCGTTGCAACAGGCCGTGGAGCCCATGATGGTCCAGGTCTACTGCGCCGCCCCGATCCTGCACGTAGACGGTTGGTGGGATGGGCAGCGGATCGTGGTGGTCACCGCGTCGCGCTATGTGAACAGTTGTGCCGATTTCGGTCCGGACAGCCCGCTGGGCAGTATCGAGCTGGAGGAGGGCGAGGACGAGCAGCGGATTGCGCGGCGCGTCGAGCAGTTGCTGGCGGCCTTCGCGCCGGAGCGGGAAATCGTCTTCCACCTCGAACTGTTCGACCGGGGTGACGAGTTGCTGTTCCTTGAGATTGGTGCCCGTGTCGGCGGTGCTGAAATTCCGTTCCTCTGGCGGGAGGTGAGGGATATCGACCTGCTGGGGATTGCCTGGGAACTCCAGACAGGGGCGTCCACCCGCTACAGGGACCTTGCACGCAGCCGCAGCAATGAGGGCAGACCCTTGCGTCGTGAACGTGGGGCCTGGGTGATCGCCCGGCGCGGCAGTTCGCCGCACGATGGGCTGGGAACCCTGTACTGGGCCCAACCACAGGACCTTGAGCACTCCGCCAGTGGTGTCTATGAGGGCTCCAGGACCCGCTTGCGCCTGCGCAGCTTCGATGGTCCCGCGCTGGTACACGATGTGGGGAAGGTCTTCGAACAGTTATCCGAACTATGGAGTGTTCAATCGTGAGAACAGCAGTTGTAACGGATGCCAACGCTGGCATTGACGAGGCGTACGGCCGCACCTTGGCCCGTCGTGGCGGGCGCGAACAGCTGCCGGCCACCCATTTTTCTGTACACGAAGGAGCACGCTGATGGTTTCGCCGGAAAACCTGGCCGGTGTGGCCATCATTGCCCTGGGCATGGTGCTGACACCTGGACCGAACATGATCTACCTGACCTCGCGGGTGATTTCCCAAGGGCGACTGGCGGGGATGATTTCCTTGGCCGGCGTGGCCCTGGGCTTCGTGTGCTACCTGGTGGCTTCGGGACTGGGGCTGGCGGCCTTGTTCAAGGCCGTGCCGGTGGCCTACGACGTCGTCAAGATCGCGGGCGCATTCTATCTGGGCTACCTGGCCTGGAACATGCTCAAGCCCAGGGGCGCCTCCCCTTCGAAGGCGCGCGAACTGCCGCCTCACTCGCCGAAGCGGCTGTTCACCATGGGGCTGGTGACAAACCTGCTGAATCCGAAGATTGCGCTTATGTATTCCGCGCTGATTCCCCAGTTCATCGATCCTTCCGCGGGATCGACCCTACAGCAGTTCATTCAGCTGGGGCTGGTACAGATCGTCATTGCCGTCACCGTGAACGGTATCATCGTCCTGGCCGCCTCCCGGGTCAGCAGCTACCTGACCAAGCGCCCCACTGCCATGCGCACCCAGCGCTGGGTTTCCGGAACTGTACTTGCTGTGTTTGCGGTCGATATCCTACTGCGCAAGCCGATGACCTGATAGAGGAGCGGGCCTTGCGCAGGTCCTGGAGCTGTACAGGGAACGGCTTTAACACAAAAAGTCCCGCGTTGAGGTGGGACCTGCGTCATTAAGAACGCAGCAATTACCAACAAAAGCCTAACGCATCGGAACCGGTTGTGGCTGGTAGTAGCCCGGTGGCGGTGCCTGGTAATAACCGGACCATGAACATTGGGCTGAGCATCCAGGTCGCGGCGCTGCTGATGCTAACGGTTCCTGCGGCCTGGTTGACCATCCCTTGGGTAATGGGCGCTCAGGCGCTGTCAGGGATCGCCAAAGACCTGAACAAGATGAGTGCCAAAAGCTCCATCAAACTCCTGGTGTCCGATGGGCAACAGGGCCGGTTTTATCAATGGATAGTCGGTCATTCCTTGCAGGTGGTGGCAAAAGAAGATGTTGCCGCCCACCGTCAGGCTGGATTCTTCCATGAGCTTTTGCAGATGCTCGATGGCGGTGCCGCTGAACTCCGTAAAGTCTTCGGTGCCAGCAAGGTATTTGCTGAGCCAGCCGCTGAAGCGGGGCGCGCCGGATTCGGCATGGAAGAAGCCCCAGCCTTTTCCAGTCTTGGCGTTATAGCTTTCGTTGAACTGTTGAACCAGCTCGTCGCGGGCTTGGCTCTCGACGAGTTCGCCGGCGCTACGGTGCAGAATATAGGGGCAAGCGATCGTAAGCATTTCAATTTCATGGCATCCCCCCAAAATTAAGTGCGAACTCTACCATTCGTGGCGCACGCCCACCATTGACGAGGAGGGCGGGCAGAACGAAAAAGCCCGTCGCGAGCTGAGTCGTAGATTTTAATGGAGGACTCTTCGGCTCTCCCCAATCCTGACCCGATCAAGCGCACGATTTAATGCATCCAAGGCATCAAGTAGGGCTTTCGCCTCAGATTCCCGGCCATCACCCCAAAGGCGTTCAGCCATTTTGTTAAGGGCCTGGATAGAGCGCTCAATGTCAGCAGCGGTCGTTGCTATTTTGCTTTCCGGCTGTTTCTTCGGCATTCAGTAACCCTTCTGCAGGGCATTGCTTTGTCGTTCAATTTTAGCGCGCAAACATGCCCCACCAGAAAACGTGGCCCAAGATTGCGATCTGCTGATCCTGGATCTCGGCAAAGGTGTAATCCTCGTCCGGGTGCTCATCGCGGTTGAAGCTGCGCAGACGGATGCCGCTCGGCAGTCTGTAGAGTTGCTTCACGCGGAGTTGGCCGTGGTGGGTGATCGCATACATGTCGCCGTCGACGATGTCGCCCAGGGAGCTCTTGCCGACGTTGATACCTACGGTCGCGCCATCGCGCAGTACGGGCAGCATGCTGTTGCCGCTGACGAGCACGCACTTCGCGTTGCTGAACTGAACGTTGTTGTGACGAAGGTCTTTCTTGAAGAAGCGCAGCCTGGCGCTGTCGCTTTCCTCAATCACGAATCGGCCGGAGCCGGCGGCCAGTTCCACTTCGCGCAGGAAAGGGACGTAGACCTCGTCATCGTCGAGAGGGGTGTTGTCGTCCCAAGGCTGGATATCCGAGAGATGGACATCAGCTCGGATAGTTCGATCAAAGCCTTTCTCGGCTTCTGATGCCGAAAGAATATTGCCCATCCGATCGCTTAAGCCCCAGTGAGAAGGCTTCACAACGTCCGAGAAATACTCGATCAGCTCCATGAGCTTCGACTTATCGATTCGGCCCGTCTTCACCCAGCCTTGGACGGACGGACCCGCCACGCCGAAATCTTCGGCGAGCTTCTTCTTTGTAACGCGTTTGGCGACCCGAGCTTGCTCGATGGCTGCGCCTAATTCAGGACCTGTAAGCATTGCCTAATTAAGCCTATTCGTTAGCCAAGTAGGCAATGGCTTGTCGGTAATTAGTTAATGACTTATATTTGGCGCATAACAAGCCGGAGAACCCCATGACACCAGCAGAAGCGGTTCGAAAGGCAACCGGGATTTTGGGCGGCCAAACAGCGCTGGCCAGCCGTCTTGATGTTCGAACTCCAACTGTTAGCCAGTGGTGTTCGGGAGGTCGGCCGGTCCCGGTGGCAAGAGCGATTCAGGTCGAAGCGCTCACAACTGAGCGGGATTTTTGTACTCGAGGAATACCAATGACTTACAACACCGGCAACGCGCTGGGATCGAGCGACGTTCTCGACCTGAATGACAACGCGGTCAATTTGGACTGGTTCGCCAACGGTCCCGCCGCGTTCTACCCCGACCGATTCGGTACATTCCGCTAATCCGTCGCGGGAATGAATGCCGAGTTCGTGGCGGCTCAGGTTTCAAGCGCTAACACCTTCATCTCCACACAAAACGCCAAGCAGGAAGCCTTCGACGCTGCGCAGCTTGCCAGGGCAAACGAATACACCACCGACAAGAGCGATCGAGATACTGGGTTCGCCGCCGATCAGGCAGAGCGAGTCGTCGAGTTCTGCGAGTTTCTGGAGTCCAGTGGCTACGAGGCGCCAGTCGATTATGTAGCAGGTCTTGGCATCACTCGCCCGACGCAGACCGTCCGCTTCGGTGGCGAACTTTACCGAGCGAAGGGTGCAAGCCTGCCGTTCACCACCACCACTTGGCCGGCGGACTCGGCCAAGTTCTTTGCTATTGGTGATGCCGCCCTGCGCCAAGAGCTGGCTTCTACTGATTCGATCAAAGGCGCCACCCTGGTAGCCCATTCGACCGTTCACGTCGCCTCCATTATGGATTTGCAGACAGCCAAACGCGATCCAGCGTGGGCGGTTCAGACCTCGGCGTATCGCCCGGGCGTGTTCGCTCTTGGTGCGCCCCGCAGCACCAACGGAGGTGGGCGTTTTATTTGGATGGAAAGCGTCCCGAAAACTCAACACAACGGCGGAACGGTTATCAGCCCTAGTGTTCCTTGGAGTGGTGAACAGAACACCCTTGCGGCATTCCTCAAGGCAACTGGCGAAACCAGTCCAGGCGGCAATGGCTGCTTTGTTTTGGTCTTGCAGGGCGAACTATATGCCGAGCAGTTCGGCGCAATTGGCGATAACGCCTCAGATAACAGTGCGAGTTTCCAAGCGGCAACCAACTACCTGCAATCGGTATCTACGGGCGGGAAGCTACGCATTGGCCTTGGTCAGTTTCAACTGTCCACCGCCATCAAGAACGATCGGTCGACTAACGCAGCCGTTGGACGGGTTTCCTACGTGGGGGCGGACGAAAACGGTACGCAGCTGCTGTACACCGGGTCGGGCAACTGCTTCGAGATCCTGAATAGCCACGCTGTTGGAGTCGAGAACTCGACTTCTTGTCAGATAGTTTCTGACATGTCGATATTCAAGGTTGGATCTGCAGGTGCGACCGTCGGTATCGTGGTGAATCTTGGAGCGTGGCCAAAGTTTGAGCGACTAAACATTCAAGGGTTTGATTACGGAATGTATCTACAGGACGTAGATCATCCATATTTCAGCACGGTCAATCTTCGCTTCAACAACAAGGGCATATATGCGCAACGAGCAATACCTGCCAGAGCGCTTAGCACCGCACCAAACAACTATACGTTTGTTTCGTGCAGTATCAGCAATAACGGCACGTATGGGATGTATATCGTAGGTGGATCAGCTATTAACTGGTATGGCGGATCTTGCGAGTATAACGGGCATGTTATTGGTTCGGCCGGATTTGGGGTTCAACTGGAAGACTGCGGGTACGAAGGAGGGGTGGGGGCCAACTTTAATAATGTGTATTTCGAGGCTAACAACGGCATAGCCGATGTTATCCTTAAGACACAGAATGTCGACAGCGGTGCCGTGCTTGGCGCACTCCACAAAATCAGCTCGGACTTCCATCGAAATCTGACAGGCTCGAACATAAACAACATTCTGTGCGTTTTCGGGCCGCCCGGGTCAGTGGGCACGCAGGTTCTTAATGTGCATGGATCGGCCTTTAAGTCATTCGGTGGCTATGTGCCGAATGCGGCAACCAAGAACATCTCATTCTCTGACACTGTCGCAAGTGCCGGCAACTTCTTTGATGCTGGCGCGTTCTACGCAGACCCAGTAGAGCGTCCTGTATTTGCCCAAACGCATAACAAATATTATGCGACCGTTTCCAAGAGTGCTAATCAAGCAGTGCCTACTGCGGTCTGGACCAAACTATTACTTGACGCCGTACCCAATTTCTTTCTATTGGCTCCATCATTGTCGACTCATGACATTTCGATTCCAGAAACCGCGCTATTCAACGTGTCTGCTACGATTAGTTTTAGTGGGAACGTTGCTGGTCTGCGCGGTGTTCGGTTTAAAATTGGAAGCCTTGTTGTCGCTTCTGCTAGTACCTCTGCCGTGGCGGACAATGTTGTATCTCTTGATATGACTCGGTGTATGTCCATAGGGAATACTCTTAGCGTGGAAGTGTTGCAGGCGTCCGGCGGAAGTCTCGACGTGCAAGGAGTTAATATTGGGAATACGCTTATAAACATAAATAAAGTAGTTGGGCAATAATGGCGAGCTATTAACGAAAGCCTCTCCGTCGATAGCGCTATTTCCGCATGGAGAAAAGTGTAATCATCGACAAGACACACGGGGCCGCAACCGCAACCCCGGAAACATTTACTACAACCCAGCCAATCAGTGGCAGGGGTAGCTCAAGCCAGACCCCGCTATCGAGAAGCGATTTGCCAGATTCGACGTACCCGAGAACGGTATCCGAGCCCTGGGCATGACGTACCAGCGTAAGCGCGGGCTGAAGACGGTGAAGGCGATTATCAGCCGGTGGGCACCCTCGGCAGAGAACGACACCGACGCTTATGTGCGTGCCGTCGAGGCGAACACTGGCACCAAGCCTGGTGCCCAGATCGATCTGTCTATTCCGGCGGTGATGCAGGGCTTCGTGAAAGCGATCATTCACCACGAGAACGCCGGGTATGCCTACCCCGAAACGGTTCTGACTGAAGGCGTGCGGCGGGCGCTGGCATGAGCCCGGTGCAGAAGCTGGTCGGGCTGTTGGTGCTGAACGTGGCGCTGACGGCCGGCAGTGCGGCGGGCACCTGGAAAGTTCAGGACTGGTGCTAGAGGGCCCACAACAATTGATTTGGATACGGAAGATAAACCATGCACTTTTATACTGCGACGCCCATCTTAGATAAAAATTTAGCTCCTAGGGCTAAACCCCGTGAGCAAGGAGCTGTAAATGTGATGGCAAGTGGCTGTAACTCAACTTTTTCGGCCACCTCTGTCTTTGTATTCGCCGACTACTTGATTATATATTTTGGCCCTTCGATGAGTGTCAGCATAGCCTCCCATCGCAGAGACCGTTCCGCTTTGAAGATGGTCAAGATAACTAAATATTTTTCGCGGAGAAATAAAGTTGATCGTATAGCCTAGCGCAACCATTCTGTCTTGCAGTTCATAACCGGGATTTCGATCATCCATTAGAAAGTGAAGTCCGTGTTTTTTAATTAATCGTACGTTCCTCAAAGCACAAAAGCTCTTTAAATACGTCTCTCTATAGGGTTTAGGATCTTTTGCTTGCATCCCTAACACCCGTAAGCCTCGTCGAGAGTAGTGCTTGATAAATCGCGAAACCAGGCGCCAGGTAGATCTGGTCCAGCCTCGATTCAACTGCTCAACGCATCCAACCGCTGCAACTTTGTGTGCGCCGGCGCAAGAGTCAATCATCATGGGGAAAATAGCGGGGTCATAAATAAATGTATCGGTATGCAGCAAAAATACATATTCGGTTTCAATCTTGTCTAGCGCCATATCCAGTGCTCGACCATGCGCCACGCTCCCAGCTTCGGGCCCCCATGATTTTCGCTCGATCAAGTTGACCCAGTTCAAGGTGCGTAGGTATTCGCTGCTCGTATCGTTTGAGTCATTGTCCACCACGTAAACGGGAACCCCAATTTCCCGCAATCCTTCGTACAATAGGTTTAGGCAGGTCTGGGTGAGTTGAAGGGACCTATAGTTAACGAGGATAATGCTATAGTTCGTCGCGGAAGCAGAAGAAGAGTTCATAATTAAAATCTCAGTAATCGAACGTTTTGATCCTTCGTTCCATCGACGGAGTTTCTTATGTGATCACCAGAAAAAGCCTTTGATCACGCAAGCGCACTTTTGCACCTGACACAATTTTCTTGTGGCGTACAACGTCACACCATCCTGAGTGTTTATTTAAATAAAAATAATTAAACTTGGATTTTGCACTGATTGCACTTTTATACAAGTCTGTTCGGAATGCGAAGATTGAAGACGCAAAGAATGTGAATCGACGCCCAGCCACACCTCCGAAAACTAATACCAGGCATGTAGCCATTCAGTGAAAGGAATGTGAAATATTTAGTGTTTTTCGCTTATTTAATAACTCTTCTGTCTCCCCAGCTTTTAAATACACCGGCGCTTCTTTAAAATTAACATGACTTAATTTCTATTTTTCCGTCTCTGATCTGAGCTATTTGTAGATGGAGATATGAGCAGTCTGGATAAGTTTTTAACTTGCGATGACTTATTTGTTCTGAGGTGCTCTCAGCCACAAACTCTCGGGTTGGGCGCCCATTTTGACTGTGGAGAGTAGATACTATCCGCTATTGACGTTGTGCCAATAGTTTCGGCAGCCGCTGCCACGATTACATCGGTAGCTTTCCGTTTTTCAGATTGCTTTAATCCGGCGCCATCAGCACTGCCAGCGTCAGCTTAATGAACTCCTCGTTCTTGTCGATGGTGTCCAGGGCGCCGCGGACGTTGTCGGCGACATCGGCTGCGCCACGTGCCTCGACCCAGTTGGGAAGCTCCATGATGGCGGCCTCAAGGGCGAGTTGGTTTTCATTGATCTTGTACAGCAGGGAAGGGAGTAAGTCTGAATGGGGCATTGCGAGTCCTCAGTTTTGAGGACAGCGTAGCAGCGGAAATGTCGTGACACATATGGGAAATTGAAGCGGTCGGCAGGACGCCGGAGGAGGAAGAAAAGCGGCTAGTTTTGTAACGGTTACCAAATAGTTTTGTAACGCCTCCAAAAATCAGCGCCGATTCCCAAACCCCAGAAACGAAAAAGCCCTGACTAATCAGGGCTCTAACGTATTCAAGATGGCGGAGGCGATGGGATTCGAACTCATGGACCTGTTACAGTCGACGGTTTTCAAGACCGTTGCCTTAAACCACTCGGCCACACCTCCGTTTGTGTTGCGGGCGCCATAATACCTGAATGAAACACACTGTCAAACTCTCTGCATGGCTTGTTACAGAGCGTCTGTTATGATCTTTGCGACTGAACGTTTCAAACCAACAGGAGTGTCGCTATGCGCGAACAGGATTACGCAGTTAATAACAGCGTGCAGGCTGAGCAGCTAGAGGTTAGCCGCGTCCTGCGCAACACATACGGCTTGCTCGCTCTCACCCTCGCATTCAGCGGTGTGATGGCGTTCGTTGCTCAGCAGATGCGTGTCGGTTACCCGAACGTTTTCGTGGTGCTGATCGGCTTCTATGGCCTTTTCTTCCTTACCAACAAACTCCGTGACTCGGCCTGGGGCCTGGTGTCGGCTTTTGCCTTGACCGGTTTCATGGGTTTCTTGCTCGGCCCGATTCTCAACCGTTACCTGGGTATGCAGGGCGGGGCTGAAGTCGTGAGTTCCGCGTTCGCGATGACTGCACTGGTGTTCGGTGGTCTGTCGGCCTACGTGCTGATCACCCGCAAGGACATGAGCTTCCTGGGTGGTTTCATCACCGCCGGGTTCTTCGTGTTGCTGGGTGCGACGCTGGCGGGCATGTTCTTCAAGATCAGCGGTCTGCAACTGGCGATCAGCGCAGGTTTCGTGCTGTTCTCCTCGGTCTGCATTCTGTTCCAGACCAGCGCCATCATTCAGGGCGGCGAGCGTAACTACATCATGGCGACCATCAGCCTGTATGTATCGATCTACAACCTGTTCATCAGTTTGTTGCAGATCTTCGGCATCATGAGCCGCGATGATTAATCGCAAGTCTTGAGTAAAAAACCCGCTTAGGCGGGTTTTTTATTGTCTGCGATTCGGTGCTGGTCGTTGATTTCAACCTGGCTCGTGGCAACAGACGCAGAGCTTGTTGCCGTCGGGATCGCGCATGTAGGCGCCGTAGTAGTCAGGGTGGTAATGCGGACGAAGGCCCGGCGGCCCCTCGCAGGATCCACCATTGGCCAAGGCCAGCGCATGGCAGCGGCTAACGCTTTCTCGATTAGGAGCAAGCAGGGCGATCATCTGCCCGTTCCCCGGTGTGGCCGGGTGTTCGTCGAACGGAGTGCCGATGACAAACAACGGACGGGGTGCGTCCTTGCTCATCCATCCAGCCCAGGGTTTGGTCGAATCGCAGAATTTGGTCTGCAGATTGAGTGCAGCCATGATCGGTTGGTAGAACGCCATTGCGCGATCAAAGTCGGTGATGCCGATAAAAACGTGGGACAGCATTCGCTTGCTCCTTACTCCGCCACGACAATGCTGCCATCGGCCTGCTGGCGATAGATGGTATAGGGCAACAGCATGGTGTCGAGGGCACCTGAAATGACCACGTCAATCAGCACAAATATCGTGCCGTTGTTGTACTTCTCCGGATCGACGCCCGCCTCCAGTGGCGCATGCAGGGTGCAAAAATCATAGGTCACGCCGCTGTAGATGCGTGGCACCGCGCCGCAGTAGCTACGTTTCTCCTTGAGGCTTTTTACCGCCGCTTCGTCACTGCGCACCACCGTCTGCACAGTACCGCAGCCCGCGAGCATCAGCGCCGCCAACATCATTGCCTGAATCTTCATACCGCCAATCCTTAGCCGCAAACCAATAAATCTACGCTGATCCTGACAGAACGCCATTCACGCCATCGGTGGCAACCGGCGTTTGACCGGGGTTTTCTTGACGATGGCGGTGTTGGTTTCAGCATGGGTGTTAAGGCGGTCGAGCAGAGTGTCCAGTTGTTCCATCGAGCGCACGTGCAGGCGCGCGATGAAGCAGTCTTCCCCAGTGACCTTGTCGCACTCGGTGAACTCCGCAATCGCCTGGATTTGCCGCTCGACTTCCTGTAATTGCCCCGGCAGCGGGCGGATTCGCACGATCGCCTGCAACTGGTAGCCAAAGCATTTTGGATCGATCTCGACCGTATAGCCCTTGAGCACGCCACGTTCTTCGAGACGACGCAGGCGTTCGGCGACGCTGGGTGAGGAGAGGCCACTGATCTGCGCCAGCGCCTTGAGCGAACGTCGTGAATCCTCCATCAATGCGCTGATCAGCACTTGATCAATGTCGTCGGTCATGGCGAAGCCCCTGTTAGGCAATTGAATGAAACGGCCTTGATAAAAAAGGCAGAAGCCGAGTTTAGCCTGATTTATGCGCTGGAGAAGACCACCGTTGGATTGACATAATTCGGGCTCAAACACAGGAGTCTGATGATGGACAAAACACTACGCCGCGGCTCATTTGAAATGACTGCTGCCATGCTCATTTCCGGGACTATCGGCTGGTTTGTGCTGGTGTCCGGGCAACCGGTACTGGATGTGGTGTTCTGGCGCTGTGTGTTCGGTGCCGGCACCTTATTGCTGATCTGCGCGGCGTTTGGCTTCCTGCGGTCGGGCATTCTGACCCGCAGCACATTCCTGCTGACGGTGCTCAGCGGTGTGGCGATTGTCGGTAACTGGCTGTTGCTGTTTGCGTCTTACTCCCGCGCATCGATTGCCATTGGCACGGCGGTTTATAACGTTCAACCGTTCATGCTGGTGGGTTTGGCTGCGCTGTTTCTTGGGGAGAAAATCACCCTGCAGAAGCTGTTCTGGCTGGGCATATCGTTCCTGGGGATGCTGGCGATTGTCAGCGCCCACGGTGAGCAGGGCGCGGGTGGCAGTGATTACTTGGTGGGGATCGGCTTGGCGCTAGGCGCGGCGTTCCTATACGCGATTGCTGCATTGATTATCAAGCGCCTGACGGGCACACCGCCGCACCTGATCGCGTTGATCCAGGTCTGCACCGGCGTACTGTTGCTCGCACCCTTTGCGCACTTTTCGGCGTTGCCTCAAGCGCCAAGTGCATGGGCCAGCCTGGTGACCCTGGGCATCGTGCACACCGGCGTGATGTACGTGCTGCTTTACGGCGCGATTCAAAAACTGCCGACGGCGTTGACCGGTGCGTTGTCGTTTATCTACCCGATTGCGGCGATTTTCGTCGACTGGTTTGCCTTCGGCCATCGTCTGGAACCGCTGCAATGGCTCGGCGTCGCCGCTATCCTGCTGGCCGCCGCCGGTATGCAGCAGGGCTGGGGTTTGAAGCTGCGTCGAGTGGCCACGCAGTAACAGTCAGATGTTCCAGCGCGGGGCAGTCTTGGACAGGCGCTGGCGCATTTCGCCGATGTTGGCGGCCAGTTGCCGGGTCAACAAGCGGTAGCCATCCAGCGGACTGTAAACCGGCGCATCGAGGCTGGCGTCCGGTAGCTCCACCGGCCGATTGAGCCGCTGGGACGCCCCGGACTTCAAGGCCCGGGCCATCCCGATCAGTTGCACCCGGATCTGCCGGTGCTCGGCCTTCAACGCCGTTTGCAGGTGAGCCATGGCGACCGGGTCACTGGCATCCGGTCGGGTGTTACCGAGGATCTCCAGCGTGCTGATGCACATACGCAGATTGCGTTGGATGGCGTCCAACTCCGTCATGGATATCCGCACCTCCTTGGACACCGATGGCATCAGCGAGCGCAGTTGCACCATCACCGCGCTGAGGCGACCCATGATTTTGAGGTGTTCGTCAGCGCTAACCGGTTGGCCGTTGATGATGCGCCCGTAAATGGTTGCGCAGTCGCGCAAGGCATCGGCCAGGTTGTAGCGCCAGGAGAACACCGCGTACAGCGGCAGGGCAAAGGAAAACGCCAGGGCCAGGGCGATGCCGATGAGGATATCGACCCCGCGCCACAACCCGTCAGTGACCGGGTTGTCGCCATGCCCGGCGACGATAAACACGGTGATCGCCGACAGCAGCGCCGTGTAACCACCCTTGCCGATGGCGTGATACGAGAAGAACCCGCACACCACCGACATCGCGAAATAAGTCAGCCATGGCATCCCGAGCCAGGCCTGTTGTGCCACCAGCAGCAAGCCGACCCCTGCACCGATCAAGGTGCCTATTGCCCGCTCGGCGGCTTTTTTGCCAATGTTGCCGTGGTGCTGCAAGCCGCCGATCACCACCAGCATAGTCACCGACGCCCACTCGCCGTGGGGCAGGTGGATGCCGGTGGTCAGCAGGATCGTCGCCAGCAACCCCAGAGAAACCCGTACCGCGTGGATGACTCGGGCGTTTCGATAGCGCCGATAAGGGTCGAGTAACGGACGCAGCAATCGGCGCATCAGGGGTGGCAGGCGATAGGCTTTCAGGTCAGGTTTCCTCAGAAAATGTAATCAGTCGTCAGGAAGCTCGAATCGCGCCCGCGAATGATCTCGCTAATGAGCGCTTTGTTGCTGTCCTGGAACTTGGTCGCCACCAGTGTCCGGATCGAAAACACCCGCAACGCATCATGTACCGACAGTGTGCCTTCGGCGGAGTTCTTGCGGCCGTTGAACGGGAAGGTGTCCGGGCCGCGCTGGCACTGGGCGTTAATGTTGATGCGCCCGACCTGATTGGCGAAGGTGTCGACCAATCGGCCAACCGCCACCGGGTTGGTGCCGAAGATACTCAGCTGCTGGCCGAAATCCGATTCAAGGACGTAATCGATCACCGTATCCAGATGCCGGTACGGCACGATCGGCACCACAGGGCCGAACTGCTCTTCCTGATAGACGCGCATCTGCGGGTTCACCGGGTACAGCACCGCCGGGTAGAAGAACGACGCGCGGGCCTCTCCACCGTTGGGATTGACCACAGTGGCGCCTTTACTGACCGCGTCTGCCACCAGCGAATGCAGGTATTCGACCTTGCTCGCTTCCGGCAGCGGCGTCAGCGCCACGCCGGTGTCCCACGGCATGCCGGGTTTGAGGGTGGCGAGTTTGGCGTTGAATTTCTCGATGAACGACTCGACCACATCTTCATGGACGAAGAGGATTTTCAACGCGGTGCAGCGCTGGCCATTGAACGACAGCGAACCGGTGAGCACTTCGCTGACGGCGTTGTCCAGGTCCACCTCGGGCAGCACGATGCCGGGGTTTTTCGCGTCCAGGCCCAGCGCGGCGCGCAAGCGGTGTGGTTTCGGGTGAAGCTTTTTCAGGTCGCTGGCAGCTTTGTTGGTGCCGATAAACGCGAAGATATCGATCTTGCCGCTGGCCATCAGCGCGCTGACGGTTTCGCGGCCGCTGCCGTAGATCACATTGATCACGCCGGTCGGGAAGCTGTCGCGGAAGGCTTCCAGCAGCGGGCGAATCAACAACACGCCGAGCTTGGCCGGTTTGAACACCACGGTGTTGCCCATGATCAGCGCCGGAATCAGCGTGGTGAAGGTTTCGTTCAGCGGGTAGTTGTAAGGTCCCATGCACAGCGCCACGCCCAGTGGTACGCGGCGGATCTGGCCAAGTGTGTCCTGTTCCAGCTCGAAACGGCTGGAGCGGCGGTCGAGTTCCTTGAGGGCGTTGATGGTGTCGACGATGTAATCGCAGGTGCGGTCGAATTCTTTTTCCGAGTCCTTGAGGTTCTTGCCGATTTCCCACATCAGCAACTTCACCACCGCGTCACGCTGCTGGCGCATACGCCCCAGGAAGGATTCGACGTGTTGAATGCGCTCGGCCACGCGCATGGTCGGCCACAGGCCCTGGCCACGGTCGTAGGCGCGGACGGCGGCGTCGAGAGCGGTCAATGCGGTTTCAGCATCCAGCAGCGGCGTGCTGCCAAGGATCACTTGTTCATCGCCATTCTCGCCGGTCAGATACACCGGGCTGCGGACTTGGGCGAGGGGGCCGCTCCAGGTTCGTAACTCGCCATCGACCAGGTATTCACGTTGCTCGGTCTGGCCGTCGAGGCGGTATTTTTCCGGGATGTCGCTGCTGTCGGGAAACAGATTGCCAAGGATGTGTGCTGTGGTCATGTCGCTACCCCGTGTGGATTCTGATGCACTGATGAATCGTTTTAGCAGACCTCGACCTCGCTTGTCATGACTCATCTCAGGTGAAAGTTGCTTATTCAAGATAGTCGCTGATGTTGCCGCGAGTGGCTTGTTCGACGCCGGCCCATTGTGGGAGCGGGCTTGCTCGCGAAGACGGCGGGCCATTCAGTCTTGTAGTTGCCTGACACACCGTCTTCGCGAGCAAGCCCGCTCTCACAGGAGATTTGCTGGCCTCAGAAGCCCCCTTAATGTCCGGCAATGCCCTCAACCCCGCCACGTGCCTGGCTTAGTGTTGCCTCTCCTTGATCAGAATAAGAAATGTGCACCGGCTGGCTGGCGCACTCAACGAGAGGACTGCTATGCCGACAATCAGGTACGCGGCGTTACTGGTCGCCGCTGTGCTACTTAGCGCTTGCGGTGATGAACCCAAAACTCAGGCCACCCGCAGCGAAGCCGGCAGCGCCGCACCCACCGACACCGCACTGGCGCAGGTCTACGCCAACAGTTGCAAGCTCTGCCACGCCAATCCCGCCGCCGGGGCGCCGATGACCGGCGACAAAAAAGCCTGGGAGCCGCGGGTGCTGCAAGGCGCCGACACGCTGCTCGATCACGCGATCAACGGCTACAACGGCATGCCGCCGATGGGGATGTGCATGCAGTGTTCCGAGGAAGAATTCCTGGCGCTGATTTCATTTATGTCCGGTCAGTCCATCCAACAATAAGAACGGCAGGTGCACTTCATGACAATGGACCTGACACGACGTCAGTTATTGCAACGGGCGAGCATCATCGGTGCCTTCACTGCGCTCGGTTCCAGCCCGGCGCTGGCCGAACTGCTGCGCGCGCCACGATTGATTCCCTGGCGCAACTGGTCCGGCGGCCAGAGTTGCCTGCCGGCGGCGCGGTTGGCGCCGAAAAACCTCGATGAACTGACCCAAGTGATTCGCCAGGCCCCCGGCAAGATCCGCCCGGTCGGCTCGGCGCATTCCTTCAGCGCGCTGGTGCCGACCGACGGCACGCTGTTGTCCATGAGCTACTTTACCGGCCTGCTCGACCACGATCCCAGCACGTTGCAGGCCGAGTTCGCCGGCGGTACGCCGATGTCACGCATGGGCACGCCGCTCAAGGACATCGGTCAGGCGCTGCAGAACATGGCCGACATCGACTACCAGACCCTCGCCGGTGCGATTTCCACCTCGACCCACGGTACCGGCAAGACGTTTCAATCCTACTCGGCCCACGTCTCTGGCCTGCAACTGGTCACCGCCAGCGGCGAAGTGCTCGACTGTGACAGCACCCATCACCCCGAAGTGTTCAGCGCTGCCCGGGTTTCCCTCGGGGCTTTGGGCGTGGCGAGCAAAATACGCCTGCAAAATCGCCCGGCCTATCGTCTGAGAGAACGCCAGTGGATCGCCAAAACCGAAGAACTGCTGGAAGACATCGACAAAAACACTCAGGAAAACCAACACTGGGAAATGCTCGTGGTGACCCATTCCGACTACGCCTTGTCGATCGCCCTGAATGAAACCACCGACCCGGCCACGCCGCCGATCCCGGCAGATGAGGAGGGCGGCAACGAGTTCGTGACCCTGATCGAGAAGATCGACAAGTACGGCAGCGACTTCCCCGACCTGCGCCGCACCATGCTCAATAACCTGCGCCACCTCGCCAGTTTCGATGACCGTGTGGGCGACTCGTTCGACATCTACGCCAACGTGCGCACCGTGCGTTTCAACGAGATGGAATACTCGGTGTCGGCCGAATACGGCCCGGCCTGCCTGCGGGAAATCCTCAAGCTGATTCAGGACAAAGACCTGCGTACCTGGTTTCCCATCGAATACCGCTACGTCAAAGCCGACGACATTCCCCTGAGCATGTTCGAAGGCCGCGACAGCTGCTCGATCTCGGTTCACCAGCATTACCAGATGGACCATCACAACTTCTTCGCCGCCGTCGAACCGATCTTCTGGAAGTACAACGGCAGGCCGCATTGGGGGAAATTGCACACGCTCAACGCGAAGAACCTGCAGCCGCTCTACCCACGCTGGCGAGAATTCATCGAGGTCCGCCAGGCGCTGGACCCCAGCGGCAAGTTTCTCAACGCGCATCTGATGTCGATTCTGGGGGTGAGCTGATGGCCGTGAATCGACGCAATTTTCTGCTCGGCAGTGTAGGCGTGGGCGCCTTGCTGATTGGCGTTGGCGCATGGCTGCGACCGGGGGACAGGGGCGGACCGTACAGCGAATATTTCCGTGCGTTGAATCGAGAACTCAAGGACCACGGCCCGATGCGTCCGGTGATGTTGATCGATCTGGACCGCCTCGATCACAACATCGACGTGGTGATGCAATCGGTCCAGCGCGCCGGCAAACACTTGCGGCTGGTGGAGAAATCCCTGCCGGCGCCAGGGTTGCTGACGTACATCGCCCAGCGTGCCGGCACGAAGCGTTTGATGTCATTTCACCAGCCATTTCTCAACCACGACGCCGTGCAATTTCCCGACGCCGACATCCTGCTCGGCAAACCGCTGCCGGTGCGTTCGGCGCAGTTGTTTTACGAAACCCACAAAGGGCCATTCGACCCGGCGAAGCAGTTGCAGTGGTTGCTCGATACCCCCGAGCGACTCCGGCAATACCTGGCGCTTGCGCAAGGTCTGGGCACGCGACTGCGCGTAAACATCGAGCTGGACGTCGGCTTGCATCGCGGCGGTGTCAGCGACCTGGGCGTGCTCGGGCAGATGCTGGCGCTGATCAGCGCTCACCCGCAACACCTGGAGTTCGGCGGGTTCATGGGCTACGACCCGTTCGTGGGCATGGGCGTGCCGGGGATTCTTGGTTCGCCCGAGGAACTGTTCGCCAAAGTTATGGTGATCTACAACCGCTGTGTCGATTTCACTCGTCAGCAGTATCCGGGCTTGTGGCGTGAAGGTCTGACGCTCAATACCGCCGGCAGTCCGAGTTATCGCATGCACGAACAGGAAAGCCTGAGCAGCGAAGTCTCGGTGGGCACGGCGATGCTCAAACCGACGCACTATGATTTGCCATCGTTGGTGGACCATGTGCCGGCGGCGTACATCGCCACGCCGGTGTTGAAAAGCACCGGCGCGGTGAACATTCCGGCGCTGGACGACAAGTCGAAACTGTTCTCGTGGTGGGACGCCAATCAGCGCGAGACATTCTTCATTTGTGGCGGCAACTGGATGGCCGAGTTCGAATCACCCCAGGGATTGCAGAGCAACGGCGTGTATGGCCGCAGCTCCAACCAGGAAATGGTCAACGGCTCCAGCGCAGTGGGATTGGTGGTGGAAGATCAAGTGTTCCTGCGTCCGACCCAGACTGAGTCGGTGTTGTTGCAGTTTGGTGATTTGCTCGCTGTACGCGGCGGCAAAATCGTCGATACCTGGCCGGTCTACGCCTGAGCACCGTCACACCCATGGAATGCAAACCCTGTGGCGAGGGGGCTTGTCGGAATGCCGCACCACCCCGTTCGGCGGCGCAGCCGTCGCATGACCTGTATGCGAGATATGCCTGAAGGAATGCTGGGGTCGCTTCGCAACCCAACGGGGGCAAGCCCCCTCGCCACAGAGGTCTTTGGCGGTTTAGAGTAAGCGGCCACTCAAGGAAGAATCACTATGCCCGCCACCGACCCCATCATCACCATCCAGCGCTTCAGCGAATCCCACATCGACGGCGTTACCGCGCTCTACAACGACCCGGCCATTACCCGTCAGGTGCTGCAAATGCCGTTTCAGTCCACCGAGGTTTGGCGCAAACGCCTGGCACCGGATAACGAGCGGGTGGTGCAATTGGTGGCGCTGCATCAAGGGACGATCATCGGCAACATTGGTCTGGAGCAGTTCTCGCGGATCCGCCGCAGCCACGCCGGCAACCTCGGTATGGGCGTCGCCGGGGAATGGCAGGGCAAGGGCGTTGGCTCCAAACTGTTGGCGACGGCGCTGGAGATCGCTGACAACTGGATGAACCTGCGCCGGGTCGAGCTTTCGGTGTACGCCGATAACGAAGCGGCCATCGCGCTGTACCGCAAATTCGGTTTTGAAGACGAAGGCCTGTTTCGCGACTACGCCGTGCGTGACGGCGTGCTGGTGGATGCCTTGAGCATGGCGCGTCTGCGTTCCACGCCCAAGGTCGGTTGAGTCAGTCGCCCAAGGCGAACGCCACCGCCGCCTGCGCATGCAGTTCGGTGGTGTCGAACAGGGGCAGGGCGCTGTGCTCGGGTTTGATCAGCAAGGTGATTTCCGTGCAGCCAAGGATGATTGCCTGGGCGCCGCGCGCCGTCAGCGACTCAATGACTTGCTGGTAAACCTTGCGCGACGCCTCGCTGATCACCCCGACGCACAACTCGTCGTAAATGATCCGGTGCACGGCTTGGCGCTCTTCCACCTCAGGTACCAGCACCGTCAGCCCCATGGCTGCCAGACGATCCTTGAGGAAATCCTGCTCCATGGTGAACGCGGTGCCCAGCAAGCCAACCTTGAGCGCTCCGGCCTCGACTGCCGCTTGGCCGGTCGGGTCGGCGATGTGCAGGAACGGAATGCCGATCGCGTCCTGAATCTGCCCGGCCACCTTGTGCATGGTGTTGGTACACAGCACCACGCATTCGGCACCGCCAGCCTCCAATCTGCGCGCGGCATCCACCAGAATCGCCGCCGCATCGTCCCAGCGCCCGGCATGCTGGGCTTGTTCGACAGGCCCGAAGTCGACGCTGTACATTAGCAATTGTGCCGAACGCAACGGTCCGAGTTGGTCACGGACCTGCTGGTTGATAAGGCGATAGTATTCGGCGCTGGACTCCCAGCTCATGCCGCCGATCAGGCCGATGGTGCGCATGTCGTGCTCCTGTTGTTGGCTACCCTTTGTTAGAGAGTCTCCCGTGGATTCGAGCGTCGATCTATCAGGAAATTTCACATGCTGAGCCAAAGCCTGCTGAGCGATAAAGTTTGCCTGCAACTGCTGCCGCGCGCTGCTTACAGCGCGCGGGATCCGGCGCAGTGGCACACGCTTGGCGTGACGCTGGAGCGCCAGCAAGGTGTGCATGCCATCGATTCGGACCATCGGGTGGACTTCGACACACTGCCCGGCGTACTGGCGCACACACCGGTCGGCGTCGAAGTGTTTTCCGAATCGGCCAGCGGCGGTGAATACCTGGTACTGCGGATGGACGAACAGTTCGCCCATCAACACGTGCCTTTGGTAAACCATCGCGTGCAGTCCGCCGGGAATGGCCGGGCGTTAGCGCTGGCGAGAGAGTTGCGGCGTTTGCTGCTGGCCCCGCAACCTGACCGGCTGGCCCTGGAACAAGGTGTGCTGGCGTTCGTCGCTCTGGCGGGTGTGCCAGCCGAAACCGCGCAGCGGACCACGGCCCAGGCGTTCGCCCGGGTGCTGGATCAGATTGCCGAGCAGTTCCACCAACCCCTGAGCCTGGAACAGCTGGCCGTTACTTATGGACACAATGAGCTGCGGTTCCTGCGCGACTTCACCCGTGCCATCGGCCTCACGCCCCATGCGTATCTGATTGAAGTCAGGCTGCAGGCCGCGCGCCGGCTGATCGAACAGACGAATCTGCCCCTGGCCAGCATCGCCCAGGACGCAGGCTTCGCCCATCAGTCGCACATGGGCAGCGCCTTTCGCAAACACTTGGCCATGACCCCCAGCCAGTACCGCTCACGCTTTTAGTCGTACGTCGGTGGCGCGCATCTGCCATGCTCAAAGTCCGCAGCACTGCTTCAACATAGGAACACCGCAATGGACGACGTACAGCAACTGGGCGAGATGCTTCGCCACTACGCAGAAAGCGAAGCGCACAAGAAGCAATTGTTTGAGTCGCAATCGGCCGTGTGGGCGACGCGCATTGGTGAGCTGTTCGATCAGATCCAGCACTGGCTGGAACCGGTCCAGGCACCGAATCTGCTGGAAGTGAGCCGTGAGGTGTACGTCGCCTCGGGGCCGAGCGTGCCGGTCGAGACTTCGACCTTCAAGACCGAGAAGCTGACGGTTGTGATTGCCGGCAAACCGGTGGAGTTTGTGCCAGATGTGATGGGCGTGGGTGGTCAGATTTCACTGGCGGTGATGGGCCTGACGGCCGCGCGTTACGGCAGCATTTCGCTGGTGTGCCTGCCGCCATCCGCGAGCTGGCAGTGGCGCAAGACCAATGGCCTGAAAGACCCGGATACGTTCAGCTTTGATGCGAACTTCCTGGCGTTGCAGTTGCAGAGCCTGATACCCCGCGAACGCGGCTGAATCCTGGCTGGCACATAACCCTGTGGGAGCGGGCTTGCTCGCGAAGAGGTCATCAGCTTCAACATCTTCGTTGACTGCTAGACCGCTATCGCGAGCAAGCCCGCTCCCACATTGATCGGCGTTGCATCAAATTTCGAGGTTGCCCCAACCAGGTTTAGCTTCCTCCGGCGCCACCGCCTTCACAGTCTTGCCCGTCGCCAACTCCACCCTTCGCGCCACCTCCGGGTCATCGGCAAACGGCATCAGACTCGCATCCTCCAGGCTCTCGGGCGTCTGGTGTTTCAGGCAATACTCAATCGCCAGCCAGAACCCGACAACCCCAAACAGATTCAACATCGTCTCGATCATCTCAAGCTCCTTGCCTCAAGCAATCTGCGCTTCACGCTCGGCCATCACCACGTCCGCCACCCGCACCGTGCGCCAGCAGTTGTAAGCCATCAGCAGCATGCCGCTGAGGAAGAACACCCCGCCGGCAAACCGCACCACAAACCCCGGATGGCTGGCCTGCAAGGCCTCGACGAAGGAATAAGTCAGCGTGCCGTCGTCGTTGATCGCGCGCCACATCAGGCCTTGGGTGATGCCGTTGACCCACATCGACGCGATGTACAACACGGTGCCGATGGTCGCCAGCCAGAAGTGCAGGTTGATCAGCGGCGTGCTGAACATCTGCTCGCGGCCGAAGACTTTCGGCACCATGTGGTAAATCGCGCCGAAGGTGATCATCGCGACCCAACCCAAAGCACCCGCGTGAACGTGGCCGATGGTCCAGTCGGTGTAGTGGGAGAGGGCGTTCACGGTCTTGATCGCCATCATCGGGCCCTCGAACGTCGACATGCCGTAGAAGGCCAGTGACAGCACCAGGAAACGCAGGATCGGGTCGGTGCGCAACTTATGCCAGGCGCCCGACAGGGTCATCATCCCGTTGATCATCCCGCCCCAGCTCGGCGCCAGCAGGATCAGCGACATGGCCATACCGAGAGACTGCGCCCAGTCCGGCAGCGCGGTGTAGTGCAAGTGGTGCGGGCCAGCCCAGATATACAGGGTGATCAGCGCCCAGAAATGCACGATCGACAACCGATACGAGTACACCGGCCGTCCGACCTGTTTCGGCACGAAGTAGTACATCATTCCCAGGAACCCGGTGGTCAGGAAGAAACCCACTGCGTTGTGCCCGTACCACCACTGGACCATGGCGTCGGTGGCCCCGGAATACACCGGATACGACTTGAACCAGCCCACCGGAATCGATAGGTGATTGACCACGTGCAGCATGGCAATCACCACGATGAACGCGCCGAAAAACCAGTTGCCGACGTAGATGTGCTTGGTCTTGCGCTGCACCACGGTGGTGAAGAACACGACAGCGTAGGCGACCCAGACCACGGTCATCCACACCGCGCCGGAGAACTCGATCTCGGCATATTCCTTGGTGGTGGTGTAGCCCAGCGGCAAGGTGATCAGCATCACCACAATCACTGATTGCCAGCCCCAGAAGGTGAAGGCAGCGAGCTTGTCCGAGTACAGCCGCACCTGGCAGGTACGCTGTACCGCGTAGTAACTGGCGGCGAATTGTGCGCTGCCGGCAAAGCCGAAAATCACCAGGCTGGTGTGCAGCGGACGCAAGCGGCCGAAGGTGGTCCACGGCAGGTCGAGGTTCATTTCGGGCCACACCAGTTGCGAGGCGATAAACACCCCCATCGCCATCCCCACGACGCCCCAAACAATGGTTGCCACGATGAATTGGCGGACGACCTTGTAGTTATAGGCCTGTCCGATTGTCGCTGTGCTCATGGTCAGTTCATCCATGCAAAGTCTTGCCAGGCCACCCGGTCTGGCATGGGATGCACTGTAGAAACCCTGTCGGAAACAAAACAGACTCAGGAAAACTCGATTTATGCGGATTAGATGCAAGGCATGCCTGCGGCCATCTGCCGTGCTCTGATACGGTTTTTTAGGTTTCAGGTGGGTCTGTAACGCGCTGCGCCGTAGGTCCATAGTCGCCACCTAGAAAACGAGCCGCAGAGCCTGATGCCATTCAGTGTTGACGCAAACCTTGTGGGAGCGAGCTTGCTCGCGATGGCGGCTGTTCATTCAGCACATGTGTTGTCTGTCAGTCAGCTATCGCGAGCAAGCTCGCTCCCACAGAGATTGTGGTGACTGGCATTAGCCACCGAGCCCGATCAACCCTGATGAGGTAGCCACATGTATCAGTACGACGACTATGACCGGGCGCTGGTGTTTGAACGGGTCGCGCAGTTTCGCGATCAGGTCGAGCGCTTCATGGTGGGTGAACTGAGCGAAGAGGAGTTCCTGCCGCTGCGCTTGCAAAACGGCCTCTACATGCAAAAGCACGCCTACATGCTGCGGGTGGCAATACCCTACGGCACCCTCGGCGCCGGACAAATGCGCACGCTGGCGAGCATCGCCCGGGACTACGATCGTGGCTACGGCCATTTCACCACCCGGCAGAACATGCAGTTCAACTGGATCGAACTGGCCCAGGTGCCGGATATCCTCGAACGCCTGGCCCAAGTGGAAATGCACGCGATCCAGACTTCCGGCAACTGCGTGCGCAACATCACCACCGAAGCGTTCGCCGGAGGTCGCGGCGGACGAACTGATCGACCCGCGCCCCCTGGCGGAAATCCTGCGGCAGTGGTCGACCATCAACCCGGAGTTCCTCTTCCTGCCACGCAAATTCAAGATCGCCATCTGCTCGGCCAAGCAGGATCGCGCGGCGATCATGATGCATGACATCGGCCTCTACCTTTACCCCGGCAGCGATGGGCAAATGCTGCTGCGAGTGATCGTTGGCGGCGGCCTGGGGCGCACGCCGATCCTTGGTTTGCAGATTCGCGAAGGCCTGCCGTGGCAGCACTTGCTGTCCTACGTCGAAGCGGTGCTGCGGGTCTACAACCGTCACGGCCGGCGGGACAACAAGTACAAGGCGCGGATCAAGATTCTGGTGAAAGCGCTGGGCATCGAAGCCTTCGCCAAGGAAGTGGAAGAAGAGTGGCAACACCTCAAGGACGGCCCCGCGCAGTTGACCGACGTCGAGTATGAACGCGTTGCCAGTGCCTTCGTCCCGCCGGTTTATCAAGCGCTGGCGGGCACCAACCTGGATTTCGGCACGCGCCTGACGCAGAACCCGGCCTTCGCCCGTTGGGTCGCGCGCAACGTGCAGCCGCACAAAGTGCCGGGTTACGTCAGCGTCGTGCTCTCGACCAAACCGGGCATCGCCTCACCGCCAGGAGACGTGACTGCCGAGCAGATGGACGCTGTGGCCGACTGGTCTGAGCAGTTTGGTTTCGGCGAGATTCGCATCGCCCACGAGCAGAACATCGTGCTGCCGGACGTGACCAAGGCTGACCTGTATGCGTTGTGGTGCCTGGCCTGCGATCAGGGGCTGGGCTGCGCAAATATCGGTTTGCTGACCGACATCATCGCCTGCCCCGGTGGCGATTTTTGCGCGCTGGCCAACGCCAAATCGATCCCGATTGCCCAAGCGATTCAGGGTCGATTCGAAGACCTCGATTATCTTCACGACCTGGGCGACATCAGCCTCAACATCTCCGGCTGCATGAACGCCTGCGGCCACCACCACATCGGCAACATCGGCATTCTGGGCGTCGATAAGAACGGCAGCGAGTGGTACCAGATCACCCTCGGCGGTGCCCAAGGCAGGAACAGCGCGCTGGGCAAAGTCATCGGCCCATCGTTCAGTGCGGCCGAAGTACCCGACGTAATTGAGCGGATCATCGCTACCTTCGTCCGTTACCGCGAAAGCGAGGAACTGTTCGTCGATACGGTACAGCGCATTGGTCTGGAGCCGTTCAAGGAACGGATCTACCCGAAAGTGCTGGAGGCGTCGGTATGAACAATCTGTTGCGGCTGGAGGAGGGACTAGCGCGGATCGTGACGAACGATCCGTGGACGCTGGTGCGTACGCTCGAGGGTGACTTGCCGACAGGCCCGTTAGTGTTGCCTTTGGCCGGATGGTTGACGCGGCGCTTCGAACACAATCCAGCACGCGATGCTGTGTGGCTGGGGCCGGATGATGAGGTCGAAAGCCTGAAACCATGGGCCAGGTTACTGCCAATGATCGCCGTGGATTTCCCGAGTTTTCGTGATGGTCGCGGCTACAGCCAGGCGTACCTGTTGCGTACTCGACTGGGCTGGACCGGTGAATTGCGCGCAATTGGCGACGTGCTGCGCGATCAACTGAGCCACATGCGCCAGTGCGGGTTCGACAGCTTTGCAGTGCGCGGGGACAAGTCCGCTGAAGATGCGCTGAAAGGGTTGGCGGGGATGAGCGTGTCGTATGGGCGTTCGGTGATTGAGCCGCGACCGTTGTTCAGACGCCGCTGAATATCACCACGCAACTTAAGGCCTGTGGGATTTTGTGGCGAGGGAGCTTGCTCCCGCTGGGTCGCGAAGCGGCCCCTGCATTTATCCAGTTGTACCGCGTCCGCTGGATTGACGACTGCTGCGCAGCCGAGCGGGAGCAAGCTCCCTCGCCACATTGATCTTCAGTGAATAGGTATTTTTACTTGGGGCCGGTACTGGCATTTTGGTAGAGTCCGCCGCACTCAGCGGTTTTTTGGCTGCATGGACGAAATCAAGAAGGGAGTCTGACGTTGTGAGCTTCGGCAAGAAGATTTTAGGGCTGACGGCATTTTTACTGATGTTGACCCTCTGGGGCGGTTACTTCTACGTGTTCCAGGAAAACCGTGGCGGGCAGTTGGGCGGCGCCTACGACAGCACCGCCTGGTGCGGCACACCACCGTCTGCCGATGCGTTGTCGCTGGGCAAGGATCAACTGACCCTGCGCATCACCAACAACCTGCGCGGTGAGTTTATGCTCGGCGGCTCGATCATCGTGTCCGAGCGCACTTTCAACCGCTACGACCTGGGCCGCAACGAACTGCGTTTGCGCCTGGAACCGTTGCAATGGTCCTACGGCGCCACGCCGATCTTCCTCGAACAGGTCCGGATTAAACCCCTGAGCCGCAACCTCGCCTCGGACAACAAAAGTGCCTACGTCGAACTCGAATCACGACCGATTGGCGTGCAGGGGCGGGCTACCGAGTTTCCTTTCGACACCTACCGCTACGGTTACAAACCGGTGCTCTATTACCTCAAGGGCAACGAGCGCATCGACCTGCGCTTCCGTCACATCACCACGCTGATGGAGATGTCGAACACCTTCACGCCAATCCAGAAGTACAACCGCGTCGAGTACATCAACGAGAAAAACTCGATGGTGCGTGATGAGGATTACAAGGCTTACGCGCCCAACGAATGCGCGTTCAGCGTTGAGCGTAAGGGTTCGTTCAAGGTGATTGTTTTGCTGATGCTGCTGGTGCTTTGCTTGCCGCTGATGCACGTGTTTTATCGCGACGAGCCGGGTATCGACTTTCTGGCCACGCTGGTGGGGGTTGGTGCGGTAAGGATGCTGCTGGTGGGGCCGTTGCAGGATTTCCAGCTGTACAACATCGACTTTCTGTTTGGCGCGGCGATTCTGCTGGTGGGGACGGTGTCGCTGATCAAGGCGATGCGGGCCAATAGTCGGCGGGTATTGGCGGCTAAGAGTGGTTCAACGTGGTGATGCTCTAACAGGTCAACACATAACCTGTGGCGAGGGGCTTGCCCCGTTGGGCTGCGCAGCAGCCCTAAAACCTGTCGACGCGATTCTACAGACTTACCGCATTCGCCGGTTTTACGACGGCTTCGCCGCCGAACGGGGGCAAGCCCCTCGCCACAGAGGCCTCAAGATCAGCCCCCAATCATTTCAACGCCGGATCGCCCATGTTCATCTTCTTCCAGCCCTGCAGCAGCACTTGGGCCTTCGGTTCCTTGCCGTTCTCCAAGTAATACTGGATCAACGACAACCGCGCATTACGGTTGGCCGGCTGAACTTTCAACAACCGCTCCAGCTCTTCGCACGCTTCATCAACCTTGCCGCTGTCATGCAGCGCCACCGCCAATACATAACCGTACTGCGCGCTCTGGGGCTCCAGCGCGGCGGCTTTGCGTAACAGCGGCATCGCTTGCGCGGTTTTACCGGCACGAATCAGCGACAAGCCCTGGGTGTGCAGCAACAGCGCGGCGTCCGGGTGCTCCTTGACGCTCTGCTCCAGCAGCGCTTGCGCCTCCGGGCCGCGCCCGTTGGCTTCCAGCCACTGCACCAGGGTTACCAGCGCCGGGTAGAAGTCCGGGTCACGTTTCAGGGCCATACGCAGCAGCGGCTCGACGTCCGCCGTACGTCCAATGCCCTGATAGAGCATGGCCAGGTTGAGGTTGGCCTCGGCGCGTTCCGCCAGGCTTTTTGCACGTCTTCGTATTCGGCGATCGCCGCTTCCCAGTTGGCCTGGGCGCTGCCCAAACCGTTGCGGGCCACGCTGAGCAGGTCCCGGGCCGCGACAATCCGCACAGCCTTCACCGGGTCAACAAGCAATGGCGTCAGTAGCGGCGCACGCTCCGGTGGCTGGAGGAACGCACTGATCGCCCGCACCGCGCTTTCACGCACCTGTGGCGCCAGGTTGCTCAAGTCCTGGGTCGCCAGTTTCAGCGCTTGCTCGCTCGGGTACAGCGGCAACTCGGCCAGCAACGTCGCCCGTTGAATCGCCGGCAGGTTGCTGCGCTGCAATTGCTCGTACAAGGCTTGCGCCGCGCCGGGTTGGCCGTTGCGGATCAGCCACAAACTTTCGTCATAACGCGGTGCCTGAACAGCAGACGCCGAAGCGGTGTTCCACAGCTTGAATTGCTCGGTGACCTTGTCCCCGGCCTTGCCCTGGTGACAGGTCAGGCAGGCGTCCGGCGTGCCAAGTTTTTTAGCGCGCTCGGGGTTGGGAATGCTGAAGCTGTGGTCATGCCGGAAGTCGTTGCCCATGTAGAACTTGCCCGGCATATGGCAATCCACACACTGCGAACCCGGCTGGCCCATGGTGTGGCGGGTGTGTTCGATGGAGTCGTAGTTCTTCGCTTGCAGGCCCTTGCCGTCGACGCCTTCCACCGCAGTTTTGCCGGCGGTGTTGTGGCATTGCAGGCATACGCCGTTGCCCGGCGCCTTGAGTTCGGTGCTGTGGGGGTTGTGGCAGTTGCTGCAACGCACACCTTTGTCGAACATTTTGCTTTGGGCGAAGGAGCCGTGCTCGAACACTTCGTCCTTGATCTTTCCGTCCAACGCATACAGCTCGCGGGTCAGGGTGCTCGGCAAGTAGTCGTCCATCAGCCGTTTGCCGACGGTGTAGCCATCGCCCAGCGGTGCGCGACGCGAGTGGCAGCGGGCGCAGGTTTCGATCTCGACAGTGGCGTTTTTGTCCTTGAGGTCGACGGCAAAACCGGCGTGGATCAAGTCGGTTTTTTCGCCGTCCATTCCAGGTGATTGGACGCTGGGCCGTGGCACGCCTGGCAGCCAACGCCAAGGCTGTTCCAGTGACTCTCAAAGGTGTTTTTTACGGCATCGAAATTTCGGTTGTAGCCAGTGGTGTGGCACTCGACACACATGAAGTTGGCGTTCTGGCTCGGCTTGCTCCAGTGCAGCGGGTTCTTGAAGTTCACCCCTTGCCCCGGATAGAGATGAAACCAGCGCTGCTTCTCGGTATCCCAGGCCACGCCGAGGGCTTGCAACCGGCCTTCGCCGACTTCGATCAGGTATTGCTGAAGCGGCGCGATGCCGAAGGTGTAGGCGACTTTGAAATCGGCATTCTTGCCGTCGATCCCAGGTGTGTTGACCCAGAACTCGTCACCTTTGTGCGAGAACACAGTGGTCTCTTTTTCCGCCTTGAAGGTGACGTTTTTAAAGTCCCCCAGCATCGTGTCGGCGGTGGCGGGTTGCATCGCCAATTGGTGATGGGAGCCTTGCCAATCCTTGACCTGCTCGGTGTGGCAGCCCTGGCATTGTTGCTCATCAACCATCGTCGCCGGGGTCGCAGCCACTACCGGTTTGGCCGGTTGCACGACAGGCGCGCTGACCGCTACAGGCTTGAGCGGGGCGGGTGTGCTGCTGTTGAAAAGAAACCAGCCGATTCCCGCGACAGCCAGCAGCAAGACGCCGATGGTGACGGGAAACAGGTAACGGTTAATCAAGGTCGGTGGCGAATCAAGGTTTGTGTTTACTGCTTTATTTTTATGCTTCGACATTGCGACTTCCGTGGTCCGAGTGCGTTGGCCGTTGAAGGCGCGCTTTGACGCTCGATGCAGCTTTGCCGGATGGCGAACTCTTCCTTGGTCAGCGCCGGGCCGATCGGGGTGTTGGTGTTGATGCGGTTGTAATAGCCGAAAACCATGTTCAGGTCAGTCGGCAGGTTCTGCCAGTCGCGGGCGTTGTCGGCCTGGCTCAACAGCGGGGTCATGGCCAGCGTCAGTGCCGTCATTCCTTTTTTGATGTCTTCAAACGCATCTTTTTGCTCCTGCAATGTTCTGAATGACGGTTTACGACTTATTGACCAATCGGCGTCAGCAGCGGGATCTTCCACTGACCGTTCACCACTTCCGGTTTAGGCAGGTACAGGCGCAGCACGGTGTAGAACGGCCCGTGCGGTGCCGGCAGCCAGTTGCTTTTCTTGCCGTCCACCGGCTCGGAATGCTGCACATACAGGGTCAGCCCGCCGTCAGCATCGCGCTTGAGCTTGGGCAACATCCGCGAATTGATCAGGTAGCGCTTCGTGTGGTTGGCCACCAGCAACTTGGTCTTGCCGTCGTACAGGGTCAGCGACCAGAAGGCGTCGGCCGGCGGCAGCTCGTCCTTGTTGAAGTGCAGGGTGTAGCTGTGGCGGGCTCCGTTGAGTGGTTTGCCCTGGTTGTCGACGAAGTAGCCGATGTAATTCGCCTCTTCGGCGGAGTTGCCGAAGATCCCGACATTGGCGCCGACGTAGCGATACAGGTAGTTGCCATTCAGGTGATCGCGGGTGCCGAAGAAGTCGCCGCTGGTGACTTGGTGTGTGTCGATTTTGTCCTTTTTGAACTGGGCGAACTCGGCCTTGCCGTCGGCGATGCCGTCGTCCAGCGCCTTGCGTTGTTCGGCGCTCAAGTCGCTGACTTTGAACGGCTGGCCACCGACGATGCCGATCTTGGCGAAGCGTGCCAGCAGATCTTTTTCCACGTCCTGGGGTGGGGCGAAACTCAGCATGAAGTTGAGGTAGCGGAACAGCTCCGGGCTGTCGCTCATCGTCGCCGTGGGTTTGGGCCAATCGACTTTTGGCGCGGCAGGTGGCGCCGGTTGCTTGAGGTACTGGCTGAGGGTTTGAACCTTGTAGGCGTTCTGGATCAGCTTGACCTTGTTAAGGTCGGCATTGTCGAACAGCTGCGTGCGATACAGCGCGTAGGCAATGTTGCTTTCACTGCGCACCAGGCGATCGATGTTCACCGGTTGCTGGCCTTGCCAGTCCGGGCCGGCAATCATGAACGTGCCGCCCTTGTTGCCGGTGCTGCGAGTGCCCAGGTACGCAAAGTTTTGCGTGTAGAGGTCGATCAACTGCACCGAGTAGTAACGGTTTTCTGCAATCGGCGGCAGGGTCAGCACCACGGGCTCAGTCCGCAGGTCCATCCAGACGAAGGAGTAGGGCGTGTCAGAGTTGGGGGTGACAAATGCAGTGTCTGCGGGCGAGAACACTTTGGTGGTGTTACCGATCTTGTTGAACGGCGCCTTGAAATTCGGCCCGCCCTTGTCCACGGCTTGGGTGTAGAGGGTCTTGTACATCTCCACTACCGGGAAGCCATACAGATAGGCTTCCTTGGCGATGCCGCGGGCTTCTTGCGGCGTGGCGCTGAAATCCGCCCAGGCACTGCAACTGAGCAGTAACGAGAGACTGGCAAGCATCAGGCGTGGGGCTTTTTCAAACTGCATGGTGTGTCCTTTTCAAGTAATGCCGGTCAGTCAGAGATAGAACTAACAATGAGTAACCTGTGGCGAGGGAGCTTGCTCCCGCTGGACTGCGCGGCAGTCCCTTTTATGGGGCCGCTTCGCGACCCAGCGGGAGCAAGCTCCCTCGCCACAGGTAATGCGCTCGCCGGTCCATTCCTTGACTGGCCGATATTGATCTTTGGGCATCACTTCACAACGGTGATGTCATCCAGTTTCCAGCTCTTGTCGACATACGCTTCAGTCGGCGCATACAGCCGGGAGTCGCTGAACGAGTGCTTACCCGGCGGGGTTTGTACCCCGACTTCCTGTGCCTGCGCTTGAGCGCCAACACCACAACTGGCGAACATCGCCATCACACTGAACCCTGCCGCACGAAGTGAAATATGCATATGAGTGTCCTTATTTGCCAACCGTGACATTGATCCCGGCGAACAGCGTGAACTGCGGCAGGCCATCGCCTTTGCGTTCCACGGTCCACTGGGGTTCTACAAAGGCGTTGAGGATGTTGGTGCCGGACTTCCAGACCTTGCCACCACCCAAGCCGATGGGGATGTAATGGGTGTCGTTTTTCAGGTCGAAGGTCCAGGTGCCGGTGGAGCGCAGGTACCAGCCTTTTTCCAGGTTATGCATGATGAAGGGCTGCATCGTCGCGGTTTCGACGTGGGCGCGGTCACGGTCACCGGCGAACGAACTCTGATACTGAACCAGCGCACCCAATAGGCCGCGGGGTGACGAATCGATGGCGACGGCGGCCAGGCCGGCCTGCCACTTGCCGGTGCCCAACTCATCTTGCTCGGCGGTGGGCGCGGTGATCTGCGGGCCGATGCCCAACTGGATGCCGTCGGTCTTGAGCAGGAAAATATCGAACAGGTTCAGGTCGCCGATACCGGTGCTGTAACCGTTCTGCGGGTCGGGTCGGGTGCTGATCGGCAGAGTCGCGCGCAGCAATTGCGGCACGCCGATGAAATCGTTGGGCGCTACCGGCAGGGTGCCACGCAGCAATGCGTCATTGGTATGAACATTGGTGTCGTAGAGCCTGGGCGTGTAGTAATCCTGCAGGTTGGCGCCGGGCGCCAGGCTCAGCGGGTTGTTACTCTTGTTGGCTTCCTCTGCGTTATCCGCCTGAGCACAAGTGGCAGACGCCATGAGTGACACCAGCAAAAGGGCGTGCGCTCCTGGATTTTTCGACATGATTCCCCAGTTCCTTGATGGCTCAGTGGACGAACCCGGCCATATGTTTGGCCGTTACTGTGTAATCTCTTTCCGATCAAGCCTGTAGGACACATCAGTTGAAGCTAGCAGCTAACCACAAGTTAGCCAGCCGAAAGGGTTAATTCCTTCGTTTTGCGTACGCGTTCTCGTTATTTTTGTGTACTGGAAAGTTAAATTGAATCAGTGGGTTGGGGGCGGGAGTTTAGGAGGGAGTTAGGCTTTTCGGGGGGATGGGGGCGTGCGACGGGCACAAATACTGTGCCCGTAGAAGATCAAATGTGGGAGCGAGCTTGCTCGCGAAGGCGCCGTGTCAGGCAACATTTCTATCGACTGGTACGCCGCTTTCGCGAGCAAGCCCGCTCCCACAAGGGGGATCACCTATTTAGGCAATTCGAAGTTATCCAGCATCCGATTCACCGCCAGTTCACCCAACATGACGACCTGTTGAATGCCCATCAGGGTGTTGCGATGCGGTCCCCTCCATCAGTCCGGCGAAGTTACTGAGCATGACACTCGCCGACGCCATCGATTCGCAGGCGTGGGCCAGCAGGGTTTCCTGGTCGGCATCGGGGTAGATGTTGAAGAGGGTGCTGGGTTTTCGCGGTGGGATAGGGTTTTTCAGGGCCCCGGGGTTGAGGTAGAAATTGAGCGCGCGGTCGGCGGCCTCTTTGAGTTTTTTGGCGTCGAGGGCCGGGTCGTGCGGGACCGGATCTGTGTCCGGAGGATTAGGTGTTGCCTTGAACATAATTGCATTCCTTCCTAAGTAGGGCTGCAACCGTTTCGCTACTAAACGAAAGGGTGGCAGCTGTGCGCAAGTTAGTAGACCGGGAAGGAATGAAACCGGCGCGCCCGAGGACGCCATGCGCACAGCCACCATCAAGTACAGGCGAATTGCCTGACTGAATGACACTTGTGCAACGGTTCAAACCTTCCGGGCTACTAAACCCGATCACTGACCATCAGTGATGCGGACAAAGTTACCGAGCAGCCCCCAGACGCACAAGCCGGCGGATTCTGGCGTAGTTGTAGGCAAAGGCGCAAGACGATGTAGCCTCGCGGAAACCTTCTGACACGCCATTTAAACAGAGCGTTAAACACCCTCAATTACAACGGGTATTGAGCGCGCCGCGCCGGCCCTATTCAGTTCTTTTTCCCCTGCGCCCGCACTCGCTCTTCCTGCTCGCGCAACTCAGGTGTGAACTCGGCACCAAAGTCCTCGGCCTCAAATATCTGGCGAATCTCGATCTCGGACTCTCTCCCAGGCATTGGGTTCGGACAGCGTTTGACCCACTCGATCGCTTCCTCTTTTGATTTCACCTGCCATATCCAAAAGCCGCCGATCAGCTCTTTGGTTTCGGCGAACGGCCCATCAATGACCGTACGTTTTTCGCCCGAGAACCGCACGCGAGCGCCTTTGCTACTGGGTTGCAAACCGTCGCAGTCGAGCAGAATCCCGGCCTTGGACAGTTCCTCGTTGTAATTGCCCATCGCGGTCATCAGTTCCTCGGAAGGCATCACACCGGCCTCGGAATCCTGGCTGGCTTTCACAATGATCATGAATCGCATGGTTTTATCTCCGCTGGAAGTGAGTGATTCGCTACCTAGTCGAATGGCCGTCTGCTGAATCGACAACACCGCCCACAAAATTTAGCAGCACACCGATACCCGTGTCGGAGCTGCCGAAGGCTGCGATCTTTTGATTTTGCTTTTAAAGACGAAGATCAAAAGATCGCAGCCTTCGGCAGCTCCTACCGGGGGATGTGTCGGGGTTGAGCGCGGTGGTAGGCTGCGCGTTTCCTGGCCAATGGAATGCCTGTCAATCATGCCCGTTCTGCAACTCACCACCCTGATCCCCGACCGCACGCCTGACCAAGTCCTGGATTTCTGCCTCGAAGGCGTCAACTTCCCGAAAATCTTCCCCGAACGCGTCACGCCGCTGGGCGATATCGACCTGAGCAATCTGCGTATCGAGGCCGGGCGCCAGTTCCGCTTTCGGCACTGGATGTTCAACGTCATCCCGTCGAACTGGACGGTGGTGATTCGTGAGGTCGGCGAAACGCATTTCATCGATGAAATGCTCAAGGGGCCGATGGCTGCCTTTCGTCATGAACATCGAGTGGCGGCGGGCGAGGGCGGTACGCTGTACACCGACCGGGTGACGTATGCGGCCATCGGCGGCGCACCGTTGGAATGGTTGCTGGTCAACGGCTACATGCGGCGGATTTTCGAGGCGCGGCATCGCAATATGCTGCGGTTGCTCGCCTGAATCAGCCTGTACGCAATCCCTGTGGGAGCGAGCTTGCTCGCGATGACGGACTGACAGTCACCCAATGTGCTGAATGCTAGACCGCTATCGCGAGCAAGCTCGCTCCCGCTGGTTTTGTGTCGTTTGTGCGAGTTGTATCCAATTTCACCTACGACACTTCACAATTTGTATCTGGGCATAGGTCGTCGGACAATTTCGTGGTTAACTTCGGCCTCTTCAGATTTTCAACAACACTTCCAGAAGGACTCCGTTCATGGCTCAAGTCACTCTTAAAGGCAACCCGGTTCAAGTCAACGGCCAACTGCCACAAGCCGGTTCCAAGGCACCAGCCTTTTCCCTGGTTGCCGGCAATCTGTCCGACGTGACCCTGGCGAGCTTCGCCGGCAAGCGCAAAGTGCTGAACATCTTCCCAAGCGTCGACACCCCGACCTGCGCGACTTCGGTTCGCAAGTTCAACGCCCAGGCAAATGATGTCGCCAACACCGTCGTGCTGTGCATCTCTGCTGACCTGCCGTTCGCCCAGGCACGCTTCTGCGGCGCTGAAGGCCTGGAAAACGTTCAGAACCTGTCGACCCTGCGTGGCGCCGAGTTCATCGAAAACTACGGCGTGGCCATTGCTGACGGCCCACTCAAAGGCCTGACCGCCCGTGCCGTCGTGGTACTGGACGAAAACGACAACGTGCTGCACAGCGAACTCGTTAAAGAAATTGCAGAAGAGCCTAACTACGAAGCGGCACTCGCTGTTCTGAAGTAACCGGCTTTACAATTGTTAACGGCCTGGCACTCGCCAGGCCGTTTTCATTTGTGTTTCAGTCCCTTGGACAAACATCCTGTTACGTAAGCCAAAGGTAAATAGCCGGTAAAGCCGCTTTGCTTAATGCTCGCCAGTGCTTATCGTTCAGCCTCCCGTAGAAGAAGCCCCCGCGCCCATGGTTGATCATTCAATGCAATCCTCCTCCCGTAGTCCCCGTCGCTGGCTGTTCGGCCTGCTTGTCCTGTTGATCGTCGCGGGTGTGTGCTGGAAATTCTGGCCTGCCGGCACTGATCACAAAGCGGGCGAAAAGCCGAGAGCCGCCGCAGGGCATACAGGCAAGGCTGGAGGGATGCGTCCGGGGTTTGGCGGGGCGAGCGGCCCGATTCCGGTGCGCGTGGCGCCGGCGGTCAAGGGTGATTTCCCGCTGTACTACAAGGCGCTGGGCACGGTCACGGCGCTCAACACCATCAATGTGCGCAGCCGGGTGGCCGGAGAGTTGATGAAGGTTGCGTTCGAGGAAGGGCAGATGGTCAAGGCCGGCGACTTGTTGGCCGAGATCGACCCGCGTCCTTACCAGAATGCTTTGCTCCAGGCTGAAGGCACTTTGCTACAGAATCAGGCGCAACTGAAAAACGCCCAGGTCGATGTCGAGCGTTATCGCGGCCTGTTTAAAGAAGACAGTATCGCCAAGCAGACCCTGGACACCGCCGAAGCGCTGGTCGGCCAATACCTGGGCACGGTCAAGACCAACCAGGCAGCGGTCAACGACGCCAAGCTCAATCTCGAATTCACCAAGATCCGCGCACCGATCACCGGGCGTGTCGGCTTGCGTCAACTGGACGTTGGCAACCTTGTCGCCGCCAATGACACCACCGCACTGGCCATCATCACCCAGACCCAACCGATCAGCGTGGTTTTCACCCTGCCGGAAAACAGCCTCGACACCGTACTGGCCCGCTATCACACCGGTGCCAAACTTCCGGTGGAAGCCTGGGACCGTGGCGATATGAAATTGCAGGCCAGCGGCGTGTTGCAGAGCCTCGACAACCAAATCGACGTCACCACTGGCACCCTGAAATTCAAGGCGCGCTACGAGAACCGCGATCAAGCGTTGTTCCCCAACCAGTTCGTCAACGTCCACCTGTTGGCCGACACCCTCAAAGACGTGACGCTCGCACCGTCGGCGGCGATTCAGTTCGGTACCAACGGCACCTTCGTCTATGCCATGGATGGGGACAAGAAGGTCACGATCCGTCAGTTGAAAGTCGGCCCGAGTGACGGCAACAACACCGTCATCACCGAGGGTCTGGCCGTCGGTGATCGCGTGGTCCTGGAAGGCACCGACCGCCTGAAGGAAGGCAGCGAAGTGGAAGTGGTCAATGACACCCAGGATGTACCGACCACCCCGACCGAACACCTGCAAGGCAAATCGGCGGCCAAGACCCCTGACGCGACCGCCAACGACAAGGCGAAGAAGGGCGCATGAACATCTCGCGGCTGTTCATCCTTCGCCCGGTCGCCACGACCCTGAGCATGCTGGCCATTATTCTGGCCGGCATCATCGCTTATCGTTTGTTGCCAGTGTCGGCATTGCCCCAGGTCGACTACCCGACCATCCGCGTCATGACGCTCTACCCCGGCGCCAGCCCGGATGTGATGACCAGTGCGGTGACCGCGCCGCTTGAGCGTCAGTTCGGGCAAATGCCCGGCCTGACCCAAATGGCGTCCACCAGTTCGGGCGGCGCTTCGGTGCTGACCCTGCGTTTCAGCCTCGACATCAACATGGACGTCGCCGAGCAAGCAGGTGCAGGCCGCGATCAAGGCCGCGACCAACTTGCTGCCCAAGGACCTGCCGGCACCGCCGGTCTACAACAAGGTCAACCCGGCGGACACCCCGGTGCTGACCCTGGCCATCACCTCCAAGACCATGCTGTTGCCCAAACTCAATGATTTGGTCGATACGCGCATGGCGCAGAAAATCGCCCAGATCAGCGGCGTCGCCATGGTCAGCATCGCCGGCGGCCAGCGTCAGGCGGTGCGGATCAAGGTCAACCCCGAGGCCCTGGCGGCCAATGGCTTGAACCTGTCGGACGTGCGCACCTTGGTCGGCGCGTCCAACGTCAACCAGCCCAAAGGCAACTTCGACGGCCCGACCCGGGTGTCGATGCTCGACGCAAACGATCAACTGACGTCGCCCAAGGATTACGCCAACCTGATCCTTGCTTACGCCAATGGCGCGCCGTTGCGGCTCAAGGACGTGGCGGAAATCGTCGACGGCGCTGAAAACGAACGACTGGCGGCATGGGCCAACGAAAACCAGGCCGTGTTGCTGAACATCCAGCGCCAGCCCGGTGCCAACGTTATTGAGGTGGTCGACCGGATCAAGGCCTTGCTGCCGAGCATTACCGACAACCTGCCGGCCGGCTTGCAAGTCACCGTTCTGACCGACCGTACCCAGACCATCCGCGCCTCCGTTACCGACGTACAACACGAACTGCTGATCGCCATCGCATTGGTCGTCATGGTGACGTTCCTGTTCCTGCGCCGGGCCAGCGCGACGATCATTCCTTCGGTCGCCGTGCCACTGTCGTTGATCGGCACCTTCGGCGTGATGTACCTCGCGGGTTTCTCGGTCAACAACCTGACCTTGATGGCCCTGACCATCGCCACCGGTTTCGTGGTGGACGATGCGATCGTCATGCTGGAGAACATTTCCCGATTTATCGAAGAGGGCGACAGCCCACTGAATGCGGCGCTCAAGGGCGCCAAGCAGATCGGCTTCACCCTGGTTTCCCTGACCCTGTCGCTGATTGCGGTACTGATCCCGCTGCTGTTTATGGCCGACGTGGTGGGGCGTCTGTTCCGGGAATTCGCCATCACCCTGGCGGTGGCGATCCTGATTTCCCTGGTCGTGTCGCTGACCCTGACGCCGATGATGTGCGCGCGGCTGCTCAAACGTGAGCCCAAGGAAGAAGAGCAGGGCCGTTTCTACCGGGCCAGCGGCGCGACCATCGACTGGATGATCGCTGCTTACGGGCGCAAGTTGCAGTGGGTGCTCAAGCACCAGCCGCTGACCTTGATGGTGGCCATCGCCACCCTGGGCCTGACCGTATTCCTTTACATGATCGTGCCCAAAGGCTTCTTCCCGGTGCAGGACACCGGGGTGATCCAGGGCATTTCCGAGGCGCCGCAGTCGATTTCCTTTGCCGCGATGAGCGAACGTCAGCAAGAGCTGGCCAAAGTGATCCTAGCCGACCCGGCAGTGGAAAGCCTGTCGTCCTACATTGGTGTGGACGGGGACAACTCGACGCTCAACAGCGGTCGCATGTTGATCAACCTCAAACCCCACAGTGCGCGGGACCTTAGCGCCACGAAAATCATTGCTCGCCTGCAACCGGAAGTGGACAAGCTGATCGGCATTCGCCTGTTCATGCAGCCGGTGCAGGACCTGACCATTGAAGACCGGGTCAGCCGTACGCAGTACCAGTTCAGCATGTCGTCCCCGGACGCCGAATTGCTCAGCCTGTGGAGCGGACGCCTGGTGGAAGCCCTGGCCCATCGGCCGGAGCTGACCGACGTCGCCAGCGATTTGCAGGACAAGGGCTTGCAGGTGTACCTGGTGATCGACCGCGATGCGGCGTCCCGGGTCGGGGTGTCGGTGCAAAACATCACCGATGCGCTGTACGACGCTTTCGGCCAGCGGCAGATTTCGACCATCTACACCCAGGCCAGCCAGTACCGCGTGGTGCTGCAATCGCAGTCTGGCGAGAAAATCGGCCCGGACGCGCTGAACCAGATTCACGTCAAGACCACTTCGGGTGGCCAGGTGCGCCTGTCCAGCCTGGCGCATGTCGAGCAACGTCAGACGCAATTGGCGATCACTCACATCGGCCAGTTCCCGGCGGTGATGATGTCGTTCAACCTGGCCCCCGGCGTGGCGCTGGGGCATGCGGTGGAGATCATCGATCAGGTGCAGAAGGACATCGGCATGCCGATCGGCGTGCAGACCCAGTTCCAGGGCGCGGCCGAAGCATTCCAGGCGTCGCTGTCGAGCACCTTGCTGCTGATCCTGGCGGCGGTGGTGACCATGTACATCGTGCTCGGCGTGCTGTACGAAAGTTACATTCACCCGATTACCATCCTCTCGACCTTGCCCTCGGCGGCGGTCGGCGCCTTGCTGGCGTTGCTGCTGACCGGCAATGACCTGGGGATGATCGCGATCATCGGCATCATCCTGCTGATCGGTATCGTGAAGAAGAACGCGATCATGATGATCGACTTTGCCCTCGACGCTGAGCGCAATCAGGGCATGGCGCCGGAGCAGGCGATTTACCAGGCGGCACTGCTGCGTTTCCGGCCGATTCTGATGACTACCCTGGCCGCATTGTTCGGCGCGGTGCCGTTGATGCTGGCCACCGGTTCCGGTGCAGAGCTGCGTCAGCCGTTGGGTCTGGTGATGGTCGGTGGTTTGCTGGTGAGCCAAGTGCTGACGCTGTTCACCACCCCGGTGATCTACCTGTATTTCGACCGTCTCGGTCGGCGCTGGGGCCATAAGTCTGCAGCCGTGGACGCGGTAGAACAGCCATGAACCTGTCCGGACCTTTCATCAAGCGCCCGGTCGCGACCATGTTGCTGAGCCTGGCGATCATGCTGCTGGGCGGTGTCAGTTTCGGCCTGTTGCCGGTGGCGCCGTTGCCGCAGATGGACTTCCCGGTGATCGTGGTTCAGGCCAGTCTGGCGGGTGCGAGCCCGGAAGTGATGGCGTCGACCGTGGCCACTCCGCTTGAGCGCTCCTTCGGCTCCATCGCCGGGGTCAACACCATGAGCAGCCGTTCCAGCCAGGGCTCGACCCGGGTGATTTTGCAGTTCGACATGGACCGCGACATCAACGGCGCGGCGCGGGAAGTGCAAGCGGCGATCAACGCCTCGCGCAACCTGCTGCCGAGCGGGATGCGCAGCATGCCGACCTACAAGAAGGTCAACCCCTCGCAAGCACCGATCATGGTGTTGTCGCTGACCTCGGACGTGTTGGAGAAAGGTCAGCTCTACGACCTGGCCTCGACCATTCTGTCCCAGAGCTTGTCCCAGGTGCAGGGCGTAGGTGAAGTGCAGATCGGCGGCAGCTCCTTGCCAGCGGTGCGCATCGAGCTCGAACCCCAGGCGCTGAACCAGTACGGCGTGGCGCTGGACGATGTGCGCAATACCATCGCCAACGCCAACGTGCGCCGCCCGAAAGGCTCGGTCGAAGATGACCAGCGTTTGTGGCAGGTCCAGGCCAATGATCAACTGGAAAAGGCCAAGGATTACGAATCGCTGATCATCCACTACAACAACGGCGCGGCCCTGCGCCTGAAGGATGTGGCCAAGGTCAGCGATGGCGTCGAGGACCGCTACAACAGCGGCTTCTTCAACAATGATGCGGCGGTGCTGCTGGTGATCAACCGCCAGGCCGGCGCCAACATCATCGAGACGGTCAACGAGATCAAGGCGCAGTTGCCGGCGTTGCAGGCGGTGTTGCCGGCCAGCGTCAAACTGAACCTGGCGATGGACCGGTCGCCGGTGATCAAGGCAACGTTGCACGAAGCGGAAATGACCCTGCTGATCGCCGTGGCGCTGGTGATTCTGGTGGTGTACCTGTTTCTCGGTAACTTCCGTGCCTCGCTGATTCCGACGCTGGCGGTGCCGGTGTCGCTGGTCGGTACTTTTGCGGTGATGTACCTGTACGGATTTTCCCTGAACAACCTGTCGCTGATGGCGCTGATCCTGGCTACCGGGCTGGTGGTGGACGATGCCATCGTGGTGCTGGAGAACATTTCCCGGCACATCGACGAAGGCGTGCCGCCGATGAAAGCGGCGTACCTCGGCGCCCAGGAAGTCGGCTTCACCTTGTTGTCGATGAACGTCTCGCTGGTGGCGGTGTTCCTGTCGATCCTGTTTATGGGCGGGATCATCGAAAGCCTGTTTCGCGAATTTTCCATTACCCTGGCGGCGTCCATCGTGGTGTCGCTGATCGTGTCGTTGACCCTGACGCCAATGCTCTGCGCGCGTTGGCTCAAGCCGCACACACCGGGTCAGGAAAACCGTCTGCAACGCTGGAGCCAGCGCGTCAATGAATGGCTGGTCGCCAAATACGCCACCAGCCTCGACTGGGTGCTGCGTCACCGGCGCCTGACATTGCTCAGCCTGCTCATCACCGTGGGTGTCAACGTCGCGTTGTACGTAGTGGTGCCGAAAACCTTCATGCCGCAACAGGACACCGGTCAACTGATCGGATTCGTCCGTGGCGACGACGGGCTGTCGTTCAGCGTGATGCAGCCGAAGATGGAGACCTTCCGACGCGCCGTGCTCAAGGACGATGCGGTGCAAAGCGTGGCCGGTTTCATCGGCGGCACCAACGGCACGAATAACGCCTTCATGCTGGTGCGCTTGAAGCCGATCAAGGCGCGCAATATTTCTGCGCAAAAGGTCATCGAACGTCTGCGCAAGGAAATGCCCAAGGTCGCCGGCGCTCAGCTGATGCTGATGGCTGACCAGGACCTGCAATTTGGTGGCGGTCGTGAACAGACCACCTCGCAGTACTCCTACATCATTCAAAGCGCCGACCTGGGCTCGTTGCGCGAGTGGTACCCGAAAGTCGTCACCGCGCTGCGGGCCTTGCCGGAGTTGACGGCGATTGACGCCCGCGAAGGTCGTGGCGCGCAACAGGTGACGCTGATTGTCGACCGCGACCAGGCCAAACGCCTGGGAGTCGACATGGACATGGTCACGGCGGTATTGAACAACGCCTATGCCCAGCGACAGATTTCGACAATCTACGACAGCCTCAACCAGTATCAGGTAGTGATGGAGGTCAATCCGATATACGCCCAGGATCCGATCACCCTCAAGCAAGTCCAAGTGATCACTTCTACCGGCGCGCGCATTCCCCTGTCGACCATCGCTCACTACGAAAATAGCCTGGAAGACGACCGGGTCAGCCACGAAGGCCAGTTCGCTTCCGAAAGCATCTCCTTCGACATGGCCGAAGGCGTGACAGTGGAGCAGGGCACCGCGGCTATCGAGCGGGCGATTGCCAAGCTCGGCATGCCGGAAGACGTGATCGTGAAAATGGCCGGGACCGCCGACGCTTTCGCCGCCACCCAGAAGACCCAGCCATTCATGATTCTCGGCGCGCTGGTGGCGGTGTATCTGGTGTTGGGCGTGCTGTATGAAAGTTACATTCACCCGCTGACGATTCTGTCGACGCTGCCGTCGGCTGGGGTCGGTGCGTTGCTGTCGATCTATGCGTTGGGCGGGGAGTTCAGCCTGATCTCGTTGTTGGGGCTGTTCCTGTTGATCGGGGTGGTGAAGAAAAACGCCATTCTGATGATCGACCTCGCGTTGCAACTGGAGCGGCATCAGGGCATGAGTCCGCTGGATTCGATTCGCAGTGCCTGCCTGCAACGTCTGCGGCCCATTCTGATGACCACCCTGGCGGCGATCCTCGGTGCACTGCCGTTGCTGCTCAGCCGTGCCGAAGGCGCGGAAATGCGTCAGCCGCTGGGCCTGACTATCATCGGCGGGCTGATTTTCAGCCAGGTGCTGACGCTTTACACCACCCCGGTGGTTTACCTCTATCTCGACAAACTGCGCCATGGTTTCAACAAATGGCGTGGGGTACGTACCGATGCAGCTCTGGAAACTCCGCTATGACTGACCGTTCGCTTATCACTCTGGCTGCACCAATCGCCATGGCCCGTGGCTCGCGTTTGTTGAGCCTGGCGCTGTGTGTGGCCATGCTCAGCGCTTGCGCCGTCGGCCCGGACTACCAGCGCCCACCAACCGCGGAACCGGCGCAGTACAAGCAAGCCGAGGGCTGGCGTCAGGCCAATCCCAGCGATTCCCTGGCCCGTGGCGCCTGGTGGGAGTTGTACGGCGATCAGCAGCTCAACGGCCTGATCGAGAAACTCAACAACTCCAACCAGACCGTCGCCCAGGCCGAAGCCCGGTATCGGCAGTCCCAGGCCTTGGTCAGCACTGCCCGTGCCGCGTTTTACCCAACGGTTGACTTGAGCGCGGGCAAAACCCGCTCCAGTCAGGGCGCCGGCAGCAGCAGTTCCAGCCTGAGCAGTTCCGCCAGCGGTATTCGCGACACCTACAACGCTCAGTTGGGCGTCAGTTGGGAAGCGGACGTCTGGGGCAAACTGCGTCGCGGGCTGGAGGCCAACGAGGCCACGGCCGAAGCAAGCTTCGCCGACCTCGCGGCCATGCGCCTGAGCCAGCAGTCGGAGCTGGTGCAGAACTATTTGCAGTTACGGGTGATCGATCAGCAGAAGCGCCTTCTGGAATCAACAGTCACGGCGTACGAGCGTTCGCTGCAAATGACCCAGAACCAGTACCGCGCCGGCGTGTCCGGGCGTGATGCGGTGGCCCAGGCCCAGACTCAGCTCAAAACCACCCAGGCCAACCTGGTGGACCTGATCTGGCAACGTGCCCAGTTCGAAAACGCCATCGCCGTACTGATCGGCCAGGCGCCGGCCGAGTTCAATCTGGCGGAAACCGAGGACATCCCGAAACTGCCGCAGATTCCCCTGAGCCTGCCGTCGCAGCTACTTGAACGCCGCCCGGACATCGCTTCCGCCGAGCGCTCGGTGATTGCCGCCAACGCCAACATCGGTGTGGCGAAAGCCGCTTACTACCCGGATTTGAGCCTGAGCCTCAGTGGCGGTTACAGCAGCAGTACGTCCAGCAACCTGTTCAGCTTGCCGAACCGCTTCTGGTCGGTGGGGCCGAAAGTGACGTTGCCACTGTTTGACGGTGGCGCGCGCTCGGCAGAAGTTGATCGCAACGAAGCGCTCTACGATGAAACCGTGGCCAAGTACCGCCAGACCGTGCTCGACGGCTTCCGCGAGGTGGAGAACTACCTGGTGCAGCTCAAGGTTTATGAAAACGAAGCGACCGTGCGCCAGGAAGCCCTGGACGCGGCGCGCGACTCCTTGCGCCTGACCCAGAACCAGTACAAGGCCGGGTTGATTGCCTACTTGGACGTGGTCGTGGTTCAAGCCACCGCGTTGAGCAATGAACAAAGCGTATTGACCGTGTTGCAGAGCCGATTGATTGCCAGCGTGCAGTTGATTGCGGCGTTGGGTGGCGGTTGGGATGGGCAATTGCAGGTGAGTGACAAGGAATAACGCAACTTTTGTGGATCGGCGCGATTTGTGGCGAGGGAGCTTGCTCCCGTTCGGCTGCGAAGCAGTCGTAGTCCGGCTAACTCGGTATACCTCAGAGACAAAACGGGGCCGTTTCGCGACCCAACGGGAGCAAGCTCCCTCGCCACAATGACGGTGTTGAAATAACCATTTTTTGACGTCAAACAAGCGCCCCATCGGCTTGATGGCCATTTGATTATTTTGTCAGTGCGTTCTTCCGCGCAATCAGTACAATCGCCGACTTTGCCCCCGAGAACGGACGCAGTACGGAGGGGCGGTCACGAGAATTATCATGCTCATCGGCACTTATTCCCCCACGCTGGTCTTCATCTCGCTGTGCGTGGCGATTCTCGCCTCGTATACCGCCCTGGACCTCACCGGTCGGATTGCCACCACCAAAGGCCTGGCCGTCCACCTGTGGACCGCAGGCGGGGCGGTCGCCATGGGCATTGGCGTCTGGTCGATGCATTTCATCGGCATGCTCGCGTTCAAATTGCCGATTGATCTGGGCTACGACCTCGGCATCACCGTGCTCTCGCTGGTCATCGCCATCCTGTCCTGCGGCTTTGCCTTGTGGCTGGTCAGTCAGCCGAAGCTGCCGGCCTGGCAACTGGCCTTTGGCGCGCTGGTCATGGGCAGCGGGATCAGCGCCATGCATTACACCGGCATGGCGGCCATGCTCATGCAGCCAGGCATCGATTACGACCCGACCTTGTTCAGCGCCTCGCTGCTGATTGCCATCGGGGCCTCGGCGGCGGCGTTGTGGATTGCCTTCCGCCTGCGCCAGCACACGCCATACGTGGGCCTGATCCGTGGCGGCGCTGCGGTGATCATGGGTTTTGCCATTGTCGGCATGCACTACACCGGCATGGCGGCAGCGCGGTTCCCGGACGGCAGCTTCTGCGGAGCAGCCCTCAGTGGGTTGAGCGGCAAGGGCCTCGACAACCTGGTGTTGATCACCACTCTCGCGGTGTTGAGCATTGCCTTGCTGACCTCGATTCTCGATGCCCGCCTGGAAACGCGCACCGCTGACCTCGCTCACTCGCTGACCGAAGCCAACCGCGAACTCACCCAACTGGCCTTGCACGACACCCTGACCGGCCTGCCGAACCGCACGTTGTTGGCAGACCGCATTGAGTTAGCCATGTCGAAGGTACAGGAGCAGGGCGGTTGTTTTGCGCTGATGTTCATCGATCTGGACGGCTTCAAACCGGTCAACGATGCCTTCGGCCACCACATGGGCGACCAGTTGTTGCGTGAGGTCGGTTTGCGACTGCGCGAAGACTTGCGCAGCCAGGACACCCTGGCGCGGATTGGCGGTGACGAGTTCGTCTTGCTGGTGCGTCTGAGCGAGCCAAACGATGCACTGAGCCTGGCGGCTCGTCAGGTCGGCTTGATCGCGCGCTCGTTCCGGGTGGCCGAACATGACCTGCAGATTTCCGCCAGCGTCGGCATCGCGCTCTACCCGGGCAACGGCCAGACCGCACAAGAACTGCTGATGAATGCCGACGCCGCGATGTACCACGCCAAGGGCGCGGGCAAAAACGGCTACAGCTTCTTCGACGCCTCGATGAACAGCAACGCCCGCAAACAACTGCAACTGCTGCAAGACCTGCGCGCGGCCCTGGAACAGCAACAGTTCAGCCTTTATTACCAACCCAAATTCGACGCCAGCAATGGTCGCCCGGTGGGCGCCGAAGCCTTGCTGCGCTGGGAGCATCCGACCCAGGGCATGCTGTTGCCGGACAAGTTCATAGAGCTGGCGGAAAAGACCGGGTTGATCATTCCCATCGGCGAGTGGGTGCTGAACGAAGCCTGCCGGCAGATGCGCGAATGGTACGTGCTCGGCTACACCGACTGGCGCATAGCGGTGAATCTGTCGGCGTTGCAGTTCTGCCACGCAGGCTTGGTCCAGAGCGTGGCCAAAGCCTTGGCCATGCACCATTTGCCAGCCAATAGCCTGACTCTGGAAATCACTGAAACCACCGCCATGAGTGACGCCGACGCGAGCATGACCGTGCTTCGGGAGTTGTCGGAAATGGGCGTCGACCTGTCCATCGACGACTTCGGCACCGGCTATTCGAGCTTGATGTACCTCAAGCGCCTGCCGGCCAACGAACTGAAAATCGACCGTGGGTTTGTTCGCGATCTGGAGCACGACAGCGATGACGCTGCCATCGTTTCGGCGATCGTTGCGCTCGGTCAGGCGCTGGGTTTACGGATTGTCGCGGAAGGGGTCGAGACCGGCGTGCAGCAGGACTTCCTGACCAAACTGGGTTGCGATTCGCTGCAGGGTTACTTGCTGGGGCATCCGCTGCCGGCGGAGCGCTTCATGATCGACATTCACCGTGGCGAGCAACAGGCCACAGGCTGATTGATCTTGTGGCGAGGGAGCTTGCTCCCGCTCGGCTGCGAAGCAGTCGTAGTTCCAGGCGGCTCGGTACCATTGGAAGAATGCAGGGCGCCGCTTCGCGACCCAGCGGGAGCAAGCTCCCTCGCCACAAGGAAGCAGTTCGCCACAGGGCAGTGTTGTCGCTGATGGTAGATGCAGGTCATGCAAAACCCGTCAATGGCGGTTATTCTTGCCTCCGACTGCTTAAGTTTGAAACGGGGGAACGTCAGCATGGAAAAAGTCATCGTCATCACCGGCGGCAGCCGAGGTATCGGCGCCGCCACGGCGTTGTTGGCCGCCGAGCAGGGTTATCGGATCTGTATCAACTATCAAGCTGACGAAAAAGCCGCGCAAAGCGTGCTGGAACAAGTCCGTGCCTTGGGCGCACAAGCGATTGCAGTGCGCGCTGATGTCAGCATCGAAGACGAAGTGATCGCCATGTTCCAACGGGTCGACACTGAACTGGGCCGGGTCACCGCATTGGTGAACAACGCCGGCACCGTCGGGCACAAGTCCCGGGTCGACGAAATGTCCGAATTCCGCATTCTCAAAATCCTCAAGACCAACGTCCTGGCGCCGATCCTCTGCGCCAAGCACGCGATCCTGCGCATGTCGCCCAAGCATGGCGGGCAGGGTGGCAGCATCGTCAATGTGTCGTCGGTGGCTGCACGGTTGGGGGCGCCGAGCGAATACGTGGATTACGCCGCGTCGAAAGGTGCGCTGGATACCTTCACCATTGGCCTTTCGAAGGAAGTGGCGGGCGAGGGGATTCGCGTCAACGCAGTGCGGCCCGGTTACATCTACACCGACTTTCACGCGTTGAGCGGCGACCCGGATCGGGTCAGCAAACTGGAATCGGCGATCCCGATGGCCCGTGGCGGCCGGCCTGATGAAGTGGCAGAGGCGATTGTCTGGTTGTTGTCGGATAAGGCTTCTTATGCGACGGGGACTTTTGTTGATCTTGGTGGTGGGCGTTAAGCCTTAAGGTTTGCGTTGCTCGAACGGGCCTCTTCGCGAGCAAGCCCGCTCCCACAATGGATTGATGTGAACACATTATTTGTGAACACCACCGAACCCCTGTGGGAGCGGGCTTGCTCGCGAAGGCAATGGACCAGGCAACATCAAACTGTCAGAACGACCGCACTATCCGCCCCAACGTTTCCATCGCCTTCTCCGCAGCTTCACTCCACGGGCTGCCATAGTTCAACCGAATACAATTCCTGAAGCGCCGGGTCGGTGAAAAGATCGGCCCCGGCGCGATGCTGATGCCTTGGGCCAGCGCCATCTGAAACAACTTCAACGAGTCCATCTGCGGTGGCAGTTCCAGCCACAGGAAGTAGCCGCCGGCCGGTTGGCTGACGCGGGTCTGTGCCGGGAAGTAGCGGGCGATGGCGGCGAGCATGGCGCTTTGCTGTTCTTCCAGGGCGTAGCGCAATTTGCGCAGGTGCCGGTCGTAGCCGCCGTGTTGCAAGTAGTCGGCGATGGCCGCCTGGGCCGGCATCGAGGCGCAGAGCGAGGTCATGAGTTTCAGGCGTTCGATTTTCTGCGCGTAGCGCCCGGCAGCGACCCAACCGATGCGGTAGCCAGGGGCCAGGCTCTTGGCGAACGAACCGCAGTGCATCACCAACCCTTCAGTGTCGAACGCCTTGGCCGGTTTTGGCGCCTGCTGACCGTAATAGAGCTCGGCGTAGACGTCGTCCTCGATCAGCGGCACCTGATGGCTGCGCAGCAGTTCCACCAGTTCCTGCTTCTTCGCCTCGGGCATGGTCGCGCCCATTGGGTTCTGGAAACTGGTCATGCACCAGCAGGCCTTGATCGGGTGGCGCTCCAGGGTTTGCGCGAGCACGCCGAGGTCGATGCCGTCACGCGGGTGCACCGGGATTTCCACCGCTTTGAGCTTCAGGCGCTCCAGCACTTGCAGGCTGGCATAGAACGCCGGGGCTTCGATGGCCACCAGGTCGCCGGGTTCGGTGACGGCTTGCAGGCACAGGTTCAACGCTTCGAGGGCGCCGTTGGTGATCAGCAGTTCTTCCATCGGCAACATCAGGCCGCCGACCATGTAGCGCAGGGCGATCTGCCGGCGCAACTGCGGGTTGCCCGGCGACATGTCGGTGACGACCATGCGCGGGTCCATTTCCCGGGCGGCACTGGCCAGGGAGCGGGACAGGCGTTGCAGCGGAAACAACGTTGGGCTGGGGAACGCTGAGCCGAACGGGACGGTGGTCGGGTCCTTGATCGAGTCGAGCACCGAAAACACCAGTTCACTGACGTCGACTTCGGTGGACTCGTTGACCTGGCTGCTGATCACTGGCTCCGAGAACGGGCTCGGGGCGTGGGTGTTGACGAAGTAGCCGGAGCGCGGACGGGCGCGGATCAGGCCGCGACGTTCTAGCAGGTAATAGGCCTGGAACACCGTGGATGGGCTGACCCCGTAAGTCTGGCTGGCGTAGCGCACCGATGGCACGCGCTGGCCAGGGCCGAGGACGCCGGAGCGGATCAGTTCAGCGATGTCATCGGCGAATTTTTCGTAGCGTTTCATCGAGTGCCCGGGTTGAATTGATTCATGTGGTGCGCTTTTGTGGCGAGGGAGCTTGCCTGTGGTGAGGGGCTTGCCCCGTTGGGCCGCGAAGCGGCCCCTCCAATTCTTCAGACATATCGCGCTGCCCGGTCTACGACTGCTTCGCAGCCGAACGGGGGCAAGCCCCCTCGCCACAGAGACCGCGCCTGACAAAGGTCGGCATCTTAACGGCTCAACGATTCATCGGCGCAACAAACCGACTCTTTGCCACGCTGTAAATGTCCGGCTCGTCACTGTCGACAATCTTGAAGGCAATGGTCTGCGAACTGCTGCTTGGCCGTTCCGTGGTCATTGCCACCGACACCGGCACATCGACAATCTCACCCGGCGCAAGGCTCAACTCGGTCTTGCCTTGCAGCTGGAAGCCATCGCCGTCCACCAGGCTCAGGCGATAATCCTGACGCTGCTGGGTCTTGTTGATGACTTTGAGGCTGTAGATGTTTTCGATCTGGCCTTCGCTGTTTTCACGGTACATGCCACGGTCTTTGGTGACGTCCAGCGACACCATCGGTCGTTCCACCAGCGCCATGGCCAATGCGCCAATCATCACCAGCAGCACCGCCGTGTAGCCGATCAACCGAGGCCGCAGCAGGTGGGTCTTGCCACCTTGCAACTCATGCTCGGAGGTGTAGCTGATCAGGCCGCGAGGGTAGTTCATTTTGTCCATGATCGAATCGCAGGCATCGATGCACGCCGCGCAGCCGATGCATTCCATCTGCAAGCCGTCGCGGATGTCGATGCCGGTCGGGCAGACCTGCACGCAGAGCTGGCAGTCGATGCAATCACCGAGACCCACCTCGGCCGGTTTGACCTCGCGTTTGCGCGGGCCACGGTTTTCGCCACGGGCCACGTCGTAGGAAATGGTCAGGGTGTCCTTGTCGAACATCACGCTCTGGAACCGCGCATAAGGGCACATGTGCATGCACACCGCTTCACGCAGCCAGCCGGCGTTGATGTACGTGGCGCCGGTGAAGAAGATCACCCAGAACAGACTGACGCCGGCCATTTGCAGGGTCAGCAGTTCTTCGGCCAGTGGCCGGATTGGCGTGAAGTAACCGACAAAGGTCAGGCCGGTCAGCAGGCTGATGCCCAGCCACAACGTGTGCTTGGCCGAACGCCGCAGCAGTTTGTTCAGGCCCCAGGGCGCGGCTTGCAGTTTGATTCGCTGGTTGCGCTCGCCTTCGGTGATTTTCTCGCACCACATGAAGATCCAAGTCCAGGAGCTCTGCGGGCAGGTGTAGCCGCACCAGACGCGGCCGGCGAACACGGTGATCGCAAACAGGCCGAACGCGGCAATGATCAACAGCGCCGAGAGCAGGATGAAATCCTGCGGCCAGAAGGTCGCGCCAAAGATGTGGAATTTGCTTTCAGACAGGTCCCAGAGCACCGCTTGGCGGCCACCCCAGTTCAGCCACACCGTGCCGAAAAACGCGAGGAACAGAAAGCCCGCGCCGCTCATGCGCAAGGTGCGGAACAGCCCGGTGAAGCTGCGGGTGTGGATCAGGTTGTCGCTGGATTTGGCCTTCATCTTTGGACGCGAAGGCTCATAGCGCTGTACGACTGGGGCGCTTTCTACGGTTCGGACGGGGATTCTATCGCTCATGGTCTTTCGCTCATCAGCCTCCATCAGGCCGGTGCACTATGAGCGTCGATCTGTTTGCATAACAGGCTCAGCTATTGCAATAAAAAGCGGATCAGATGGCATTCAAGCGAGTGCCTGCGACAAGTTGATGCACCTGCCGCCGCTGGCTGCGGGCGCCTATCTCAGGCGCCCGGGGCGGTTGTTGATCCGGGTCAGTCAAATCACCGAATCACTGTCGGTGGCCCTCAAATGCTTACGACCGTCGACAGCGCCTGCTACGGTCAATGCGTCGGCTTCTGCTTCGGTGATGTAGATGCGTTCGCCGTTCATCTCCACCGCGGACATGGCTTTTTCCGAGTCGGTGATGATGGTGACGTCGGGGCACAGACGAATTTCTTCGCCGTTCTCGGTGGTGAAAAAGCAAGTCTGGGTTTCGGTATCGATGCGCACGGTCATGGGACTGTCCTTTTTCAGCGGAGACTAAAACGTTAGGTCGCCAAGGACGGCCTTCGTTCTGTGCAACCGATTAATGGTCGGCGCGGTCCATCCTCTACAACCGACTTTCTGTTGAAGAAGAAGGAATGGCCCATGGACGCCTGCGTGGGGGCGAAGTGTTATGGACTGCCGATCACCGGCGGCATGGTTGTCGGCGGTTCTTCGCGAGGTGGCGGGGTGGTGCCCGGTGGTTCTTGCTCGGGCACCGGGTCCGGTTCGGTCTCGGGAATGGTCGGGGTGTCGATGTTCGGGTCCGGCGTTTCGGCAGGGATCGGGATACTCATCGGTCAAGCCTCCTTGTGGCACATGGCGTGAGTCGTGCTTAAGTAGATTGACCACCGCGAAAAGGTTTTGATTCCCCCGAACGCTCAGGCAAATCCCCGTGAACTTTTAGCGGCGCCTGTCGCTCGGAACCTAAGTGAGTTCATTCCGGGACGGACTGGCCCATGTGGATGAACATCAAGCACAAGAGCGTCCTTGGGGCGTAAAGGAGAGATGCTCGATGATCGCTGAAAAACCGACAGAACTCAGTTACAACCCGCACATGCCGCTGTCGCAGGCGTTGTTGCTGCCGCGCATCGTCATCGAAGACACCATGCCGATCCTCGACGGCGGGCAGTTTGCCGTCAAAGCTGTGGTCGGTCAGGACGTGTTGGTCACCAGCAAAGTCTTTGCCGACGGTCACGACAAACTGGCCGTGCGCATTCGTTGGCGCAACGAGGGCGAAGAGTCCTGGCACAGCGAAACCATGCAGGAGCTGGGCAACAATGGCTGGCAGGGCCGGTTCCGGGTCGAGCGCCAGGGCCGTCACATTTACTGCATCGAAGCCTGGATCGATCAGTTCGCCAGCTTCTGTTATGAGCTGGAAAAAAACACACCGCCCGCGTGCCGGTGAGCCTGGAGTTGCAGGAAGGCCGCACGTTGGTCCATCAAGCCGTCGAGCGCAGCGACGGTCAGCTGAGCGAGCAATTGGCGGGGCTGCACCATGAACTGTCCGGGCTGCTCGAAACCGAGCAGGTCGCGCTATTTCTGCACCAGCGTAGCGCCGAACTCATGGCCCAGGCGGATCACCGCGCCTTCCTGAGCCTGAGCCCGGAATACCCGCTGGACGTGGAACGGGAAATCGCCCAATTTGCCAGTTGGTACGAGCTGTTTCCACGCTCGATCACCGACGATCCCACCCGTCATGGCACCTTTAACGATGTGCACGCGCGACTGCCGATGATTCAGGACATGGGCTTCGATGTGCTCTACCTCCCACCGATCCACCCGATCGGCCGTTCAGTTACCGTAAGGGCCCGAACAATTCCCTGACCGCCGGCCCCGACGATCCGGGCAGTCCGTATGCCATTGGCAGCGCCGAGGGCGGGCACGAGGCAATTCACTCCGAGCTGGGCAGCCGCGAAGACTTCCGCCGGTTGGTCGTTGCGGCGGCGGATCATGGGCTGGAAATCGCTCTCGACTTCGCGATCCAGTGTTCCCAGGACCACCCGTGGCTGGAACAGCATCCGGGCTGGTTCAACTGGCGCTCCGGACGGCAGCGATCAACTACGCCGAGAACCCGCCGAAGAAGTACCAGGACATCGTCAACGTCGATTTCTACGCCGCCGACGCAATTCCCAGCCTCTGGGTCGAATTGCGCGACATCGTGGTCGGTTGGGTCGAGGAGGGCGTGAAGATCTTTCGCGTCGATAACCCACACACCAAACCGCTGCCGTTCTGGCAATGGCTGATCGCCGATGTGCGGGCGTTGCACCCGGAAGTGATCTTCCTCGCCGAAGCCTTTACCACCCCGGCGATGATGGCGCGGCTGGGCAAGGTCGGTTACTCCCAGAGCTACACCTACTTCACCTGGCGCAACACCAAGTACGAACTGTCGACCTATTTCAGTGAACTGAACGAGTCGCCGTGGCGTGAATGCTTCCGCCCGAATTTCTTCGTCAACACGCCGGACATCAATCCGGGGTTTCTCCACGAATCCGGGCGTCCGGGGTTTCTCATCCGCGCGGCGCTGGCGACCATGGGCTCGGGCCTGTGGGGCATGTATTCAGGCTTCGAACTGTGCGAAGCCGCCGCTGTGCCAGGCAAGGAGGAATACCTCGATTCCGAGAAGTACGAGATCCGTCCACGGGACTTCAATGCGCCGGGCAACATCATTGCCGAGATCGCTCAGCTCAACCGCATTCGCCGGCAGAACCCGGCGCTACAGACGCATCTGGGGCTGAAGCTCTACAACGCCTGGAACGACAACATTCTGTATTTCGGTAAACGTAGCGCCGACGGTAGCAACTTCATTCTGGTGGCCGTCAGCCTTGATCCGCATAACGTCCAGGAGGCTGATTTCGAGTTGCCGCTGTGGGAAATGGGCCTGCCCGACGACGCCAGCACCCAGGGCGAAGACTTGATGAACGGCCATCGCTGGACCTGGTACGGCAAATACCAATTCATGCGGATCGACCCGGTGCATCAGCCGTTCGGCATTTGGCGAATCACCACCTCTTGACTGTGGCGAGAGGGATTGCCTGTGGCGAGGGGGCTTGCCCCCGTTGGGCTGCGAAGCGGCCCCTACTTTTCCTTCAGCCACATCCAGTTATCCGGATTTACGACTGCTTCGCAGCCGAACGGGGGCAAGCCCCCTCGCCACAAAAGCCCTCTCACCATAGATAGGTGCTCGGCTCAGCGGTTAATTTGAATTCAACAGGAGTTTCAAATGGCGAAGAAACCCAAGTCAGCCACTTTTATCAAAGACCCGCTCTGGTACAAGGATGCGGTGATTTATCAGGTTCACGTTAAGTCTTTTTTCGACTCCAACAACGACGGGATCGGCGACTTTCCCGGTCTGATCGCCAAACTCGATTACATTGCCGATCTAGGCGTCAACACCATCTGGCTGTTGCCGTTCTATCCCTCGCCACGTCGGGATGACGGTTATGACATTGCCGAATACCGCGGCGTCCATTCCGACTACGGCACCATGGCCGATGCCAAACGCTTCATCGCCGAGGCCCACAAGCGCGGCCTGCGCGTCATCACCGAGCTGGTCATCAACCACACCTCCGACCAGCACGCCTGGTTCCAGCGCGCACGCAAGGCCAAGAAAGGCTCAGCCGCCCGGGACTTCTACGTCTGGTCCGATGACGATCAAAAGTACGACGGCACCCGCATCATTTTCCTCGACACCGAGAAGTCCAACTGGACGTGGGACCCGGTCGCCGGCCAGTACTTCTGGCACCGTTTCTACTCCCACCAACCGGACCTGAACTTCGACAACCCGCAAGTCATGAAAGCCGTGCTCTCGGTGATGCGCTACTGGCTCGACATGGGCATCGACGGGCTGCGGCTTGATGCGATCCCGTACCTGATCGAACGCGACGGCACCAACAACGAGAACCTCCCCGAGACCCACGACGTCCTCAAGCAGATCCGTGCCGAAATCGACGCCAATTACCCCGACCGCATGCTGCTGGCCGAGGCCAACCAATGGCCGGAAGACACTCAGCTGTACTTCGGTGACACCGACGCCAAGGGCCTGAACGGCGACGAATGCCACATGGCGTTCCACTTCCCGCTGATGCCGCGCATGTACATGGCGCTGGCCCAGGAAGACCGTTTTCCGATCACCGATATCCTGCGTCAGACCCCGGAAATCCCGGCCAACTGCCAGTGGGCGATTTTCCTGCGCAACCACGATGAGCTGACCCTGGAAATGGTCACCGACAAGGAGCGTGATTATCTGTGGAATTACTACGCGGCCGACCGTCGAGCGCGGATCAACCTGGGGATTCGCCGCCGTCTCGCGCCGCTGATGGAGCGCGACCGCCGTCGTGTCGAGCTGCTCAACAGTTTGCTGCTGTCGATGCCCGGCACGCCGACGATGTATTACGGCGATGAAATCGGCATGGGCGACAACATCTACCTCGGCGACCGCGATGGCGTGCGTACGCCGATGCAATGGTCGATTGACCGTAACGGCGGCTTCTCCCGCGCCGACCCGGCCAGCCTGGTGCTGCCGCCGATCATGGACCCCCAATACGGCTACCTGTCGGTCAACGTCGAAACCCAGGCCGGCGACCCGCATTCACTGCTGAACTGGACCCGGCGCATGCTTGCAGTGCGCAAGCAGTCCAAGGCCTTCGGTCGCGGCACGCTGAAAATGCTTTCGCCGAGCAACCGCAGGATTCTGGCCTACACCCGTGAATTCACCGGTGCCGACGGCAAACACGAAATCATTCTGTGTGTGGCCAACGTGTCCCGCAGCGCGCAAGCGGCAGAACTCGACTTGTCAGCCTACGTCGGCATGGTCCCGGTGGAGATGCTCGGCGGTAACGCCTTCCCGCCGATTGGCCAGTTAAGTTTCCTCCTGACCCTGGCGCCATATGGTTTCTACTGGTTTGTACTCGCGGCGGAAAACCAGATGCCGAGCTGGCACGTGGAACCGGCGCAAAGCCTGCCGGACTTCACCACGCTGGTGCTGAAAAAACGCATGGAAGAACTGCTCGAAGCGCCATCTCGCGGCACGCTGGAGCAAGGCATCCTGCCGAACTGGTTGCAGAACCGTCGCTGGTTTGCCGGCAAGGACACGGCCATCGACAGCGTCAACATCGCTTATGGCGTACGTTTCGGTGACCCGCTGCACCCAGTGTTGTTGAGTGAAATCGACGTCACCAGTGGCGGCCAGACCAGTCGCTATCAACTGCCGTTCGGCTTTATCGCCGAAGATCAGGTTGGCGCGGCGTTGCCGCAACAACTGGCGTTGGCGCGGGTTCGGCGAGTGCGCCAGGTCGGTTTGATCACTGATGCGTTCAGCCTCGACACCTACATCCGCGCCGTGCTGGAAGGCATGCAAGCCAGTACCGTGTTGCAGTCCAGCGAAGGCGAGATTCGTTTCGAGCCAACTGCCGAACTGGCCAAACGCGGTCTGACCGCCGAATCGGACGTGCGTTACCTGTCCGCCGAGCAGTCCAACAGTTCGGTGGTGATCGGCAACAGCCTGGTGCTGAAACTGATCCGCAAACTTGCCTCGGGCGTGCACCCGGAACTGGAAATGAGCGCGTACCTGACCGCCGCCGGTTTCGGCAATATTTCGCCGTTGCTCGGTTCGGTGATTCGCCGTGATTCGAAGGGCGAAGACACCCTGTTGATGATTGCCCAAGGCTATTTGAGCAATCAGGGCGACGCGTGGGAATGGACGCAGAACAACCTTGAACGGGCGCTGCGGGACGAACTGGCCGATGCCATGTCCGAGCAGGAGCAGCACTACAACGCCCTCGGCGAACTGAAAGATTTCGCCGGTATGCTGGGCCAGCGCCTGGGGGAAATGCACGTGGTGCTGGCAACGCCCACCGACGACCCGGACTTCGCCCCACAAGTCACGACACAAAAGGATGCCCTGGCTTCGGCCAAGGACGTGGCGGCACAATTGGAACACGCCTTGAAGTTGCTCAAACAGCATCAAAGCGAACTGAACCCGGCAGACAAAGCCTTGGTCAGTCATTTGCTGGACAACAAAAAAGCCATTCTCGGCCATGTCCAGGAACTCGGTAAAAAAGCCGCAGGGGGGCTGCGTATTCGGGTCCACGGCGACTTGCATTTGGGCCAGGTATTGGTGATCAAGGGCGACGCTTACTTGATCGACTTCGAAGGTGAGCCGGCGCGGCCACTCAGCGAGCGGCGCGGTAAGCACAGCCCGTATAAAGATGTGAGCGGGGTGTTGCGTTCGTTCGATTACGCGGCAGCGATGGCGATCAACGTGCATAACGTCGACAACACCGCCGATGCCCGGGCAGCCCGGCAACGGGTGGCCGATCGTTATTTAAGTGAAGCGCGACAGTCATTTATCGACGCTTATCGGCTGGCGGCAGCTAGTCTTGCTCATGCGTGGCAAGATCCTGAGGGCGAAGACGCTGCACTGGCGTTGTTCGGTCTGGAGAAGGCGGCCTATGAAGTGGCTTATGAGGCGGAAAATCGCCCCACCTGGCTGCCGGTGCCGTTGCACGGTTTGTATGGGTTATTGAGTGGGCTCAAACCCTTTTCCGATCTTGGTGGAGAGTAGTCATGAGTTTCTCGAACACGGAACAGGGGCACCACAAAGAAACACTGCTGCCCAGGGCGTCGGACATTGATGCGTTGGTACGCGCTGAACACCACGACCCCTTTGCCATACTCGGCCCCCACGGCGATGACAATGGCGGGCAATTCATCCGGGCCTATCTGCCAGACGCTTTAAGTGTCCAGGTGTTGGCCAAAGACTCCGGCGAAGAGCTCGGCAGTCTTGAAGCCACTCAGACACCGGGGCTGTTCGTCGGCCACTTTGACCGCGCCCAGCCGTACCTGCTGCGCACCCGTTGGGCCGGCGGCGAGCAAGTGGCCGAAGACCCTTACAGCTTCGGGCCGCTGCTCGGTGAGATGGACTTGTACCTGTTTGCCGAAGGCAATCACCGCGATCTCAGCGCCTGCCTCGGCGCGCAGTTGAAGAACGTCGATGGCGTTGATGGCGTGCGGTTCGCTGTGTGGGCGCCGAATGCCAAACGGGTGTCGGTGGTCGGCGATTTCAATGTCTGGGACGGTCGTCGTCACCCGATGCGTCTACGTCATCCGACCGGGGTCTGGGAGTTGTTCATTCCGCGCCTGCAAGCAGGGGAGGCGTACAAGTACGAAATCCTCGGCACTCAAGGCATTTTGCCGCTCAAGGCTGACCCAATGGCTTTGGCCACGCAGATGCCGCCGGACACTGCTTCGAAAGTCGCTTCGCCGCTGAGCATCGACTGGCAGGACCACGAGTGGATGCAGTCCCGTGGCGACCGCCAAAAACCGAGTGCGCCGCTGTCGATCTACGAGCTGCACGCCGGTTCCTGGCAGTGCGAACTGGATGATCTGGGCGAAGTCGCCCGCCAGTACACCTGGCACGAATTGGCCGAGCGGCTGATTCCGTATGTGAAGGAGCTGGGTTTCACCCACATTGAGCTGATGCCGATCATGGAGCACCCGTTCGGCGGTTCCTGGGGTTATCAGTTGCTCTCGCAATTTGCCCCGAGCGCCCGTTACGGCACGCCGGATGACTTCGCCGCGTTCGTCAACGCCTGTCACCAGGCTGACATCGGCGTGATCCTCGACTGGGTGCCGGCGCATTTCCCTACCGATACCCACGGTCTGGCGCAGTTCGACGGCACGGCGTTGTATGAATACGCCAACCCGATGGAAGGCTTCCACCAGGATTGGGACACGCTGATCTACAACCTCGGCCGCACCGAAGTGCACGGCTACATGCTGGCTTCGGCGCTGCACTGGCTCAAGCATTTCCACGTCGATGGCCTGCGGGTCGATGCCGTGGCGTCGATGCTCTATCGCGATTACTCGCGCAAGGCCGGCGAGTGGGTGCCGAACCGCCATGGCGGCCGCGAGAACCTGGAAGCCATCGACTTCCTGCGCCATCTCAATGACGTCGTCGATATCGAAGCGCCCGGCGCGCTGGTGATCGCCGAAGAATCGACAGCCTGGCCGGGTGTCAGCCAGAACACCCAGCAGGGTGGCCTCGGTTTCGGCTTCAAATGGAACATGGGCTGGATGCACGACTCGCTCGCATTACATCCAGCAGGACCCGGTATACCGCGCCCATCATCACAACGAGCTGAGTTTCGGCCTGGTGTATGCGTGGTCCGAGCGTTTTATCCTGCCGATTTCCCACGATGAAGTGGTGCACGGCAAGCATTCGCTGATCGACAAAATGCCCGGCGACCGTTGGCAGAAATTCGCCAACCTGCGGGCGTACCTGAGTTTCATGTGGGCGCATCCGGGCAAGAAACTGCTGTTCATGGGCTGCGAGTTCGGTCAGTGGCGCGAGTGGAATCACGATCAGCAACTGGACTGGTACCTTTTGCAGTACTCGGAACACAAAGGCGTGCAGAAACTGGTGGGTGATCTCAACCGGCTGTACCGCGAAGAACCGGCGCTGCACGACCAGGACGACGCACCGCAGGGCTTCCAGTGGTTGATCGGTGATGATGCGATCAACAGCGTCTATGCCTTCATGCGCTGGAGCAAAGAGGGGCGGCCGGTGCTGGTGGTCGCCAACTTCACCCCGGTGCCGCGTCAGGCCTACCGGATCGGCGTGCCATTTGCCGGGCGCTGGACCGAGATGATCAACAGCGATGCCGACACCTACGCCGGTTCCAACTATGGCAACGGCGGCGGGGCGTTTACCGAGGAAGAACCGAGCCATGGCCAGGCGCTGTCGCTGGTGCTGAACTTGCCGCCGCTGGCAGTGTTGATTCTGCGTCCGGAGGGTTGATTTAAAACCGCGTCGCTCCCTTCGCGGGCAAGCCTCGCTCCTACAGGATTTGTGTTGGTCGCGTCATTTCGGCACGACATAACACCTGTAGGCGCGAGGCTTGCCCGCGAAGGCGCCAGATCAAACAACATACCTCTTGCGGTCAACCCCTCACCACCGCATCCGAATCCCCAAACTCCCTATCACCCCGTTCAAATCATTCGCATCCGCGGCACTGCTGTAATCGGCACTGACGTACAAGCTGACGGTGGGGGATACCCTGGCCACCAACCCCAGCCCCAACTCGACCGTGGATGAATTGCGACTGCTGCTGATCTTGTCCACCTGATCCAGTGTCACGGTATTGCCGGTATACATGGTGTGCCACAGGTTGGTCCGCACATAGGGTTCGACTGGCAGGCCGTTGAAGGTATAACTGCCTTTCAGTTGGGCGCCGACCCGACCGCTCCAGGACGACAGATCGCTGCTGGTGGCGTTGTTGGCACCGGCATAGGGCGTGTCCAGGGTAATTCGCTGATTGACCAACTGCGCCTGGGGTTCGATCACCCAGTTGTCGCCCAGGCCGATGGGGAAACCACCTTCTACCGACACCGTCATCGCGCTGCCTTCAGCGGTTTGCCGCATCCCTTGAGCATCTCGGCTGAAGCCGTTGACCCGGCCGCCGCTGGCGGTCAAGTCGACGTGCCAGCCCTGGGGACCGATCAGGCTCCAGTAGGCACCGAGCGTCTGGCCTTGAAGGTTGAAAGTGTCGTTACCGGGGTCAGCAAAGGCGCGATTGCTCAGCAGTCCGTTGTTGTTGCCCTGGTACTGGCTGGTGCCCCCACCAACCCGAGCCGTTGCACCCGGCCACCGCTGCTTTGCAGGGTCAGGATGGCCGGGCCTTTGAATTCGTCTGCGCCGGGGAGCGAAAAGCCTGCGGATTGAACATTGGTTTCTGCCAGGCGCGATGCCTGTCCGTAGAGTTGATCCCAGGCAGCCGGCGCGGCGTCTTCAGTGGTCAGGCGGGAACTTCGCATGTCCGGGACTGCACTGAAATGCCCCGGGTAGATGGCAGCGACGTTTGGCAAGGTCAACGTCGGTACATCTTCGCGATACCAAGGCGTGGCGTCATCCTCGGCAGGCCCGGCCTGCACCTCCATGGACGAGCACAGCAGGAGTGAGCTCGAGACTGTGCAAAAAGTAATTTTGATCTCTTGTTGGGTGAATGAAGTTTTCATGGAGGTCTACCTTGCAAACGCATGCCATATCTTGCTTTGGCGTCTCTCCTACCCCGAATGAGGGGCGACCGAATGGATTGGGGCAAGCCTCTGGCCGCCCGTTTTTGCGGGATTCTGGAGGCTTGCCCCTGATGGTATTTCCGGGGGTAGTACGGTTTAGCTAAGAAGACCTGTGACCTTGCGTCAAGAAAATGGCCGATAAATGGTATGGCTATTTTGGTGATTGCAAGTGACTGATTATTAGTGTGTCCATAAGTGATTGTTTGCACAAAAAATCAGCGTTTTAGAGCGCTGGCACTAGCATTTGGTAGTCAGCTAACGGTTGTGTCATCGGTAAGCGGGTTTGAATTCATGCGGTAATTTTTAAGACGGTTACTGTCGATAATCACAGTTTTAGCCTATTCGCCTTGGCGCCTTACAGATGCACTTCCACCGCCAACGGCAAATGGTCAGAGAGGTGAGTCCACGGTTTGTTACCGAGTATTCGCGGGTGATGGCTGCTGGCATTGCGCAGGTAGATACGGTCCAGACGCAACAGCGGAAAGCGTGCCGGGTAAGTCTTCGCGGGCTGCCCTTGGTGGCGTTCGAAGGCTTCGTGCAGGTATTCGCGCCGGGCGAGGGCGGCATTGCCTTGCAGTTGCCAGTCATTGAAATCACCGGCGATGATCACCGGTGCGTCGTCGGGAAAGGATTCGAGCAGTTGGCAGAGCAACTGCAGCTGCAACTGGCGATGACTTTCGAGCAGGCTCAGGTGCACGCAAATCGCGTGGACTTCAGCATGGCCCGGCACGTCCAGCACGCAGTGCAACAAGCCACGGCGCTCGGGGCCGGTGATCGAGACGTCGAGGTTGCGAAATTCGCGGATCGGGTATTTCGACAGCAACGCGTTGCCGTGGTGACCGTCGGGGTAGACCGCGTTGCGGCCATAGGCGAAATCACTCCACATGCTGTCGGCGAGGAACTCGTATTGCGAGACCTGCGGCCAGGCGTTGTAACGGGCAGAGTGCCGCTCGTGTTCGCCGACTACTTCCTGGAGAAACACCAGGTCTGCCGAGGTGCTGCGTACCGCTTCGCGCAGTTCCGGAAGTATGAAACGCCGGTTGAACGCGGTGAAGCCTTTATGGGTGTTGACCGTGAGTACCCGCAGTCGGTGTATGGCCGTGGGTGTGTTCAAGGGGGCGGATTTTAGTGAGTCGCTGGTCACGTTGGCTCCTCTGAATCAGGCTGCTCAAGTAATGCGACTGATGCAGGGACGAGCAGTTCACAGAGATCCTGGAATTAGCATCGAGCAAGAGTGGGAGCGGGCTTGCTCGCGAAGGGGCCGTGCCAGTCGACATTGATGCTGCCTGAGCCACCGCTTTCGCGAGCAAGCCCGCTCCCACAGGTTTTGTGTTTGCCCGCGGATCGAGTGCAAGTCGGTATAAGGTCATCACCCAACGGTCTAACCATCGCTCTATAAAATCCCTCCCGCCATCGCACAACCCTGCATAAACCAAACGCAGGGATGGCTGTCCATGATCCATTTTTCACCACTTAAATCCCCTCTGGCCCTGGCCTTGCTGCTTGCCATGAATACGCTGCCGGCCTTTGCCGCGAGCAGTGTCGATTTCAACCTGCCGGCCGGTCCGCTGGACCAGACCTTGCTGGGGATTTCGCGCCAGACCGGCACGCCGATTTCCTTCGATCAATCCCTGGTCAACGGTATCAATGCACCGGCCATTCACGGCCAACTGACCCAAGCCCAGGCGTTGACCCTGGCCTTGCAGGGCAGTGGCTTGAAAGATGACGACGGCGTGATCAGCGCCGCCGCGCCAACAACTGCTGCCCCAGCCAAAACCTTCGCCGAACCCACCACCCAACTGCAACGCGTCGAAGTCACCGGCAGCGCAATCCGCCGGGTCGATGCCGAAACCGCAGTGCCGATCACCATCCTGCGGGTCGAACAACTGCGTGAGCAGGGCGTGACCAGCACCGAAGAACTGATCAACCGCATCTCCGCCAACCAATCGTCGGTAGGCTCGGGACGTTCGGTAGGTTCCAGCAGCGGCGGTGCGTCCTATGCCGACTTGCGCGGCATCGGCCCGAACAAAACCCTGGTGCTGCTCAACGGTCGACGGCTGAGCAACAACGCCACCAGCTCGATCAACGGCTCCGGCGTCGACCTGAACACCATTCCATTCGCCGCCATCGACCGAGTCGAGGTGTTGCGCGATGGCGCGTCGGCGCTGTACGGCACCGACGCTATCGGCGGGGTGATCAACTTCATCACCAAGAAAAGCCTGACCACCGGCCAGCTCACCACCGGCTACGATAGCCCGACCCATGCCGGCGGCGGTGACAGTCACAACTTCAGCGGCAGTTATGGTTTTGGTGATCTGGAGGACGACCGCTTCAACGTGTTCGGCGTGGTCAGCTACGACAAACAGCAACGCCTGGCTGCCGAGGACCGCAGCTACACCTACAACTACCAGCCCGGCCGTGGCCTCGATTACACCTCCGGCACCGCGTCGCCCGCCAACTGGAGCCAGGGCAGCAACGCGACCAACCCGCTGGCCGGTTCCGGTTGCAACGCGCCCGGGCTGTTGTCGCGCAACGGCATCTGCCGTCAGAGCCTGTGGAATTACCTCGATCTGGTGCCGGAAACCGAGAAGACCTCGGCCTTCGCCAAAGCCACCGGCAAGCTCTCGGACGACCACAACGTCAGCCTCGAATATTTCTGGGCGCGCAACGAAAACCGCACGCAAATCGGCCCTGGTACGTTGATGGGCAATCAGGTGAATCCGGGCACCACGTTCTATCCGGGCAACGGCGTTACCCCCGGCCCCAGCACTTTTGCCCTGGACCCAACGCAACCGGTAGACGTGAACTGGCGTGAAACCGCTGTCGGCGCGCGTCAGCATGAAGACGACAACACCAGCCAACGCTTGTTGCTGAGTTTCGACGGCAATCTGGTGGGTTGGGACTACAACGTCGGCGCCTCGTACAACCAGAACAAAGTGGTCAACTCCATCCTCGACGGCTACGTGAACGACCGGCCGATTAGCCAAGGCATTGCCACTGGCGTGATCAACCCGTTCGGCCCGCAGACAGCGGCGGGCGATGCCTTGCTGGCGGCCAACGCGGTGGACGGTGATTACGGCACAGCAGTGGGCCGGGTGAAGGCGATTGACGGGCGCATCAGCCGCGAGATCGGCGACTGGTTCGGCTCCGGTTCTTCAGCCCTGGCCTTGGGCGGCGAGTATCGCAAGGAAGATTTTCATCAGGATTTCGCCCAGTTTGCCGGCGATATCCAGAGCCTCGGCGTTGACCCCAATGGCAGCGTGGCCGGGGATCGCAGCGTCTCGGCCGAGTACGCTGAGGTCAACGTTCCAGTGCTCGACAGCCTGGAGCTGTCTGCCGCCGTGCGTCACGACAAGTACAGCGACTTTGGCAGCACCACCAACCCGAAATATTCGTTCCGCTTCCAGCCGTTCAAGGAACTGGTGCTGCGCGGCGCCTACAGCGAAGGCTTCCGCGCGCCGTCGTTGTATGAGCTCTACAACCCGACCTTCACCTCGTACACCGTCGCCAACTACAACGACCCTCGCCTGTGTGCCGGCGGCAACCCCAGCAACGGCGGGATCGCCAACCGCGACTGCGCACAGCAGTTCAACCGCACCACGGGTGGCAACACCGACCTGAGCCCGGAAACCGCGCGCAACGTGACCGTTGGTTTCGTCTATCAGCCGTTTGATCGCCTGACCACCGGGCTGGATTTCTGGTGGATCAACATCGCCAACCAGATCGCTGAATTCCCCGAATCGGCAGTGTTCGAAAACCCCGAGCTGTACCCCGAGCGTCTGATTCGCAAGCCTGATGGCTCCATCGATCACATCGTTACCGGCCTGGCCAACCTCGGCAAGATCAAGACTAACGGCGTCGACGTGAGCTTCGACTTTCGCTTGCCGAGCACCTCGATTGGCGATTTCGGCATCGGCCTGCAAGGCACTTATGTCAGCCGTTACGAATTCCAGCAGCAGCTCAAGGGCGATTACATCGACAAGCTCGGCGACTTCCGTGGCGGCGACTTTTCCTCGGCCGGTGCCGTGGCCCGGTGGCGTCACAGCCTGACCGGCACCTGGAACCGCGGCCCGTTCGGCGCGAGCCTGACCAACCGCTACACCAGCGGTTACCACGACTCCAACCGCGAGGCGCACGACTACGTCGGTTCCTACAACGTCTGGGACGTGGCCGGCACCTACACCTGGCGCAAAACCCTGGGCGTGACCCTCGGGGTGAAGAACCTGTTCGACCGCGAGCCGCCGTTCAGCAACCAGACCTACACCTTCCAGAGCGGTTACGACCCCAAGTACGGCGACCCTTTCGGGCGGACGCTGTACACGCGGGTCAGTTACAACTTTTGATCTGAAAACTAACCAGTCAGGACAGGTTTTAGTAACCAAGTGTTCTAAACGCCGCCCTATAAAAACCGCTGGCCTGTTGCACATAACAGGTAGGCGGGAAGGGTGGCAGTCCTGATTTGTCTGTCATTGGCCGGGGTGTGTGGTGATTGTTCGGGCCTCATCGCGAGCAAGCTCGCTCCCACAGTGGATTTGTGCACGCCGCGAACCCTGTGGGAGCGAGCTTGCTCGCGATGAGGCCAGTAGCCGTAACCCAACATTCCGACCCTGCATGAAGGCTTGAATACCATGCTCCCCAGATTCTGTTCACTGGGCCTCTGCCTCTTACTGAGCCCGACTATTTTCGCCGCGCCGCAACCCGCCCTGACGGTCTACGGCGAATCCCCCAAATACGCACCTGACTTCCAACACCTCGACTACGTCAACCCAAGCGCGCCCAAGGGTGGCAGCCTGCGCCGCTCCTCGCTGGAAGGCGGCCCGTTCGATCATCTGATCCCCTACGTCGACAAAGGCACCGGCGTCGCCGAGATCGACACCTGGCTCTACGCCCCGCTGGCCTATCGTTCCAAAGACGAGCCCTACAGCGTCTACGGCCTGGTCGCCCAACAAATGGAACTGGCCCCCGACCGAACCTGGCTCCGGTTCTACTTGAACCCGGCAGCCCGTTTCGACGACGGCAGCCCGATCACCGCCGAAGACGTGCGTTACACCTTCGAGCTGTTCACCACCCAGGGCAGCCTCAAATATCGCCAGCAATTCGCCGATGTCGCAGAAGTCATTGTCGAGTCGCCGACCCAAGTGCGTTTCGTCTTCAAAAACAGCGAGAGCCGCACCTTGCCGCTGGATCTGGCGACATTGCCAGTGCTGCCGGAACACTGGTGGCGCACGCGCAACTTCGCTGACGGCGGCGGTTTCGAAGCACCGCTGGGCAGCGGCCCGTATCGGGTCAGCGCGGTGGACGCCGGGCGCAGCGTCAATTTCGAGCGGGTCAAGAACTGGTGGGGCAACGACCTGCCGGTGACGCGCGGCCTCTATAACTTCGATGCCTTGAGGGTCGAGTTCTTCGCCGACACCGACGTCTCGCGCCAAGTGCTCAAGGCCGGTGGCTTCGATTACAACCGCGAGTTCTCGGCGACCAGTTTCACCATCGGCTATGCCGGGAGTGCGCTGGATCAAGGACGTTTGATCCGCGAACACCTGGCCCCCGGCGCGGCTCAGGGCGCCCAAGGGTTTGTGTTCAACCTGCAAAAACCAGTGTTTCAGGACCGTCGGGTGCGTCAGGCGATTGCGCTGCTGTGGGACTTCGAATGGAGCAACCGGCAGATGATGCGCAGCATGTACCTGCGTCAGCGCAGCTATTTCTCCCACAGTGAGCTCTCGGCTACCGAATTGCCGGACGCCGAAGAACTGAAAATCCTCGAACCGTGGCGCGGCAAGATCCCCGATCAAGTCTTCAGCGAAGTATTCCAGGCCCCGCACACCGATGGCAGCGGCATCATTCGCGGCCAGCAGTTGCAGGCGCTGAAGCTGCTGGAAGAGGCAGGCTGGAAGCCTGAGGGCGATCAACTGGTCAACGCCAACGGCGAGCCGCTGCACTTCACTTTTCTCAACGGTCAGAAAGGCTTCGAACGGCTGTTGCTGCCGTTCAAACGCAACCTGGCGCAGATCGGCATTGGCTTCGATATCCGCCAGGTCGACACCGCGCAATACACCAACCGGGTGCGCAGCCGCGACTACGACATGATCGTCGCCGGCTACCCGGTGAGCCAGGCGCCGGGGCGGGAGTTGTTCAACTACTTCGGCGCCGAGGGTGCTGACGATCCCGGCTCGAATAACTATATGGTCCTGCGCGATCCGGCGGTGGACGGCTTGCTCACCGGACTGGTCCAGGCCGACAGCCGCGCCAGTATGTTGCGCCACGCCCGAGCGCTGGATCGAGTGTTGCAGTGGGGTTACTACTGGATTCCCAACTATTACCCGCCGGGGATTTCCACGGTGTGGTGGAACCGTTTCGGCCGTCCGGCGATTGCGCCGTTGTACGACGCAGGGCTGGAAACCTGGTGGGAAATCAGCCCTTCGGCGTTAACCCAAACCCAGATGCAACAACGCACCCGGGAGTATTCCCATGTGGGGTTATAGCCTGCGGCGTTTGCTGCTGATCGTGCCGACCTTGTTGTGCATTCTGCTGGTCAACTTCGTCATCGTGCAGGCCGCGCCGGGTGGGCCGGTGGAGCAAGCCATCGCCCGTTTGCAGGGCATCGGCGTTGGCGGTGGGGTGGGCGGCGGGCATGTCGAGACGGTCGGTGGTGAGTCCCGCGCCACCCGAGGCCTGGACCCGAAACTGGTGGCGGATATCGAGCGTCAGTACGGCTTCGATAAACCCGCCGGTGAACGCCTGTGGCTGATGCTCAAAAGCTACGCGCGGTTGGATTTCGGCTCGAGTTTTTTCCGTGGCGCATCAGTGATTGATCTGATCCTGCAAAAGCTCCCGGTGACCCTGTCGCTCGGCTTGTGGGCGACGCTGATCACCTATCTGGTGTCGATCCCGCTGGGGATTCGCAAAGCGGTGCACCACGGCTCGGCGTTCGATGTCTGGAGCAGCGCAGCGATCATCATCGGTTACGCGATGCCGGGGTTTCTGTTCGCGTTGTTGCTGATCGTGGTGTTCGGCGGCGGCACGGTGCTGGACTGGTTTCCGGTGCGCGGTTTGGTCTCGGAAAACTTCGCCGAGCTCTCGGCCTGGGGCAAGGTCGCGGACTACTTCTGGCACCTGGTGCTGCCAGTCAGCGCATTGGTGATCGGCGGGTTTGCGACGTTGACGATCCTGACCAAAAACAGCTTTCTCAACGAGATCTCCCGGCTGTACGTGGTGACGGCGCGGGCCAAAGGCTTGAGCGAAAACCAGGTGCTGTACGGTCATGTGTTTCGTAACGCGATGCTGTTGGTGGTCGCCGGTTTGCCCCAGGCACTGGTGACAGTGTTCTTCGGCGGCTCGTTGCTGATCGAAGTGATCTTCTCCCTCGATGGTCTTGGCCGCATGAGCTACGAAGCCGCCGTCGCCCGGGACTACCCGGTGGTGTTCGGCTCGCTGTTCATCTTCACCCTGTTTGGGCTGCTGATAAAACTGTTGGGCGACCTCTGCTACACGCTGGTCGACCCGCGCATCGATTTCACCGCGAGGGCTGCCTGATGCTGACGTTGTCTCCCATAGGCCAGCGGCGCTGGGCACGGTTCAAGGCGCATCGGCGCGGTTGGTGGTCGTTGTGGCTGTTTCTGGCGCTGTTCGGTCTGAGCCTGGGCGGTGAATTGGTGGCCAATGACAAGCCGCTGCTGGTCTCGTATCAGGGCGAGTGGTACTTCCCGGCGTTCAAGCGCTACACCGAGCAGGATTTTGGCGGCGAGCTGCCATTTCAGCCGGACTATCGCAGCCTGCAAACAAAGGAATTGATCGAGGGGCAGGGCGGCTGGTTGTTGTTTGCGCCGATTCCGTTCGGGTTCGATACGGTCAATTACGACTTGACCGAACCGGCGCCGAGCCCGCCGTCGTTTGAGAACTGGCTGGGCACCGACGATCAGGCTCGGGACGTATTGGCGCGGGTGATTTTCGGCACGCGGATCTCACTGTTGTTCGCCCTTGCATTGACCGCCGCCAGTGCGCTGATCGGTATCGCTGCCGGCGCGTTGCAGGGTTATTACGGCGGCTGGATCGATTTGCTCGGTCAGCGGTTGTTGGAGGTTTGGTCGGGGCTGCCGGTGTTGTATCTGCTGATTATTTTGTCGGGTTTCGTCGAGCCGAATTTCTGGTGGCTACTGGGGATCATGGCGCTGTTTTCCTGGCTGAGCCTGGTGGACGTGGTGCGCGCCGAATTCCTGCGCAGTCGCGGGCTGGAGTATGTGAAAGCCGCGCGGGCGTTGGGCGTCGGCGATGCTCAAGTGATGTGGCGGCACATTTTACCCAATGCCATGAGCGCGACCCTGACGTACCTGCCGTTCATTCTGACCGGCGCCATTGCGACTTTGTCAGCGCTGGATTTTCTCGGTTTCGGTATGCCGGCCGGCAGTGCATCGCTCGGTGAATTGATCGGCCAGGGCAAAAACAATCTGCAAGCGCCGTGGCTGGGTTTGACGGCGTTTTTCGCCTTGGCACTGATTCTGTCGTTGCTGGTGTTTATCGGCGAGGCCTGCCGTGATGCGTTTGATCCTAGGACTTGAGATGAACGATAACCTGATGGAGTTGCGCAACCTGCGGGTGGCGTTTAACGGCTGTGAAGTTGTGCACGGGATTGATCTGGATATTCGACCCGGTGAATGCCTGGCGTTGGTGGGCGAGTCGGGTTCCGGCAAATCGGTGACCGCTCACAGCATTCTGCAATTGCTTGAGCCTTCGACGACCCGCATCGAAGGCAGCATTCGCTACGGCGGCGAAGAATTGCTGGGCGCTTCTTCCAAGCGTCTGCGGCAACTGCGCGGTAACCGTATCGCGATGATTTTTCAGGAGCCGATGAGTTCGCTGAATCCGCTGCACACCATCGAACGGCAATTGGGTGAAACCTTGGCGTTGCACAAAGGTTTGGCCGGTGCTGTAGCGCGCAAGCGCATTCTGGAATTGCTGGAACTGGTGGGCATTCAGCAGGCTTCGAATCGTCTGAAGGCTTATCCTCACCAACTCTCTGGTGGTCAGCGGCAACGGGTGATGATTGCCATGGCGCTGGCCTGCGAACCCGAGCTGCTGATCGCCGACGAGCCGACCACCGCGCTCGACGTCACCGTGCAGCGGCAAGATTTTGCTGCTGCTCAAAGACCTGCAACAGCGTTTGGGCATGGCGCTACTGATCATCAGCCACGACTTGAATCTGGTGCGCAGCATTGCCCAGCGGGTGGCGGTGATGCGTGGCGGGGAGATTGTCGAGCAGGCGTCTTGCGAGCAATTGTTCAGCGCACCTCAGCATCCATACAGCGTCGAATTGCTGAATGCCGAACCCGGCGGCACAGCGTTGTGTCGCGACGATGCTGAAACGTTGCTTGCGGTCAGTGACCTGAAAGTCTGGTTCCCGCTGAGTGGCGGCTGGTTGCGGCCCAAGGCGTATCTCAAGGCTGTGAACGGTATCGATTTGAACCTGCAACGGGGCAAGACCTTGGGCATTGTCGGTGAGTCGGGTTCCGGCAAGTCGACGTTGGGCCAGGCGATTCTGCGGTTGATCGATGCCCAGGGCAGCATTCGCTTTCAGGCTCAGGCGCTGGAGTCGTTGAACGGCAAAGCGCTGCGCCCCTTGCGCAAGCGCCTGCAGGTGGTGTTTCAGGACCCGTTCGGCAGCCTGAGCCCGCGCCTGAGCGTGGAGCAGATCATTGCTGAAGGCTTGCAGGTTCACAGCGACCTGAACGCCGGGCAGCGCGAGCAAGCGGTGATTGATGTGTTGAGGGAAGTCGGCCTCGATCCGGCGACCCGACACCGCTATCCCCATGAGTTTTCCGGTGGTCAGCGGCAGCGGATTGCGATTGCTCGGGCGTTGGTGCTCAAGCCTGATCTGATCTTGCTGGATGAACCGACTTCAGCGCTGGATCGCACGGTGCAGAAGCAAATCGTCGCGTTGTTGCGCAGGCTTCAGGAGGAGCATGGTTTGACCTATCTGTTCATCAGCCACGATCTGGCGGTAGTACGGTCGCTGGCCCATGACTTGATCGTGATGAAGGAGGGTGAAGTGCTGGAGCGCGGCGCCACGGCCGAGCTGTTCGACTCGGCGAGGCATCCGTATACGCGGGAGTTGTTGGCGGCATCTTTTACAGAACACCACAGACCCAATGTGGGAGCGGGCTTGCTCGCGAAAGCTGAGTAACAGTCAACATCAACGTTGAATGTTAAATCGTCTTCGCGAGCAAGCCCGCTCCCACAAGGGACTGTTGGTGATTGTGAAGTCGGTGATCAGAACGCGAAACAGGAGCAACCAAACGCCCCCCAAAACCCTTGGAAATCACTGACTGGCGCCGATGACAACCGCGCCTGTTGGTGACTGTGGGCATGCACTGCACACGCCCCGACACACTGGTGAACCTGCGCCGTCAGCGGCGCCAACGGTTTCCAGTGCCCCGGCACTTTGGCTACCGGCGACCACTCCGGCACCACCGGAATCGGCGGTGGTGACAGCTTGTCGAACTCGACGCTGCCGTAAACGATCTTGCCATCGACGATGGTCAGCACCGATTCGATCCACTTGATCGCTTCGTCCTCGATGTGGAAATAGTCCGCCGACAGCGCAATCAAGTCCGCGAGTTGCCCGACTTTGATCTGGCCTTTCTGGCCCTGCTCGGACGAGAACCAGGCGCTGCCGTGGGTGAACAGCTCCAGCGCCGTGTCGCGGCTCAAGCCTTGCGGGTACAGCTCCAGGCCGCCGACGGTGCGGCCGCTGACCAGCCAGTACAGCGAAGTCCAGGGGTTATAACTCGACACGCGGGTGGCGTCGGTGCCGGCGCCGACCGGGATGCCTTCGGCCAGCATTCGGGCAATCGGCGGGGTGTGCTCGGCAGCCTTGGCGCCGTAGCGGTCAACAAAGTACTCGCCCTGAAACGCCATGCGATCCTGAATCGCAATGCCGCCGCCCAAGGCTTTGACCCGCTCGATGTTCTGTGGGGTGATGGTTTCGGCATGGTCAAAAAACCACGGCAAGCCATCGAACGGAATGTCGCGGTTGACCTTCTCGAACACGTCGAGCATGCGGCCGATGGATTCGTTGTAAGTGGCGTGCAGGCGGAATGGCCAACGCTGTTCCACCAAGTGGCGCACCACCGGTTCCAGTTCCTGCTCCATGGTTTGCGGCAAGTCTGGGCGCGGCTCAAGGAAGTCTTCGAAGTCCGCGGCCGAGAACACCAGCATTTCCCCGGCACCGTTGTGCCGCAGGAAGTCGTTGCCCTGACCGTACTGGGAGGTGCTGGTCCAGTTCTTGAAGTCGCTCAGCTCTTCCTTGGGTTTTTGGGTGAACAGGTTGTAGGCGATGCGCACCGTGAGTTGCTTGTCGTTGGCCAATTGCTGGATGACTTGGTAGTCGTCCGGGTAATTCTGGTAACCGCCGCCGGCATCGATGGCGCTGGTGAGGCCGAGACGATTGAGTTCACGCATGAATTGGCGGGTCGAGTTGACCTGATATTCCAGCGGCAACTTCGGCCCCTTGGCCAGGGTCGAGTAGAGAATCATCGCGTTCGGCCGGGCGATCAGCATGCCGGTCGGGTCGCCGTTGGAATCACGCACGATCTCGCCACCCGGCGGGTTTGGCGTGTCGCGGGTGTAGCCGACCACTTTCAGCGCCGCGCGGTTGAGCAGGGCGCGATCGTACAGGTGCAGGACGAACACAGGAGTGTCGGGTGCAGCTTTGTTCAGTTCTTCAATCGTCGGCAGGCGCTTTTCGGCGAACTGGAATTCGGTCCAGCCACCGACCACCCGCACCCATTGCGGCGTGGGTGTGCGATCAGCCTGTTCCTTGAGCAGGCGCAAGGCATCGACCAACGAAGGCACGCCTTCCCAGCGCAATTCGAGGTTGTAATTGAGGCCGCCGCGAATCAGGTGCAAGTGCGAGTCGTTTAGGCCCGGGATCACCGTGCGACCGTGCAGGTCGATGATTTGCGTGCCAGGGCCTTGCAGGGCCATGGCCTGGGCATCGCTGCCGACCACCACGAAGCGTCCGTCCTTGATCGCGACGGCACTGGCCTGGGGTTTCTTGCGGTCGACGGTGTGCAGGCGTCCGTTGTACAGAATCAGATCGGCCGGGGCATCGGGCATGGTTTTACTCCCTGCGAAAAGTGGGCTGACCCAGGCGCCGACGGCGCCTGCCGAAAGGCCATGCAGTACACGGCGGTGATTGAATCCGTCGTGGTCGTCAGGTGGACTCATGGCTGTGTTCTCCGCATGACTCTTCATAAAAAAAGTCGGACTGAACAGCCGATGTCTGACGCATGCGGCCAGAAGGAATATAGACCGCAAATCCGCGGGCGGCCTGTTTTAACTGTTGGGCAGATCGGTTAGATTCCGCGCCCGCCCAAACAAGGATGTAGACGATGATTAAACTCAGTAACCCGAAAGGTATCTTGATCGCTGCGCTGATCGCCGTCGGTTTGGTCGGGACTTATCTGTATGCCGGCCAGGGCAACAACCTCCCGGACACGGTGATGATGACGGCTAACTCTACGGATCAGCCTCAGGCTCGAAGGCGATGAGGGTGAACTCCGTTTTGCCGATAATGTGACCGAGGTCAACAGCGTCGACGCGTTGGAAGAAGAACACACCAAAGTGTTCGAAGAAATGGATGACGCCGGTTCGCGTTGAGCCCTGAAACGACGAATCCCGCCATATAGGCGGGATTCGTGTGCAGCAAGAGAGGCTCCCCAGGGCGGGGAGCCATCATCTTACGACGGGAACAGCTCGGACAGTTTCATCGCCAGCATCATGTCGCCTTCAGCGCGCAGTTTGCCGCCCATGAACGCTTGCATGCCGTCGGTCGAACCGTCGACGATGCCTTCCAGGGTTTCACCGTCCATCACCAGAGTGACCTGGGCATCCGGGTTTTCGCCTTCTTTGAGCTCGCAGGTGCTGTCTTTGACGATCAGCGAGAAGTTCTTGGTGTCGTCGATGCGGAAACCGAATACCAGGTCCAGACCGGCAGCAGCGGCTGGGTTGAACTTGGCTTTCATTGCTTGTACGGCATCAGCTACGGAGGTCATGGTTCGATCCTTTCTTGGGTAATTAGAGCTGGGTGATTACAGCCAGGGTCACAATAGTCCGGACTCAGCGAAACGTGATGAGTTCCGGGGCCTTCAGCAGTTGCAGGTGTACATGACTGTTGAAGGAAGCCAGGGCCACCTCGCGACCACGAAACTTCAGTTGGTGGAGCGAGGTGTTGACGATTTGCCAGTTGAGCTCAAAGGCCTGCCGGGCAGGCATTTGCGTAATGAGGTGGAGCAGGGCAGTGATGGTGCCGCCGGAGGTGAATACGGCGATTTTCTGGGTGTTGTCGGCTTGTTCAAGGATGCGGTTCAGTCCGCCTTGCACGCGCTCGACAAACCCCAGCCAGCTTTCCAGGCCCGGTGTGTCGTAAGTGCCGGCCAGCCAGCGCTCGATGATCAGGGAAAAGATGCGCTGGAACTCAGCACGGTTTTGCGCCGCGTTGCGCAGGAAGTTCAGCGCTTCGGGCTCATCCGCCAACATGGCCGGCAAAAGGGCGCGGATCACCGCGTCGGCGTCGAATTCGTTGAAAGCGGAATCGATTTCCAGCGTCGGCACCGGCAGGCCCACGGCGGCGTACTGTTCCAGCGCGCTGTTGGCGGTATGTTGCTGACGGCGCAAGTCCCCCGACAGACAGCGATCGAAGCTGAGACCCAGCTCAGCGAGGTGCTGGCCGATGATTTCTGCCTGGCGAATACCGGTCGGCGACAGGACGTCGTAGTCGTCTGCACCAAAGGAGGCCTGGCCATGTCGAATCAAATAGATGCTGCCCACGTCCGCGTCATCCCGGTACGTTGAAGGTTTGGCGAGGTTATGAGGATGGCAGTGAGCTGTCAATGAAAAAACATACGCTTGTTTGAAATGCCCGTTACAGGCCTGTTGCCAGAGGTTTCACGGCTGGCCCCAAAGGCGGGGCATGGGTATGCTGACGTTATCCCGCGCGCGTATATGCGGCGCATTGCATTAAAGGAGTCCTGTGTGGAGTTTTTTGCCGAGTACGCCAGTTTTCTGGCCAAGACCGTGACACTGGTGGTCGCCATTCTGGTGGTGCTGGCCAGTTTCGCGGCATTGCGCAGCAAAGGTCGGCGCAAGTCGGCCGGTCAGTTGCAGGTCAGCAAACTCAATGATTTCTACAAAGGGCTGCGCGAACGCCTGGAGCAAACCTTGCTCGACAAGGACCAGCTCAAGGCCCTGCGCAAGTCCCAGGCTAAAACCGAGAAAAAACAGAAGAAAAAACCCGAAGCCAAGGGCCGGGTGTTTGTGCTGGATTTCGACGGCGACATCAAGGCTTCCGCCACCGAAAGCCTGCGCCACGAAATCACCGCGCTACTGACCCTCGCGACCCCAAAGGACGAAGTGGTTCTGCGTCTTGAAAGTGGCGGCGGCATGGTCCACAGCTATGGCCTGGCGTCGTCGCAACTGGCGCGCATCCGTGAGGCGGGCGTGCCGCTGACCGTGTGCATCGACAAGGTCGCGGCCAGCGGCGGCTACATGATGGCGTGCATCGGCGAGAAAATTATCAGCGCGCCGTTCGCCATCCTCGGCTCCATCGGCGTGGTGGCGCAGTTGCCCAACATCAACCGCTTGCTGAAAAAGCACGACATCGACTTTGAAGTGCTGACTGCCGGCGAGTACAAGCGCACGCTGACGGTGTTTGGCGAAAACACCGAGAAGGGCCGGGAAAAGTTCCAGGAAGACCTGGACATCACCCACCAACTATTCAAGAACTTCGTCTCCCGCTACCGTCCGCAATTGGACATCAATGAAGTGGCCACCGGCGAAGTCTGGCTCGGTGTCGCGGCGCTGGACAAGCAACTGGTGGACGAACTCAAGACCAGTGACGAATACCTCGCCGAGCGCGCCAAGGGCGCCGAGCTGTTTCACTTGCACTACGCCGAACGCAAGAGCTTGCAGGAGCGTGTCGGCCTGGCTGCCAGCGGTTCGATTGATCGGGTGCTGTTGACCTGGTGGAGCCGACTGACCCAACAACGCTTCTGGTAATTCTCCTTCAAAACCCGGTCACTGTCGGTGATCGGGTTTTTTATTGTCCGCAATTTTATATCGGCAGCCCACTATTTATAGCGGTTGCATAATTAATAAGTGGCGAGGTGGTATTTATATATATCTTGGGTTCGTATTGTTGATTTGTTGGTGGCTATTATGATCGGTTATTGAGTTTTTTAATAAAGAGATCTGCCGATAGACTTGGTCGTCCAATCAGTCGTGCAGGTTAATGAACATGTCTTCAGTTTTAAGTGAGGAGGGTCATGAAGCGCCGGATATGACGCCGGAACAACAAGGCGTTTTTTTCGATTTTTTTAAACAAAAAGAAATTCCCTCCTGGTTGATTCAAGCCAGCAGTACAAAGCGTGAGTCATTGCATCGATGCATTGTCGCCAGTCAGGTTTCAAGGGCGAACGCCATTAACGCAATGGCGTTATTGAAACCCCCGCATAGCTTCTGTGCGCCATTATTGACGAAGGCCATATCCGACAAAGTCGGGGAGCCCCTGAATATCAAGGGCGTTGTCTTTCAACATGTGCGCTCCACCTCCAGCCTGCTCGGTCTTCGAAGCAAACTGATCTTGCCGATTGACAGGGATTTGCTGGAAGCAGCCTGTGAGAACTTTGAAGACAGCGAAACCCTCGCCGATAGCGATCACGAAAAGTCATTGATCTATCAACCGGAGAAAATCAATGGGCGGAGTAACAAGGTGCTGCCGATCGAGCCCCATGAGTTCGCGCAGTTATGTCGGACTCTAGACTTGGGCAAGCAATACCAGACACATCTCAATAGTATTTTTGAACCTTATATAGACACCGGTGAGGTACGCAAACACTGCATCGCTCATTCGCAGCGTTGCTTTGAAGTAGACATGCAAATTGCCTTGATGAAAAAACATGTCAGCGAGAAAGTCTTCCTGATGCTGGGCGACGTATTGGCAAATAAGCAGTCCATAAAATTCGACACACACTCCATCGCCTACAAGCGACTGGAACTGTCTGGATATGCACTTGAAGGTGCGATGTTGATCGTAGCGGTCAGTGATGGGGCGTATGACGACAATCCGTGCGTGTTGTATCTGCCGGGTGATCCGGATCAGCCACTGAAGGAGTACCCGAGCTTCAGGAAAATGGAAGTCGCATTAAGCGCCCGGCTTAGAAGCGCAGCGTTCACGAAAGTCATCCTGAGATTCATTTCACTGAAAAACCGTGGCGGATTTGACGACATGCTCAAACTCCAGCTACTCAAGCCACCAACGGGCTTGTTTCAACCGTCAAGCAGCGGTTTTATTCCGGTGACGACCAAGGATGTGCACACCGGTTTGTTCGCGCAGTTGTATCGTCAGCGCGTTGACCACGTCATGGCGAATGCGCGACTACTGGTGGTGCCGACGGATGATGAAGACGAAAAGTCCCGCGCCGCCCGGTTGGAAAAGTACAAGGAGATCGGTTTCGACATAGTGTTCTTTGCCGCCTCGTTCATACCGGTGGTGGGGGAACTGCTGACCGCTGTGGCGGCGGCTCAAATGTTGCTCGAGGTTTATCACGGCGTCGAGAGCTGGTCTGCCGGCGAGCAGGAACAGGCGGCGGACTACTTTTTCGATACCGTCGAGAACATTATCGTGGCGTTGGCGTTTTCTGTCGGCGCGGTGGCCGTCAAGGCCGCCTACAAAAAGGTCAGAAGTTCGAGCTTTGTCGACACGTTACGACAGGTCCGGTTGTCGGGTGACCAGGAGCGATTGTGGAAGCCCGACCTGTTGCCTTATCGCCAGCACCTGGCGTTACCACACGGTTTGAAGGCCGACGAGAGGGGGCTTCACTGGATCAACAAACAGGCTTATGTCTCGCTGGATAAAGACCTGTACGCCGTTCGCCCCGAACCCGATACCGGTTTGTGGGAGGTCCAGCAGCTTTCAAATGGCGATAGTTACACGCCTCGCCTGGAGACCAATGACCGCGGGGCCTGGCGCCATGACTCAGAGCTGCCTCAGGAGTGGGATCGCCTGACGGTGTTTCGGCGCCTGGGATACTCGGCGCAGGACATTTCTGATGTCCGGGTGCTGCAAATTCTGTCCGTCATCGACATCGACATCAGCCTGTTGCGTCGCACCCTGATTGATCGGACCAATCCACCCGCCTTGTTGATCGATACCGTTCGGCGTTTTGCCGCCGACCAGGCGGTGTTGCAGTTTATCGAGCAACTGGGAGGGGCACAGACCGCCCACCTGGCGGATGCCGAGTTGCAGTTACGGCTACTGATGACGCTCAAGCGATGGCCCGTTGAGACTCGCATCGAAGTGGTAGATGCCGAGGGGCGAACTGTCAGCACACTCATGCCTGCCGATACCACCGATGGGCAAACAAAGGCCCTGACGCTGACCATGGAGTCACTTCGAAAGGGGCAGTTTTATGCGCCGCTGTTGGCGGGTCTGGAGCAAGCCGAGCGCGAAAGTATTGTGCAATCGACTACCAAAATCTCCGAAGAACAGGCTGCTGCGCTGGTGCAGGTACTGGCCAGACAGGCAGGCCGCAAACGACTGGACCTGTTCGACTGGCTTTATCAACGGGGTGTGCCTGTGCGTGAAGCACAAGCGACGCCTTTGCGCAGCCATTTCCCTGACCTTCCGATCAGCGTGATCGATGAGTTGGTGCACTACGCCGATGCCAGCGAAATGGCAGAACTCGATAATGGAAAAGTGCCCCTGCGCCTTGCCGAAGAGGCCCGTCGATTCCAGCAGGTGGTGCGCATTAACCGTGCTTATGAAGGGCTTTATCTTGACGCCGCTGGAGGGATCGACACGGATCGACTGGTGTTCAATACCCTTGAGCATCTGCCGGGATGGAGAGGCGACATTTACATTCGCCTGCTGGAGTGGTCGTTCTACACCGAGGAGTTCGCCAGCATCGGGCCTGACGACGCGACACAGAAATTGTTTATGAGTGCACATCCCGATCGATATGAAGCCTCCAATGAACAGTACGACCTGCGCAGCTATCTCCCTGGGCGCACGCGCGAGCATTATTTCCAGTCCCTGTGGGACGGCCTGTCGCCGGTGCGCCGCTCAGCGTTGGGCGTACAGGCAAATGATCAGGGGTGGCGCTGAGGGAAAAGCTCACCGCCCTGGCGCTGGAGCGTCGAGCGCAGTTCGCGCAGGTGCTTGAGATTCGGACGATGCGTGAGGGTTACACCTCGCCCATGCGTCTGGCCGATCCACAGTCGCAAACCTCTTCAAGCAGTGCATCGGCGCAAGCCGCAATTCCTGTCGGTAAACCAGCTGCCCACGTTCGGCGTGCCCAGGAGCTTTATCCAACACATTCGCTCGAACAGATCGATGCATTTCTGAGCAGTCTGGGTTCAAGCGATGTGTTGGTCCTCAGAAAACTCGAAAGCATGAGAATGGAGTTCCTGACCCTGCGCGAGGTACTGCAAAGCTGGATCAACCGCGACACCAGGTACCAGACGTCCGATGGGCCGAGGCTCAAAGTATCGACGCTGGCCAAGACCCGGGCGTCCCGGGAAATCATCCGCTGCTGGCGCAAGGAAACACCCGCTACGTTGTCCCTCGACGGCATGCTTTATGAACTCTCGCTACCGCCGCTGCACTTGGGCGATTTGCCGAGGGTTGTCGGGGATTTCAGTCATGTCGGCACGCTGATCCTCGACCGTATCGGTGCCAGCGCTGGATTGAACAGCTTCCTGCATAACTTCAGTCGCCTTAGAACCCTGTCGCTGATCGGCAACGAATTGAGCCGCATGCCGCAAGCGGTGGGCAGCATGACGCGGCTTGAGAGTTTGAGCTCGAGTGAGAACCGGATTCAACTGACGACTGCGTCGGTGAACGAGTTGTCAGGGTTGACCCGCCTGAAACATTTGGACCTGAGCGCCAACCAGACCCTGAGCCTGACCCCCAATGTGGCGCACATGCCGCAACTGGAAAGTCTGAAACTGCGCGGCACCGGCATCAGCCAGTGGCCGCAGGGCGCTACTGGCTTGGCCAAGCTGAAGTTGTTGGACCTGCGTGACAACGGCATCAGTCAAATCCCCGAAGATGTGTATGCCGCACCGCTGACATTGAACGCTGGCACCAATGTCAGCGGCAATCCACTGGACCACGAGACCCTTAGGCGCGTCGCGGACTTTCAGCAACTCTCGCAGATCAGCCTTGGCCTCATTGCGTCGGGCCATCTGCGCGAAGCGGCTGAGGTCATATTGGATGTCTCGATGATTTCGACCTGGCTGACCGGTGTGGCAGTTGAAGACGAGATGCAAAAACGCGCGCTGTGGGGTTCGCTGTTTGCCTACCCGGATTCGCGACCGTTTTTCACCTTGCTGATGCGTCTGCGTTACACGGCCGATTTTCGCGTGATTTATTCGTCATTGCGCCAGCGCGTGTGGGAAGTGGTGCAAGCCGCCTCGGCAGATGATGCGTTGAGGCGGGCACTGTTCCTGATGGCTGATACGCAGAAGATCAGCGCTGATGGGGACTCATTGTTGTTCAGTGATTTGTACGTCCGGATGCTGTGTTACCGGGCGATCAATGCCGCCAGGGGCGGAGTCGACATGCTGGAAGGGCAGGTACTTGTACTGTTGCGAAGCCTGTTCCGGCTACAAGAAGTCGAGAAGTACGCCTTGAGAAACATCCTTTCCCGCTCACGCACGGGGCCGTTGACGAGCCAGCAAGCGATGGAGATCAGTCTGGCGTTTCGGGTGGGGTTGGCTGAACACCTGAACCTGCTGGCCCAGCCGAGAGAAATCAACACTCGGCTGAGTGTCGACGTCCTCCAGCAAACCCTCGAGTGGGTGTACGCCGAGATCGCTAAAACGGAACAGACAACGGCATTGCCGGACTGGATGAATGCTCAGGAGTTCTGGGTTGATTATCTGGAAAATACCCACCGTGACGCGTTCGACGAATTGGCCCTGAGCGCGGCGCTGGCTTTCCAGCAGTTGGATGGCCGGCTCAATTACACCCGGGAGCAGTTCACTGAAAGCATGAATGCCATCGTGGACAACTACCGAAATGACCGTACAGCGCTGTTCAAGAGGCTGACCATCGAGGCCCTTCAACGACATCCAGGGCTGATACTGCCGAATGTCCGTGGCTGAGCGGCCCCATGAATGCAAGGAGTGCACATGAAGGAACTGACGCAACAACACCGTGACGCTCGTGGTCGGCAGATGGCCTCCATCCCACACGTTTTTGCCAACCTGGATCTGGATACAATCCTGCCGATGACCCCGGCGCAATTGGCTGCGCGGGTGATCGAAGAGCGATGGGGCGCCGAGCCGTTGACGGCGCGGTTGGTGGATCTCAATTACGATTTCTATGGTTACCCGGCCGAGGGTAACGTTCATCTGGGCAAGGTCCGTACCGCGCAAAGTCTGGTGCAGTCCTTGCTGAGCAACTACCAGACGGTCGGCGCCGGGCGCTTCGGCGAAACCGCGTTCGGTCTGTACACGCCGCCTGCCGTGGGGCCGACCGTGCGTATCGTCGAGATCGACGAATCCATCAACCCTGGCGGCGGTTTTCGCGACTATGAGGGCATCTACCGGCAGACCGTCCCGCAAGTCTACGGCCCGAGTACCCAACTGGCGTTGCAACCGGCCGAGTTCAAACAGTGGGTCTGGACGCTGGAGTTCAAGGAGCAATATGGCGCCTATGTGCACGACACCTGGCCCGAGGATGAGCAGATTCTTGGGGCCGCAGCCTATCCGTTGCGGACTTCCGTCAGGGTGGCGTTTGTCATGGCGGCCCATCTGCAGCGCCAGGAAAACAGCCTGACGGGCGATGGACTCGGCCTGGCGTTGCGAGCCGCCGGGTTATCCGAACAGCAAGTGTGGAAGAGCCTGACGCTGGCGCAGATGCAGAAGCAGGCAGTAATCCCGGCGTCCGTCGAGGCGGCGCGGCTGGTGGTTTATCGTTACACCTCGACCGATATCTGGTGTTTTCGGGATAAAACCACTGGGCGAGTCGTGCTCTACATTCCGGGCAACTCTTCGCCCTTTCAGGAGTTTGTCGATCATCAGGCTTTGGCAGAGTGGGTGGCTGAAACGGGACGTGACGCCGACCGAAAACAGGCCTTGGCTGAGCATTTTTCCGACGAAGATCGGCAGGACGGTACGTTTCACGCCGGTGTGCTGACGGCGCTGGAAGGCATGGCTACGTATCCACGGCAATTTCGGCTGAAAAAGGGTCACGGCTTTTTCAACAATGACGGTTATTGGCCTCCCGCTGAGTACGTTGGTGTCAATGTGCCTGCGTCTGCCACCGATCCCTTCGCCCAGTGGGTATTGGTCATGAAACAAGCCGCTCACGCGAGCATCGATACCATCCGCGACGATGCCGAGGTCAATCGGGCTGACTTGAGCGCCGTGGTCGAGCCTGTCGTGCAGTGGATCAACAAGTTCGGTCCGTTGGCGTTGTTCGTTCCTGGTGGGGAAGGCCTGCTGGCGCTCGCCGGGCTGATCGATGCCGGTTATGGCCTGGCGCAGGCGGTAGACAGCAAGACGCTTGATGAGCGATCCGCCGGGGTCGCCCGGACGGTTTTCGGGTTGCTTAACGCGTTGCCGGTGGCTATTGCCGGTAAAGCGATCAAGGCTGAAGAGCGCGTGACCCAGACGGCAACCCATATGCCGGACCCCGAGCCGACCGTGATCGACGTATCGCTGCCCGTCGAAGGGACGCCCGTCGTGTCCGGCGCGATCGTCGAGCGCGTCCGCTTGCTGCGGGGTATCGGCGCCGAGGCCGAAGGGTTCAGCGATGAAGTATTGGGGCAGATTGGCCGTGTCATCGATGTCGACAATGACCTCCTGGCGTTGATGCAGGCGGGACGACGACCGCCAACGCCCATACTGGCGGATACCCTCAGCCGCTTTCGCATCGACCAGGATCTACGGCATGTCGCAGATTCGGCGGTGGCGCGCGCCGAACAATTCACACAGCGCTATCAGGCGTTGCAGCACTCCGGGCATGAGTGGGTGAAGCTGTTTCAACAGCACTATCCGGGGCTGCCAAAAAACGCCATCGAGCAAATACTCGACCGGTCCGGGGTGGCGATTGACGCACCACACACCTTGGCCGATGCCAAACGGGTATTGAGCCAGTTGAGCGTCAAGGCAGAGCAATATGAGCGCCATGTACGACTGACTCGGGCTTACGAAGGCCTTTACTTGCCGTCGGTGGCGAACCTCGACAGTGATGTCCTGGCCTTGCATTCACTGCAACGGCTGCCGGGGTGGTCGTCTGAAATCCGCATCGAGGTCGTCGATGGTTCCAGGGTGATCGACAGCATCGGCCGGCCAGGTACGCGTGCTTACCGGCAGTTGATCCGGTGCGGCTCCCGTTATCGGGCACCCCCGGCCTCGGCGGCTGAAACCGTGAGTTTTGCCCAGGCACTGCTCAATGCCTTGGCACAGGAGCAACGTTCGGTATTGGGCTTGCGGGCCGGGCATGAGCTTGAAGACTTGCAAGCCAGCATCCGCGAGGCAGCATTGCCACGCACCGAGCTGGAGTTGGGTCTGCGTCGAATGGATTCGGGGATGGCATTCGAGAGCAGCGGTCTGCGCGGCGGAGGCTTTCCGCCCACGGCTCAGGCTGAAGCATTGTCAAACGACATTATGAAGTTGCAGGTCAAAGAGTTTTATCCCGCCATGACGGAGGATGAACTCGAGACACTCATACACGGTTGGGGGAGGGCGCGCAGAGGCAACTGGTCAGCCTCACTCAGCAGTTGACTCAATTGCGCATTGACCTGGTGACGTGGATCGAAAAGGTTGAGGCGGATGTCGATGACATGCAAATCGAGTTTCTGGACCCTGCTGACGAAGAGGCGCAAGGGCTGAGCCCGGCCGAAATCGAAGAGGAAAACGATTCGCGCCTGTTCAATGTCATGGAGTACGAGCGCCAGTCCCGGATTGAACTGGCCAAGGAGCTTGAAGTGTTGTGGCAACTGCGTGGCGATACGGCCAGCCGTGTCTATGTCGATGGGGAATGCGTGGGTTTTCGTCTGGAACTGGACTTTGAACAGTTGCATTGCCTACCCGAGCTGAACGTCAAGCTACCGGATGTCGCGCTGCTGTCCGTGGCGGATTTCACCCTGACGCAAGGTGAAAGTCTGTCAGGCTTTCTGGAGTGCTTGCCCAACCTTCAAACACTGAACCTGGAAGGCACTGATTTGCGCATTCAGGGGCTTGATGGGCAATGGACCGGCAGTTTGCCTGCGGCGATTGGCAAGCTGTCCAGATTAACCACACTCAACCTCAAGAACACGTTGTTGACGCTGACCGAACAAACGGCAGGGCAGTTAGGTGAGCTGACTCGGCTCCAGGTGCTTGATCTGAGCAACAACCCTTTGGGGGTGCCACCTCTGGTGCTGAAACTGACGCAGTTGCAACACTTGAACCTGCGCAGTACCGGTATCACCCGTTGTCCGATCGGTATCCTCGATCATCCTTATTTGCAATCTCTGGATCTACGCAACAACGGCATTGCCCGTGTGCCCGAAGCGGTACGAATACAGTCCGTGGGCGAGAACAATGTGCTGCTCAGTGGCAACCCGCTGACCGATGAGGACAGTTTGCGCTGGGTCAGCCGTCATCGGCAGCAGACCGGGATCAACGTGTGGATCGGGTCGCCGATGGACAATGCCGCTCAGCCCGGCGCCTGGCTGGAGGGCGTGCCCGCGCAGCAGGCTGCCTTGCGGGCCGGGCGCTGGCAACGGGTGCTCAACCTGACGGGAAGCGGACGGTTTTTTGGAGCGCTGGAGATAATCGGGCGCACGGCCGATTTCCGGGTGGACTACACCGCATTGCAACAACGGGTGTGGCACATGGTTGACGAGCTGGAAGCGTCACCAGGGCTGTGCCGCTACCTGTTCGAGGAGGTGCAATGGCCGGCGATTGATGGCGATGATCCGTTTGCCGGTTTCGTGGGGCTGGAAGGTGCAATCGCTGAGCACGGGAGCGCTGCTGCGGGACAACGTCTGCCGTAATGACTTTCGCCAGGCGAAAAAAACCTTGAGCCTCGGCGCACTGGCCAGGACTCAAGGTTTTTTGACCGTCAGCGGCGACGGAACAGCGGCAGCGGTTCGTCAGTAGCGGCCTGGTATGTCACCGAGAAGTCCTTGAGGCTTTCAAGGGCTTCGTACGGGTCTTTATCGGCGCGCAACGCAAAGGCGTCGAAACCGCAGCGGCGCAGGTAGAACAACTGGTCGCGCAGAATATCGCCAATCGCCCGCAGTTCGCCTTTGAAACCATAACGGTCACGCAGCAGGCGGGCGTTGGAGTAGTTACGGCCATCGGTGAAGGCCGGGAAATTCAGGGCAATCACCTTGAACTGATCCACGTCGTCACCGATTTCCTCGGCTTCTTCATCGGCGTCCAGCCACACACCCAGGCCGCCATCGCGGGCCTTGAGCATACGGCTGTGTTCGCGCCACAGCGCCAGCGGCACGATCAGGTCGTCGCAGTTGCTGATCTCGTCGATGTTGAAGTCCTTGGGCAGCAAGTGCCAGGTTTCGTCGACGACTTCGTTGTTCTTAATTATTCGCTGCATAGACGCGCTCCTTGAAGAGGTCGATGCCGATACGCTGATAGGTGTCGATGAAGCGCTCGTCTTCGGTACGTTGTTCGATGTACACGTTGATCAGCTTTTCGATCACATCAGGCATGGCTTCCTGGGCGAAGGACGGGCCGAGGATCTTGCCCAGGCTGGCGTCACGGCTGGCGCTGCCGCCGAGGGACACCTGGTAGAACTCTTCGCCTTTCTTGTCCACCCCGAGGATGCCGATGTGGCCGACGTGGTGGTGACCACAGGCGTTCATGCAACCGGAGATGTTCAGGTCCAGTTCGCCGATGTCGAACAGGTAGTCCAGGTTGTCGAAACGACGCTGGATTGATTCGGCAATCGGGATCGACTTGGCGTTGGCCAGCGAGCAGAAATCACCGCCAGGGCAGCAGATGATGTCGGTCAGCAAGCCGATGTTCGGCGTAGCAAAACCTTGCTCGCGCAACTCGCCCCACAGGGTGAACAACTGAGCCTGCTCGACGTCGGCCAGGATGATGTTCTGCTCGTGGGAAGTGCGCAGTTGACCGAAGCTGTAACGCTCGGCCAGGTCGGCCACCGCGTCGAGCTGCTTGTCGGTGATGTCGCCCGGTGCAACACCGGTCGGCTTCAGGGACAGGGTGACGGCCACATAGCCCGGCTTCTTGTGCGCCAGGGTGTTGCGGGTGCGCCAGCGAGCGAAGCCTGCGTGTTCTTTATCGAGGTCGGCCAGTGCCTGGGACTGGTTGTCCAGGGCCTTGTAGTCCGGGTCGACGAAGTGTTTGGCGACGCGATGCACTTCGGCGTCGGTCAGCGTGGTCTGGCCACCGCGAAGGTGTTCCATTTCCGCGTCGACTTTTTGCGCGAAGACTTCAGGGGTCAAGGCTTTAACGAGGATCTTGATCCGCGCCTTGTACTTGTTGTCGCGGCGGCCGTAGCGGTTATAAACCCGCAGGATGGCGTCGAGGTAGCTCAACAGGTCCTGCCACGGCAGGAACTCATTGATGAACGCGCCCACCACCGGTGTACGGCCCAGGCCGCCACCGACCAACACACGGAAACCCAGTTCGCCCGCAGCGTTGTGCACCGGCTCAAGGCCGATGTCATGGACTTCGATGGCCGCACGGTCGGACGTCGAACCGTTGATGGCAATCTTGAACTTGCGCGGCAGGTAAGCGAATTCCGGGTGGAACGTGGTCCACTGACGGACGATTTCGCACCACGGGCGCGGGTCGATCAACTCGTCGGCAGCGACACCGGCGAACTGGTCGGTGGTGACGTTGCGCAGGCAGTTGCCGCTGGTCTGGATCGCGTGCATCTGCACGGTAGCCAGCTCAGCCAGGATGTCCGGAATGTCTTCCAGCGCCGGCCAGTTGAACTGCACGTTCTGCCGGGTGCTGATGTGGGCATAGCCCTTGTCATAGTCACGGGCAATCTTGGCCATCATTCGCGTCTGGCGCGAAGTCAGTTGGCCGTAAGGCACCGCGACCCGCAACATCGGCGCGAAACGCTGGATGTAAAGGCCATTTTGCAGGCGCAGGGGGCGGAATTCTTCTTCGCTCAGCTCGCCTGCCAGATAGCGTCGGGTCTGATCACGGAACTGCTTGACGCGGTCCTCGATGATCCGCTGATCGTACTCGTCGTATACGTACATATAAGTCCTGTTCTCAGGCTTGGGCCGGTCGGTTCCAGTTGCGTTTTTCGCTTGCTGAAGTTTCCGATGCTGCCTCGGCAATTCTGCGCGCACGGCCGCGCACTCCCTACGGAGCCGGGGCAAGATACCAGTTTGCAGTTATGCGCAAAAGTGATGTTTGAGTATATGTAAAGAACCAAAACGACTAACGAGAACCGTTATCGCTAAACCCTTATTTGTGGTGCGGGCAATCGTCGTCTTTACTCTGCTCGAGTCTTTCTGCAATCACCGATAAAACCGACAAGAGGCGATGCAATGAGCAACCCAACCAAAGCAAGGAAAAGCGATAGCACGGTCGATGCCTGGGCGATTTTGTTCCTGATCATCCTGGTCGTGGGCACGGCAGTATTTTGGGTCGCGCATCAATAAACGACCCCGTCCGGGCCTGGTTCCGACGATTGTCGGACAAAAACGGGAATTAGCGCAGTTTGCCGGCAGTTCGGGGGCTATAATGCGCGGCCATTTTTCCGGGGCTCGGATGATCCAATGTTCAAGTTTTTCTACACCTTCCTGCTGATATTCGGCGCGGTCTACGGACCCGGCGTGCACGCGGAATCGGTGTTGTTCCTGAACCCGGGCTCTACCCATGAAAGATTCTGGGTCAGCTACTCGCAATTCATGCAGGCGGCGGCCAAGGATCTTGGCATGGACTTGAAGATTCTTTATGCCGAGCGCATGCCTGAGGTCACGATTGCCCAGGCCCGAGAGGCATTGCAGGGGCCTGATCGTCCGGATTATCTGGTGTTTGCCAACGAGCAGTACGTCGCGCCGCAAATCTTTCGTCTGGCCCAAGGCAGTGGGGTGAAGCTGTTTATAGTCAACGCGTCCCTGACCGACAATCAACTGAGCCTGCTGGGTGAGCGCCCGGATCGATTGGGTAGCCTGGTGCCCAACGACGAAGAGGGCGGCTACCTGATGCTCAAGGAATTGATCCGCCAGCATCCACCGGCGGCGCCCGGACAATCCATCGAGTTACTGGCGTTTTCCGGCCTGAAGATCACCCCTTCGGCGCAACTGCGCGAAAAAGGCATGCTGCGCGCCTTGGCCGAACACCCTGAAGTGCGTTTGCGCCAACTGGTCTACAGCGGCTGGACCCGTGAGCGCGCCTATGAACAGGCGAAATTGCTGTTGCGGCGCTACCCCAAGGTATCGCTGGTGTGGTCCGCCAATGACGAGATGGCATTCGGTGCCATGCAGGCGTATTCGGAGGCAGGAGGCACGCCGGGCAAGGGTGCCTTGTTCGGTGCTTTCAATACCGCGCCCGCAGCCTTGAACGCCTTGGTCGACGGGCGTTTGAGCGTGTTATTGGGTGGGCACTTCACGCTGGGTGGCTGGGCGCTGGTGGAATTGCATGATTACGATCAAGGCGTAGATGTGAACCAATACGGCGGTCGTGACCGGCAGATTCCGTTATTGCAACTGATCGACAAGGCCCAAGCCAAACGGCTGCTGGCCATGGGCGACTCGCCGGATTTCGGGGTGAACTTCAAGCTCCTGTCGGCCAAGGGGCAACCGACCTCCTATCGCTACCCGTTCAGCCTGCTAACGTTGATGCACTGAAACCGCGTCACACCCCGGCCAGGTGCAGCACCAGTTTCACGATGCCAAACAGCGTCAGCGCGAATATCGCTGTGAACACAATCCCCATAATCACGAAATGACTCGGCTTGCCATGGGTAAAGTCCCGGGCGCGATTCTTCCCGCTTTGCACTCCGAACGCCGCGGCTATCACGCTGTGCAGCATCTGTAGGAACGTCGGTGGCTTGTTGTCGACTGGATCGTCCATAAATCCCTCGTCACGTATGTGTGTGAAGCAAGCATAGACAATCGCCGCGAATCCTGTCGGAGCGAGGCTTGCCCGCGAAGGGTCCATCACATTCAACATCATCGCTGACTGTCACACCGCTTTCGCGAGCAAACCCGCTCCCACAGGGTATTTGTGTTGGCCACTGTGCTGTGGCCAGTCCGTGAGGCTTAGTTGTCGTAACCCAAGTTAGGCGCCAACCAGCGTTCAGTCACGCTCAATTCCTGCCCCTTGCGCGACGTATAGCTCTGCACCTGGTCCTTGTCGATCTTGCCCACGGCAAAGTACTGCGCCTGCGGGTGGGCGAAGTACCAGCCGCTGACTGCTGCCGCCGGGAACATCGCGTAGTGTTCGGTGAGGAACACGCCGCTGCGACCGGCGTGCATTTCGCTGGCCTCGGGGTCGAGCAGGGCGAACAGCGTGCCTTTCTCGGTGTGATCCGGGCAGGCCGGGTAGCCGGGAGCAGGGCGGATGCCGGTGTATTGCTCTTTGATCAACGCCTCGTTGTCCAGCGTCTCGTCCTTGGCATAACCCCAGTGTTCTTTGCGCACCTGTTGGTGCAGCCACTCGGCGCAGGCCTCGGCCAAACGGTCGGCCAGGGCCTTGACCATGATCGAGTTGTAATCGTCGCCTGCGTCCTGATAAGCCTTGGCCACTTCTTCGGCGCCGATCCCGGCGGTAGTAATGAAACCACCCACGTAGTCGGTCACTTCGCTGTCTTTAGGCGCCACAAAGTCGGCCAGGGAAAAGTTCGGCTTGCCGTCAGTCTTGATGATCTGTTGACGCAGGTGATGCAGCTTCGCCAGCGGCTTGCCGTCATCGCCGTAGACTTCGATGTCATCGTCGCGCACCTGGTTGGCCGGCCAGAAGCCGAACACCGCGCGGGCGCTGATCAGTTTCTCGTCGATCAGCTTGGCGAGCATTTCCTTGGCATCGGCGTACAGCGCGGTGGCGGCTTCACCGACCACTTCGTCTTCGAGGATGCGCGGGAACTTGCCGGCCAGGTCCCAGGAGATAAAGAACGGCGTCCAGTCGATGTATTCGGCCAGCACCTTCAGGTCAATATTGTCCAACACACGAGAACCGGTGAAGGTCGGCTTGACCGGCGCGTAAGTGCTCCAGTCGAACTGCGGCTTCTTGGCGATGGCCGCCGGGTAGCTCAAGCGTTCGGTGCGGGCGCTGCGGTTGGCGGTGCGCTCGCGGACTTCGATGTATTCCAGGCGCGTCTTCTCGACAAACGCCGGCTTCAATTCCTTGGACAGCAATTGCGTCGCCACGCCCACGGCGCGGGAGGCGTCGGTGACGTAGATCACCGCGTCGTTGCTGTACTTCGGCTCGATCTTCACCGCGGTGTGCGCTTTCGAAGTGGTCGCGCCACCGATCATCAACGGCAGGTGGAAGTCCTGACGCTGCATCTCGCGGGCCACGTGGACCATTTCATCCAGCGAAGGCGTGATCAGACCGGACAAACCGATGATGTCGCACTTCTGCTCCTTGGCCACCTGCAGGATCTTCTCCGCCGGCACCATCACGCCGAGGTCGACGATGTCGTAGCCGTTGCAACCCAGCACCACGCCAACGAGGTTCTTGCCGATGTCGTGCACGTCGCCCTTGACCGTGGCCATCAGGATCTTGCCCTTGGCTTCCGGCTTGTCGCCTTTCTCCAGTTCAATGAACGGGATCAGGTGCGCGACAGCCTGCTTCATCACGCGGGCGGATTTCACCACTTGCGGCAGGAACATTTTGCCGGCGCCGAACAGGTCGCCGACGATGTTCATGCCAGACATCAGCGGGCCTTCGATCACTTCAATCGGACGGGCGAACGACTGACGGGATTCTTCGGTGTCTTCAACAATGTGCGTGGTAATGCCTTTGACCAGCGCGTGCTCCAGACGCTTGTTGACGGGCCAGCCGCGCCACTCTTCGGTCTCGGCTTCCTTGACGCTGCCGTCGCCCTTGTACTTGTCGGCGATGGCGAGGAGGGCGTCGGTGCCTTCCGGGGTGCGGTTGAGCACCACGTCTTCCACGGCGTCACGCAGTTCGGCCGGGATCTGGTCGTAGATCTCCAGTTGGCCGGCGTTGACAATCCCCATGGTCAGGCCGTTGCGGATCGCATACAGCAGGAACACCGAGTGGATCGCCTCACGCACCGGGTTGTTGCCGCGGAACGAGAACGACACGTTGGACACGCCGCCAGAGGTCAGCGCGTACGGCAGTTCGTCACGGATGTAGGCGCAGGCATTGATGAAGTCCACAGCGTAGTTGTTGTGTTCTTCGATGCCGGTGGCCACGGCGAAGATGTTCGGGTCGAAGATGATGTCTTCCGGCGGGAAGCCGACTTCGTTGACCAGAATGTCGTAGGAGCGTTTGCAGATTTCTTTCTTGCGCGCTTCGGTGTCGGCCTGGCCGGCTTCGTCGAACGCCATCACGACAACTGCGGCGCCGTAGCGTTTGCACAGTTTGGCGTGATGAATGAACTGTTCGACGCCTTCCTTCATGCTGATCGAGTTGACGATGCCCTTGCCCTGGATGCATTTCAGGCCGGCTTCGATCACTTCCCACTTGGAGGAGTCGATCATGATCGGTACGCGGGAGATGTCCGGTTCACCGGCAATCAAATTGAGGAAGGTCACCATGGCCTTCTTCGAATCGAGCATCCCTTCGTCCATGTTGATGTCGATCACCTGGGCGCCGGCTTCGACCTGTTGCAAGGCGACTTCCAGGGCTTCGGTGTAGTTGTCTTCACGGATCAGACGGGCGAACTTGGCGGAACCGGTGATGTTGGTCCGCTCGCCGACGTTGACGAACAACGAGCTGCGATCAATGGTGAACGGTTCCAGGCCCGACAAGCGGCAAGCTTTCGGGATCTCCGGAATTTCACGCGGTGCATAACCGGCCACGGCTTTGGCGATGGCTTCGATGTGGCCCGGCGTGGTGCCGCAGCAACCGCCGACGATATTCAGGAAGCCGCTTTGGGCGAATTCTTCGATGACCTTGGCGGTTTCCGACGGCAATTCGTCGTACTCGCCGAATTCGTTCGGCAGGCCGGCGTTCGGGTGCGCGGAAACGTGGGTACCCGCCTTGTTCGACAGCTCTTCCAGGTACGGACGCAATTCGCTGGCGCCGAGGGCGCAGTTCAGGCCGACCGAGATCGGCTTGGCGTGGGCCACTGAGTTCCAGAACGCTTCAGTGGTCTGGCCGGAGAGGGTGCGGCCGGAGGCGTCGGTGATAGTGCCGGAGATCATGATCGGCAACTCGATGCCCAGCTCTTCGAAAACCCCTTGCACGGCGAAGATCGCGGCTTTGGCATTCAAGGTGTCGAAGATGGTTTCGATCAGGATCAGGTCGGCGCCACCTTCGATCAGGCCTTTGGTGGCCTCGGTGTAGTTTTCCACCAGTTCGTCGAAGGTCACGTTGCGGTAGCCGGGGTTGTTCACGTCCGGGGACAGCGAGCAGGTGCGACTGGTCGGCCCGATCACGCCGGCGACGAAGCGCGGTTTTTCCGGGGTTTCGAGGGTCTTGGCGTCGGCAATCTTGCGCGCCAGGCGTGCGCCTTCTACGTTTAACTCATACGCCAGGCCCTGCATGCCGTAGTCGGCCAGGGAAACCTGGGTGGCGTTGAAGGTGTTGGTTTCCAGAATGTCGGCGCCGGCATCCAGGTACGCCTTTTCGATGGCACCAATCACGTCCGGGCGGGTCAACACCAACAGGTCGTTGTTGCCTTTCACATCGCTCGGCCAATCGGCAAAGCGCTTGCCACGGTAATCTTGCTCTTCGAGCTTGTAGCTCTGGATCATCGTGCCCATGCCGCCATCGAGAATCAGGATGCGCTCTTTAAGGGCGTGCTTGAGAGCTTGAAGGCGAACGCTGCGATCGGACATTTGGACTACTCGGTAAGGCCATGACGAAGGGCCGGGATAATAGCAAACCTGTGCGCTTTTAGAGCATGCCAAGGTTTTGCATGAATATCGTTCATGTTGGTGGCAGGTCTGGACCGGTAGAATCGCGGCGTTTTTACAGGATTGGGACCAGGGATATGTCGTATCGCGTCGTTGTCAGCATTCTATTGCTGCTTTCAAGCTGGGGCGCCGATGCGCAAAGTCCCGCCATTTCCTATACCCGAGATATTCAACCGATCTTCACCGAAAAGTGCGTGGCCTGCCACGCGTGCTACGACGCCGCCTGTCAGCTCAATCTGGGCAGCGGTGAAGGGGCGGCCCGCGGCGCGACCAAGATTGCGGTCTACGACGGCGAGCGCAGCGTCGCATCCTCGCCAACCCGACTCTTCTATGACGCCTTCGGTAAACTGGCCTGGCAGCACAAGGACTTCTATTCGGTCCTCGACGCCCAAGGCAGCCAGGCAGCGCTGATGGCACGGATGCTTGAGCTGGGCCACAAAACCCCGCTAACGCCTAACGCCAAGTTGCCGGAAGACATCGTGCTGGGCCTGAATCGGGAAAACATGTGCGCCATGCCGGCGGAGTTCGATGGTTATGCCGGCGCGCACCCGAAAGAAGGCATGCCGCTGGCGGTGACCGGCCTGACAAATCAGCAGTACCAGACCCTGCAACGCTGGCTCGCCGCCGGTGCGCCGATTGATGAACAAGGCCTGGTGCCCAGCGCCAGGGAAGCGCTGCAAGTGGTGCAGTGGGAAAATCTGCTCAACGCACCGGGCGCTCGTGGCAGCCTGGTCGGGCGCTGGTTGTTTGAACACTTGTTCCTGGCGCATATCTACTTCAAGGATGGCGAGCCGGGGCATTTTTTCCAGTGGGTGCGTTCGCGCACGCCGACCGGCCAGCCGATCGACCTGATCAATACCCGCCGGCCGAACGACGATCCGGGCACGCAGATTTATTACCGGTTGTGGCCGGTGCAAGGCGTGATCGTGCAGAAGACCCACATCACTTATCCGTTGAGCGCGGCGAAGCTGTCCCGGGCCAAAAGCCTGTTTTTCAGCGGCAATTGGCAGGTCAACGCCTTACCGGGTTACGGCCCGGAGCGCCGGGCCAATCCGTTCACCACGTTTGAGGCTATCCCGGCCCAGGCGCGTTATCAGTTCATGCTCGATAACGCCGAGTACTTCGTGCGCACCTTTATTCGCGGTCCGGTATGCCGTGGGCAGATCGCTACAGATGTGATTCGCGACAACTTCTGGGCACTGTTCCAGGCCCCGGAACACGACCTCTACATCACCGATCCGAACTATCGCGGCAAGGCCACGCCGCTGCTGGCAATGCCGGGGCAGAACGACGACGTCGGCAGCGTGTTGAGCCTGTGGCATGACTACCGCAACAAACGCAACGAATACGAAGCCCTGCGCCGGGACAGCTACGCCGAGGCGCCGGCGCCGAGCTGGTCGACGCTGTGGGCCGGTAACGACAACGCGTTGCTGACGATCTTCCGCCACTTCGACAGTGCCTCGGTGAACAAAGGCCTGATCGGTGACGTGCCGCAAACCATGTGGCTGTTCGACTTCCCGTTGCTGGAACGCACGTATTACCAGTTGGCGGTGAATTTCGACGTGTTTGGCAACGTCTCCCACCAGGCCCAGACGCGGCTGTATTTCGACCTGATCCGTAACGGCGCCGAGCAGAACTTCCTGCGTTTGATGCCGGCCGATTCGCGCAACGACTACCTCGACGATTGGTATCAGAGCGGCGGCAAGTTCAAGATGTGGCTGGATTACGAGTCCATCGACAACGACAAGCCCAGCGCGCTGACACTCGACGAAAAAGACCCGAAACGGGATTTCGCCATGCAATTGCTGGCCCGTTACGGCGACCTCAACGCCACGCCGGATCCGATTAACCGTTGCGATGGTGCGTATTGCTCGCGGCCGAACATCGACCCGGCGTTGCAGAACGCCGAACAAGCCTTGAGTCGCCTGACTTCGCGTCCTGCAGCGGGTTTGAAGGTCATTGATCAGTTGCCGGAAGCGACGATGTTGCGTATCGAAACCGCAAGCGGCAAACGCGAGATCTACAGCCTGCTGCGCAACCGTGCCCACAGCAACGTGGCATTCATACTCGGTGAATCCCTGCGTTATCAGCCGGGGCTCGACACGTTGACCATTTACCCAGGTGTGCTCAGCAGTTATCCGAACTTCATGTTCAACATTCCGGCCGAGCAGGTGCCTGAGTTTGTCGATGCGATGGAAAGGTCGAAGGACGCTGACAGCTTCGAGAGGATCGTTGAACGCTGGGGTGTTCGGCGCAGTCATCCGCAGTTCTGGTTCTACTTCCACGACCTGAGCACGTACATCCACGAAACTGACCCGGTGGAAGAGGGCGTGCTGGACATGAACCGCTACGAGAATCTTTGATCGACCTTTAAAGACCAATCACTGTCCCACCGGTAGGAGCGAAGCTTGCTCGCGAAGGCGGCGGTACATTCAACAATGATGTTGACTGACGCGCCGCTTTCGCGAGCAAGCTTTGCTCCTACAGGGGGCTTGCGGTGGTTTGTGAATTTCGATTGGAGGGCCGTCGATGTTGATTTCTGTACAAGCGCTGCGCGCCATCGCAGCCTGGGCGGTGGTCTGCCACCATTTCATGCAGATTTTCTTCGACTTCAAGGCTCGCGGGCCGGTGGGGCAGGCGTTTATCGACAAGGGCGCCGTGGGCGTCGACATCTTCTTCGTCATCAGCGGTCTGGTGATCTTCCTGTCCACCGAGGCCAAGTCGCTGCCGCCGGCGCGGTTTCTGCTGTATCGAATGTGCCGCATCGTCCCGGCGTACTGGCTGTACACGGTGCTGATGGCGCTGGTGGTGGTGTTCGCTCAACCGGTGTTGCCGGATCAGACGGTCGACTGGTCGCATTTCCTGCTGTCGCTGTTGTTCATTCCTACGCAAAACCCCGGCGGCTACGGGATTTATCCGACGCTCAATGTCGGTTGGACGCTGAATTACGAAATGCTGTTTTACCTGCTGTTCGCCTGGGCACTGCTGTTTCGCTTGCAGGTCAGGTTGCTGATCGTCGCGGCGCTGCTGTTCGCGGTGTGCCAGGCCTGGACCGGTTATGGCTGGATCAGCCAGTTCTACCGATCCGACATCGTTTATGAGTTTCTGCTGGGGATTGCCATTGGCATGGTCTACCGCAAGGGTTGGATCAAGCCCGGTTTATGGCTGCCGCTGCTGGGGATCGCTGGTGCCTTACTGACGATTTATCATCTGCCGCCGGCACCGCGACTGCTGGCCTGGGGTTTGCCGAGTGCCGTGTTGGTGATGGCGTGCATCGCGCTGGAACGTTATTTCAAGAACAATCGGGTGTTCGAACTGCTCGGTAATTGTTCCTACTCGGTCTACTTGATGCATGTGCTGGTGCTGTCGGCCGGCGGATTTATCGCACAACAGTACGATGTGAATCCTTACGTCATGTTTGCCGTTTGCGCGGCCACCATTGGCGTGGCTTCCTGGGCAAGTTACGAATGGGTGGAAAAACGCAGCTATCGGTGGCTTAAAGCCTGGATCGACGGCGAAACAGTTGCTCAGCCCGTGCAAGCTCTTTCCCGACAAAAATACTAGGACTTTGTGCGGCGCGATGATTGGCGTAAACTGCGCCCAAGCCTGCGAGGAGTTTCCATGACCGCTATTACCATCACTGACGCCGCCCACGATTATCTGGCTGATCTGCTCTCCAAGCAGGGCATCGGCATCCGCGTCTTTATCACCCAGCCTGGCACCCAGTACGCCGAAACCTGCATTGCCTACTGCAAGCCGGGCGAAGAAAAACCTGAAGACACTGCGTTGGGGCTCAAAAGCTTCACCGCTTACATCGACTCGTTCAGCGAAGCCTTCCTGGACGATGCGGTTGTCGACTACGCCACCGACCGCATGGGCGGCCAACTGACCATCAAGGCGCCAAACGCCAAAGTTCCGATGGTCAACGCTGACAGCCCGGTCAACGAGCGCATCAACTACTACCTGCAAACCGAAATCAACCCGGGGCTCGCGAGCCACGGCGGTCAGGTTAGTCTGATTGATGTGGTCGAGGACGGCATCGCCGTTCTTAAGTTCGGCGGCGGTTGCCAGGGCTGCGGCCAGGCGGACGTCACCTTGCGCGAAGGCATCGAGCGCACCTTGCTCGAGCGCATTCCCGAGCTCAAGGGTGTACGCGACGTGACTGACCACACGCAGAAAGAAAACGCCTACTACTGAGTAAGGTGTTCGCTGCGACATAAAAAACGGCGCCCCGTGAGCGCCGTTTTTTTATGGGTGGTCGATTTTCCTATGGCTGCCATGACCTGTGGCGAGGGGGCTTGCCCCCGTTCGGCGGCGAAGCCGTCGCAAGACCTAAAATGCTGGGGCCGCTTCGCAGCCCAACGGGGCAAGCCCCCTCGCCACAGGGTTGTGTGTGAACTCAGGGCCTGTAGAGATGCGCATGCCCCGCGCGATACAGCGACGATTCACTAAATTGATCGCTGCCCAACACCCGACCCACCAGTATCAACGCCGTACGCCGAAACCCTTTGGCCTCGACCTTTGCGGCAATGTCCGCCAGCGTCCCCACCACCCAATCCTGATCCGGCCAGGTCGCGCGGTGAATCACCGCAATCGGGCAGTCGGCGCCGTAATGCGGCAGCAATTCGGCGAGGATCTTCTCCAGATGATTGACCCCTAAATGAATCGCCATGGTCGCCCCGTGTTGCGCCAGGCTGCCTAGCTCTTCGCCGGCCGGCATCGCGGTTTTGTCGGCGTAACGGGTCAGGATCACGCTTTGCGAGATGTCCGGTAAGGTCAGTTCGGCGCCCAGTAGCGCAGCACAGGCGGCGGTAGCCGTGACGCCCGGGATGATTTCGAACGGTATATCGAGTTCACGAAGGTAACGAATCTGCTCGCCAATCGCGCCATACAGGCTCGGATCGCCCGAATGAACACGGGCCACATCCTGCCCCTTGGCGTGGGCGGTTTTGATCAGTTCGATGATCTGTTCCAGGTGCAGTTCGGCGCTGTTGACCACCGTTTCAGCCTGGTGGCCGTCCAGCACGGCAGCCGGCACCAGGGAGCCGGCATAGATGATCACCGGGCAGCTGCGAATCAGCCGCTGGCCTTTGACGGTGATCAGTTCCGGGTCGCCGGGACCTGCGCCAATGAAGTAGACGGTCATCGTCCGTTCCTTTGAAAAAAGAGTCTGTGAGAAAAAGGGCTGTGCAAGGCTTCAGATGAAGATTGCTCATGATCGAAGGTGGGGATTATCGGGTTTTTACGCGGCACTGGCCAATGCGAGGGTGGCCTGAGCGTATTTTTGCCTGGGAATCAGCAGCTTCGCCGGTGCCTGGGCCAAGTGTTCGGCGAGTGCCAGGGCGGCACTTTCCGCTACGCCGTAGCAGCCGGTGCGTTCGAAGGCGATCTGCGAATGGTGGCTGAGCTGTGGCTGATAACCGGCCAATTGTTCGCTGCTGAAGTACATCACTTCTAGCCCAAGCTGCGCGGCCAATTCGATCAGGCCAGGCTCATCACGTTTCAGGTCGATGCTGGCCAGGGCCTTGATCGCACGAAGTTCGATTTGATGCGCCTGTAATGCCTGATCCAACAGCGCCCGCAACGTGCTGGCGGGGCAGCCGCGCTGGCAGCCCAGGCCGACCACTAAGGTCGGCGCTGCGCTGTTATCCGTCATGCGTGGTATTGGCCATCGCTTTTGCGGCGGAACAACCAGGCGCTGATCAGGCCCAGGGCCAGCCAGAACGCCACGTTGGTCAACTGCGAAGCGATTTTGAACTGAGACTCCAGGGCTTGCGGGGCCAGCATCGAGTGGACTTCCGGTTGTGGCGCGCCGATTACATGCGGTACCGCCAGAATCGCCACCCCGAAGATTTTCATCAGCCAGTGACGGCTGAACACGATCAGCGCGATCCCGACAGCGGTAGAAGCCGCAGTGCCGACCCACCAGATCTGCCGTTGCGCCAGATCGGCGGCGGCAGTGCCCGGCAGTTCCGGCGGCAGACCGAGGGTCGGCGCCAGCACAAACGTCGCGTAACCGGCCAGGCCCCAGAGCAGGCCTTGAGCGGTTTTGGTCGGTGCACGCAAGGTGTACAGGCCGGCGAGCATCAGCGCAAAACCAACCGCGACTACCAGGTTACCGCCGGTGGTCGACAGCACGCGCTGCCAGCCGTCTTCCGGCTCCCAGGCTTCGGCGTCGTGGGTGTGAGCAGCCATGGCGCCTTCGGTGTGCTCGTGAGCTACAGCGGCGGCAGGTTCGGATTTTTCGTAGGTTTCCGCCTGAAGAATCAGCGGGGCGACCCAGAAGCTTTGCAGCAGGGTCAGCAGCAGGGCGGCGAGCAGCCCGGTGAAACCTGCGGTTTGAGCGATACGCTTGATCATGTCAGCAGGTCTCAATGGCACGGGAACGCGGAGCTGTGACGGGTATCGTGCGCAGCGTTGTGCACCGCTTCGATGTGCGAGAAACCGGCGAAATACACCAGGCACGCGCCGAGGATCGACGCGCAAACGGCGGCGGTCAGGCGTTGGCTCAGGGTTGTGGTGGTGCTTGCAGTGCTGTGGTCGGTGCTGCTAATGATCGACATGGCGCTTCCCTCTGGTCTGTCAGCGGGTGAATAGAGCGCATGCAAACCCCTGCGAGCGTGCGCGCAGAGACTTAAACAGCGCCCGCCCACCGCGGGTTTGTTATTCAGTGATCGTACTGGTCACTTTGTGTTGCGGGCCGGTCTCCGGGCTCGCGAGGGGTCAAGGCTTACGCCGGAACCTGCAAGAATCGCCTTCCCATGCCGAACTGCTGGCACAGTGGATCTGATTCTTCACTCGCTTACCGTTGCGGGGGCAGCACCGGACTGACATGGCTTTAGAGTAAAGCACATGATTCACCGGTTTCCCGTTTCACCCTGTGAAGGGCACCCGTAACAAGGCGCACAGGAGACCATGGGCGGGGCGGGGGAGTCAATTGGCAAGGGTTCTCAGTTAGCTTTTGTGGCGAGGGAGCTTGCTCCCGCTGGGTTGCGAAGCGACCCCCTTCATTCCTTCAGACAAATGTTGCAAGCAAGTCTTGCGACGGCTTCGCCGCCGAGCGGGAGCAAGCTCCCTCGCCACAGGGGATCGCTAGCGTCTCATGAACATTGACCCGCCCCCACACCATGCGTAGCCTTGCGCTTTCGAGGTTCTTCGGCGTTTGCCGAAGCTAAGAAGGGAACGCGGTCGATGCCGCGGCTGCCCCCGCAACTGTGAACGGTGATGTTCGCTGCCACGCCACTGCACGCTCCAGCCATGGAGCCCGCGGGAAGGCGCAGCAAACGCCAGTCTAACGACAGGCACACCGTCAGCCAGGAGACCTGCCTCGAAACGAATTCTCACTACAACCGGGCGGGGTGATCCGGTGGCGAAATCTTCCGCGCATCCTTCGCCGCGGTCGTCGTCCCGTATGCCCGCCACCTTGCCAAAGGGCATCCGATGAAAACACTGGCCAAACTCCCCGTCACCATCGTTACCGGCTTCCTCGGCTCGGGCAAAACCACCTTGCTGCGCCATATGCTCGACAACGCGCAAGGTCGCCGCATCGCGGTAATCGTCAACGAGTTTGGCGAGCTGGGCATCGACGGCGAAATCCTCAAGCAGTGCTCCATCGGCTGCACCGAAGAAGAAGCCAACGGCCGCGTCTACGAACTGGCCAACGGCTGCCTGTGCTGCACCGTCCAGGAAGAATTTTTCCCGGTGATGCGCGAGTTGGTGGCCCGTCGCGGCGACCTCGACCACATCCTGATCGAAACCTCGGGCCTGGCCCTGCCAAAACCACTGGTGCAAGCCTTCCAGTGGCCGGAAATCCGCAGCGCCTGCACCGTTGACGCTGTTATCACCGTGGTCGACAGCCCGGCCGTGGCCGCCGGCACCTTTGCCGCGTTCCCGGACCAAGTCGACGCCCAGCGCAAACTCGACCCGAACCTGGACCACGAATCGCCGCTGCACGAACTGTTCGCCGACCAACTGGCCAGCGCCGACCTGGTCATCCTCAACAAGGCTGACCTGATCAGCCCTGAAGACCTGGCCCGCGTGCGCCTTGAAGTCGCCGAAGAACTGCCGCCCGCAGTAAAAATCATCGAAGCCAGCAGCGGCCGCGTGCCGTTGGACGTGCGTGATCGGCCTCGGCGCCGGTTCGAAGAACACATCGACAGCCGTCACAGCCATCACGACCATCACCACGGTGAAGGTGATGACGACCATGATGATCATGACCATCGACGCCTTCGACTCGATCTCCATCGAGCTGCCGCAAGCCGACGAAAGCCTGCTGATGGATGCGTTGACCCAACTGGTGGTCAAGCACGGCATCCTGCGCGTAAAAGGCTTCGCCGCGATCCCGAACAAGCCGATGCGCTTGCTGATCCAGGGCGTGGGCACGCGTTTCGACAGGCATTTCGACCGTCAGTGGGGCGCCGAAGAAGCGCGCACCACCCGTTTGGTGTTGATCGGCCAGGAACTGGATGCCGCTCAACTCGAAGCGCAATTGCGCGCCGCGCTCAGCGTTTAAGCCATGCATTTGCTTAGGACCCAGCCCGGCGGTTTCGTGTCGGATGACAACATTGCCGACCTCGGACAAACCCCCGCCGAACTGGTGATCCTGTGCAGCGGCGATTCCAGCCTGGCGCTGCTCGCCGAAGCGGCGCAGCAGTTGCCCGATGACTACCCGAGCGTGCGCTTCGCTAACCCGATGCAGGTGCAGAATCACGCTTCGGTCGACTTGTACGTCGACGAAGTGCTGCGTCACGCCAAGGTGATTTTGATCTCGCTGCACGGCGGCATCGCCTATTGGCGTTACGGCGTCGAGCGGCTCGTCGAGCTGTCCGAGCGGGGTGTGCAACTGATTCTGGTGCCCGGCGATGACCGCCCGGACCCCGAGCTCAGCGACTTGAGCACCGTCGTTGCGCAAGACCGCGATCGTCTGTGGCAGTTTCTGCGTCAGGGCGGCATGGCCAACGCCCTGGATTTTTTCCGCTGTTTGGCCAATCGCTGGCTGGATCGCGATTACGCCTGGGCCGAGCCGCAAACCCTGCCGCGCACCGCGATCTACCACCCGAATAAAAGCCCCGCTGAACTGAGCGATTGGCAAGCCGACTGGCAGGCTGATCAACCGGTGGCGGCGGTGCTGTTCTATCGCTCGCATTTGCAGGCGGCGAACACCGGTTTCATCGATATTTTCTGCCAGCGTTTGCAGGCGGCGGGGCTGAACCCGTTGCCGATAGCGCTGGCCAGTTTGAAAGAGCCCGGCTGCCTGACAGTGGTCGAGGACTTGCTGGACGAAGTCGAAGCGGCGGTCATTCTCAACACCACCGGTTTCGCCCAATCCAGCCCCGAAGCGCCGCACTTGCGGCCGTTTCGCCGCAACATTCCAGTGATCCAGGCGATCTGCGCCCAGGACAACGAACCCGGCTGGCGCGCCAGCGAACAAGGCCTCGGCCCACGCGATCTGGCGATGCACATCGCGCTGCCGGAACTCGACGGGCGCATCATCAGCAGGCCGATCAGCTTCAAGGATCTGGCCTGGCGCAGCGAGCGCAGTCAGTCCGACGTGGTCTGCTACCGGCCGCAACCTGAGCGCATGGACTTTGTCGCCGAACTGGCGCGGCGCTGGATCGATCTGGCGCGGGTGCCCAACGGCGAAAAACGCATCGCGCTGATCCTCGCCAACTACCCGACGCGCGATGGTCGCATCGGCAACGGCGTCGGTCTCGATACGCCGGCGGCGGCGCTGAACATCCTGCGTGCGCTGTATAAAGAAGGCTACCCGCTGCCGGCCGAACTACCGGACAGCGGCACCGCGTTGATCCAGCAATTGCTCGGTGGTGTCAGCAATGACCTCGACACCCTCGACCAGCGCCCATGCATGCAAAGTCTGGCGCTGGACGACTACTTTTGATGTTCGACGCACTGCCTGAAGCCAATCGCCAAGCGGTGCTGGAACGTTGGGGCCCGCCGGAAAACGATCCGATGTTCCGTGGCGGACGGATGATGATTGCGGGTTTGCGCTTCGGCCTGACCTTCGTCGGCATCCAGCCAGCCCGGGGTTATCAGGTCGATCCGAGCGCGGTCTATCACGATCCAGACCTGGTGCCGCCCCACGGGTATCTGGCGTTCTATTTCTGGTTGCGCAACACCTACGGCGCCCACGGCGTGATCCACGTCGGCAAGCACGGCAACCTCGAATGGCTGCCGGGCAAGGGGGTCGGGCTCTCGGAAAACTGCTGGCCGGACGCGTTGCTTGGGCCGCTACCGAACATCTATCCGTTTATCGTCAACGACCCGGGCGAGGGCGCGCAGGCCAAGCGGCGTACGCAAGCGGTGATCATCGATCACCTGATGCCGCCGCTGACCCGGGCCGAAACCTACGGTCCACTACGTAACCTTGAACTGTTGGCGGACGAGTATTACGAGGCGCAGTTGCTCGATCCGCGCCGCGCCCGGGAGTTGCAGCGCGACATCCTGCAACTGGTGCGCGACACCCACATCGACCGCGAACTGCAACTCGACGAAAAACTGAATAGCGATGCCGACGCGGCGATCTGGTTGCCGCGTCTGGATACCTACCTGTGTGATTTGAAGGAATCGCAGATCCGCGATGGCCTGCACATCTTCGGTGAATCGCCGACCGGGCGTTTACGCATTGATACGTTGCTGGCCTTGCTGCGGATTCCGCGTGGTGACGGGCGTGGTGCGCAATCGAGTTTGCTGCGGGCGTTGGCCAAGGCGTTTGTGCTGGGCTTTGATCCGCTGGATTGCTCTTTGGCCGATCCGTGGACCGGGCCAAGACCGGCCGAACTGCAACAGGTGAGCGATGAAGCCTGGCGCACGGCGGGTGATACCCGTGAGCGTCTGGAATTGTTCGCCGCGCAACTGATTTCGCAGACCTTAAACCAGCCTCAAGCCCAACCCGGCCCCTTAGGATACGAGCCTCTGTGGCGAGGGGCTTGCCCCCGTTGGACTGCGCAGCAGTCCCGTCTTTTGAGGCCGCTTCGCGACCCAACGGGGGCAAGCCCCTCACCACAAAGGCTCGCTCCCACAGGAGGCGGGTTGGGCTGACGTGAATGCGATCATCGACGGCCTCCGCGAAGTCGTCGCTCCAAGACTGGACGCTTGCGGCCCCGCGGAAATGCGCGGCTTGCTCGACGCCCTCAGCGGTCGTTTCGTCCCCGCCGGGCCAAGCGGTGCACCGAGTCGCGGTCGCCTCGATGTACTGCCCACCGGGCGCAATTTCTATTCGGTGGACGTGCGCAACCTGCCGACCACTACGGCGTGGCGCATCGGCTTCCAGTCGGCCAACCTGATTCTCGAACGGCACTTGCAGGACCACGGCGATCACCTGCGTCAGCTCGGCCTGTCGGTCTGGGGCACGGCGACCATGCGCACCGGCGGCGACGACATCGCCCAGGCTATGGCGCTGATGGGCGTGCGACCGGTCTGGGCGACGGGCAGTCAGCGGGTCGACGACTTTGAAATCCTGCCGCTGAGTTTGCTGGACCGCCCGCGGGTGGACGTGACCTTGCGGGTGTCGGGGTTCTTTCGTGATGCCTTCGCCAACCTGATCCGGCTGTTCGATGCTGCCGTGCAAGCAGTCGCCGCGCTGGACGAGCCGGACGATCTCAATCCGTTGGCTGCCAAGGTTCGCGCCGAGCGTGAAGCGTTGCTGGCCTCGGGTCTGGATGAAGACGCGGCCCAGCGTCAGGCCGGTTGGCGGATTTTTGGGGCGAAACCCGGTGCCTATGGCGCGGGAGTGCAGGGCGCCATCGACGGGCGCCTGTGGCAAAGCCGCGAGGACTTGGCCGAGGTGTACCTGAACTGGGGCGGTTACGCCTATGGCGGTTCTGACGAAGGCACCGCCGCCCGTGAACAGTTCGCCCAGCGCCTGAGCCAGGTGCAAGCGGTGCTGCAGAATCAGGATAACCGCGAGCATGACTTGCTCGATTCCAATGACTATTACCAGTTCCAGGGCGGTATGCTCGCCGCCGTGGAAAGCCTCAGCGGCGAAGCGGTGGCCAGTTATCACGGCGATCACAGCCAGCCGGATTTGCCGAAGATCCGCACGTTAAAGGAAGAGTTGAACCGGGTGATACGTTCCCGGGCGGCGAATCCGAAGTGGATCGGCGGGGTCAAACGGCATGGCTACAAGGGCGCTTTTGAACTGGCTGCGACGGTTGATAACCTGTTTGCTTTTGATGCGACTACGCAGTTGATCGACGATCACCAGTACGCGTTGCTGGCGGATGCCTACCTGCTGGACCCGGCGACCCGGGATTTTGTCCGCGAGCACAACCCGCATGCCTTGCGTGATATGACTGAGCGGATGCTCGAGGCGCAGCAGCGGGGGATGTGGAAAGAGCCAGGTGAGTACCGCGAGGCGCTGGAGAATTTGTTGCTCGATATAGAAGAAGACAGCTAGCACGCTTACCCCCTGTGGGAGGTTTGCCTGATGCACCTACCGACCATGACCGAGATTTAATAATGACCGACACCCCCATTTCCCGCTCTCCGCCGTGGTCGGCGCCGACGATTTGAAGCTCGCGCTGTACCTGACCGCTATCGACCCGAAAATCGGTGGCGTACTGATCGAAGGCCCGCGCGGCATGGCCAAGTCGACGCTCGCTCGGGGTCTCGCCGACCTGCTCGCCAGCGGTCAATTCGTCACCTTGCCTTTGGGGGCCACCGAAGAGCGACTGGTCGGCACCCTTGACCTCGACGCCGCCCTGAGCGAGGGTCGTGCACAGTTTTCCCCGGCGTGCTGGCCAAGGCTGACGGCGGCGTGCTTTACGTCGATGAGGTCAATTTGCTGCCCGATCACCTCGTCGACCTGCTGCTCGATGTGGCCGCCAGCGGCACCAACCTGGTCGAGCGTGACGGCATTTCCCATCGGCATTCGGCGAAGTTCGTGCTGATCGGCACCATGAATCCGGAAGAGGGTGAACTGCGTCCGCAACTGCTTGACCGCTTCGGCCTGAACGTCGCGCTTAGCGGCCACACCGCACCGGCCGAGCGCGGTCAGATCATCCGTCGGCGACTGGATTTCGACAGCGATCCTCAAAGCTTCTGCGCTGAGTGGGAAAACCAGCAGCAATCCCTGCGCGGACGCTGCCAGCAGGCGCGCAGCGCATTGGCGAGCATCCCTCTGGATGACGCAGCGCTCGCGCAGATCACCGAGCGCTGTTTTGCTGCGGGTGTCGATGGCCTGCGCGCCGATCTGGTCTGGCTGCGCGCCGCACGGGCCCATGCGGCTTGGCGCGGGGCAAAAGCGATTGCCGAGGAAGATATCGACGCGGTCGCCGAGTTTGCCTTGCGCCATCGCCGCCGCGAACAGACGCCACCGGCACCGCAACAAAGCCAGGCGCCCTCCAGCCAAAACGACAACCCGAGCGAAGGCCAGGGCCAGTGGGGCGAAATGCCCGCCCAGGCACTCCCGGTCGGCGCCCGACGTGACGTGCCGAGCTGGCCAAAAAGCCCTAGGCATTCGCCCTCGATCTGACGCGGGGGCGAATGCCAGACCCCGCGCCGGACGGCTGGACAATGGCCGACAAGGCAAGCGCCGCGCCGCACCCCAAGGTTCGATCAACTGGCCCGGCACCTTGCTCAATGGGCGCCCGCGTCAGCATGAAGATTTGCTGTTTCATTTGCGCACTCGTTCGGCCCACGAACTTTGGCTGGTGATCGTCGACGCTTCGGCCTCGACCCGGCGTCATCAGGCGTTGAGCGATGCCAAGGGCTTGTTGGCGCAACTGTTCGACGACGCCTACCGGCAGCGGGCGCGTCTGGCGTTACTGACTGCCAGCGGCAGCGCGCCGAAGTGGCAGGTGCAAGGATTGAAGGCTTCCAGCGGTTTACGCGACTGGCTGGATCGGCTGGGCGCGGGCGGTGGCACGCCGTTGCTCGCGGCGCTGAGTGAGGCGGGGCAGTGGTTGAGCGCTCGGCAGAAACGCTTTCCGGCGGAGCAACAGCGGTTGTTGCTGGTGACTGATGGGCGGTTAAAGGAATGGCCGGGGTTGCCGGTGCTGGAATGTCCGGGGCTGCTGATTGATATCGAGCGCGGGCCGATTCGGCTTGGGCGGGCTAAGGTGATGGCTAGCGAGTTGCGGGCTGAGTATCGGCATATTGATGAGCTGATTTCAGGCTGAGTACTCGGGTGTTTGTGCCGGCCTCTTCGCGAGCAAGCCCGCTCCCACAGGGGATCTTCGCTGTGACAGAGATCCCCTGTGGGAGCGGGCTTGCTCGCGAAAGCATCCTCTCGCTTTAGGATCAGCCCCCCAAATCGGCATCGCATACCCTATGCTAACCAAGCCAACCCATTCACAGGAGTGACCCATGCGCGTTCTAGTCGCAAACAGTCAGGATGATTTCCGCGTCAAAGCCTACGCCGGCACCAACGGCGTGTTGTTGGCCATGGACCTGGCCGATCCCCGCCGCAAAGGCTTGCTGGGGTTTGCCATCGAAAAACAGCAGGGCGACAAACCCTGGGAGTTCCTGTTCAACAGCCTGACCTTTCCCGGCAAGGTCCATACCTTCCCCCAATACGCCGCCACCCCCAGCGATATCGCGCCGCTGCAGAAGTTTCGCTGGGCCGATTACGCCGTTATTCCGGGGACGACGATGAATTACCGCGTCCACCTGGCCTACGGCACGCCCGATGCGGTGCAACTGGGTGAGCTTCTGGAGCTGTCGATCACCGCCGACAATGGCCTGCCGAAAAACCAGAGCGTGATCTTCAACCGGGCCGTGGCCGCCAGTCAGGCGTTCCAGCGCAAGTTTCCGGACCTCGACGCCCAGATCAGCGCCAACAAAAACCTGCCCATCGAAGACTGGCCCATCGCTGCGCAACAATGGCTGGAAAACGGTTTGCTTGGGCGCCTGTTGGGGTTTATCAAGCGTGCGCTGGACGATCAATGGGCGCTGGACATCGCCATCTACGAGTACCAGTTAGAGTCGATCATCGATGAGGTAAACGCCGCGTTCGCCCGTGGGGTCAAGGTGCGGGTGCTGTATCACGCGAAACCGGGCGATTCTGACACCACGATGAACGAGGCCAGCCTGGAAAAAATCCCGGCGGCAAACAAGCGCGGACGCGTCACCCACAGCATCTTCCACGACAAGTTCATTGTCCTGAGCAAAGTGGATGGTGGCGGCGAGCACCAGCCGCAAGCGGTGCTTTGTGGCAGCACCAATTTCACCGCCAACGGTGTCTACCGTCAGGCCAACGTGGTGCATGTGCTGGATGACGTGCGAATCGGCACCCTTTACCTGCAAACCTTCGAGGAGGTGTGGGCGAACCCGGCGGACGTCGGTGCCACGCGAACCTGGCTGACCAAAAACAACCCGATGGACCCGACGCAGCCACTGTTTGTCGGCTTCTCGCCGCGCTCGGGCCAGGGTGATTTGACGGAATTCGTCGATATCATCAACGCGGCGAAAAAGGATGTGCTGTTCGTTACGGCGTTTGCGTTGCCCGACGAGATCCTCAATGCGTTGCTCGGCCAGCCCCACGACGATATTTTGCGCTACGGCCTGCAAAACACCGCCAGCAGCATCACCGGTTTCCATGCTGACCGCACCGCCGAGTTCGCCGCCACCGCACTGCTCAACACCGGGCTGGAAGGCTGGCTCAAGGAAAACATGAAAGGCCAGAAGGGCGATCTGCTGGTACACACCAAAGCCATCATCACCGACTTCACCACGGACGCGCCGACCATCATCAGCGGCAGCCACAACCTCAGCGTGTCGGCGAGCGACGGCAATGATGAGAACTTCCTGATCATTCGCGGCGATACGGATCTGGCGGACCGTTACGGGTTGGAGTTGTTGCGGTTTTATGAGCATTACCGGTTCAGGTACTTTGCGAAGAAACTGGCGCTCAAGGAAGTCCAGCCTTTGACGGCGGATGACAGCTGGACCAATGATTACTATCTGGAAGGGGATTTGCGGCAGCTGTCCAGGTTGCGATTCTCCGGACGATAGAGAACCCCTTGTGGGAGCGGGCTTGCTCGCGAAAGCGCTGGTTCATTCAACATCGATGTCGGCTGAAACGGCGCCTTCGCGAGCAAGCCCGCTCCCACATTGGTTCTGCGGTGTGAAGGTGATCGCTGCCATCACCCAGATCACCTGTGGGAGCGAGCTTGCTCGCGATGGGGCCGGCCAATTCAACACCACCTCTCAGCGAAACCAGTTAGTCCGCGCCAACTCAATCACCTCATCGCCACGTCCACTCATCACCGCTTTGAGCATGTACAGGCTGAACCCCTTGGCCTGCTCAAGCTTGATTGCCGGCGGCATGGCCAGTTCCTGAGTCGCGGTAATCACGTCCACCAGCACCGGCCCGTCATGGGCCATTGCCCGGCGCAATGCCGGCTCCAGCGCTTGCGACTCCTCGACCCGAATCCCGAGAATGCCCATGGCATTGGCCATCGCCGCAAAGTCCGGGTTGTGCAGGTCTGTACCGGTATCGAGCATCCCGGCGGACTTCATTTCCATGGCGACGAAGCCCAATGAAGCGTTGTCGTAGACGATGATTTTCACCGGCAATTTCAACTGCGCCAGTGAGATGAAATCCCCCATCAACATGCTGAAACCACCGTCGCCGGACAACGAAATCACCTGCCGATCAGGAAACACCGCTTGCGCGCCAATGGCCTGCGGCATGGCGTTCGCCATCGAGCCGTGGTTGAACGAGCCGAGCAATCGGCGCTTGCCGTTCATCTTCAGATATCGGGCCGCCCACACCGTCGGGGTGCCGACGTCGGCAGTGAAGATCGCGTCGTCATCCGCCAGTTCACTGAGCAGTCGGGTCAGGTATTGCGGGTGAATCGGCCGGCCCGGTGCGGAAGGCTGGGCCAGGTCATCAAGGCCCTGGCGTGCCTTCTCGTAATGCTTGAGCGACGATTCCAGAAAACTCCGGTCGCCGCGATATGGCAGGCGCGGCAGCAACGCGGCGAGGGTTTCGCTGACGTCAGCGGCGATGCCCAGGTCCAGCGTGGTACGCCGACCGAGGGCCTGAGGGTCGTGGTCGATCTGAATGATCGTGGCGTCGGTGGGGTAGAACTGCCGGTACGGGAAGTCGGTGCCAAGCATCACCAGCGTGTCGCAGTTGAGCATCGCGTGATACCCGGAGCTAAAGCCGATGAGCCCGGTCATGCCGACGTCGAACGGGTTGTCCCACTCCACGTGCTCCTTGCCGCGCAAGGCATGCACCACCGGCGCGCCGAGGGCATCGGCCAGCGCCACCACTTGATCGTGGGCCCCAGCGCACCCGGCGCCACACATCAGGGTGACGGCTTTGCTTTGGCTGAGCAGTTCGACCAGTCGATCCAGGTCCTGAGGCGCGGGCAGGGTGCGCGGCTTGGATAGAGCCGGCCAGGGTTTGAGGTTGTCTTCGACTTCCTGCAATGCCACGTCACCGGGAATCACCACCACCGCGACGCCACGGTTGAGGATCGCGCTACGCATCGCCCGGTGCAGCACCTGCGGCATCTGCGCCGGGTTGCTGACCAGTTCGACGAAGTGGCTGCATTCCTTGAACAGGTCCTGCGGATGGGTTTCCTGAAAGTAGTTCAGGCCGATTTCGGACGAGGGGATCTGCGCGGCAATGGCCAGCACCGGCACATGGTTTTTGTGGCAGTCGAACAACCCGTTGATCAAGTGCAGGTTGCCCGGCCCGCAACTGCCGGCACACACCGCCAGTTCCCCGGTGACCGCCGCTTCGGCCCCGGCGGCAAACGCCGCGACTTCTTCGTGACGCACGTGCATCCATTCGATGCTGTCCATGGTGCGCAGGGCTTCGGTCAGGCCGTTGAGGCTGTCGCCGGTCAGGCCCCAGATGCGTTTGACGCCGGCCTGTTCAAGGGTGGTTGCCAGTTGCTGGGCAATGGTGATTTTCGCCATGGGGTGCTCCAGTGATCGATGAGTTGTCCTCGGGATTAAAAGAGGACAACTCAATGGCGATCATGACTCACCCCGATTAACGATTACTTGGCCATGGCCTGTTTGTACTGACGGGTGCGCCGGGCGATGTACACCTGATCGCGGATCAATGCCCATAACGCCGAGACTTGCGGCCGAGGCTTGAGTCCACGACTCAGGCGATGCAACTGGAATTTCACCACCGCCATGCTCGCCAATGCGGCCAAGGGTTTGCGCTTCCACTGTATTGGAGGCAGTTGTGGGTGGCTGTTCCGGCCTTCGCGCCAGTGTTTGACCAGGTGCGGTTCAATTGCCATCGCGGTACCGATCCCGGCCATGGCGATGCCACTGTCGAGCACTTGTTCAACGATGGCCAAACGGCGAATCCCGCCAGTCACCATCACCGGCATGCGCGCCACGCTGGCCAGTTCGCCGGCCATCTCCAGGAAGTACGCTTCTCGGGCCAGGGTCCGGCCGTCCCGCGCTTCGCCTTGCATGGCCGGGGCTTCATAGCTGCCGCCAGACAGTTCCAGCAAGTCGATCTGCTGCTCGTTGAGCCACTGGATCACTTGTTTGGCATCGTCGACATCGAAGCCGCCGCGCTGGAAATCTGCAGAGTTGAGCTTCACCGCTACACAGAATTGCGGCGACACAACGTTGCGAACTGCGCTGACCACATTGAGTAGCAGGCGCGCACGATTCTCCAGTGAACCGCCCCATTGGTCGGTGCGGCGGTTGGTCAGCGGCGAAAGAAACTGGCTGAGCAAATATCCGTGGGCCGCATGGATCTGCACGCCGGTGAACCCAGCCTTTTCCGCCAGGGCGGCGCTGGTGGCGAAGCGCTGGATCACCTCGGTGATATCGCTGTCGGTCATCGGCTTCGGCTCGGCGAACATCTTCGAAAACCCACCAAGATCCAGCGCCACTGCCGATGGCGCCAAGGCCTGCTGACCAAGGTTGGCCATGGTCTGGCGGCCAGGATGGTTGAGCTGCACCCAGAACTGCGCGCCACCGGCCCGGCCAATGGTCGCCCATTGACGAAAACGTTGAAGGTGCCGCTCGTCCTCCAGCACGACGCCGCCGGGACCGGTCATGGCGCGACGGTCGATCATCACGTTGCCAGTCAGCAACAACCCGGCTTCGCCCTCGGCCCAGGCTTGATACAAGCGCAACAACGCATCCGAAGGAGGTCTTGTTGGGTGTCGGCGAGATTTTCTTCCATTGCAGCTTTGGCGATGCGATTGCCGATGGTCTGGCCGTTGGGCAAATTCAACGCTTGGAAGGGCGACATTGCTTGACTCCTCATAAGTGATGCGTAGAGGCTAAGCTTAAAGTTAACTTTAATGTCAAGCAGGTAAATGAGGCTGAGATGAAGATTGGTGAATTGGCGCAACTGAGCGGGTTCAACCCGTCGCGCATTCGGTTTTACGAGGCTCAGGGCCTGATCCAGAAAGTGGAACGCCGGGCCAACGGCTACCGGCATTATCCCGAGCAGGTGTTGCAAACGCTGTATCTGATCCATTGCGCCCAGCAGGCCGGGTTCAGCCTGGAAGAGTTGAAGCAACTGATGCCAGACACTGCGACCGGAGAATTCAAGCATGACGAACTGCTGGCGGGCCTTACGCGCAAAGTCGAGCAGATTGAAGAGATGCAAAAGCATCTGGCGCAGAGCAAGGCCAAGCTGCTGGCGGTGATCGACGACATTCAAGCGAAGCCCGAGGGCATGGGCTGCGATGCCAATGCCGAGCGGGTGCTGGCGTCGTTCAAGCAGACGCGCTGATGGCGTTGGGTGCGGGTATCGGATTGCGCATCAGCGTGCCTACCACCAGCGCCCCCAGTAATGCCAATAACCCCGCGACCAGCAGCAACAGACTGAAACCGCCGACGAACGCCTGCCGGGCCAATGGTTCGACCACGCTGCGTGCGGTGTCCGGCAGCAGATCCAACGCCGCCGTCATGTCACCGGCCACCACCCGCGAGGCGATACCTCGCGTCTGATCGAGCCATTGCCCCGACAGGCTGTTACGCAACAACAACTCGGTATGACTGGCCAGCAACGCGCCGAACACGCCGATGGCCAACATGATCGCGCTAAAGCGCATGGTGGTGCTCATGCCCGAGGCCATGCCGGCGCGGTCCCGAGGCACGCAGGCCATGATGTTTTTCTGCGTGTCGCCATTCAGCAGCCCGGCCCCGGCACCGGTTACGGCAATCGCCAGCGCGAAGGGCAGGTAGCCGCCGCTGTTGACTGCCCAGGCGCTGAGCAGGTTGCCGCTGCCGACCAGTGTCAGCCCGGCGGCCATCATGGTCGCGGGTTCAAACCGGTTCGCCAGTCGTGCACCAATGCGCGGGCAGATCAACATCGTCAGGGCAAACGGCAACATCCCCAGCCCCGAGGCGATGGCCGAGAAACCCAAGCCGTTTTGCAGGTAGAACGGCAGCAACGTCATCATCACTTGAGCGCAACCGGCGTAGGCAAACATCCCCAGCAGCGCGCCGATGAAGCGCGGATGCTTGAACAATTGCAGGTCGACCATCGGCCGTTGCTGCACCCGTTCAATTACGACAAACAGCCCCAGCAACAGCGCGCCGCCGATCAGCCGGGCGTAGGTCAGCGGGTTGCTCCAGCCGACGCGGTTGGCTTCGATCAAACCCCAGATCAAACATAACAAACTCGCGCTGAACGCCAGGCTGCCCCAGGGATCGAGACGTGCGGATTGGGTATCACGGGATTCCGGCACATTGCGCCAGACCATCGCCATCAGCAGCACACCCACCGGCAGGTTGAGGTAGAAAATCCAGCGCCAGCCCACGTATTCGGTGATCAGCCCGCCGAGGGTAGGCGCGGCCGTCATCGCCACGCCCATGCACGCGCCCCAGAACGCCCAGGCTTTGGCCCGTTCCACTTCGTCGTGAAAGGTATGGCCGATCGAGGCCAGCGCCGAGGTCAGCAGCAACGCCGCGCCGACACCCTTGATCGCCCGGGCAATGTCGAGCAACAACGCGCTCGGTGCAGCACCGCAACCGATTGAAGCGAGAATAAAAATGCCCAGGCCCCAGAGCAGGGTTTTCTGCCGGCCGAAGCGGTCGGCGATACTGCCTGCCGGCAGTAACAACGCAGCGAAGGCCAGCATGTAGGCACTGACGACCCATTCGATGTCGGCAAAATTAGCGCCCAGGTCCCGGGCGATCGTCGGCAGGGTGACGGCGACAATATTAGTGTCGAGGACGATCAGCGAACACACCCCGGAGGCGGTCAGAAGCGTCTTGCGTGGGCTGACCCGGTTCATGAGGTGATTGCCTTTTGAGTAAGGTGTTTGACGTACATGGTTTTGGCTCTCTACTGTGGCTGCATCGAAAGCTTATCCCGCTCCTAGTCAGCCTTTGTTAGCTGCCGGTCGAGACTTCATTACCTTTGAGCTAACACACCGATGGACATACGCCATTTCCGCTACTTTCTGGCCGTTGCCCGGCAGCGCAACTTCACCCGCGCCGCCGAACAACTCGGCATCGCACCGCCGACCTTGAGCCGGCAGATCCAGGACATGGAAACCGAACTGGGCACCCGGTTGTTCCTGCGTCGCCAGCGCGATGTCAGCCTGACCGAGGCCGGCGCCGCGCTGGTGATCGAAGCCGAAGCGACGGTGCGCCAATTCGAATTCGCCCAACGCAATGCCCAGCGCGCCGGGCGTGGCGATATTGGCCATATCGAACTGGGTTACGTGGCGTCGGCGGTGTACTCGGGGTTGCTGCAAAAGCAGGTGCAAGCGTTTAGCCGCCAGTGTCCGGACGTCAGCCTGAATGTGCGGGAAAGTCCAATGGCCGCGCTGCCGGGCCTGGTGATCGAAGGTCGGTTCGATATCGGTTATGTGCGCTCGCCGATGACCTTGCCCGATGGGCTGGAAGCGATTCGCCTCGATTCGGAGGGCTTTGTACTGGCGCTGTCGAGCGATTCCTGGCTGTGTCGCTTACCGCAGATCAGCCCGGCGCATTTGCAAAATGAAACCTTCATCCTGCCGGAGCAAATCAGCGGCACGTTGCAAGTCGCCGCGCAGGGTGGTTTCGCACCGACCCTGGGGGCGCAACCGGGCGGCTTAGTGGCGGTGATTGCCCTGGTGTCGCTGGGACAGGGCGTGGCGGTGGTGCCGGAATCGGTGGTCGGGCATGTGGGGTTGCCGGGTGTGGTGTACCGGGTGATCGAAGGATGTGAGGCGAGTTCTTGGTTGTCGATGGTTTATCGGCGGTTTGAGAAGTCGGCGGTGGTGGCCAGGTATATCGAGCAGATCAGAAATAGCTAAAAGCAAAAGCTTCGCGAGTAAGCCCGCTCCCACATTGGTTTTGTGGAAGCTCGAGATCCCCTGTGGGAGCGGGCTTGCTCGCGAAGGCGTCCTCAAAAACACCACCACCTTAGAAGGAATACAGATCTTGTAATAATTTCCCGCTGTAGGAAATGTCGCCATCACCTGTACGCTCCAAGTCCTTTTTCCTTTCAGGACCTGCATGAACACCCTCTCGGAGCCTCCCAGTCAGCCCTTCATCTCGCGCCTGCGCCCAACCCTGACGCACGCCAAACACCCGGTTTTCCGATTCCAGTCTATCTTTTTCATCGCAGCCCAACGGCCCTCGCGCCGCACCTTGCCGTGCCCGGCATTCTGAATTCGCTGAAGAGATCGAGATAATTTTATGGAATGGATAGCTGACCCCACCGCGTGGCTGGGCCTGTTGACCTTGATCGTGCTGGAACTGGTGCTGGGCATCGACAACCTGGTGTTTATTGCGATCCTGGCGGACAAGTTGCCGCCGGAGCAGCGTGACCGTGCGCGGATCATCGGTTTGTCCCTCGCGCTGCTGATGCGCCTTGGCTTGCTGGCGAGTATTTCCTGGCTGGTGACCCTGACTCAGCCGCTGTTCGAGGTGTTCGACAAGAGCTTCTCGGGCCGAGACCTGATCATGCTGTTCGGCGGTGTGTTCCTGTTGTTCAAGGCCACCATGGAATTGCATGAACGGCTCGAAGGTCATATCGGCCAGCGCGCCAGCAACAGCGCTTATGCGATGTTCTGGCCGATCGTGGCGCAGATCGTGGTGCTCGATGCGGTGTTCTCCCTCGATGCGGTGATTACCGCCGTGGGCATGGTCGATGAACTGGCGGTGATGATGATCGCGGTGATTATTTCCATCGGCCTGATGATCGTCGCCAGCAAGCCGCTGACCCGATTCGTCAACGAACACCCGACGGTGATCATGCTCTGTCTGGGCTTCTTGATGATGATCGGCTTCGCCCTGACCGCCGAGGGCCTGGGGTTCCACATTCCCAAGGGCTACCTGTATGCGGCCATCGGCTTCTCGATCCTGATCGAAGTGTTCAACCAGATCGCCCGGGCCCGGCGCAAACGCTCCCTGCAGGGCCTGCGACCGGTGCGCGAACGTACCGCCCATGCGGTGATGCGTTTGCTGGGTGGTCGCACCTTGGCGGCGGAAGAGGTTGGCGAGGAAATTGCCGACTTGCTGGATAACGGTGCAGCGCCGAGTGAAGTGCTGTTCGACCGGCGCGAGCGGGTGATGATCAGTGGCGTGCTGCAATTGGCCGAGCGGCCAATTCGCACCTTGATGACCGTGCGGGCCGATGTCGACCACATCGATTTATCTGACGATGCCGAGACCATTCGTACACAGCTGATGCATTCGTCCTACTCGCGCCTGCCGCTGATTCGGCGGCGCGGTGGATGAGCCGCTGGGCTTCGTGCACAAAAAGGAACTGTTGAAGGAATACCTGGGCGGCAACGAGCCCGACCTCGAAGACCTGGCGCGCAAAACCATCAACTTACTGGACAGTTATTCGATCCTTAATGCTTTGGAACAGATGCGCAAAGCCTCGACCCACATTGCCTTTGTGGTCAATGAATTCGGTGACTTCGTCGGCGTGCTGACCATGACCGACATTCTCGAGTCGATCGCCGGCGAACTGCCGGATGCCAGCGAAATCGAAGGCCCGGATGTGCTGGAAGAGCAGGGCGGGTTCATGGTCAGCGGCGCATTGAACCTGGCGCGGGTGCGCCAGCGCACGGGTTTCAGCGCGCAACCTACTGATGATTATCAAACCCTCGCCGGGTTGGTGATGAGCGTGCTGGATCGCCTGCCGATGATCGGTGACAGCCATGAGTGGGACGGCTGGATGATGACGGTGGTGGCGGTTGAAGAGCGGCGGGTGACGCGGGTGATGTTGGCGCGCGTCGGCGGGTGATTTTGCGCCGGGCTTGAGGGCCTCTTCGCGAGCAAGCCCGCTCCCACAGGTGGTCGGTGGTGTTCACAAATAATGTGTTCACCGCAGGTCTAATGTGGGAGCGGGCTTGCTCGCGAAGGCAATCTACCAAACGCTAAACGACTCAAACCCTGCTCAGCTGATGAGCCCGAGCCACCGTACACAACCTACGCAAAGTCCGACGCAACCACGCCAGGTCATGTTTCGGCTTTCGAGCCGTAAACCTGGGTTTCACCTTGCCAATGTGCACTACAAAGTCCGCTGCCAAGGTTTGCGGAGTACCAATCCCTTTAAGCTTTTTCAGCAGTCTCCCATCCTTGTAAAACAACACAGTCGGCGTCCCGGTGACATTCGGGTGCCGCGGCGATTCGCTGGTGTTCAACATGTAGATGTCCGCCCGCTGCCGATACGGCTCGGCGATCCCGCGAAAAATCGGCCCGGCCTCTTCGCACGCAGGGCAGTGCTGATTGCCGAAATACAGGATTACCGGGCGCCAGGTTTTCAGGGCTTTGCGGTAGGTCGGGGCTAGCGCGATGGGAGTGGTTGTCGAGGTCATTGAAAGCTCCTTTTCACAACGAGCATCTAAGGCTTGATGACGTTAAAGGAGGGTGAGGGGCGGGTCTACTGTCAGAAATTACAGGTGATGAGCTTTCCTACGCTCATTGGGATATGCCCCACCGTCTTGCAAGACACGCCTGACGGCAAACGCGGAAATACAGAAGCGTGTGGCGTGATACTTTTTAGGCCTTCGTAGAGGGGTGTGCGGCAGGTATTGAACGCGGCCTTTATGTCAAAAGAATAGGGCCAGATACGCTTCCGGGTGCTATTTTTAGCACTTCTTAAAGCACCCTAAGGAATAACTTCATGACACATATCGTGCTTTCGCAGGTAGTAGCGAGCATCTCTGAACTGAAAAAAACCCGATGGGTACGGTAGCTGCCGGCGGTGGTCTGTCTGTAGCGATCCTAAACCGCAACGAGCCGGCCTTCTATTGTGTGCCCGCCAAAGAGTACGAAGCCTTGATGAGTCGTCTGGATGATTTGGAATTGATCGCTCTGTGTAAAGAGCGGGAAAACGATCCGACCATAAAGGTTTCCATTGATGACCTATGAGCTGGAGTTTTCTGAAAAGGCCTGGAAAGAATGGAAAAAACTCGGGGTTAACCTGAGGGAGCAGTTTAAGAAAAAGCTACAAGAGCGACTTGTAAACCCGCACGTACCTGCAGACAGACTCAGCGGACTTGGAAATGCTTATAAGATCACGCTACGGAGTGCAGGGTATCGAATGGTTTACCGCGTGAAAGATGAGGTACTCGTAGTGACGGTCATCGCTGTGGGGAAAAGAGAGCGCGGTGATGTTTACAAGGATGCAGGCGAGCGATAGTGCACCGAATCGCTTTATATTTCCGTAGGTTTTCCAGTTTTAATCCTTCGAGTGCAGGCCTGCACCGAATCAGCTCGTCGAAGCCCAATTGTGAAGCAAGTACCCGCCCGCTGTAGCCAACGGTAGCGTTCGATAACCTGTGCGTTTGGTAACGCTTTAACCGCGCCATCACCTATCCATTTGATTCAAAACACTTTTCAACCGCTCCAGCATCGCCCTACATTCTATGGCACACTTTCTGCTGTCTATTCCGTTGTTACATACCTACTTCCGGTATAGCGGAATACATATCATCTGGAGTGCTTGCCATGCATCGCCGACCTTCCTTGTTCAAAGCGTGTGTTTTGATTCTCGCGGCTTCGGCCGCTGCCGTGGGTGTTGCCCAGGCAGCGGACAGCAAGCTCGATAGCGTGCTGACCCGTGGGAAATTGATTGTGGGTACGGGGAGTACCAACGCGCCGTGGCACTTCCAGGGGGCGGACGGCAAGTTGCAGGGTTTTGATATCGATATCGGGCACATGATTGCCAAGGGTTTGTTCAACGACCCGAGCAAGGTTGAGTACGTGGTGCAGTCGTCCGATGCGCGGATTCCGAACCTGCTGACGGACAAAGTCGACATCAGTTGCCAGTTCATTACCGTTACCGCCAGCCGTGCGCAGCAGGTTGCATTCACCCTGCCGTACTACCGCGAAGGCGTCGGCCTGCTGTTACCCAACAACAGCAAGTACAAGGAAATCGAAGACCTGCAAGCGGCTGGCGACAGCGTGACCGTGGCGGTGCTGCAAAACGTGTACGCCGAAGAGCTGGTGCATCAGGCGCTGCCCAAAGCCAAGGTCGACCAGTACGACAGCGTCGACTTGATGTATCAAGCCGTGAACTCTGGTCGTGCCGATGCCGCCGCCACCGATCAGTCGTCGGTCAAATACCTGATGGTGCAAAACCCTGGCCGCTATCGCAGCCCGACCTACGCCTGGAGCCCGCAAACCTACGCCTGCGCCGTTAAACGTGGCGATCAGGATTGGCTGAACTTCGTCAACACGGTGCTGCATGAAGCGATGACCGGCGTCGAGTTTCCGACTTACGCGGCGTCGTTCAAACAATGGTTCGGTGTCGATCTGCCTACCCCAGCCATCGGTTTCCCCGTCGAATTCAAATGAAAACTGCTGCGCTCGAAAATACTGCGTTGAAAACAGCCTCGAAATGCTCATTGGCTAAAGCCAACTCCGCTTTCTCGCCTGTTTTCGCCTTGTCTTTCCTTCGCTCGCGACGTTTCCATTTCTAAAATGATGAGCGGGGCGGCTATGAAGGCGCCCCGTTCAAGGTACTGCTGACCATGAACTATCAGTTGAACTTTGCCGCCGTGTGGCGCGATTTCCCCAGTTTGTTAGCGGGGCTCGGTCTGGGCCTTGAGCTGGCGCTGGTGTCGATCGCCATCGGCTGCGTGATCGGCCTGCTGATGGCGTTTGCTTTGTTATCCAAGCATCGCGCGTTGCGGGTGCTGGCGTCGGTGTACGTGACGGTGATCCGTAACACGCCGATTCTGGTGTTGATTCTGTTGATCTACTTCGCGTTGCCGAGCCTGGGCATTCGGCTGGACAAGATCCCTTCGTTCATCATCACCCTGTCGCTGTATGCCGGGGCTTACCTGACCGAAGTGTTCCGTGGCGGGCTGTTGAGCATTCCCAAGGGCCAGCGTGAAGCCGGGTTGGCCATCGGGCTCGGCGAGTGGCAGGTCAAGGCCTACGTCACTGTGCCGGTGATGCTGCGCAACGTGCTGCCGGCGCTGTCGAACAACTTCATTTCGCTGTTCAAGGACACCTCGCTGGCGGCCGCAATTGCGGTGCCTGAGCTGACCTATTACGCGCGCAAGATCAATGTCGAGAGCTACCGGGTGATTGAAACCTGGATGGTGACCACAGCGCTCTATGTTGCGGCCTGTTACCTCATTGCCATGATCCTGCGTTACCTCGAGCAGCGTCTGGCGATCCGCCGATAGGAGCCTCCCATGTACGAATCCCCTAGTTGGTTGCATGAGTTGTGGGTGGCGCGGGAAGTGCTTTGGCAGGGCTTTCTGGTCACGGTGCAGTGCTCGGCCCTGGCGATTTTGCTGGGCACGATGATCGGCATTGTTGCCGGTCTGGTGCTGACGTACGGCAATGTCTGGATGCGCGCGCCGTTCCGTTTCTACGTCGATCTGATTCGCGGCACGCCGGTGTTTGTGCTGGTGCTGGCCTGCTTCTATATGGCGCCGGCGCTCGGCTGGCAGATCAGTGCGTTTCAGGCCGGTGCCTTGGGGCTGACGTTGTTTTGCGGCTCCCACGTCGCCGAGATCGTGCGCGGTGCGCTGCAAGCGTTACCTCGCGGGCAGATGGAAGCGAGCAAGGCGATTGGCCTGACGTTTTATCAATCGCTGGGCTATGTGCTGTTGCCTCAGGCGTTGCGGCAGATCCTGCCGACCTGGGTCAATTCGTCCACCGAGATCGTCAAGGCTTCGACCTTGCTGTCGGTGATCGGCGTGGCCGAGTTGCTGCTCAGCACGCAACAGATCATCGCCCGGACCTTCATGACCCTCGAGTTCTACCTGTTCGCCGGTTTCCTTTTTTCGTCATCAACTACGCCATCGAATTACTCGGCCGGCACATTGAAAAGCGGGTGGCTTTGCCATGACTCAGACTTCTACTGCACAAAACGGCCAGGCCCTGCTGGACATTCGCGGCTTGCACAAACAATACGGCAAGCTTGAAGTGCTCAAGGGCGTCGACCTTAGCATGCAGCGCGGCAACGTGGTCACGCTGATCGGTTCCAGCGGCTCGGGCAAGACCACGCTGCTGCGTTGCGTGAACATGCTCGAAGAATTCCAGGGCGGGCAGATCCTGCTCGATGGCGAATCCATCGGTTATGACGAGGTCAACGGCAAACGTGTACGCCACGCGGAAAAAGTCATTGCCCGCCATCGCGCGATGACCGGCATGGTCGTTCCAGGCAGTTCAACCTGTTCGCGCACCTGACCGCGTTGCAGAACGTCACCCTCGGTTTGCTCAAGGTCAAAAAGCTGCACAAGGACGAAGCCGTGGCGCTGGCCGAGAAATGGCTGGAGCGGGTTGGCTTGTACGAACGCCGTGATCACTATCCCGGCCAGTTGTCCGGCGGTCAGCAACAGCGGGTGGCGATTGCCCGGGCGATTGCGATGAACCCGAGCCTGATGCTGTTCGACGAAGTCACCTCGGCCCTCGACCCGGAGCTGGTCGGCGAAGTGCTGAACGTGATCAAGGGCCTGGCCGATGAAGGCATGACCATGCTGCTGGTGACCCACGAAATGCGTTTTGCCTTCGAAGTCTCGGACAAAATCGTCTTCATGAACCAAGGGCGAATCGAAGAGCAGGGGCCACCCAAGGAACTGTTCGAACACCCGAAATCGCCGCGTTTGGCGGAATTTCTCAAGAACACTCGTTTTTAACCCTATTAATCAGGAGAAACACTCATGAGCATTACTCGTTACGGCACCGGTAGCAGCGCCGGTGGCGGCCAGCCTCGTCCTTTCGCCCGAGCCGTTGAAGCCGATGGCTGGCTGCATGTGTCCGGCCAGGTGCCGTCGCTGGATGGCGAAATTATTGTGGGCGGTATCGTCGAGCAGACTCACCAGACTATGAAAAACCTGATCGCCATCCTCGAAGAAGCCGGTTATGGCCTCGAAGACGTAGTGCGCGCTGGTGTGTGGCTGGAAGATCCACGGGATTTCTGGAGTTTCAACAAGGTGTTCTCCGAGTACTTCAAAAGCGAACACGCCCCGGCCCGGGCCTGCGTGCAGGCGAACATGATGGTTGATTGCAAGGTTGAGATTGACTGCATCGCGTACAAGAAAAAGGCCTGAACCGAGTCGCGCCCATCGCGGGCAAGCCACGCTCCCACAGGAGAACGCATTCCAATGTGGGAGCGTGGTTTACCCGCGAAGACGGCCTAACGGTCGCCGCTGCACTCTAGGTAAACTCCCGGCACTTTGAATGGGAACCTGATGACATGACCGAAGACACCATCAAACGCCGGGCACGCGGTCTGGACCGGGCGTTCGATATCCTCGATTTCCTCAAGGAGATCGGCCAGCCCCTGCGCCCGAACGAAATCGCCAGCGGCATCGGCAGCCCGAAATCCACGGTCTACGAACTGGTGGCCTCGCTGTTGGAACGGCGCATCCTCGAGGCCGTGGGCAAGGACGGTCACGTTTACCTCGGCCGCCAGCTGTACTTCCTCGGGCAGGCGCACCTGCGCCATTTCGACCTGACCCGTGAGGCCGATCACGCCTTGCAGGAAATCGTCAGCCAGACCCGCGAAACCGCGCAGATGTGCCTGCTCAATGGTCGCAAGTACACCGTTGCGCTGATGAAAGAGGGCGAGCGGCATTTCCGCATTTCCTCGGACATCGGCGAAAACGCGCCAATTCCCTGGACCGCGTCCGGACGCCTGCTGCTCTCGCACTTGAGCGACCAGGCAATCATCGACCTGATCGACTACGACGACTTTATCCTGCCCAACGGCGAACGCCTGCCGCTGGAACAGTTTCTCCAGGAAATCCGCCAGGCTGGCCTCGATGGGTTTTTCTCTTTCGATAGCGTCGCCGATACTTTTACCCATTGCTTCGCCGCCCCGGTCAAAGACCCCAGCGGCATCGCCATTGCAACCCTGTGCATCGTTGCCCCTCGGGCCGACGCCAAGAACAATTACAACGACTATCGCCGGGTGCTGATCGACAGCGCCAACAACCTGGCCCGGCGTATCAACGAGTAACAGCGGCTGCTTGCGGCCGCGAATGTAAGGAGTTTGACCATGTCTTCTGCCGAATCGACTGCTGCCGTAGAAAAGGGCTTTGCGCACACCGGCGCGCATCTGGTGCGCGACGTCAGCCTGCCGGCGCTGGTGTTGCACCGTGAAGCGCTGGAACACAACATTCGCTGGATGCAGGCGTTTGTCAGCAACAGCGGCGCGGAACTGGCGCCCCACGGTAAAACCAGCATGACCCCGGCGCTGTTTCGCCGCCAACTGGACGCCGGCGCCTGGGGCATCACCCTGGCCAGCGCGACCCAGACCCGTGCCGCTTACGCCCATGGCGTGCGTCGGGTGTTGATGGCCAACCAACTGGTCGGCACGCCGAACATGGCGTTGATCGCTGACTTGCTGGCGGACCCGACTTTCGAATTCCATTGCATGGTCGATCACCCGGACAACGTTGCTGACCTCGGCGCGTACTTCGCCTCCCGCGGCGTGCGGTTGAACGTGATGATCGAATACGGTGTGGTCGGCGGTCGTTGCGGCTGCCGCAGCGAGCTGGAAGTGATCGAGCTGGCCAAAGCCATCACAGCGCAGCCGGCGCTGGCGTTGACCGGTATCGAGGGCTACGAAGGGGTGATTCATGGCGATCACGCGGTCAGCGGCATCCGTGAGTTTGCTTCTTCCCTGGTGCGTCTGGCGGTGCAGTTGCAGGACAGCGGGGCGTTCGCAATTCCCAAGCCGATCATCACCGCTTCGGGCTCTGCCTGGTACGACCTGATTGCCGAATCCTTCGAAGCCCAGAACGCCGGCGGGCGCTTTCTCAGCGTGCTGCGCCCCGGCAGTTACGTCGCCCACGACCATGGCATCTATAAAGAAGCGCAGTGCTGCGTGCTCGACCGTCGCAGCGATTTGCATGAAGGTTTGCGTCCGGCGCTGGAAATCTGGGCGCATGTTCAGTCGATGCCGGAACCAGGCTTCGCAGTGATCGCCCTCGGTAAGCGCGATGTGGCGTATGACGCCGGCCTGCCGGTGCCGTTGTTGCGTTACAAGGCCGGCGTGCTGCCGGCGGTGGGCGACGATGTGAGCGCCTGCAAGGTGACGGCGGTGATGGACCAGCATGCGTTCATGACCGTGGCGCCGGGGGTTGAATTGCGGGTGGGGGACATCATTTCTTTCGGTACTTCACATCCGTGCCTGACGTTCGACAAGTGGCGCACCGGGTGTCTGGTGGATGAGCGGTTGCAGGTGATTGAAACCATGGAAACCTGTTTCTAAGGCCTGAAACCGAGGTGCGGCCTTCGCGTGCAAGCTTTGCTCCTACGGGATCGTGTTGTTCGCGAGTGATCGCAAACCTGTAGGAGCGAGGCTTGCCCGCGAAGGCATCCTTCCAGACAACATCGCATCACCTGAGACCCCACACCCATGAACACCATCAACACCCTCGGCCCCAACACCCCGCGCATCGCCCTGATCGGCGAGTGCATGATCGAGTTGCAGCAGCGGGCCGATGGCAAGCCTGCAACAAAGCTTCGGCGGCGACACCCTGAACACGGCGGTCTACCTGTCCCGGGAACTGGGCGAAGGTGGCACGGTGGATTACGTCACCGCCCTGGGCGATGACAGCTTCAGCGATGCGATGTGCCAGAGCTGGGCGGCCGAAAACATTGGCCTGGAGATGGTCCAGCGGTTACCCGGTCGCTTGCCAGGCTTGTATTGCATCCAGACCGATGCCGCTGGCGAGCGGCGCTTCCTTTACTGGCGCAACGAAGCCGCCGTGCGCGAGTTGCTTCACCACCCCGGCAGCCGCACCGATACTGGCGGCATTGCCGGATTACGACGTGCTGTATTTCAGTGGCATCACTCTGGCGGTGCTGGGCGAGCAAGGTCGGGAGAAGTTACTGGAAACCCTGACCGAGGCCCGGCAGCGGGATGCGCGAATTGTCTTCGACAACAACTACCGGCCGCGGCTGTGGGCATCGCTGGAGGAGGCGCGGGCTGCGTATCGCAGTGTCTTGCCGTACGTGGACCTGGCGCTGCTGACCGTCGATGACGAACAGGCACTGTTTCATTTTTCCGATAGCGAGGCAGTGTTTGACGCCTACGAGCAGATCGGCACACCGGAAGTGGTGCTCAAGCGTGGCGCCGAGGCGTGCTTGATTCGCTGTGGCGGTGAGTCGTTCGAAGTGCCGGCGCAGAAGGTCGAGCGCGTGGTGGACACCACGGCGGCGGGGGATTCGTTCAGTGCGGCGTATCTGGCGAGTCGGCTCAAGGGCGGGAGCCCGGTTGAGGCGGCCGAGGCGGGGCATCGGTTGGCGAGCCAAGTGATTCAAGTCCCGGGTGCACTCATTCCCAAAACCTGAAACACAATCTCTGCGGTGAAGAGATTTTGTGGTGAGGGGGCTTGCCCCCGTTGGGTGGCGAAGCCGCCCCGGCATTCTTTCAGATAAACCGAATCCACAGGCTTACGACTGCTGCGCAGCCGAACGGGGCAAGCCCCATCGCCACAGAGGCCCTCAAGCCAACCGCTCAATCCCGATAAAACACCTGCACCAAGTGATACCCGAACTTGCTCTTGAGCGGCCCATGCACCACCCGCAGCGGTTTCTTGAAGATCACCGCGTCAATCACTCCAACCATCTGCCCCGGCCGCACTTCACCCAAATCGCCGCCGCGCTTGCCGGACGGGCAGGTGGAGTATTTTTGGCCAGCACATCGAAGGCTTCGCCCTTGGCGATGCGTTGTTTGAGCTGCTCGGCTTCTTCCGAGGTTTTCACCAGAATATGGCGGGCTTGAGCTTTCATGGGGCAGGTACCTTGCAACGGTGGTGACAACGGGGCGCGGGATTATGCCTCAACTCACTCTGGTTGGCCGATCATCGTGCGAATCTTGTTGGCCAGCAGGTCGATGGAAAACGGTTTGGCCACCATGTCCATGCCTTCCTCCAGGAAACCCTGGCGTTCGGCGGCTTTCTCCGCGTAACCCGTCATAAACAACACTTTGAGGTCCGGGCGATGCTGACGGGCGATTTCCGCCAGTTGCCGGCCATTCATCCCCGGCAGCCCGACGTCGGTCACCAACAGGTCCACGCGCAAGTCGGACTCGAGCAAAGGCAGGGCCGCCCTGGCGTCTTCGGCTTCATGGGCGTGATAGCCCAGCTCATTGAGCAAATCGAGCACCAGCATGCGCACCGCCGGATCGTCTTCCACCAGCACCACCGTTTCGCCGGCAATCGCCGAGGGCGCGTCGCCAGTCACCGGCAGCAACGTGTCTTGCGGCGCACCGAGGTGCAACCGTGGCAAATACAGGCGTACGCAGGTGCCTTGGCCCGGCAGGCTGTCGAGGCTGACATGTCCGCCTGACTGCTGGGCAAAGCCGTAGATCATCGACAACCCCAGGCCCGTGCCCTGGCCGATGGGTTTGGTGGTGAAGAACGGCTCGAACGCCTTGGCCAACACCGACGGTGTCATGCCAGTGCCGTTGTCGCTGACGGCAATCATCAGATAGTCCCCGGCCTTGACTGCTTCGAGCGACGTGCTGTCGCTGCCGTCGAGGTAGACGTTGGCCGTTTCGATCAGCAACCGGCCGCCATCGGGCATCGCGTCCCGGGCGTTGATCACCAGGTTGAGCAGGGCGTTTTCCAGTTGGCTGACGTCAGTACTGACCGACCACACATCGTCGGCCAGTTGCAGCATGAGCTCGATATGGTCGCCCTTGGTGCGGCTGAGCAGGTCTTCGAGCGAATGAATCAACTCATTGGCGTTCAGCGGTTTGCGGTCCAGCGACTGACGGCGGGAGAACGCCAGCAGGCGGTGAGTCAGGGCCGCTGCCCGGTTGGCGGAGGACACCGCCGCTTCGGTGAAACGGCCGATCTCGGCGGTGCGCCCATCGGCGATGTAGCGCTGCATCAGGTCGAGACTGCCGATAATCCCGGTGAGCATGTTGTTGAAGTCATGGGCGATACCGCCGGTGAGTTGACCCACCGCTTCCATCTTCTGCGCATGCCGTAACGCGTCTTCGGCACGCTCGCGCTCGAACATCTCGTTTTGCAGGCGTTGATTGGCCTCGGCTAATTGTTGCGTACGAGCGATCACGCGCTCTTCGAGGGTTTCATTGAGGTTGCGCAGGGCTTCTTCGGTTTCTTTACGCTCGGTTTCGTCGATCACGAAGATGTAGAAACCGTTGACCGAGCCGTCTGAGCCGTGTCGTGGCAAGTAATTCATCAGGGCACTGCGGATACTGCCGTCCCGATGCGGGGTGTCGATACTGAACGAGCAGGGCCGGCCGGCCAGCGCCTCGGCAACGTAGTGGGCGCGGGTGGAATAGTTCTCGTCACCGAGCACTTCATGGATGGTTTTGCCAAACAGCTCCTGAGGCGTCAGGCCGTACCAGTCGAGGTACGCGGCGTTGTTCAGGCGGAAGCGTTCCTCGCGGTCGACGTAGCTGATCAGGATCGGCATGGCGTTGATGATCAACTGCAGCTCAGTCTGGCTCTGGCGCAAGGCTTGTTCAGTGTGTTTGCGTTCAGTCAGGTCGAGGGCTGCGCCGAGAAAGCGCATCGGCCGGCCATGGTGGTCCTTGTAGCAACGACCCCGGGCAAACACCCAGCGCAACTGGCCGTCGGGTTGCAGCAAGCGATATTCCTCGGCGTACTCGGTGCCGTGGGTGATGCAATGCTTGATGCTGCGGGCAATCATCGCCCGGTCTTCCGGGTGGACGCCATGCAGGTAATCACTGATCGGCAACTGGCTGGCCATGGCCGGGTCGACACCGTGCAGTTGCGCGAAGTGGGCGTCGGCGATGAAACGGTCTTCGCCTATGTCCCAGTCCCAGGTGCCGACCGCATCGGTGGCGGCCAGGGCCAGTTGCAGGCGCTGTTCGGTTTCGTGCTGGGCCTTGAGGCTGGCGGCGGAGCGCTGTTCGAGTTCGAGGGCAATACGGCGCCGCTCGTTGGTTTCGATGGCGGTGACCAGAATCCCGGCCACCTGAGCGCTTTCATCGCGGATCGGACTGTAGGTCAAGTCCAGCCAGAAGTCGGAATCTTGCCCGTCGCGCTGCAAGGTAAAGCGTTGTTCGCTGTAGGTACGCACCTGTCCTTGTAGGACGGCGCTGTAGATCGGGTCAGTAAAGTCTTTTAATTCTGGCCAGATCTGGTGCGCGGGCTGTCCGAAAGCATGAGGATGCTTGTTGCCCGCCAGCAGGGCGAAGCCGTCGTTGTAGATCTGCGTGAGCTGCGGGCCCCACAGCAAGAGCATGGGCATGGGCGAGTGAATCACGATGTCCACCGCAGTTCGCAAGCTCTGCGGCCAGGTGCTGGCGGCGCCCAAAGGGCTGCGGCGCCAGTCCAGTCGGGCAATCAGGGCCTGGGCATCGCTGCCAGTCGGTGATGCGTTCATCAAGATGTCCTGCACGTAAGTCGGTGTGGCTGCGTCTACTATCCTTGCTAGGCGGTAGACGCTGGATGGCCCGATGCGTCACTGTTTCGGGTCATATCTGTTCATTGAATGCTTCGCGGGTGTTTTTTGCCATGGAAATCGATGTGCTGTTGCGGCAACTGGCGAGCCAGGAGGGCTCCGATCTTTACCTTTCCACTGGCGCGCCACCCAGTGCACGGTTCGACGGTGTGCTCAAATCCTTGTCTGATCAACGGTTCAAACCAGGGGAAGTCGCTGCCATTGCCGCGTCCATCATGGATGCCGAACAGCGATTGGAGTTCGAGCGAGAACTGGAAATGAACCTGGCTATCTCCCTGGCCGGGGTCGGACGCTTCCGGGTCAACATCTTCAAACAGCGCAATGACGTATCGATCGTGGCGCGCAACATCAAACTCGACATTCCGCGCTTCGAAGACCTCAACCTGCCGTCCGTACTGCTCGATACCGTGATGCTCAAACAAGGGCTGATGCTCTTCGTCGGCGCGACAGACTCGGGTAAGTCCACGTCCCTGGCGGCTTTGATCGATTACCGCAACCGCCACAGCAGCGGCCATATCATCACCATCGAAGACCCGGTGGAATATATCCATCGCCACAAGAAATCGATCATTAACCAGCGGGAAGTCGGCGTCGATACCCGCAGTTTTCATACGGCATTGAAAAATACCCTGCGCCAGGCACCTGATGTGGTGCTGATCGGTGAAATTCGCGACCGCGAAACCATGGAGCATGCCTTGACGTTTGCCGACACCGGCCATCTGGTGATCTCCACGTTGCATGCCCACAACGCCAACCAGGCGCTGGACCGCATTATCAATTTCTTCCCGCAGGAGCGCCGGGAGCAACTGCTGCATGACCTGGCCAACAACCTCAAGGCCTTCGTTTCTCAACGGCTAGTGCGCACACTCGACGGTCAACGCCGGGCGGCGGTGGAAGTGATGCTGGGGACGCCGACCATTGCCGACCTGATCCGGCGCAATGAATTTGATGAGCTCAAGGGGATCATGGAGAAGTCGGTGGAGCTGGGGATGCAGACGTTTGACGGGGCGCTGTATGCGTTGGTTGTGGAGGGGGCGATCAGTGAGGACGAGGCGTTGAAACATGCGGATTCGCTGAACAACTTGCGGCTGCGGTTGAAGTTGCATGCCGATGCAGTACCGGGCCCACAGCCACCGCCCGGTGAATGGGGACTCCTGGACTGACACCGGTCAAATGTGGGAGCGAGCTTGCTCGCGATAGCGTCATGTCGTTCAGCATAAATGTCGACTGACAGTCCGCTATCGCGAGCAAGCTCGCTCCCACAATAGATTTGCGTTCTAGTCCGTGAGCTCTGGGCGATTGCGAAATTGTTCCAGCGCCTCGGGATTGGCCAGGGCATCGGTGTTTTTCACCGGTTGCCCATGCACCACATTCCTTACCGCCAACTCCACCACCTTGCCGCTGATGGTGCGAGGAATGTCCGTCACCGCCAGGATCTTGGCCGGCACATGCCGAGGCGTGGTGTTGGCGCGGATCACTTGGCGAATCTGCTGCTGCAGTGATTCATCAAGAACGATGCCGTCTTTCAACCGCACGAACAGCACCACCCGCACGTCATCCTGCCACTGCTGACCGATGGCCACGCTGTCCAGCACCTGCGGTACTTTCTCCACCTGCCGGTAAATTTCCGCCGTGCCAATGCGCACGCCACCGGGGTTGAGTACGGCGTCGGAACGCCCGTGAATCATCATTGCGCCGTGGGGCAGTTGTTCTGCGTAGTCGCCCTGAGCCCAGACGCCGGGGAACTGGCTGAAATACGAGGCGCGAAGTTTTTCCCCAGTCGGGTCGTTCCATAAGCCAATCGGCATCGCCGGAAAGTGCTGGGTGCACACCAGCTCACCTTTTTCGCCGATCACCGCTTGACCGGCGTCGTTCCAGACCTCGACCGCCATGCCCAGGCTCTTGCCCATCATCTCGCTACGCCGCACCGCGGACATCGGGTTGCCGTTGACGAAGCACGAAACGATATCGGTGCCGCCGGACATCGAGGCCAGGCACACGTCAGATTTGAAGTCGCGATAGACGAAATCGTAACTCTGCGGTGACAACGCCGAACCGGTGCAGAGCAGGGTTTTCAGGCTGCTCAGGTCGTGGCTCAGTCGAGGTTTCAGGCCGCTGCTTTCCAGGGTCGCAAGGAACTTGGGGCTGGTGCCGAAGACGTTGATGCGCTCGTCGTCGATCAGGTCGATCAAACGTTCAGGGCCTGGATGAAACGGTGAGCCGTCGTACAACACGATGGCGCTGCCGACCGCCAAGGCCGAGACCAGCCAGTTCCACATCATCCAGCCGCAGGTGGTGTAGTAGAACAAACGGCTGCCGGGGCCGAGATCGCAATGCAAGCCGTGTTCCTTGACGTGTTGCAGCAGCACGCCGCCGGTGCTGTGGATGATGCACTTCGGCACGCCGGTGGTGCCGCTGGAATAGAGGATGTACAGCGGATGGGCGAACGGCACTGGAACGAAATCCGGGTCGCCGCCAATGTCGTAAAAGTCCTCCCAAAGCGACACGTTGGCCTGAGTGTGGAAATGTTCGATGTGCGCCTGTGGCAGTGCGTAAGGCACGACGATCAACTGATGCAAGGTTGGCAGCCGTTCGAGGATTTCGTTGACCTTGGCGTGTTGGTCGATCTCTTTGCCGGCATAGCGATAACCGGCGCAGGTGAGCAGTACCTTTGGCTCGATCTGGCCGAAACGGTCGATCACCCCTTGGGTGCCGAAGTCCGGCGAAGAACAGGACCAGATCGCCCCGAGGCTGGTGGTGGCGAGCATCGCGACCAGGGTTTGCCAGGTGTTGGGCATGCACGCTGCGACCCGGTCGCCTTGGCCGACACCAGCGGCTTTCAAACTGTTCTGGAAACCGGCGACATGGCTGGCCAGTTCGGCCCAGGTCAATTGTTCGCGCTGACCGTTCTCAGCCACGGCGACTACCGCCACGGCGTCGTCACGACGCCGCAGCAAATGTTCGGCGAAGTTCAGGGTCGCGCCGGGGAACCACTCGGCGCTAGGCATGAGCGGGCCTTCACGCAGCACCACGTCGGGTTGTTCGTGAAAACGGATCTCGAAGAAATCGACGATTGCCTGCCAGAACGTCTCCCGCTGATCGATGGACCATTGGTGCAGGGCAGGGTAGTCGTCGATCTTGAGGTGATGCCGCTGATTGATAAAGTGCCGAAAGGCCTCAATGCGGGTCTTGCCGATGCGCTCGGCGCTGGGTTGCCATAAAACGTCTGACATCAGTGTCCCCTTATTTTTCTTATTGCACGCGCATTTGGTTTTTGTGGCGAGGGAGCTTGCTCCCGTCGGGTTGCGAAGCGACCCCCTGCATTCCCTCATTCAACCGATTCGCCTGGATTTACGACTGCTTCGCAGCCGATCTGGGGCAGCCCCTCGCCACAGGGGGCTAGCGGCTAATCACTGCGCCAACCACCCACCATCAATATTCCACGCCGCACCGCGCACCTGACTGCCGGCCTCGCTGCACAAAAACAGCACCAGTTCGCCCAGTTGCGGCGGCGTCACGAACTCAAGCGAAGGCTGCTTCTCGGCCAGCAAATCGTGCTGCGCTTGCTGCGGGTCGATCCCGGTGGCGGCGCGATCGTCGATCTGTTTCTGCACCAGCGGCGTCAGCACCCAGCCTGGGCAGATAGCGTTGCAGGTCACTTGGGTCGTCGCGGTTTCAAGGCCAACGACCTTGGTCAACCCGATCACCCCATGCTTGGCTGCGACATACGCCGCTTTGCCCACCGACCCGACCTGACCGTGAACCGAGGCAATGTTGATGATTCGCCCCCAATTTTTGGCGCGCATACGCGGCAGGCAAAGGCGCGTGCTGTGGAACACCGCCGACAGGTTGATCGCGATGATCGAATCCCAGCGCTCTACGGGGAAGTCTTCCACCGCCGCCACATGCTGGATACCGGCGTTGTTCACCAGAATGTCGATGCCACCGAACGTACGTTCTGCGTAGGCAATCATCTCGGCGATTTGCTCCGGGTTGCTGACGTCGGCCGGGTGATGCCCGACCTTGCCGCCAAACTGTTGCACTTCGGCAATCACCTTGGATGCGTCGCCGAAACCGTTGAGGACCACGTTGGCGCCAGCCTTGGCGAGGCTGAGGGCGATGCCCAGGCCGATGCCGCTAGTGGAGCCGGTGACCAGTGCGGTCTTGCCAGTAAGATTCGTCATGAATGCCTCACACAATGCCAGTGGCGTAGAAAGTACCGATGACCACGAAAACCGCCAGGGTCTTGATGATCGTAATACAGAAAATGTCTTTGTAGGCTTCGCGGTGCGTCAGGCCGGTCACCGCCAGCAAGGTAATCACCGCGCCGTTGTGCGGCAGGGTGTCCATGCCGCCACTCGCCATCGCGGCGACCCGGTGCAGCACTTCCAGCGGAATATTGGCCGCGTGGGCGGCGCTGATGAATTGCTCCGACATCGCCGCCAAGGCGATGCTCATGCCGCCCGATGCGGACCCGGTGATGCCGGCCAGCAAGGTCACGGTAATGGCTTCGTTGACCAGCGGATTGGGGATGCTTTTCAGCCAGTCGGCCAGTACCAGGAAACCCGGCAGCGAGGCGATCACTGCGCCAAAGCCGTATTCCGAAGCGGTGTTCATCGCCGCCAGCAATGCACCGCTGACCGCACTTTTACTGCCTTCGGCCAACTTGCTGCGAATCGCCTGGAAGCCGAACGCCAGCACCATGATGATGCCGATCAATAACGCTGCTTGAACGGCCCAGATCGCTGTGAGCTTGGCAATTTCGGTGGTCACCGGCGTAGCCATGCCCGGCAGCGCGAGTGTATGGGTTTTGCCATACCACAGCGGAATCCAGTGGGTGAACAGCAAGTTCATGACCCCGACCATCAACAGCGGCGACAGGGCGATCCAAGGGTTCGGCAGCTTGATATCTGTAGCAGTTTCCGGCTCGTTGCGCAGTTCGGTGCCGTAGCCTTCGCCGGCCCGTTGGGCTTTGTTGCGTTGGCGCTGGAGGAACAGCATGCCGGTGCAGAACACGAAAATCGTCCCGATCAGCCCCAGCCACGGCGCGGCCCAGGCGGTGGTGTTGAAGAAGGTGCTGGGGATGATGTTCTGAATTTGCGGGGTGCCGGGCAGGGCGTCCATGGTGAAGGAGAACGCGCCGAGGGCGATGGTTGCCGGGATCAGCCGCTTGGGGATGTCGCTCTGGCGGAACATCTCGGCCGCAAACGGATAAACCGCGAACACCACCACGAACAGCGACACGCCACCGTAAGTCAGCAGGGCGCAGACCAACACGATCACCAGCATGGCCTGGCGGGTGCCGAGCAAGCGAATGGCCGCTGCGACGATTGAGCGCGAGAAACCCGACAGCTCAATCAGCTTGCCGAACACCGCACCGAGCAGGAACACCGGGAAATACAGTTTGATGAAGCCGACCATTTTCTCCATGAACACCCCGGTGAACGCAGGGGCGACGGCGGAAGGATCGGTGAGCAGGACAGCGCCGAGGGCGGCAATCGGGGCAAAGAGGATAACGCTGTAGCCACGGTAAGCAGCCAGCATCAGCAGCGCGAGGGCTGCCAAGGCAATGATCACACTCATGGGTGTGTCTCCTGGAATTGTTATTTTTGTAGGGTGGATCTTTTGTGGGAGAGGGCTTTAGCGGGAATCGTGCCATATCATTAACTTGTTGAAATATAAGGATATTGTTGTTTTTTGAAACGACTTTGCTGATTTTTGTCTCTGTTTTGAGATTTTTAGTGATCTGGCGGACGCCTTCGCGGGCAAGCCTCGCTCCTACAGGGGGAGGCGCTATTCACGGATGGTGCGTACACCTTGCACCTGTAGGAGCGAGGCTCGCCCGCGAAGAGGCCTCATCTACCAATAGAGATGTCTGTCTCTTTATTGAGACTCGGCAATCCCCAACGCCACCATCTTCTTGTACAACGTCGACCGCCCAAGCCGCAGCCGCACCGCCGCTTCAATCACCTTCCCCCGCATTGCGCCAGGGTGGCTTCAATCAATTGCCGATCAAATCGTTCCCGAGCCTCACTGAACGTCTCATGGCCCGCGGTCTCGACTGACAACGGTATTACACGCTCAACCGGCGTAAACGTACCAATCGCCGCCCGGATATCCGCCGCATTCAGCATCAAGTCATCACTAAGCAGCGCTGCGCGTTCCAGCACGTTGCGCAACTCGCGAATGTTCCCCGGCCAGGCATGTTGACCCAGCAACTCCTGCGCTTCGCGGTTCAGCTCATGCTGACTGCGCAGTTCTTCAAGGATCGCTTCGCTCAAGGCCGGAATATCGTCGAGCCGGTCGCGTAGCGGCGGAACGTGGATCGGCAGCACGTTGAGGCGGTAGTACAAATCGGCGCGAAATTCGCCGCGTTTGATCGCCGCTTCCAGGTCCGTTGAGGTCGCGGCAATCACCCGCACATCACTCTGGATCACTTCGTTGGAGCCCACCGGCTCGAATTCTTTTCCTGCAACACCCGCAGCAACTTGCTTTGCAGGGGCAGCGGCATGTCGCCGATCTCATCAAGAAACAACGTGCCGCCCTGGGCGATCTGCAATTTGCCGATCCGGCCTTTGCGGTCCGCGCCGGTAAACGCGCCGGGGGCGGTGCCGAAGAACTCCGCCTCCAGCAATGATTCGGGAATCGCCGCGCTGTTGATGCTGACAAACGCCTTGTGCGCCCGTGGCGAAGCGCCATGGATCGCCTGGGCCAGCAGCTCTTTGCCGGTGCCGGTTTCACCGAGCAGCAACACCGGCGACTCGGCGCTGGCACTGCGCCGGGCCCGGCGTTTAACTTCCAGGCTGGCGGCGCTGGTGCCGATGAAATGAGCAAAGTTGTACTTGGCTTGCCGCGCGCGCAGCAGCGAACGGGTGGAGGCCAGTTCTTCCTGCATGCTCAGGTAGCGCTTAAGCATCGGCGACAGGCTGCGCAATTCGTCGAACAAGGCGAAGCCGATGGCACCGATCACCGCGCCGGCATCGTCATGAATCGGTAGGCGCATCACCACCAGAGGTTCTTTGGGGGTGTCCTGCATGTCCAGCAGGATCGGCCGGCCAGTGCGCACCACCTCGCGCAGCAGACTGCCGGGGATCACGCTTTCGCAGGCTTTGCCGATCGCGACTTCTGCCGATGCCAGGCCGAAGCGCCGGGCGTAGCGTTCGTTCATCCAGACGATATTGGCGTCGCGGTCGACAATCACCGTGCCTTCGCTCGATTGCTCGATGATCTCGAACAACGAACGGATCGCCAGCATGCGAACGCGCTGGTAGTCCTTGAGGCTTTCGGTGGTGTTCATTTGGAGAACCCTGGTTGTGTATTGCTTGTGCGGACGCCATCGCGAGCAAGCTCGGCTCCCACAGGTTTTGCAGTGCTCACATAAATGGTGGTTACACCGCGCACCTGTGGGAACCGAGCTTGCTCTCGATGGGGGCGGCTCGGTTGATCGGCATGCAAAGGATTATGCCTAACCCTGATGCGCCGCCGCCAACAGCTCTTTGGTATACGGATGCTGCGGCGAATCGAACACGTCGTGGCTGGCCCCGCTTTCCACCACTTTGCCATCCTTGATCACGATCATGTCGTGGGCCAGCGCTCGCACCACCGCCAGATCATGGCTGATAAACAGGTACGTCAGGCCATGCTTTTCCTGGAGGTCGCGGAGCAGGGCGACCACTTGCTTTTGCACGGTACGGTCCAGGGCCGAGGTCGGTTCATCCAGCAGGATCAGCGCCGGCTTGAGCACCAGCGCCCGGGCGATGGCGATGCGTTGCCGTTGGCCACCGGAGAACTCGTGGGGATAGCGGTGACGGCTTTGCGGGTCGAGGCCGACTTCTTCCAGCGCTCGAATCACTTCGGCTTTGCATTCTTCAGCGGTCAGTTGGCTATGCACCTCCAGCCCTTCGCTGATGATCTGCGCCACGGACATCCGAGGGCTCAAGCTGCCGAAGGGGTCCTGAAACACCACCTGCATCTTCTTGCGCCACGGCCGCAGTTGCTTTTGCGTGAGACCGTCCAGTGCCTGGCCTTGAAAACGAATACTGCCTTCGGAGTCGAGCAAGCGCAGGATCGCCTGGCCGAGGGTGGACTTGCCCGAGCCGGACTCGCCAACGATGCCCAAGGTCTTGCCGCGTTGGACATTCAGGCTGATGCCATCCACCGCGTGTAAATAGGTCTTGCGTTGGAACAGACCGCCGCCAATGGCGAATCGTACTTGCAGGTTTACAACCTCAAGCACTTTCTCGCGCTCGTCCCGGGGCAAGGCTTCGCCTTCCGGTTCAGCATTGAGCAGCACGCAGCTGTAAGGGTGCTTCGGTTCGGTGAACAGCGTTTCGCAAGAGGCCTGTTCGACGATTTCCCCGGCCTTCATCACGCACACGCGCTGGGCGATGCTGCGTACCAGATTGAGGTCATGACTGATCAGTAGCAGCGACATGCCGAGCCGCTGTTGCAGGGATTTGAGCAGCAGCAGAATCTTGCCGCTGCACGGTGACGTCGAGCGCCGTGGTCGGCTCGTCGGCGATCAGCAGCTTCGGACGGGCCGAGAGGCCGATCCCGATCAGCACGCGCTGGCGCATGCCGCCGGACAGTTGATGGGGGTAGGCCTTGAGCCGCTCCTTGGGTTTCTGGATGCCGACCAGTTCCAGCAGTTCAAGAATTCGCGCTTGCGCCACTTTGCCGGCCAAGCCTTTGTGCACCAGCAAGGTTTCGCCGATCTGCTTTTCGATGCTGTGCAGCGGGTTCAGGGAGGTCATCGGTTCCTGAAAGATCATCGCGATCCGGTTGCCGCGTAACTGACGCAAGACCTTGGCATCGGCACCGACCAGTTCCTGGCCGCGATAACGAATGCTGCCCGTGGTTTCGGTGCCCAGTTCCGGCAGCAGTTGCAGGATCGAATGGGCCGTCACCGATTTGCCCGAACCCGGACTCGCCGACGAGCGCCAGACGGTCTCGCCGGGGCGGATGTCCAGGCACAGGTTGCGCACCACGGTCTGGCCACTGAAGGCCACGCTGAGATCACGGATTTCGATCAGGTTGTCACTCATATCAATCGCCCGGCTCATAGTCGTGGATCAGGATCTTGGGTCGAAGGCATCACGCAATGCCTCGCCGATGAACACCAGCAAAGAAAGAATCAGCGCCAGGGTGAAAAACGCCGTCAGGCCCAGCCACGGCGCTTGCAGGTTCTGCTTGCCCTGGCCGATCAGTTCGCCCAATGAAGCGCTGCCTGCGGGCATGCCGAAGCCGAGAAAATCCAGGGCCGTCAGGGTCGAAATCGCACCGGTGAGGATGAACGGCAAGTAGCTCAGCGTTGCGTTCATGGCGTTCGGCAATATGTGCCGGACGATCACTTTGCGATCGCTCAGGCCCAGGGCCCGGGCAGCTTTGACGTATTCCAGGTTGCGTCCGCGCAGAAATTCGGCGCGTACCACGTCCACCAGGGCCAGCCAGGAAAATAGCGCCATGATCCCCAGCAGCCACCAGAAATTCGGTTCGACGAACCCCGACAGAATGATCAGAAGATAAAGCACCGGCAGCCCGGACCAGACTTCCAGTAAGCGCTGGCCCAGCAGATCGAGCCAGCCGCCGTAATAGCCTTGCAGCGCACCGGCGGCAATGCCGATCAACGCACTGACAAATGTCAGCATCAAGGCAAACAGAATGGACACCCGCGCGCCGAAAATCACTCGGGCCAGCACATCCCGCGCCTGGTCGTCGGTGCCCAGCCAGTTGACCTTCGTCGGCGGGCTCGGCGCGGGTTTATTCAGGTCGTAGTTAGGTGTGTCGTCACTGAACGGGATCGGCGGGAACAGCAGCCAGCCGCCGTCCTTCTGGATCAGCTTCTGTACGTAATCACTGCGGTAGTCGGCCTGGAACGGCAGTTGCCCGCCGAACTCCTGCTCGGTGTAGCGCTTGAATGCGGGGAAGTACAACGAGCCCTGGTAACTGACGATCAGCGGCTTGTCGTTGGCGATCATCTCGCCGCCGAGGGTCAGCAGAAACAACCCGATAAACAGCCACAGCGACCACCAGCCACGGCGGTTTTTCTTGAACCGTTCAAAACGGCGCCGGCCCAGCGGCGAGAGCTTGAACATCAGGCATTCCTCGCGGCGAAGTCGATGCGCGGATCGACCAGGGTGTAGCAGAGGTCGCCGACCAGTTTTATCAGCAGGCCGAACAACGTGAAGATGAACAACGAACCAAACACCACCGGGTAGTCCCGTGACACAGCTGCTTCATAGCTCATGCGGCCGAGTCCATCGAGGGAGAAAATCACCTCGATCAGCAACGAGCCGGCAAAGAACACGCTGATAAACGCCTGGGGAATCCCCGACACCACCAGCAACATCGCGTTGCGAAACACATGGCCGTACAGCACCCGGCGTTCGCTCAAGCCTTTGGCTCGGGCGGTGACCACGTACTGGCGGGTAATTTCATTGAGAAAGGAGTTTTTGGTCAGGATGGTCAGGGTGGCGAACCCGCCAATCACCAGCGCCGTAACCGGCAATACCAGGTGCCAGAAGTAATCGGCGATTTTGCCCACGGTCGACAGCGACTCGAAGTTGTCCGAGACCAGCCCTCGCACCGGGAACCAGTTCAGCGATGTGCCGCCAGCAAACACCACGATCAGGAACATGGCAAACAGGAACGCCGGCATGGCGTAGCCGATGATGATCGCGGTGCTGCTCCAGATATCGAAATGGCTGCCGTGATGCACAGCTTTGCGAATCCCCAGTGGAATCGATACCAGGTAGGTAATCAGCGTGGCCCAGAGCCCGAGGGAAATGGTCACCGGCATTTTTTCCAGAATCAGGTCGGTAACCGTGGCGCCGCGGAAGAAGCTCTTGCCAAAGTCCAGCCGCGCGTAGCTTTTAAGCATCAACCACAAGCGTTCCGGTGCCGGTTTGTCGAAACCGTACTGTTTTTCGATCTCTTTGATCAGTTGCGGATCGAGGCCTCGGCTGGCTCGGGAACTGCCGTGCAAGGTCTCGCCGGAACCTGCGCCGATACCGGCGCCGCCGATGCCTTGCAAGTGCGCGATCGCCTGTTCCACCGGGCCACCGGGGGCGGCCTGGACGATGACGAAGTTGACCAGAAGAATGATGACCAGCGTCGGAATAATCAGCAGCAGGCGCCGCAGTATGTAAGCCCACATCAGCGCGGCCCTCCGGATTTGCCGCGCTTGATCAGTTCGGCGGTCATCTGTTCGTTGGTCAGCGGGGTGGAACTCACTTCCCACCAGCTCTCGATGGCTTCGTCATTGCTCGCTTGCACGCTGGGAATGCCGAAGCGATTCCACCACACGGTCGAACTGCCGGGTGGGTAATAGTTGGGAATCCAGTAGTAGTTCCATTGCAGTACCCGGTCCAGGGCATGGGCGTAGCGCAGCATGTCGGCCTGGGTGGTGGCGCGGACCAGGCCGCTGACCAGCGTATCGACCGCCGGGTTCTTCAGCACCATGTAGTTGTTGGCGCCGGGATCGTTGGCCGCGGACGAACCGAAGTAGTTGACCAGTTCGCTACCGGGGAGGTGGTCACCGGGTAACCGGTGATGACCATGTCGTAGTCTCTGGACATCAGGCGGTTGACGTACTGGGACGAGTCGATGCGCCGAATGTTGAGGTCGATGCCGATCTGTTTCAGCGTGCGCTTGTACGGCAACAGCAATCGGTCGATGCCGTTCTGGCTGGTGAGGAAGGTAAAGCTCAGCGGCTCGCCCTGGGCATTCACTAGTTGATCGCCGTCGGGTTTCCAGCCGGCCTGTTCAAGCAAGTCCAGGGCCTGCAATTGTTTGTCGCGGATATTGCCGCTGCCGTCAGTCTTCGGTGCTTCGAAGACCTGGGTGAAGACTTCGTCGGGAATCTGCCCGCGCAACGGTTCGAGGATTGCCAGTTCAGCTGCATCCGGAAGCTTGCGCGCGGCGAGGTCGGTATTGGAAAAGAAGCTCTGCTGGCGGATGTACAGGTCGCGCATCATCTGCCGGTTGCTCCATTCGAAATCCCAGAGCATGGCCAGGGCCTGGCGGACACGGCGATCCTGGAACATCGGGTTTTGCAGGTTGAAGACGAAGCCTTGGGCAGTTTGCGGGGCTTCGGTGGCCAAGTGAGCCTTTTGCAGGCGACCGTCGCTCAGGGCCGGGCTTTCGTAACCGATGGAGTAACCGGTGGCGGAGAACTCGCGGTTGTAGTCGTAGGCACCACCGCGCAACACCTGGCGGGCGACGTCGGTATCGCCAAAGTACTCGAGGCTAAAATGATCGAAGTTATATAAGCCCCGGCTGACCGGCAGGTCCTTGCCCCACCAGTCGGCGTTGCGCTCAAACGTGATGCTGCGTCCGGCATCGACTTTGCTCACTCGATACGGGCCGCTGCCAAGTGGTGGCTCGTAACCACCGCCGCTGGCGAAGTCGCGGGTTTTCCACCAGTGCTCGGGAAAAACCGGCAGCGTCGCGATGTCCAGGGGCAGGGTACGGTTCTCGTTGCTCTTGAAGTCGAACCGAACGGTTGATGGCGACTCGACTTCGACGCCTTTGACGTCGGCGAACTGGGTGCGATAGCGCAGGCTGCCTTGGGTCATCAGCAAGTCGAAGGTGTAGCGCACGTCCTCTGCGGTGATTGGCGTGCCATCGGCGAAACGGGCCTTGGGGTTCAGGTAGAAACGCAGGGACAACCCGTCCTCGGCGCGCTCCATTTTCTGTGCTACCAGGCCATACACGGTATAGGGTTCATCGAGCGAGCGCTGAGCCAGGGGAGAATAGAGCAGGCCATCGATCTGGGTCACGCCGATGCCCTTGATCGATGTAGGGCAGGACATGGTCGAAATGACCGATTTCAATGGCCGAGCGCCGCATCGTGCCACCCTTGGGGGCTTGCGGGTTGGTGTAGGCGAAATGACTGAAACCAGTGGGATATTTCGCCGGTTCGCCGTACACGGTCAACGCGTGTTGCGGTGCAGCATTCACACCAGCGGCATTCAACAGCAGTGCCACGGCAGTGAATATCAAAGTGGGGAAAACCAGTCGCATTGTCAGCCTTAGAGCCGGGTAATCGATAACCACAATTTGTACGCTAGCGGCGCGTCACTCGCCAGCCGAATCACGTAACCAAAACACAACGGCCCACCAAATGGCGGGCCGTTATGCAGAAAACTCAGGTTTCAGATCAGTCCTGACGGCTGGTCACTTCCAGCAGGTGATAACCAAACTGGGTTTTAACCGGGCCTTGCACCACGTTGATCGGTGCGCTGAAGACCACGGTGTCGAATTCCTTGACCATCTGGCCTGGACCGAACGAACCCAGGTCTCCGCCCTGACGGCTGGACGGGCAAGTAGAGTTAGCCTTGGCAACTTCGGCGAAATCAGCGCCGCCTTCGATTTGGGCCTTGAGTTCGCTGCACTTGGCTTCGCTGGCAACAAGGATGTGACGGGCAGTGGCTTTAGCCATGGGAAAATTCTCCATTCAATGTTCAGTAAAGTGCTGAGCCTACCGGATTCAGTAGCCTATTTCTTCTCAAAGTTCCATCGCAGGCGGGCGAGCGGTAGTGCATCTATATACAGAAAGGGATTAGAGGCCGGCATTTCTCAAGCGCTCGGCGTGCAGCACGTACAACTCGATCGGGTCGACGCCTTTGCAGATTCGACCGGCGGTCTGGCGCAGGCTATCCATGTGATCCATTGGATAGTCGGAGCGGATCACCTTGCCCAGGTGGGAACTGAAGCGACCAACCAACCCGTCGTTTTGCCCGGCCTCGGTGATGAAATACTCGGAAAAAGCCCGGCAAAAGGCGTGTGCCGGATCGAGAGCGCCAAGTCCTTCATCAAGGATGTTCCCTTGCAGGATGCCGCTCCAGGAGTAGTACCGCACGCCATTGACCAGTTCGCGGCCCTTGCCCCCCAGGTTTTTGGCAAGCCTTGAGGGTATTTGTCGTTGAATGCGCCGACGCCTTCGGTGGTCAGCGCGTTAAGCGCGGCAATCGCGTTTTGCGGCAACTGGTGGTTACCGCTTAGCAACGACAGGAAGTCAGCAAACAAGGTCGCGACCTTTCTTGCCACATGCTCGGGCAAACGCGCGGGGGTGAGGGCTTTGCGCAAGAAATCCGCCAACTCCGAGCCATGGTTAGGGCCGCTGACAGACGTCACCGACGCCACCAACTCTGGCGCAACTGCGGCCGCGTAACGCGCAGCCAATGCGCCCTGGCTGTGCCCGATCAGGTTGACCTGGCTCGCATCGGTTCCCTCCAGGACCCGTTCGATCTGTGCCAAAAGCTGTTCGCCGCGTACTTCGTTGCTGTGGGTGGCTGAGAGGTGGGGAACGAAGACTCTGGCGCCATGGCTTCGAAGGGCGCGTTTGACGTCATGGAACAGTTCAAACTTGCCAATGCGGTCGAAGCCGAAGAGTCCATGTACCAGCAGGATTGGGTGTTGAGTTGTCGCATTCCGTTGCATGTTAGTGCCTTTTTCGCAGAAGTTTGTGGATGTGCAATAGCGCCCACTCTAAAACACTCCCGTGGCCTGGCGATGTATGAAAAAGCCGCTGTAGTCGGAGGAAAGCGGCATAGGAAAAGTACGAAATTTCGGAACTGTACGAAGCCTGGATCGGAACATTTCGACATCTTTTTGTGCAGTCAGGACTGATTCTCACCAATGGCCTACTTAGAGATCAGCATTTTTCCCGACCATGTGACGCGATCACCTGACATCGCCTCGCTCGGCGATGGGCTTAAATAGGCTTCGCTCGACGTCGACCTGCGGGACGGCGTTTATTTCCACGGACTGGAGTGTATGAATGACCTCACATGAAGTAGCTGCAGACACCTGTACAAAGTCTTTGATGCTGGCACCGCTGTTGGCGCAGGCGGATAACGGAGTTCTCGACCCAGCCTGTAAAAAAGCGGTCGTGAAGGTCATGCCTTATGCAGGCATGGCCAACGGAGACAGGCTGGTATTGCATTGGTCTGGTCTCGACGCCGAGGGGCAGGCCTATCGGCATGAAGCTACGCGTTATGTCAGTCAAACGCAGGTCGGCAAAGATGTCGTCTTCATCGTCGGCGGCGAACACATCGGCGCACTGGATGGCGGTTCACTGGAAGTCTTTTACACGCTCAGTAGCCGTTCCTTGCCCACGCCGGTGCAGTCACCGCAGTTGCAGTTGAATGTCGGTGATGTCCGATACGAGTTATTGCCGGTAGTCGCTAATGACGCTGTGGGCGGGACGCTCGACCCGAATAGAGCGGATGAAGGGACACGCGTAACGATTCGACCTTATGCGCGGATGGCGGCGGGCGATCGGGTCGTGCTGTCCTGGGAAGGCACTACACCACAAACGAGCTTCAGCGACCGGCTGAATATCGAATCCTTTGCGGTGGGGCACGAACTTTCGTTCTGGGTGAATCCCGAGTTCATTGCGCCGGCTCTCGGATCGTCGGTGAAGATCATTTATTGCATTGAACAGCATGGGCAGGCGCCGCTTTATTCGCAATTGATGCAGTTGTCCATCGGCCCGCTGGAACGAGCGCCTCTGTCGGCTCCCATCGTATTGGAAGCCGAAGAGGGCTGGCTGGATCTGCAGGATTCGATCGACGGTGTCACCATCGTGATTGACGACGCCCGGACAGAGGAGGGTGAGCTGGTCTATCTGAAGTGCGATGGCGTCAACTTCAGTCACCGGGACGAACGTGAGATTTCCCGGGAAATGGCCGGTGAACCACTGGTGTTCATTGTTCCTTACCGGTTCTGGAGAGAACATCAGGGCTCGACGATCCGCGTTGGTTATGCGGTCGAACGGCTCGACGATGTGAGCCAGCTATCAGACGTGGCCCTGGTGCAGGTGCAGGGCTAAGTCGTTTCGGGAGACTGCGCGGCTCTCCAGTCTTCGCTTGAAGACTGGAAGAAGCCGTTGGTCATACTGGTTGTCGTGTGCGGTGCTGTGTCCGAAGCCGGTCGGCGGCTTGGCGCAGCAACTGTTCCGTCCCGGTCCAGCCGAGGCAGCCATCCGTTACAGATACACCGTACTGCAAGGATGAACCCAACGGTTGGCAGCCTTCGAACAGGTGACTTTCAATCATCATGCCGATCAGTGTGCGATCACCTTGCAGTCGCTGTTCGAGCACGTCGTTGAATACTGCTGGCTGGCGCAATGGATCTTTGCCGCTGTTGGCATGACTGCAATCGACCATGATCCGTGCCGGGATCTTCAGTTTGGTCAGGTCGTGGTTAATCCGGGCGACGCTGTCACGGTCGTAGTTAGGTCCGCGATGCCCGCCGCGCAATACCAGGTGGGTATCAGGATTGCCTGGGGTTTGAATGATTGCAGGATGCCCCTGGCTATCGACCCCGAAATGTCGATGGGGGTGAGCTGCCGAGCGCATCGCATCGCTGGCAACCGTGACACCGCCATCGGTGCCGTTCTTGAAGACCCACTGGCATGTTCAGGCCGCTGGCCATTTCCCGGTGGATCTGCGATTCGGTGGTACGTGCACCAATGGCGACCCAACTGAGCAAGTCGTCGAAGTAGCCGGCGGCCATCGGTTGCAACAGTTCGGTGGCAATTGGCAAACCGAGACGAAGCATTTCTCGCATCAGCTCGCGAGACAGGGTCAGGCCACCGGCCATGTCGTCGCTGCCATCAAGGCGCGGATCGTAGGCCAGGCCTTTCCAGCCAACCGTGGTGCGAGGCTTTTCGACGTAGGCACGCATCACCAGGAGCATTTCATCACTGACATCGGCGGCCAGGCGCGCAAGGTTCGCGGCGTATTCGAGGGCTGATTGTGGGTCGTGAATAGAGCAGGGGCCGACGATGACCAGCAGACGGGAATCTTCACCGTTGAGGATCGCGCGGACCGCATCGCGGTGGGCGGCGACTTGCCGGGTCAGGGCGTTGCTGAGTGGCAATTGCTGTTTGAGTTGCAATGAGCTGGGCAGACGCAGAGTCAGCGCTTCATTGGCAGGGCTCAGGGTGGACAGTGGCAGAGCAGAGGCGGACGAGTTCATATTCAGGCTTCCTGGGCTGGCAGCGGGTTCGTTCCCGCGTGCTCGGCCCTACTGGGGTGTTCGACAATTGGCCGGATTGGCTGCGTGTGTGTGCTTGCCACCTGTGGGTGACCGATCGGAGGCGGCAGGCTGTCCCGAGCGGAGGCTGGTAAATCGCCAGGCGGTAAAACTGTCGTAACGGTAATAAGTGGCGTAGTTCATTTTCTAAATCCTCAGATGTTTGGTGTGTCGCTAAAAATGTGCAGGGGCTGAAAAAACAAAACCCCCGGTCGGGAAGCCGACCGGGGGTTGAGAATTCTCTGGTGGCGACCCGTTTAAAGTGGGCGCCGTGTGGGTATCAGGCGCGCCAGTGGCTAAACCAATACCCAAAATAAAAGCTTGCCGGAGCACAAACGTCATTCACCCGGGCAGCCGCCACCGAGCGCAGGGCGCTGACGGTACGAAGCTGTGAGAGGGCGTTGAACATGGTCTGTCTCCGATGAATGCGCCGAGCTTACTCGAGGGCGGTAGGCGGATTCAATCAGAAAATGCTATCGAGTACTGACGGTGCTTTCTATCGCTTGAGTGCCTGTAGGGTTGTGACACACTTCGTGTTTCGCAAAAGCACACTGTCACAAGGACGCGTCATGACAACCCTGACCATCGCTGCGGCTCAATCGATCTCCATCGCCGGTGACCTTGCCGCCAATATTGCCTGGCACCGGCGCTTTATGCAGATAGCTGCGGAACAAGGTGTGCAACTGCTGGTTTTTCCGGAGTTATCGCTGACCGGTTATGAGCGTGGTCTGGCCGCAGAGTTGGCCATTACCCCGCAGGCCGGCATATTACAGTCGTTGCGAGATTTCGCGCGGGAGATCGGTGTGACGACTGTTGTCGGGATGCCGATTCGTCTGTCAGACGATTCGCCGGTTTTGATCGGGGCTTTGGTTCTGGGCGCGGATGGCTCGCTTGGGGTTTACAGCAAGCAGCATTTGCACCCTGGCGAAGAGGTCGCGTTTGCGCCGGGGGCCGGCGGCTCGACACTCTGGGTCGGTGCTGACACTGTCGCGCTGGCGGTATGCGCCGATTTTTCTCATGCAAGTCATGCGGCCGCGGCGGCAGAGCAGGGGGCGGACATCTATGCTGCAGGCGTGCTGATTACTGAAAAAGGCTACGCTGCGGATACAACGCTGCTTCAGGGCTATGCCAATAAACATTCAATGGTGGTGCTGATGGCCAACCATGGAGGGACTACGGGTGGCTGGGAGTCGGCCGGGCGCAGCGCCATTTGGGCGGCGGACGGTTCGCTGATTGGCATCGCGCCGGGTAAGGGCAACTTGATGGTCATCGCCCGCCGCAACGCCGATGGCTGGAAAGCGCAAATTGTGACCGTTTCGGAGCGTTGAATGGTTTTCGAATTACGCCCGGCGACATCCCGGGATCTGGGCTTCGCTCGGGACCTGACCTGTCAAAACATGTTGCGCTATTACATTCAGCACGACCTGCTGTGGCTCGACGAGGCGTTCGATGTGGCCTGGGCGGGGCGGGAAAACTGGTTGATTGTGCAGGACGACGTTGCGGTGGGCTTTTTCAGCCTGAGTCGTGATGCCAAGGCCCTATACATCCGCGAACTGCACTTGGCTGAAGCCTTTCAGGGGCAGGGCGCAGGTTCCTGGGTGATCGATCAGGTATGGACCATGACGTGCGCAGAGCGTAGGCCCGCGTTACGCCTGACCGTTTTCAAAAATAATCCGGCGCAGTCGCTGTATCAGCGAAAGGGCTTGGAGGTGGTCGGCGAGGACGAGTATTTCCTGAGAATGCAGCGCGAAGTCGATGTCCCTTGTCGCTGAAACGCACAGACGGCAAGCCCCCAAAGATGAATTGAAACTTTTTATATGTCGCTTGACGCTAGGTCTGCCAGTTGCTTTTTGCTAAGGTGTTCGGCAACCCAATACGACCATATCGCGAGGTGTCTGCTTGATTAGGGTGCTAGTAGTCGATGACCATGATCTCGTTCGTACAGGCATTACACGAATGCTGGCTGACATCGATGGCCTGCAAGTAGTCGGCCAGGCCGAGTCAGGGGAGGAATCCCTGCTCAAGGCGCGTGAGTTGAAACCCGATGTGGTTCTGATGGACGTCAAGATGCCCGGGATCGGCGGTCTTGAAGCCACGCGAAAATTGCTGCGCAGTCATCCCGACATCAAGGTTGTCGCGGTCACTGTGTGTGAAGAAGATCCGTTTCCTACACGGTTGTTGCAGGCCGGTGCGGCGGGCTATCTGACCAAGGGCGCAGGTTTGCCGGAAATGGTCCAGGCCATTCGGCTGGTGTTTGCCGGGCAACGCTACATCAGCCCGCAAATCGCCCAGCAATTGGCGATCAAATCGTTCCAGCCGACCAACGATTCGCCGTTCGACGCATTGTCAGAGCGTGAGATCCAGATCGCCTTGATGATTGTCGGCTGTCAGAAGGTTCAGATCATTTCCGACAAACTTTGCCTCTCGCCAAAAACCGTGAATACCTACCGTTACCGCATTTTCGAGAAGCTTTCGATCAGCAGCGACGTCGAACTGACGCTATTGGCGGTTCGTCACGGCATGGTTGATGCCAATCTCTGAAAATGACTGAAGTCTTCGATCCGAGTGCCTTCCTGTCGACCGTGAGCGGACGCCCCGGCGTTTATCGCATGTTCGACAGCGATGCGCGCCTGCTCTACGTCGGCAAGGCCAAGAATCTCAAGAAGCGCTTGGCGAGTTATTTTCGAAAAACCGGGCTTGCGCCCAAGACCGCCGCGCTGGTGGGCCGTATCGCCCAGATCGAAACCACGATCACGGCCAATGAAACCGAAGCGTTGTTGCTTGAGCAGACGCTGATCAAGGAATGGCGTCCGCCCTACAACATTCTGCTGCGCGACGACAAATCCTATCCTTACGTCTTTCTATCGGATGGCCAGTTTCCGCGCTTGAGCATCCACCGGGGTGCAAAAAAGGCCAAGGGCAAGTATTTCGGCCCTTATCCAAGTGCAGGTGCCATTCGAGAAAGCCTGAGTTTGCTGCAAAAGACCTTTTTCGTTCGCCAATGCGAAGACAGCTATTACAAGAACCGCACGCGGCCTTGCCTGCAATACCAGATCAAGCGCTGCAAGGCACCGTGTGTCGGGCTGGTGGAGCCGCAGGTGTATGCGGAGGACGTACGACACTCGGTGATGTTCCTTGAGGGGCGCAGCAACGCGCTGACGGACGAGTTGTCTGCAGGGATGGAGGAGGCTGCGATCAACCTCGAGTTTGAGCGTGCGGCCGAATTGAGAGACCAGATTTCATTGCTGCGCCGGGTCCAGGACCAGCAAAGCATGGAAGGTGGAACCGGCGATATCGATGTGATCGCCGCGTTCATCAATCCGGGCGGCGCCTGTGTTCACTTGATCAGCGTGCGTGGCGGCCGGGTACTGGGCAGCAAGAATTTCTTCCCGCAAGTGGGTATTGAAGAAGACGTTTCCGAAGTCATGGCTGCATTTTTGGGCCAGTACTTCATCAGCAGTCCTGAACGGGATTTGCCGAGCGAGTTGATCGTCAACGTGGTCCACGATGATTTCCCGGTCCTGATCGCCGCCATCGACGAGCTGCGCGGGCGCGAATTGTCCATCAGTCACCGGGTGCGCGGTACGCGAGCGCGCTGGCAGCAACTGGCGGTCACTAATGCCGAGCAAGCCTTAAGCGCGCGACTGGCCAATCGTCAGCATGTCGCCGCGCGTTTCGATGCTCTGGCGCAAGTACTGAACCTGGATGAGCCGCCACAGCGCCTTGAATGTTATGACATCAGCCACTCCAGCGGTGAAGCCACTGTGGCATCCTGCGTGGTGTTCGGTCCGGAAGGCCCGATCAAGTCTGACTACCGTCGGTATAACATCGAGGGTGTGACACCCGGCGACGACTACGCCGCAATGCATCAGGCTCTGACCCGACGCTTCAGTAAACTGAAGGACGGCGAGGGCAAGTTGCCGGACATCCTGCTGGTGGACGGGGGCAAAGGTCAGCTGTCCATGGCCCGGGACGTACTCAATGAACTGGCAGTGCCTGATCTGATTTTGTTGGGCGTGGCCAAGGGCGCGACGCGCAAGGCCGGTTTCGAAACCTTGTACCTGAATGACGCTGCACATGAATTCACGCTGCGCGGTGATTCCCCCGCGCTGCACTTGATCCAGCAGATTCGCGACGAAGCCCACCGTTTCGCCATTACCGGGCACCGGGCGCGGCGGGGAAAACCCGTCGTACCTCAACGCTTGAAGGCGTTGCGGGTGTCGGGCCGACACGTCGGCGCGATTTGTTGAAACATTTTGGTGGATTGCAGGAGCTGTCTCGTGCCAGCATCGAAGAGATCGCCAAAGCACCCGGGATCAGTAAAAAGCTCGCTGAGTCGATTTATGCAAATCTGCACAGCGAGTAGAATGCCTACTTGGTGACACATGAGGTTTAACCCAATGAATTCAGGGGTTTGACCATGCTGCACACCACCTCAACGACCCAAAGTGTTAGAACAGTGTTAGACCTTGCGTGTCCCTATCTGTATAGGCGTCAAGGTCGGTACACCCTCAGAGTCCGCCCAATGGGCTCGAAGAGAACCTGCACAATCTCCCTCAAGACAACCCACAGGCAAACCGCATTGGCTACGGCTTCACATCTCCTTGGCACACTCAGAGCGTTCCACCTCGACAATCCCGAAAAGACTTGGCCTGAGCTTAAGGGGCATCTTCAAGACATTGCGGAAGGCGTCCTACAGACTGGCTCTGTTTGGGACCAGATGGGCGGCTCGGGTCGAATCTATGCGGATGTGCGTTCTGACCTCAATGAAATCGCCTGTGGCGTCTGGCTGATCGCATGGCTGACGAAGTGGTTATTCGTCCTCACAAAGTGTCCAACCTCGACACCAAAGCTTTCGGCGTAGGTGTGAAGATGCTCATGCAGTTCAAGAGTTTTCTCGTGAAGTCGCTCAATGAGCGCCTGATGCGCGGTGTGAATGAGGCCCGCATGAATGGCCGGGTGATGGATCAGACCTACACAGCAGCTCTGTCGGCCCTGGCTGGCGGGAGCTTCTACGCCTCTACTGCCTACTTGAAAGCTCAGATGATGCCTACACATAGCCGGAAGCAGTACCTAAAAGACGCCCTTGATCCCAACATGATTGCCTATGCGGCTCTGACTCGTGGGTCGTACCTCGGAACTCCCTTTGGCCTGGCTAACATCGTAGCTGCACCATTGGGCTTTGATCAGGCGGCGATGGTGCGAACTTCGATTCTTCCTGAGGCAGCTCGCAAGAGGGACCCAAAGGAGAAAGCATGGTTGTATGGTCTGAGCGACATCGACAAGCCCGGTGAGATTCTTACAGGTGCCCTGAAGCAGGTTCCAGCGGCTGGCTTGGTTAGCAGTGCTGCGCAGGTCGGCTACAACCTTGCAGGCCTTGCAGGAACCATTAACAGTCCCGATATGGCCCAGCAATACCGAACGGGAGTCTTCAACGGATTCCGGGGGTTGATACCCAACGATCCTGTGAGCCAGCGAGCGACCGTTGAGATGTTTGAGCGGTGGGGCATCGACACCACGAAGTAAATCGCCGTGACTTCAAAGGGGACCTTAACGGGTTCCCTATTTTTTTAGAATGGCCACCTCTGAGAGGCCCGGCCTATAAGGCCTCCAAAAGTCCTCACTATAACCAGAGGGGACTTAAGGTTCTTACTACAGTTGACCCCTTAAGGCTCCTTAAAGGCTCTGTGAGAGGGTGGTTATCAACACTACCAAACCTACAGCTCAAGGAGGGCTATGCGATGACTACACGGTGGAATACCTGTGTTGCTGTACTCCGCACTCTGGCTACCCACCGTGTCACCTACCGATTTCTTGGTCTACTCCTTGTCACTCTGGGAGTTGCTCAAGGTGGTCCTTTGGTCGAAGGCCTTGGGGATGTCGTCTGCGTTCTATTTGGTGGCTGTGACGGGTGACCTTGCCGTTGTCCTTGCGGATGCGGCCTCTGATAGACTCGCCGAAAGGTTGGCAGGAGAGTGACTGCAATTGGACATCCAAGAATCATATTACTTTCTTCGAATGTACTCGATTGACCTAAACACGGCGCTGCACTCGATCAAGGTCCTTCGGCGCTACAAGCGGCCTGATGTCCAATACGCTTTGCTACGAGATTTAACGGTCACATATGTGCGGCCTTTCTCTGGGAACAAAGTAGATCAAGGCAACAAGCGCAAGCATATGCTTACCACGAAGAAACGTGTCCCTAAGCATCTGTTGCCACTGCACAAGGAACTCGAAAGGCTTCGAATGCAGCAGTTCGCGCACACGGACCTGAGTTACTACAAACCAAGAGCCGTGGGGATTAGCTTCGTTCCTTCAGGAGCCTATGGGATGTCCTTCAAGGGGTACGACTATGCAGCACTGCTCAGAAAGCTACCTCAGATAGAAGAGCTTATCCGAGCGGTCGAAAAGAGTGTGAATGCTGAGATAGCAGTCTACGAGGCAAACCCCACCTTATTAAACGAAGTTCCTTAGATATCCACCCTGCGCTGACTTACCTCAACCACCTCATTGAAGACAGTTTTGTAGATGAGAATTCGCTCGAAAGGGGTCTGCCCTACGGTCTCCTCTGTGGGCCAACGGATGTCCTGATCCTGAGCGGGCTCCCAAAAATCGACAATAATTAGAAGCCATAAAGCCTCGCAGTTCTGATACTCCAGGGCCTTCGCGGATTTATCCCTCACCACCTTCTTTACTCGCTCAACTAACAGCGCTGGCACGTCATAAACTTGCGGGATCTCCCAGTTACTGAGGGGGTACTCCTTGCCGTCGTGGTGGAGGTAGCTAATCTCAGGAGCCGCTTCGACAGGGCTGTATCCCGTGTAAAAATCCCTGTGAGTCGAGATTTCCAAAGCGAAGAGAGCCAAGCGCTCAGCGGTCTGCTCTACGTGGTCCTTACTGAGAATCGGATAGTTAGGATCGAAGGCAATATGTAGACAAATTTTCCGTCCACCTCTCGAGTGATAGATTTTCTCTGCTCTATCAATGACATTGCGCCGCATTTTGGCTTGTCTCTGTTCGCAGTCGGAGTCCTCACCGTCTTTTTTGTAAAGCTCTGTTATCTCTATACCGAGGATTTTCTTCGCGCCTTCACCACGAATGAGTACATCTGGTCTGTCACTGTGTTCGATGGTTCCGGGCGGCAGTGCATAGTGTTGGCGAAACGAATTAAAGCGTTTTTCCTCAAGCTCTCGGTTCGTCGTGCGTGCCATTTATGACCCCGAATCAGTGATATGGAACTTGTAGCGTAGCGTCAGATTGATTCCGCCCTTTGAGAATCTGACAGAAAAATCTGAATGACCACCTCACTACCCATACGTGCCAGGTTCCCCTGTAGGCCCTCGCGCCTGAGCCTTATCACCTTGAACGAACCAACAAGAGCCACTACGGGACTGGTCCAATGAGATGGGACGGTAGGGCTGCTTAGTCGAAGGCCTTGGGGATGTCGTCTGCGTTCTACTTGGTGGCTGTGATGGGTGACCTTGCCGTGGTGCTGGCAGGGCTCCTTAGGGGCGGAAAGGATCAGCATCACCCTCACACGGCTTCAAGCGGGCAATAACGTTAGGAGAGGTTTGAACAGTGTCGATGCGACCTGCTCCATTGAGGTAGATATCTAACGCGCTCCCCCATTTTGGCGTTATGTCGATGCACCTCTGGAAACCCTTGTCAGTCCACCAATCGAACATCATGAAGAAGTCCTCATTGGGGAAAATATGCCCATTATCAAATGTGGCTTGCCCCGGAAGCATCCTTTCTTTATGAATATTGTGCTGCGTGTTCCAGATTAACCGAAGTTCGTCTGTGCCCTCTTTGGAGTAATGGACACGGATGAGTGGGGTCGCCACGTACCAAAACAGCAACAGAGCTACTAAGACGAATAGAACTGCATGACGGAACTTAATTTTTCTCGCATTGATCATCAATGAAGCCTGCTCCCCATTCTTGTGATACTGGTAGGGCACCTTAGGGTCGGAAAGGGTCCAGTTCGCCTTTGCAAGGTTTCAAACGAGCAATAACGTCAGAGGAAGTTTTTGCAGTGTCGATCCTCCCTGTTTCATCAAGGTTGATTTCTGTCGTTGTCCCCCATTTAGGCGTGATGTCGATACACCTCCGAAGCTTCTTGTCGGACCACCAATCGAACATCATGAAGAAGTCCTTATCAGGAAAAATGTGGCCGATGTCTGCTGTCCCTTCACCGGGGAGCATGCCCCCTTTGTCGATACGGTGCTGGGTGTTCCAGATATAGCGCAGCTCCTCCTTGCCATCCTTGGGGTAATTGACGACTACTCGCGGCAGCGTTACATACCAAAATACAAGTAATGCGAGGAGGCAGAGCACTACTACCTTCCCCTTACTCAGCTTTCTTGCAAACGTGGACAATAACGCCATCGCCCCAATCCTCTGGTTTAACTGCAAGAACTTTCTCCATGATCATTTTGGCGGTGATGCCTCCGTTAGGATGCTCAGCGAATAGTTCGATCCCGATGCCAATCGATATCCGATCCGGTGCATCGTCGTAAGCCTTCATCCCATCGACACCTGGGGTTGCATGAGGTCCCCGACGTTTCTTCCAATCAAATACCTTTCGGATGGAGTCCGAGGCAATCTGCTCAACACCGGCACCGTCGGCCAACACGCTTTCGGAAAGGCCGCCAGCTCGTCCGACGTAGCCGTAGTGGATGTTCGACCAGATATCATAGAAATAGTCGTATTTACCCTGCTTTTGGTAATAATCGCCGAACCTCGCATAGATTTTCGGCTTGTGGTCCCAATCCCGCTTCTGCCCAACACGTTCAGTCCAAATCGCCATTGCAGCCGCGCCATTCGCAGCGCCAATAGCTTGAGGGCTCGTCGCGCCAACTTGGGCATACCAAGGCAGATCCATTTGCTTGCGGGTCTCTTTGGCAACGTCATAGCTGAGCAGCTCTTTCATCTTTAAAACGGAAGGGTGATGAATATTGCGATTCATCTCGTCCGCGATGTAGTCCGCCACCTTCTCCATCATGTCAGGGTCTTTGCAAACGACAGGTTCCGCTTTTGGCTCAGGCTTCGTCTCTGGCTGTTTTGAGGCTGCCTTGGGATCTACCAAAGCGTTCGCCGCTGTGGCTTTCTCTGTGAGCTTAGGGTCGGCCAACAAGGTCGCCATCTTCTCGTCGTCCACAGTGCCATCTGGCCGGAATGCTCCGAGGGCCATAAAGTTGATGATGGTTGCACCGCCAGCGTCACCCATGACAAAGCCACCACCGACGTCGCCTGACCCCGTGATGATTGTCCCGCCGTGACTGGTAGGGCTCCCTAAGTGGGCCATGGGGCGACCGTTCACTTGTATAGAAGGAAAGCCTGTAGTGATGACCGCGCCACATCCACAGGTATCGCCGACACGAGCAGAGCCCATGAAGTTGATGTTGGTATCAGCGGATGCGGAGGCAATAGGGGTGGTGCCGTGGCCTGGCAATGGGCAGACGTGTTTGTCACCCAATCGAGCAGAAGAAATCATTGAGCATCGTCCTTGCGTCTTTCGTCCATGGTCATGAACCAGTTTTATGCTGGCTCGCGGAAGGCTACCGGAAAGAGAAGGGCGGGTCTGTAGGAGAAATCCTAATGTTGGTCGAAGGCCTTGGAGATGTCGTCTGCGTTCTACTTGGTGGCTGTGATGGGTGATGTTGCCGTGGTGCTTGCGCCAGCTCAGGCCGAGAAAAAACTTAACGTCGTGTCCGGGATTAGTTGATCACTACAGTGTATATTTAGGCTCGTGTCCAAGCGCTTTGAATAACAGGGAAAAGCCATGAAATTTCGCTTTCTGATTTTGACTATGGTTGTTCTTACGGCCGAATCAGCAAATGCTGAACTTGCACCGCAACTGATGGATGCTTTGAAAGTCGAAAATGCTTGTGCGAGCGCAATGGTTCCAACTGTTGATGATGGTGTTTCTGACGCGGGAACGGTGGCCATAGCCCTGTCTCTGCGATGTGCGAAGGAATATCAAACCGTCACCGAAGCTTTCAAAACGACCCTTGAGAACGATACGCAGCGGAACATGCTTGCTCATCAGCGCATGAGCAACGATCAAAGGGAGCAAGAGTTTCTCACGGTTGTAATGGGCTATCGCCAGTGGAAGAAAACCCATCCAGACCAACCCTCCAAGCAATAGCCCTACTATGACTTGTCGTGGTGCCTTTCCTGTCCGAAACAGGCACGCTTCGTATGTGTCCGGGCATCCCGTCTTGCGTAATTAAACCGGCTGCCACCTATGCGGAAGCAACTGCTCCATTTCACTCGCCCGCTGCGTCGGCAGGAGCGAGACACATTGTCGCTTGCTCTGAATACGCTGGTGGGCGTCATGCGGCAAGCTCTGGAAGACCTCCACGGCCCTTACCGATAGCTATTACGGCCAGCTACCTGCTGAGGCTGTCTTGGGTCCTGATGAAGGCTACCCAGAAAATAGCGAAATTTTGGGAGACAACACCTCAATGCTTTAATAGCTGCAGGTTCCCCCGTAGGCCCCCGCCTGAGCCTTATCGCGCGTCTGCATGGGTCCTTACCGTGCCCGCGCAGGCCTCTGGATGAGGGCCTCTGAGATGCCACAAAGTGTTAGAACTCTGTTAGAACAGTGTTAGACATGGCCCGAAAGAAGCCCGTAGAATGGGCCAACACGCCTCATTGCCTGTCCTTTTCAAGTAGAATGCCAACTCACCTCGTAGCCAGTTGTGCCGATGAATATCCCTAATCTGATTACCGTTCTACGCGTCCTGCTCATTCCGATCTTCATTTTACTGTTCTACCTGCCGTACCAATGGAGCTATCTGGCTTCCAGTTCAGTCTTCGCATTCGCCGCTGCCACTGATTGGCTGGACGGATACCTGGCTCGCCGTTTGGAGCAAAGCACACCGTTCGGGGCTTTCCTCGATCCGGTGGCTGACAAGTTGATGGTCGCTGTCGCGCTGGTATTGCTGGTGCAAGAACACGGCAATCTGTGGCTCACGCTGCCGGCAGCGGTCATTATTGGTCGCGAGATTGTCGTCTCGGCGTTGCGAGAGTGGATGGCCGAACTCGGCGCCCGTGCTCACGTCGCCGTGTCGAACCTGGGCAAATGGAAAACCGCCGCGCAAATGCTGGCGCTGGTGATCCTGCTGGCCAATCCGTCGGACTTCAGCTTCTGGGTCCTGGTGGGTTACGCCTTGTTGCTGGTGTCGGCAGGCCTGACATTGTGGTCCATGGTCCAATATCTGCGGGCTGCCTGGCCACATCTGAAGACCGACGTAGAAAAGAAATAAAACTTTTTTGAATCAAAGGGTTGACGGGGCTTCTGGATTCTATAGAATGCGCCACACCAAGACGCGGGAATAGCTCAGTTGGTAGAGCACGACCTTGCCAAGGTCGGGGTCGCGAGTTCGAGTCTCGTTTCCCGCTCCAAATACAGAAAAAACGCCACTCAATGAGTGGCGTTTTTTTTGCGCGTTATTTTATTGTCAGCATTGTAAAAAGAGGCTTCGGTCTCTTTTTTCGTTTCAGTAAGTTCCACTCGAAACCACTACCAGTCGCGATTTTTAATTCGGCTTACAGCGTAGGGGAGCGCACCGGCACCGGTGATTCCAGGCAAAAGCCTGAACCGGCAATTATCCGGATCTTCACTCCAAGGTTATCGCTGAAGGGCAGGGGCTCGGTCGAGTAGTGGCTGTAATAGCCGTGGCCTTGTTCATGTTCTTTCGGCGAGGCCTGCCAGATTTGCAAGCTGTGCATGCGAAAGCCGCTGGCCATGAGTGATTTGGGGGGACGTTCGACATGGGCGATCGCGCTGCCGGCCATCATCCCGCTGACGTCACTCGGTTTCACCCATTGATCCGAGCCTAGGCTGTCCTTGTGCCGGATTTCTCCTTCGAGCAAGTAGGTCAGAGTAGACAGGCCAATATGTCATTAATGCCCGGGCATTGGACTGCTTGGGCGTTTTACATCGCGTTTTCGCTTTGCCAAGTCAGGGCTCGCAATGTGGCTCGGTTGAAGCAGCCGGGGTGTACGCAGTAACAGACTGATTTCCTCTGCGCTGACCGCTCTGCTGAAAAAGTGGCCCTGAATTTCATCGCAACCGTTTTCACGCAGGAAGGTTTGCTGCTCTTCGGTTTCGACACCTTCGGCAATGACCTTGAGGTTCAGTTTGTGTCCCAATGAAATCACCGCGGTGGCGATGGCTTTGTCGTTCTCGTTGTCGGGCAGATCGCGCACGAAAGACTGGTCGATCTTGAGTCTTGCGATCGGGAAGCTTTTCAATGCGGCGAGGCTGGAATAGCCGGTGCCGAAGTCGTCGATTGAGAGACTGATCCCCATTGTTTGCAGTTCTTTCATTTTGCTGATGGCTTGCTGAAGGTCTTGCATGATCAGACTTTCGGTCAGCTCCAGCTCAAGGTACATCGGGTCCAGTCCGGTTTCTTGCAAGGCATGCCTCACCCGGTCGATCAGATCCCTTTCGATGAACTGGCGTGCTGAAATATTCACCGACATGGTGATCGGTGGCCAACCCGCATCCTGCCAGTCCTTGTTCTGTCTGCACGCGGTATGAATCACCCAGTCGCCGATGGGCACAATCAACCCGGTCTCTTCGGCCTGCGAAATGAATTTGATTGGAGACACCATGCCGAGCTCGGGGTGCTGCCAGCGGATCAGTGCCTCTACGCCGATAATCTGACCTGACTGCAAATCCACCTGTGGTTGGTACAGCAGCAGGAATTCGTCATGGTTGAGTGCGTTTCGAAGCCCATCTTGCATGGCGAGCTTGCCCTGAACCTTGTTATTCATCTCGCTCGTATAGAACTGGTAACTGTTGCGACCCAACTCCTTGGCCCGGTACATGGCGGCGTCCGCGTTGCTGAGCAACGTGTCGGTATCGCTGCCGTCGGCAGGGTAGGTGGCCAACCCCATGCTGCAGGTGACGTGGAGTGTATGTCCGCTGAGCTGAATCGGCCGCAGGATGGCTTCCTGGATTTTGTGCAGGGCTGGAGTAACGCCGTCGAGGTCTGAGGGCTGGTCGAACAGGATAATCACAAACTCGTCGCCACCCAGTCGCACGACGGTGTCGGTGCGGCGTACACACTCCTGCATGCGCCGGGCGACGGTTTTCAGCAGTTCGTCTCCAGCACTGTGCCCAAGGCTGTCATTCACCAGTTTGAATTTATCCAGATCGAGAAACACCACCGTCACCAGGCGGTCGTAGCGCTGAGCATAAAGTATTGCCTGCTTGAGACGGTCTTCGAGCAGTGTGCGATTCGGCAACCCAGTCAGTGCGTCATGGTCGCCCATATAGCGAATGCGCTTTTCGGTAAGTTGGCGTTCTATCGCAATGCCGGCAAGAGGTGTCGCCATGTCGATCAGTCGCGTCTCGGTCGCGCGAGGGCTGCGTACGGTGTTGGAATACAAGGCAAACGTACCCAATACCTTTCGCTCATGGGACAGAATCGGCGTTGACCAGCAGGAGCGAAATCCATAGGGCGCAGCAACTGAGCGGTACGCCTCCCACAGCGGATCCAGCTCGATATCCGTGACGATGACCGGTTCTCGTCGATACACCGCAGTGCCGCATGAACCGACGTTAGGACCGATCGCAATCCCGTCAATGAGCTGGTTATAGGCTTTCGGCAAACTGGGGGCAGCCCCGTGCAGCAGGTGCTTGCCATCCTCATCCAGTACCAGGATGGACACCATCATCCCCTCCAGTTGGGACTCAACCAGGTGAGCCAGGCTGTCGAGGACTTCTGCAAGCTCGGTGCTCCTGGCAATTAGCTCCAGGACATGACCTTGTCCGGCGCGGATGATGGCTTCTTGCTCTAATCGGCTGTTTTGTACGGCGAGCCGCTCTGTGGCGATACTCAATTGGACCGTTCTTTTTCCAGCTGAAGTCGGTCTTTAAGGAATTGATTCACCGCACTCGCCATGTTGCCGATCTCGTCCTTCCCATGCTCTGCCATCACTAAATGCGTTTTGTCCGTGTGCTCCTGACGCAATTGCCGGCTTATTTCATTCAGGCGCACGAGCACATGACGGCCCATGAAGACCCGGGTCACGAACCAGGCGAACACCAGGCTGGCACCCAACATGATCAGCACCCATTGCTGGCTACGATTGGAGGCCTCGACCAGACGCTGCACAGCTTCGCGATAGTCTTCGGTGTAAGCACTGGATTGCGCACGGGCCACCGCGACCAGAACCCCGGCTTCATTCTTCAGTTCTTCATTGAAGCGCTGTATGACGTTGCGCTGATTGATGAGCCTCAGGTGCAGAGAGAAGAGATCAGGCGTCTGCACGTCAGCGTTGGGTAACTTGCCTGCGGTGCCTGACAGGCGCTCATACCGGATCCGCAGCCGTTCCACGGCATCACTGTCAACAGCCTGCGGCAGATCGAAAAGTAACACCGCCAGTTCCAGGCTGGCGCGGGTCTGGGTCGCGGTTAACCGGGCGGTATGCTCCTTCAGGGTTTGCTCGAAGGTGACCTCGGTTTGCAGCAGGCTTTCTCGCAGTTGCGCAACGATGTTGGCGGTGTTGCGGAACATCTGGCTCGACTGGTACATGTCAAGTATCGCCACGCCACTGTTCGAGGCAGTCAGCTGCTGCACCAGTTGATCAAGGGCTTCAAGCTGTTCGACGGTCGCCGCATAGCTTGAACGCAGGGCGTCGGGGGAGCGGGTTGTCAAAAGCTGATCGGTCTGGCGTTCGATCAGCAAGGTACGCTGCAGCATGTCTTGCCCATTTTGCATGCGGACCAGTCGTTCATCTGTCAGCTGGCGGGTGGCGCTGTTTGACGTGCGCAACGCGTAGACCGCAGTTGCACCACCCGCCAGGATCAGCAGCGCCAGCGTCAGAAACGCCAGCGTGAACTGCGCGCGTAGCGATTGCGGCAATAGCCAGCGTCCGAGTCGGGAAGTAACGTCCAATGTCAGGGATTCCATTGGTGGCGATAGATGTCTCGATAGCCATTGTCAGGGTCGTACTGGAATTTCTTCCCGCCGTCGAAGGCGATGTTGTCGGCATTGACTAGGTGAATCGGCGCTACGAAGCCACTCACCGGCTGACCTGCAAACAGCCGGTTCAATTCATCTATCACTTGCCAGCCATGCAGGTTGAGCGGCTCGGCCACGGTGACGGTCTGGTAGGTTTTTGCCTGTATGCGCAAGAAAGCCGAAGCGCTGCCATCACCGGCAGACAACAGACTGATGCCGTCACTGGGTATTGCAGCGTTGGTCAATGAGGCAATCGAGTAGTCGAAATAGATATCGTTGATGGCCAGGGTGTGGGTCCAGCGCTTGCCATAGCGCTGAAGCAGCTCCTTGGTGATCGCCGGCATCTTCTCGCTACTTTCGGAGATCGCGACATCGCGTACTTCCAGTAACGTACATTCCCGACAGGCCCGAATGACGTCTTCCATGGCCTTGGCTTTCGCCATGGCGATGCTGTACTTGGAGTCAGTCAGGATGACCACGCCGGCGTGTCCGTTTGACTGTGCCACTGCCGCCATGGCCGTGAGGCGCGCCACTTCTATCGGGTCGGTCGTGACGTTCATGGCCACTGGCGTGCCGTCAATCGGCCCGGGTCGTGCCCCGGCGTGCCAGCCAACCACCGGCACCTTCCTGTTGGCGAAGAGCATCAGCGCCGCATTGTTCTCAAGGGCGTCGGAGCCGCACAGAATGAGGCCGTCGGGTTTCGCCGCCAAGGCATCGGAAAAGGCCTTTGCACGCCCGGCCGATGATCCAGCGCCATCGAATATTTTCAGCGTCCAGCCCATCGCCTTGGCTGCCTCGCGAGCGCCCTGCGCGACACCGACAATTCCTCCGTTACGCAAATCTTCTGCGACAAAGGCGATGCTCTTGCCTCGTTGGGCTTGCGGACCAGATTCAGGACCGCTCCAGCGAACGGCTTCGAGGGTGGCCCTGGAAACGATTTCCTGCGCTTGAATCACCGTAACCGTGGCGTTTTCGGCACCCGCTGCGGCTGGCAGGTTCTGGCTGTATCCGGGAGTTGCTGTGAAAAGACAGAAAACCGCAATTGAGGCCATCCAGAGTCGCCTGGGCTTGATCAGATAGGTTCGATCACCGCATGTGAAGCCGGGGCTGGAGCCGATGGCGCGATCATAGTCTGGCATGGTGTCCCTTTTTGCCAAGAGTGCAGCGTTCACTGTCCGAAAGAATAGTCGGTTCTGCTGTCATCAGGTCGTTTGTGGGTGACGTGCTCGAATTTAGTCCTGAATATTCAGGAAATAGGGCAGGGTGCCATGGCACAAAACAAGGGACGAAGGCCAATTGCATCGTTGACTACATTGAGTGGTTTTACAAGGCTTCGACTTTGCACAAACGCCAGGCAAAAAAACGGCACCTGGCGTTTTTGTTTGTGTGTGATTTGTTGGGCTGTTCCGAGGAAAAGATCGCGATCTGTACATTCGTTCCGCCGCTTTCTGCGAAAACTATCCCTGAGGCCGTTTCTCAGGAAAGTTCGGCAGGCGGCTAGAGAGGACTGTCTCAATCTCCAGTCTTAAGGTGTCCACATAAGCACAGAGGTACGGTTTAGTACCTGAAAGCACCTGACCTTGATGGATAAACCTAGTTTACGTCGAGGTTCTTCTTGAACCCGCGAAGGTTCATTAGAAAAAGGAAAATCTGCAAGACGATGAGAGCATAGGCTTCTACGTACACCCCCCAAATCACCCACAGCAAATTGCTCAAACTGAAGCATACGAACCCTGTCATCCGCCTTGCGGGTCGTTGAGACCCGATAAGCCACGCTGCAAACACCGTTACCAGCATCGCAGGCCATTGAACCCAATCCAGGTAGCTCAAAATTACTCCCTAAATTTCTCCGAGAATAAAAGATAGAGGGTGATATTGACGAATGATTCAGAGTTTTTCGTGAGACGTACTCCGTAACCACTCGTCCGGGAATGATTAGATTTGTTGAACGTGTGTTCCTTTATCGCAGACAGATAAATCATGTGCTGACGAAACGCACTCCTCGTTCGGCTACCTCTTAAATATCACCATCCAGGAGAAAATCATGAGAGTGCTCGTTACGGGAGCAGGTACAGGGTTTGGCTATGAAGTAGCCCTCAGACTCGCCAAGAGAGGGCTGGATGTCATCGCCGGAGTCGAGGTCGTGGCCCAGGTGCATTCACTCGAACAAGAAGCGAAGCGTCGTGGGGTGAGTCTTCGTGTCGAGAAGCTCGACGTCACACACGAAGGCGACCGGCTAAAAGCTGCTGAGTGGGATGTGGACGTGCTGCTAAACAATGCAGGTATCTCAGAAGGCGGAGCGACAGTTGATATTCCTGCCGAAAATTTGCGTCGTCAGTACGAGGTCAATGTGGTCGGCCCGCTGATGCTGACTCAACTGATTGCTAAGAAGATGGTGTTGAAGAAAAAGGGCAAGATTGTCTTTATGTCCTCAGTCGCAGGCCTTACAGCCGATCCATTCGCTGGCGCTTATTCGTCTTCCAAGCACGCGGTGGAGGCTATTGCAGAAGCGATGGGTCTTGAACTCAGAGAGTTTGGTATCGAGGTGGCAACAGTGAACCCAGGGCCGTTCCTGACCGGGTTCAATGATCGTATGTTTGAGACGTGGAAAACTTGGCAGGACGATCCTTCCACGCGTCTCTTCGACTACAACAAACTAGCTTTCCCGCATGAACAGTACGATCCGGAACCGGTATTCGAAACTACCATCGGTGTTATCACCGGCACCGTCGACACTTACCGGAATGTTGAGCCAAAGGAAATTATTGATCAGCAACGTAAGCAGATCGACTCCGCTTGGACCCGCAAGAGCAGGGAAGGACTAGGTAAGCGCGCTGAACTTGTTCAGAAGGCGTATGACATTGAGCCTGGCACGCCTGTCTGACATTTATGAAAGGGTAAGGGGGCGCTCGCAACGTGCGGAATCCCTTGCCTTCAATTATTCCTAATCATGCAGATTTTCTTCGGGCACCCCGACTGTTTGTCAACGGGCGTGCCATCGACGGCGGCCTCTGACCGGTCGGGTACAACTATAAAAAGGGTGATCGCGATGAATTGTCTTATCTGTATAGGTATCGCTGAACGTATTCAATGCTCTGGCCCTTGGGAAGAAAGAGACTGCCTGGACTGCGGACGCTATCGCATCTCGGACGAACTCATATTGGCCTTGATGCAGCAGGGCCAGATTTTCGACGTCAGCGAAACTAGGAGGTGGCTTAACGGCCAGCGTCTAGAAGTTGCGATTCCTACTATTGAGATTCATCAAGCACTGCTGGCGTCTTAAGCTTTGTGCGGTTCGTTGGGAGGCAGTTTGTTGCTGGGTTTGCTGTGAGGTATTGGCGATTGGCATCGCAGGTCGCCTGGATGAAAAGAGTAAAAATTGTGAGTTGCCCAGATTTCCTAAGCGCACCCCACAGGCTGCTTTTGGCCCAGAGTGTGTAAAAACGCTGAGCCAAAATTGAAGTCTGCGTTTCTATGCCGAATCTGAAATTTATCGGCTGGTTGGCAGACCTGGATTTTGCGTAGAAACGCGATTTTCAGTTCTACTTTGGCGTGAGTAGATGAGGTGATAACTGATCGAGTGAAGCGCCGCCCCGCGGACATGACTGCGAGTACCTGTCACACCCTGGCTCCATGCACGGGCCAGGCAATCTGGTCCAGATCCCGGTTGCTGGTAAAAATGCAAACCTGCCGATACCTGGGTATCGGCAGATCGGGTTTTGCCGTTTAAAGCCTCAGTAGGGATTACAGTGTTGCGCTACGGCTGTGGCTTGGTCGACGTACGGCCGCGCCGGTTCAAGGTTCCATTCGGGCTTGTTCCTGACAGGCTTGCCGTCGACGGTTGCTGCCAGATGACAAACCATTTGCCGGCGCAGTGACCCGCCATTGACGCTGTACGCCCTCCATTGCTGATCGTCTTTATGTTTGTTGTACAACTCGGCAAACATTCTGTCGGTCTGATCATCCTTGATCGCGCGGCCGCAAGCGGTAGGCACCACCTGGAGCGACCAGGTGTTCGGTCCGAGTTTTGGATCGGGACGTTGTGCCCAGCTGCTTGATTCGATGTACTTGTCACAGAACTGTTGCGAGGGTGGAGGCGTGGTTTTGATGCACGAGAAGCTGGCCTTGCTCGTCGGGGTTCTTGGGAAATCAATCTTGACGATGTTACGGTCCTTTCCTGTCTTGTTTTTATAGTCCCGCTGATTGGCCAAGGCATCGTTCAAGCCACGTTGATCGCTGTAGAAAAAAGCCAGAATCGGTAGTTCGTCATCTTTCGGGTTACCCAAGCGTAATTCTGTCTGGGTTTGAAACTCACGGGTGTTGATGACTTTCCGTGCCTCCATGAAGTTGCGAAAGGCGTCTACTCGATCCTTGCTGCTCATGGGATTGCGCATATTGAAGCCACATTGCAACTGGTCTTGCTTGATGTCGTTGTTGAACTTGGTGAAATGCGCAACCCAGGCATTCGCGCTAAGGATAGGGGGTGCCATGGCTTGGCATACGGCCTCTGTCTGGGCGGTGTTTTTATTGTTGCCACAGCCCCGATCGTCTCGAAAATCGGTCCAGGCGTCGTTGGGAAACGCACAATAAACATGCACCGGAGTCTCGGGATCGCGTACCAGATCTCTCGGAGTGATGATGTAGCCGTTCTGCGTACTCATGCCAGGATCTTCATAGCTGATGCCATCGGCACGCATAAAAGACGCGGCAAACGTACCCAGCTCTTTGGCTTTAGGGCTTGGATTCCAGACATCCCATTTCTGCCCCTTTGCCGGGTCGGCTCGGTGAGTGCCCCGGATCATCAATCCCGAACAGTCCGACGCCGGATCCTGCCTCGCAACTATCGACTGTGTTGTTGTACAACGTTTCAACCCGTTTCAGCGTCTCCTCGCATGATTCGGCGTTGGCTAATGTCGTTTGCAAGAGCAACGGAAATATAAGTAATGACGTAATCCTGTTCAGACGTTTTTTCATGGGGCTACTTCCTTGTGGTTGGAACCGGTAGCCGGCGTGGGCGTCCATGCCGGTGCTACAGAAAACAGAAGGGTTCGTTGCACGCGCCAGCCTCATTCGCCGACGACTTGCGCGACCTGCCGCGGACAACCGCAGCGCCCTCGGCAAGGGCGCCACAGTGCCCCGCAAATTCAACGCTGCACTGGGTTGCAACCTGCGGCCCGGGTCTCGCTCTCCGACAACGCAGGCCTGAAAGGCTCGAGATTCCAGGGCGTCTTGCTGCGGTAGTTGACCAGTACGCAGCTCAATTGCTGGCGCATGCTGCCGGCGGAACTTTCATTGTCACGCCAGTTGCTATCTGCGCCCTTGAGGGTGAACAACTGGTCGTAAAAAGCCCCGGCCTGCTCGTTGGGCAACGCGCGGCCAGCCGCCGTGGGCACCACGCTCAAGGTCCATTCATCCTTGCGGGTGCCGGGGTCGTAACGCTTGACCCAATCGGCAGACGCGATGTATTGCGGTGCCTGTAGCGGCAGCGGATTGCAACCGGCCTTGGCCGCTTCCTGGGGTGTGACATTGGGGCGAAACGGTTCCAGGTTCCATTCGGTCTTGGCCGGATAGTTCTGCACCAGACAGCTCAGTTGCTGGCGCATGCTGCCCGGTGATTTCTCGTTGTCGCGCCACTGGCTATCGGCTCCACGCAGCTCGAACAGTTCCTTGTACAAGGCGTCCTGGTCGCTGGCCTGGATCGCCTTGCCCTGAGCGGTGGGTGTGACCTGGAGGGTCCATTCGTTTTTCTTGCTGCCCGGGTCGTAACGCTCGATCCAGGTAGCCGCAGCGATGTAGCTGGGCGCCGGTTTCGCCGGCGTCGGCTGTGCACCGCCAGCAACCGTCAGGTCTATCGCCTGGTCGGCGGCGACATAGCTGAAACGCTGCTCCGCCGGCTTGGTGAAGTCCAGCCGCAGGACCGGCACGCTGTAGCCCTGTGCCTGGAGTTTCTTCTGGAAGTTGCGCGCGCTGTTCAGGCCGTCCTCCGGTTTCGGTGGCAACTGGTCACCGCGGGTGGCGAAGTTTTGCGTGCTGTTGACGTTGTAGATGAAGGCATCGATGTACTTCATGTTTTCGCTGCCGTCGTTGGTCGCCGAGGCATTCTTCAACATGAACTCGTTGACCTGGGCACTGAAGGCGAAGGGATCCTTGTTGGTGGTGTTCGGCCGGGACTCGTGGACCCGGATCATGGCGTTCCAGTCACTCGGTTTTTCTGCGTTCCAGGAGCACTGGCTGTATTGGATCGGCCCCTTCATCAGTCCGGTGTATTTCTGGGTCCATTGCTCGGCGGTGCTGACTGTGGCTTCCGCGCAGGTGCCGTAGGCCAGGGCGGCGTTGCGGTTGTTCATCGCGCCCTGGGCCGCACGCGGTGGCTCGCGGCTGTCGAAGAAGCCGCAGCCGTACCATTTGCGCTCCGGCCCGGTACCGCCATCGAAGGCGTAGATGCAGGTCCAGCCCTGTTCCTTGATCGGCAGGTTCAAGGCCGCCGCATCGGTTGGGGTACGCAGGATAAAACCGGCCGGGTGAATGAGAATCCGGGTGCTCAGGTCCTTGCGGATCCAGGAGTAGGAGGTCGCGCCGATCTTGATCGCGTAGGGGCTGTAGTCCCAAGGGTTGAATGCCCCGTCGTTGACCATACGCAAGGTCACGCCGCTGCAGTAGTAGTGACCGCGCGCGGCACCGGTATCGGGTTCCTGGCAGGCGTCCTTGAGGACGTTGTAGTTGTGGTTGATGCGGTTCAGGGTCTGTAGCGGATCGAGCGGCGGCTGGGCGGCAACTGCACAGAACGCCAGGGGCAGGGTCCAGGCCAGGGCCATAGACGAACGAACGGCTGGGTACATTATCGACACTCCTTGTCGCACGAGATGATTTCCTTTAACGGATCAACGTAGTCAACTCAGACCTTCCGGTCAAATCAGTACTTGCTCACAGATCAACCTCCCGGTTCATAACCCTATCCATGACATTGGACCGCACGATAGGTTTGGGGCGACCCCGTAGCGGCAGCGTGAATTTCACCCCTGTAAAGGATGTCCCCGGTTTCTACCCGAGCCGGCCCTTTCCCGCGTAGGTCTGGCGCCAGACAGGTGCTTTTCAGAGCTGCACCCGACGGAGTCTGCCGCTCAACGGGACGACGTTGTTGTCTGGCGTAGGCAGTGGCCGGCCCGCTAATCCCATGCCTTCGCTCACCAGTACCGCATCCTTCAACACGCACAGGTTGGAAGGGGTATCCAGGTCGCGGGCGAGCACGGCCACTTGGGCTGTTTGCAGGTTGCAGCTCAACAGTCGACCCGTGAATCGGGTAAAGCCGCCATGGAGTACTTCGCCATTCCAGTCAGGCGGCAAGGGTTGCTGCAGACGGTTGCAGAGCTCCAGGACCAGCACGTTCCCCTGCGGACACAGCGCCAGTCCGGTAGGCAGTTGCAGACCGCGAATCAGGATGTCGATTTGCCCGCTGGCCGGCCAGACCCGAATCACTTGGCCTGCCTTGTCGGCAAAGTCGATGCCCTTGCGGGTCGGATCGCCTTGCAGTTCTCCGGAGAACAGGCTGATCAGCACGGCGTCTGTCGCCGGTTCGTACACCAGGGTCACGGGCACGGCTTCCTGGCCCAGCTCCAGTTCGGGTAATTGGACCAGTACGCGCTCGTTCTGGCCGGTGCTGAACTCCACCAATTGATTGGTATCGGGTTTGACGGCCAGCCAGCTGCGCCGGGTCGGGTGGTAACACAGCGCATTCAGATTGCCACGGCTGTGAAACACCGGCTCGGGCGGGGTGTATTGCAGGTCCAGCAGTTTAGAGCCCTCGACATAATCGGTCTGGCTGACCAGACAGCGCCCGTCACCGCAGGCGATGTCCGACAGCCCCATGATTTCATCGCGCAGCATGCGGGCCTGCATGTTCATGGCGCGAAAACCTTGCGCGAGTATTTCGCGGGGCAGATAGGCGCCGGGGCTGGACGGATCCGGTCGCAGTCGACTGATACGGCCGCTGAAGGGCTGGTCTGGCAGGCCTGAGCCGGCTTCGGTCAGCAGCAGACTGCCATCGGCTTGCACACAGACGCCGCGGGGGTTCAGCAGGCCTTCAGCGATGATGGTGCTCGGGCACAGGGTTTCGCTGGGTCGCGCAGGGATATGAACGGGAATTTGCATAGGTCTCTCTCCATGGGCAAGGGGTGGGCGCGACTACTGCGGCGGTTGCCACGGTTCACCCGTGAGATAGGCCCGCAGCAGTGCGCGCTGGCAGGGAGACATCGAGCGCACCACAGGCATGAACAGCGTGGTGCCTTTGTAGGCATCCGAGGTTCGGGCGAGGATCGGATTCTTGGCGGCCATGATTGCGTCGGGCTGATTGAGCGGGATGTAACGAGACATGGCGGGGAAGGCCAGGTAGTGAAAACGCAAGACGTTCGGATACATCAGCGGCCAGGTGATGGTGGTGCCCGCGGGGATGCCGAAGTCGGTCTGTGCGTATTTGCGAAAGCTGGTGAAATAGCTGCCACTTGCAAGGCCGTTGACTGTGTAGGTCAGGGCGACGAAACCCGCCTGGGCGGCAGTACCCGGTTTTACCGTGACGGGGAAACTGACGGCGAGCTGACCGGTGTTTACGGTCAGTGAGGCAGGGAAGTCGAGGAAGTCCCAGTTTTGCGGTTGATCGTATAAAGCAGGGGGGTTGCCTTCAGGTCGATTTCGGTAGCACTGTCGACCGGAACGCCCAGATGCCTGACCTGCAGGGTGATCGACAGGCCATTGGGGTGGTCCTCCAGATAAACGTTGCGCTGATCGGCATACACCCGATAGATCGATTCGGTTGCGTGAAGCGTCGACTTGTAGACCGTGTCGGGCGCGTTGATGGCCAGTGGGTTTTTCTGCACCGCTAGCTGCTGGCTGGAACTCAGGGGCAGGTCGACGATGCCGCCATACACGTAGTAGTTGAACAAAGGGCTGCTGGTCGGGTCGAGGGTGGTCAGGGTGGTAGCGCCTGCAGTAATGGTGACGGGACCGTAATTAGCGTTGGGTCCGATGGGGCTAGTGATGTCGTCCCTGACGACCCTGAAGTTTTGTTTCGGGATGACGTTCACCATGTCGATGCTCAGGAGGCCACTGTCGCCCAGATCGGCATAGCCGGTGCTATTCGTGTACTTGTTGACCAGTTGCCGGCCCGGCTGGCAGTTCATCGGTTCGTCGGCGAAGGCTGGGGCCAGTGTGCCGATGACCCGGCCGATGCTCGGGTTGGGGGTGTTTCTGCCAGCGGCATAATCGGCATCCAGTTGTTCGGTGGTCATCTCGGGGCACATTTCGAACATGACGAAGCGCAGGACGATCCCCGTTGCCCCCGGTGCCTGAATGATCGACTGCAGGCCACTGCTGTTCTGGTTCCAGCTCACGATGCTGCTCAGGGGAAAGGTCAGCTGAAACGTACCGCTGAGGCGGAAAGAACCCGGCGCATCCATATCCTCTGGCTCCAGAATCCTCTTTTTGACATCCAGGCTGCTGCAGACCGTGTTGGCGCGAATCAGCAACTGGATGTTGTCGCTCCCGCCAATCTGCAGGCCGCCGACGAATATCTGGGTGGTGTTTGTGGCGGTGGGGTCCAGGTCCACCATCATCGGGCCGGAAACAGGCCCCTGTCCGGTTACCGGGTCCACTGAACCGAGCAGATAGACAGGCTGGCCGACCTGATCGCCCGTCGTGCTGATGTTGCCCGGATTCCCCTGGGAACTGATCAAGGCGCTCTGCATATCAACGACATGCTGCCCGTAGTGATTCCAGCCGCCAGCGGTGTAGTAGTCGCCGTTTGGGGCATTGATCATGTCGTTCAGTTGATCGTCGGTGTAAGACTGGGCGCCCGGCGCCAGGGTCGAGGTGGTCAGGTCGAAGAGCGGCCAGCCGTCAGGCTCTCCTTGAGGGATAGTCGGGGAGTTGTTCGGCAAGCTGACATCCGTGCGGATGCCGCCCCAGAAATTCAGTCGTGGGCCGTTCAGGATGCTCATGATTTATTCCTCGTCCTTGATGGTTTTGCCGATAGGCGCATTGGCGAATTTGAACAGGTAGGAGTAGTCGGACTTGTAGGGGCTTTTGACCGGTGTCGCCATGGAGTGGCAGTTCATGCAACTGCTGTTGGGCTGGATATAGCTCTCCATGGTCACGTTGGCCGAGAGCGAAGGCGTCGGCTGGCCCAGTGGATTGCCAGGGTTGTCCGGCATCAGCGGGCGTTGGGTGGTGATGAGCTGGTAATACTTCAACGCGCTTCTTTGCAGCCCCGGATCGGAGCGGTAATTGGCGTTGACCCCATTGGTGACTTCGGCAATCGGGGTGACCCGGTTCAGCGGGTTCGGGGTCTGGAACGTGGTGCCGGGTTTGGGTACGCAGACCAAATGCGCGTCTTGAGTCTGCCAATCGCAGGGCGACTGGTTGAGGGTGACGGCGGGGGCCGCGGCGTTGAAGTAGGAATAGGCCGTGCCGGATGCCGGTTGGTCGACCCACTGGCCGTTCACCAGCGCCTTGGGCGGAACGTTATCGACCTGCTCGAATGTCGACCAGATCCACTGTGGATAACCGTTCGCCTTGGTGATGATGTGCAGGCCCACCAGACCCAGGTACGCCTCGGTGACACCGATGCGCTGGCCTTGGTCGTTGAACTTGGCCACGCGCGCGAGCATGGTTAGGTAGTGGCTGGCGTTGTCAGCGGTCGTGAGGACGCGCCAGCTCGATTTGACCTCAATGACGCCATAGGGAAACTGGATGTTGTTGGCTTTGGAAACGACATCGGCGTTATAAAAACTGTTGCCGACGATGTAGTTGTAAGAGGTCTCGTTGGCCGAGATGTCGTAGTAGGTCGGGTTACGGGCCTGGTCGATCAGCCAGCCGCCGACGGCCTGATCGACGGCATTCACCTGTGAGCTGTTCTTCAGCGCGGCGATGTTGATGATCCCCAGGCTTTTTGCGGCCTGCGGGCTATTCCACGGGCCAGGGTTGGTTGCTCCCGGCAGAAAGATTTCCTCTACGGTTTTGTAGGTCTGCCAGACGGTGTAGCCGGCATCCCCGGGCTGTTTGCTGCAGTCGGGATTACCTCGCTGCCCGTCCTGTGCCGGCCAGCTCAAGGCGATGAACATCTGCCAGCTGTATTGATCGAACAGATCCTGACTGGCGGTGGCGGCCGGCGCGGTGCTGGGGGCTGGCAATTCAGGTTGGTGGCCTGCGTCGACGGCATTGCCTGTTCCCGGGCCAGTGCCGGCAGACTGGCCAGGCCCAATAACATCACGGAGAGACGGAGTGTGGTTTTCATGGCGATCCTTCGTCATTGGTCAGGGTTTGCGTTGCATGAGCTTGTTCCATTGCGCCTTGTGGCCGTTGCTCTGTGACGCCGGTGGCTCAAACAATTGGCAGGGCGGCGGATTCGACGGGCACATGGCGGCTACCTGTGCCCAGGTCTGGGCCGGGTCCGGTTTGGCGATGCGGAAGTCGGTGTAGTTCTGGCTGACGATGGGCGCATTGGCGACGCTGGTGTCCCCGGAAAAAAGAACGACTGGGGATGCCGGTACGGCGGCTGTCCCGACGGTTTTTTGTAAAAGGCATAGCCGAACAGGATCGGACCTTGCGGTGATTCGAGGTCCAGGGCGTAGGCCTGCACGCTGGCGTCGAGGTTTTTGCTGCGTTCGGCGCTGTAGGGCAGGTGCTCGATGAAGTCTTGCCGAGGCGGATGATTCATCGGTGAAAACATGCAGCAGGCCGGCATGTCTTTGGGGCGGTCTTGCGGGTACGTCAGGAAATACGCCTTGTTGCCAAGGGATACGAACGAGCAGGTGTAGTTGTTGTTCTTGATCGGGAAGATCGGCAGACAGTACTTCTCGTAGTGCTCCATCATGGCGCCGAAGCCGTCGCCATCCGGCGGGATATAGGTCGTGTCGTAGTAGCTGGTCCCGCGGGAGACGGTGTAGTCCGCCGGGGTCAGAGTGGCAGGTGGGTTGCTGTACGGCGGCTGATTTTTTTCGTAGTTGTGCATCACTCGGTACATGGTCCAGTTGCTGATCCAGAACGCCGGAAAGAACGGATCGGAAGGGTCGCCCGGTGCGCGTTTGGCGATGCAGTTGCCGTTCTGCTCATCGCACCCCTGGGTGTTGTGCACTCCCATGGTGAAGTAGATGGCGCCGCTGTCCTCCTGGGCGAAAAGGGCTGGGCTGAGCAGCAGGGTCAGCAGCAACAGTCGGTTCAAGATGCTGGCTTTCATATGACACTCCTGTGAAATTCCGGGTGACAGGCTCGTCACCCGGTGGTCCTGCTTGAAGCGTTGTTGTTTAGCCTTGTTTGTAATCGCTCATGCTGAGGGGGAAGGGCGGGTAATTGCGTTTCACCAAGGACTGCGCCCAGAGCTCCAGTACTGCGCGTCGGCTTTGCGGCATATCTCGGGTAATGGGCATCGCCAGGGTGCTTTCTTCCTGATATTCCTTGCTGATCAGCACAATGAGTTGGTCGACGGCACCCTCTATCCGGTGCAGCGAATTGAGCGGCATATATTTGCTCATGATCGGGTACATGTAATAGAAGGGCTGCAGGATGCGTGGGTAGATGAAGGTCTCCCAGATCAAGGTGCTGGCATCCGGGCGCTGATAAATGCGGTTCCACTCATCGACAAAATCCTTCTGCATTTGCGGCTCCAGCGGCAGGATGCGCATCGGTGCGAGGAAGTCGGTATAAGCCTGCGAGAGCGGGAAACTGAAGGGGATGACGGGTGTCTGCTCTCCTTCATGCACGAAGAAACGCAAAGTCGGAAAGCCCGGGGCCTTTGCCTTGACGGTCAGTCGGGCGATGCCATTGGCGTCGGTTTGAATCTGCGTCAGGCAGTAGTGCACGGCGCTGTTCTGGGAGTCCTGCAGAACACCTTCCATACGGATTGGATTGTCGAACGACAGGCAGGGGCTCAGGGCGACCGAACCGGGTGTCGGCAGGTATTGCAGATAGCTCACCGGCACCTCGGTACCGGATGGCTCGGCGGCCCGCGTCGCCATGAGCCTACGGCCAGTGCCCTCCGTCACTTGGCTGGGTATCGCAGGGGTATCGCTAAATTGCGGCAGGTTGGATCTGTTCTTGCCGCGATTTTCCGGATCGTCGTAGAACAACGTAAAGTCGGCCGGGTTGCTGAACGCCAGATAGTAATCGGTCGTGCACATCATGTAGGCGTTGCCATACTCCGCCACCGATAGCACGGTGCCGGCCGGTGCCGGCAGACCGTCATATTGCACCATGATCTGCAGCGTCTTGCTGTCGCCGACGTCGATGAAACTTGCGCTCTCGACCACTTCTGCAGTCCACATCTGCTGGGCTGCGGCTAGCACCGGGTTTGTTCCCGCTAGTTGCAGCTCCAATGATCCGGTTTGCAGCTTTTTCTGTGCGTCGGCACTGAGAGGCAGATCAAGGATGCCGGAGCGTTTATCGAAAGCCGCCTGCTCATAGTCCTCAAAGCCAATACTCGCCAACGGAGTGAATTGCCCGTCTTGGCGTATCCCGAGTTGGTAGCTGCCGGCATCGAATTTTTCTGCCACCGGGATGTCAGCGGCCGGGTCGATCGGATAGCTCGGGAAGGTGTTGCCCAGATCCAGCGATAAGGTATCGCCATGGGCCTGTGCCGAGATTACGCCCAGTGTCGCCTGTTTGGGGGCGTCCCCGGTTTTTTGTAGAGTCACCGCGTCGCAAGGGATCAGACGCCGCCCGGCCGGCGCGGTGGGAAACTCGTCGTCAAACCACAGGCCCAGGGTGCCTACGGTGCTGCTGTAGGCGGGGTTGAAGAAAATGCTGGCGACGTTGTCCAGCCCTTTCTGATACATCTCCTGGACTTTGGCCAGGGCCGACGGGGTGGTGGAACGGCTGTTGAAGGGCGGGTAGTTGTTGAAAATGCCGTTTTTGTCGTAGCAGGTCAGGTAGGTGGAAAACCGGAACATCAGGCCTTTGGCTTTTTGTTGTTCCATCTGTTCCTGGAGATTTTTCAGCAGGGCCGAATTGCCGATCGCCCAGGCCAGATTTTCTTTCGGGAAGCAGGTTTGCCACGTGGTGGTCACATAGATCAGGCCACCCAGGTTTGCCCATTTGAAGTTCAGGAAGCGATCGAGCATCCGATATTGACGCTTGAGCGTCAGGCCGCATTGGTCGTCGCCCAACACCAGTTTGTCGAAGTACAACGCGGTGAAGGTGTTCTGCCAGGGGCTGACGTCGACAAAGCGGGCCGCGGTGGGGCTTGTGCTGCCAAAGGGATTGCCGAGCAAATTGTAGCTCTGGTTAATCAGGGCATCCTGGTCAACGTACCCACCGTTCGGGAGTTCGCCGCCGATGATGACGGACTGGGTCTGGTTGTAGCTGACGGTGCCACAGGCGTTGTCACCAAACAGGTTCCATTCTCCGGGGATCATTATCGGAGGATTCTGTGAGACGTTGCCCGGCACCTGCGTGACGTAATTGGGCGCCTCGTGTAACACCCGAGGGGCGATCGTCCAGGGCATCAGTGTGCTGGCGGCATTTTCTGGTGTGATGTTGTAGTAATCAAGAAACCGCCAGTTCATCCGCATTTTTACCGCATCGTAGAGCGGGTACATATCGTTGTTGTTGGCCGTCGGCGGGTTCCAGAACATATGGCCGTTGAGGTAGATGCGAGGGAAATTCAATACGCTCATGTCATGCTCCTTAGCGTTGCCACTGGGCGCGCTTCAGCGACCAGACAAAGTCCAGTTTGTTGTAACCGACAAAATCGGATGCCGGCAGCGGGGCAGTTGGGTAAACAAGGCCGCCCTGTTCTTTCAGAGCGAAATTGAAGTAGCCGTTCTTTTTTGAGTACGCGGCCGTACCGTGGCAGGCGAAACAGGAGGACTGGCTCTGAAAGGCTGACTCGAGCTGGGAGTTGGCGAGCAATGTCGGTGTTGTCTGGGATTGGGTGCCGATCAGTTCGTACTGCGCCAGGGCAGGGTATCTGGCCTGGAAGTCGGTGTTCACCGGTTGGGCAGCCGGTGTCGGTCCGGTGCTGTTGGTCATCGGGGTGGACGGGATCGCATTGGTCACGGTGTACTTACTGTTGTTGCGATTTTCGAAGGTGGTCCAGACCCAGTCGGGGTTTAGCTTGTTGATGACGTGCAAGCCACTCAGCGCGGCATAGCCGACCAGATATTCATTACCCTGCTGATAATAGGCCTGGGCGATGTAGTAACCATCGCTTGCCAGTTGCTTCTGGTAGCTCGGATTGTTGCCGATCCACAGCCAGGAGGCTTTCAACTCCCAGGCGCTGGAGGGGAATGTCAGGTCGCTGGTCAGGGCGGCTTGGCCATTCATGTTGTAGACCTGTTTCTGCACGATGTAATCGAACGTGTCTTGGCCCATCAACAGTTGGAAACGCACCGGCTGGCCTTTTTCTGCGTCCGGCACCGCGCCGCCCATCTCCAGGATCAGACCGTCCACCTGTTGCGTGGCGTTCAGGTTGTGGAACGTGCGATTGACGTCCATGCCCTGATCTTTGGCCTGTTTAAGCACGTCGGATGGAAGCGGGGCGCTCTTGCCGTATGGCAGGGGCGCGGCGCCGTTGCTCAGGTAGACCTGATCCGAGGGCTTCATGGTTTCCCACACCCGATCGGGACTGTTCGCGGCGGCAGGCTGGTTCAGGCAGACGAACCAGTTCCAGGTCAAGGTTTCGGGACCCTGGGTAAATTCGGCCCGGGTCTTGTCGATGTTTCCTCCAAACTGCATGAAATTGTTGCAGTCGAAGGTGTTGGTGTTCTCAGCCTGAGCCAATCCGGCCAGTGCACTGAGAACGGTTATAGAAATGGCTCGCCGCATGGAAGCTCCTTGGCATTGGCCAGGTCGGTGTGTGGGTGCCCCAGGAAATGCTGCAGGAGCAGTTGTTTCACTGCCGTGGCCGCAAGGTGTTGCGGCAACGGCAGATCACAATTGGTGATGAGCAGCGGGCCGGTCTGCGCGCTACCGGGCAGGCGGCCATGACTGCCGCGGACCAGTCCGGTGTCCAGCGGGATCAGGTCCATGTAGTAGCGAAAGCCGAGCTTTTTCTGCAGCAGGCGGCGCGCCACTTTCAATTTGGGGAAACGAATGGCCGGGTCGATGAACAGCTCCAGCGGGTCGTAGCCGGGCTTGCGATGGATGTCCACGGTGCGGGCAAAGTCGGGGGCCTTGCGATCATCGAACCAGTAGTAGTAATCGAACCAGTAACCCGCTGCGGCCACGGTCACCAACTCGCCACTGCGAGGATGATCCAGCTGCCAGGCCCGTTGCTCGGCCTTATCCAGCACCTGCTCGATGCCGGGCTGACACTGCAACAGCGCTTTGACGCGGGGGATGTCTTGAGCCTGCTTCACGTAGATATGCGCGATCTGATGATCGGCAACGGCAAAGGCTGCGCTGGCGCCGGGGTCGAGCAATTCCCAGCTCAACGATTGGCGCACCTCTAACAAACCTTCCGAGCGCAACACGCGGTTGATCGAAACAGATTGCTGGACGGCTTCGATCCCGTATTCGGACAGCAGCATCACCGCTGCGCCTTGCTCCTGGGCGAAGGTCAGCAGGCGACCGACTTCACTGTCGATAGCCCGTACCTCGTCAGCAATCGACGGATGATCGGGGCCCAGACGCTGCAGGCTGTAGTCGAGATGGGGCAGGTAGATCAACTGCAGGTCAGGGCGATCGAGCTGGAATTCGGCGATGGCGCAATCGACGATCCAGCGGCTCGACTTAATGCCGGCCGCCGGGCCCCAAAAACTCGGAAAAGGGAACTCGCCAATCTGCCGCTCGATACGCTCGCGCAACGATGCCGGTGACGAATACAGACCGAACATTTTGCGGCCATCGGCCGGGTAGTGAGGGCGCGGGGTGATGGCGGCATCCACGTCCGCGTACATGTTGTACCACCAGAACAACTGGCTGCAGCGAAACCCGGGTAGCTCACGCTTGAGTTCCTGCCAGACCTTTTCACCCTGGATCAGTGCGTTGGGTTGCAGCCAGAAGCGTACTTCGGCCTGATCGCGAAAATACCAGCCATTGCCCACGATGCCGTGCTCCGACGGCGGTAGGCCGGTAAGGATCGAGGCCTGCACCGTCGACGTGACGGCCGGAAACACCGGTTGCAGGCTGGCCATTTTTGCCGTTTTCAACAGGGCATTGATGTGAGGCGTCGCGGCTCCCAGCAGCGCTGGCGTCAGCCCGACCACGTTGATCAGCAGCAGCGGTTGACGCGGATGATCAGAGGGCATCGGCGTACGCCTCCTGCGCTTGTGGTTGCAGCAATTGCCGCTGCCGCAGTTGCTCTTCGACCCAGTGCAATTCTGCGGCGATCCCCTGGAGTTGGGCGTACTCGGTAGTGGGCCGCAACTGGACGGGAAGGACGCCCCAACTGTAGGTTTCCACTTCCAGCACCGGACGAAAATCCCCATGGCTGGCGAGAAAATCGAAGGTCTGCGACAGGGCGATCTGACTGCCGCTGAGCTCGGGCAACAGCAAGTGTTCGCTGAACAGTGGGATGTGGAAATGAATCCTCAGTTCGGGGTATTGCCCCGGGTGCTTTGCGCAATCGTCGAGGGCGGCGGGAAGGTCCGCCCAGGCCATTAACCGGTCCTGTGCATCGCGAGCTTTCACTTGATGCAGGTAGGTGGTTTCGGCAAATTCGCCCAAGGTCTTGAGAACGTGTTCACGCCGGTTGTCGTCTTGAGAGGGCAGGCGACAAATCAATGCGTTGGACAGCTGAATCTTGCCGATGGGCACCCGTGCCTGACGCAGCCTGTCCAGCGACTGATAGCAGTCTTCGAACATCACAGCCTGGTGGCAGACATCAAAACACAGCGCTAAATACTCATAGTGCGGGTCAGTGGTTTGCCAGCGGCGGAAGAAGGCGATGGCCTGGTCAGTGTTTTCCAGCACGCAGTCCGGCTCCATCTCCAGGCAGAACACGATTTTCTTGCCAGTCTTCAGATGCAGCCTGGCCAGTGAGGCGGTGAGTTGGCGCAGTTGATATTCGGCATGTTGCTGTAACGTCGGGTTCCAACTGGCGGCATAGCCCAGCGGCACGCTGGAAATCACTCCCTGATGGCAGTCTGGCGGCAAGGCCAGCGCGAGGATTTGCGCCAGATTCAGGCTGTACGCCAACCGTTTTGGTTCGGCCCAACTGGGCAGGTAGACCTCGGCTTTCACCGCGCCATCATGAAATTGGCCGTAGGGAAAACCGTTAAGCGAGGTCAGACGTAGCCCACTGCGTTGCAGCAGACTCAGGAACTCCGAACGCGCCGATGTCTGCTGTAATTCGGCCGCGGCGAGGGCACTGATCCACAGTCCACTGTCCTGCTCGTTCAGCCTGCGTAGCGTGCGCACGCCCTGAAAGTGCTGTTCGATGGAGGACCGTAGCCCGGCCAGGTCACGGGTCGGATGCACGTTGCTGCAATAACCGACCTGCGCGGCAGCCCACCCCGTGCCGGCATTCATTTGATCACCGGTTCCTGCCCCCGGAGGGCGGAGTTTTCCTGCCACTGCCGACGCTGATCGATGGGTAGCGGGGTACTGATCAGGGCTTTATCCATTTGGCCGCTTTGGGCAAAAAGTCCACCGGGTTGTGGAACAGCACCTGTTCGACCTGAGCCTCGCTGAAGCCGGCCGCCAACATGGCCTGGCCCGTTTTTGGCACCTTGAGCGGGTCGCTGATGCCCCAGTCGGCAGCGCTGTTGACCACCATTTTTTCGGTGCCGTACTGCTGGAGCAGGGCCACCATGCGCTGTTCCGACATTTTGGTGTTGGGGTAGATGGAGTGGCCGCGCCAGCAGTCGCTGTCCAGCACCAGAGGCAGCGTCAGTTCATTGAGGTGGTCGATGATCACCAGATGCTCGGCAATCCCCACTTCGCGAATCACTGCCAGGGTGCGTTTGGTGCCGCCGATCTTGTCGCGGTGCGGGGTGTGCACCAGCACCGGCAAATTGAATTGTTTGGCCAGCTCCAGTTGAGCGGCGAGAAAGCGATCCTCCTCGGGCGTGATGTCGTCGTAGCCGATTTCGCCGACCGCCACGACGCCGTCTTTCACCAGATAGCGCGGCAGAATCTCCAGCACCTCATTGGCCACCGACAAGTCATTGGCCTCCTTGGGGTTGAGGCCGATGGTGCAGAAGTGATGGATGCCGAACATGCTGGCGCGAAAGCGCTCCCAGCCCAACAGCGTGTCGAAGTAATCGATAAAACTGCCGACACTGGTCCTGGCCTGGCCCTGCCAGAAGGCCGGCTCGATAACCCCGGTAATGCCGGCGGCTGCCATGTTCTGGTAGTCATCGGTGGTGCGGCTGACCATATGAATGTGCGGGTCGAAGTACTTGAGCATGGTGAATCCTCGTCAAAGGAAGGGAGCCATTGAGCATTAGTTCGGTGAGGTGCCGGCCAAGCGGTCACGCCATTCCGGCGGCAAGCGTTGCTGCTGACTCAGGCCTGCCAGGCGCTGGTGTTGCGCCGGGCTGAGCAGGTTGAAGGCAATCGCCAGGGGCAACCCGGCGGACACCGTTCGTTCGGCCGCGAGCTGTTCGTCCAGCAGGTCGAGGGCCAACTGATTAAGGGGGACGCTGAGTCGTTGCGTCAGGCCGATCAGACGTCGTACGTCGAGCCCCATGCCCAACGCCTTCAGTACCAGTTGATGGAAGGCCCGTTCGGGGTAATGACGTGACGGGTAGTGGGTGTCGAGGGCGAGGGCGGCAAACACCTGGCTGTTACTGGTACGCCCGGCCTGCAACGCCAGCTCCACGCACAGCCCACGGCTATCGAGCCAGTCGAGGGCCTTCAAGGTGGCGATCTTTTCCTGATCGTCGCCCCACAGAAACAACTGGCGCAGCAGGGGCAGTTGCCCGTCGGCGGGCTGTTGCTCAAGGACCTGCGCCAGCAACAACGCGCGCGCCAGTTGGATGTGGCTCCAGCCGGCATTGTTGGGCAGTGCATGCTCCTTGAGGTTGCGCTTGCACTGACTGCTCAAGAGCGCCGCGGTGTTGGCGTTCGGGTGTTGGGTAAGCCGCTCCTGTGCCTGGCGCCACCACTGCTGCTCGGCTTCATCGAGCTGTTGGGTCAAGGCCTGGCGTTGTTCGGCGAGGCGGTCGTGGCGCATTTCGAGGGCCGTTGATGACGGCGCAGTGACGTCCATTTTCATGTCGGTTTGATCCAGCGCTGAAAGTGTGGGAGCAGGAAAAACACCAGGACACATAACAGGCTGCCCAAAGGCTGATTGGCCACGGCCATCACCAGGGCATCGAACAGGGGCAGGGCTGCCAGGCCGGCACCGATAAAGGCCCGAACCTTGCGATGTTGCGGGTTGGCCAGGTTGTGCCAGTAGTGCCAGCCCAGCCAGCCAAGCCATATCAGCAGCACCGGCCAAAACCAGAGGTTGTCGGAATAGATCGCCAGGGCCAGCGGACTCAGCATCAGGATCAGCGGGAGGCGGCTGAGCAACTGGTTGTTGTGTTCATTGCGGGCGAGGTAGGTCAGGCCGCTGATGTAGACGCCCAGCAAAATCGCGCAGAGCCAGATCGGTTCCGGAGGCACCGCCAGGCTGGCCGCCGCCGTGAGGTAGAGCGTCGAGCGGCAAGCGCCCATCAACCAGACGCTGTGGGCGTACTTCTTGTGCAGCAGGTTGTAGCCGAAGATGCAGCCCGCCAGCAGGGTGACGCTGCCCAGCAGCCAATGCGGCTGATCGATCAGTCGGCTCAGACCCAGCACCGAGGCTGCGGCCAGCATCAGCAACAACACAGTGGCCAGGCGCACTTGTTGTCGACTGACCAGGCCCAGGGTGATGGGCCGAGGGTTATGGTGTTGTTGGTCCCAGTCGGCATCCAGTAGATCGTTCAACAACATGCCGGCCAGATACAGCAGCGACAGTGTGGCCAGCAGCAGGATCCACACCAACGACGACGGCGGCGCCAGGGCCCCGGCACTGCTGGCCAGCAGCGCGGCGGCCAGGGTGTTGGTCCATACGGTGGGCAGGTTGGACACCCGGCCGAGGGTCATCCAGGTCTTCAGATTCAGCGGTGTCTGGCTCATTGCGCGAAGCCCTCGTTCAGGGTGAGCGCCGGGCCGCTGCGGGTGGACAGTCGCAACAGCGCTTGCTCCATCCGCGCGTCATCGATTTCATGCAGGTCGACTGACTCGCCGATCCGGCTAAGCATGGGGATGGAGAGTTGCCCGCCCAAGTGCTGGCGGAATTCCTCCAGCCCGAGCAACACCTGTGAGCGCCCCTGTGCATCTTTCAAGGTCAGTTCCGGCGGGCACAGGTTGAAACCGAGCTTGAGTAAAAGGTTCAGAACCCGTTCAGTGTCGGCGTCGCTCAATAGCCCCAACGCATTGGCATAAAGTCCATCGAGGGCCATGCCCACTGCCACGGCTTCGCCATGGCGCAGCCGGTGGTGACTGAGGTTTTCCAGTTTGTGCGCGGCCCAATGCCCGTAATCCAGTGGCCGTCCGTTACCGCGTTCGAAGGGGTCGCCGGCACCGGTGATGTGTTCCAGGTGCAGTTCGGCGCAGCGGCGAATGGCATAGCGGCTGGCCGGGTGATCGAAGTGGGCGAGGGCGTCGGCCTGTTGCTCCATCCATTGGAAGAATGACTGGTCCTTGATCAGCGCCACCTTGACCGCCTCGGCCAGCCCGGCGATCTGGTCGCGTCGGGTGAGGCTGGTCAGCAGCTGGAAGTCATTGATCACCGCAGTGGCGGGGTAGAAGGCCCCCAACAGGTTCTTCTGGCCGAAGGCATTGATGCCGTTTTTCACCCCGATGCCAGCGTCGTTCTGGGCCAGCACCGTGCTCGGGACGCGGATCAGGCGAATGCCACGGTGGAAGGTGGCGCAGGCGTAACCCACCGAGTCCAGCACTGCGCCACCTCCCAGCGCCAGGACATAGCAATGCCGGTCCAGCCGATGTTGCAGCATGTCGCTGTACAGCTGCTGCAACACCTGTGAATCCTTGCTCAGTTCACCGGCCGGAACCGCAATCGGCGCTGCCTGCAAATGCAGATCCGCAGCATGGGCGGCAAAGTAGGCGTCGATCTGTTCCAACAGGTGTGGGGCGCTTTGCAACAGTTGTTCATCGGCGAACACCAACACCGTCACCGGGCCTCTTTGCTGGGCGGTGAGTTGGCGGTGCAGACAGGGATTGAGCGGGTCGAACAAGTGATCGGTGAACACCACCGGGTAGTCATAACTGACCTCGAAGCGCCCGTGCAACGGTTGCTCCGCACCGAGCTTGCGCAAGGTCTTGAACAAGCTGTATCCGGCGATAAACAGTCCGGGCAGGACCATGCTGGCGAGGATGGTTACCAGCAGCGCGTTCTGCTCGACGAGGTAGGTGCCGATGGCGCTATAGGCCAGTGCCAGGCCGGCATTGGCCAGGGTGGTGACCAGTACGAACGCGCGCAGCGGATAGCGTTGCATACCGGCGGCCACTACTGAAGTTTCCGCCAATACCGGCACGCCGCGCAGGCAGATCAATGACAGCGTGCTCAGCCTATACGCCAGTTTCCCCGGCTGACGCAGACCGAGGCGGCCGGACAGCAGACGAAAATAGCCGGCCCCCAGCGCATAACCCAGCCCGGCACCCAGGCACAGGCCAATGAAAATCACCAGGTAACCGCCGACACTGCCAAGCATGGCCACGGCCAGCAGCGCTACCAAGCTCGAAGGCACAGGCAAAACTACGTCCAGCGCGAGCAGGGCGATCAGCAGCAGCGCCAGATTGAGTTGCTGGGTGGGTGTCGAAGGCTGGTACAGGTTGAGAGGGGTGAGGAAGTCCTGGATCTGTTGTTCGAACAACAGGAAGCTGGCGATCACCAAGCCTGAGAAGCAAAACAATGACAGCCAAAACTGTTCGGCTGGCCCTCTAAACGAGAATGCACGATACCAATGGCTGCGCTTCATCAAGCATCCCTCTTGATTGTTATGACTGAGTTCCGTTTCAGTAATTAAAAGCAGCGTCTGATGTGTTTTAGGGGAATAAACTCTCCCGCCTGAAGGGCTGGTTTTATGTGCGGTTGATAACGCTTGCGAAGATATTCATGAACTTAGACGGTTGTGGTGTTTTTGCAAGCTTGCTGGGTTGCAGAGTTTTAGATGAGCTGTTGGAACGACGTGAAGCAGTCGGGTAGGTGAGTGTTTAGGTTAGATTTATATTTAATATTATCAATGAGTTGGATGATTTTTTCGAGACTGTGAAGACAGTGTTGAGTGAGCGATATTCAATGAGTTTGCGGCAGCCATCCATAGCAAGCTAATGATGAGGTGGCCATATGGCATTAGCATTTGTTATGTGGGTTATTTCTACTGGCTATAAGCTTTTTTGATAGTTGACTAAATCAGTCGGTGAACTCGTCTCTGAATTTTATAAATGTTCAGCGAACAATTAAATAGAAGGTGCTGCTCCCTATTTTCTATGCGTTGTCTTACCTACTTGTTATTACTCCATCCAAGCGGATAGCGAGGGGTTGACCCCCTTCATGTCCGTGACATTTATTGTCGAGCGCTATGGCCAGGCGCCATTAATGCTGTTATGCATTGGATATGCCTTCCACGACTTAATACAGCAGTTGTCATAACTCGGACGTGGGGGAACTTCACTTGACTGTTTTGGGGGCAAAAAAGGTTTGGAAAGCACACAAATCATGACGCGCCAACTGATTATCTGTATCGATGGAACGAACAACCGCTTCAGTGACAAACCCACCAATGTCCTCCGGGTTTTTCGGTCATTACCCAAGAACAGCGACGCGCTGCTGGCCTATTACGATCAGGGCGTGGGTACGTTCGGGCTGAGTGAAACGCTGTTCGAATGGCAGAAGGTACCGTCGCGAATCGCCGGGCTGGCGTTTGGCTGGGGGATCAAGCGTAACGTGCTCAATGCCTACCGTTTTCTGATGGAGAACTATCAGAAAGGCGACCGGATTTTCATCTACGGCTTCTCTCGAGGTTCCTATGCTGCCCGGGTTCTGGCAGCCATGATCCATACGCTTGGGCTGCTTCCTGCCTGTCAGGTTCAACAACTGGATTTTGCCTGGTCATTGCTGACCACACGAACACGTGCTGAAAAAGATGCGCCTGAACCTTCCCTCAAGCGGGCATGGAGCTATATCTGGTGGCGTCTGACCGCGCGCAAACGACCGGACTTTTCCTTGATGGCGCAGTTCAAGGCAACGTTTTCCCAGGATGTCGATGTCCACTTTCTGGGGTTGTTCGACACCGTGAGTTCGGTGGGCTGGGTGTATGACCCGTTGGCTGTTCCCTACACCGCAAACAACCCTGGTGTGCGCACCATCCGTCATGCGGTGTCCATTGACGAGCGACGCTGTTTTTACCGCCAGAACTTGTGGAATGCCGCCAAGGCCGCAGATCTGAGGCAGGTGTGGTTCGCCGGCGTGCATTGCGATATCGGTGGTGGCTACCCGCCGGAAGAATCGCAGCTTGCCCTGATTACCTTGCGTTGGATGATCGGCGAAAGCCTGGAGGCCGGGTTGAACATCGACGTCGCATCGTGTCGTGGTGAGCTGTATCCACCGTCCTGCCCGGTGCCGGATCCGCTGGCACAAGCCCACCAATCGCTGTCTCGGCTGTGGATGATCGCCGAGTGGTTTCCGCGCCTGAGGTGGGACACCAAGACCCACACCCGAATCCTCAGGTTTGGTTCGATGCCGCCGTTCGGCAAACCCAGAGCGCGGGTGATGCAGCCTGAGCCAGGGCAAAAAGTCTCGGTGCATGAATCCGTGGTGGTCCGGCTGAAGGAGCCGTTGACCACCGGCCAGCCGTGGGGAAGGAGCTGAAATACGCACCTGAAAACCTGGTGCGCATTGATCCAGCACTGATTGATCAGGTTTTCGACTCTCCCGAACTTGCTCTGCGCAGGTTATAGATCAGAACCCCGATGCACTGGCTTAAGATAATCGAAGGCTTGAATGGACCATCTCTACCAAAGGACGTGACATTTATGGAAATTCCCTTTTCTCAAATCCGCGACCGTTTGCACAATCGCCGATTTGCGGTAGCGGACAACGCCCAGGGGCTATCCGGTGCAGGCACAGTATTTCATTACCATGTTGAGGAAAACGCCATTTCGAGCACTTACCAAGGCGGCCGGATTCGCTGGGGTAATCAAGTCGGGCGTGCGACAGGCCCCGATACCATTGAGCTTCTTTTTCAGTGCTTGACTACGGATGGCGAAATTCTTGCCGGCTGGTCGCGTGGCACGGTAGGCGTTGATCACGCAGGACGTACGACGCTGGCCTTCGTATGGGGTTGGTTGTCGGGCGCGACTGGAGGTGGGGAGTCTAGCTACGTCGAGCTTGTCGCGTAGTGGCTAAGGATTTTCTGATGACTCAGGAAGGGGCCTATGAACGCTGCCTTCATTTCCGACAGAGCAGCAGCGAGTAGCCTCAACCTCAGCACCTCACTGGATGACGATGCGCATCATCCAGTGCGCCCGGCTGTTACAGGATGTTCAGCGGATAGCTGATGCTCATCGCTGTCCCGTTGTGTGGACACTCCGGTGCGCAGTGAAGCGTGACGCACAAAATGGTTCGTGAAGACAAAGTGCAGAGTCTTGGCAACTTGAAGTTCGATCCGTTGCCTTAGGTCAACCAATCTTGCGCCTTGCCACGGAGAAAACACCTTCGAAGCGGTCTTTGAGCATTGACGTGATTTAAAGGCGTTGAGTCTGAGGATGTGTTGGCGGTGGTGCGCAAGATTGACGTTGTGGGGCGCAAGCCGGTGAGACCCTGGGTCGAAGCTTTTCACCGGCTTGTCGTCGTGACGCCTTGCAAGGCGCCGATCTGTTTAACCGCTTAGAACCAATAATGCAGGCCGAGCATCAATGACTGGGCGCTGTAGTCAGTGCGCACATCGCCTTGGGGCAGGCCCTGTATGTCACCGAAGTGCGCATCGCGAGTCTTGAGGTATCGATAATCCAGGGACGTGGACCATTGATCGGTGAGCTCGAAACTTACCCCGGCTCCGAGTTGATAGGCCGATACGTTGTCACGATGAGTATTGCCGAAGTGGACGCCGCCGGCTTCCAGGCCACTGATTGACACGGTGCTGTAGCCCAGGCCGCCGCCAATGTAGGGAGTGAACCGACTGAAGGGCGCCGGGAGATTCAGGAAGTCATACCAGAGGTTGGCCATCAGGCTGGTGACTTCCTCTTTGCCTTTGCCCGAGATGCTTCCGCCGCCTTCGTAGACCCGGTTATTGAACTGGGTCAGGGTGTTTTTGCGGTAACTGAGTTCCACTTCAGGTCTGAGCCCGACGGGGAATCGCCAGCCCAATGCCAGTCCAGTGGCGTAGCCGGAGTCTAACGGGTGGTTGAACTGCATCTCGACAAAATCGAGGTTGTTCTGGTTAAGGTCCTGCGGGGCAACCCAGTTCAGGCCGCCCATGACACTGATGTAGGGGCCGAGCGTGTCGGCGGAACTGGACGCAGGACTGATAAAGCCCATGCCAATGACGCCCATCACAAGATACTGAGTGTTTTTTAGTGGTTTCATGCTCGGTCCGAAGTGTGCCGTTATCGATAAGTAAGCGAAGCGTGCTCAGGCGCGAGCGTTCAACACGCCCGTTCCCGGGATGTTTCATTAGTGCTGCAAATGCGTGCCAGGCTTGTCGAGCACGAGGTTGTTCATCGCGTTCGCCCGTTGTTCCGCCAGAGTGCTCAGGTTGTCCAGTGCGGTGGTCATTGCTGCCGTCAGCATTTTTCGTAATAGCCCGCGGTATAAAAAACTTAAGGGGCCGGAGATCTTCGCGCTGTGGGTGACCCGGGTTTCATGCGGAGAAAGTCTATGCATCTGGTGATCGAACTCGAGGTCGATCCAAAGCAGTCTTGCCGTGTTCCGATAGCTTTCATGCATCCTCACCGCTTCCAGTTTCAGTGGCATGTTCAGGCCATTCTTGAGGACACACTTGCCCCGCGTTCCAGGCTGGAACGGGCCATCGAGTTCACAATGGCTGACGTCGGTATCCCATAACGGCGCTTCTGAGAAGTTGCTCCAGATCTTCCAGATTTCAGAAGGCGGCGATTTGACTCGGACTTGCACATTTACATCGTTCACGGCGACACCTTTGTTGTGTGGGGCGCTGTCATGCTGGAGAGTGAGATCAACTCAAAGCCTCACGCAGCAGGCGCGGATTGACTCAGCACTTGAGCGGTAATACTGGCTTGACCGATTTTTTCGCCCCGGTTGAACAGGTCGATGTAGATACGGTTCGTTTTGAATAGCTGATCCTGCCCGTCAAAACCGGCTTGCGGTGCCAACGACAGCGGGCTGTTCCTGGGGATTGGTCGATCCAGAGTGAAACTCAAGGCCAGCAGGTTCATCGGGGTATTGAGTGGGATTCGTAGATAACTGTGGGCAATCTGCATGTAGCACTGGCGGGCAACCTCGAGGAAATAGACCATCGAATAGTGCTCGGGGTCGCCCTCCTGGAAGATGTGCTCATCCGGCAGTTTGAGCGTGTCCACGCTCAAGCCCTGGGCGATACCGCTCATGTCACTGACGATGATGTTTTCTTCTCTGGCCTTGTGCAGCAAAGCCTTGTCGCGGCAGCGAACAGCCGTGAACTCGCCGGCGGGCGATGTCTCGAACGCCGAGTTGTAGGCCATGCCAAGGATGCACGTGCACATCAACTTTCCGGCCTGCATGACCTTGGCATTGAAGACCTGAGGGTCTTTGCCTTGTTCCAGATGAAGATCAATCGCACCCTGCTTCTGTACGTATTGCTGGAACTTGATGCTCAGATTTTTGACATAGGCCACTCGGCCGCTCAGTGGGGGCATAGCGAGTTCAATCAGTTGCAACACGCCCTCGAGCAATAAAATGCCGGGGATGTGATCAAGGGGATGGTCGAAGAAGTAAGGGTGCGCTTCATTCACCACGAGCTGGGCGTGCAGTGACTGAGGGCCACGCTGGACGTTGGCGATCACGATATTTTCCGGGCGACGTTGCCAGTGCACGGGGCGCTGGGCTTCAGAGCCACGGTGCAGGGCGAAAAGGCCCTCCATGGCGCGAGTTCTGACACGCAGCCCTGAGAGCAGGGTGCTGGTCAGCAAATCGCTGAGCGCCAGCACGTCGACGCCGTCGTGTCGCGGCTCCCTGACCAGGCTGACAGGTCGTGCAGGCAGGATGACCTGCTGCAGTTCTTGGGGCGCCGAGTGGGCGAAACGCAACATGAAGGGGTGCTTGACGGCAGGGGCGGGTTCGGCTGCGGCCGGGCGCCACTCCTGAAGCTTTTCAGTAAATAACCACATCACTGCCTTGCCGGCCTCGCGCACCTCGATCACCGTGTGAGCCGAGGTACTTAACAGCACCGCCAACAGGGTTTCGATGCCACTGGCTTCAGCCAGGAAGCCGGTCATTTCTTGCAGTGAGCTGCTGGCATGAGTTGCATCAGGCTGCAGCTCGCAGACTTCAATGTTCTGGTATTGACTCCGCGCTTTGCCCAGCAGTTGGCAAGCCTCTTCCAACGAGTTCGCGGCATGGGCCAAGACTGCCGCGCGGATCACCAGTAAAGGCTTGTCGCTGGAGTTTGGTAGATAGGGGCGCAGAGCAATCACCCCCAGCCCTTCGCCTTGCAGTGTCGCTGAGTGCCGGGCGCGTTCGATCTCTATTTCGCCACTGATAAAACGCCCTGCGCCGAGCAAGAGCGTCGTCACGCCGTCCTTGAACCATTGCTGCGATGCCAGCAAGGTTTGCCAGAACAAGCCAGGGGTGCCGACCAGAGTTTGATGGAAACCTTTGAAGTCAAAAATTTTCGCCGGGTAGCCGGACAACATGTTCGGCAACATGGTTGCCACGTCTGTCACCTCCACACCCGGCGGCATGCCTTGAGCCTGGGAGTAGAACGTGTGGGCGCCGCTATACGCATTGCTGAAGCGCTCCCCACCCATGTTGCAGCACATGACCATCGCAGTGCCGGGTGAGCCGGCCACACCCGGCAGGCGTTGCAGCAAATGATTGATTCGATCGGTGATCAACAGCTTGAACGGATCGACATGGGCCAGATGTTTGGGGCCCATGCCGAAACCGTCGATATCAATGACGCGATCCTGCGCCAGGAATTTTCCCAGTAACGGCTGACCCGCAGTGGCGGCGCAATCAACGAAGCGCCCATAAGGGAAACTGACTGACGGTGCTGCTGGCTGAGCGAGTTGTTGCTTGAGAGCCTGTAATGAGAAGTGACTGCCGATCGCCGCTTCAGCCTCGACAATGGCAAGGTCCAGCATCAGCACGCCGGGGGCGACCCGGGGGACGGCAGGGCGGTTGTCGGGAATGTATTCATCCACCACCAGATGCGCATTGGCGCCGCCAAAACCAAAGCTGGATATGCCTACCCGGATCGCCGACTGACGATCAGCGAGGGGTTGTACCTGCTCTGTGGCCAACTGCAGGCAGGTCTCATCGACTTTTGCGCTAGGGCGGTAGTCGGGCTGAGGTGGAATACCTTTGTGACGCAATATCATCAGCGCCTTGGCGAGCGAAGCGCCTCCGGCGGCGGCCAATGGGTGGCCAATGACGGATTTGATCGAACCGATCATTATCTTTTTGCCATCTGTGCGATGAGGGGCGAAGAAGCTGTTCAAAGAGTCCAGCTCTGTCGCATCCCCCAGCGGTGTACCGGTGCCATGGGTCTCGATGTAGTCCACATTGCTGGGGTCAAGACCGATATAGGCACGCTGGTAAGCCGTGCACTGAGCCTGTTTGCCAGGCGCAAACACTGAGCCTTCGGCGCCGTCGGCCGAAAGTCCCAATGCCCGCAAAACACCCAGGGGACGGCGCTTCGCAATCAGGGCCTGCGATACAGGCTCGACCAGAAAGGCGACCGCACATTCGCCCGGCACAATGCCGTCAGCGTCTTGGCCGAACGCCTGCATTTGGGCTCGGGAGGAAAAGGCGGTCAACTGCGAGAACCCCAGAAACAGCGCTGGCGGCAGTACGGTGTTCAGTGCCATGACAATCGCGTTATCCGCCTGTCCGCTGTTGACCAGCGCTTGAGCCATATCGATTGCATAGGGGAACGAACTGCAGGCGGTGTCTACTGATAACGCAGGGCCACCCAAAGCCAAAGCCGCCGCCAGTTCAGCAACTTGTTCACCCGGCGTATAACCCCGTGGTGCATCGGCTGTTGCGCAGACTCCGGTGACGAAGTAACTCTCATCACTCCAAGATGTCGCGACCACCAACGCAGTGCGCTCCTTGATCAATACCGAGCCTTGTGCGGCAAGCTGGGTGAGGAGTGTCTGGAGTACTTTCTTGCCGATGGCGACTTGCCGTCCTTCATGGCGTGACGGGGTCGATGCGTCATCGGCCAGGCAATAAGCACTGTCCAGGTAAGTACGATCCTTTTCGCCTTTCTTTGCTGAATAGATTGACGCCTTATCCAGTTCCCAGCGTGTCAGCATCGAATGGATGGGCGCTACCTGTCCCTGCGAAAGCAAGTGCCAAAGCGCATCTGTTGAGGGGGCCCCGGGAAACTCTCCAGCCATTGCACTGAAGCAAAAATCGCCCTCTGTCGTTACCGCGCCACTCATACCCGTTCTCCTGGTTGTCAAAATGCTGGGTGATCTTTGCGATCACCCGGATTCCATTCCATTTTTTACAGTGGCTCAGCCCAGTCTTGTCAGCAACGACATGGCGTCTTGCGGCGTACGACGCGACATCAGCGCCTCACCTGCAAATTCGCTGACAGGGCACTGCTGCGCCATTGATTGGCAGAGTGTTTCTCGGGCAAAACCGCTGAGCCCCAACTGTGCGAAAGGCGTCTCGATGTCGATCGACTTTGGGGCATCGGGGATCAGGGGGACAGGGTGTTTAAAAGCAGATTGCTTATCTGCTCCTGGGGGCTGTTGTGCTGGTTGGTTGCGCTTCGCAGGTTGTTACTGAGGTCGAATCGGGAGTGGCCAGAGCGACTTTAATCAATGCGATTGTTTCCTGTGGAAACTTGGCGTTGACCAGCTCAGTGCTGTTGGCCTTGAGTTGCGGCCACAAAGCGACGATCGCTTCCTGGAAATCCAGTTGCACCAAGGAGTCCAGGCCCAGGCTTTCATAGCTTTGCTTCTGGTCGATCTGGTCAACCGTAAAACCGGTGATATTCGCCAGTTGCTCAAGTACCCATACTTCGATATCCACGGCAGGTGCCTGCGGATTGGCTTCAAGCCGTGCCAGCAAGACGGTAGGCGAGGGCGCATCAAAGAGCGACGAGGTGAGTTCTTTCTTTTCCGGGAAGTGCTGAGCCAGGGATTCGAAAATATCGACCAGCCCCAGGGAGTCGATGCCCAGACTCTCGAAACTTTGATCGAAGTCGATTTGTTCCTTTTTGAAACCAGTGACCGAACTTATTTCGGCGCGCAACCATTGCCCGTAGCTGAGTGCAGGCGTTTGTTGCGCAACGGGTGCCGATGCCAGCACTACCGGGTTCGAGTGTACGGGTTCCAGGACGGGCAGGCTTCTATTGACGGGTGCTTCAACCCCGTTGGCATAAACGCCTTCCAGGACTTGTTGATGAGCGTTGAAGTAATGCGCAGTGACAGTTTCGGCCTGCTCCAGCACACGCATCAATATTGATTCTTTTTCGATATTGGAATCGCAAAGTGAATCAATGATTTTTTCTGAAAGAGAGAAATAGCTATGAGCTATTTTTCCATTGGACACGATGAATTCCTGCACAACATCGTTGAGTTGGACGCGCATGGGGTTCTCCTAACCAAAGTCGGTATATGTTTTCTATCAACAAGAAATCAAAAGTCATGGCCCAGGGCTGGGCCTTGTGTCACTCAATGAAGCAAACAGGCAGTAGCCATATAGAGACTTAAAATTGGAGTTCCACTGCGTCGATCTCGGAAGATGTTGTTTTTCTGGCCCCTTTGAGCAGCCCGGATCTTACGTTCAGATAAGTGAAGAGCGTGATTGCATCAGCCCCCTGAAAAGCGATGTAGCCGTCAGGACGAATCAGCATCAATGTGCCCTCTTTGGCATGGTAGCGCTTGTGCAGCCGCCAATCGGGGTCCAACAACGTTGAGTGCCAGAAAGGCAGCTCGGAGCTACCCAAAGCATCAATGACGCAATAAGCCTTGATGCCTGGGTAATCCTTCTCCACCGACTCGGCCAGCGAGTAGTAGCCCGGTAGCAAAGGGGAAAACTGATCGGCTGCGCTGAAAATCAGCAGCGTGAAGGTTCCTTGGAACAAGTCGATCAAGCGTTTTGGCGGCATACCTTGCAGTTGCCACAATTCAACATCGGGAGCCAGTTGACCTGCGCGAGGCGCAGACGTCTGGAATTCGGGTTTCTTCCCTTTTTTGTCCCAATTCATGCGCTGCTTTTTCGTCAGCGATTCTTGAATGTACTCACTTTTGCCATAGTGGTACTGATGACCGGAAATCATCGTGGGCAACTTGCGCTGAACCTTGCGCCTGTTGCTCAGCAGTGGCAGAACATTGTCGCGCAGCCAAACGAGGGCGCGATGCCTGAGGGTTATCAGTGCGGTCAGTCGGTGTGCCGTGTTCTCGACTTCCAGGGCGACCGGGTAGCGTTCTTCGTTGTAGCTTTCCAGCAGTGATTGATCCGCCAGGCCCTGATCGACATAGGCCATTTTCCACGCCAGGTTGTAGGCCTCGGAAACACCCAGGTTCATCCATTGCCCGCCGATCGGGCTGCCGATATGAGCCGAATCGCCCACCAGAAACACAGAGCCTTGTTGCAGCGACTGCACGCGACGATGTTGAAAGGAGGCGATGGTGGTCGATGAAATATTGGACAGCGTCATCTTTTGCCCGCGTCCTTCGCACAACCGCTGAAAATTCTCCAGGCTCAAGGAAGGGCGCTCATCTTCTGGCGGCAGGTCGTAGGGCATCTCGATGAACAGTCGATAACGGGATTGGGCGCTGATCGGTGCGACCGCCACATAACCATCCTGCGCACCCAGGAAGAAAGCCCCTTCGTCCTTGCTTCCAGACCACTCGATATCGGCATCGGCCAGCATGAAGAAACGGTCGTAGGACGATCCTTCGAAGGGCATCTCAAGACGTTTTCTAATGTTGCTGCGAGCACCGTCGCACGCGACCACCCACCGACTGGTAAAGGATTCGTCGTTGCCATCCGCATGATGGAGCGTCATTCGCACGGATCCCGGCTGGTTTTCTATATCGACCAGTTCGGTATTCCACTCGACATCCACACCCAACTTGTTAAGTCGCTCAAGCAGAATCTTTTCTGTCTGCGGCTGTGGCAGGCTGAGCAGCAGGGGATAGGTCGTATCCAGGTAGGAGAAGTTGTAGTTCAGCACCCGTTTGGCGTTCGACTGCACCGAAAACTGGTTGATCGTGAACCCGTCGTTGATGGCCTGATCGGCAACACCCAGATCGCGAAAAATTTCCAGGGTTCTGGAATGGATGGCCATCGCCTTGGTAGCGGTCGAGGGGCCGGCGTTCTTTTCAATAATGCGAAAAGAGACGCCCCACTTTTTCAGCATGATTGCCAGGGACAGGCCAATAGGGCCAGCACCGACGATCATTACTGTCGGGGTGTTACCGGGGCCGAAGTGCTTGGGTGCCAACGTGCTCAGAGTGTTCATCTGTTAGTACCAGTTTCTATAGAAGGGAGAGTTGGCAATGCCGAGCAGAGCATCGTCACCTGATGAGTCTCCGTAGGCATAAATGTAAAAGTCATCAAGGTTGCTCAAACAGCCTTTCAGCCGTGTGACTTTTTCTCTCTCAACACAGTTGGTACCTGATATCCCGCCAGTCAGTTTGTTCTTCGCAGTCGCCAGGCGGGTGCCGCATATATAGTCAAAACCTGCTGCCTGCCCCCAGGGAATCAGATAGTTCTCCGGCGAGTTGCTGACCAGCGCCGTGACATGTCCCATGGACTGATGCCATTGCAGCCGGCGCAAGGCCTCGGGCCTGAGCCAGAGCGGTAGCTGTTCGGTAATGAAATATTTGGCATGTTCGCGCTCTTGCTCAACTGACAGGCCGCCCAGATAGCAGGCAATGAACGCGAGGCGCGCCTGCATCAACGGTGTGATACCAAGGATCACACTGAGCATTTTGGGCAGTAGGGGAACGATCCTTAGCCAAAACGACTTGGTTCCCACGATAAAACGCATGTAGCGCCAGAACGTATGCCTGTCGGTCAGTGTGCCGTCAAAGTCGAAAACGGCCAGTACCGGTTGTGTGCTATTTGCTTGCATGGATCTCTTCCTTGAGAGAGATAATCTCGATAGTTCTGGGCAGTTTGAAGCCTGAGAGGTAGCGCGAGAGCAGGGTGGAGATAGCGCTCTGGGTCAGGTCACCGCTCCCTTCAACGCACAGGTGCAATACGTTGACCTCCTTGTTGTCAGGGACGATGTAAGCCTTTGCGCGCACCACGCCAGGATGCTTCAGGGCAATGGATTCGATTTCGGTCAGGTCGACCATTTGCGCTTTAATCTTCGAGATTCGCAGGCGTTGGCAATAGAAGAACACATGTCCATCATCGTCCCGCCAGACCAGATCCCCCGTGTGTAGCCAGCCATCACGGAAGAACCGGGCATTGGCGTCTGCTGCATCGTTATATCCGTCAATCACCATCGAGCCGCGTATCAACAGTTCGCCGATACGCCCAGTTGCGACGTCTCGACCCTGAGCATCGACGACCCGCAGTTCTACGTTGCGAATCGGCTGCCCCATGGCGCCTCGATGGACCTTGCCAATCGAACTCTGGACTATCACTGGCATGCTCTCGGTCAATCCATAGCCTTGCAGCACCGGATTGCACCCCAGCAGCCTTCCCAGTTTCTCGGCTTCGTCGGCCGGTAGATGGCTGCCACCTGAATAAATCATCAGTTGTGGGTGCATCGGCAATAGCGCGCCTTTGCGTTTGGCCAGTCGCGTATTGAAGTAGCGAATGACGTCAGGCACCAGGCAGGCAAAGGTGACCTGATGCTGGGACAAGACTTCCGCCAGATCCCTATTGAGCAGGGTGTTGGTCATTAACAGGGTGGCGCCCACGCTCAATGGAAAGACCATCATCACGGACAGTCCGAAGATGGCATACAGCGGCAGCGTCACCAGATGAACGGATCCGACCCCTTGAAGATGAAACTGCTCATGCAGCCCATCGCTCGATTGCGTCAGGTCAAGGTAGCGGTGAGAAACGGCCAGAGGTTTACCGGTGCCCCTATACGTGAACTGTACCGAGACGATCGGATTGCCTTCGGGCAGTAACAAAGGTTCGGCCTGTCGAGGAAGCTGTGAATCGGCCGTTGCGTTGTCGGGCAGGGGAGAGGATGGCTCGCTTGCGGTGTTCAACACCAAGGAGTGCTGAACGCCGTAGGCAGGCTGAAATGTCTCGCTATGTTGCTCGAATAGCGTTTCGGTCGTCACGACCAGCGTCGGCCGGGCAATACTGATGACGCTGCTCATTTCGAATGGCGTCAGTTTGTAGTTGAGGATAACCGGAGTCGCCCCACGCCCGATGATCGCCAGATAGTAAGCGATGAACTCCACCCCATTGGGTAGAACAACCGCCACTTTGTCGCCCGGCAATACACCTAGACTTTTGAGTGCGCCGTTGCACTCTTCAGCCTTTATTCGCAACCCACGGTAAGTGACGGTCTCTTCTTCCGCGTCCAGGTTCCTGATAGCAATGTGGTCTGGGAACGATTCTGAAAAACCGACGAACCGATGCAGAAAACCTTCTTTATATGAAAGGCTTTTCATTTACCAACCTCTCTCAATCCTTGAAGTAATGGTTAGACAAAAAAAGTACTACAGAGGCAGGCTATATATGAACTGTTTCAATTACGCATTTATGTAGTTATTTTTCCGGTACCAGTCCAGGGTGTCGGTCAATGTTTCAGCTACGGGGCGGAACTTGCACTCCAGCTCTTTTAGGCTTTTGTTATGGCTGAAATGAGTGCGCCCTTGCTCTTGCTCTATGAGTTTTACGGTGGAGGTACTGATGAGTACCGGCTTTTTCGTAACTCGGTAATAGCCTTCATATATCAAGGCAATTATTCGCAGCATGAACAACGGGATTTTTCGCTCCGGGGCTTTTACGCCGCTGACACTGGAGAGTGCCTGGAAAATGCTTTTCATGTTCATATGGTTACCGGCTGCCAGATAACGTTCTCCGGATCTGCCGCGTGTGATTGCTGCGAGCTGATGTTCCGCCACATCCCGGGCATCTACTACGGAAAAACTTCCAGGCAGCACGCCAGGCAATTTCATTCCGACAAAGTCGAGCAGGAACTGTCCTGATGAAGTTGGGCCGATATCCCCGGGGCCAAACATCCAGCCCGGTAATACCATGGCGATGAACATGTCCGGGTGTTGCAACAAAAATTCCTGAATTTTTTGCTCGGACAGTATTTTACTCAAGTAGTAATCGTCAGCATCCGATTCGCTGCGAGACATCGTCTCATCGATCACTTGGTCTTTATTGCCCTTCAATACGGCAATGGATGAAGTATGGACTGCACGACGAATGCCGGCGGCGTAAGCAGCTTGCAATAATCGCTCGGTCCCGGTGACGTTGGTGTCATACAGTTTCTGCCAGTGTTTTCCACCTTTGTAGCTGTCGCGGAAGTAGGCAGCTGTATGAAACAAGGCATCACAGCCTTGTAGGGCATGGCTGAAGGCGTCGACATTGAGCATGTCGCCTTCGACAAATTCGACAGGCAGATTGCCGAACTGCTTCTTGGCTTTCTCTACGGAACGAACCAGTGCTTTTACTTTGATATTTCGCTTTAAAAGCGCATGAACCAGATTATTACCGAGCAGGCCAGTAGCGCCTGTAACGAAGGCATATTCCATTAAAATCCAGCTCCTGTGGGGTAACCTGCTGCTGCATCGAGATTGATGTCACTGGTCTCGATGCTCTGATCAGGTGTTGGCTGAACCAACGACGCAAGTAAAAACCATTCGGTATCTGAAAATCAAGTGGTATTTCGTTATGAGCATAGAAGTGACGTCGCTAAATTTGACTTTAGGCTAGTAAAATCAGTGTTTTAGCGCTTGAACGGCAGTGAATGTTTCACCTGGATTGGGAGGATTAAGGCCATCGAAATAAATTTTTCGCCGCTCGCCGTCGGCCTCTTGGGGGTGTCACAAGACAACCTTGCTGATTCGATCGATCGGGTGGGCCACGCGTCAGGCTGGATACCGAAGTACCTGAGCGTGCGGGAGCTGACACCTCTTTTTGAGTTGCAAGCGCTTGCAATGCCGGCGCTGCATGTCGATGCAGTGCATCTCGCCGCCTCCGTCCCCATACATGGCATTTACATGGCACTTTTTAAAAGCTTAAATGTAAATTGATTAAGATGGTCATAGTATAAGGTATAGTCGTTAGATCCGTATTTGCAGTGAATAGCAAGCTTGTTGCATTCAGTTACAAATAGATATTTTTGTTTGGCCAGAGGAGCCGAAGGTGTGATTAAGAAGAGATTGGGTCGTGAAGAAAGTCAGCAAGTAACAAGAGACAAGTTGTTCGATACTGCCACTGATCTTATGGTTAGGAAAGGCTTTCACTCCGCCAGTGTCAATGCTATATCTGAGGAGGCCGGCTTTTCAAAGGGAGCATTTTTTCAAACTTTACAAGTAAGTCAGACCTGCTTCTACAATTAACCCAGAGATTCAAGCGAGTTGAGATCGATCGATTGGGTGTTACTCTGGCTGCTGGATATTCATCAGAAGAACTGGCTCATGGATTGAATTCTTATATTGATACACTTAAAGATAATGCCAGTTGTGCGATTCTTGATGCTGAGCTACAACTGATTGCCTTGCGTGATGAGGAGTTTTCAACGCATTACTACGCCCTGCATCAGGAAAATAGTGAGGCTTTGGGAAAGTTAATTACGATTATATTCAGTCATGCAGGTAAGAAGCCTCCTTTGGAATGTGCCACTCTTGCAAAGACATTCACCGCGCTGTCGGAAGGTTTGATACTGCAAGGACATAAAGACCCGGCTTCTGAAATAAAATTGGTATTAAACTCGCTTATTCAGACAGCAGAGCCCTTATAGAGTATTTTCCAATCTTGTGGCAAATGCATTATTCACATGTCCGAGGCCCAGATCTCGGACAGGATGTGAGTGGTCCCCCTCTGTGTTTCGACAAACTTTCGGTGCTGTTTTCGCTAACTAGAAACCTCCATTGGTTGTAGTGGTGCGTTGCTGCTTTATGCTTCAAAAAAAGTACAAAAACGCTCAGCGAAACACCGAGCGGTCACTTCGGGCAACTGTTCAGCACACCTGAACGAATGCCGTGGATGAATATTTTGTCCTGAACTCAATCGTGCTGGAGCAGGAAACGTTTCGCAACGTTAGTGCTGCCAATGTCGGTATCGATCAGGCTTTTCAGCTTGATCATAAGCTGGCCGGCGCGGCGCCTGACACCCACGAAGCCGTGCATTCGAGCATCGAGTCGTTCAATGGGCAATCATTGGCCAGGACAGTCTGAGGCAACTCAGGCAGGGCTTTGGTCGCGCAGCAACTAGCGATCAGTTCACATATAAGTTGTTGCCCGACCTAATACTTCTAGAACCAAGTCTCCATTTGCACTCCCAATTGCCACTCGCCGCCGGACTTGAAGTCCTTCAGACCAAAATCGTCTGTTGCGCTGAAGTTATCCAGGTCCCTGGACCAATTCATGTAGGTGGCGAACAGACGCAGTTCCGGGCGAATGAAAAAGTCACCGGTCTGGGCCTTGAAGGTCGGGGCGAAGGTGAGTTTCCAATAGTCGCCCTTGGCTGCCTGGCGGCCATCGTAGCCCAGTGCATTGAGGTTCATGGTCTGCCAGCTCAGTTCATATTGCATTTCGAAATTACTGGTCAGTTCGTTGGCCAGGCGCACGTTGAGCGTCGTGTAGCGATAGTCGTCGCCGGGGACGTAACGATTCTTGCTCTGCTCGGTTATCAAGGTCGGTGCGATGCGCCAGTCTTGATTAAGGCGGGTATGGCCATAGAGCGCCAGGCGCAATGTCTGAGCCTGGTCCAGCAAGTCGCCGTCGGCACCAATGCTGTTGACCTCCGCCCCCAGCCCTTGGCCATACAGCAGCGCCGCCTTGAAGTAGCCTTCTTGACCAAAGAAATCGGGGCGGTGGTAGGCGAGCATGCCATGGGCGCCACTCGTGGCAGGGCTGAATCCGGACTTGTTCACCCGAGTATCCCTGGCGAGTTCCTGCCTGCTCTTGTCGTTCAGGATGGCATCGTTCTGCCCTGAAGAAATGCCATTGAGCATGACCTGCCAGCGACCCTCGTCGAAAAATTGATTGAGGGTCGCGACATAGCTGCGGATGTCCTTATTTTCCTCGGTGCCGAAGTCACCGTAGGAGCGGCTCATCAACGATGCATTGATGCGCCAGTCTTCAGCCAGGTGCACGTCGTAGATACCACCGCCGGTCCCGGCCAGGAACACTATCCCCCTGTCGAGCCAATGGATATCGTAATTGTCCCGATCAAAGCGCTTGCCCGCCCACAGGGTGGCATCGCGCAGCAGAGGACTGTCTTGAAAGGACGTTAGGTGACTAAGTTCGGCGTAGGCCTGGCGCACATTGAGCGCACTTTGTGCCGCGGTCCAGTCGTTGGGCGTCTCCAGACCGTCGGCGAGCATCAGCGTGTACTTGGAGCGTGTTCCGTTGGCGGCTTGGCTCTCCTTGGTGAACTTGGCTTCCATGTAGGTATCGACTTCATTGCCCAAGCGGCCAACCGCGCCACCTACCGAGCCGGCGGGGTCACGTAAGGGCCGCCGCGACCGGCACCTGATTTGTTGCTCATGATCCCGGAGCGGGCATAGCCTCCGAAGGTGAAGCCATCGCTCAATTGCTCGGTCGGAGTGGCTGCAGAGGCGGTCGCCGGAGGAGGGCTTTGGAGGGACTGTTGATTGGCTTCTACCCGCGCAACGCGTTGGTCGAGGGCAGTTTGTGCAGGCGTCGGCAGCCTGCCGGTGACTTGCTGGTTGAGGTGTTCGACTTCCTCTCGCAATCGCGCTGCATCGGTTTCGGCCATCGAGGCTCTTGCTTCGGCGGAGGAGGTCCTGGCTTCAAGTCTGGCAAGACGCTCTTCGATGCTTTGCGCCGGCGCGGCGAACAGTTGCGGGGAGAGAACCAGCAAGGAAAATACAGCCAAAGGCCGGCAAACCTCAGTACGCATAAATAACCCTCTTGTTTTTGTATTTGGGTACCGCAAACACCTTTCGAACATATCCCCGGCTCCAGTCGGGCTGGGGCTTCTGCGGGATCGTTCAGCGCGATATCTGCGCCCTTTGCATTGCGCTCCACTTGACAGCTAACCGTTTGGGGATGCGTAATGTGGCGCGATGTTAACGTTAACTTAAATAAAAACAAGAGGGTCGTCACATGCAGCTTGCAGTCAAACGTGAGTACTGGCTTATCAGTGGTTTGTTGTTTTTCTTCTTCTTTTCGTGGTCATCCAGCTATTCGCTTTTCTCGATCTGGCTTCATCGAGTCATTGGACTGAATGGCACGGAAACCGGATTTATTTTCGCAGCCAACGCCATTGCGGCACTGCTGATTCAGCCGTTCTATGGCGCTCTTCAAGACCGACTTGGGCTGTCCAAAAAGCTCCTGGTGTGGATTGGCATCCTGCTCTGTGCCGCCGCCCCGTTTGCGATTTATGTATATGCCAGCCTGCTGGCGCAGAACGTGGTGTTGGGCGCCGTGGTCGGCGCGGCTTTCCTGGCGCTTGCAATGCTCGCGGGAGTGGGCGTGATCGAGTCGTATACGGAGAGGCTGTCGCGTCATGCGGGATTTGAGTTCGGGACAACCAGAATGTGGGGGTCGCTGGGCTGGGCCAGCGCGACAGGCATTGTCGGCGTGGTCTTCAACATTGACCCGGACATCGCGTTTTACATGAGCAGCACTGCCGGCGTCGTGTTCTTGTTAATCCTGTTTCGACTGGATTTGAGCAGGTTCAACCAACCAAAAGTGCAAACCGGTGAGGAAGCCGCCAAGCCCGTACGCCTGCACGATCTTTGGACATTGCTGACACTGCCGCGTTTCTGGGCATTCAGCTTGTACCTGACTGGTGTGTGTGGGATCTACATGATCTACGAACAGCAGTTTCCGGTGTATTTCTCCTCGTTTTTCCCCACCCCAGAGGAGGGCACCCGAGCCTACGGCTACCTGAATTCATCCCAGGTACTCGTCGAGGCGGTATTGATGCTATTCGCCCCCTGGGTGGTCAGCCGCACGGGCGCCAAATACGGATTGATCCTGGCCGGCAGCATCATGTTCGTGCGTATTCTTGGCTCCGGGCTGGCAACGGAGGCCTGGACCATCGCTGCCTGCAAGATGTTGCACGCTTTGGAAGTGCCAATCCTGCTGGTCTCGATATTCAAATACATTTCGTTCAACTTCGATTCCAGGTTGTCCGCCTCTATCTATCTGGTGGGATTCCAGTTCGCCCAGCAATTGACCGCAATGCTGCTGTCGCCGCTCGTGGGCTACGGCTACGACCATATTGGGTTCTCGAGCGTTTACGTGCTGATGGCTGGCCTGGTCGGTGGTTGCCTGCTGCTGTCATGGAACCTGTTGCGCACGGACCCGGTCCGAAAACCCTCCCAAGCAAAGGTTGCCGAATCGCTGGAGCTTCCTGCCATTGCTCAATCTGCCACTCGTTACGAACCCTAGAAAGGACCAAGCCATGCACGCTGCACTGCTGGACGAAGCGCATCGCGCCATCGAAACAAAGCTACCCGAACGCGGCGACGACTATCGCCTCGGTTATCACCTGTCGCCGCCGGTGGGATGGATGAATGACCCCAATGGACTGGTTTTTTTCGCGGTGAATACCATGTGTTCTACCAGCATCATCCTTACTCTGCGCAGTGGGGGCCGATGTTTTGGGGGCATGCCAAGAGCCGCGACCTGGTGCATTGGGAACATCTGCCCATAGCGCTGGCCCCCAGCGATTCCTATGACCGTGACGGGTGTTTTTCAGGATCGGCGGTGGTCGCGGACGATACGCTTTATCTGATCTACACCGGGCACACCTGGTTGGGAGAACCGGGCGATGACCAGAACATTCGCCAGGTCCAATGCCTGGCCAGCAGTACGGATGGCATTACCTTTACCAAGCACGGGCCGGTGATCGAAACACCGCCCGATCCGCAGATCATGCATTTTCGCGACCCAAAAGTCTGGCAGCGAGGCGAGCAGTGGTGGATGGCGCTTGGCGCTCGTCAAGGCGACGACCCGCAACTCCTGCTCTATCGCTCCGAGGACCTGCATCACTGGGAGTATCTGAGCTGTGCCCTGCAAGGTCAGCGAGAGCCGGACGGCTACATGTGGGAATGCCCGGATCTGTTCGAACTGGATAGCTGCGACGTTTTTCTCTATTCGCCGCAAGGCCTGAAGCCCAGTGGCTACGACAACTGGAACAAGTTCCAGAACAGCTATCGAATGGGCCTACTAGACGACACCGGGTGCTTCAGCGAATGCGGTAAGCTGCGCGAACTTGATCACGGTCACGATTTTTATGCCGCGCAGACTCTGCTGGCACCGGACGGGCGCCGCCTGTTGTGGGCGTGGATGGATATGTGGGACAGCCCGATGCCGAGTCAGGCGCAACACTGGTGTGGTGCGCTGTCGTTGCCCCGCGAGCTGAGCCGCGACGGCGAACGGCTGCGCATGCGTCCGGCCCGGGAGTTGGCGGCGCTAAGGACGTCACGACGGATGCTGCAGATCGGAGCAGTCGAATCCCGGAGCCACACACTTGATGTACGTGGTGCCCTGCTAGAGTTTGAGCTTGAACTGGATCTGGCCGGCAGCAACGCTGAGCGCTTTGGCCTGGCGCTGCGCTGCAGCGAAGACCAGCAGGAGCGGACATTGTTGTATTTCGATGCCATGGCCCGCCGACTGGTTCTCGACCGGCAAAACTCGGGAGCGGGCGTGAGCGGTGTTCGCAGCGTCCCGGTGACTGTCGAGCAAACGCGGATAGCCCTGCGGATTTTTCTCGATCGCTCTTCCATTGAAGTGTTCGTCGACGATGGCGCCTATAGCCTTACCAGCCGGATTTATCCACGGCCCGAAAGCCTCCAGGTCAGCGCTTTCGCAGTTAATGGGGTAGGGGTGTTCGGGGAAACTTCTGTCTGGAACCTCGCCGATCTCCAACTCTGAATGCACCTGAAGTGCCATTCATGCAGTCTGCTGCCAGGCATCGTGTTGTCATGCTTTTATCAAGCATGACATGATGCCCGGCCAGACAAGCAAGGGCACCCGCGAATGGCTTCAGTTAAAGATGTCGCACGGCTGGCGGGGGTTTCCTTCATGACCGTTTCCAGGGCACTCAACACTCCGGAAAAGCTGAACCAGGAAACCCTGGCGAAAGTTCGTCAAGCGGTCGAGGCCTTGGGCTATGTCCCCAGCCTTTCTGCTCGCAAGATCCGTGGTGGTCACTCCAGTGGCAAGACCATTGGCGTCTTCGCGCTGGATACCGCGACAACCCCCTTCGCCGTGGAAATGCTCCTTTCAATGGAGCGCACGGCACGAGAAAACGGCTGGAACGTTTTCATCCTCAACGTGTTCGAAGCGCCGCCGAGTCAGCAGGCCATCGACCTGATGCTGTCCCATCAACCCGACGGGATCATTTTCAGCGCCATGCAGTTACGCACCGTGGAGATCCCCCCGGTGCTGCGCAGCCTGCCGCTGGTGCTGAGTAATTGCATGAGTTCAGAACCCGGCGTGGCCTGTTACGTGCCCGACGACGCAGACGGTCAGTATCAGGCCGTGCGACAGGTGCTGAAACGAGGCTACCGGCATCCGTTGTGCATCAACCTGCCGCAAGCCAGCCTGGCCTGGGAGCCGCGCCAGATGGGATTGCGTCGTGCCCTCACAGAGGCCGGGATGTCCGCGGACGATGTTCCTCAATACAACCTGTCGACCGATGACGCCTATCAGGAAACGATTGGAGTACTGGAGAACCAATTGCGGGGATTAAAAGGAAGACCGGCATTCGATCTGCTTATTTGCGGTAACGACCGCATCGCGTTGGTCGCCTATCAATTCTTGCTCGGTCGCGGTTTGCGTATTCCGGCCGAGGTGGCGGTTCTGGGTTACGACAATATGATCGGTGTTGCCGAGTTGTTCTATCCGCCGTTGAGCACTGTGCAACTGCCGTATTACGAGATGGGGCGTCGCGCTGCCCAGTATGTGATTGAAGGCAGGAACGAAACCACGATTCACAGGGTTGAATGCCCGCTGGTTGAGCGTGAGTCCTGTTAACAACGATGTTGCATGGCCCGCACAGTTCAGTAGTCGTCCGAACGCCTTCACTCCTCACCCGATCTGAAACAGACCGACAAAGTGCGCGCCAAGACGCGCACCTTGATCAGTACTTACTCGGCACTTCTGTCGTTATGGCTGGAGACGAATTGCCGAAAGCGTTCGGTGGGCAAACCTTCGAACAGTTCTGCTGGCGTACCCTGGGCGTCGATCAGGCCACCGTGCATGAACACCACCCGATTCGACACGTGCCGGGCAAAGCCCATCTCGTGCGTGACTACTAGCATGGTGCGGCCTTCTTCGGCCAGAGAACGCATCACCCGCAACACCTCTCCAACGAGTTCAGGGTCAAGTGCCGAGGTCGGCTCGTCGAACAACATGACTTGGGGATTCATCGCCAGTGCGCGCGCTATCGCTACGCGTTGCTGCTGTCCGCCGGACAAGTGCGCGGGGTAATAGTCGCGGCGATCGTACAGGCCGACCTTGTGCAACAGGGCCTCAGCTTCCTCGATACATTCGGCACGGGAGCGCTTGAGAACCCGCATTGGGCCCTCAATGACGTTCTGCAGCACCGTCATGTGCGCGAACAGGTTGAACGCCTGGAAGACCATGCCCAGGCAACTGCGCATGCGTTCAACCTGGCGGCCGTTGCTCGGGGTCTGGCGGCCGTCGGCATGCTGCTTCATTTCGATCACTTCACCATTGACGCTAATGATGCCTTGATCGGGCGTTTCCAGAAGGTTAATGCAACGCAGGAAAGTACTTTTACCGGATCCACTGGCGCCGAGGATCGAGATCACGTCGCCCTTGTGGGCTTCCAGGGAAATGCCCTTGAGGACATGTGCGTTGCCGAAGGACTTCTGAATGTTAGTTACCGACAAGGCTGAAGCGGGCTGAGTGCTCATGGCATGCTCCGTATCAAATCAAGAATGGGTAGGCAGCGAAGGGCTGGCTTTTTTGATGGCGTCGACCGGCCGCTCACGCAAGTGCGGCGAGAGGCGATACTCGAGCCAGGCGACAGCACGCACGACCAGGAAATTCAGCACCAGGTAGATCAAGGCCGCGCAAATGAACACTTCCATCGTGCGATAGGTGCGCTGGATGATCTGTTGAGCGACGCCAGTGACGTCCCAGACAGTCACCAGGCTGGCCAGCGCCGTGGACTTGACCAGCAAAATGGCTTCGGTGGAGTAGGCCGGCAGGGCCTGGCGCAAGGTAACCGGCGCAATGATCCGGCGTAGCAGTTCCCAGGGCGACATGCCCACGGCCTTGCCCGCCTCAATCTGCCCCTGTGGCACGCTGAGCAGTCCGCCGCGAATGATTTCGGCGGTATAACCAGCAGTACACAAGGCCAGTGAAGCTACCGCGCAGCCATAGGGCGACCGAAGCAGTACCCAGGCGAAGCTGTCGCGAATGGCCGGGAACTGGCCCAGTCCGTAGTAAATCAGGAACATTTGAATCAGCAGCGGCGTACCGCGAAACAACATGATGTAGAACCGCGCTGGGTAGCTGAAAAACCACCAGCGGCTGACCCGCAGGCTGACAATGCCGACAGACAGGGTCAGGCCGATCACCAATGAGCTGAAAAACAGCGTCAGCGTGGTGGGTAGCGCGGCCAGAAGCTTGAGCATGGTGTCCGCGAGGAACGGAAAATCGATCATAAGTGTCGCTCCCGACTCGAACTAGACTGGGCTGCGCTGACGCGTACGGCGCACGCGAGCTTCAGCCATATGGAAAAGCCGACCGGACAGGCCAGTGAGAATGAGGTACACAGCGCCCCCGATGATGTAGAACGTGAAATATTGACGAGTGGATCCGGCCGCGACCTGACTGGCACGCATCAACTCCACCAAACCGATGACTGAAATCAGCGCTGAGTCTTTCAGGCTCATTTGCCAGACATTGCCCAACCCGGGCAGCGCGAATCGCAGCACCTGGGGGACCAGAATCCGTTTGAAGCGCATCGCGCGGGTCATGCCAATGGCCAGCCCGGCTTCAAGTTCGCCTTTGGACACCGCGAGAAAAGCGCCACGGTAGACTTCAGCCTGATAGGAGCCGGAAATCAGCCCGACCGCCAACGCCCCGACCAGAAAGGGCGGCACGTCGATATAGCCTTCACCGCCGAACCAGTGGCCAACCGCGGTCACCACACTGGCTCCACCAAAATAGAACAAGTAGATCACCAGCAACTCGGGGATCCCCCTGAACAGTATCGAGTACAGATCTCCCAGCCAGCGCAAACTGCGCTGGCGGGATAGCTTGGCAGCAGCGACCAGGCTGCCAAATACCGCCCCCACCAGCAGGGCTGCCAGGGTCAATATCACGGTCATGCCCGCTGCCTTGAGCAGCGCCATTCCCCAGCCTGAGTCACCGAAACTGAGTAGCTGCAAGAGGTTCATAGAGGGTCCCACTTATGAAAAGGTTTAAGCAGGCCCGGCAACCATTACGGTGCCGGGCCATTCAGAATCATTGCTTAGGGGTAAGGTCTGCCTTGAACCACTTCTCGCTCAGTTTCTTGATCGTACCGTCAGCCATGGCTTCCTTGAGGGCTGCGTCGAACTTGGCTTTCAGCTCAGGGTCTTTCTGACGGAAGCCCAGCGCTTCGCCTTCACCCCAGATCGGACCTTTGATGACAGGCCCGGTAAAAACCAGCGGTTTGTTCTCAGGCTTGTCCATGACCGAGTTGAAGAAAGTCACGTCATCGAACGATACGTCGATACGGCCGGCAAGCAGATCGAGAATGGCTTCGGCGGAGCTGCCGTACTCACGGATAGTCGCCACATCCTTGAAGTTCTGATCAATGAATGAGGTGTAAATCGTGCCCGAGGCGATACCAATGGTTTTGCCCTTGAGTGCCTTGCGCAGCTCTTCAACGCCGGCGCGTACTTCCTTGGCATCGGAACCCAGCGTAATGGCGGCATCGGCACCGGTTTTACCCGGCAACAGATCGGCTTTGAGCGCGACGAAACTGGCCGGTGTCTGGGCGTAAGGCGTCGAGAAGGCCATGACCTTCTGGCGTTCTTCGTTGATGACAATGGCGTCCATCAGCACGTCGAATTTACCGGCATTGAGGCTGGCGATCATCCCGTCCCAGTTCTGTACGACGATGTTGCACTTGAGCTTCATGCGCGGACAGATGACATCCATCAGCTCCGGTTCGAAGCCGCCGATTTTTCCACCCGGGAGCGTCAGGTTCCAGGGCTCATAGGCGCCCTCTGTTGCAATATTCACCGAGGTCCACTCTTTGGCCTGCAGTGCCGGAGCACAGGCCAGAACCATTGCACTGAGCGCTACAGAACCCAACCAGCTTGATTTCTTCGACATCTTGATACTTCCTGCCTAATCAATGGAGTGTTGCGAACTGATCCGGCTCAGGCCGAATCTCCAATGTCTGTGCGTACAATTATTTTTGTGTACACAAGACAAAACCATAAAAGCCAACCGTCAGTTAAGCCGGTCAATTCGCACCCATAATGGTTTCAGCCTGGACAGCTTCCCCATCTCCATGTGCCCTGACCGACTGATTAACCGGTAATCATCGGCAGGTTCAGGCCTTGTTCCTTGGCGCAGTCGATCGCGATCTGGTAACCCGCATCGGCGTGACGCATAACGCCGGTCGCCGGGTCGTTGTGCAGGACGCGAGCGATACGCTCGGCCGCTTCGTCCGTACCGTCGCAGACAATCACCATGCCCGAGTGCTGGGAGAAGCCCATGCCGACGCCGCCGCCGTGGTGCAGGGAAACCCAGGTCGCGCCGCTCGCGGTGTTCAGCAGGGCGTTGAGCAGTGGCCAGTCGGACACAGCGTCGGAACCGTCTTGCATCGACTCGGTTTCGCGGTTCGGGCTGGCTACCGAACCGGAGTCCAGGTGGTCGCGACCGATGACGATTGGCGCGGACAATTCACCGCTGCGAACCATTTCGTTGAACGCCAGACCGAGCTTGGCGCGCAGGCCCAGGCCAACCCAGCAGATACGTGCCGGCAAACCCTGGAAGCTGATGCGCTCGCGGGCCATGTCCAGCCAGTTGTGCAGGTGCGCGTCGTCCGGGATCAGTTCTTTGACCTTGGCGTCGGTCTTGTAGATGTCTTGCGGATCGCCCGACAGTGCAGCCCAACGGAATGGACCGATGCCGCGGCAGAACAGCGGACGGATGTAAGCCGGGACGAAGCCTGGGAAGTCGAATGCGTTTTCCACGCCTTCTTCTTGCGCCATCTGACGGATGTTGTTGCCGTAGTCGAAGGTCGGTACGCCCATTTTCTGGAAGTCCAACATCGCTTGAACGTGCACCGCCATCGATTGCTTGGCGGCTTTCACCACGGCGGCCGGCTCGGTCTTGGCGCGAGCGCGGTACTCTTCCCAAGTCCAGCCGGCTGGCAGGTAGCCGTTGAGCGGATCGTGGGCGCTGGTCTGGTCGGTGACCATGTCCGGGCGCACGCCGCGCTTGACCAGTTCCGGCAGGATTTCAGCAGCGTTGCCCAGCAGGGCGATGGAAATCGCCTTGCCTTCCTTGGTGTATTTGGCGATGCCGGCCAGCGCGTCGTCGAGGTCGGTGGCTTGTTCATCGACATAACGGCTGTTCAGACGGAAATCGATGCTGACCTGCTGGCATTCGATGTTCAGCGAGCAAGCGCCGGCCAGGGTCGCGGCCAAAGGCTGAGCGCCGCCCATGCCGCCGAGGCCGGCAGTCAGGACCCAACGACCGGTGAGGTTGTCGTTGTAGTGTTGGCGACCGGCTTCAACGAAGGTTTCGTAGGTGCCTTGAACGATGCCCTGGGTGCCGATGTAGATCCACGAACCGGCGGTCATCTGGCCGTACATGGTCAGCCTCTGGCCTGCTCGAGCTTGCGTTGAACTCGTGGCCACGCTCGCCCAGTGCCCCGACGAGGTTGGAATTGGCGATCAGCACCCGTGGCGCCCAGGTGTGGGTGCTGGAAGACCCCGACCGGCTTGCCGGACTGCACGAGCAGGGTCTCGTCGTCGTTCAGGTCTGGTCAGGCTTTGCAACGATCTTGTCGTACGCATTCCCAGTTACGCGCTGCACTGACCGATACCACCGTAAACCACCAGTTCTTTAGGGTTCTCGGCGACTTCGGGGTCGAGGTTGTTCATCAACATGCGCAGCGGCGCTTCAGTCATGCCAGCTCTTGGCGGTCAATTTGTTACCGCGGGCAGCGCGGATTTCGACGTCACGCCGCTTTGTAAACGTAGGCGTAGGTTTCTGGGTATTGTCAGTCACGAAAAAGACTCCTCAGCAATCAATCCAAACCAACCCTGGCAGTGGGCAAACAGTGGACGATGGTCGAGTCTCCGTGACTCATACTCATACGTCTTTACTTGTACATACAAGCATATGCAATCAAGCGGCCAACTTGTTGGTGTGGCGTTCAATAAAACTCGGGTTTTTGCTGAAACGCCCTTGATACAAGGGTTTGCCGGGAGGCGTTTTTTTTCTGAGGTTTTTTGCGGCGGGGGGCGATTGTTACTTGAGCCTGGAATTGCGCCACTCTGGGGCGCTCGGTGACAGTTTGGGAGAATTTAGTGCGCGTTGGGAAACAGTTGGAGCCCATGAGTGTGTGGCGAGGAGGGAGGGTGCGCGGCACTGCAAAGCCCGGATTCGGTTCCAGGCTCGGCCCCAAGGCAATCCTTCAGTCGTCGAGAAGCCGCGAAACGCATCCTCTTGACGGCCAAAGGACAGCCCTGGAGTACAACCGTTTTACTTCAGGGTTTTCTGCACCGTGGCCAGGATTTCACCACTGCGTACCTGTTCGGTAACACTCACCATGTCCAAATAGAATGCACGATCATTGTCGGCGACCGGCACTCGGCTACGCACCAGATCATAAACGGCCTTGGTGACACTGGAAGCCTTGTGCACATCATGGAAGTCCAAGGCTTGGCAGCCCACCAGCAGTTCAATCGCCAGCACCGACTCAAGTTTTTCGGAAACCTTGTAAGCCTTGATGACGGCGTTATAGGCGAGGCTGACCAGATCCTCCTGGTTGCCGCAGGTCGAGAAACTGTCAACAGAAGAAGGGAACGACAGCGTCTTCATTTCCGCATACAGGCCAGCGGCCGTGTATTGAAGGATCATGTACCCGCTGTTAAGGCCCGGGTTGCGTACCAGGAAGGCCGGCATTTCACTGAAGTGCGAGTTGACCATGCGGTCGATACGGCGCTCGGAAATCTTCGCCAGGCTGGCCAGCGCCACGCACAACGAATCCGCTGACATGCCGATGTAGGTGCCGTCGAAGTTGGCGCCTGAGATGGCAATGCCGTCGCCGTCATCAAGCGGGTAGATGACCGGGTTGTCGCCCGAGGAGTGAATTTCGTTTTCGATATTTTCCCGGGCGTGATCAATGAATTTTTTCGAAGCACCATGCACCTGGGGAATGGCGCGCAGGCTGTAGGCGTCCTGAAGTCGGTAATCGATGTTTTCGGCGACCAGTTGGCTATCGTGCAGCATTGCTTTTATATGCTTGGCAGTTTGCGCCTGTTCTTTGTGTGCCTTGACCGAATGATAGCGAGGGTCGAATGCGCGAATCGTGCCCTTTAACGCTTCAAGCGAAAGCGCCGCGGCGACATCGGCAACGGAGGCTGTCTGCATGGCGTTGTAGAGCGCCAGAATAGCGATAGCTGTAACTGACGTGGTGCCATTGAGCATGGCTAATCCTTCTTTGCACTGCAGGTCTGTCGGTTGCAGGCCGACCTGTTCAAGTGCAGTGGCGCCATCCACCCATTCGCCGCCGTTGACCCTGGCTTTGCCTTCGCCCAGCAGTACCAATGCCAGGTGCCCCTCGACTGCCAAATAGCCCACCGAGCCCTCGCCTGGCGCAAACGGCACCACTTCGTTGTTGAGCAGGCTGGCAATCAGCTCCAACAACTCCAGGCGCACCCCGAAAAACCTTTGCCAAGACTGATCAGAATCATCAACTGGATAGCACGAACCTGTTCACGCTTTAGCGGCTCGCCCACTGCGACGGCGTGGGAGCGCACGATGTTGACCTGAAGCTCCTTGGCATTCTGCGGCGAAATCACGTGCCGAACGTTATCGCCGAACCCTGTGGTCACTCCATAGACCAAGCGATTCTCTTCGAGGAAACGCTCAACCAAACCACGGGATTTTTTCACGCGGTTCTTGTAGGTCTCGGAAAACGACACCTTGGCTGAATAACGGGAAACAGCTACGAACTCTTCGATGGAAGGTTCTCTACCACCGAGGACGACCTGAGTGATCTGCTGAGGATGAGCTTTCATTGCGAACTCCCAAAAAACCAAATGATTGAGGGTGCCGGGCCGACTGAGCTGTCAGCCCGATTGAGTGCGCAAGAAGACTAAAACGATTTAATAATTAAGAAAATATGGTAATTTCTGTCAGTTTTATTAGAAAAACTAAACATAAAATACTTTCGAGACCTTCGCATCGCCATGAGCCGCTTACCGCCCTTACGAGCCCTCCAAATATTCGAAACCGTTGGTCACTGCGGCGGTATATCCCAAGCCGCAAAGCGATTGAACATCTCTGTGGGCGCGGTGAGTCAGCAGATGAAGTTGCTTGATGAGGCGCTGGGCATGAGCTTGACGGTCAAGGAGGGACAGCGCTTGCGACTGAATGCCATTGGCCAGCGTTTTCATGCGCGGTGTTCTATCGCGTTTGAAGAATTGAGAGCCGCCGTTTCCGAAGTAGAGCGTTCGAAAAACCCCAACAATTTGTATGTCAGTGGCCTGCCTTCGCTCATGACCAAGTGGCTGGCGCCGCTCACTTACGAATGGCGGCACGAGGATGGTGATCTCGACATCTATCTCGATGGCACGCTGGCAGATACTTCGGAGGAGGAAAACGCAGATTTTCGTATCGGCTATGGCGAACCTGGCCAATATGCCGGGCATAGCGTTGTGCTGTTCCGCGATTGTGTGGTGCCGGCATGTTCACCGACGCTTTTAGGCCATCCGGGCAATGTGGAACACGCCGGTGACCTGCTCCAATACCCACTTATCCGTATCGATTCGCGGCCGAAATTTGACTCACCCCCTCATGGGCCGAATGGTTTGAACTGGAGGGCGCTGCCGTCGAGCAGACGATTGCCATACGTCGTAGCTTTTCTTCGTCCAGCATGGCTATTCAAGCCGCCATCGATCACCAGGGAATAGTGCTGGCGCAGTTTTCGATGATAGCCCGTGACATCGATGAAGGGCGCTTGATCATTCCTTGGCAGCGAGCCATGCCGCTGCCCTCGCCGTATTACCTGAGTTGGCACCCGAATACTTTGCAGAAAGCGCAATGCCGGGCATTTCAACGCTGGCTGATTGGCCGAGGGAGAGCACAAGAGAACATTACCGACGCCTTGATAGCGGCACAGCCCGCTGGCAAAAAATGATTCGCAACCACAGGGTGCTAGCGGGTTTCGAGCTTTGACAATCAGGGCCGATTGCACACCGGGCCAACACGCGTGAGCGCAACGGCATAAGTCAGCACGTTTGATTATTGGACAGGGAAAGTTCACCCGGTCGATGCTGGGGATCATCTTGAATAGGGAGTGTTTGCCGACCCGGCAACCGCCGGCACCACCGATCGGGAAAAGGCCATCGTGCAGTTCGCCATTGACCTGCCCCTGGAGCCGGCGTCGCTGAACGCCAGTCACATCCTCACGCTTCGCGATCAAGGGCTGGACGATGCACATGTTTTGGATCTGATCCACGCGATCTTGATTTTCGTCTGGGCCAATCGACTGATGTTGAATCTCGGTGAGCCGGTGTTTACCTCTCCATAGCACCCATCAAGCGGATTTTTGCTTAGAACAGCAAACCCATCAAGGACGCTTTGACTGCTGCTTCGGCTTTGTTCGATGCTTGAAGTTTGCGCATGGAATTAACCAAATGAAATTTCACGGTCCGCGTGTCGATATTTAGAATAATGCTGATTTCGACATAGGTTTTTCCAACGGCCGTCCATTTCAAGGTTTCTTTTTCGCGTGCGGTCAGTGGCCTATACATCTCAGGTATGCTTTTTTCGGAAAAAAACGCGTCATGGACTCATGCACTAACTGGGTCAGCCAAATTAACTTGGTTTCTTTATTTTCCAGTTCTGTCGGTGAAATATATTCACTGGAACGGGAAACGGAGAGTAAGCCAATGCTGTTGAATCCGCGTTGCGAAGAAAGACACCAGCCATGATTGAGGTTGTAATGTCGCGCTTCTTCCCAGAATTTCAGACTTTGACTTTGCTGTTCAGCAGACCAAGTCATGGGGATGGAGCGTGTTAGCCCATGTTCAACGGTGGGGTCTTGGGAGAAATAATTTTCGGCTACATATCTTTTTTCCCAAGGGGCGGGATAGTTTGAAAGTAGAAAGTATTGCGGGGATGTTAACGGCAAGTGGGTTTTTAGTCCGTAGGAACAGAACTCGAACCCCAAGTTGGAAGTTATTTTAATCAGTTCATTGAATAATTCATTTTCTGAGCAGCAGCCAGAAACTAACTCAATGAAGTCTTCGCGCCATTCTTTCACCAATATTACCTTCCGTGGTCAGCGCCCTTAGTGAGAAGGGCGGCGGCTATTATACAGAATTGGAGCGCGGCAGGGAGGTAGCCCTGATTTGTATCGGTTTTGATGTATGCAGCGGCAACGCCACGTTCGGTAAGGGCTGTAGCCCAGATGACTCTCCTGCAAGGGCGCAGTAGTGCGCTATATTTTTTAGTACTGAAGTGCTAGAAAGTCCGTATTTTTAAGTTCCGGAGTTTTTGCCCGCGCCACAGAGGTGACAGCACTTTCAACTCGTCCAGCTAAAAAATTAATCATTATCGAGCGATCGGTGTTGCTCGTTATTGGATGTTGATTTAATTAACCTGCCCATTTGGGCAGCTACTAACACAGCATTCGATTTGTTGTACTGGTTAAATAATATTTGCTGAGTGACTGTCATGCTAACTGCGGTAACAGGGGCTGTTAGTGATCTATTGCCTGGGATGGCTTTTGCGCTCGCTAAATATAGATGTCAGGTGTTCGTTAAAGAGTTAGGGTGGCCGTTGCATTGTGAAGCTGGGGGTGTAGCCCCGAATCCAAAGAACAGTTTGAAATCGCTTCGCGCAATATATGAAAACATATCGGCGCTGATTGCCGAGCATGACGCTAAAATTGTCGGCTTTACTATGTTCGCACCCGCCATGAATGAGCACGGGTTGTACGGTCGCGCTTTTTACGGGCGTCGCGCCTGAGTATCAACGAAAAGGATTGTCGATAGCGCTGATCTTAAAGTTGTCTGCTGTCGCGTTGAACAAGGTCGGTCGTAGCAAAATCGGCCTGCCCTGGATGGTGGAGGATAACGTCATGGTTCTTCGAACGATGCGCCATCTCACCCGGGACGGTATTTGCAGTGAAAGAGCCTATCGCATTTATAGATATACCGCGCCGGTAGAATGAGAGCCTTATGCGTATTGATGACGTTGCATTAAAATCGAAAGAGTTGGGTTATTACACATATTTTCCTCAAGTCCGTTCAGCCTGTGGTCGGGACATGACGCTCGCTGATGGTCGGAAAATGTTGAGCTTTGCATCGTGCGATTATTTAGGGCTTTCAAATCACGAGCGCATGAAGGAATCAGCTATTGCTGCCATTCGGGAATACGGTTCAAACATCGGCGGCCCCATGATTTTCAGTGGTTTCACCGAATACCACGAGCGTCTGCAAAATGGCTTTAACGAATTGTATGCAGGACGTACATCGCTCATGTTTACTACCTCATATCAGGCGAATTTTGGTGTTATTCCATTGGCCGCCGAGCGTGCTGACCTGATTTTGTTGGACCAGTTGTCACATGTGTCGATCTGGGACGGCGTGAAATTGTCGGGCTGTCCATTCAGGGCCTACATTCATGCCAATGTCGAAATGCTCGAGCAATTAGTTCGACTGAATCAAGACAAGAGAATTTTGATCATTACCGACGGGGTTTTCTCGGCAGACGGTGATGTCGCCGACCTCAGAAAAATCACCCGGTTGAAACAGATCCATCCGAGCCTCGAAATCTACATCGATGATGCTCACGGTGTCGGTATGTTGGGCGGCTCAGGCCAAGGGGCCTGCGAATCGGCTGGAGTGGTCTCGGATATCGATTACATCGTCGGCACCATGAGCAAAGCCTTTGGCTCATCCGGTGGGTTCGTTGTATTCAAGGATGAGGCGTTCGCTGAAAGAGTCCGGTTCCGTTGCCCTACCTACAACGGTTCCCAATCGGTTTCACCGGGTGTCGCTTCAGCTTCATGCACGGCACTAGAGATCAACGCTACGGAAGGGGTTGTACGTCGGCATCAACTTGCTGAACTCACCCGCTATACACATGAGAAAATTGACTCACTTGGCGTTGATAAGCTCTATTCGAAGACTGCCGTGATCCCGGTGATATTCAAAGATCCGATGGAGGCCGCCCGGGTCAATGCCGAGTTGGTTGGTAAAGGGATCATGGGTTCACTGTTCGTGCCGCCCTTTGTGCCGAATCATCAATCCAGGATCAGATTGTGTCTGACGTACAACCACACCATTGCCGACGTGGATTACTGTGTTGATGCATTGGGAAAAATTATTTAAGTAGCCTATATTTGTCCGCTAGTCGTAACGGTGCGGTGCAGATCCGCCTATTACTCAAGCTATCGATGAAGTGGTAACAAAATGGTCCAGGTGGGTTCGGCTCTGTTAGGTATTGTTTTTTCTATTTTATGCTGTGCAAAGGTTTGGGGCTGTTAGTCATCAATAAAAGAGTGCGGGGCAACTATACGAGCAAGGTTGGGCATTTTGCGATGTTTCTGCTGCCCAGCCTGTTTTTCGCGTTATTCAATATTTAGAGTACTCATGAGTGATTGCTGTTATCTGTGGTGTCCACCGCTATTCTATTCTTGGCCATGTGTGGATGGTTGCGTCGGCGCTATCTTACGGCTCAGCATATGTTTGCGAGTATAGATCGGCCCGAAGACGCACCGCATACACTTTCCTGGTTGGTGAGCCCAACCGTGCTGTGTGCCATTTTTCTTCTTGCTCTTACCCTGACGGAAGCAAAGTCCGCTAATACGTGGGATACACCGTTTCTGTTTATTGTCGATAACGGGATTGTAACGGGGGTCTATTTGCTGTGATTTATTTAATACGACACGCCTCACCGCTGGTCAATTACGAGCGCTGCAACTCCGCCTCGGCCAAAGTGCTTCTGGATGAATATAACCAGACCTCACGTATCGATGAGGATGAAATTACCGGTTTCTTGAACCAGCCGGACTTGTCGCAGCCATTGTTAGCATCTGAGGCCAGCGTCTTTTCCTCCCCGGTCAACAGAGCCTATGCAACGGCGTGCAGGCTGTTTGAGGTTGCGCGTATTCAACAGGATAGCCGGTTACAAGAATACGACCTGCGGTTAAGCGCCATTCCCTTCCTGAAAATGGGGTTAAGGCAATGGTTCGCGTTGCACAGAATTCTGTGGTTGCTAGGGGTTTCGCTGGGAGCTGTTTCCCGAAAAGCAGAATACCTTCGGGCTGTAGGTGTCGCCGAGGAGCTTTACAAATCCAGCGCCGAGGCAGGGAAAACGATGATTGTCATATCCCACGGTATGTTCCTTAGAACCGTCAGGAAAACACTGCAAAAACAGGGCATGCAGGCCCGCACGATTTATCGCTCAGGGTGTTTCACGGTTGAATCTTTAACACCATGAAAGGGATTGCGCGCACGTGAAGAAGTTACTGCTTTTAAGGGCCAGTGGTTTTATTGGACGGGGTGTCTAGGAGGCTCTGACTCTGTCTTTGGTGGGCGCCTATCAGTTGGCCGAAATCGCGAATGGCCTCCGGCCCCAAAGTTTTGGGGTGATGGTGTGTGTTGATGTTCTGATTGTTGCTGAGGCGCTGAAACCAGGTATGGTTATTGTCGGTAAAAAATCACTCAAATGGTTGCCTCTGGTTGGGCAACTGTATTGGCTGACGGGCAGTCTGTTCATTGACAGAAACAGCCCCCGGGCTTCTATTCTGAGCTTGCGCAAAATTAGCAAGAGTGTGGTTGCAGACAATACTTCCATCTGGATCTTTCCTGAAGGTACCCGAAACAACGGTGGGGAAATGCTGCCTTTCAAGGCAGGGGCCTTTCGGATTGCCAAGGACATGGGCGTGGGGATCATTCCCGTTACGATCAGTCCTGCTGTTGGGAGTATCGCTTACAACTCATTGCGCTCTACTGAAGTCAGTATCGTCGCCCATCAACCCATTGAGGCGGATGAGGTCGCAAGCATGAGTGCCAAGGAACTGGCTCGTTACACACGGGAGATCATCAACAATATGATCCCGGTCATTTAGTTGGGCGGCCCCCGCAAACCTATCCCTAAACCCTCTATTTTCGGGCTGTAAGAGCCTTGATGAGCTGCATCCCAAAGGTTGGATGCAACCGAAAAGCGCCCACTCAATCGAGTGGCGCTTTTATTTGCGCGTTTGGCGGGATTATCAGCCAGCGACTTGTGGCTGCATCTGCAGGTTGCCATCCACATCCTTGACCAACCCGCTGGCCAGAAACAGTGGGGCCAGCCGCTTGTGCAACTCGGGCTCGACAAACTCTTTGACGGTCGCCAGCGCCAGGTGGCCGTGAAGCTCCAGCTCCGCTTTGGTATACGACAGCCAGGCCTTCTTCAGCACCATTAGCACATCGCTACCGGCGGTGGATGCGAAGCGGCGGTTGAGCACTTGCCCGGCGAGGTTGAAAGTATGCGCGTTCTCGTAGCCGGTCTCGTCGCCAACGCTGTCGACACAACGGATGCAGGTACATTTACCCTCGCCGAAGGCCGCGCGCAGGTAGGTGTTGAAGTCCACGACAGGTTTGAGCCCCAGGCGTTTATCGACTTCGAACAAGTCCCCGGTCAGTTTTTCTTCAGTGCTCAACGTCAAATCCTCACAGTCATACGGCGTATTTTTACAGCGCTGCACAATACCAGCCGGATCGGCTTTGCGGGTATTTTCCGGGCGGCCAAAGGATCGCGAGCCAAAAAAGCCACTCAAGTGAGTGGCGTTTTTGTTTGGGCTACAGGGGTTGATCAGCTCAACCAATTCCCCCATCAACGTTGTACGTCTGCGCGACGATGTACTCACTCTCGGACGACGCCAGGAATATCGCCATGCCCGCCAGATCGTCTGCGGTGGCCATGCGTCCAAAAGGCACTTCCTCGCCAACCAGTTTTTTCTTCTCCCCGAGCGGTCGGCTTTCATATTTGGCGAACAACGCATCGACGCCATCCCAATGCTCGCCGTCGACCACACCCGGTGCAATGGCGTTGACGTTGATCCCATGTTTGATCAGATTCAGACCGGCCGATTGCGTGAGGCTGATCACCGCCGCTTTGGTCGCGCAATACACCGCCACCAGCGACTCACCCCGGCGACCGGCCTGGCTGGCCATGTTGATGATCTTGCCACCGTGCCCCTGGGCAACCATTTGCCGGGCGGCGGCCTGCAACGTGAACAGGGTGCCGGCGACGTTGATCGAGAACAGGCGCTCGTAGCTGTCGCGGGTGATGTCAGTGATTGGCGCCAGATCAAACAGCGCGGCGTTGTTGATCAGAATATCGAGCTTGCCGACTTTTGCGACGACGGCTGCAATGGCGGCGTCGATGGATGCCTGATTAGTAACATCCATCTCCACCGCATAGGCCTGGGAACCCAATTCGGCTGCGGTCGCTTGCGCCCGTTCCAGGTTGATATCGGCAATCGCGACGTTAGCACCCTCGCGGATGTAAGCCTGTGCGAAGGCTTTGCCGATGCCCCTGGCGGACCCGGTAATCAACGTGCTTTTTCCTTCCAGACGTTTCATTTCTTTCTCCGCTTATTGAAGCCATAGAGACGATCCAATGTGGGAGCGGGCTTGCTCGCGAAAGGGCCCCGTCAGTCAGCATTAATGTTGAATGACACACGGCATTCGCGAGCAAGCCCGCTCCCACATTGATTGCTACTTGGGGTACCCGGCGCGTTTCATCTCGCGTTCGGTGCTCTGTTGGGCATTGGCCAATGCTTGTTCAACCGACATCTGCCCGGTGAGGGCCGCAGACATCTGCTTGCCGACCGATGTGCCGATGGCCTGGAACTCGGGAATGGTCACGTACTGGATGCCGACGTAGGGCACAGGCTGGGCGGACGGATGCGCTGGGTCGGCGTTCTGCATCATTTGCAGCGTGACCTTGGCGAAGGGCGCGGCCTGCAAGTAAGCGTCGCTGTAGGTCGACTTCCGGGTGCCCGGCGGTACGTTGGTGATGCCATCCTTCTCGGCGACCAGCTGGATGTATTCCTTGGAGGTGGCCCAAGTCACGAAGGCTTTTGCAGCTAATTTGTGTTGGGAGCTGGTCGGGATGGCCAACGACCAGGCATACAGCCACGATGAACCCTTGTCCGTGACCTCGGTGGGCGCCGCAACGAAGCCGGCCTTGTCGGCGACATTGCTCTGGGTTTTGTCTGTGATGAAGGAACCCGCCACACTGGCATCGACCCACATCGCGCACTTGCCGCTGTTGAACAGGGCCAGGGTCTCGTTGAAACCATTGCTCGAGGCACCCGGCGGGCCGTAACGCTTCAGCGTATCGACGTAGAAGTTGGCAGCGGCGGTCCATTCAGGTCCGGTGAGTTGCGGTTGCCACTTTTCGTCGAACCAGCGCGCACCAAAGGCATTGGCCATGGTCGAGAGCAACGCCATGTTTTCACCCCAGCCGGCCTTGCCGCGCAGGCACATGCCGTATTGCTCTTTGTCCGGATGGTTCAGCTTGCCGGCAAACTCGCCGAGCTGGGTCCAGGTCGGGTGCTCGGGCATGCTCAGCCCGGCGTCCTTGAACAGGTCGGTGCGGTAATAAGTGACCGTGCTTTCGCCATAGAACGGCAGGGCGTAGAGCGTGTCGTTGAGCGAAAGCCCCTGGCGCACCGAAGGAAAGATGTCCTCGACGTCATAGCTGGCGGGCAGGTCCTTCATCGGTTCCAGCCAGCGCTTTGCCGCCCACAGCGGCGTTTCGTAAGTGCCAATGGTCAGCACGTCAAATTGACCGCCCTGAGTGGCGATGTCGGTGGTCAGGCGTTGGCGCAAGACATTCTCCTCCAGCACCACCCAATTGAGCTTGATGTCGGGGTGCGAAGCCTCGAAGGTTTTCGAGAGCTTTTGCATGCGGATCATGTCGCTGTTGTTCACTGTGGCGATGGTGACGGTTTCGCCGGCCTGGCAGAGCAGGGCGAAGGAAATACCGGCGGACAGGAATAGGACGTTGGGCAATAGCTTCATCGTGTTCTCCGCTCTGCGGCGTGGGCAGCAGAATCTTTTATTGTTGTAATCCGGGATGGCGAACCGATTACAACAGCTACCCACGTGCCCAACAAATGAACGGCATACGCACTACTGATACTTTTTTAACCGAGCACTTGCGCGGCAAAAAGTATCAGTCACCACCGCTTATAGGGCTAGGCAACCCATACGCTTTGGTGTGAACCTTGGGCCAACGCTTGCCGGAGACTGTCCACAGTGACGAGCCAATACACAAAAACGGACAAACCGCCCGCGCTCGAAGTCATTCTCAACGAGCCACAGCACAGCTTTCGCTGGTATCAGCATGACTATCCCTTCGATCTGGCGCGCTGGAATCATCATCCCGAGTTCGAGATCCATCTGATTCGCGAAGGCAGCGGTCGGCTGTTGGCGGGTGATTACATCGGCCTGTTCGAGGCCGGCCATGTGGCGCTGATCGGGCCGGGCCTGCCGCACGACTGGATCAGCGATCTGGGTAAAGGCGAGCTGATTGCGGGGCGTGACGTGGTGTTGCAGTTCGACGGCCAGGCGCTGATGCAACTGCGCAACCTGGTGCCTGAGCTCAATGAGTTGCAGAGCCTGTTCCGGCAAGCGGCCCGGGGAATCGAGTTTGGTGGCGTTACCCGAAAGAAAGCCGCCGAGCTTCTGGAACAGATCGGGTTGAGCCAGGGGTTTGAGCGGTTGTGCCTGTTTTTGTCGTTGCTGCAACTGCTGGCCTCAGCGCCTGAAGCCGAAAGAAAGACCCTCGCCAGCCTGCAATACGCGCCGATGCTCGACGCCTTGACGGCCCAGCGCATGAGCATCGTTTTTGACTACATCCTCAACGACCTCGCCGACGAACTGCGGCTGTCCGTCATCGCCCAGCGTCTGGACATGAGCGAACCGGCGTTTTCCAAGTTCTTCAAGCGTGCCACCGGCCACACCTTCGTCGACCTGACCCGCAAGCTGCGGGTGCAGCGAGCCTGCCGGTTGTTGGCGCAAAGCGGCTTGAGTGTCGCCAACATCTGCTTTGAGGTGGGTTACGCCAATCTGTCGAATTTCAATCGGCACTTTCGGCATGAAATGCAGGAGACGCCGAGCGAATATCGGCAGCGGTTGCAAAAGGCCGTGGCGGCCGGTTAAAGAATCCCGGCAATCACGTACTGGATCAGCGCGTAAAGCTCGCCTGAATCTGGTGCATTGCTCACAGCTGCTCGCGGGCGTGTTGTTTGATCCAGGTTATATCAAGGCCGCGCAAATAGAGTGCAGTTGTGGGCATTTTATAACAACTAGATAAATTCGATAGATAACGCGTTTTAATTCTCCGCGGTCATAAATTCAATCGCGAAAAAAGAGAATAGGGCGCCCGCGTGCCCTCATCAGTTTAAATACTCAAAATAATTATCAGACCTTTCAGTCGAGAGCGTCTAACGGAGGATTAATGGATTTTTGGACGACCCTGCAAGTATTGATTTTAGGGATGGTTGAAGGCCTCACGGAATTTTTACCCGTCTCCAGTACAGGTCATCAGATTATTGCCGCGGATTTGCTCGACTTCGGCGGAGAGCGAGCCATGGCCTTTAATATCATCATTCAGTTGGGGGCTATCCTGGCTGTCGTCTGGGAGTTTCGCCGCAAAATTCTCGAGATCATCACGGGCTTGCCAACCGAGCTTAATGCTCAACGTTTCAGCCTGAATGTGTTGATCGGATTCTTGCCGGCCGTTGTACTGGGGGTGATGTTTGCCGACAGCATCCATGCACATCTTTTTAATCCGATCACGGTGGCCATAGCGCTGGTGGTGGGCGGGATTGTCATGTTGTGGGCTGAACAACGTGAACATGTGGTGCGCATCGTTCACATTGACGATATGCGCTGGACCGATGCCTTGAAGGTCGGTTTTGCACAGTGTCTGGCGATGATCCCCGGCACTTCGCGCTCCGGGTCGACGATTATCGGCGGGCTGCTGTTTGGTCTGTCACGCAAGGTGGCTACCGAGTATTCGTTTTTTCTGGCGATGCCGACGATGGTCGGGGCCGCGGTTTACTCCGGCTTCAAATATCGCCATTTGTTCCAGGCCAGCGACCTGCCGGTGTTTATCTTGGGGTTTGTGGTGGCATTCTTCTTCGCGATGATTGCCGTACGTGGTTTGCTCAAATTCATCGCTAACCATAGCTATGCCGTGTTTGCCTGGTATCGGATCGGGTTTGGCTTGCTGATTTTGGTAACCTGGTGGTTGGGCTGGATTCAATGGTCTGATCAACCCTAGGCAAGCCGATCCCCTGCGGCTGGAAGAGCAGGGGGGTTATCTGCCGTTGCAGGACGCCAGCCGAAGCTTGCTGATGCCTGCCAGCGGCAGGCTGATTCGCTGTTCACGGTGCAGAAAGTTCATCAGCAGCAACACGCGTTCCTCACCCTCCATGGCCAGGAACACTGCTTCGAGTTCGGCAAACGGGCCTTCATTGATGCGCACGTTTTCCCCAGGTTTCAATAGTGTTGTCACGATGGCCTGGTTGTCCCGCTCCTGGAGATCGTCGATCAGCGTATCGCTGATTGGCATTGGATGACCGCCGAATGCGACGACTCGTGACACGCCACGGGTCGAACGCAGAGGGCTCCAGCTGTCTTGCTGGCTCAGTTGAATAAACAGGTAGCCAGGAAACAGCGACTCGCTGATCAGCTGTCGCCGCCCCTTTAAAATGCGCTCACGTTTGTAGGTCGAGCGAAAACAGGCATAGCCTTGGCGCTGCAGATGTTCTTCGGCGCGTTCGTCTTGCCGGGATTTGCACTGGACCAGATACCAGGCTTTGGCGGCGTGTTGTGCATTGGCGTTCATGCGACGTCCTTCGTGTCTATGTGTCGATGTTCAGTCGACCGGAGTAGCAGGCGGGCGACAGGGAACCCCATCGTCAGCCTGCGCCGCCTCGTGGTTTCAGTCTGTTGCTGCGTCGATCTGCTCCAGCAGCTCGACAGTTTTACGCTGCATCAACGTGATGTCGCCGCGACTTTCCACATTCAGGCACGTCGTGCCGCCATTACCCGAAAGGCACAAGCTGAAGCGCCAGTCTGCAAAAACCAGGCTCAGCCCGTCGTCCTCGTTGATTTCCAGCGCTTGGGTGATGTAGCAGTTCTTGATACTTGCCAGCAGCGTGGCGCCATCCTTGACCTCACGGCGAATCTCCCCGGAAGAAGGAAAGACGCCGATGCGCTCTACCAGCAACGCTGGCGTTTTCGGCGCGCGGGGGAAGATCAGCTCCGAGGCGTAGGCACGGACGATAAGGTACGCAAGGTTGTTTTTAAGGTCAGCGCCATACGGCTGGCGACTGTCACCGGCCTTGAAACCGCTCAATGTCTTCATAGAGGTTTCATTCCTCGGGAAGAGAGGTCGCGTTGATGGCACGCAATCTGACGCGGGGCCAGATCCATCACAGGTTGTTTTGATGCAGGTTTTCGAAGCAGAAATTGGTCGCTTCGATATACCCTTCGGCACCTCCGCAATCGAAGCGTCGGCCCTTGAATTTGTAAGCCAGCACACAACCGTCCTTGGCCTGTTTCATCAGCGCATCGGTAATCTGGATTTCACCGCCCTTGCCAGGTTCGGTGTCGGCGATCAGGTCAAAGATGTCGGGAGTCAGAATGTATCGGCCGATGATTGCCAGATTGGAAGGTGCGTCCTCCGGACGAGGTTTCTCAACCATGCTGCTGACCCGATAAATGCCCTCACTCAGCAACTGGCCGGCAATCACACCGTACTTTTGAGTCTGCTCGAGGGGGACTTCCTGGATCGCCACGATTGAACAGCGGTACTGCTCGTAGAGCTTGAGCATTTGCGCCAGTACGCCATCACCACCCAGGTTCAGGCACAGGTCGTCCGCCAGGACCACCGCGAAGGGTTCATCACCGATCAGCGGGCGACCGCTGAGAATGGCGTGCCCCAGGCCCTTCATCTCTACCTGACGGGTATAGGAAAAACTGCAGGTGTCGATCAGCTCCCGAGTACCGGCCAGAAACATCTCCTTATCGGTGCCGCGAATTTGATGTTCCAACTCGAAGCTGACATCGAAATGGTCTTCCAGCGCTCGCTTGCCGCGACCGGTGACGATGGCCATATGTTGCAGGCCGGCATCGCGCGCTTCCTCGACGGCGTACTGGATCAGCGGCTTGTTGACGATCGGCAGCATTTCCTTGGGCATGGCCTTGGTCGCGGGTAAAAAACGGGTTCCATAGCCGGCAGCGGGGAACAGACATTTACGAATCATGAAAGCGTCCTTGAAAGTAGACTTATGTATTGGCTAGTGGCAGTAAGAAAATTCGATCCAGGCTGGCGGAACCGGCAACGCTGGGTGATTGGGAGCACTAAGCACGACCAATCACTTGACAAAAAATGCTCGCAACGCGAACTGCTAGAACGGCTATACATTATCCATTCGCTAAGTACCGGGTAATTTAGATGGATCGCCCGCGGGAAAACCGCAACTGTTAGAAACTGTCTGAATAAATATCGGTGATTGCTAACTTCTGCTTGTCTTCAGGCTGAGGTGTTATTTTTTGTCCGGAGAAAAACTTGGGTGCAACTCAAGTGTCGTGGTAATAAATATGTCCTTGGTGTTGTAAAGCTGATGCTGCAATTCCTGGGCTTATAGAGGCTCAGGTTTATCCGTGGTTAAAAACTCTTATGTTCGGCAAGTGCATGTCACCGCCAATGTTGACAAGACGGGGAAATTTATCTTGCTTAAAAGGGTTTTGATTGTCTGTGTTGGCAATATATGCCGAAGCCCTACCGCGGAAAATCTACTGCGCGGGGCACTCGCTCATTCCGATATCCACGTCAGTTCAGCCGGTCTTGCCGCTTTGGTCGGTAAACCGATCGAGCCAACGGCGCGTGCGGTACTTGAAGCGCATGGTCATTCGCCCGATGAACACCAGGCCATTCAGCTTGAGCCTCAAGCGATCAGCGAGGCCGACCTGATTCTGGTCATGGAACGACAGCATGTCAGCGGCGTGCTCAACCTCGCCCCTGAAGCACGGGGCAAGGTGCTGATGCTTGGGAAATGGCAAGGCGAGCGCGAGATCGGCGACGCGCACACCGGCAAGGCAAACCCGCTTTTTTCACGCTTATGCGTTGATCGAAGAAGCCGTAAACGCATGGGCACAGCGCCTAGCACGCTGACGCCACTACTTTTTGAATCGTAATAAAGGCAAAGAATCCGACTTATGCAACAAGCGCCAGTAGTCACCGTACGGGAAGACGACAACGACGAGATCGATATCCTCGGTCTGTTTGGAACACTGATCGACCATAAATGGTTGATAGCCGCGATCACTGGCGCCTTTATGGTGGCAGGGGCCGCTTATGCGGTGCTGGCAACGCCGGTTTTTCAGGCGAATGCACTGTTGCAGGTCGAAGCAAAAAAGAATGACCTACTGGGTTTTTCGGATATTGGCAGCATGCTCGGCAAGGAGTCGCCGTCGGCCACCGAGATTGAGTTGATCCAGTCGCGCTCGGTGATTGGCAAAACGGTCGATAACCTCAAGCTCGATATTGTCATACAGCCCATTTACTTCCCCGTTATAGGCGAGTTTCTGGCACGTCGATTCAAAAATAACAACCCGGGTGAAATAGCCGATGCCTGGCTGGGACTTAACAGTTTTGCCTGGGGAGGGGAGTCGCTGAAGATATTCAAGCTGGACCTTCCCGAGTCGCAACTGGGCAAAAAGTTGACGCTGACGGCGGGTGAAAATGGTTATTTCACCTTGGTCGATGAAGATGACAAGTTACTGGCCGCGAGCCAGGCTGGTCAACTGTTCGAGAAAAACGGCGTCACGTTTCAGATCGAGGAAATGCGTGCCAATCCCGGGACTCGCTTCAGAATCGTCCGTAATTCTCGCCTGACCAGTATCCTTGACTATCAAGAGGCACTGGATGTCCTGGAGCGCGGAAAAGAGTCGGGCATGATTGGCTTGGCACTGGAAAGCACCGACCCGGACCAGGCTATAAAAATCCTCAATGAGATCGCCGACATCTATGTGCGGCAAAACGTCGAGCGTACTTCAGCAGAGGCAGCACAGAGCCTGGCTTTTCTGAAAGAGCAACTTCCAGTGGTCAAAAAGGACCTGGAAAGGGCTGGAAACGCCTTGAATGAATACCAGACTCGCAGCAAGTCGGTGGATATCACCCTCGAAACCAAAGCCATTCTTGATCAAATTGTCGGCCTGGATACCAGCATCTCCGAGTTGAAATTGCAGCAAGCCGAGATGGACCGCAAGTTCACCCGGCAACATCCGGCTTATCGCGCGTTGTTGACTCAGATCGGCGAGTTGAGCAGTAAGCAGAAAAGCCTGGCCAGCAAGGTCGAAAGCCTTCCGTCCACCCAGCAAGAACTGCTGAGCCTTACCCGGGATGTTGAGGTCGGCACCGCCATTTATACCCAACTGTTAAACAAGGCCCAAGAACTGGACGTGATGCGGGCAGGGACCGTGGGTAACGTGCGTCTGATCGACACGGCGGACGTCAATTTCCTGAAACCGGTCAAACCTAAAAAGGCCTTGATTGTATTGGTCGCCACGATTCTCGGCGGCTTCCTGGCGGTAGCTCTGGTCCTTGTGCGCAAGGCATTGAACCGTGGTCTTGAAAGCCCGGAAGCCATCGAGCAACTTGGCTTGCCGGTATACGCGTCGATTCCCTACAGCATCTTGCAGAAGGCCGAAGAAGAAAAAATCGGCCGCGCAAAGGGACGTGCCGCTACAGGTTATCCGTTGCTGGCCATCAACCACCCCACTGATTTGGCGGTCGAAGCACTGCGCAGCCTGCGTACCAGTCTGCACTTCGCCATGCACGAGACCGACAATAATCGGCTGATGATTTCCGGTCCAAGTCCGCAGGTGGGCAAAACGTTCGTCTCGGCAAATCTCGCTGTGGTAATAGCGCAAACCGGCCTGCGGGTATTACTGGTCGATGTCGATATGCGCAAAGGCTATCTGCACAAAGTCATGGGCATTTCTTCGGATAACGGGCTCTCCGATATTCTGGCGCGTCGCTGCGATTTGGCCACCGCAATCCATAAGACCAACATCGAGAATTTTGACTTTGTCAGTCGAGGGCAGATCCCGCCCAACCCTTCAGAGTTGTTGATGCATGCCAACTTCAGCGCGCTGTTGGCGCAGGTGAGTGAGCTTTATGACCTGGTGATTCTCGACACGCCACCTCTACTGGCGGTAACGGATGCGGCAATCGTGGGACGCCAGTCAGGGACCAACTTGATCGTTACGCGCTTCGGTCTGAACCCCGCGAAGGAGATCGAATTGACGGTCCGTCGGTTCTCCCAGAATGGCGTTGCCATCAAAGGGGCGATTTTCAACGGTGTGGAGAAAAAGGCCTCCAATAAGTATGGCTACAACGATTATGGCTACTATCACTATGAATATGCTTCCGACAATGCTTGATGCTTATTGATTAACTCAGCACGACAGTTGCTCAAGATGCTGAAGTTATAAACGCTGTCAGTGGTTATTGCCGAACGGGTTCAACAGCCTTTTAGGCACGAATAAGCCGACATTTCATAGATGCACCACGTCCTGAGGAATATGACGAAAAATCCTGGGGCGGTAGCGTGATCACAAATGACATAGGTTAATGAATAAGACAACAGCGTTCAAAGCTATATCGCTTCTCTGGATGGGCTCGCTGGCAGGCGCCGGATTTGCTTTTTTAACTCAGGTGTTACTGGCCAGGAAACTGGGCAGCAATGATTTTGGTGCTTTTTCGTCAGCACTCACGACCATTACCTTGCTCGCGCCACTGGCGGGCTTCGGAATATCGCAATATTGGCTCAAGGCTTTTGGCCAAGAGGGCTGGGCAGCCAAACGCTGGTTAAAGCCTTCTTTCGAATTCATTGCTCTGAGTACCTTGTTTCTCATCTGCGCCATCGTCGCCTGGGCTCTGCTTACAAACCATGACCGGTTAACGCAGCACCTGCTTCTGATACTTTCCCTGTACATATTGGGGCAGCTGTCAGTGGAGTTGGTAAGCAGTAAATTACAACTTGAAGAGCGCTATCTGCGTCTGGCTCTTTGGCAGTTTTTGCCGCACTTTCTTCGTTGCTCGATGGTCTTCATCGCCGCGGTCGTAAGCGCTACGCCAATCGCCGCGGAGCTTTATGCGGTATTTTTCTCCGTTATTGCCCTGGTGTTTTTTTGTTGGCAATCCCCCAGTTGCTGCAGATGATCAATGGGCGTTTGACCTTGAAGGGGCACGAGCTGACCGCTGAATTCAAGGATTTTGCTGCAAGGCCGGGGATGTTAAGTGTTGCCAGTGCCAGTTGGCCATTTGGGATCGCGGCGTTCTCCCATCTGATTTATTTCCAAAGCAACATTATTTTGCTAAAACACCTTTCAAGTAACAGCGCCGCAGGCATATACAGCGTTGCCTTTACCATCATGACAGCGGTGTACTTGCTGCCCAGTGTGATTTATCAACGCTTTCTACTGCCGAAAATGCACCGTTGGGCCAACCACGATCCAGACATGTTTTATCAGATATACCGTAAGGGTAACTGGATGATGTTGCTGCTCGGAACGCTGGCCATGTTGGTTATTTTATTATTTGCAGACTGGGCAGTCCCTCTGCTGTTTGGTGAGGCGTATCGCGGCGCCGCAGCGGTGTTGAAAATTCTTTCCATTTGCGCGCCGGTTATATTCCTGGCCTTCAGTGCGGGGGCTACATTGGTAACCCAGGAACACATGAAAGTGAAAGTCAAATACATGGCGCTGGTTGCGGTCATCAATGTGCTGCTCAACCTTACATTAATTCCCCTGTTTGACCTGCGTGGCGCTGCGATCGCGACGGTTGTCAGTAATGTACTGTTGTTGTCCTTATATTTTTATGGCGCACAACGACTGGTTTTCAAAAGCAGACTTCGATAGCAGGTGCAGTCCCATATTTAAACTAACCATGACTATCGACTATCTGGAGATCAATTTACATGATGGATAACGTAAAAATTTATGCCCGGACAGTATTGGCAGGGTTCGGCTTTTTGTATGACCTGAGCCGATATGTAAGGTACTCGGGATGGCGATCTTCACTCAGTTCGGTGGAGGCCAGAAACTATTACATGGTCAAGGTGTATCACACACTTGAAAAGAGTCTGAGCTTTACCAATCGCAAACCAGGTTCCGGTTGGGCGGGTGCCAATACGCTTATTCATGCATTGGAACGTTCATTCATGCTCAATGGTGCGGGCTACCACGATCTGGTAGCAATCACCGTATTAAAGAAGTTTGCTGAAGCCGAAAAGGCCCACCAGCCGGAAAAAACCGCTGAACTTATAAAGCGTCTGGTAAAAGTTGAGAGTCTTAGCAACAACGCCGTTCCTTTTTTCTACAACAGTGGTGCAATCAACCATTCCAAGTCGGAATTCAATCAGGGACGACTGCTGGTTCCGGAGAGTTTCTTCATGTCTCGCTATTCGCTTCGTGAATTCTCTGATGCAGAGATCAGTGCGCAAGAGTTGAGAAGGGCGATGGAAATGGCCATGAAATCACCTTCTGCCTGTAACCGGCAATCGTGGCATGTTTATCATGTGGAAGGTGAATTGGCACAACAGGCTCTGGCGTTCCAGGATGGTAATCGCGGTTTCGGGCATAAAATAAAAGACTTGCTGATTATCACCACCGACTTGCGTGCCTTTGTTTCTCCGCGAGAGCGCTACCAGCACTGGATCGACGGCGGGATGTTCTCGATGTCGCTGATTCTGGCGTTGCATTCAATAGGCATAGCCTCGTGCTGTTTGAATTGGAGTCAGTCGGGCAGCGCGGATATTAAGTTTCGCAAGGTGATCAAGATAAGCCCGCAACATACAGTGATGATGATGTTGGCGATAGGTTATCCGAATGCGCAGAATACCGTATGTGCTTCTCCGCGGCGCCCTGTTGATGAAGTTTATACAAAACTCTCAAGTTAATACGTACTCATTCCGGGTTACAAAGGATTCAGCACCTTGAAAATTGCATTGATTACGATTCATCACGCCAACAGTTATGGCGGAACTTTACAAGCGCTCGCGAGTCAGGCAGTTCTGTCAAAATACGGTGATGTAAAAATTATTGATTACAAAAGCAAGGAGTTGGAACAGACCTTGAATTTGATTCGGATTGACCGTAATCCTCGCAGCATTTTTAGAGCGGGCAAGGATTTCTTTCGACTCCTGCCCAGAAAGAGACTGATCGCCAAGTTTAAAGAGTTTATGCGGGTCAACTATAAGCTGACCCCGGCATGTCCCGACTTACAAAGCCTTCAATCGATATCCAGTGATTTCGATTGCGTGGTGTGTGGTAGCGATCAGATATGGAACCCGAATATTACGGGGCAACTGGACCTGAACTACATGCTGGCGTTCTCCCGAGCGAAAAGGAAGATTTCGTTTTCCTCAAGTGCAGGCTCCTATAGCTATTCCGACGAGGAGACGGCCAAGGTCAGGAAGGCGCTGTCTACTTTTGACAGTATTTCCGTGCGCGAAGAAGACACGGCGCGCAAGTTGCGCAGCATGCTAGGCAACCAAAAGGTCGCTCACACCCTCGACCCTACTTTGATGCTCGACAAGCGCCAGTGGATGCAGGGTTTGCTGCTTACCGAAAAAGCGCCGGTACCTGCTGATCAATACATTCTCGTGTACACGCTGAAGAAAGACGCCTTGGTCAGGGAAACAATCAATCGGATAAAGACCCTGTTGGGGCTGCGAGTAGTGGCCATCGATCAGGACCCTTTCCTGGGATACAAGAGCGACAGGCATATCATGGATGCCAGCCCTGTTGATTATGTTTCGTTATTCGCCAACGCCTCTTTCGTCATCACCAATTCGTTCCACGGCACTGCATTTGCGTTGAACTTCGCCATTCCCTTTGTCACGGTGCTGCCCGAGAGCGGGTTGAATAGAATCAAGGGCCTTCTGGATAAAGTTGATTTGGCCGATCGCTTGGTCAGTCACCTGAGTGAAGTCGGCTCGGTAGTGGGGAAGCCCATAGACTTTACCTCCAGCCATAAAAAGCTGGATGCGTTGAGGTTGGTAACTTGGGATTACCTCGATGGCGCATTTTCAATCAATACAGTTAAAAAGCCCGTTAAGACTTCATGATGAATCAGCGTTCCGCCAGCTTGAAATTCCCGAGTGTCAGCCCACGTTACGTGCTGGCTGTCATCATCGGCATAACAGTGGTTTTTAACAATATTGAATGGTCGTTGGGCGGCAATAACCTGACGTTGGAACGATTGCTGGCTGCGCCAATATTTTTGATGGTCGTATTGCTGTTGGTTAGCTCGAACATCCCCCTGCGCCTGCCAAAAACAGGGGTTGTCCTGAGCATCTGGATTGTACTGGCTTTTTACGCGTCTGCTTCGGGCCCGGTTGCGGCCTGGTCGCTGAAAATGTATGCAGGTTTACTGTTCGCGGCCTCGTTTTATTATGTGGTTATCTGGTTAAAGGCTAATCCCTTTACGATTTTTAAATCCAGGACCTATCTGCTTCTGGCATGGTTTTGTGGCCCGTTTTTGTCGTTGATTTATATTCTTTCAATCTTGAAATTTCAACTTCCGGATTTGGCCGTTCACTGGTTGCAGGAAGGCAGTGGGGGGACTCGCATCCGCGGCGGGATTTATGAGGCCAATCTGTTCGGGGTATTTATATCGCTGATTACGCTGACGGTGCTGGCGCTGGCTTACCACCGAAAATTGTGGTGGTGGGTCCTCGTTATCGGTTTGCACACCTCGCTACTGTTTTCGTTCTCAAGAGCACCGTGGGTTTCCTACATTATTTCCGTCTGGCTTTACCACGGGCTGAGTTACCCAAGGAAATACAAAAACAGGGACTTGGTGAAGTATTTGCTGGGCGCTGTCCTGTTAGTCGTCGTCATGATGTCCTTGTCTTACTTGATCGTTTCTTCTTTTGGCGATTATGAGCTGATCGGCAGAACCCACTCGGTCAAGACGCGGTTCATCATGTGGGCGTTGGCGGCGAATTCCATTCTGGAAAACCCCATGTTCGGAAATGGTATCTACAGCTTTAGCGAAATATATTCTTTTGCACCGGAGTTGGTCGGCTCGGAGAATCATCGCAGTGCATGGATATCCAACTTGCCCTTGGCAATACTTAATGACACTGGCGCTGTTGGCTTCATCGTCTTTTTCACGTTTATCATTTTGGTGATCAAGCGCAGTTGGACCGCGGTCAGAAGAATAGCGGTTGATCCGGATGTCGATCGCTATCACGTCAGAGTGGGGGCGGCCCTGGTCGCATTTTTTCTGGCCATGGGTTTCTCAAGTCAAACCATTCCCGCGCATTCGATCGCTATTTTTTGGGTGTGTATGGCCCTTACCGAGCGATTCTCAACACTTAGTCGCTCCCTCATCAAAAGAGCATAAGCATGCCTGTAAAGAAGATGGTTTTCATTCATCTGTTCAACGACAGAAGTGGAAGCCCCAAGGTTTTGTCGCAAGTGATCAAGGCCGCGGCTGATAACAATATAGCCACCGAAGTGATTACCAGTGCTCATGGCGACGGTTTCTTGTCAGGGGTGGCGGATATCCAGAGCAAGCTTTTTTATAAACGATCGGAGAATAAGCTGCTGACCCTGGGTTATTACGTGATTTCTCAGGCGTTATTATTTATTCAGTGCTTGAAGTACAAGAAGCAGAATGTGGTGTTTTATGTTAATACCATGATGCCTTTTGGCGCGGCTCTGGCGGGGAAGTTACGAGGCATACCGGTTTACTATCATGTGCATGAGACATCGATAAAACCCAATATCTTGAAGAAGTTTCTCAGATTCATCATTGAAAAAACCAGCACAAAGGTTGTCTTTGTTTCGCATTACTTGATGCAGGCGGAACGCTTTGCCAGGCTCCCCCAGATAGTTATTCATAATGCTTTGGATGCGCTGGATGCAACGCCCTTTCCGATCAAGGAGGAGGCGGGCTTTACTTGTTTAATGATCTGCTCCTTGAAGGCTTACAAGGGAGTCCATGAGTTTCTGGCGCTTGCCCGCCGCAGCCAGAATGACAAAAACCTGAACTTCACCCTGGTGCTCAATGCCAGCCGAACTGAAATCGATAGTTACTTTTCGGGTGTCGATGTTCCGGGCAATCTGGCGATTTACCCGCGTCAGATCGATATGTCGGACTTTTATTCAAGATCCGATTTGCTGCTGAACCTCTCCCGGCCGGATGGCTGGATAGAAACATTTGGTTTGACCATTCTTGAGGGGATGTCACATGGCTTGCCCGTTATAGTTCCCCCGGTGGGTGGGCCTGCCGAGTTGGTCCGCAGCGATGTCGAAGGTTATCTGATTTCTTCATATGACATAGAAGAACTCTACCGCACGATTTGCAGAATCTCGTCGGACCCGAAGAAATATAAGTTGTTATCTGATAATGCCTTGTCCCGCACTCGGGATTTTAGCCTGCAAGCTTTTGAAGATAAATTCTTGAAATTATTTAACGAGATGCAGCATGACGTCTAAAAAACTTTATATTCTGGGCATAAGAGGCGTACCCGCCCAGCATGGTGGTTTCGAAACCTTTGCAGAAAAGTTATCTCTTTATCTGACAGCGCAAGGCTGGCAAGTCTTTGTCTACTGTCAGGAAGAGGGGAGCGGGGGAATCACCCACAGTACCTGGAATGATATCAACAGGATTCATATTCCGGTTACCCAGGGGGCGCGTCAGGCACGGTTGTTTTTGACTGGAAGGCTACGCGGCATGCGACATCGCAACAGGGGTTGTTTCTGACCCTTGGTTACAACACGGCTGTCTTCAGCTTGCTGCAAAGGCTTAAAGGGCAAACCAACATTATTAATATGGATGGTATCGAGTGGCGGCGCGACAAGTGGGGAGTCATCGCCAAGACCTGGTTCTGGCTCAATGAGCGAGCGGGCTGCTGGATGGGCAATCATCTGGTCGCGGATCATCCCAAGATAAAAGAGCACTTGGCGACGCGGGTTTCTGAATCCAGGATCACCATGATTCCCTATGGTGGCGATGAGGTCAGCGGTGCAGACGCGACGTTACTGGCACGTTACGCCATAGAGCCCGGCAAGTTTTCGGTCATCATTGCGCGGCCGGAGCCTGAGAATTCGTTTCTGGAGATGGTTCGCGCGTTCAGCTCCAGGCCTCGCAATCATAAGCTCGTTGTACTGGGCAACTTTCAACCGAACAATACTCCATACCATAAACAGGTCATGGCAGCGGGCAGCGCAGAAGTCATCTTTCCGGGTGCTATCTATGAGACCGCGGTGGTCCAGGCACTGCGTTACTACTCTCGGTTTTACCTGCACGGACATCGTGTCGGCGGGACCAATCCATCGTTAGTGGAAGCGCTCGGTGCGGGTTGTGCGGTCATCGCCCATGACAACCCATTCAATCGCTGGGTGACGGAAAGCGCTGCTGCTTACTTTAAGGATGAAGCGGCTTGTGCCGCGTTATTTGACCAACTGCTTACCGACGATTCGGCGCTGGAGCAAATGAAAGCCGCCAGTGCTGCACGCTTTCGTCAGCGCTTTACGTGGAATCAAATCTTGCTCCAGTACGAAAAACTATTGACTGACTGGTATCCGAACAATCGATAGAGAGGCCGTTATGACTATCCGTATCCTGCTGACTGGCGGAGCCGGTTTTATTGGTTCTGCGGTCGTTCGTCATCTGATCCAAAATACTCGATATGAAGTTGCCAACCTCGACAAGTTGACCTACGCCGGTAATCTGGAGTCCTTGGCCAGCATCGCCGAGTCGCCGCGATATCATTTCTTTAGCGTCGATATTTGCGACGCTCAGTCGCTGGATCGTGTATTCACGGAGTTTCAGCCGGATGCGGTAATGCACTTGGCCGCAGAGTCGCACGTTGATCGTTCCATCGATAGTCCCGCGGACTTTATCCAGACCAACATCGTCGGGACCTATGTTTTGCTTGAAGCGGTCCGGCGTTACTGGAGCGGATTGCTGCCGGAGATCAAGCAGTCGTTTCGCTTCCACCATGTCTCGACGGACGAAGTCTATGGCGACCTGGAAGGCACTGACAGTCTGTTCACTGAAACCACGCCCTATGCGCCCAGTTCCCCCTATTCGGCGTCCAAGGCCAGTTCAGACCATCTGGTTCGGGCCTGGCAACGTACTTACGGCCTGCCAGTGCTGGTGACCCATTGCTCGAATAACTATGGTCCTTATCACTTCCCCGAGAAGTTGATTCCCCACGTGATTTTGAATGCCATTCAGGGCCGGCCTTTGCCGGTCTATGGCGATGGTTTGCAGGTTCGTGACTGGTTGTTTGTGGAAGATCATGCGCGCGCGCTGTGCGAGGTTCTATGTCGGGGCAAGATCGGCGAAACCTACAATATTGGTGGCCACAACGAGAAAACCAATATTGAGGTGGTGGAAACCCTTTGCGATCTGCTCGAAGAATTGGCTCCCGACAAACCTGCTGGCGTCGAGCGTTATCGTGACCTGATTACCTTTGTTGAAGATCGGCCAGGTCATGATCTTCGTTATGCCATTGATACCAGCAAAATTGCCCGCGATATCGGTTGGCAGCCAGAGGAAACCTTTGGAAGCGGCATTCGAAAAACCGTTCAGTGGTATTTGCACAATAAAGAATGGTGGCAACGCGTACTCAACGGCCAGTATCGGCCAGAGCGCTTGGGCCAGAAACACTGTCTCCCCAGTTCTCGACATTCATAGAAGGGAATCCTAGATGAAAGGTATTATTCTCGCGGGCGGCTCCGGCACTCGCTTGCACCCCATTACACGCGGCGTGTCCAAGCAACTGCTACCGATATACGACAAGCCGATGATCTACTACCCATTGTCGGTTTTGATGCTCGCGGGTATTCGCGAGGTCTTGATTATCTCCACCCCGCAAGACTTGCCCAATTTCCGCAATTTGTTGGGTGATGGTTCTTCTTTTGGTATCGAGCTCAGCTATGCCGAGCAGTCCTCCCCAGATGGTTTGGCACAAGCCTTTATTATTGGCGAGAGTTTTATCGGCGACAGTAATGTCGCACTGATTCTGGGCGATAACATCTTCTACGGTTATGGCTTCAGCGCCTTACTGCACGAAGCCTCGCAACGAAAGACCGGCGCTACCGTTTTTGGTTATCACGTCAGCGATCCGCAGCGTTTTGGCGTTGTCGAGTTCGACAGTGACGGCAAGGCGGTTTCAATCCAAGAGAAGCCTGAGCGTCCGAAGTCCAATTACGCGGTCACCGGCTTGTACTTCTATGACAACGATGTGGTGAGCATTGCCAGGCAAGTCAAACCGTCGATTCGCGGCGAACTTGAAATCACTGATGTGAACAATGCGTATCTGCAGCGCGGGGATCTGCACGTCAGCGTGCTGGGGCGCGGTTTCGCCTGGCTGGACACCGGGACCCATGATTCGTTGATGGAGGCCGGGCATTTCGTCCAGACCATCGAAGCGCGCCAGGGAATGAAAGTGGCCTGCCTTGAGGAGGTTGCTTACCGCCAGGGTTGGTTGTCGGCTGAACAACTGGATAGACAAGCCACCGCTTTACACAAAACCGGTTACGGCCAGTATCTGGCACAGGTGCTATCGACGGAGCCTGCGAAATGAATGTGATCAAAACCAGGTTGCCAGGCGTACTGATAATCGAGCCTAAGGTGTACGGCGATGACCGCGGGTTCTTTCTTGAGAGCTATCACCACCAGCGTTATCGCGACGCCGGTATCGAGTTGCCGTTCGTGCAGGACAATCACTCGCGCTCCCAACGTGGCGTATTGCGCGGTCTGCATTTCCAGCGCACCCGGCCTCAGGGCAAGTTGGTCCGGGTCACTCGCGGCGCGGTTTACGACGTCGTCGTAGACATCGATCCGGCGTCTGCAACGTGCGGTGAACACGTAGGGATCGAATTGACCGCCGAGGACCATCTCCAGCTGTGGGTGCCGCCGGGTTACGCCCACGGTTTCTGCGTGCTGACTGATACCGCCGATTTTCAATACAAGTGCACCGATCTGTATTACCCGGAGGACGAGGGTGGCTTGCTCTGGAATGATCCGGATCTGGACATAGCCTGGCCTCTGAGTTCACCACAACTCTCGGAAAAAGACCGGCAGCATCCGCGCCTGCGCGCGCTGTTGAAAGGGGAATGACCATGCGGGTTCTAGTGACCGGAGCACAAGGGCAGGTCGGGCGCGAGTTGCTGCAGAGAGTGCCGTCCGGGTTCAGCGTGATTGGCTATGGTTCGGGCGAACTGGATATCAGCGACCCGGCTCAGGTCCAGGATGTTTTGGTCCGGACCAAGCCGCAGTTAGTGATCAATGCGGCGGCCTATACCGCAGTGGACAAGGCTGAAAACGAGATCGAGCGAGCTTATGCGGTGAACCGCGACGGTGTTACGCACCTGGCGCTTGCAGCCGAGGAGCGGGGTATCGCGCTGCTGCATATTTCCACCGATTACGTGTTCAGTGGCGACAGCGATTGCGCCTACAAACCCGACGATGTCACTGCGCCTACAGGCGTGTATGGGTTGAGCAAGCTGGCTGGTGAGCAGCAACTGCAGCAACACTGTTCACGCCATTTGATTCTGCGAACCAGTTGGGTGTTCGGCGTCCAAGGCAACAACTTCGTCAAAACCATGCTTCGCCTTGGTCGCGACCGCGATGAACTCGCCGTGGTAGCGGATCAGCGTGGCTGTCCGACTTCCGCTGGCAGTATTGCCGATACCCTGTGGGCGCTGGCGGCGATTTTTCAACGTGATGGTGCGCTCAAGTGGGGCTTGTATCACTACAGCGGCGAACCCGCCTGTACTTGGTACGACTTTGCAGATGAGATTTTCAGCCAGGCCCAGGCGCTGGGTTTGCTTGAAAAGAGCCCAAGTTTGAAGGCGATTACCACCGCAGGTTTTCCGACTCCGGCCAAGCGACCCGCCTGGTCGGTGCTCGATTGCCAAGCCCTGGAACTCGACTATGGTTTGGCACCGCGAAGCTGGAAGCGCGAGTTGCATCAGGTATTACAACAACTGAGCTGAACCGCCTCCGAATTTTAATATATCGCTCACCGTCACAGCTCTGAATATTCAGGCTATTGTTACTAATGGTCTATGTTTATTCGGCGGATGTTGTTGTCAGTCGCTGTTTTTTTCTGAAACTTACGGCTGTGCAAACACTTCAAGGGCCATTGGCCAGAAAGAATCCTGACGAATAATAACAATCAGTGCCGGGTTCGAATGACGCCCACTTGAAACTTTGCACGGAAAACGCCTTGTCAGGGGGTGGATGTCGTAAAACGTCGCCAATATCCTCCAATAAGCCCGTTCGTGCAGCTATTTTGCTCCAAGGGCATGAGGCGGGCGGTCTATGGCTTGCGACACCTATAAATGACATGCTCCAAAGGAGGAAAGTGCAGGGGCTGGCGCATTCGACCCTTGGGTTTGAGTCCATATACCTGCTGTTCCATTACTAGTCCCTTAGTATCAAATCTTATATAGAGATGATGTCGAGAAGGAGTCTGATATGAAAAAACTGTTTGCTGTCGGCTTGCTGGCGTTGATAAGTACCGCGGCGCTGGCCGAAGAGCCTCTGAGCTTGAACACCCCGTTGGTCGGGTCTGTCACTGTCGGGCATGGTGTCCTGGCAGGCGTGGCCATTATTGGTGGCGCGGTGGCCGCATCCAACTCCGGTGGTAGTTCCAATGGCGGGACCACTGGGTCCACGGGCACTACCGGAACTACAGGTACTAACTGATTCTCCCTGCGAAGTGTGTTGTTCAAGATCACTCAGAGTTCTCTGGGTGATCTTTTTTAGCCTTGCCCTCGACTAGCGTAGTGCCATTATGATCCGTAGGTTTTCTGTTGTGATGCTGGCAAGTATTACCTTGCACGGTTGCATGTTTTCCCCTGGCCAACATATGGATACCAGCCAACTGGTTCGTGACGGTTCTCCCGAGAGTAGTCGGGTAGAGCTTATTCCCATCACGCCTAAATTGATTGCCATGGATGCCGCCTCGCAAGTTCGCGAGTCGGTGCCTTCTGAGTTGTTGTCCTATACGCCGGGTGGTTATCGCGTAGGCGCCAATGACTTATTGTTTATCACGGTTTGGGATCATCCCGAATTGACGGCACCTTCGGGGCCGCAACAACAAATTGATGCCAACGGTCGTCTGGTTCGTCCGGACGGTACGCTGTTTTACCCCTATATCGGTAATGTCCAGGCCGCCGGTAAAACCATCGAAGAGTTACGGGCCTTTATCGCCGAACGCTTGTCGCAGTTTATCGAAAGCCCTCAGGTTGACGTCAGCGTATTGCGTTTCGCCAGCCAGACCGTGGTGATTTCCGGTGCGGTGGCGAGAGCGGGTCAACAGTCGATCACCACCAATCCGCTTAGCCTGGTGGAAGCCATCGGCGCGGCCGGTGTGGATCCGCTGAATGCGGACCTGGCAGGGTTGACGCTGACGCGCGACGGGCGCGAGTACCGGCTTGATCTGGACACGCTCAATCGACGGGACTCGCAGTTGCACAAGGTCTACCTCAAAGGGGGCGACCAGTTGTACCTGCCCTATAACGATCTGAAGCGGATTTATGTCATGGGCGAGGTCAACCAGCCACGTGCCCTGAGTTTCAAGAGCAAATCGATGAACCTTTCCGATGCCCTGGGCACGGTGGGTGGCTTGAATCAGACCACCTCAAATGGCAACGCGGTGTACGTGATTCGGGGCGCGGATAATCTGGAAACCGAGCCGGCCAAGGTGTTCCAGCTCAATGCTGAATCACCTTCTGCGATGGTATTGGCTACTCGTTTCGACCTGCAGCCGCAAGACATCGTCTATGTCGGCCCGGCCGGCGTAACGCGCTGGAATCGCTTGATCAGCCAGCTTCTGCCTACGGCCAGTGTCCTCGGGACCGGTGCCAGCTCTGTCAACAATCTCAGTGAAGCCAACAGCAGATAAGGCTCAATCAATCCGTGAAAACTTTGCATACCTGCGCCTATCTGACGACGGCGCTCTTGCTGTGTGGGTGCAATCCGTTGATGACGGCCTCTTGGCAGACGCTTAAAGCGTCTGCCACCGGGCCAGCTCCGATCGAGTTGACCCGCGCCGGGGTCGATGCCGTGCCGTATCCGCAGATTCTGGTCACCACTACCACCAGCGAAGGGGTGATGGCCATGGCACGTCGGCGTGGCGACCTGGAGTTCTGGGTCGCTTCCGGCAAGCAAGTATTGATGATGCGTGACGGCCTGGTGGTGCGCAGTGTCGGACTGGGCGTTTCCCTGGATGGCACGCGCTTCAATGGCGAGTCACCGTTCAAGCGCGGTCTCCAGCATTTGCCCGACGGTTATACCAGCACTCGCTGGATCGATATCTACGATGGCTACCGCGTCGGCATTGCGGTCAATAGCCGTTTCAGCATGCACGACATCGAACGCATCAGCATTTTGGACAAGGATTACGCCTTGCTGCGCATTGATGAGCAGGTGGATGCACCCGCCCTGGATTTCCACGCAACCAACCGCTACTGGGTCGACCCTCAGGACGGTTTTATCATGCGTAGCGAGCAACATCTGACGCCGCAGATTTCCCTGAAGATCGTGCAATTGCGCCCTGATCGGGGAGCGGTTCGGTGAAGTGCCAACAACTGTTATTGCTTGGCCTGCTATTGATCGGCCCGGGCTTGAGCCAAGCGGCCGTTACGGTCAGTGGCGATGTTCGAAGCCCCGGCGACCTCACCCTGAAACCCGGCACACGCCTGCGGGATGTGATCATCGCCACCCAACCCAACGCTGAAAGTTACTGGCTGGGCGCCGCGTGGCTGCACCGCTCACTGGAAGACAAGCAGACTCGGTTGAAGGCCGGGGTGTTATTCGATTTGAAACTGCTGCAGCGGGTGGCCTTGCTGGATGGACGGGACACGCGAGCAGCCTTGAGCGCGCGCCTGTATGAGCAGATTGAGCGGATGCCGGTCACCGGCCGCCAGATCGCGGCGCTCGATCCGATCGCCCTGGAAACCGGGTTCGCGCTCAATGCGCTACTCGACGATGGCGACCGTCTGATTTATCCAGCCCGACCCTCCACCGTGGAAGTCTGGGGGGCCGTCGCGCAACCTTGTCATGTGCCTTTTGACGCCATGCAAGAGGCCCGTGCCTATGCCGAACATTGTGCCGTCCTCAGCGACGCTGAAAGCGATTATCTGTGGCTGATCCAGCCCGATGGCCAGGTGCGGCGCGTCGGCGTGGCGGCATGGAATCGTGAGGAAGGCATCGTGCCTGCTCCCGGCAGCAGGATCCTGGTGCCAATCAGGATAGACGATCTGGAATCGCCGACTCCTGAGCTCAATCAACAATTGGCCGAGTTTCTCGCCACGCAACCGCTGGCTGAGGTGGCCCCTTGAAGATACGTTTTGCTGCTGTTTTGCTCCTTCCCTGTGGATTGGTTCATGGCGAACCGCGTTACACCCAGAGTGATTTTGGTGGTGTCGGTTTATTGCAGACCCCTACAGCGCGGATGGCCCCGGCGGGCGAGTTGAGCGTCACTGCCAGTCGTACCGACCCCTATTCGCGTTACAGCTTATCCCTGCAACCGTTCGATTGGCTGGAAGGCTCGTTCCGTTACACCGCGATCACCAACCGCAAGTACGGCACCGAGGCGTTGAGCGGCGATCAGTCTTTCAAAGACAAGGCCATTGACGTGAAGGCTCGGCTTTGGGAAGAAAGTCACTGGGCGCCGCAAATCGCGTTGGGGGCTCGGGACATCGGCGGCACCGGATTGTTTTCGAGCGAATATTTCGTCGCCAACAAGCGTTATGCCGACCTTGATTTCAGCCTCGGTATTGCCTGGGGCTATTTGGGTAACCGGGGGATTTCAGCAACCCGCTGGCGGTACTCGACAGCAAGTTCAATGATCGGCCCCAGAGCGATGCGGCCGTCGCCAGGGCCGGGGGTGAACTCCAACGCTTACTTCAGGGGGCATCCTTCGTTGTTTGGCGGTGTTGCCTATCAAACGCCCTGGAAACCGCTGAGCCTGAAACTCGAATACGAGGGTAACGACTACAAGAATGAGCCACTGGACAACCCGATCAAGCAAGACTTGCCGATCAATATCGGTGTGGTCTACAAGTTGGCCGACAGTATCGATTTGAGTGCGGCCTGGGAGCGCGGCAATACCGCGATGTTCGGCATCACCTTGCACACCAATTTTGTCAGCCGCAAGGCTCCGGCCAAAACCTACGACCCGCCTGCCGAGCCACTGCCGGCACAGGCGCCGTCGACCCCGCTCGATCAGGTCAACTGGGCGAATGTCTCCAGCCGACTGCAGCAAAATGCCGGTTACAAGGTCAAGCGTATTGCCCAGCGCGGTTCGGAGTTGTTGGTGTATGGCGAACAGTCCCGCTACTTCAACCCGGCCAAGGGCGTGGGGCGGGCCAGCCGGATTCTCGATAACAGCGTTAATCAGGACATCGACTGGTTCACCCTGATTGACCAGCGTTATGACATGTCGATAGAGGAAACCAGCGTGCCTCGGGAAACGTTCCGCGCGGTGGTGAACAATGATCAACCACTGAAGGATCTGCACCGCTCGACTGAGGTCAATCCGGCACTGGCACACCAGGAAAACACCCTCTATTCCCAGGCCCTGGACCCGTTCAACTACGGCTTTGGCCTCGGCTACAAACAGAACATCGGCGGCCCCGACGGACTGCTCTATCAGTTCACCGCCGACGCCGATGCGCAGTACCGTTTGACCCGAAATATCTGGTTGAGCGGCATGCTGAGCGCCAACCTGCTAAACAACTACGACAAGTTCACCTACGATGCGCCGAGCGGGTTGCCCCGTGTGCGTACCGATCTGCGCAAATACCTGACCACCTCTGATGTAACGATGCCGACGTTCCAGCTCAACCACGCTGTGCAGCTGGATCAGAACCTGTATGGCATGGTTTACGGCGGCTACCTGGAATCCATGTTTGCCGGGGTCGGCAGTGAAGTCCTGTATCGGCCCATGGGGCAACGTTGGTCGGTGGGTGCCGACTTGAACTTCGTCCGCCAGCGCGACTTCAATCAGGGCTTTGGACTGCGTGATTACCAGACTGTCACGGGGCATGTGACCGGCTACACCGAGCTGCCCGGTGATGTGCATGCGGCAGTCAGTGTCGGGCGTTATCTGGCTCGTGACTGGGGCACTACCGTGGATTTGTCGCGCGAGTTCAACAACGGCGTGAAGTTCGGTGGCTGGGTTACGCTGACCACCGCCTCGAAAGAAGACTATGGCGAGGGCAGCTTCGATAAGGGGATCTACATTTCCATTCCGTTTGACGAATTGATGAGTACCTCGACGATGCGCCGGGCCAATGTAGTCTGGGCACCATTGACCCGCGATGGTGGCGCACGCCTGAACCGCGCCTACTCTTTACAGACCATGACTGACGGGCGTGACAGCGACCTGTTCTACAACAACTTCGAGAAAATCACTGAATGATTGTGCGGCTCAAGCGTTTGGTCGAATTGCCATTCTGGTGTCGGGGGCTGGCCTTTGCCGTGGTGAGCTTGATCCTGTTGACTGCCGGGTTGCGCCCGCAGCCAATCCCGGAGCTGTTTGTCCAGGAAGATAAGCTCCATCACTGGGTGGGTTTCCTGGTCTTTGCGTGTAGCTGTCGCCTGGCGTTCCCGGGGGTGAAGTTGCTGTGGATAGCCCTGGGGTGTTTGCTCACGGGCGTGCTCATCGAGGGTGCGCAGGGCTTGATGCCGCTGCGCACAGCTTCGCCTTACGACATGCTGGCAAACAGTCTGGGCGTGCTGACGGGATTGCTGATTGCCTGGCGCTGGATGCGCTGAGGAGAGGGCGGGTCGGGTTTGCTAACTCATACCAGCCCTATGCATTGCCAGGCGGCGACGCCTGGTGCGTCGGTTCGAATGAAGGTGATCGCGGAGCCTGGCGCCAACACTTTAAAAGGGCCCTGGTTCCCGAGCGCGAGGTTGCCCCCAGAGATGAATCTCACCGGATTGGAGCTCACCAGCAGGGTCAAGGTTTCGCCCGGCATGTGGTAGCCGTTGATGGTGTCGATTGTCAGCCCCGGGCCAAACTCGACGTTGACGAAGGCATGAGCTTTTACCTCCAACCCGCGTCCAGCGTTGAACGACATAGTAGAATGCACCCCCGTCGTCCCGACGCCGGCCTTGGACGGTGAGTCGAGCCTGACGCCGCCATGATTCTTGCCGACCACCAGGTTCGACATGCTGCCTGCCACGATAGGGGAGCGAATCGACGCCATGCAGTTTTTGCCGCAATCCAGGCCAGTGACGACGTTGGCGAAACGCGGTGCGATCAACTCCAGCCCGGACGACGAGTTATTTTGCCGGACGGCGGTAATGACCGTTTCAAACCATGGCGCAATCATCACGATATTTTCGCAACGGTCGATATCGATGCCGACGCTGGCGCGCTGAAAACTGGGGTTGGTGAAGGTAATGTTGTTGGGCCGTATGTCGTAGGCGGGATTGAACCTGCCGATGTAGGAGCCGACACCCACGGAACCCAGCCCGTACACACCGTCAAATCGACACTCGTCGAATTCGATATGTTCGCATTGTCCCATCAGCACCAACCCTCGCGATTTCGCCAGCGGCCGCTCGATCAGTACGTGGTCCACAAGACCAAATTGAATGGGCGCCTGAGTATTTTTATACCCCCCACGAGCCGTAAACCGTCACCGGCAAATCCTTTGACGAATAGTCGCCGCAGCTCGAAATCCCACAAGCCACCGTCCGGCCCGCTTACCTTGCCCTCCAGGCTGATGCCATCTTGCAAAGGGTTATGTACGTAGTCGCCGGCGAGGGTAAAACCCTCCAGCAATACGCCCCTGATTTTCCCCTCCTGCATGCGCACGAATTGTGTGTGCGCAGACGCCAGGGCGCGGATCACGGTGCCGCTCCACTGACGTGTATCCTGGCGTCCCGCAATGTGCCCTTTGCCTATGGCGCGCGTGCCGTCGACCAGTTCGATGTACTGGGCATTGAGCACCCCGTCAGGCAATTCGATTTCATAACCCGAGGACAGGGCTCGATTGATCGCTGTCGTGTGGTCGAGGAGCGAGGCACCGGAGGTCACATCGCCTCGCTCGGCTTTCGTCATGAAGTCCAGCAGGCTGTGACTTTCCCGCAGCTTATCGCCAACGGTGCGTGATTCAGCGCCCGTTCCCGATTGCAGAAAACCCACCATGTTCGGCCCCATCTTGGGGTCCATGGAGTTGGCAAGGTCTTGCTGTAAATCCTGTGTGGGAACCAACGCCTGATTGGTATCGGCTTTGCGATTGCTCAGAGATGGCTGCGAGCCAGGCTCCGTGGGAATCCTTTCATCGGCCCCCAGCGCCAGGCCAGCGGTGGCGCCGGCGGTGGCAGCGAGTAGCTGGCGTCTGGTGAGAGGGCGCATGATCATCCTGATAGTGGAAGGACGGCGATCCGGGGCAGTCCGGCGCCGTCAGTGGCGTTATTGCCCGCGCCGGGGCGCCGTCGGGAACAGGCTCAAGCGTAGACCGCGTATGGGCGCAGGGGCGCCGTTGTTAATAGATGTCCTTGGAAAACAGCGTGAAGGGCGTCTTGATCAGAATCTTGATATCAAGCCACAACGACCAGTTGTTGATGTAGTTGAGGTCGATTTCCACGCGTTTTTGCATCTTGTCGATGGTCTCGGTTTCGCCGCGGCAGCCACTGATCTGCGCAAGCCCGGTGATGCCCGGTTTGATCCGATGGCGCGCCATGTATGCGCGAATTTTGCCGGTGTAGTAGTCGTTATGGGCGACGGCATGCGGACGAGGTCCGACCAACGCCATATGCCCTTGCAGAACATTGAAGAACTGCGGCAATTCATCGATGGAGGTGCGCCGTATAAAGCGCCCGATCGGTGTAATGCGAGTGTCCTGACGGCTGGCCTGTTGGACCTCGTGATCATCGTGCAGGCGCATGGAGCGAAACTTCCAGACCTTGATGATCTTGCCATTCCAGCCGTGGCGCTCCTGTTTGAAGATGACCGGGCCGGGAGAGGAGATTTTCACCGCTAGCGCAACAACCAGAAGCAGCGGACTGAAGCCGATCAGTGCCAGGGCCGCCAGGCTTCGATCGAGCAGGGCCTTGCTCAGCGCCGCCGTAGGGTAACTGGTCAACGGACTTTCATTGAGGTGGATGGCCGGCAAGCCATCCACCTCACTGATGGAATGATTGAGCAGGGTCATGCTGCCCAGGTCGGGAACCCAGACGACGTCCACATTCGAGTCAAGAAGATCGATGTACAGCGCTTCGACCTGTTTGGCTTCGCTCAACGACAGCGCAATGTATAGCCGCCGGATGTCGTGAACCCTGATGAGTTCGCGCAGCTCCTCCAGCGGGCCTATGACCCTGTGGGTGTTGACGCTGGTCGACAATTGGTTCGGTTTAGAACTGATCAGGCCAATCAGCGGCGGATACTCGGTCATGGCCAGCTTGTCCGCCAGTTTTACCGCCAATGGGTCGGTGCCGATAATCAGCGTGTTGTTTTGGCTGTGCAACTGCCGATGGTAGTGTCTGGAAATGGTGTGCAGCGGCAGATACAGCAAAGCCTGCAGGAAATAACCGGCAAAGGCCCAGATCAGGATCACCTCCCGGGAAAACAGCTCGCTGGTCTTGCTCAGGAATCCGATGCTGGTCAATCCCGTTAACGTCAGCATCCAGCCAAGCAACAGCCGTCCCAGGCCGTTAAGGTAACCATGCCGTTTGTGATAGACCTGCAGCAGCGAATAGGACGGAACCGAACCCAGGAAGGTGAGAACCGTCAGCACCCGATAGTGGGCGTCGATTTCACCGGTTTGATACAACGCGAGCGCAAATAGCAGTGCATTGACCGAAGTAATGGCAATTGCCCATTGCCCCCAAAAAGTGAGCCCTTTGGTTATGCTTTTGCGATTAATACGATGATGTTCCATAGCGGTATCCCTCGAGGGCGTGCGCCACGTTGTATTCAAGTCGACGGTTAATAACTGGCAGCCGCGCGCAAAGAGCCAATGTGATTCCACCAACAGTTTTATTGTCGGGAAGGAATAACGACGGGCATCTAATGAGTCAGGTAGTTTTATTCTTATGAGGGCATCAGTTGGCAAGCTTTCTCAGTGAACGGTTTTATACTAATGCCTTAATCTTTGCGGGTGTCAGACGAATTATAACGGTCGTGGTTTTTCCAGGGAGTTATAAAAGGTCGTGCATTTTTATTTGGCGTGTGACGCAAAGGCTTCTATAACGATATGACATTTACGTGTGTGCTTGCCGAATAGCAAGCAGGCGGCGGGGGGATGAAAAAAGACGGGTGTCATAACCGTTGCGCGCGGCAGTACAGGAGAGGCGAGAACACAGGGAGGGTCGGCAGTGAAAGTACGCGGTGTATCTGTTGGTGTGGGTTGTCGCTATATTCTTGTTTTTGTCGCGACGTCAATAATCAGTGAGCCACTCTAATCCTTTGTGCCAGGCAGTAGCCGCGATTCCGGACTGAACGTAGCAGCCGCTCTCCATTCGCCGCATTCTTGAACTTTGTCTGAAGCCGGCTCAAGCACATCTCCAAGCCACTGTAGTGTTCAGGGTCTTTATCAATACGCAGAATGAGATCTGTCTTGCTGAGTACTCGTTGGTCGTTAAGTACCAGTTGTGTGAGCATCAACGCTTCAGTGCCAGTCAGGGGGATAGTGATATCTTCTTTGACCAACGTGCGCTCATCGCCGTTGAACCACCAGGTTTCGGGGTTATGCGGTAATTCTTTAATTCGACTGACCGCAGAGATGAACTCTTCATCGGCCACCGGTTTTTTCAGAAAACCATCGACGCCAAAGTGAGAGAAGTGATTGAGTTCAGAGTGCTCTGAGTTGAGTGTGATCAAGATGATTTCTGCGTCTTTCTGGTTTTTTCGAATAAAGCTGACGTCGTTCAACGATATGTCTGCCTGATCGAGCAGAATATGACTGAAGCGTTTCTTTTTTATCCGTTCACAGCTGAGTTTCCCAGACTCGATTTCGAATTGAGAACACAGGCGTTGTGCAAGTAGCGCCTCTATAGCTTGTCGGGCAAGTTGGTCGCGGGTAAAAACTAGAAAGTTACTGCTGGGGGTATTCACAATTAAGGCTCCTTCCTACATAGGTGAAATCATTAAGGCTTAAGTAACCTCGGTGGGCGAGTAGTACCTGCCCTGGAAAAAATCGAAGGGCATGCTTCGGGCCAGCGTATGCAGCGCGCTATGCTCTACGCGGTCGGCGATGAATTTGATTTTGCTGTTGTGGATCATGCTGCTCAGGCAGTCATAGGACCGGTTGAAAAAGTCCTGGCTTTTGTCGACCATGATGTCGAAGTTCGATTTTGTCAGGTCGACTTTTACATAGTCGAAAAAGTCCAGGCTGATCAGTGTCTCGGCACTGTCATCGCTCAGGTCATAACCATCGAATGCGATTTCGACCCCGTTATCCTTCAACAAATGAATGTGACTGATAATGGTTCTTTTTTCTTTTAAGTTGATAGCCCTGAACGAGCCTTCCTGAATGCTGGGTACTAATTGTTGCCCAAGACCCTTAAGTGTCACCTGCAGGCTGGTCATTTCCTTGATCAAGGCGTTATCCAATAAAGAAGAATGACTCATGGTCACAAACTTCCGGTTCGGGGTCGTCGCGAACGCTGTTGGAGTAGCGGCAGAATGCGGAGTGGCATTCAATTGAATTCGCGCCAGTACCTCACGATAGAGGGCCAGCGGATGAGTAGGGCGCAGTGGCTGATACGCGTTAAGGTGCGCGTGATGTTTTATGGCCTTGGCATAAAACTCACTACCAAACAAATCATTGTTGCGTCTGAGTATCGACTGCCTGAAAAAACTTAAGGTGAAGCTTTCTTGAATTGAGTGTTGCTTGCTTGGTTCCATGACTCAGCTCCTTTGAGGGGATTAAGTTTTCTATTTGGCAGACATGACGCCTCGTAACAGTCGGTAGCCATAACCTCGAACGCTATGGATAATGTTGATTCCAAAGTTTCTTTTTATTTTGTTTCGAAGGCGGCTGATGGACTTTTCCAGGACGCGCGAATCGTAGAGTCTTATATTCAGTCCCATGGCTTCGGCAATACTGTCATGGTGCAAAATATTGCCTTGCGCGTTGATAAGCGCATCCAGTACTTTCATTTCTTGATAAGCAAGGTCCAGTTTTAGTTTGTCGTCACTTAAATGCAGGCACGTTTGATCCAGGGTTAACCTGATCGAAGGTCGCCATTCAGGACTGTCGAACAAGACAGATATCAACTCTGCCTTTTTGTCCGGGTCGTTAGGTGCGTAGATGCAATGATCGGCGCCGGCCCGGTAACATTCAATCTTGGCGTGCGGAGAATTATAGTTAATATTGGTGATGACAACTAACTCTGCATATTTCTCGCGTAACGTTCCGATAAGTTCCAGAGTGTCACTAAGAGCATAGGCATCGTCGATTTCTATCACTATGGCGCCAGGCGCCTCGCCTTCAACATCAGGTTTTAGAACATTAGTGCGATCTAATGTATGCGCGTGTATAGGGTTTGTTACGCTTCGCGGCTCTAACGCCTCTCCCGAATTCCAATTGTGTCCAATGGCAAGAATGCTCTTTTGGTCATTTTTGATCGTGTTATCCGTACTCATCATGCTAATGACTCTTATGTGCTGGCGTCGCAATCTTAATACACAAAATACTGAAGTTATCTGACGTTTTATAACATTCGCCTCGCTGGGAGACCCGCCGAACTGGTCAATTCGTAGCGATCAATTTCATTCGGCTCAACGACATAGCTACTTATCGAGGTTGTATCTCGCTTGTTTTTGTGAGAGGCGACTAGTTGATACGAGATTTGTCAGGCTGCCCGGGATCTCCGGGTTGACTTTTTCAAGGCTGCACTAGCAAGGGCTTCAAAAGTGGGATATGAGTGGGCCGCGTATCAGGCGCCATAAGGGGGCAGATCCAGAGAATTTCGGGTAGAAACTGTGCAGTGTTCGCATTTTTTATGCCTTGAAATTCACTTATAAGAATATTCTAGAATGTTCTATGAGTGATGCCGGTGCGCCGTTCAGAGTAGTCACCGCAATATCGCCTCTTTTTAGGGCGGAATGAGTGGTGGCGTATTTTAGTTAAGGTTTTTTGTATTGAGTTTGTAATGCGCAGCTAAAAAAGTCGGTTTTTTAACTAGTAGGTATTCTGCCTGATTATCGAAGAAACGATAAGTACTGATATCATTATGATATTGAAGTGACATCAATTTGACGTCATTCTTTATGTTGTTCGGAGCATCGCGTTTCGCTGTAGTGCTCGTGGGCACCAAGAGGGATGGCAGCGATGCATTCTGGTGCAGAAAGCAGATGATCCAGCGCCAAACCCGATCAGCTCTGGTAATCAAGAGCACTGACTTAGTGTCGGCCCAACGCAATGGGGTCGGTGTACGGCGACTGCAGATCCCGCTCCGGGATTTCCCAGATGATCAGGTTCGGCGGTGTCTCTTTGAAGGCTGGGTTATTGATATAGCTGTTTACGGCACCGGAAAACGCCCCCATCTTTTGCGAAATTGCCCACGGTGGCGCCCAGTGCCTGCTGCATGAACCCTGCGAAGTTCGAGTTGCGCGAAAATGAGGTTCCGATCAGAGCAGTGCCGGGCAGGTTGGCATCGCCAAACAGGGTGCCTTCATCGTCGGGGTTGTTGGCTGACACACCGGGAAGTTCGCGGATGCTGGTTTGGGCGACCATTTCGGGCGTCGGTTGCCATTTGAGCGGCAGCCAGTCGATGCCTGCCAGATGCACCAGATCCCCAGGCCGTAGCGCGAACGGAGCATGACTTTCGGTGAACGACCTGCGTGGCGTTGCGCTAATACCCAGGGTTTTCAGGTGCTGTGCGATGGACTCGGCGGCAGCCTTGGCGCCGGATTCGCTCCAGTGCGTGTCGGTACGTAAGTAGGCTCGGGGCCCCAGCGATGTCAGTGCGCCGGTCAGGTCCAGATTCGCCACCCCGGCCACATTCAGCTTCGAGGTCCATGCCTGGATTCGCCCTTCGAGAGACGCCGGGCGGTACAGTGAACAACGTTGCACAGAAGCGATGCGGCTCTTGTCTGGAACGATGACTACGAGCAGGTTGATGCCTTGTCGGAAGAGCTGCTCCTTCAGATCAATGACGGCCTGGGCCTTGGCATCGGCATTGAGTTGCGCCTGATGGTTGACCTTGAGTTCATCAGCCAGAAATAACCAGTCAGTGCAGCCTGTACGAACCCTCGGCCCCGTGTCGCCCAGGAGCAGCCAACTCGCCCCGCGCTCCAGCTCGGCGAACAGGGTCGCAACGGAAGCTTTCGACAGCGCCTTGGCGATTTCATGGGTGACACCTCCGTCGAGAGTCTGCGCAGTAGATAAATTTGCCGATACTGCGTCGAGTTGCCCTGATCCGATCAGCCGTCCAGAGGACAACAGCCCGAAGAACAGAAATATCAACAGCGCCGCGCCTGCCAATGGGCTGCCGCGTGCAGCCAAATCATCTGGCTGAGTTGGGGGAGTGCTGTGCTCTGTCATTGTCATCAGAATTGAAAGTACAGGAAGGGTACGGTTTCGCGACTGGCGATCAGCGCGAACGACAGCATGAAACCGACGATGGGCCAAAGGGCTGCGGTGCAGAACGCCAGGCCGGCCAGTTGTTTTTCAGCATAAGGGCGTAGCAGCGGCGCAACGACACCGAATACACCCAGCAAGGCCGCAAGGCCGTGTATCGGGCGCAGGGTCGTGGACAGTTCCTCGCCGAGAGCGATGCCTTGCAGGCCGAACTGTCCGGAATAGAGGCGCAGCGCGCTGTGAAAATCGGGGGCGCGGAACAGGGTCCAGGCCAGGCAGACGAACAGCAGTGTCAGCCCATGGGCAAGCACTGGCGGTATCGGGGGCAGGGTGGAACGGCTCCAGGCACGATCAATACACAATGCGATGCCATGGACGCAGCCCCAAAGCAGATAATTCCAACTATCGCCACCATGCCAGAGGCCGGCGATGGCCATGATCAGGAACAGGTTGCGATACGTTGTCCAGGGACCGTTGCGATTGCCGCCTAGCGGAATATAAAGATAGTCGCGTAACCAGCTGGACAGTGACATATGCCAGCGGCGCCAGAAGTCCTGGATGCTGTTGGCCAGATAAGGACGGTTGAAGTTCTCCGGAAAGTGGAAGCCGAGCATCAGTCCCAGACCAATGGCCATGGCGCTGTAGCCGGCGAAGTCGAAGAACAGCTGCAAGGAATAGGCAAGGCAGCCCAGCCAGGCGTCAGCCAAGCTTGGGTTCTGCACCTTGAACGCCACATCGACCACGGGCGACAGGGTGTCGGCCACCAGAACCTTCATGCACATCCCGACCATGAAACGGCGTGCACCCAGCGAAAAGTTCTGCACGTTGAAGTAACGCCGGCGCAACTCTTGCCGGACCCAGTCATAGCGAATGATGGGGCCGGCGACCGAATGGCCAAACATCGAAATATAGGTCGCGTAATTGATGAAACTGCGTTCGACCGGCACGGTGCGACGATGCACATCCACCAGATAGGAAATCGCTTGTAACACGATAAATGACAAGCCGGCCGGCATGATCACTCGCTGCCAGGACAACGGCATGGCCCCGTACCAGACAATGGTTTCGTTCAACGTGCTGGCGACGATGTTGGCGTACTTGTACCAGCAGAGCACGGCGGTGTTGAGCACGATCAGTGCCACGAGTCTCCGCACACGGCCCTTGTCATCTTGTCGTGAAGCATCAATCAGCAAGCCGCCCACCCACGCCGTGATGGTCAGCATCACATGCACCGCGAGGAACCGTGGGCTCAGCCAACCATAAAACAGCCAACTGCCGATCAGTAGCGTGACGTTGCGCCAGTCGGGTGGGCTCAACGCGTAGGCGAACAGGAACAGCGGCAGGAACAACGTCAGAAACTCGAGAGAGGCAAAAACCATGGTGGTGACGCAATCCGATTAGTGGGCCAGGACGTCAGTCGCAAGCAACAGGTACGGGCCATTAGCGCCAGGCAGGAGCACCACGCTGTAGCGCTCACCGGCCTTGAGCTGACCGAGATCCAGCGGCACACCGACATCGGTCTGGGAGCAGACCAGTTGCACCGAAAGGCTGACGGGATTAATCGCGCGGCGCTGCACGCTACCGCTGGCCACATCCTTGAACAATTCAGCGTTCACCCGTGCGGCGCGCAAGCCGGCCTGGGGGCAAGTGGGATCGGCGTTAATAAACGCCAGTGAGGCTCTCAGGCTATTGAAATCATCGGGCTGCTCGCGGATGACAATCGGGCGCAGACCGTCAGTGCCGTCCGGCAATGCAATCACCGTAGCGAATTCACCGGCCATGACCTGAATGTTCAGCGGCTGGCTTTTGCCGCTGCGTTCAAGGGTGCCCTTGATCGGCTTGCCGACGGGCACCGAGAGGTAGTCGGACACGGCATTCTGGCCTTCGAGTTGCAGGTTTGCCCGCGAGCCTTCGGCCTGAATCTGCAGCGGTTGGTCGGCGGCGTTGATGAAGCGCAGGAACGCCGAGTCCTGATCCGGGCCCGTCGGGTACAAAGTAATGTCAGCGCCTTGGGCATGCAGGCTCAGCAACAAGGACAGGGCCGCTGCAAGTTCGGCTCGGGTCATTTGCCGGCTCCTTTGCTGGCGAGGCTGGCGGCGGGCAGTTTGGCCAGTGCGCTGCCGATCGCAGTGCCCCACGATTGATAGCCAGCGACGGTGAAATGCTGCCCGTCGGTGGTTATCCATTGCCCGGGTTTGGAGAACGCCAGCGAATCGATGAAGGTGCACGGCGCAACGTTGGCGGCCAGAAACTGAGACATCAACTGGGTGCGGGCATCGTTTTTCTGGTACATGCCACCCGCTTTGCCCCAGGCAGGACCTACCCAGGCGCAACGGGTGCCTGTGGCGGCGATGGCCTTGGCCAGGCCGGTGACGCTTTGCCAGGCCCAGGCTTTCGGAAACACCGGTTTGTCATAGGACGCCATGGTGTCGCCGATGACCAGTACCACCAGGTCGGGTTTGTCGGCGGCGATCAGGTCCTGGATCGGTGTGGTGCTGGCTTCGCGGCCCTTGATCACCATCTTGTCGCTGCCTTTGCGCTCGGCACCGCAGTCGACCTTCTTGCTGATCAGCCAGTCGGCTGCGCTGGCACCGCAGGCACCAATGGAGTGAACGAGGGCGCCTTGGCGGGTCAGGTTGTCGTGCAGTGGCTCCAGCAAATGGTCCGAAAGGCTCATATGGCTCTCCCCAAGGACAAGGAGGGTCAGGCCGGCGAGGGCAGAAGTGGGCATCGAAAACTCCTGAATGATCAGTTGGAATAAGGTGAGGTATAGGGGCTGACCGGCAGGCTCATGGGGCCGCTGATGTCCTCGAAGAGGTAGCGCAGCGACAAGGCGCCGCTGAGTTGCTGGTAGTCGCGGGCGTTGTCCAGGCCCAGGTTGGCGCCCAGCAGGAAGTTCGAACCGAACTTGTATTCGGCCGCCGCGGCGAGGCTGTAACCGATCCCGGTTTTACTTTGCTCGGCGTAGCGCAGTCCCGATGCCGCTTGCAGGGTTTTTTCGGTAGGGAAATAGTCGGCGCTGTCTTGCTCGAAATGCTGCACGCCGACAGACGTCTTGACTTGATAGGTCAAGCGCCCGGTGCGTTGTGACCAGATCACCGGGATGCCCAGGGCAAAGAATGTCTGTGGGCTGAAATAGCCGCCGTGGCCGTAGGTGAAATAATCCTGATTGTTGGCGTAGCTCATGCCGGTCATGCTCAGGCCGACGGTCAGCTTGCTGTCTGTCACATTTTGCAGATACCAGTAGACGCCGCTGCCCAGTTCACTGCGGTTGTTGGCCTCGACATGGTTGCCCAGCAGTTGGTGCCAGGATGCGTAGCCATAGGCGCCGACTTCGCTGTCGTCATAACTCAACTGGCCGCGCGCGCCATTGGCGGTGACACCACCCCAGGACTGGCCGCTGCGTTTGTCTGTGGTGCCGGCAAACGAGGTGACGCTGTCGGTCACCGGGCGCCGGGAAATGTTCACGCCGTAACGGACATTGGAGGTGTCGCTCAGCGCTCGGTCGACGCTGATGCCACCCGTGGCGGTGGTGTATTTGAAGCCGAGCGGGGTGCTGCCAAGATCGGCTTTGAGTCCTTCAGCGGGTCTTTCAATAGCGACGGCAACGCCGACACCCTGGGCTTTTTGCGAACCGGCACTGCCGCCCTGTGCTCCGTTGCCAAACCGCTGCAATGACTCGCCGCTGACGCTGCCCGCGTTCAGCGAGACCGGCGTCACGCGCAAGGCGAGGCGACTCTCTTCCAGCGGGATGTTGATTTGCAGGGGCGTTTCAATATCCGTCAGTTTGCTCAGGCCGGACTCACTGTTGTTGGTGCGTATGCTCAGTCCCTGGACGACGTAGGCGCTACGCTCCTGGAGGAGCTGATTCAGTGCTCGTTGTGCGGGGCTGATGTCCTCGCTCACCACCACGGTGCGCGGCAGTCGCGACTCGAATGGATTACTCACCAGTGGTTGCCTCGCAGAGGCATCGACGCCCATGACAGGGGACGTGGGCGTTTCCTTGGCCTGCTGCGGAATGACGTCCGAGGATGTTTTGCGGCTGACATCGCTGCGTTGGCCGGATATCCCCGAAAAAGGGTTGGGCGCCACCCCCGAACCTGTCAGTTGGCCGTTCTGGAGTCGGCGTTTTTCGCTCTGCTCGATGGCCACGGCTTTGCTCAGTAGATCAGTCGCCGTGCCGGTCTGGCCCATGTCCTGGTAAAGGCGTGCGGCTTGCGTGAGCATTTCAGGGCTGCTGGAATCGATCTTGAGCAACTGTTGCAGCGCTTGTTGGGCAAATGCAGTGTCATGGGCCAGCACCGCGGCGTTGGCGGCACCCAGCAGCAATTGCGGGTCGGCGGGCTGGCGCTGCAACAGCGGCTTGTAGAGTTCAAAAGCTTTTGCTGTGTCGCCATTGGCCGAGTACATCCGCGCCAGGGCCGCGACTGCCGCGCTGTCACCGGGACGTTGCGCCAGTGCGGGCGCCAGCGTGTCATAGGCACTGACCAGATCGCCTCGTTCGCGCAACTGGTCAGCCTGACGGATGCGATAAAGGAAAAGCAGGTCGTCGAAACGCTTGCGAGTCGGCACGCTTAAAGGCTGGTTCTGAAGGTCACGCAGAATCGCGTTGACCTGGGCATCCTCTCCGGATTTCAGCAGCAGGGTGGCGTATTGCAGAACGAAGTCTGCCGTGGGCGCCGTTGCCTGATGCAGTTGGCTGCGCATAAGGTTGAGCGCTTTGCCCGAATCACCGACGTCGAGATAGGCCGAGGCCAGGCTGGCGGTGCGCTGCGGGCTATTGCTGGCCAGCGGTTGAAGGCGATCGAGCAGTGCCAGGGCTTCCTGACGTTGCCCGCGTTTACCTAACTCGATCGCATGGCTCAGTTGCAGGTTGAGATCGACATCCGCGGCCAGCGCGTCCATGTCCGGTGTGCGCTGGTCAGGACGCAAGCGTCTCAGGGTCGATTGGGCGTTGCTCCAGTCGCCCATCTGAACTGACAACAATGCGCTGACATACAGCGCATCGGCATTGTCGGGCCGGGCTTCAAGCATCGTGTTGATTAGACTTCGGGCCTTTTGCGGCTCGCCCATCGCCAGAGTCAGGCGGGCCAGGGCGAAGCGCGTCCAGATGTTGTCCGGCTCGTATTGCAAGGCATCCTGCAAGGCGCTTCGCGCGGCAGGCAGGTCGTTACGTTGCTCGGCGAGATTGGCCAGTTGCACCGAACGCAAGGCTTGCAGGCGTCCCGACTGACTAAACGTTGCCTGTTGGGACGCCGGCAAGGTGTTGAGCAGTTGCAGAGCTTCATCGCCTTTGCCATTCGCCACCAGAACATTCACCAGCCCTTCCAGTGCCTGCGGGTCATCCTTGCGCTGGCTTAGCACATGGCGATAGCTACGTTGTGCGTCATCGAACGCGCTCTCGCGGGTCTGAACATCGGCCAGGGTGAGACGAGCATCCAGCCCGTTAGGGACCAGCTGCAGCGCCTGGTTTACCAAGCTCCGCGCCTGCGTTGCCTGGCCTTTGACCAGAGCGTCCCGAGCCTGCTGCAATGCAAGCCAGTAGCGAACATCGGTCAGCGCTGTTTGCCATTGGTTGGCGCCATTTTGTCGTGTGGCCTTGGCCAAGAGCTTTTCCGCTTCGGCCAGTCGCTGTTGTTGCTGGCGGATAACACCAAGCCCACCCAACGCATCGGCATCGTCCGGCCGGGTATTCAACCGCGCCTCAAAGGCTTGTTCGGCCGTGACCTGATCGCCTTCTTTCAGCGCTTTCAGACCGCGAGCCAGCTCGGCTGGCGGTTGCCAGTCCTTGCTGCCCGCCGTCGTTACCTGTTGCTTGCCCTTGTTCATTTGCGCCCGGATTTCTACGTCATCCGGATGAGTCTTGAGGTACGTCTCGAACAACGGGATTTGCGTGGCATCGGGCGGGCCGATCCAGCTCAACGCCAGGCGCCAGCTTTCGTCGGCATCCCCGCTGATATCGGCACGCCGGGTCAGCCCGGCCAAGGTGCGGATGCCCTCGGCGCGGCTGTCTTCATGGCGTACCAGATGCTTGGCGTAAAACAGCGCGACGATCGAGTCGTCGGGCATTTCACGCTGCAGGCGCTGAAACCCGCTTCGCGCTTCGGGCCAGTCAGCCTGATTGAAGGCCAGGTTGTTGTAATACTCTCGGCCAATCACGCCTTGAGCGGAACTGGCGCCAAATAGCCCACGAAACACGGCGGTTGCCTTGTCACGCTCGCCGGCATCGACGAGACGGCGTGCCTCCTCCAGACGCTGGCGGTTCTGCGGTTGTGCCAGAGCGATGTCCTGCGCCAGTTGGAGTGCCTGGCGCGGCAGTGGCTGGACCGCTTGCAGGCGGACGAGGTATTGCTGCGCCTGCTGTGGCTTTTCCAGCTGCACACCGATCAGGCCCAGGCCATACAGGGCATCGACCTGGACAGGGTCCAGCAGCAGCACTTTGAGCCAGACTTCCGCCGCGCGTTGTGGGTTTTTATGCAACTGCCAGTATTGTCCCTGCTCGATGAGCAATGTCTGCGGCGTCGGGTTTTGGGCGTGGGCAGCCGTGGCTGTCAACGCGCTCATCACGGCGATGGTTAGCGTGCGGTGGTGCGCGTGCATGGGGTCTCCCAGGACAGTTTTAGCGTTCCGTCTTCCCGGAATCGGTAGTTTTTATCTGCCCAGCCGAGCGCGAACAGGCTGAGCATCAAGTTGTAGTAGCGAGGCGGGCCCGCGCTGGCATCGGGTCTGGCCAGCGCTTCACGCAAGGCTTGTTCCGTGTTGTGCCGCAGCATGAGGGCGACACTGGATTGTCCCTTGGCATGAAAGTAAGGAATCAGGGCTGCGTGGAATCCGAACGGGCCCTGACCTTGAACACGGCCATGCAGAACCTGTACTGATTCCGGTGGGAAACCGTTCGCGGCACTGAGGCGTGCCATACCGTCGAGCTGCTTTAACAGTGGCGTCGCAAGTCTTTCCCTGGCGTCACTCATACCCAGCCAGAGGTATACGCGAATGGCGTCGTAACTCCCCGTTTCGCCCTTGATCGGATCGCTGACGAAGCCCCCCGATTGGGTTGAAGTACCTTGATAGCCGACCCAGTCGGCAACGAAACCGTGGTGGCTTGATTGGCTAATCATCGTCGCCGTGTTGCGTGCAATGGCTTGCCAGGGGCCGGAAGGTGCTTGCTTGGCCAGTCGCCGCAACAGGGGAGTGGCAGATAACTGGGGTTCAGCCGCCAGAGATGATTGGGCTGGATGAAGCCCTCTGGTCCGGGCAATAGCATCGGCCCCAGACCGGGCAGATCAACGACCAATTGCGTTTCGATTATCGCCATGAGCCGCAGGGCGTCCTGGCGGTAGTCCGGCCGATGCCACAGGCGTGCGGCTTCGAGCAGGGCGTAGGCGAACCACAGGTCGGCGTCGGAGGCCGAGTGGTTGTCTTGCAGACGCCATTGACCGTCCTCGCCTTGCCCCCATAACCAGCCCGGCAGGCGTGTGCCAATGGATGACTCGGCGAGGTTCGCGGTGGTCCAGCGCCACAATTTGTCGAAGCGTTGCGGATCGTTGCCGATAAGGGCGAAGAGCATGCCGTAGGACTGGCCTTCAGACGTGCTGTGGTTTTTCTCGAGGCTGGACTCCAGAACCCGGCCATCGGCCTGAACGAAGCGCGATGCATAGGCTTGCCACAGCGGCCACGCCGACTCTGCGCAAGGTTGGCCGGCCGCCATCGCGGGTGTTACCAGCGCCAGCGCCAAAACGTTCAACCAGCGCACGGACCCGCGCAGGCACTGACGTAATGACGCGCGCTGGCAGTCCATGGCCGACGACGGCATGCGCGGCTTACTGACCAAGACGACGCTTGGCCCGCATGCGCAGGGACAGGTAGGCCAACGAGGCCAACAGCAGGACTCCGATAAGTGTGACCAGTGTGAGCGCCAATACGTTTTGCGAGAGATACCACTGCACAAAACGCAACGGCCCCAATCGCCCGACGTAGTAATCCTGTTCGGCGACCAGCGATTCAACGTGCTTGCCTTTGATCACCACCAGACTGCCTTGCAGTGCGTGGGTGTTTGCCTCGCTGCTGAGCAAGGCATCGGTCACATCGGCGAGGCCACTGGGCCTTGCGCTGGCGATAAACACCACACTGCGCCCACTCTTGAGTGGCGATTCGAATCCCGTCAGATAAGCACCGCCGTCTTCGGCGGAGAACCTGAGGCTGTTGCGCGCCTTGCGCACATTGATTTGCGTATCCGGGCTGAACCAGTTGCGCACGCGCAAGGACAGGTCGGACAGCTCGACGTACTGCTCATCCCCTTCGGCCCTGGCCGGCAGAAAACTCTGCCATTGCTCCAGCAGCGGCTGGTTATTGCCTGACGCGAGGACCAGTAAATCCCGATCGCGTTGCTCGGCCAGTTGGTCGGCGTGGACCACTTTCAGGCCCGTGGCCGGGTATCCGGTGGAGTCGCCGAAGCGACCGAGCAGGGTCAGGTAGGTGCTGAGGTCGGCCGGGCCCGGATCATTGGGTAAAATCACCGAGGTTTCGGAAAGATCGGCCATGCGTGTGAACGGAAAACCGCTGTCCTTGAACACACCGAGATTGGGCATGGCCATAAAGTGGTCGTAATGGCTGAGGTCCAGCGTCGAGTCCGGATCGATCGCACCGCGCATGTTGTCGATAATGATGTCGCGGCAATCGCCCTGCTTGATGTAGTCATACATAAAGCGCAATTGCAGGCGCGATTGCAGGGCTACCGAATTGAGCGGTAAAAGCATGCGCGATGTGCGGGCCAGGCTGTCGTCGGTTTTGAGCATCGCCAGCAGGCTGTCGCTATTGCCGAGTTTCTCGATGGAGGGGAGTTCGATCGACTTGATCAAAGTGTCGTTGAAGCTGACAAGTAACGAAGAGTTGGTGGCAATCGGTTGGGGTGTGTATCGGTACTTCAAATCAAGCTGCGCACCAGGCTCACGCCAGTTGAACAGGTCCGGTGGCAAACGCAGGGCAACCGTCATTTGCCCCGGGTTATAGCCCGACACGTTGAGTTCGGCAGCCTTCGCCAGTTCACCCAGACGAACCGGGCGATCAGAGGGCAGCCAGTTGGGCGCATCGTAAGGCTGGCGTGGCTTGATCGAGTCGATGCGATCAATCGCCACGCTTTGTCCGGAAAAGGCTGATCCGCCGAGCGCCAGTGCTGTTGCGGCGATTTTCAGATCGGCGCCATCACGCCCGGAAACGACCAGAAGCTTACCTTGAGGGTCATTCGGGTTGCTGATGATCGTCAATCTCGGACCCGCGACCTCTTTGATCTTGAGACCACTCAACGTCGCTGATTCGTTACTGCTGACAAACACCACGGCGTTGCCCGTGGGCGGTAGCTGGGTAAGATTGACGGGGAAGTTCGCGCCACGATAGCTGGCCAGGGCGCCAAACCAGGAGGACAGGATACCGGCGGCTTCCAGTTCGGCTGTACCAGGCTGTGAGATAAACACGAACGGCAGCTTTAAGGGCAACGCGTCTCGTGGATCGAACAAGGGCAGTGGCAGCGCGGACAGATCATTGGGCTGTGGCACCGAAGACACTTGGAGGCTCAACTGGCTGGCGTTGTCGATCCTGGCCCACAGACTGGAGTGCAAAGGGTCTTCGCATTGCATCGTGTAGTGACCGATGAATTGCAGGCTGAGCCGATTGAATTCGGTAATCATCTGCGGCGGGATCTGCACGGTCCGGGTCTGCGACCTGCCGGCCTCTTCCTTGGGCAGGGGCAGGCTGGCGGCTACCTGATCGTTAACCAGCACGTTGATCTGCGAAAGGTCGGCCAGCAGTGCCGGCGAGTAGCTGTATTGCAGCGTGACCTGCGCCGCCGTGACGACTTCATCGGCGCGCACATCGAAGTTCACGCTGTCCGTTGCCTCCACACCCTTGAGACTCATCGAATAGTTCTTGCCCAATTCCTTGAGCGTGCGGGTATAGCGGCTGGTCGCCGCATCGGTCAGAGGCTGCGGTGTGATCGTCGCCGTTGTGGTGCTGGTTTGGGTGACAACACTCAAGGCCACATCGCTCCAGCCCAATAGGGTGCAGGCGATAAACATGAGTGAGCGGCGAGGGGTAGAGGTCTGGCGAGAGGAGCGGTTCAAGATCGGTGCATTTCCGCAGTAGAGTCGATAGGTGATGGTGTGTTCGAACGCTTGCGCAGCAGCGCCTGGCCGTCTTTAAGGGTGGCCATGAACAAGCCGAGAATGGCGCGCAGGCCGATGCGGCTGACTTCCCGCAGCGCCGACATCGGGGCGTCGAGACGGCCGTTACCCCAAGAGCTGGCCCAGGTATCGGCCCGTGAAAACGTGAGTCGCACCAGTTCGCTTTGCAGGCGCAGCGGCATGGCATCGAATTGCACGCCTGCCACATTGCCGTGGTTGAACATCGCAGTTGCAGGAAAGAGGCTTGAGGGCGGTGTACACAGAATGCTGAGTTGCAGCGACTCATCGGGACAGAGTCGAGTGTCGTCTGGCAGGTTGAGACCAACGCCTTTCTGCGAGAAATTCTGGGTTGTGCAATCGAACCACGTGCCATCTTGACGGTGGACGCGCACGGGAAGATCGGCGGGCACCCTGGGTTCGGAGCGTATCTGGGAGGACTCACTGGCGACCGCTACAGCGGTGCTGACGATGATGATGTTGTAGAGAGTCCAGACCAGATTGATCATCAGGGTAGCGACCTCGGCGCCATCACCCCCGATCAGTTTCACCGAACCGATTGCCAGGCCAAGCATGTTTAAGGTCAGCAAAACGATGTAGGGCCGCGCGAGCTTCCAGTCGAAATATTCCTTTTCGGTGGTGCCACCCTTATCGGTCACGTTGAAGGTCCCCAGCGAAGGGTTGATCAGGGCGAACAGCACGGGCCGCATGATGTACCAGGCCAAAACCGACTCATAGACTTCGTTCCAGAAGGAATGACGAAAGCGTCCCTGGATGCTGGAGTTGGTCAGGCTGGAATGAAAAATATGTGGCAGCACATAGACCGTCACCATCAACGCGGAGGCGTGGAAAATCTGCGCGCCGAAAATCAGATAGGCCAAAGGTGCGGTCAAGAACACCAGGCGAGGCAGGCTGTAGAAAAAATGCATCATGGCGTTGAGGTAACAAATGCGCTGGCCCAGGTTCAGGCCTTTGCCAAGCAGCGGGTTGTCGGTGCGAAAAATCTGCGCCATGCCCCGCGCCCAGCGTATGCGCTGACTGATGTGGCGAGAAAGGTTTTCCGTGGCAAGACCCGCCGCCTGCGGAATAGCGAGATAGGCGGTATTGAAGCCCCGGCGATTGAGCTTGAGCGCAGTGTGCGCATCCTCTGTCACGGTTTCTGTGGCGATACCGCCGACTTCCAGTAGATGAGTGCGTCGCATGACCGCGCAGGAGCCACAGAAGAATGTCGCGTTCCAAAGGTCGTTGCCATCCTGCACCAGGCCGTAGAACAACTCACCTTCGTTGGGGACCGATCGAAATGTATCGAGGTTTTTTTCGAATGGATCGGGTGAATAGAAAAAATGCGGTGTTTGCAACAATGCCAGGTTCGGATCCTTGAAAAACCAGCCCATGGAAACTTGCAAAAAGGAGCGGGTGGGAACGTGGTCAGCGTCAAATATGGCGATGAACTCGCCATCGGTAACTTTCAGCGCTTCGTTGAGGTTACCGGCCTTGGCATGCTGATTGTTGTCGCGGGTGATGTAGTTGACACCGATCTGCTCGCAGAAAACCCTGAACTCCTCCCGACGTCCGTCATCGAGGACATGCACCCGCAACTTGGCCTCTGGCCAGTCGATGGATTGGGAGGCGAGCACGACCAGTTTGACGATGCTCAAGGCTTCGTTATACGTGGGTATAAAGATGTCTACCGTCGGCCATTGATCGGGCGCCTGCTGCAAAATCTGTGGCTTGCGGTGCAGCGGCCAGGCTGTCTGGACATAGCCAAATACCAGGACGAGCAAGGCGTACAGCTCGGCCAGCACCAACCCGTAGCCAAATACGGCATCCAGCCAACTGTCAAAATCCAGGGTGTCGGTCAGGCGCCAGTACATATAGCGTAACGATGCAATCAACGAGAGGGTGATCAGGGTCAGGATCGCTAATCGCCCGGCGTGTTTGCGGATGATCAGGCTCACGGTGAAACACACCGCGGCGAACGCAGCCTGGGAATACAGATCAAGGGGGCGGTAAGGATGCCCAGCAGCAACAATGCTGCCATCAGCCCGGCCGAAATTTTCAGGCCCTGGCGACAGCGCTTGGGCCATCGGCTGAATCGAGCGTGGAATGTTTCCAGTAGCCCCTGCAACCGCCAGGTCTGCGCGGGACGCACATTGAGCTGGGCCGTCATGGCGCGAGCTGCCCGTCGGCTAGATCCGGCGCAAGCAAGGCGCGAACCATGCGCGCGAGCGAAAATATGTCCTGACAGCCAATGCAATCCGGTGAGAACTGCAGCGGGTCGCGGTTATAAGCCAACGATTCGTTGAGCTGGTGATCGAGACGAATCGTGCTGATCAGATCACTGCCGAGGCGCCGCTGAAACAGCAGGCTCATGTCCCGGCTGAACGAACGGGAACCCTCCTGTTGGTTGAGCACATACCGGTGCTGTTGCGCACGTCTTCTGCTGGTTTCAAGCCACTGCGCCATGGTATCGAGCGCCAGGTAGGAGGCCGCATCGGCCACCGTGATGACCAACACCAGATCGGCAGCATCCAATGCCTGTTGCGAATAGACGTTCGCACCTGAAGGCGTGTCCAGGATCACGGTATCGTTTTCACTGAGATTCATCGACACAAGGTGCTGATTCAGCCAGTCAGAATCCTCGAACATCTGCAGCTTGAGCGACCTGCGATCGTTTGCGCTGCCAGCCCCAAAGGGCAGGTACTCGCTGTCGCAATAGCCAGGCAGACAATGGGCGCTCCAGTCGGCGTCGGGCTGTTTCAGCTGGATCAGCCCAGGCCCCTGTTTAATGGCGCTCAAGTGACTGGCCAGGGCGTTTTGAGGATCGAGGTCAATCGCGATGGTTCGCCCGCCAGGGTGCCCTAGTGCTTTTGCCAGCCCGGCAGCGACAGTGCTTTTACCCACACCGCCGTTTGCAGAAACGATAGCAATGACCTTTGCTTTGGTCTGCTTGCGGGGCATTGGCAGACCGTCTCTGCGAATCTGGTTCAGTTCGCGCAAGAGTTCGCTCAAGCGTTGGTTGTCACCCGGTGTGGAGGCCGTCGTTGCCTCGTTCGGCAAGGGGGCCGTCACGGGTGAAGGTAACGAAGTGACAATGTTTGTTGCACGTTCCATGTGCGGGCCAATCAGTAATAAAGGGGGTGGGTGCATCAAGCAGAAACACTGCGGTAGTTGCTTGGGGCAACGCCTCGGTGAAGTCTTGCTCAATCATGGATGTTGCAAGTGGGGTCAAGCCATCTTTGAAATTTTTGTAGCTGGGTTGTATTTCCTGGTAACTACCCGCAGTCTCACCGAAACTTTCAAAAAGTTTAGTCACGTCGTCTACATATTTCATGCGTTATACCGGGAATGAAATAATTCAGGAACTCAGAGTTCGTTAACCTGACGAGGCGGCTGCTTTTTGGTTGATGGCGTTATGGCGCCATCTTCTGGTGTCTGTGTCTGGGTGTCAATGATTGTTATAAAATGTCAGAGATAGTTGTGGGTCGTCCGATGCTGAAGTTTTTGATACAGCGGAGGCTATCGATGATGAGCCTGTAGGCCTTGTGCTAGACGCTGTACTGTGGAAGCTATTTAGGGGTTGGAAGTTTTATTCCGTCAATAGATGAGTGCGCTGAATTAAATGAGCTTCCCTGAAGGAATGACGGGTGGTGAGGGTTTTATATGTGCGAGAAGTACTGGGTAGTTGGTTTTGTGATGGATGCGTATCTATTGAAATGTGGGGTTTGATAGGGGCGGGGTTTGTTATTGGGCTGGCGGCCGCAAATCTTCTATTGTTTTGCGGGGAGCGAGTGCAACACGCCCGTCTTGTCGTCCGGGCGGTTGCGTTGCTGTTTAGTCTTTGAGTCAACAACTAGTTGCTTTCACCATTATTGTTCAGGTGATGCCAGCCATTCACCGACAACTTTCTGATAGTTTCCGGTAACCTTGGTCAGGTGCAGCCACTGATCGACGTATTGCTTCCAGGTAATGTCGTCGCGTGGCAGCAAATAGGCTTTTTCGCCGTACTGGAAGTAGTGGCCTGGGTTGACCGCGCAGAGCCCGGGTTTGAGTTTCTGCTGATAGAGCGCCTCTGAAGCATCAGTGATCATCACGTCAGCCTTCTTGTCCAGCAGCGCCTGGAACAGCGTCACATTGTCGTGAAGCATCAGCTGCGCCTTGGGCAGGAAGGCATGCACGAACGCCTCATTGGTGCCGCCCGCCGGCTCGATCAACCGCACCGACGGCTGGTTGATTTGCTCGATGGTCTGGTAACGCGCCTGATCTTCACAGCGCACCAATGGAACCTTGCCATCGACATCCAGAGTGCTACTGAAATAGGCCTTTTTCTGCCGTTCCAGCGTCACCGAAATCCCGCCCATCGCGATGTCGCATTTGCCCGCGAGCAGGTCGGGCATCAGGGTTTTCCAGGTGGTCTGTACCCAATTAACCTTGGCCCCGAGGCTGTCGGCCAGGGAGCGGGCCATCGCGATGTCGATGCCTTCGTACTCGCCGTTTTCATTTTTGTAGGTGTAGGGCTTGTAGTCGCCGGTGGTGCAGACCGTCAGCAGACCTTGCTGCATGACGCTGTCCAGATGCGAAGGCGTTTCCTGTGCTTGCACGCCCCAGGGCAGGGCGAGCAATCCACAGAGGAGCAGGGCGTGTGGTTTGTTATTCATATGGTCGGCGCTCACTTTCAAATCCTATGAGAGGTGCGCCGAGTATCGCTGAAACCGACTGTCGTTTGTTGCTTCAACGATCAGTCTGAGGAAGACATCCCAATCCCTTCAACGTGGCTTCAACCGCTTGAGCCAACGGCGTGTGGGGTTCTGTTCCGAGCACGGCCAGCAGGCGACGGTTGTCCATGCGCAGCGGTTGTTGCCACAGGTAACGCATCTCCATCAATTCCCGCAGGGTGACCATGAAGGGGGAGGCCAGACGCGTCAGCCACCACGGGAAGGCACGTTGTTTGGCGTGCCCGCCAGCCTGTTCGACGCACCGGGCAATGGCTGCGGCCATTTGCCTGCCATCGGCGTCCCAATGCCCGGCCATGTGGAAGGTCGAGAAGGGCGCAAGACCTTCCCGAACGTTTAGCAGTTGCACCATGGTCTGCGCGACATCCGGCAGATAATTCCACTGATGACCGACGCCAGGATCACCCGGCAAGTTGATGTGTTTTACTGCTTGCCCAGGCTTGATCAGGCCCATGGAAAACCAGTTGTTGCCGGACTGCGGACCAAAGAAATCCCCGGCCCGCAACACAATTGCCCGCGCACCTTGCTGCGTCGCGGCGTGCAATCGCTGTTCGAGTTGCACGCGGATCTTGCCTTTGCGGGTCAGTGGCCGCTGCGCAGCGTCTTCGGTCAACAGCGGGAAAGCGTCCGGGCCGTAGTTGTAGACCGTGCCGGGCAAGACAATGGTTGCGCCTTCTTTCTGGGCCGCGGCGATGGTGTTGTCGATCATCGGCAGCACCCATTCATTCCAGCGACGATAGCCCGGCGGATTGACCGCGTGGACCAGCACGCTGCAACCCTGCGCGGCGTGCATTACGTCCGCGCGATTCATTGCATCGCCTCGCAGATAAAGGATGCCTTCGCGAGTTTCGCTGCTCTGCGTGAGCCCGCGCTGCAAGGCCTGGACTTGCCATCCAGCGTCGCGCAACTGACGCGCCACTTCGCCGCCGATGCCGCCCGTTGCGCCCAGTACCAAAACCTTATTGCTCAGCGTCATTTCAGGAACTCCCAAAGTTGAGAGTCGATTCTGCTGCGCGGGCGTGATGAAAGAAATTGCCGAATTCTCTGTACTAGCTATACATTTATGTATGACTAAAAATATCGGTTGGGAACTCTATCGAAGCTTTCTGGCGGTGCTGAGCCACGGCTCGCTGTCGGCTGCTGCCCGTGCGCTGGGCATTACTCAGCCGACCGTGGGCCGGCACATCGCCGAGCTGGAAGCGTCGTTCAAACAAACCCTGTTCACCCGGTCAAGGACCGGGTTGATGCCCACCGAGGCGGCGCAGACCCTGCGCACTTACGCCGAAGCCATGCACAGCAATGCGGCCGCCCTGGAGCGAGCGATGGCCGGGCAGGGGCAAACCACGGGCGGCACGGTGCGTATTACCGCCAGCGAAGTGATTGCCGTGGAGGTGCTGCCATCTGCTTTGGCCCAACTGCGCCAGGCGTATCCGCAACTGACGATTGAACTGGTCGCTACCAACCGCGTGCAGGATTTGTTGCAGCGCGAGGCTGACATCGCGGTGCGCATGACCCCACCGAAACAGGAGCAACTGATTGCGCGCAGCGTCGGCAATATCGAGGTCGGGCTCTATGCGCGCGCCGATTACCTGAGCCGCGAGGGCACGCCGGCGATGCCGGCGGACCTGGCGCGGCACACGTTGATCGGTTTCGATACTGAAACACCGTTCGTGCGCGCTGCCAGCAAGCATGCGCCAGGCTGGACGCGTGAAGGGCTTTCACTGCGCGCCGACAGCGACCTGGCCCAGCTCGCCCTGATCCGCGCGGGCGCGGGCATTGGATTTTGCCAGTCGGCACTGGCCAAACGCGACACCCGCCTGGTGCGGGTATTACCCGAGCACTTCCCCTTCCACCTGGAAGCCTGGGTCACCATGCATGAAGACCTGCGCAACAGTCCGCGCTGCAAAGTGGTCTTCGATGCCTTGGTTCAGTGTTTGCTGGGGCATACCGCTATTTAACGGCATACACCTTGCGCACATACCGCGTGCTTTTCCAGGCGCACGGCGCACCTTGCGGCACGAACACACTGTCGCCGGTGCTGACCGTCACGCTGGATCCGGCGGGTGCGAGTAGCGTCACGCTGCCTTCGATCAAGTGCATCAGTTCATTGAGCTTGTGCGCCCGGCCGTGGCGTTCGTAAGGCGTCGAATCCCAGACCCCCACGCGCAGATCGGTTGCCGCGTCTTCGAAAGCATTGCGCGACCGGCATTGCGGCGCTGGGCCGATCAGGATTTGCGGTTCGGGCGCGGCGGAAGGCGAGAGCATCGCCAGCGGATCGAGAAAGGTCAGGCCGGGAGTCGGTGTTTCGGTGCTCATGGCACAAAAGGCCCATTGTGTGCCGGCGTGCGCTTCAATCCGCAAGGTGGTCCCGCGACCGATCACTGCGCTGGCGCCAACCCCCAGTTCCAATGTCTGCTCCTGGGTTATCAGCTTCACGTGGCCGGCATGCACCACGATCACTTCGGTGTGCGGGAAATCCTCGATATCAACGACTTCGCCTGCGTCGACGATACCGGCAGATACACCATCTGCCCCGGACCAGGCGATCTGGCGGGTATCCATAAACGGATCGGCCGCATTCAATGGCAGGGTTTTGAAAGGCGTGGCAACGCGGCTGCCGTCGGCGCGAGCCAACAGCAGAACGGTAGGTTGGGACATACGGGTGATGCTCCGTGTAAATGAAGGTGTCAGGTAGTCCGTCAGCCGATGGCTTGGGTCACCAGTGCAAACTGGCGCACGCCGTTGGCCGCTTGCGGCGGTGTGCCGCGAGCCATTTGTGCCACGGTGTCGACTTGCTTGAGGCCGGCGTCTGCCAGCCAGTCGCTCAAACCGCAGTCCGATGGAATGTCGATGCGCACAAAGGTGTCCGGCACTTGAGCCAGCAATACGGCAATAAGGTGTTGCGCCTGTTCGAGGTTTTCTGCGACTACCGGGCCAATCCCGCGGCCACGGCCGTAGGGGCGGAGTATGGCGAAGGCGCGCACTTGACCGCCGCGCTCGATAACGACCGAATGCTCGACGACATCAAACAGATCGGTGAGCACTGCATGACGGTCCAGTCCGGTACCGGCGTTAGCCAGTTCCAGCACACGAGGCTTGTCGGTCTCTCGCAGCGGCCGACATTCTTCTCCGTCGGCCAGCGGCGCAGGGATTGGAGCTTGGGCCAAGCCCTGACACTGCTGAATCCGCCCAAACTCGACAAAACCCTGACTGACATAAAGCGGCGCACCGGCGAGGGTCGCATTCAAGATTGGCGTGCGCGATTGGCACGCCTCAAGCGCCAGTTCCATCAGCTTGCGACCGACGCCCTTGCCTTGATAATCATCGCTGACAATCACCAAACCGATGGTCGCGAAATCGCCTTGTGGGCAGGCGAACGCCGTGCCGATCAAACGCTCGCCATCCAGTGCCACAAAGCCGTCGCTGATGCGCAGCACCATGGCCCAGTCGTCCAGCCGATGGGGCCACTTCAACTGCACGGACAAGGCATGCGCTGCCGGGAGATCGGCCTCGGTCATCGGGCGATAAAGATAAGCAGAAGGTTGCGGGGCGGACATGGCGAGTCTCCGTTGAACAGTGTGCGCGAACGGCCGGTTTTCCGGCGTGATGGTGCCTGTATCCCATCTGTACGAAGGCCTGACAAGGGGCCTTGGAACATTCGGCAGATTCCGCGAGGCAGAGCCCACAAGACCACACTTACTACTTAATTGCACCGCAAGGTCGGCAGCAAATGCTTGGGCTTTTTTCTACGATGGAGGCCTGAGTAAACGCCCCGCCGATCCTTTTTTGGAGTGCTCCATGGATAGCTTCGATCCTCGTTTTATCGCTGTGCGCAGCGCTCACTTTATCGGCGGAAAATACCGCGACGCTCAACCGGGACTGGAAGTGGTGCGGCCCTCGGATGGACAGGTGTATGCCGGGTTGCCGATTGCCGATGCCAATCTGGTGGACGAGGCGGTCAACGATGCCTGGCAGGCGTTCAACCGCAGCGATTGGGCCAGCCGTCCACCACGGGAGCGCGCGCGGGTTATGCGCCGTTGGGCCGATCTGATCGAAGCAGATGCCGAGATCCTTGCACCGCTTGAAGCCGTCGGCTCGACCCGTCCGCATAAAGATGTGATCGCGTGGGACATTCCCTATGTCGCCGAAGGCATTCGTTTCTTTGCCGAACTGGCAGACAAGCACGGCGGCCAGGTCGCCGCGACCCAGACCGATCGCCTGGGCATGCAGATCGCCGAACCTTACGGCGTGATCGCGGCCATCGCGCCGTGGAATTTTCCGTTGAGCATGGCCTCCTGGAAAGTCGCCCCGGCGCTGGCCGCAGGAAATGCCGTGGTGCTCAAACCATCGGAACTGACACCGTTCTCCAGCCTGCGCTTTGCCGAACTGGCGTTGCAGGCGGGTATTCCGGCGGGGATTTTCAACGTGGTTCAGGGCGATGGTCGCACCACCGGCGATGCCTTGTGCCGCCACCCGCGTGTGGGCAAGGTGACCTTTACCGGCTCCACCGCCACCGGGTCGAGCATCATGTCGACCTGCGCGCTGGTGGGGCCGAAACCGGTGACCCTGGAACTTGGCGGCAAGAGTCCGCAACTGGTGTTCGCCGATATCCCGGACATCGCCAAAACCGCGCGCACCGTGGCACTGGCAATTACCGGTAATGCCGGACAGGTTTGCGTGTCCGGTTCGCGGCTGCTGATTCAGCGTTCGATCATGGAACCGTTTGTTGCGCACTTGCAGGCGTACTTCGAGGAGCTGCGTCCTGGCCCGACCTGGTCGCCGGAAAGCACGCTGTCGCCGATCATTTCCCGGCTTCAGGCCAGTCGTATTGACGGCATCGTCCAGCGTTCGCGCCAGGCCGGGGCTGAAGTGCTGACCGGTGGCGGATTGTTTGAAGGTTTGGGCGGTGCTTATTACCAGCCGACGCTGCTGGCCGGCCTCGATAATGAAAACCCGGCAGTCTGCGAGGAAATCTTCGGCCCGGTGCTGACCGTGCAGGCATTCGATGACGAAGAACAGGCGCTGAGCCTGGCTGCCCACGCGACTTATGGCTTGGCGGCGGGTGTGCACACTGCCGACATCAATCGCGCCTTGCGCCTGGTCCGCAAGTTGGAAGCAGGCACAGTCTGGGTCAACCGTTATGGCCGCAGTAACGACTACATCCTGCCGACTGGCGGCTACAAACGCTCAGGCATCGGCAAGGACCTGGGCCGCGAAGCGTTCGAAGCCAACCTGCGCTTTAAAAGCGTGCTGATCGACATCCTCCAATAACCCACAGTGGATCGGTTTTGTCTGCGAGGATTGGGCTTCACGCCGGACAAATGTGGGAGCGGGCTCGCTCGCGAAAGCGGTGCATCAGCCAGCATTGATGTCGACTGACACTCCCTCTTCGCGAGCAAGCCCGCTCCCACAGGTTCTCGGCAACTTCCGGATCTTCAATCAGCACCCAAACGGGCGCTTCCTCAGGGAAGCGCCCGTTTTCATTCACCCCGGCGCAGTTTCTGCGGCCAATGGCGGCACATGCAGGCCGCACAGGGCTATAAAGGTCCATAAGAGCGCACAAATACGGGGTTTGCCCAAGGCTGGAGCGGGCCGCAAAGTCTGCTGAGGGGGACGGCTAAAACGGTGGTTTGTATCGAGCGGAGGTCGCTTTTAACGCCATCTGCTGATTTCACGGTGTTGTAATGACGGTGTGCTGCAGCGTTGCATCACCGCTTCGAAACCGAAGCGAATGCTTGTCGCGCCATGACCTCAACGAACTTCAGGACCGCACTCAATGAGCTTCCTTCGCCCCAAATTCATTACGTTCGACTGCTACGGTACGCTGACCAACTTCCACATGGGCACGATGACCCGCGAGATCTTCGCTGAGCGCGTCCCGGCGGAGCAGATGGACCAATTCGTCAAGGATTTCTCGGCCTATCGCCTGGACCAGGTCATGGGTGACTGGATGCCTTACGACGAAATTCTCAAGACCGCCCTGGCGCGGACCTGCAAACGTTGGGGCATCGAATACCGCGACGAAGGTCAGCTGTATTACGACGCCGTCCCGACCTGGGGCCCGCACCCGGACGTACCGGCGGGCCTGTCGAAAATCGCCGACAAGATCCCCCTGGTGATTTTTTCCAACGCCAGCGACAGCCAGATCATGTCCAACGTCGACAAGCTCGGCGCGCCGTTCCACAAGGTCTTCACCGCCGAACAGGCCCAAGCCTACAAGCCGCGTCTGGCCGCGTTCGAGTACATGCTCGACAACCTCAACTGCGGCCCGGAAGACATCTTGCATGTGTCCTCCAGCTTCCGTTACGACCTGATGCCGGCCCACGACATGAAGATCAAGAACAAGGCTTTCGTCGCCCGTGGCCATGAAGTGCCGGGCAACGCGTTCTACGGCTACCAGCAGATCACCGATATCGGCGGTCTGGCTGCGTTGGTCGGGCTCTGAGTCGCAACGGTAACGGCACTTTTCCTGGCATAGGCGGATAGACATGGGCAGTGAATCCTACTGGCTCGACACCGCACCGGCCTTCACCGGTGCACAGCTCGGCGCATTGCCCGGGCAGGTCGACGTGGCCATCGTCGGTGGCGGTTTCACCGGGTTGGCGGCGGCTCGGGCGTTGGCCTTGAAGGGCGCCAGTGTGGTGGTGATCGAAGCCGGGCGAGTGATCGGCGAAGCCTCGGGGCGCAACGGAGGGCAGTGCAACACCGGGGTGGCCCAGGATTACGCCGGCCTCAGCGCCAGCCTCGGTGCCGATAAAGCGCGGGCCTATTACCAGGCCTACGAAAGCGCAGTGCAGAGCGTGGTGACGCTGGTGGAACAGGAGCAGATCGCCTGCGACCTGATCCGCAACGGCAAGCTCAAGTTGGCCGCCAAGCCGATGCACTACGAAGGCCTGGCACGGACCTGCGAGTTGATTCGCAAGGAAGTCGATGCCGACGTCGAATTGCTGTCCGCCGAACAGACCCGTGCCGAAGTGAATTCGGCGCAGTTCCATGGTGGCTTGCTGCAACGCAACGGTGTGCAGATGCATGTCGGACGCTTCGGCGTCGGGCTGGCCGAAGCGGCGGCGCGTCACGGTGCGCTGGTCCATCAAGGCACCTCGGTGCTGGACTGGAAAGCCCAGGCCGGCGGCTATCAGGTCAACACCAGCAAGGGTTCGTTGCACGCCGGGCAAGTACTGCTGGCCACCGGCGCCTGTCAGCACGGTGGCTTGGGCTGGTATCGGCGGCGGATCGTGCCGGTGGGCAGTTTTGTCATAGCCACCGAAGTGCTCTCAAAGGAGCTGATCGAGCAGTTGCTGCCCGGCCGTCGTGCCTATGTCACCAGCCGCATGATCGGTAACTACTTCCGCCTGACTCCAGACAACCGCCTGCTGTTCGGCGGCCGTGCGCGGTTTGCCATGTCGGACAGCGTCAACGACGCCAAGAGCGGCAAGGTGCTGCAAGCCGCGATGGTGCAGATGTTCCCGCAGTTGACCAACGTGAAAATCGACTACTGCTGGGGCGGACTGGTGGACATGACGTCCGACCGCTTGCCGCGGGCCGGCCAGCACGGCGGGGTTTATCACTCCATGGGCTACAGCGGCCACGGGGTGCAGATGTCAGTGCACATGGGCCAGGTCATGGCCGAGGTGATGGCCGGCAACGTCGAGGCCAACCCTTGGCGTGAACTCGACTGGCCGGCGATCCCCGGACACTTCGGCAAGCCGTGGCTTCCTGCCGTTCGTGGGCGCTTATTACCGCTTCCAGGACTATTTGCATTGAGTTGATGTTGTGGCGTCACCGTCGTTTGCGTTTCAACGCCCCGGATAACCGGAGCCTTCTCCTTCTCGACAGGTACAACTGATATGACTGACAACAAGATCGACTCACCCCTGATCTCCGGCCAGGACAGCATGCGCGTGTTCGAAGGCCTCAATCGCGGCATGTCGCGCCGCAACGCCCTGCAAATGCTCGGCGTGGCGGGCGTTGCCGCCGTGGGCGCCGGCAGCCTGTTCGGCGCCGCCGGCAAGCTGTTCGCTGACGAAGCCGCGACCCCGGGCAAAGGCAAACCCGGCGGGCGGATTCGTGTTGCCGGCATGTCCAGCTCCACCGCCGACACCCTCGATCCGGCCAAAGGCGCGCTGTCCACCGACTACGCACGCCACTACATGTTCTACAACGGTCTGACACGTTTTGACCCGCACCTGGTGCCGCAACTGGAACTGGCCGAGCGCATCGATAACACCGACGCGACGCTGTGGACCATCACCCTGCGCAAGGACGTGACCTTCCACAACGGCAAAACCCTTAGCGCCGCCGACGTGGTGTTCTCGCTGTCGCGGCACAAAGACCCGCTGACCGGTTCCAAAGTCATGCCGCTGATGGAGCAGTTCGTCGAGATTAAGGCCACCGGCACCAATGAAGTGCAGATCCGCCTCAGCGCGCCGAACGCCGAGTTGCCGTCGATCCTCGCCGTGTCGCACCTTTTGATCGTTCCCGAAGGCACCACCGACTTTAATGCGGGCGTCGGCACCGGGCCGTTCAAGGTCAAGGAATTCAAACCGGGCGTGCGTTCGGTGGCTGTGCGCAACACCGGCTACTGGAAACCGGGCCTGCCATACCTCGACGAGATCGAATTCATCGCCATTGGCGACGAAGCGTCACGGGTCAACGCGCTGCTGTCTGGCGACGTGCACATGATCAACGAGGTCAACCCGCGTTCCACCACTCGGATCAAGGCCAGCGCCAAGCACCGGGTCGTCGATGCGCCGTCGGGCAACTACACTGACTTGATCATTCGCCAGGACCAGATGCCGGGTAAAAGTGCGGAATTCACTCAGGCGATGAAGCACCTGATGGACCGCGAGCAGATCAAATCCGCGGTGTTCCGTGGCTTTGCCGTGGTCGGTAACGACCATCCGATTGCCCCCGGTTCGCGCTACTACAACGCTGACCTGCCGCAAACCGTCTACGACCCGGAGAAAGCCAAGTTCCTGCTGAAGAAGGCCGGCATGGAAAGCATCAGCATGCCGCTGGTCGCGTCTCCAGCCGCCACCGGTTCGGTGGACATCGCGGTGCTGTTGCAGCAGTCGGCGAAACAGGCCGGGCTCAAGCTTGACGTCAACCGCTTGCCGAGCGACGGCTATTGGTCCAACCACTGGATGAAGCACCCGCTGAGCTTCGGCAACATCAACCCACGGCCGAACGCCGACGTGATGTTCTCGCAGTTCTTCCAGTCGAAGGCGCCGTGGAACGAGTCCGGTTGGCAGAACGACCAGTTCGACCAGTTGCTGATGCTCGCCCGCGGTGAAACCGATGACGCCAAGCGCAGCAAGATGTACGCGGACATGCAAACCCTGGTGCACGACCACTGTGGCATCGGCGTGCCGGTGTTCATCAGCAACATCGATGGCGTCGACCAGCGCATTAAAGGCTACGGCAGCAATCCGCTGGGTGGCTTCATGGGCTACATGTTCGCCGAGCAGGTCTGGCTGGACGCTTGATAGGGCCTTGATGGGCAGTCGGTAGTACGTCAGGGACAGTGCAGGAGGGTAGGCGATGAATAGCAACACACTGTGGTTGATCGGCCGGCGTCTGGGCGCCGCGATCGTGACCTTGTTGATCGTGTCCATGGTCGTGTTTGCGATCACGGCGGTACTGCCGGGGGACGCGGCGCAACAATCGCTCGGGCAGTTCGCCACACCGGAACAAGTGGCGGCGCTGCGCCTGAAACTGGGGCTCGACCAGCCCGGTGTGCTGCGTTACCTGCACTGGCTGATGAACCTGCTCAGCGGCGACATGGGCTTGTCGGTGTCCAACGCGATGCCGGTCACCGAACTGATGGCCGGCCGCGTACCGAACACGCTGATGCTGGCGGCCGCTACGGCGCTGGTCTCAGTGCCGGTGGCGCTGGTGTTGGGCATCGGTTCGGCGATGGGCCGCGGTGGGCGGATCGACAGCTTTCTGAGCTTCTTCACCCTGGCCATGGTCGCGGTTCCGGAGTTTCTGGTGGCGACCCTGGCGGTGCTGATTTTCGCGGTAAACCTCGGTTGGTTGTCGGCGCTGTCCTATGCCAGCGACATCACCTCGCCGTGGCAATTCATGCGCACCTACGCTTTGCCGGTGATGACGCTGTGCTGCGTGATCGTCGCGCAAATGTCGCGCATGACCCGCGCTGCAGTCATCGATCAACTCGACAGCCCCTACGTGGAAATGGCCCGGCTAAAAGGCGTCAGCCCGATGCGTATCGTGCTGCGCCATGCCTTGCCCAATGCGATCGGGCCGATAGCCAACGCCATCGCCCTGAGCCTTTCGTATCTGCTGGGCGGGGTGGTTATTGTCGAAACAATATTCAACTATCCCGGTATCGCCAGCCTGATGGTCGATGCCGTGACCAACCGTGACATGGCGCTGGTCCAGGCTTGCACCATGCTGTTTTGCACGGCGTACCTGGGGTTGGTGCTGATTGCCGACCTGTGCGCGATTCTGTCCAATCCGAGGCTGAGAAACCAATGAACAATCTCATTGTGAAATCGACGCCCAAGACCCCCGACCTGTCGGCTGGCAAGGTGTCCCATGGCCCGGCATGGCTGGGCCTGATCGGCGCAGCGATGTGTGTGGTCTGGTTGCTGGTGGCGATCTTCGGTCCGTGGCTGGCGCCGCACCCGGTGGGTGAAGTGGTCTCTGACAATGTCTTCGACAGCATCAGTGCGCTTTACCCGTTTGGCACCGATTACCTGGGCCGCGACATGCTCAGCCGGGTGTTGGTTGGCGCGCGGTTTACCGTGGGCCTGGCGTTGGTGGCGGCGATATTGGCCAGTGGCCTGGGCACCAGTTGCGCGCTGCTGTCGGTGGTTTCGCCGAAGTGGCTGGACGAAGTGATCAGTCGCTTGATGGATGCCTTTATCTCGATCCCGAGCAAGATGTTGGCGCTGATCATGGTCTCGGCGTTTGGCTCCTCGGTGACGTTGCTGATCTGCACCGCAGTCCTGAGTTTCGCCCCCGGCGCGTTCCGTATTGCTCGCAGCATGGCGGTGAACATCGAAGCGCTGGAGTACGTGCAAGTCGCCCGCACCCGTGGCGAACGCCGGTTGTACATTGCTTGCGTGGAAATCCTGCCGAACATGCTCAACCCGGTGCTGACTGACCTCGGCCTGCGTTTCGGCTTCATCGTCTTGCTGCTCAGCGGCATGAGCTTCCTCGGCCTCGGTGTACAACCGCCGGATGCCGACCTTGGTTCGCTGGTACGGGAAAACATCGGCGGCCTCAACCAGGGCGCGCCGGCCATCGTGATTCCGGCGCTGGCTATCGGCACGCTGACCATTGGTGTGAATCTGTTTATCGACAGACTGTCGTCCCGACGTAGTCGCCGTACGGGAGGTCATTGAGATGAGTGAATTGATTCGAGTCGAAGACCTGCGCGTCGTCGCCTGTGGCGAGCGCGGCGAGACGGAAATCGTCAAAGGCGTGAGTTTTTCCCTGGAAAAAGGTGAAGTACTGGCGTTGATCGGTGAGTCCGGTTCCGGCAAGACCACCATCGCATTGGCGCTGCTGGGCTATGCACGTCGCGGTTGCCGGTTGTCCGGCGGCGTGGTGCAAGTCGGCGAGCACGACATGCTGGCGCTGAGTGAAAAGGAACTGCAAGGCCTGCGCGGCAATCGGGTGTCGTACATCGCCCAAAGCGCGGCGGCGGCCTTCAACCCGGCGAAGAAACTGATCGATCAAGTGGTGGAGGGCGCGTTGATTCATGGCCTCGGTACTCGTGCGGTACTCGAAGCCAAAGCCATCGAACTGTTCCGCGACCTGGCGTTGCCGGACCCGGATCACATCGGCCAGCGCTACCCGCATCAGGTGTCTGGCGGGCAACTGCAACGGGTGATGGCGGCGATGGCGCTGATCAGCGATCCATTGCTGGTGGTGCTCGACGAACCGACCACTGCCCTCGACGTCACCACCCAGATCGACGTGCTCCGTGCCTTTAAACGCGTGGTGCGGGAACGTGGGGCGACGGCGGTTTATGTCTCCCATGACCTCGCGGTTGTTGCTCAGATGGCCGACCAGATTGTCGTGCTTAACGGTGGCCAGATCTTCGAACAGAGCGCTACCGCGCCGCTGCTCAAGGCCCCAGCGCACGAATACACCCGCAGCCTGCTGGCAGCGGCCCGGCCCGACACGACGATTCGTCCACCCAGCGGCATCGCCGAAGACGAACCGCTGCTGACCATCAAAGGCCTGACTGCCGGTTACGGCAACAAGAACATGCAAGGCATGCCAGCGATTCGGGTGCTCGAAGACATCGACCTGACCGTGCGCCGGGGCCAGGCTATCGGCGTGATTGGTGAGTCGGGTTCCGGCAAGTCGACCCTGGCGCGGGTAGTCGCAGGGTTGCTGACCCCGGCGCTCGGCGGATTGACCTTTGACGGCCAGCCGTTGGGCGGCTGCCTCTCCGAGCGGACTGACGAACAGTTCCGCCGCATCCAAATGGTCTTCCAGAACGCCGACACGGCGCTCAACCCGATGCACAGCGTCAGCACCATTCTGAGCCGTCCGCTGAAGATGTATTTCGGGCTCAAAGGTGCGGCGTTGCGCGAACGTATCGACGAACTGCTGGACTTGGTGCGATTGCCTCGGACCCTGGCAGAACGGCGGCCAAATGAGTTGTCCGGCGGGCAAAAGCAACGGGTCAACCTGGCTCGGGCCTTGGCGGCCAAACCGGATTTGATTCTCTGCGATGAAGTGACCTCGGCGCTGGACACAGTGGTCGGCGCGGCGATTCTCGAACTGCTGCGCGATCTGCGTCAGCAACTGGGGGTTTCCTATCTGTTCATCAGTCATGACATCTCCACGGTGCGGGCGCTGTGCGACGACATTGTGGTGATGTACAGCGGCCACAAGATTCAGGCCGGCTCCCGACAGTCGTTTGCCCAGGCACCGTTTCATCCGTACACCGATTTGTTGATTCATTCCGTGCCGGAACTGCGCCAAGGCTGGCTGGAAAACTGCGGCACCACCTGTGGCGAGCTGCCGCCGATTGGCGCCCGAGCCAACGTGCCAGAGCTGTGTACCTTCCTCAGTCGCTGCCCGGTTCGGGTCGATGGCTTGTGCAATCGCACCGCGCCGAACCGTCGGCTCATCGACGGTGGCAGTGAAATCCTCTGCCACCACGACAGCGCCGAGTTGCTGAAAACCCAGCAGGATCTGATCACCATGACCCAGGGAGCCTATGCATGAAGGGGCGTTTTGTGAGACTGGCCGAGCAGGGCCGGCCGACCGTCAGTTTGACGGTGGACGGCGCAGCCATCGAGGCGTTGCAAGGCGATACGTTGATGGTCGCGTTGCTGACCCAGGGCAATGCGTTGCGCCAGTCGGAATTTGATTCGGGGCGACGTGCCGGTTTCTGCCTGATGGGCGCGTGTCAGGATTGTTGGGTCTGGACCCGCAGCGGCGAGCGTTTGCGTGCCTGCTCCAATGAAGTCCGCGAAGGGCTGGACATCGTCACCACACAACCGGAGGCGACATGGCCACTGCACGGATAGTCATTGTGGGCGCCGGGCCGGCGGGTATTCGCTGTGCCGAAACCCTGGTGGCGGCGGGGTTCAAACCGATGTTGATCGATGAAAATCGCCGGGACGGTGGGCAGATTTACCGTCGGCAACCGCAAGGGTTTACCCGTAATTACGCCACGCTGTACGGCACCGAGGCACGCAAGGCGCAGGACCTGCACGAAAGTTTTGATCGCCTGCGCGGTGCTATTGATTACCGCCCCGACACCTTGGTGTGGAACCTGACAGCGGGGCAGTTGTGCTGCGTCAGCCAGGGCAAACATTCGACGGTGGATTACGACGCGCTGATCCTCTGCACCGGCGCCACCGACCGCTTGATGCCGATTGAAGGCTGGCAGTTGGCGGGCACCTACAGCCTCGGCGGGGCGCAAATTGCGCTCAAGTCCCAAGCGGTGTCCATTGGTCACAGCGTGGTGTTTATGGGCAGTGGGCCGTTGCTGTACCTGGTCGCGAGCCAGTACGTTAAGGCCGGCGCGAAGGTGGCGGCGGTGCTCGACACGTCGCCGTTCAGCAAGCGCATTGGCGCATTGCCAAAACTGCTGGCGCGGCCCGGATTGCTGTTCACCGGGATGAAGCTGTTGGCACAGCTGTATCGGGCGAAGATTCCGGTGCACCTGGGGATCAAACCGCTGGTAGTGCAGGGCGATGCGGAGACCGGCGTCAGCGGTGTGCGGGTACTGACTGCGCGTGGCGAGACGTTGAATGTGGATTGTGATGCCGTGGCTTTGGGGTACCACCTGCGCCCGGAAACCCAATTGGCCGATCTGGCTGGTTGTCGCATGCGTTTCGATGAAGCCTCCGGCCAATGGTGGCTGGCAGTGGATGAAGAAGGTCGGACCTCGGTCAGCGGCGTGTATGCCGCTGGTGACGGCTCGAAAATTCGCGGTGCTGACGCCGCTGAACACGCCGGACGCCTGGCGGCCATGGCACTGCTGGAAGACCTGCATCAACCCATCAACGCCGGATTGCGCGACGAACAACGCCAGGCATTGGCGGTGATGGACCAGTTTCGCCTCGGTCTGGCCCAGGCGTTTCCCTGGCCTGCCGAGCAAGCCAAAGCCTTGCCCGACACCGCCATCGTTTGCCGGTGCGAGATGATCAGCGCCGGTGAATTGCGTGCGGTGGTCAGCGAGAAGGGCGCCTGCGAAGTCAATCGGGCCAAAGCTTTTAGCCGAGTCGGCATGGGCCGTTGTCAGGGCCGTTATTGCTCCCAGGCTGGGGCCGAAGTGATTGCCGCCGCCGCTGGAGTCAGCGTGCAACAGGTCGGCCGCCAACGTGGCCAGGCGCCGGTCAAACCCCTTTCGATACTCACCGAGGAGGTCTCGCCATGACCGTTCAAAAAGCCGATGTGGTGATTGTCGGCGGCGGCTTGATGGGCTCGGCGGCGGCGTTTTTCCTGCGCCGTCGCGGGCAGTCGGTGATCCTGCTGGAACGTGACCAGATCGGTCAGTACGCCAGCGGCGTGAACTTCGGCAACGTCCGGCGTCAGGGTCGCTATTTGGGGCAACTGGAACTGGCCAACCGTTCCTGGGCGCTGTGGAAGCGCTTGCCGGAACTGATCGACGATGACCTCGAATTCATCGCCAGCGGGCACATGCGCGTGTGTTATCGCGAAGACGAAATCGCTGAGCTTGAGACGTATGCCGCTGCACCTGAGGCGGCGCAACTCGACCTGAAAATCTATCGCGGCGCTGAGTTGCATCAGCGCTTTCCGTTCCTCGGGCCGGACGTGAAGGGTGGTTCCTACGCGCCTCACGATGGCCACGCCAACCCGCGTCTGGCCGCCCCGGCGTTTGCCCGTGCTGCCCGTCGACTCGGCGCGCAGATTGAAGAACAGACCGAAGTCGCCGAAGTGCAGAAGGTCGGCGGCGAGTTCAATATCACCACCACCGATGGTCGTCAGTTCAACGCCGCACAACTGCTGATTACCGCCGGGGCCTGGGGGCAGAAGCTGTCCCAGCAATTTGGCGAGCCGGTGCCACTCGACACCCACGGCCCGCAAATGGCTGTGACCGAACCGGTGCCCTACGCCTTGCCAACGGTAATCGGCGTGTACACCAAGATTCCCGAGGAAGTGATCTACTTCCGGCAGATCCCCCGCGGCAACATCGTCATCGGCGGCGGCTACCGCAGCAAACCGGACATGCTCAATCGCCGGGCCTACGTTGAGCCGCGCAGCATACTCAACCAGATGGAGCAAATGCGCCGTCTGCTGCCGGGCATCGGCAACCTGAACATCATCCGGGTCTGGAGCGGTATCGAAGGTTACCTGCCGGATTCCTTGCCGATCATGGGCCCAAGCGGTACGGTCGACGGCTTGTTCTACGCGTTCGGCTTCTGCGGCCACGGCTTCCAGCTCGGCCCCGGCGTCGGCGACGTGATGGCCGAACTGATCAGCACCGGCAGCACCAGCACTTCGATTGAGCCGTTCTCTATCCGTCGGTTCGCCCATTTAGCCGAGCAACGGAGCAAGGCCTCATGAAAGCCCGTGTACTGGATATTCTCAAACGTTTGATGGCGTTCGACACCGTCTCTTCGGAGTCGAACATGGCCCTGATCGAGTATGTGCGCGACCTGCTGCTGACCAAGGGCATCGAGTCGCTGATCGTCAAGGATGAAACCGGGAAGAAGGCCAACCTGTTTGCCAGCACCGGGCCGAAGTCGTTGCCGGGGATTCTGCTGTCCGGGCACACCGACGTGGTGCCGGCGGCCGGGCAGGCCTGGACCGTCCCGGCGTTTCAGGCGACGGTGCAGGACGGCAAGATTTACGGGCGCGGGAGTTGCGACATGAAAGGCTTCATTGCCCTGGCCATCGACGCGATGCTCGATGCCGCCGACCATTCCCTGAGCCGGCCGCTGCAACTGGCGCTGTCCCATGACGAAGAAACCGGCTGCGTTGGCGTACGTCGTTTGCTTGACGTGTTGCACTTGGCGCCGGTGCGGCCGTTTTTGTGCTTGATCGGTGAGCCGACCAATATGCAATTCGTGCTCGGGCACAAGGGCAAGGGCTCGTATCGCACCTATTGCCGGGGGCTGGAGGCGCATTCGTCGCTGGCACCGCGTTCGGTCAATGCGATCCACGTGGCTTGCGATTTCATCGCGGCGCTGCGTCAGAGCCAGCAGCAACTGCAAGAGCAGGGCGCTCAGGATGCTGACTACGACGTGCCTTACAGCACCGTGCATGTCGGGCAGATTGGCGGCGGTCGGGCGCTGAACATTGTGCCGAACCTGTGCACCCTGGATTTCGAAGTGCGCAATTTGCCGGCGGATAATCTGGATCAGTTTTTGGAACAAATGCAGGAGCGGGCGGAAGTGATCGTGCGCGAGGCCCGGTTGTTGTCGAGTGTCGCCGCCATCGAAATTGAAACCCTCAACGTTTATCCCGGCCTCGATACGCATCCGAGCGTTGAAGCGGTGCGCTTTCTGAAAAACTTCGCGGCGCCGGATACCGGCACCGCCAAGGTTTCGTTCGGCACCGAAGGCGGATTGTTCAAGCAGCGGCTGGATGTGCCGGTGGTGGTCTGCGGACCGGGCTCGATTGAACAGGCGCATAAGCCGGATGAGTTTATCGAGATCAGCCAGATGGAAGCCGGGGAGCGGTTTCTTGAAGGCCTGCTCCATTCCCTGAAGCAGTGATGTTCCCCTGTGGGAGCGGGCTTGCTCGCGAAGGCGTCGTGTCAGTTGATATTGATGTCGACTGATACACCGCTTTCGCGAGCAAGCCCGCTCCCACAGGGTTTTGTGTTTTCTAACGGGCCACAATTCTGCCGTTACACCGCAAATTTCAGCATCCGAAGCTGTACTCAAATCGCTTTCAGCATCCTCCCCCGCAGCACCTCCATAGACTTAAGCATGTCTCGGATCAGGACTCGACCATGCTCAAGAATCGTTTGAAAGACCCCAGCCTTCTGGCAGAACTCGCCTATGTGAACGGGCAGTGGATCGGCGCCGATAACGCCGCGACCCTGGACGTCATAGACCCGGCCAGCGGCCAGTTGCTCGCCCGGGTGCCGGCCATGCAAGGCGCGGAAACCCGTCGGGCCATCGAAGCCGCCGACAAAGCCTGGCCCGCCTGGCGTGCACGGCCAGCAGCCGAACGTGCGGCACTCCTGGAGCGCTGGTATCAGGCCATGATCGACAACCTCGACGACCTGGCGCTGATCATGACCTGCGAACAGGGCAAACCGCTGAACGAGGCCAAAGGTGAAATCCGCTACGGCGCCGGCTTCGTCAAATGGTTCGCCGAAGAAGCCCGGCGGGTCTACGGCGAAACCATGCCGGCCCCCAGCGGCGACCGCCGGTTGCTGACCCTCAAGCAACCGGTGGGTGTCTGCGCCGCGATCACCCCGTGGAACTTCCCGCTCGCGATGGTCGACCCGCAAGATGCGCGCCGGCCTTGGCAGCGGGCTGCCCGATCATCGTCAAACCTTCGGACCTGACCCCGTTGTCGGCCCTGGCGTTGGCAGTTTTGGCCGAACGCGTCGGCATCCCGGCCGGGGTGTTCAACGTGTTGACCGGCATGCCCGCCGGCATCGGCGAAGAACTGACCAGCAACCCGACGGTACGTAAGATTTCCTTTACCGGTTCCACCGCTGTCGGCCGTTTGTTGATGCGCCAAAGCGCTGAACACATCAAGCGCTTGAGCCTGGAACTGGGCGGTAACGCGCCATTTATCGTGTTTGACGACGCGGACCTGGAACAGGCCGTCGCCGGGATCATGCTCAGCAAGTTCCGCAACGCCGGCCAGACCTGCGTCTGCGCCAACCGGATTCTGGTGCAAAACGGCATCTACGAACGCTTCGCCCGACGCCTGGTGGAGGAGGTGGGCAAGCTCAAGGTCGGCAACGGCCTCGACGCCGACGTCACCATCGGCCCACTGATCAACCCGGCCGCCGTGAGCAAAGTCGCCCGGCACATCGATGATGCCCTGAGCCAGGGCGCGCGGTTGCTCTGCGGCGGCATTCCCGAGGGAGACAGCCAGTTTGTGCTGCCTACGGTGCTCGGCGAGACCCACGCCGGCATGCTGCTGGCCAACGAAGAAACCTTCGGCCCGGTGGCGCCGCTGATGCGCTTCACCGACGAAGCCGAAGCCCTCGCATTGGCCAACGCCACGCCTTACGGTTTGGGCGCCTACTATTTCACTCAGGACTTGCGCCGTTCATGGCGTTTCGGCGAGGCGCTGGAGTTCGGCATGGTCGGGCTCAACACCGGAATCATTTCCATGGAAGTCGCGCCGTTCGGCGGCATCAAGCAATCGGGCCTGGGCCGCGAAGGCAGCAAGTACGGTTTGGATGAATACCTTGAAGTCAAAGCCTTCCACATTGGCGGGCTGTAATTCACAGACACTGGGGGAGGCAAGTTGATGAGCAAGACATTCAGAATCGCTGCGATTGCCGGCGATGGCATTGGCAAGGAAGTCCTTCCGGAAGGCTTGCGGGTGCTGGAGCAAGCGGCGAAGAAATGGCAGCTGGATTTGAGCATCGAAGTGCTCGACTGGGCGCACTGCGATTACTACCTGGAACACGGGCAGATGATGCCCGACGACTGGTTCGAACAGCTAAAGGGTTTCGACGCGATCTACTTTGGCGCCGTGGGCTGGCCGGACAAAGTGCCGGATCATATTTCCCTGTGGGGTTCGTTACTGAAGTTTCGCCGCGACTTCGACCAGTACGTGAATATCCGCCCGGTGCGGCTGTTTCCCGGTGTGCCGTGCCCGCTGGCCGGACGCAAGCCGGGGGACATCGATTTTGTGGTGATCCGAGAAAACACCGAAGGCGAGTATTCCTCGGTCGGCGGCAAAATGTTCGAAGGCACCGAGCATGAATTCGTGCTGCAAGAGTCGGTGTTCACCCGCCGTGGCGTGGACCGGATTCTCAAGTACGCCTTCGAACTGGCCCAGACCCGGCCGCGCAAGCGCCTGACGGCAGCGACCAAATCCAACGGGATATCCATCAGCATGCCGTACTGGGACGAGCGCACGGCATTGATGGCGGCGAAGTACCCGGAGATCACTTGGGACAAGCAGCACATCGACATTCTGTGCGCGCGTTTCGTGCTGCAACCGGACCGGTTTGATGTGGTGGTGGCGTCAAATCTGTTTGGAGATATCCTTTCCGACCTTGGGCCGGCGTGTGCCGGGACCATTGGCATTGCGCCTTCGGCGAATCTTGATCCGGAGCGGCGGTTTCCGTCGTTGTTTGAGCCGGTGCACGGCTCGGCGCCGGATATTTATGGGCAGAACATTGCCAATCCGATTGCGATGATCTGGTCGGGGGCGTTGATGCTGGATTTCCTGGGCAATGGCGATGAGCGCTATCGCGCGGCGCATGATGGGATTCTGCAGGCCATCGAACGGGTGATTGCAGAAGGGCCGATCACGCCGGATCTGGGCGGGAAGGGCTCCACTCAAGACGTGGGCAAAGCCATCGCCGCCAAACTCTAAACCCAACACATAACCAATTGTGGGAGCGAGCTTACTCGCGAAGGCGTCTTTCCAGTCAATATTGATGTCGACTGACACACCGCTTTCGCGAGCAAGCCCGCTCCCACAGTTGTTATGTGTTCTGGTCAGTAACCTTGGGTGCGGTTGATCTGGCCCACCATTGGCTCGCCCCGTTCAAACCGCCGAATATTCTCCAGCAACACCCCAAACGCGCTCTCCGGCTGGGTCATCGCCGCAATATGCGGGGTCAGCAGAATCTGCGGATGCCCCCAAAACGGATGATCCGCTGGCGCCGGTTCTTCCTGCAGCACATCCAGCACCGCGCCGCTGAGCTGCCCGCTGTCCAGCGCGGCCAGCAGATCAGCTTCCACCAGATGCCCACCCCGACCCATGTTGATCAACGCCGCACCGTGGGGCAGTTGCCGAAACAGCTCACGATCAAGAATGCCCTGCGTCTGCTCGGTCAGCGGCAACACGCACAACAGGATGTCGCACTGGCTAAGAAACGCCGGCAGTTGCTCATTACCGGCATAGCAATCCACGCCATCAATCCGATGCGCACTGCGCGCCCAGCCCTTCAACGCAAACCCCATCGGCTGCAACGTCGCCAGAATCTGCTGCGCCTGGGTGCCCAGCCCCATCACACCGACCCGACGCTTGCTTGCCGGTTGCAGCAAGTGCGCCTGCCAGCACCGCGCCAACTGCTGCTGACGATAACGCAGCATGTCCCGGTGCAAACTCAGCACGGCAAAACTGGCGTACTCGCACATGCCTCGGGTGATGCCCGGGTCCAGCAGACGCACCACCGGCAGGCTCTGCGGAATGCGACTGAGGTCCAGTTGATCGACCCCGGCGGACAGCGCGAACAGTACCTTCAGATTTGGCAGCAAAGCTTCGAGATCATCCGGCGCCTGCCACGCGGCCAGGTATTCAATCTGCGAAGGATCGCCAATGTCCGGCCAGGCACGCCATTCGATATCCGGGGCGTGTTCGGCGAACAGCGCTTTCCACTGTTCGCCGCGTACAGGGTCAGCTTTATAAACCAGGGCCATGGGCATTTCCTGAAAGGGTGAAGGTGCTCTCATCATCGCGCACTGCCGGCGCAGGATCTGTCGAAAGCGCCGGGTTAAACGGCTTGCGTCACGCTGGATCAGTATGGCTGCGGCAGATTCGGCGGGCTGAAGGAATCTGCCGTTTGGCAGGGTGAAAACAGTCGATCCGAATTTCTCAGGGGCCAAGTTCGGCGTAGTTCGTTTCGCGCAAGCCTTAACCTGAACACCATCGCAACCACCTCCCGGTTGCCGGACTCACGATGGGAAATGCCATGAATAGCAAAGTCGACGACACCCCACATTTGCTCCGTCAGCGCGATCAATTCGTGCCGCGTGGCCTGGTTACCGCTCACCCGCTGGTGATCGATCGCGCCCAAGGCGCCGAGTTGTGGGACGTGGACGGCAAGCGCTACCTGGATTTTGTCGGCGGCATTGGTGTGCTGAACATCGGTCACAACCACCCGAAAGTGGTCGAGGCGGTGCAGGCGCAACTGCAGAAGGTTTCTCACGCCTGCTTCCAGGTGGTCGCCTATAAACCCTACCTCGATCTGGCCCAGCGCCTGTGCGAAATGATCGGCGGCAAAGAAGCCTATAAAGCAGCGTTCTTCACCTCCGGCGCCGAGGCCGTGGAGAACGCGGTGAAGATCGCTCGCGCTCACACCAATCGTTCGGCGGTGATTGCCTTTCGCGGCGGTTTCCATGGTCGGACGTTACTCGGTACCACGCTGACCGGCATGAGCCAGCCGTACAAACAGAACTTCGGGCCATTCGCGCCAGAGGTGTTTCACACGCCTTATCCGAATGCCTATCGCGGTGTCACCAGCGAGATGGCGCTCAAGGCGCTGGACGAATTGCTCGCGACCCAGGTTGCGCCGGAGCGAGTCGCGGCGATCATCATCGAACCGGTGCAGGGTGACGGCGGTTTCCTGTCGGCACCTGTCGAGTTCCTCAAGGGGCTGCGTGCGTTGACTGAAAAACACGGCATCGTGCTGATTCTCGATGAAATCCAGACCGGTTTCGGTCGTACCGGCAAGTGGTTCGGTTTCCAGCACGCCGGCATCCAGCCGGACCTGGTGACCGTCGCCAAAAGCCTGGCCGGTGGTTTGCCGTTGTCCGGAGTGGTTGGTAAAGCCGACATCATGGATGCGCCGTTGCCCGGTGGTTTGGGCGGTACCTATGGCGGTAACGCGTTGTCTTGTGCAGCGGCGTTGGCGGTGATCGATGCCTTTGAAGAAGAAAAACTGCTGGCACGCGGCGAAGCGTTGGGCGAGCGGCTGCGCCAGGGACTGCTGCGCTTGCAGAGCCGTCACCCACAAATCGGCGACGTGCGCGGCGCCGGGTTCATGCTGGCCATCGAGCTGATCAAGAACGACGAGGCCCGTACCCCGGACGCCGACTTGAACCAGCGCCTGATCGATGAAGCCCGCAAGGGTGGTTTGCTGGTGATCAAGTGTGGCGTGTACCGCAACGTCCTGCGCTTCCTCGCGCCACTGGTGGCCACCGAAGCACAGGTCGACGAAGCCCTGCAAATTCTGGATGTCGCTTTGGCACGCGTCTTGAACTGAGCTCCTGCAGGCTCGGGGCGCTGCTGCAAGGCATCGCCCGTGAGCCTTTATGGAGCATGGAGGGATGGAATGCATCATTGGAGGCTTTGCACACCATGGGGCTGACTGATTATCGAGCGCTGCTCATCGATTGCGATGAAGTCCTGGTCGATCGCGACTCGGGCGTCTGGGCGGCGTTGCAACCGCTGCTCGACAGCCGGGGCGGGCACCCGGACAAGGAACAGGTGCTGGCCGAATACGGCGAGGTGGTGCGCGCACTGTATCCGCGCTTCGGTGAGCTAGGCTTCAGTGGACTGCTGTGTTTCGCCCATCGCCAGTTGGCCGAGCGCTGGGGCCTGAAAGCCAGTTGGGAGGAGGGCATGAGCTTCGCCCGTTCGGTGGCCGGCTGGTCGCTGTTCGAGGACGCGCCGGGGGCGATGTTGTACCTGCGCAAGTTCTATCGCTTGCTGGTACAGGGCGACCGGGATGCCGAGGATCGTGGGCTGCTTTGCGAACGATTGGGGATCATGGCCGACGATTTTATTTCACTGGCCAGCGACCCTTTGCAGGACCCGGACTGGCTCCAGGCCAATACGCTTAAGCCAAGCGAAATCCTGCAAGTGACTCGGCCTTCAGCCAGTCGGCAGGCGAGCAGCGATGTGTGCCTGATCTGTCGCAGCCGGGTCAAACACCCGACGCCATGTGCTGCGGATTACTGCATCAACAGCATGGCGGATCTGGTGGCTCAGCATCAGCTGTCTTTACGGCGCTGATTTTGCTAGAAGATTGTCTTACAAACGGCAGTCAAGAGGTACGCAATGGAAGGTTTAGTCAAACTGGACCGGATCGACATCAGCATTTTGGTCGAGCTGCAAAAGGACGGGCGCATGACCAACGTCAGCCTCGCCGATGCGGTGGGATTGTCGGCCAGCCCCTGCCTGCAACGGGTCAAGCGGCTGGAATCGGCTGGTTATATTTCCAGCTACAAGGCGCACCTGAACCTGGCGAAGATCACCGATTCGGTGACGGTCTTCACCGAGATCACCCTGAGCGATCACAAGCGCGAAGACTTCGCCAAATTCGAGTCCAACATTCGCCTGGTCGATGAAGTGCTCGAATGCCATTTGATCAGCGGTGGCTACGATTACCTGGTGCGCTTCATGACCCGCAGCATCCAGCATTATCAGGAAGTGATTGAAAGCCTGTTGGACAAGAACATCGGCATCTCCAAGTACTTCAGCTACATCGTCATCAAATCCCCCGTGCTCAAGGACGGCGTGCCGTTGCGTAAATTGCTGCGGCACTGACAGCCCCATTCCCAATCCCAACACAAATCCCTGTGGGAGCGGGCTTGCTCGCGAAGAGGCCGTGTCAGTCGATAGAGATGTCGACTGACACACCGCTTTCGCGAGCAAGCCCGCTCCCACATTTGTTTTGCAGCGCTGCATGCACTGCGTTTGGACATTGCCTCGCTTGAACTCCTCAACCCGCCTCATCCTGGCGCAAGCCGCATAAACATCTGTTTCAACCCGAAAAAACAGTCACCGATGACTCCTCACGTACCGATTTCAGAACAAAGCGCAAAAGTCTCTGCGCTGTAATGCGTGCAGAGAGAGGGAGCGGTTTGTGAAGTTGCTGATTTCGGGAGGATGAAGCGACTGCAACGAACCGCTGAATAACACCAATCGGAGCCAAAAAAATGCGAATGAGCAACGCAAAAGCACTATTGGGTTACGGCGTCTTCATGCTGGCCAGCAGCAGCGAGGCGCACCAGATCTGGTACGAGCAGCCACCGGGGCAACCCTTGGCGTTGTACTACGGCGAATATGACAAGAACATGCTGGAAGTCACACCGGGCGGGATGGACCGGTTCCAGCAACTCAAGGGCTGGTCGATTGGCAACAATTCGAAACCATTGAATCTGACCTTACAGCGTCAAGCGTTTGCGGTGGCGCATCAGGCGTCGGGCGATGACTCGCTGTTGGCCCAGGACCCGCATTATCCGATCTTTGACCTGCATGAAGCCGACAAAACCCTGAAAACCCACTGGACGCCGGCGACCCGATGGGTCGGCGATTTGCGTGTGCGAACCCCGGAACTGACTCTGGACATCGTGCCCACCGGCCGCGTCGACGGCAACAAGGCCCAATTCCAAGTGTACTATTCGCAAAAACCGCTGGCGGATCAGGACGTTATGCTGGAAACCGGCTCCGGCGAAGTCTTCACCCAGCGGACCGATGCGGCGGGCAAGGTCACCTTCGAGTTGCCCTGGCAGGGCACGTATGTGGTGGCGGTCGAATACAAGGACCGCACCCCCGGTGAACGCGTGAGTCCCCAAGGCAAGACCGAGCAGTACGACTTGAAGAGCTTCAGCTCGACGCTGTCGTTCTATCGCACGCAAGGCAAACAATCGTTGCCACGGGCCCCGTCGCAACTGCCAGCCTCCGAAGTCGCCCGGTTGAAGAAACAGGCCTGATCCATCGCCCCCTACAGGAGTTACCGATATGTCCCAATCATCAGGATTGGCCGGGCAGGCGGGAAGTGTTTCCGCTGCGCTGGCTGCCCCGCTGGTAAAAGCCAACACCCGGATGTTGGCCATCGATGCCTTGCGCGGTTTCGTCATGCTGTTGATGTTGATCGACCACGTGCGCGAAACCTTTCTGCTGCATCGCCAGGTCACCGATCCAATCGACGCCTTGAGCGTAACGCCCGACTTGTACTTCACCCGGATGCTCAGCGAAATCTGCGCGCCAGTCTTCATCTTCCTCACTGGCCTGTCGGCCTGGCTCTACAGCCAGAAACACACCGCCAGTGAAACCTCAGTGTTCCTGCTCAAGCGCGGGTTCTTCCTGGTGTTTCTGGAAATCACCTTCGTCTGCTTCGCATGGAACGCCGAGTTCCCGCCCAAGACCTTGTGGTTGCAGGTGATCTGGTGCATCGGCATCTGCATGATCGTCCTCGCCGGGTTGCTGCACTTCAAGCGCAGTTGGCTGATTGTGCTGGGGCTGGTCATCGTCGCCGGGCATAACCTGTTCGATAACGTCGTCGTCGGGTCAGAGTCGTCATTCTATGTGCCGTGGTCGATCCTGCATCAGAAGGTGTTTATCGACATCACCGAGTTCACCCGGGCGCGCACCACGTATCCCGTGTTGCCGTGGATCGGGGTGATTCTGCTGGGTTGGGCCATCGGGCCGTGGTTCGGCAAGGACATGGAGCCGGCCGAGCGCATTTCCCGGCTGGTCAAACTTGGCGTCGGCTTGCTGGTGGCGTTCGTGTTCATCCGGTACCTGAACGTCTACGGCGAGAAACCTTGGGTGCAGACCGGTGATTCGTTGCGCACCTTCATGAGTTTCATGAGCGCCAAGAAGTACCCGCCGTCGCTGATGTTCCTGATGCCTACCCTCGGTTTGGGGCTGCTCCTGCTGGCGTTGTTCGAGAAGCTGCAGGATCGCTGGTCCACCGCGACGCTGGCGATCTACGGCGGGGCGCCGATGTTTTTCTATCTGCTGCACCTGTATGTGCTCAAGGCCATGTACCTGGCGGCGGTCGCAATCTGGGGCGCCAATCAGGGCGCGTATTACGGCTTCGATAACCTGCCCACGGTGTGGCTGTGGAGCGTGATTCTTGGGGTGTTGTTGTTCTTCCCGACACGCTGGTTCGCTGCCCTCAAGCAGCGGCGTCGCGACATCGCGATTCTCAAATACCTCTGATGTGCCGAACGGTGTCCCCCGTTCGGCGGGACACCTTGCAGACCTCGAATTCTGTGGAGTTGCACTGTGAAAACCCTATCGACGCATACCCTGCTATTGGCATTGGGCGGGCAGTCGCTGCTCGCCTTCGCTTCAGAGCAAGACAACGCAAAAGGCTTTGTCGAGGACAGTCAGTGGAGCCTGCTCAACCGCAGCGTCTACGACCGCCGCGACTATGAGCACGGTTCGCTGAGCAATGGCGCACGCAATGCCTACAAACCTCGCGCCCAACGCAGCGACCTCGCCGAGGAATGGGCCTACGGCTTGATGGCCGATTTTACCTCCGGCTACACCCGCGGCACCTTAGGATTTGGCCTCGATGCTCACGCCTATTCCGGTTGGGAGCTGGACAGCGGAGGCGGGCGGGCCGGCAAGGCTGCGGCTGCTCGGCGTCGACAATGACGGCCACCCCAAGGATGAATTCAGTCGCGGTGGCGCCGTGGCCAAACTGCGGTTTTTCTCCACCGAACTGCGCTACGGCGAACAGCGAGTGAAAACCCCGGTGTTCGGCTCATCCGATAGCCGCCTGCTGCCCGAAACCGCCACTGGCTGGTTGCTGACCAGCCGCGAACTTCCGGCCACCACGCTGTACGGCGGCCACTTCAACGAAAGCACCGACCGCAACGCCAGCAGCCATGACCAAGGCTTTGTGGTCAATTACTCCAATGGAAAACAGGGCGACAGCTTTGATCTGGTGGGCGTGCGCAACACGGCACTCAAAGGGCTCAACGCCAGCCTGTTCAGTGCGGTCTACGCCGACACTTGGCGCCAGCACTACCTCGGCGCGGTTTATACCCAGCCGTTGGCCGATGGCCAGGACCTGACTTTCGACCTTAACCTCTATCGCACCCAAGACACCGGTAAAGCCTTGTCCGGCCGGATCGACAACACCACCTGGAGTTTTCTCACAACCTACAAGGCCGGCTCCCACAGCTTCGGCCTGGGTTATCAGAAAGTCGACGGCGACACGCCCTACGACTACGTCACCCGCGGCGCAATCTACCTGAGCAACGCCGTGGCGCTGTCCGACTTCAACGCCCCGCAAGAAGCGTCCTGGCAAGCTCGCTACGACCTGAACATGACCGGCTACGGCATTCCCGGCCTGACCTTCGGCGCACTCTATGTCCGCGGCAGCGGCATCGACGGCAGCCACATGGACCCGAATGGCGGCTACAAATGGCTGGGTTACGGGCAGGGCGGCAAACATTGGGAACGCGACATCCAGGCCAAATACGTGGTGCAATCCGGCGCGGCGAAGAATCTCGCGTTTACCTTGCGCCACGCGGTACATCGCGGGAATGCGGCGCAAGCGGAACTGGATGCGAACCAGATCAGGCTGGCGATTGAGTATCCGCTGGGTGGGGAATTCTGATTCGCGAACATGACGTAGCGTGAAACCGGGTGCGATCAAGCGGGCAGAAATTTTTTGAAATCAAGGGGTTGCCAGCCTCGGGAAATCAGTACATAATTCACGCCATCGAAAGCACAGACGGCTGAAAAAGCCTAATGTTTTCAAAGAGTTAGAGAATGATTTAATCAACTCTCGAAGCTCAGCGTTTGTACGCATTTGGTGTCGTGCTACTGACATCAGATGTTTGAGGCCGAGTAGCAAAATGGTTATGCAGTGGATTGCAAATCCACCTACGCCGGTTCGATTCCGACCTCGGCCTCCACTTTAAACGAGCTCCGTAGATCTTTGATCTACGGAGCTTTTTTATTTTCGCAGTCCTGCAAGATTTTGTCTTGAAAAGGGCATTTGCGAACTTGCTTCACCGGGGCGGGGTGTATATATTTCCCCTCTGTTGCACAAGCGTCAGAACTGCCAGGTTTTTTGGGCAGCCGTAAGACCGCTTGATCGCGCTACCGCCCGAATGGCGAAATTGGTAGACGCATGGGACTTAAAATCCCCCGCTCGTAAGGGCGTGCCGGTTCGATTCCGGCTTCGGGCACCATCTTAAATCAAGGGTTTGCGGGCGAAAGCTGATGCAAACCCTTGTTTGTTTCTGGGTCGCAAAAATAGACATGGGTCGCAACTCACTTGGTTGGCGACACTTTTTTGCTCTTGCCCGCCACATCAGAAAGAACACTCCAGTGGTTGTTACTCGGACGGCTCGTGCTCCATGTCCGTTCACTTGACTCAAGTAACGGCCAACGTCGTTTGAGGATGTTAAAGCTGTTCCGGACAGGCGGGCTGAGCGTGCAGCGCTTTTTCGTTTCTGGTAGTCAGCAAAAAGCCTGGACGTTGCCAGGCTTCATTGGAAAATCACTCAGCGCGAATAAAGCTTCCTCACTTGCTCCGTGCGTTCGAGAGAGGATTTACTCTTTCGCCTTTGAACCCAACTCCAGAAGGCGTGTATGGGGTGAAGAAAGGCTGCAAGTACGCAAACCAGCATGATGATGAAGAGTGAAATCAGCGGGAAGCTTTCGTGCGAGAACATGGTGGGTTACTCCTGTATTCACTATGTCGGAATACTTGAGGGTAGTCAGCTAAGCCCATGTTTGCATGAACATTCTTTAAAGGTTTGTTCATTTTTAATGACTTGAAATATGCATCTTTAGCTGTTATTCGCGTAATTTTGCCACTCAGTCATGAGTCAATCGCCAGAGCTGATCCGGCTCGTGCTTGATTGGATCAGCATTACGTTATGGTCGATTCCTGCCTGTTACGTCTGACAGAAATCGACCAGAACGAGATTTACCTGACCGGGCAACCAAACCTGTGTTGGCGTAGGCCGCCATCACTCGCTCGAGCCCAACCAAATAGCTGGTTTTAGCGCTTGATCAGGGAAATCTTCGTGCCTTCGATGCTGACCCCGGCCATTAACCCTTGCTGGTCGAAGATGAACGCGTACGCGTCGTCTTTCAGCGTCGAGCTGGACAGGTTTTTCGAAATCCCTTCATCAACCACAACAACAGTTGGCCCTACACCGATTTCCCAACCTTTGGTCTCACTTACATATTTCACAGCTTTGTCGGTCATCAGAAAAACCACATAGCCGTACGACTGAGCGCCTGCCTGCAGCCCCCATGATCCGGTGACGGAGTTGTAATAACCCGCTACTTTCGAGCCTTTCAATAGTTCACCTTCGCCATAGCTGCCGCCGAACACAAGGCCCGCCTTGATGATGTTGGGGAAGACAAGCACCGCTTTGGCTTTGTGCGAGATGGTTTCGGCAAAAGGAGTGGCTTTGTAGAGGTTTTGCAACGCTTGCCGAGAGCTGGCATTCAGATCTTCGGCGGTGGCTGCACTTGCATTGTTCAGGAGGCTCGCCGATGCCAATGAGGCAGTCGCGAGGAAGAGCGATAGGAAGAACCGCATTGATTGAGTCATTTCCGTACTCCGATAAGGGAGCATTGGATGAGAGCAGTAGACAGCGCCTGCGTCAGGCAGGAACCGAATCTACTGAAAGTTACCCGGCGCACCCTAAAGTGTGTGAATCGCAAGCTTCGCTCCTGAAGGAAGCAGGCCAAAGGCTGCTGATCAGTCGCGATGCCGTCAATTGTATTGACCACTGTGTAAGGGCCGGGTTCGTCGTCAGAAGTTGCTTTTGGCCAATAGCAGTGATTCCGGTGTTCAACTACGCATTGGTTTTTGTTGATTTTGTAATGCCTGGAAGGGAGTAGGTCGGAATTTTGCATTGCGATTACGCTGTGGAGAGCTCAGCGTTGGAATAGGCTGTTTGGTCGGCGGAACGCCGGAGGCACCATGCCCTGCTTGGCGTCGTAAGAAAGTGCCGGTTCAGTTCCGTCTTCGGGCACCCCTATATATCGAAGGCCTGCATGAAGTTTATCATGCAGGCCTTTGTCGTTTTCGTTTCGCTATTTTTGACAGCATGGAGCTTCAGTTTTGATTTCAGTGATGAAAAAAGCAGTATTTGTATTCGGCGCATTGTTGGGGCTGAGCTACATCCCGATCTCCGTGGCCGAGGTATTTACCGATCGAGAAATCGCCGTCAAGGTCATCGCGGGGCAGAGGGCTTGTTCCCACGTGTACCCTGCGGGCACCTATTCCTTTCAGAACTTCATGAATAACCCGGAAATGGAGCTGGCGGATGAGGTAAAAGCAGAAACACTCACTGCCGAAAAATCGCCGGACTATCAAGAAGAAATACGCTTGGCTCAGGAGGAGATGGAGAGTGACGTGACCGGTAGAGCGGCACTTTCCCTTCTTTGCTCGTACTACAAAGCGCCCAAAGGATTTAGTTTTTGGCGTGGGTAAGGTGGACTTTGTGCTGCAGGGTAAATACATCGGGCCGATCAGATCGGCCCGAGAATGAGGGTCTAGACGAATGCCTGGCCGCGAAATCCGCGCGGCAATCTTTGCCGCCCGGTCATGGCGGTCAGCCGCTGAACCCACTCCGCGCGCCAATCATTTGCAGTATGAGTAACCTTGGCTTTACGCGCCGCGCGTCGTGCAGCATTGCGCTCGTCTTTGCGCGCGTCCTTGAACGCATCGGTGTTGCGGCAGCTTCTGCATTTAACCTGGGTGAGTACGTTACTCGAAACCAGTTTGGTGCCTGTATGACCGCAGGCAAGATGCCCGCCAACTTTGAAGTGAGTGACCATTGGAACGTCTCCTTCGTGACGTGTGTTCGTTTGACCTCCCGCCGCCGGCGGCGTTCGTTAATGAAATTCAGGGCAAAAAAAGCCCGCATGCGGGCGGGCCAAGGGATTCTTCAAAGGAGTAGGGCCACAGTAGGGCGTGCGTTGTGAACGCTGTGTGAAAGGAATGTCGCAAAAAAAGCCCAGCACCAGGCCGGGTTGCGTTGTGGCAGGAGGCTATCAGGCAGGCAGGGTCTCGGTGACAAGATTGTCGCCGTTCATGCTTCCTGAATCAGGCCTGTCCTTGAGTCGGGGTGTCCGGTTTGAACTATCTGAACCGTGGCAGCGGCGGTTCGACAGGGCGCAGCGAAGACAGCGTGCTGCGAATCAGCGGTGCGTCTTTCTCGATGTCGTTCAGTCGGTCACGAATTTTCAGGGCCGTAGGGTGCCCGCCTTGATGATCGACCCAGTCGGCAATTTCCTTGCAGGCGGCCGCGAGGCGAGCCTGACGAGAGTCAAGCAGGGTGAGCAGGGTGGTGATGGACTCTTTTTCGGACATGGCAAACACCTCCTTCGAAGGAATCTGACAAGTGGCAGCAAAAAGCCCGCGGGTGCGAGCTCTCTGCTGATGGGGTCGCTGGTCCTTCAGCTGATTTCAGTATAGACCCGGTAAAAAATTATGAACTTTTTCAGCTTTGCCGAGCTGTCACTTGTGAGCGGGCATTGAGCTGGCGGCATTCACGTCTGGCATCTTCTTCAACATCGAAACCGTCACCGATGAAGCCGCGGGTGCGGGTGTCAGCGATGCGGTACCAGACGGCGGCATCGGGTGGTGCGTGGCTGACTTCTCCGGCTCGGCGGCCATGGATGATGATTTTGTTGCAACGCTTCACAACGAAAATGTCTTCCATGGCACCACCGCCGCTAATTCGTGTTCAGATCAACTATAGAAGCCCTTTGCAATCGTGCAAAAAATAGTCAGGTCAGTTCGTCGGCTGGCTGCCTGATGGATCGGCGACAGGTTGTAACTGCCAACCCTCTGGGTGCCAATACAAAGTGTAAGTCGGTGCCAGCGCCGTGAGAAAGGCCTGATCGTGGGAAACCGCGATGATCGCGCCGGGAAAACTCCGTAAGGACTGTTCGAATGCCTCTATGGATTCAAGATCGAGATGATTGGTCGGCTCGTCGAGCAATAACAATTGCGCCGGTATTTTGCGCCAGAGCGCGATGGCGATGGCCGCTTTGAGCCGTTCGCCGCCACTGAGCGAGCCGCTCGGCCGGGTGACGCGGCGTGCATCCAGTTGCAACTGAGCCAGGTGACTGCGCAATGTACCCTCGGTCAACGGTGTGTCGAGCAGGCCCAGTTGCTCGACGATGGAGCGTTGATCGTCTACTAAGGCCAGTTGCTGATCAAGAAAAGCACTGGGGAGATGGGTGATGCATTGCCCGCTGCGGGGCGGATAGTCGCCGGCCAGCATGCGCAACAAGCTGGATTTGCCGCAGCCATTTGGGCCGCTGACGGCAATGCGCACAGGGCCTGCAAGTGACAATGTCAGGCGGGACGCAGACCAGGGCGGCTGTGCATCCACCAGCGTTATTACCTGTCGAGTTGTCGGTACCACGGTGCCCGGCAGACTCACCACCACGCATTCTTCTGGCAGCACCTTGGCATTGGCTTCCCGCACCTGTGCGTCGAGCCCGTTTTTACGGGCTTTATGCGCTTGACGCACCGGCCCCATGGCGTCCCTTGCCGAGCCTTTCATCTTGGCCCGCTCAAAGCCTGAGACATTGGCGATGTCAGCTTTTTTAAGTGTTCCAGCCGCGTGTCGCTGGATCGTGTCGTGCTCGCGTTGCAATCGGCTACGTTCGCGAATGCGTTCGGTTCTGGCCTGGTCGAGGACCATTCGAGCGGCGCTCTGGTCGATCTCCCGTTGTGCCCGAAACGCCGGGTAGTTACCGCCAAAGACCTTCGCGCCGTGCGGGGTCAGCTCGACGATTCGTTGCATGCGGTTCAACAGCTGCCGATCATGGCTGATCACGATCAATCCGCCGCACCACTGTTCAAGCGTATGCATGAGCCAGCGGCGTCCGTCAGCGTCCAGATGGTTGGTGGGCTCATCCAGCACCAGCATCTGCGCGTCGCTGAGAAGAGCGCCGATCAAGGCGACACGTGCTTGCTGTCCTCCGCTCAGGGTTTGTGCCAGATGTTCGGGACCGATTTCGTCCAGGCCCGCCTCATCCAATAGCAGGCGCAAGCGTTCGGGCAGGTCCCAGCGGTCTGCCAGGGTGTCGAAATCTTCGCTGGTGGCATCGCCGAGATTCAGTCGGGCAAGAGCCTGGAACGCTGGTGCGCAACCGGTGGCGCTGGCGACGGTTTGCCCTTCGATGATCGGAAACGTTTGTGGCACATACGCAATGTGGCCCTGACAAGTCAGGCTTCCGGATGAAGGGGCGAGTTGCCCGGCAATCAACCGCGCAAGGACGCTCTTGCCAATGCCATTACGGCCGACGATCGCGGTGGGAACGCGGTCGAAACTCAGGCTCAGTGAATCGAAAACAGTTTCGCCGTTGGCGAACTGAAAACCCAATTGGTTCAGGGAAACGAGTGCAGGCAGACGCGTGACGTGAGTCATCGGCACCTCCAGAAAATGTCGAAAAACCAACAAGCGCCGTTGGCAGCTTGTCGCGAGAACATTTTGGAAGGCTTAGTTGTTCACGTTTGCGGTCGTCCTGAGAGATGAGCAGGCCGCAAGCCTAGTCGAGGAATCCAACTCGATCAAGGTCCCGCGTAGGAGCTGCCGAAGGCTGCGATCTTTTGACCCTGTTTTTAAAAGTCAAAGTCAAAAGATCGCAGCCTTCGGCAGCTCCTACGGGAAATGTGGCGTCTAAGGCGCGGCGCTGAGCATTTTCTCCAGGTACATCGCCAGTCCGACTTCTTCGGCCCGGAGCCCTTTTCGTACCCGCGGCCGAGGCAATTGGGCCAATGCGCCGAGCAGAAATCCATCCACCACCGCCGGGTGGATGTAGCATTTGCGGCACACCGCCGGAGTGTTGCCCAGCTGCTTGGCGACATTTTTGACCATCTCAACCACATGCCGCTTGGCGTCGGATTCCGGCTCCCATTGCAGTTCTCGCAATAGCGCCAACGCCAGAGCGCTGCCGGCCCAGGTGCGGTAGTCCTTGGCAGTGAAGTCGGCACCGGTGAGGGTTTGCAGGTAGGCGTTGACGTCGGAGGAGCTCACGGTGTGGCGCTCGCCGTTTTCGTCCAGGTACTGAAACAGGTTTTGCCCGGGGATTTCCAGGCAGTGCTTGACGATCCGCGCCAGGCGTCGGTCTTTCACGGTGATCTGATGTTCGACGCCGCTTTTGCCACGGAACTGGAACTTGATTGCACTGCCATTGACCTCGACATGCCGACTGCGCAGGGTGGTCAGGCCATAGGAGCGGTTGTCCCTGGCATATTGGGTGTTGCCGACGCGGATCAGCGTCGCATCGAGCAGCGTGATGACCGTGGCCATGACCTTGTCGCGGCTGAAGCCAGGCGCTGCCAGCAGGGCTTCCAGCTGTTTGCGCAGTTTCGGCAGGGCCAGGCCGAAATCCCTTAGGCGCGAGTACTTGTCGGCATCACGCACCTCGCGCCAGCGCACGTGATAACGGTATTGCTTGCGACCCCGGGCATCGCGGCCGGTGGCTTGCAGATGGCCGCGCGGGTCGGCGCTGATCCACACGTCGGTGTAGGCCGGCGGCACTGCCAGGGCGTTGATGCGTTTGATTTCGACAGGGTCGCTGATGCGTTGACCCGCCGGATCGAAGTAACAGAATTTGCCGCGCAGTTTTTTGCGGGTGATGCCGGGCTGAGTGTCATCGACGTAATGCAGGTCGGGCGGCAGCACATCGGTCAGCGCGGTATCGGGCATGGCGGTGGTCCTGGGCAGCAATTCGAGGGCTTGTACAGCCATTGACCGCGCGCTGTCGCCGTGGTGCCAACGAATTCAGGCCAGTACGGCCACCGCTTTGATCTGGGCCCAAAGTTGTTGGCCGGGATGGATGCCCAGTTGATCGCGGGAGTAGCGGGTGATTCGCGCCAACAGCGGTGTGCCGCCAGCCTCAAGGCGAATCAGCACGTGGGCCGCGTTGTCGGCGCCCAGTTCACTGACCACTGTGACCGGCAAGCGATTGAGGATACTGCTGTGTTCGACGCTGTGCAGGCTCAAGCTGACATCCCGCGCCTGCACTTTGCAGCGCAAGGCTTGCCCTTCGGTCATTGGCGAATGGGCGACCCGAATGCTCAGGGCGGTGTTCGGCAGTTGCAAGGTCAGCAGTTGATAGTCGGCATCGTAGGCACTGACGTGGCCCTCGATCACTACGCCGGCGTCGTCACCCATTGCCAGCGGCAGGTCGAGGCGGGCCAGGGTTTCGCCGATCGGGCCGCTGGCCAGGGCCTTGCCTTCACTGAGCAGGACAATGTGGTCAGCCAATCGCGCGACTTCATCCTGGGAATGGCTGACGTAGAGCACCGGAATATCCAGTTCATCGTGTAGCCGTTGCAGATACGGCAGGATTTCGTTTTTGCGTTGGCTATCCAGCGCCGCCAGCGGCTCATCCATCAGCAACAGTTTCGGGCTGGTGAGCAGGGCGCGAGCGATGCCGATGCGCTGGCGTTCGCCACCGGACAGGTGCTGCGGATGACGGTCCAGCAGATGGCTGATGCCCAGCAGTTCGGTGGCGTGCGCCATATCGACCCGGCGTTGCTGTTTGGGGATGCGTTTGAGGCCGAATTCCAGGTTGGCCAGCACCGACAGGTGCGGGAACAGGCTCGCCTCCTGGAAGACGTAACCGATTGCACGTTTGTGCGGCGGGACGAAAATCTTCTTGCTGCTGTCTTGCCAGACTTCATCGTTGACCTGGATGAAACCTTCTTCGGCTTGCTCCAGGCCAGCGATGCAGCGCAAGCAGGTGGTTTTGCCCGAGCCGGAGTGGCCAAACAGTGCCGTGACGCCACGGCCAGGCAGTTGTAGATCCACATCCAGGGCGAACCCCGAATAGTGCAGTTTCAGGCGCGTTTGAATCATCGATCAGCTCCAGCCAGCTTTGGTTTTACGGCTGGAGTAGAGCGCCAGCAATACCAGGAAGGAGAACACCAGCATCGCCCCGGCCAGCCAATGGGCCTGTGCGTATTCCATGGCCTCGACATGATCGTAGATCTGCACCGACACCACACGAGTCTTGTCCGGAATATTGCCGCCGATCATCAGCACCACGCCGAACTCGCCGACCGTATGGGCGAAGCCGAGAATGGCGGCGGTGATGAAACCGGGGCGGGCCAGCGGCAGGATCACGCTGAAAAACGTGTCCCAAGGATTGGCGCGCAAGGTTGCGGCCACTTCCAGTGGGCGAGTACCGATGGCGGAAAAAGCGTTTTGCAGCGGTTGCACCACAAACGGCATCGAATACAACACCGAGCCGATCACCAACCCTGCAAAACTGAATGTGAGGGTGCCCAGCCCCAGTGACTGGGTGAACTGACCGACGAAGCCGTGAGGCCCGAGCGCCAGTAACAGATAAAAGCCAATCACCGTGGGCGGTAGGACCAGGGGCAGGGCGACGATCGCCCCGACCGGGCCGCGTAACCAGGAACGGGTGCGCGACAGCCATAACGCAATTGGAGTGCCGATAACCAAGAGGATGACGGTCGTCAGGGACGCCAGTTTCAGGGTCAGCCAGATGGCGGAAAAATCGGCACTCGATAGCGTCATTTAGAGTTGGTAACCGTAGGACTTGATGACAGCAGCGGCTTTCGGACCCTTGAGGTATTCAACCAGTGCCTTGGCGGCCGGGTTGTCTTTGCCTTTGTTGAGGATCACCGCGTCTTGTTTGATCGGGTCGTGCATGCTCGCCGGAACGATCCAGGCCGAACCGCTGGTGACTTTGCCGTCTTTGTAGATCTGCGACAAGGCCACGAAGCCCAGTTCGGCATTACCGGTGGAGACAAACTGGTAAGCCTGAGTGATGTTCTGACCTTCGACGATCTTGTCCTTGACCTTGTCGGTCAGGCCTTCTTTGGCGAGCACCTGAGTCGCAGCCAGGCCATAAGGCGCGGCTTTCGGGTTAGCGATGGACAGGTGCTGATATTCGTTTTTCTTCAGCACGTCGCCCTTGGCATCGACGTAACCTTCCTTGGCCGACCACAGCACCAGGGTGCCGATGGCGTAGGTGAAGCGCGAACCTTTGACGGTGTCGCCTTCGGTTTCGAGTTTTTGCGGGGTGGTGTCGTCTGCCGAGAGGAACACTTCGAACGGCGCGCCATTTTTGATCTGGGTGTAGAACTGACCGGTCGCGCCATAGGCCGCTACCAGTTTGTGCCCGGTGTCTTTTTCGAAATCGGCGGCGATCGCCTGGATCGGCGCGGTGAAGTTGGCAGCAACCGCCACCTGGACTTCATCCGCCTGGGCCGAGCCCAAAGCGAATACAGCGAGCAGGCTCGCCAGGCAAGTAGGGGCGAAACGTGAGGCACGAATGGTCATGAAACGGCTCCGTGGTAGGCAAGTGCAGTGGGCAGTTTTTATAGGGGGTGAACTGCGCCGATGCGAGGGGTGAAACGCTATATATCGGAATATATAGCGAAATGCCTGTAAACGGAACTTTGCCGGCGTGGCTGAATGTTGACGCTGCACCTGTGGCGAGGGAGCTTGCTCCCGCCGGAGCGCGAAGGGCCCCCGCTTGTTCCCGGAAAAGAAGGGGACTGCTGTGCAGTCTGACGGGAGCAAGCTCCCTCGCCACAATTTTTGTATTCGCGTTGGGAGATTTAGCGGCCAGTTAGTTTCGCCAGCGCTTCTTCAGCCAAATGCTTTGTTAGCTCAGCCGTCGTCAGTTCAACGCCCAGAGTGAACGCCTGCCCAGCCCACAGATTGGCGAATTGCGCCGGTTCCTTGGCCCGCAACGGCATCAGTGCACCACCGGCCAGCGGAAAGGCTGGTGCCTTATCGCTCATCGGCCCCAGTTCACGCATCACCCGATTCAGAATCCCCCGCGCCGGGCGCCCGGTGAACAGGTTAGTGATTGCCGTCTCGCTGTCCTTGGCCGTGCGCAACGCCTTGTGGTGGGCCGCGCTGATCTTGGCTTCCGGGGTGAACAAATACGCTGTACCCACCAGCACCGCCGAGGCGCCCAGGTGAAACGCTGCGGCAATCCCTCGAGCGTCACCAATCCCGCCCGCGGCAATCACCGGGACTTTCACCGCGTCGACGATCTGCGGCACCAGTGCAAAAGTGCCCACCTGACTGCTTAAATCTTTACTGAGAAACATCCCGCGATGACCGCCAGCCTCGTAACCCATGGCGATGATCGCGTCGCAACCGTGTTGCTCCAGCCAGATCGCTTCTTCAACATTCGTCGCCGATGACAGAATCTTTGCGCCGGTGGCTTTTACCCGATCCAGTAGCGACTTCTCTGGTAGCCCGAAGTGAAAACTCACGACCGTCGGACGAAATTCCTCGATGACTGCGCAAGCCGCGTCATCGAACGGCGCCCGATTGGATACCGGCGTCGGTGCGTCGAAATCGATGCCCAGTTCGCGATAGTACGGCTCCAGCAGATTTTTCCAGTCCCGGGCCTTTTGCTCATCGGCGGCTGGCGGTTGATGGCAGAAGAAGTTGACGTTGAACGGGTGCTGGCTGTGCTGGCGAATGGTTTTCAGCTCTTCGCGCAACTGCTCGATACTCAACATCGCGGCGGGCATTGAGCCCAGGCCACCGGCGTTGCTCGCCGCAATTACCATCGATGAATCGGTCGCGCCGGCCATGGGCGCCTGAATAATCGGCAGTTCGATCCCGAGCAGGTCAAGAATGCGGGTGTCTGGCCATTGGCTCATTTGAAAGCTTCTCCGACGTCAAAACAGGGCAGGGACGGTAGTGCCGGTTTTGTATCAGCAATGATGGCTGCCAGGCCAGTTGGTTTTTCTGAATGGTCGGCGTCGGTTTTTCTGAAAGGCCTGAGTCGCAGCTTATGCCTTGGGCAGCCAAGGTGCAGCGAGTGCCAACGCTCCATGGCCGCCACGACGGACACAGGCCAGTACTGGCATCCACGCCAGATCAGTCAGACGAACCTGAGCACCAGGCACCACGCGCACTTCTCCGGAGGAACCACCCGCCGGGCCTGCATCGGGAATATAGACAGAGAACCAGTCGTGCTGTTGCTCAAGCACCAGGCAGAACAGGCAAACATCGGCAGCAGTTTGTGAATCGGTCCGCGCAACAGGCGCACGGCTTTTTCCAGCAGCAAAAAGATCAGCACCAGTGGCAGGATGAACAGCAGTCCCCCGGCCACTGTGGTTTTGATAAAACGAAACATGACTGCCCCTTTCAACGGTTATTCAACGGGATTTCAACGACGATGCAGTCCGCCGCCGCCGCCGCCGCCGCCACCGCTAAACGAGCGATTCATGACCTGGGAAGAGTTGTGATAGTTGTTGAAGCGTTCGTTGCCGGCAGAGCGCGCCGCTGAATCGCGGTTGAGGTTCTGAACCTGTTGGGTATTTGCAGGATTGACCCGCGTCGCACCGCCCTTGACCATCGACTGCCAGCCGTCGTTGGTCTTTTTGTAGACGTTACCGTCATGCCCGGCGTAGACATTGTCGCCGATCTTGGCGGCGCTGCTATTGCGCCCTTGGACACCTTTGTACTGGGTGGTGTTGCCGGTGTTGGGGTTGTAGACCGCACCGCGGCTGGCAGTGACTTGAGTGCCATTGCGCACGTTGCCCGCCGTGACTTTCTGACCGGCAATGGCCCCGCCGTTGGGACCTGCCGCGACCCCGCTGCGTCCCGCCGCATAGTTGCCGGTGTAGACGTTGTGCACTGCGCCGCGCTGGCCAGCCGTGGCGACACCTGTGCGTGAGTTGTAGGAAGAACCGACCTGGCCGGCCCAGCGATTGCCGGTCCAGGCGTTGTAGCCGGCACCGTAGCGGCTGACCGAGGCGCGATCACCCCATTGGCGGTAGATGTTGCCCGTGCTGCCGGCCCAACCACCCGGACCCCAGGCCACCGCGCCGCCGTGATAACCATAGGCCGCGCCACCCCAAGGCATTGGCGCTGGATACAGGCGTGGTCCCCAAGCGTAACCCCAGCCGTAATTGCCCCACCAAGGGTAGGCGCCCCAGCCCCAGCCCATGGCCACGGTGCTGCCTCCCCAACTCCAGCCGAAACCGAAACCGAAGGTCCAGCCAGTCCAGGGCGTGTAGCGAATCGCGACGCCAAAACCGTAGGTCACTGGCGGCCCGTACCAAACGTTGCCGACCCAAGGTGTGTAAGGGTAACCGGTGCCATAGACCACCACACCGCTGGCCGGGTCCACCGTAGAGCCTTGGTACCCCGGCGTGTAACCCACCACCACGGTGTCGCCGTTGGCTTCATAGACTTTGACATAGGTGATGTAGTGCATTGGTGAGCTGGGCGGAATCGAGTAAATCACCGCCGGCACCGAAGTCGCCACCGACCATGGCCCCTGAACCGAAGTGGCGCTGAACCAGATACCGTTCTCGACTGCATACCAGCTATTGGCATCGACCATGATGATCGGCGTTGGCGTGTTCACCACATATTGCAGCGGCGTACCGCTGATAGCCTTGAGTTGCGGTTGACCATCGAACTGCGGCGCGGTCATTTTCACCTGGCTTTTCTTTATTGCCGAGGTCTGCGGGATGGTTGCCGCAATCGCTGCTTCCCGGGCCTGAGGCGTACCGGCCACCGAGGCTTTGACGTTCTCTTTGGCGCTGTCATCGGGGATGTTGGCGAAGTCGGCCGGTAATTTGTCCGCCGGGGCGAAGGTCCAGGGCCCTTTCAAGTCAGCCGCTTTGAACCAGCGTCCGGAGATCAGCACATAGCTGTCCTGATCGCCGACTTCCTTGAAGATATGCCCGGTGGTGTTGGTCACATAGAGCAGTTGGGTGCCCTGGATCGGCTGCCATTGAGGTGCGCCGTCGGTGACGATCAATTCAGTGGGCGCAGTTGCGATATGAATCTGTGGGATCGGTGGCTTGGCCAGTGTCGGAATTTTGTCCTTCGGGTCGCTCTGACCTGTTAGCAGATCCACCTGACGACTCTGGATCGCCGCTTTCTTGGCTTTTTCCAGATCGGCTGAAGGCGAGGGCAGTGGTGTGTACTGGCCGCCCAGTTCATCGGCCACCATCCAGCCATCGAACACATGCAGATAATGTTTGCCCTGGGCATCCTTGAGCAGCAACGGACGGGTGTTGACGACCCGCTGCAACGCAGTGCCGTCCACCGGCCGGTAAGCCGGCTCGCCATCGATGTACACCAGCAGCGCCGGGACGTCGGAAGTGATGATGGTCGGCGGGGTATTTTCAATGGGGTCGCTGCTGGATTTCTGCTCGGCAGCGAGTACGCCGACGGCGGCTTCGAGCTGATCCAGAGAAATGGTTTTCTTGCGGCTCGCCGCGTCTTTTTTCAGCGCGGCGACCCAGCTATCTGCCTGCGCTGCGCTGGATGGGAAGTCTGCTTTGGTGAGGGTGTATTGATCGAGAACGACCCAGCGTGTGGCCTTGTCCACCAGGGTGTGAGCGCTGAACTGCACAATGCCGTAGGTGGATTTGCCATCGGCCCCGGTGGCCTCGACCGCTGCCCGCGCCTGCAGGGTATAGCCGTCCCAACTGTCGAGTTGCGGCTGATAGATCGTCAGCTTGGTATCGCCGGCGGTCAGTACCTGCGGCCAGGTCGGGCTCGCGGGAGCCTGTGCGGCGGGAGTTGCCGAAGCGGCTGGCGGTGCGGCCTGGACGCTACCGAAAGCCATCAGGCAAAGCATCAGCAAAACGGTTAGCGAGCGAGGGTAAGGCATTGTCAGCTCCATCGACGGGGCGGTTTTTCAGGTATTTCAGGGCCGCGAAAAAAGCATAGCCGCCGGTATCGGAAATGCTCGGTGGATTTAGGGATTGGATGAAAGTCGGGTAGGGCAATGTGTTGCTTTGTGTTATTTCAAGGACACCACACCTTCAACGAATCCATTGGAGACAGCGATGTTCAAAGGCATTTTGATCGACAAAGACGACAGCGGTTACCGGGCCACGCTGCAAGAGATCAGTGAGGATCAACTGCCCGAGGGCGACGTGACGGTGCGCGTGGCGTACAGCACACTGAATTTCAAGGATGGCCTGGCGATCACTGGTAGCAGTCCGGTGGTGCGAAAATTCCCCATGGTGCCGGGGATTGATCTGGCAGGCAGCGTCGAAGTCAGTGAGCACCCGGACTACAAGGTCGGTGACCAGGTCCTGCTCAACGGCTGGGGAGTAGGCGAAGGACATTGGGGCGGACTGGCGCAGAAAGCGCGGCTCAATGGCGACTGGCTGATTCCACTGCCGAAGGCCTTCACGGCGGCTCAGGCCATGGCAATCGGCACGGCCGGTTACACGGCGATGCTCAGCATTCTGGCGCTTGAGCACAACGGTGTAACCCCAGAGCAAGGCGAAGTGCTGGTGACCGGCGCCAATGGCGGGGTCGGCAGTTTTGCCATCGCACTATTAAGCAAACTTGGCTATCGGGTGGTGGCGTCCACCGGCCGCACCTCGGAACACGACTACCTCAAACAGTTGGGCGCCAGTGAGATCATTGATCGCGCGGCCCTGTCCGAACCGGGGAAACCCTTGGCCAAGGAACGCTGGGCCGCCGTGATCGATTCGGTCGGCAGCCACACCTTGGCCAACGCCTGCGCCAGCACTAAGTCCAACGGCACCGTCGCCGCGTGTGGTCTGGCGCAAGGCATGGACTTTCCGGCCTCCGTTGCCCCGTTCATTTTGCGCGGTGTAACCCTCGCCGGGATCAACAGTGTGACCCAACCTAAAGCAAAACGAGTTCTGGCCTGGAGTCGTCTGGCCGAGGATCTGGACTTCGCCTTGCTGCCACTGATTAGTCGCGAAATTGGCTTGAGCGAAGCCATCGAAGCCGCTCCGCGCTTGCTCGCGGGTCAGTTGCGAGGAAGGGTTGTCGTCGACGTCAATCGCTGACAATGTAGGCGCCGTTGCGGCTCGTCAGGGCCGCAAATCCCAATCAAAGGAGTGGCGCGGCAATGGAAGGCAAACAGGTTTACGTGCAGCCGTTCAGCGCTTCACGATCCAGCAACTGTCGCTTACGCTCCACGCCCCAGCGATAGCCCGACAGGTTGCCGTCGCTGCGTACCACTCGGTGACACGGGATCGCCACTGCAAGGCTGTTCGCACCGCAGGCCTGGGCCACGGCGCGCACCGCTTTTGGCGAGCCGATGCGCTGGGCGATGTCGGCGTAACTGGCGGTGCTGCCGACGGGAATCTCGCGCAAGGCTTGCCAGACACGCTCCTGAAACGCCGTACCACGCACGTCCAGTGGCAAGTCCAGGCCGATGGCCGGTGCTTCGATGAAACCGACAACCTGGGCGATCAATTGCTCAAATCCGTGATCGGCGCCAATCAGATTGGCCCGGCGAAACTTGTCCTGCAGATCGCACACCAATTGGTGTGGGTCGTCACCCAGAAGAATTGCGCAAACACCCCGATCACTTTGCGCCACCAGAATCGCTCCGAGCGAGCACTGGCCGACGGCAAAACGAATGTCGTTATTCTGGCCTTCGGCGCGGTAGTCGCCGGGCTTCATGCCCAGCAATTGATCGGCGGCTTCGTAGAAGCGGCTGTTGGAATTGAAGCCCGCGTCATACAAGGCATCAGTCACCGAGCCGCCATCGCTCAAACGCTCGCGAACCCGGCGTGAGCGGTGGGCGCTGGCATAGCCCTTGGGCGTCAGGCCGGTAACGGCTTTAAACACGCGATGGAAATGGAAACTGCTCAGGCCTGCGGCGTCGGCCAGTTCACTCAGCGCCGGCAGATTCTCGGCCGATTCGATCTGACGGCAGGCAGCTGCCACCGTGGCGGCATGTTGGGCGGCGAGGTCAGTTTGATCCTTTGCAGTGCGTTTGCTGGGGCGGTAACCCGCGGCCTGGGCCTGCTCGGCCGTCTCGAAAAATTCGACGTTCTGCGGTTTCGGCAAGCGCGCCAGGCTGCTGGGGCGGCAATAGATACCAGTGGTTTTCACCGCGTAGACAAACTGCCCGTCAGCCGACGGGTCGCGAGCTACAACGGCGGCCCAGCGTGGGTCGTTTTCGGTGGCGATCTGGTTCGAAGAGGTGGTCATGGCTTCATGTCCGTTGACGGGTTTCAAACAGATTAAGCAGTCGGTCGCGATGCAGCACTCCGGGTCTTGCGGTCAAACTCGACGATTTCATCCAGCAATACGAAACGTAAAGTTGATCCGTTGCTCGCCCAGTCGCGGATGCTGTCCGTCCTTGATTGGCAACACACCGTGGTAACGCAAACGATCGACACCGCCCCAGACCACGATGTCACCGTGAAACAACGGCACCCGCTGGCTCTTGTCGCTGCGTTCGAAACCGCCAAACAAAAACATCGCCGGCAAGCCTAGCGACACTGAAACGATCGGCGCGGCGTAGGAACCTTCGTCTTTATCCTGATGCAATGACATCTTGGCCCCTGGGATGTAGCGGTTGATCAGGCAGGAATCAGGCACAAAGTCCTGAAATCCTGCTTCTTGCGCCGCCGTTTGCGCCAATTCGAAAAACACCTCGGGCATTTCGGGCCAGGGTTGCCCGGTTTGTGGATCGTTGCGGGTGTAGCGGTAGCCGCTGCGGTCGGTGGTCCAGCCTAGTGTGCCGCAACTGCTCAGCGCCACCGACATGGTAAAGCCGCCGGGCGTGACCATTTGTCGAAACGGCGCGGCCGCCAGAACCTGTGCCAGTGCCGGCAACAGTCGGTCGATCAGGGGCAGTGCAAAGCCTCTGAGGACGTAGGACTGTTCGCCGATCTGCTCGCGCCGGGGCGGTTGCTCGGGCTCAAGGTCGACGAATAAATCGAGGGTGATCGGGGTCATTGGGTCATAGCGCATCGTGAAAGATGATTCCAAGGGTATGCCGTTTTCCGCTGTGCAGGCGACTGACGCCGTGGCGCAGGGTCACGCGGTAATAACCGCGAACGCCTTTGACCGGGCGCTGGTTGACGGCAAAGATCAATCCGTCACCTTTCTTTAGTCCGATTACCTGAGGGCGCGACTGCATGCGCGGGCGCTGCTCGGTCAGCACGAACTCGCCGCCAGTAAAGTCTTCATCCGGTTCTGACAGCAGAATCGCCACTTGCAGTGGGAAAACGTGTTCGCCGTACAGGTCCTGATGCAAGCAGTTGTAGTCCTGAGGGCCGTATTGCAGCAACAACGGTGTCGGCCGCTCCTGACCGGCGGCATGGCAGCGTTCGAGAAACGCTTCGTGGTTGTCGGGGAAACGGGTCGGCAGGTCCATGTGCTCGTACCAGCGATTGGCGATGGGCACGAGACGAGGGTAGAGCGCACAGCGCAGCCGGGCGACCGTGTCCGGCAACGGGTATTTGAAGTACTTGTACTCCCCGCGCCCGAAACCGTGACGGGCCATCATCACCTGTGAGCGGAATGGCTCGTGCCGTGAGTAGAGTGCGCTCACTTCGTCGCAAGCCTCGTGGCTCAACAACGAGCGAATGATGGCGCAGCCGTCCTGGTCGAGTTGTTGTTCCAGCAAGGTCCAGTCTGGCGTAGAAAAGCCGTCGATAGAGTGAGCCGGGAAAGTAGACATTTTCTGAAGCCTTAACCAAAGGTTGAGGCGGCCAGTCTGGCAGGCGGCGATTGAGCGAACACTCCGGCGCTTGCGGTCAAATATCAGGCGGGGGAGCAGACGTCCATGTTGCCGCTCCCGATCTCGTTACAGCGCTTTGCTGACGCTGATGTCGCTGATCACGTCTTCGCTTGAACCGTGAATCGCGTCCAGCGCGGCTTTGGCTTCTTCCTCAGTACCCTTTTCAAGCTGGGCAAATTCGAAGCGGCGTTCGCCGTTGAGTTTGTATTTGATGACGTACTTGGTCGTTTGGGCCACGGTCATGACTGCCTGTTCACGTGTATGGGCGTACTCAGCTCAGTTTTGTGCTGGAACGGCGGACGATTTTGATTGAGTGAGTCAGGGTCGGCTTGCGCGTCACGCTGATGGCCTTGCGGCTGTTGACCATGTCGATGGTGATGTTCCAGAAACCGGTGCTCGGTGCAGTAATTCGTGCCGGGAAGGTGTCGAACGCTCCGCCGTGATAAGTGTGGCGGCCGCCATTCTTGAAGCTGCGGAAGTTGGCGTCGTTCATCAAGCGGATGTTGCAGGTTTGGGAGCACTGGATGACGACAATGTCGTCCTCATTGAGGTGCTCGCGCTGGTGGATAAATTTCATGAGGCGCCTCCAGAAGGGCTTTTTCTACAAAATCAAAACGATAGCAGGGCAATGGGCGCAGTTTATCAGCCCGAACAGGTTATTATCTGGCTGTCGACGTCGTGTTTGACAATTAAAAACAGTTATTCGGAATTCTATGAGCGATAAAAGCAACGAGCCTCGGAGAAAAACAGCATTTACGCTGTCGGAGGGTCTTTATCGGAGGTTTTGTATGAAGTGGGGTGTTCTGGTCCTGCCTTTGGCGCTAGCGGTGAGTGGTTGTGCAAATGTCGCAGAAATCAACGAGTCGCTGCCGACCATGAGTGTGATCTCAGGCAAAAAGCCCCATGAGTACGCGCAGTGCCTGGTCGAGAAGCTGGCGTCCAGCCGTGGCGCCTTGCAGCTTGAGCCGCACAAGGACGGTGTGCGAGTGATCGTACCCGGCAAATTTTCCTCGGGTCCGGCGGCCGTTTTCGATATCGAAGAACGCTCAAGTGGCAGCAGCATCAAGTTGCATGAGCGCATGTCCAACGTGCCAGTACGTCCTAAGGATGTACAGGGCGCCGCCAACGCGTGCATTTCCGGCTGATGGACTATCGGCAGTCAGCCTGATGCCGCCAAAGCGTTGCTTTGGCGGCATTGTCATTTCTGGAGTCACGCATGAAGCGCGAGCAAATACGGGAACGCCATGCAGAGGGCCATATCTCTGCCACGCACGTTATTCAGAACCCGGCCAATTCCGGGGAATGGATCGTGTTTTTCAAGAAGAGCGCCGGGCGCAGCTATTTTCTGGTGGATGAAAGCGATGAAGTTGAATCGTTCGCCCGCCTGGACGATTTGATCGAGACCGTGCGCGGCCTCGGGATCAAATTTGCCGAAATCCACATGTAGGGCAGGGCGCCCTACTTGCAGACCACCACTACGCTGCGGTTCTTGAAGTTGCCGACATCCACACCCAGGGTCTTGTCGCTTTCCTTGGTGGCGGGGCTGCCGTTGGTGCTGACGATTCGGTAGCCGGTGCCAGCACACGAGTCATCGGCTTTTTCGTAGCAGGTGGCCCAGGAGTTGGCTTCTCCGGAACAGTCGATGCTCAGGCCCTGCTCGCCGTTTTTCAGGTAAGTGCTTTCTGATGTGGCGCAGCCAGTGAGCGCCAGTACCGCAATCAGTGCCAGAAATTTGTTCATGTCGTTGTCGTCGTCAAGGGAAGGGCTAAACGCTATGACAGCGCCGGAATTGAAAGGTTATGGCGAGTGGCCAGTCCTGCGAAAATAAACCATAAAAAAGCCCTGCTTCAAGGCAGGGCTGCGTTCGTGTCAGGAACCGTTCAGGATTTGTCCTTGCCGCGCCGCTTTGGGCCTGCAGGTTGATCCTGCAACACCGATGCCACTTCAATCGCCAACGCTTCGGTCGGGAAAGGTCCGGCGATATTCTCGCCAGCGACGCTGTCTACCCACCATTGGCCGTCTTTCGCCTGATTGATCAAGTACCCGTTGACGCTTTTTGCTACCGACATCTATCTGCCTCGTTGGCTGGTTCAATCGCGCCATGATACCGCCAAATGCACTCAACAGGTGCTGATGGGCGTATGGTGGTGCAGATTCTGCGCCTGGTTGAAGACGGTGCACAATGCCCGGTCTCTGCTATCTATTAATAGGCAACGGAACGACTTGCGGAACTATCCGCCAGAATATTTCTCTATGATGGCATCGGTTAGCCAGTGCGGGGCATTGTAAGGTGCACGCCGCCTGATTAGACTGCGCCGAAACTCGTACAACACAGCCCTTTCAAGGACTTATATGATCAAGAAATGCTTGTTCCCAGCAGCCGGTTACGGTACTCGCTTCCTGCCAGCGACTAAAGCCATGCCCAAAGAAATGCTGCCGGTGGTAAACAAGCCACTGATCCAGTACGGCGTCGAAGAAGCACTGGACGCAGGCTTGACCGAAATCTCCATCGTGACCGGTCGTGGCAAGCGCGCTCTGGAAGACCACTTCGATATCAGCTACGAGCTGGAAAACCAGATCAAAGGCACTGACAAGGAAAAGTACCTGGTCGGTATCCGCAAGTTGCTCGACAACTGCTCGTTCTCCTACACGCGCCAGACTGAAATGAAGGGCCTGGGTCACGCGATCCTGACCGGTCGTCCGCTGATCGGCGACGAACCGTTCGCTGTGGTGCTGGCGGATGACTTGTGCGTAAACCTCGAAGGCGACGGCGTACTGACCCAGATGGTCAAGCTGTACAAACAGTACCGCTGCTCGATCATCGCGATCCAGGAAGTCGACCCGCAGGAAACCAACAAGTACGGCGTCATCGCTGGCGACCTGATCGGTGACGATCTGTACCGCGTACGCAACATGGTTGAAAAACCAGCGCCTGAAGATGCACCGTCGAACCTGGCAATCATCGGTCGTTACATCCTGACGCCGGACATCTTCGACCTGATCAAGCAAACCGAGCCAGGCAAGGGCGGCGAGATCCAGATCACCGACGCCCTGATGAAGCAGGCGCAGAACGGTTGCGTGATCGCCTACAAGTTCAAAGGCAAGCGTTTTGACTGCGGTGGCGCTGAAGGCTACATCGAAGCGACCAACTTCTGCTTCGAGAACTTCTACAAGACTGGCAAGGCTTACTAATAGCGCCTGACCCGACTTGTACTGAGAAAGCCACCTTCGGGTGGCTTTTTCATTTTCCGGCCCCATATTGTTTGCAGTGCTTGCCCAGCGGGCGTCTGCGGGTATGCTGATGGCCTGCCGAGGAGATAGAAATGGCCTACGATTTTGACCTTTATGTGATTGGCGCCGGTTCTGGCGGCGTGCGGGCTGCGCGATTTGCAGCCGGTTTTGGCGCAAAAGTCGCCGTGGCTGAAAGCCGCTACTTGGGTGGCACCTGTGTGAACGTCGGCTGCGTGCCGAAAAAACTGCTGGTCTACGGCGCACACTTCGCCGAAGACTTCGAGCAGTCTTCCGGTTTCGGCTGGACGCCTGGCGAGGCGAAGTTCGATTGGGCGACGCTAATCGCCAACAAGGACCGCGAGATCAATCGCCTGAACGGCATCTATCGCAACCTGCTGGTCAACAGCGGCGTGACCTTGCATGAGGGGCACGCCAAGATCATCGACCCGCATACCGTCGAGATCAACGGCGAACGCCACACCGCCGAACACATCCTGATTGCTACCGGCGGCTGGCCGCAAATTCCGGAGATTCCGGGACACGAGCACGCAATCAGTTCCAATCAGGCGTTCTTCCTCAAGGAACTGCCGAAGCGCGTTCTGGTGGTGGGTGGCGGTTACATCGCGGTGGAATTCGCCGGGATCTTCCACGGCCTGGGTGCTGAGACCACGTTGTTGTATCGCGGCGATCTGTTCTTGCGCGGCTTCGATGGCGCGGTGCGCAAGCACTTGCAGGAAGAACTCACCAAGCGCGGCATGGACTTGCAGTTCAACGCGGACATCGAGCGCATCGAGAAGCAGGCCGACGGCAGCCTGAAAGCGACGCTCAAGGATGGTCGTGAACTGGAGGCTGATTGCGTGTTCTACGCCACGGGTCGACGTCCGATGCTGGACAACCTCGGGCTGGAGAACACCGGCGTCAAACTCGACAAGAAAGGTTTCGTCGAAGTGAATGAGCAGTATCAGACCGCCGAGCCGTCGATTCTGGCGTTGGGTGATGTGATCGGTCGCGTGCAACTGACTCCGGTGGCGCTGGCCGAAGGCAAGGCTGTTGCGCGACGCTTGTTCAAGCCAGAGCAGTATCGCCCGGTGGATTACAAGATGATCCCGACGGCCGTGTTCAGCTTGCCGAACATCGGCACCGTCGGTCTGAACGAAGAAGAAGCCCGGGAAGCCGGGCTCGATGTGGTGATCTATGAAAGCCGTTTCCGGCAGATGAAGCTGACCCTGACTGAATGTCAGGAACGCACGCTGATGAAACTGGTGGTGGACGCCAAGACCGACAAGGTTCTGGGCTGCCACATGGTCGGCCCCGACGCCGGCGAGATCGTGCAGGGTCTGGCAATTGCCTTGAAGGCGGGTGCCACCAAGCGCGACTTCGACGAAACCATCGGCGTGCATCCAACGGCCGCCGAAGAGTTCGTTACCATGCGTACGCCGGTCGCGAGTTAATCGTCCTTCGCTGTGTCTGGCGCGGTCGCAACGACCGCCGCCAGACGCACGCTTTCATCCAGGCTGGCCTGGGTCTTCGCCAATTCGATTTCCAATGACTGATTGATCTGCGACTGCTCGTCGACGTTCTGCTTGAGCGCCTGACTTTCCAGCAGGGCAATGCGCAAGCGTTCCTGGAGGAGGGTGCGTTCACTGTCGACGCGGTTGGCTTGCTCCAGCAGTTGATCCTGCCGACTGTTGGCTTGCTTGAGTTGCTCCTGCAACAGGCTCAGCTCTCGCAGCGTTCCGCGGTTTTCGGTCAGCAAGCGTTCGTTGTCGCGGTGCAACTGCGTGATCTCATCCTGGCGGACGAGGGCGCTTTGCTGGGCCTGACGCAATTCCATCTGAATTTGTTGTACCTGGCCTTCGTGACGGCGCTGTTCCTGCTCGCGCTGTTCCTTGACGGCATTGCGATAGTGTTCAAGCGCATCGCGGGCGTGCAGGTGTTTTTCTTCGAGGGAGCGGATCTGCTCGTCCTTGTCTTTCAAGCGTAACTCGAAATCGGACAGCGCCTGATTCAGCCCCGCATTGCGGGTCTGCTCGGTCTGCAGCATCGAGCGGGTTTCCAACAGCGCATCGGATTCCTGCGTCAGTGCCAGGCTTTGAATCTCGTATTGCTGGTGCAGTTCGGTGTTCGCCTCGCGGGCTTCATCGAGCTGTGTTTCCAGCGCTTTTCGTTGGCGATCAAACTGCTCGCGCGCTTGGTCGATGGGTTCTTGCGCTTGCTCTTTCAGGCGTTGCGCTAGGCGCGAAACCAATCCTGCCAGCTCATCATCGATGGGTTCGGACGTCTCTTCAGCACGCTCCGGGCCGCCATCCAGCTCCTTTAGATAGCGATGAATTGTGGTTTTCGAGCCTGTATTGCCCATCTCGATCCGTACTGCGTCGATGCTTGGGTTTTCGCCACGGGCGAGGATCGCCAAACGTGCCGCTTGCACCACTGCTTTATTTACACCGCCACGAGCCATGAGTTCTCCTACGATTTCGTACTGTGGTACGTAACATAAATTACACATTGTACCATTCAACTTTAAAAGTTAAATCCTTTAAGTTCTTGACGCGGGATATACTGGTATTACCCCGTGTGATGAGCGTTGCGCACGGTTTTCACCCGCCAAAGCGGTACGTTTTCGAGAGCAGAGCCCATGACCGATCTGGATCGCTACCTGCAAGCCGCCACCCGCGACAACACTCGTCGTAGCTACCGGGCGGCCATCGAGCACTTCGAAGTCAGTTGGGGCGGGTTCCTGCCGGCGACCAGCGACAGCGTTGCGCGCTATCTCGTCGCGCATGCAGGCCTGTTGTCGATCAATACCCTGAAGCTGCGCCTCTCGGCATTGGCGCAATGGCACAACAGCCAGGGCTTTGCCGATCCGACCAAGGCGCCGGTGGTGCGTCAGGTGTTCAAGGGCATTCGCGCGTTGCACCCGGCGCAAGAGAAACAGGCCGAGCCGTTGCAGCTTCAACACTTGGAGCAAGTGGTGGCCTGGCTTGAGCAGGAAGCGCAAACCGCCCGTGCTGACGGTGATCAGCCCGGGTTGCTAAGAGCGAGGCGCGACATGGCGCTGATCCTGCTGGGCTTCTGGCGTGGCTTTCGCAGTGATGAGCTGTGCCGCTTGCAGATCGAACACGTGAAAGCCATCGCTCAGTCGGGTATCACGCTCTATCTGCCGCGCAGCAAGAGCGATCGGGAAAACCTCGGCAAGACTTTCCAGACCCCGGCGTTGCAGCGTTTGTGCCCGGTGCAGGCCTACATCGACTGGATCACCGAAGCCGCGTTGGTCCGTGGGCCGGTGTTCCGTGGCATTGACCGTTGGGGCAACTTGAGCGAGGAGGGCTTGCACGCCAACAGCGTGATTCCATTACTGCGCCAGGCGCTGGAGCGTGCCGGCATCCCCGCCGAGCACTACACCAGCCACTCCTTGCGGCGCGGCTTTGCGACCTGGGCTCACCAGAGCGGTTGGGATTTGAAGTCGTTGATGAGTTACGTGGGCTGGAAGGATATGAAGTCCGCCATGCGCTATGTTGAGGCCAGCCCGTTTCTCGGGATGACGCCACTCGCGGAAAAATCCATTGGCGCTGCTCAGTAAGTTTTCTTCTATTAATACGTTCCGCTAATAGCGAAAACCAATGAGCAGCATGAGGTTTGCCAATGAGCCATCCGGCCATCGGATGGGTAGGATTCACCCCATCAACTTCTTAACCAAACTTTTCAACCCTGACGGAGAGTCACCGATGCCTATCATCAACAGCCAAGTTAAACCGTTCAAAGCTACCGCCTACAAAAATGGCGACTTCGTACAAGTGTCGGATGCTGACCTGAAAGGCAAGTGGTCTGTCGTGTTCTTCTACCCAGCTGACTTCACCTTCGTTTGCCCGACCGAACTGGAAGACCTGGCTGACAACTACTCCGCGTTCCAGAAACTGGGCGTCGAGATCTACAGCGTTTCTACTGACACCCACTTTGCTCACGCTGCCTGGCACAACACTTCGCCAGCTATCGGCAAAATCCAGTACACCATGATCGGCGACCCGACCCACGCCATCTCCCGCAACTTCGATGTGCTGATCGAAGAAGTTGGTCTGGCTGACCGCGGCACCTTCGTGATCAACCCAGAAGGCCAGATCAAAATCGTCGAACTGAACGACGGCGGTGTTGGCCGCGACGCTTCCGAGCTGCTGCGCAAAATCAAGGCTGCTCAGTACGTTGCTGCTCACCCAGGCGAAGTGTGCCCAGCCAAATGGAAAGAAGGCGAGGCCACTCTGGCTCCGTCCCTGGACCTGGTCGGCAAGATCTAAGTCTGTGACACACGCATCACCGGGGCGGGTTTCCGCACCTCAGTAAGCTGCAACCGCCCAATAAAAACGCCCGGGCGAGATTCGCTCGGGCGTTTTTTTCGCCTGCTTTTCATGAAACTGCATAAAGGAAATCGCCCGTATGTTGGACGCCAATCTTAAAGCCCAGTTGAAATCGTACCTGGAACGGGTCACCCAACCGATCGAGATCGTCGCCTCCCTCGACGACGGTGCGAAATCCCAGGAAATGCACGAACTGCTGAAAGAAGTTGCCAGTCTTTCTACTCAAATTACCTTGCTCGATAACGGTGACGATGCACGTAAGCCATCGTTCTCGATCAACCGCCCGGGTGCCGATATCAGCCTGCGTTTTGCCGGCATCCCGATGGGTCACGAATTCACCTCGTTGGTGTTGGCCTTGCTGCAAGTCGGCGGCCACCCTTCGAAAGCCAGCGTTGAAGTGATCGAACAGATCCGCTCGCTCAAAGGCCAGTTCAGCTTCGAGACTTACTTCTCGCTGTCCTGCCAGAACTGCCCGGACGTGGTCCAGGCGCTGAACCTGATGGCCGTGCTCAACCCGAACATCCACCACGTCGCCATCGACGGTGCGTTGTTCCAGGCCGAAGTCGACGATCGCAAGATCATGGCGGTGCCAAGTATCTACCTGAACGGCGAAATCTTCGGTCAGGGCCGCATGGGCCTGGAAGAAATCCTCGCCAAGATCGACACCAGCGGTGCCGAGCTTCAGGCCGAGAAGATCAGCGCCAAAGAAGCCTTTGACGTGTTGATCGTCGGCGGTGGCCCGGCCGGTGCTTCGGCTGCGATCTACGCTGCCCGTAAAGGCATTCGTACCGGCGTGGCCGCTGAGCGTTTTGGTGGGCAGGTGCTGGACACCATGGCCATCGAGAACTTCATCTCCGTGCAGGAAACCGAAGGGCCGAAACTGGCCAGCGCCCTGGAAGAACACGTCAAACAATACGACGTCGACATCATGAACCTGCAACGCGCTACTGCGCTGATCCCGGCGAAGAATGTCGGCGAGTTGCATGAAGTTCGCTTCGAAAGCGGTGCCAGCCTGAAGACCAAGGCGCTGATCCTTGCCACCGGCGCCCGCTGGCGCGAAATGGGTGTGCCGGGCGAGCAGCAATACAAAGCCAAAGGCGTTTGCTTCTGCCCACACTGCGACGGCCCGCTGTTCAAGGGCAAACGTGTGGCGGTGATTGGCGGCGGTAACTCCGGCGTTGAAGCGGCCATCGACCTGGCCGGCATCGTCAGCCACGTCACGCTGCTGGAATTCGACAGCAAGCTGCGCGCCGACGCTGTGCTGCAACGCAAACTGTACAGCCTGCCGAACGTCAACGTCATCACCAGCGCGCTGACCAGCGAAGTGAAAGGTGACGGGGAGAAAGTGACCGGTCTGGTCTACAAGGATCGCGATTCGGGTGAGTTCAACACGGTCGAGCTGGAAGGGATCTTTGTGCAGATCGGTTTGCTGCCTAACACCGACTGGCTTAAAGGCACCGTCGAATTGTCGCCGCGTGGCGAGATCATCGTCGATGCTCGTGGTGAAACCTCATTGCCGGGCGTGTTCGCTGCCGGTGACGTGACCACCGTGCCGTACAAGCAGATCGTGATTGCAGTGGGCGAGGGTGCCAAGGCTTCCCTGAGCGCATTCGATCACCTGATCCGGACCTCGGCCCCGGCTTAAACGCCAGCGCTGAAAACACAAAACCCCATGAGTGATCATGGGGTTTTTTGTGTCTGGCGCGTCCCCAATGTGGGAGCGGGCTTGCTCGCGAAAGCGGTATGCCAGGCAACATTGATGTCGACTGACGCCCTCTATTCGCGAGCAAGCCCGCTCCCACAAGGGGATTTGTGCCGAGTCTTACATCGGCGCTGGCTGAATGATCTCAACCCAGTAAGCATCCGGGTCCTTGATAAACGCCAGGCTCTTCATCCGGCCATCGTTCAAACGCTTCTGGAAATCACAACCCAGTGCTTCAAAACGCTCGCATGCTGCACGAATGTCCGGCACTGAGATGCAGATATGACCGAAGCCACGCGGGTCGGTGTTGCCGTTGTGGTAGGCGAATTCCGGATCGTTCTCGGTGCCGTGGTTGTGGGTCAGCTCCAGAATGCCGGGAATCGATTTCATCCACTCGGTACGTGCGGCGGCGTCGGCCGGGATCTGGTTTTTATCGACCAGCGCCAGGAAGTACAGACTGAATTCGGCTTCCGGGAAGTCGCGCTTTTCAACCAGCGAGAAACCGAGGATGCGCGTGTAGAAATCCAGCGACTTGGTGATGTCCTTGACCCGCAGCATGGTGTGGTTGAAGACGAACTTCTGAGTGGCGGTGTCAGGTTGGGCAGTCACGCCCGGGAAGGTGTTCAATTCGTGCAGGCTCATGGGCCCTCCGGAAAATAAGTGGGGCTGGCGAATGGTCGCAATGATACGCAAGCGTCCGGGCATCGCCAAACCAAAACGGCCAGCTATTGCCTGGCGGCCGAGTGAGGCTCAGACTTTGTGGTTCAATCTGTGAGTACCCCTCGTAATGATCCGACCGTTCAAATCGCTGTTCGTTTTCATGGGTTTGTTTGCACTGGCCACTGCGGCGCAAGCAGACACCCCGAGCATTGCCTGGCCAAGTGGCTGGGAGGTGGAGGCCGTAGCGCCCAATGACACCACGCCGCAGGTATCCCGCCAACGCGCGGTGAAAAACGATGCCGATGGCAACCAGGTATTGGTGATGGAGCTGACGATGACCCAAGTCGAAAGCGGCCATCAGGTGAATTTACAGGGCGTGTTGCTGGAGATGCGCAAGTCGGTGCAGAAGGACTTCTTCCAGGGCGGCTATCAAAGTGTCTGCAACAAGATTCACCCGGCCACGTTGAGTCAACTGCCAGCACTTGAAACCACTTGTACGGTTACCCAGAACGGTCGACACGTGCTGTCGCAAACATTGGTCGCTGCGGTGGAGGCGGACAAGGCCTATGTTCTTTCCTATGCCGGGCAAGCTGAGGTTTATAAGGCAAGTCAGGACGAAATACAGGCTGCCCGTAACAGCTTGAAACTGTAGATGAAGAATTGAGTCGGCGATCGATTGCGCCAAGCCCCGGCCTCTTTAGATACCCAAAGGGATTAAGCACAAAGTTAGCCGGAAAGTATTGAGTTCTTGCAGCGGCGACATCCCCGTTAGAAGCAATTTCCAACTTTATCGACGACTATCGTTGCATTTGTTAGATGTCATCCACAAAAAAAGCCCTGCATTAGCAGGGCTTTTTTTGTTGTTGCAAAGGGTTAGCCGCGCAACCAGGAATCAACGGTAGCTGCACCGTACTGCTCCTTCCAGGCTTTCAGGCCACGGTGGTTGCCGCCCTTGGTTTCAATCAGTTCACCTGTGTGCGGGTTGTGATAGACCTTGACCACACGGGCGCGACGGGTTTTAGGCGCGGCCTGTTGAAGCCCCGACTTTGACGGGTTCGGGTCGAGGATGGCGACGATGTCGCGCAGGCTCTTGCCGTAGGTTTTCATCAGCCCCTGGAGCTTTTCTTCGAATTCGATTTCTTTCTTGAGCCCGGCATCGTTCTTCAGGGACTCCAGCTGCTTGAGCTGTTCTTGAAGGGCCTTTTCAGCGGCACGAAATTCAGCGAGTCTGGACAATATCTTTACTCCAATAGTGTGTTTGGCTGATACCAACCGCAAACAAAGCTATAAGCCAAGAGCCTTGAAGCGACTCGGTGATAATGGCTCACCTGCCAATTTTGCACAGGTAAGAAAAATTGTAGTAGTTAATTGGCCAAGAGTAAATCCTGTCTTTTTCTTCATGTAACAACAGCAGTGTTTTGATGCAATTTGGTGCAAGATTTCGTTATTTGCCAAGCCGGTTAATGGTGACTTAATGCATTAATGAAGTCGGCGCCGGGCATTGGCCGGCCAAACAGGTAGCCTTGCAGAAAGTTCACGTGGTGCGCCGTCAGGTAATCGCTTTGCGCCTCGGTTTCTACACCTTCGGCAACAATTCCCAAGTCTAGCTTGGCCGAGAGTTCGATAATGCTGTCCAGAATGTGCCCGGAAAGAGCATCGGCACCGATCATCGCAACGAAGCTCTGATCGATTTTCAGGAAATCCACATTGAACTGTCGCAGATAACCCAGGCTTGAATGGCCGGTACCAAAGTCATCGATCGCGATCATCACGCCCAACCCGTGAAGCTGCTCGAACAACTGGTGAGTGATGTCTGTCGGCTCGATGAGTTCACGCTCGGTCAGTTCCAGCACCAGGCTGATGCTGCCCGGCACGAAGGCCCCGAGGAATTCGCGGCAGTCTTGCACCAATGCCAGGTCCTGACAGTGGCTGGCTGTGATGTTGATGCCGATGTGAAACGGCTTGTCGAACGATGCCGACACCGGTGCCAGCAGGGCGCAGGTTTGCTGCATCAAGGCGCGGGTCATCGGTACGATCAGCCCCGAGTGTTCTGCAAACGGGATAAACAGATCCGGCCGCACCAGACCTTCCTTGGGATGATTCCAGCGCATCAGCACCTCGGTGCCACTCCACTTTTTGGTATCGCCATGCACCACCGGCTGAAAATATGGAATGAACTCCCCAGCCTCCAGCGCCCGCTGCAGCTCAACGCTGGGCGACGAGGCACGTTTTTGCAGGACATGCCCAATCAAGCCCGACACCACGCCGAAAAAATCAGCAGGCTGAACAGCGGCGGATACTCACTGCTCATATAGCGCCAGGTTTCGCCCTCGGGAAAACCGGCGGCTACGGTAAAGGCATACGGCCCGGAAACCCGCGTGCTTTGCGCCACCGGCAAGGCGGGCAGGGGGCCTTCATGGACTTTTCCGTCGGCGGATAACCAGTTATTGCCCACTTGCAGCAACAGCGAAGTCCGGCGCCCGATCAGGCGCAGCACGTTGCTCAGGTGATAACCGTCGAGCGTGGTTAGCGCGCCTTTTTTGTCATCACTGAGGCGATACACCAGTAGCGCGGTGTTGGGCGTCACCGGGTTGCCGTTCATTAACCACAACTGCCCTCGGGTATAGTCGCCCGGGTTAACCTGCTGCTGATAGTCCCCAAATAACGAGCTGCAATAGAGGTTGTTGTCATACACCAGATTGGTCGAGCGCACGAAGGGGCGGCGCGTCACCTGCTCTCGCAGGGCCAGTTTGGCGTCGTTGCAACTGCCACCGGCGAGGGGCAGCAACACCTGCGCCGCCTCCGCTGTGTTGTCGAGCATCAGATTGAATTGGCGCAGGGCTTCGTCGGCGGTTTGCTCGGTGCTTTGTTTCAGTGCGCGTTCGGCTTGCATATAGAGGATGGCGAACCCCAACAGCACCGGCAGTACGCCGCTTAAAACGGTCACAGCAATCCGGATGCTGCGCTTGCGGCGGGACTTTACGGTCAGTGGCATCTGCGAAACCTGCGGCGATGGAATAAGGCTTTCAATGGCCATGATAGTTGGCTGTTTGCGCTTATGCCGCTCAGCGGTAGCTCAGGCTCGAAGCCAGTTTGATAAAGGCCAGCGTTGCCGGCGAAGACTGTCGTTGATCCAGCACCGCCAACCCGATTTGACGTTTGACCGACGGTGACAGCGGTATCTTCACATAGCGGCGGTCGTTGCCTTCCGGCAATGAGCTTTCGGCGACGACAGTCAGGGCATCGCCACGGCCTACGGTGTCCACGGTGCTGAGCAATTGCGAGCAGCGAAAGCGGATGTTCGGCGTCAATCGGGCGGCATTGAACAGGCGGCAAACCAGCTCCGAAGAGCCGGCCTCGGTCAGCACGAACGGGTCATGGCACAAATCGCTCAAACTCAGGCTGTCGCGCTTTGCCAAGGGATGATCGGCGGGCAGCAGCGCGACCATTTGGTCCTCCAGCAGCGCAAAGGTGTCGAAGCGTTCCTCGAGGCAGCACTACAAAACCAATGTCGATGCGCCGCTCTTCCAGCCACTGAATCACCTGTCGATCCGGGCCTTCGTCTATATGCACTTCGATGCCGGGATGAGCCGCACGGTACTGCTTCAGGATCGTTGGCAGCAATTTTATCGATGATGTCGGACCGAACGAGCCGATGCGCAGTGTGCCGCGTTTCATCCCTCGAGCATCGGCGGCTTCCTGGCGCAAGGTGTTGGCCAGCCCGAGCATCGCCCGAGCGCGCAGCAACAGTTGCTGGCCGATGTCGCTGAGTTCGACCAACGACTGATGCCGGTGCAGCAACTCGACGCCCAACTCTTGTTCGAGTGACTTGAGGGCGTGAGAAACCGCCGATTGCGAGATCCCGAGGCGATTGGCCGCAGCCGTGAAGCCGCGCAGTTCAGCAACCAGCGAGAAGATTTCCAGTTGAGTCAGGGTCATGAGTGTTTACTCATTTTACGATGATCGAGCATTAGCCAGATGATACGGCATCTTTTCTTCTGGTGACTTATGAGTAGCTATGAGCAAAACCCGACAAAGCCGTCGGATGTGCCGGTTTACCTGAAGCTGGCAGCGGTGACCATGATCTGGGGCGGGACCTTTGTCGCCGGGCGCTTCCTGGGCGGCAGTCTCAGTCCGTTGTTTGCCGCCAGCCTGCGATTTTTGCTCGCCAGCATCGCGTTGTTGCTGTTTGTGTGGCTGGCCCAGGTGCAGCTGCTGCGACCAAGCCTGAGGCAATGGTTACAATTGGCATTGCTGGGATTTTTCGGCATCTTCTTCTACAACCTGTGCTTCTTTTACGGGCTGCATTACATCAACGCGTCACGGGCGTCGTTGATCGTGGCGTTGAATCCGGCGGTGATTGGCTTGGCGTCGTGGCTACTGTTCAAGGAACGCTTGGGCCGGGCGAAAGTGGCTGGAATTGTGATCTGTATCGCCGGGGCCAGTATCGTGATCGTCAGCCGAAATCCGCAATTGCTGGCGACCAATGCCGATGCGTGGATCGGCGATCTGCTGATTTTCGGCTGCGTCCTGAGTTGGGGCGTTTACTCGCTGTTTTCCAGGGAACTGAATCAAACATTGGGGCCGGTGCAGACGGTGACCTACTCGATTTTGTTGGGCACGGCGATGCTCTGGGCGACCAGTGCGCTGCGGGGCGAACTGAGTGTGGATACGCTTGTCAGCCTCGGCCCGCAACAATGGCTGAGCCTGATGTACCTCGGCGTGCTCGGCTCGGCGCTGGCCTATATTGGCTACTACGACGGCATCCGCAAGATCGGCGCGACCCGCTCGGGCGTGTTCATTGCCCTGAATCCGCTGACCGCCGTGATCCTCGGCGCGTTGCTGTTGGGCGAGCAACTGACATTGACCATGTGCCTGGGCGGCGGGCTGATTTTGACGGGGATTTACCTGTGCAACAAACCGCTTGCGCCGTCCACGAAAAAGGGGATTTGATACAGAAGGCGGACAAACCGTTTTACGCTGTGTAGAATCGGTTTACGCATACAATAATAAACGTCTTCTGGCAGCAGAAGCCTCGCCCGCAAGAGCCTTGGGTCGACAATGAAGAGTTTTGGGTTTCAATTGATCTACGGTGACTTCCTCGCCCGCAGCGTTCGGGGCATCTCCTGCGCGCCACCCGCCAGTCTCAGCATTGCTAGCAACTAACGATCCGTTAATTCAGCCGTTAATTTTAAAAGCAGATGATGAGGCGCCAACCATGGCAGATTTATACGAAAACCCAATGGGCCTGATGGGCTTTGAATTCATTGAGTTTGCATCGCCGACCCCGAACACCCTGGAGCCGATCTTCGAGATCATGGGCTTCAGCAAGGTCGCGACCCACCGCTCCAAAGACGTGCACCTGTATCGCCAGGGCCAGATCAACCTGATCCTCAACAACGAACCTCACAGCGTTGCTTCGTATTTCGCGGCCGAGCACGGTCCGTCGGTGTGCGGCATGGCGTTCCGCGTCAAGAATGCCCAGCAGGCGTTTGCCCGTGCCCTGGAACTCGGCGCCCAGCCGATTCATATCGAAACCGGCCCGATGGAACTGAACCTGCCGGCGATCAAAGGCATCGGCGGCGCGCCGCTGTACCTGATCGACCGTTTCGGCGAAGGCAGCTCGATCTACGACATCGACTTCGTGTTCATCGAAGGCGTGGACCGCAACCCGGAAGGGGCTGGCCTGAAGATCATCGATCACCTGACTCACAACGTGTATCGCGGTCGCATGGCCTACTGGGCCAACTTCTACGAGAAGCTGTTCAACTTCCGCGAAATCCGTTACTTCGACATCAAGGGCGAATACACCGGCCTGACCTCCAAGGCGATGACCGCGCCGGATGGCATGATCCGCATCCCGTTGAACGAAGAATCGTCCAAGGGCGCCGGGCAGATCGAAGAGTTCCTGATGCAGTTCAACGGCGAAGGCATCCAGCACGTTGCGTTCCTCAGCGACAACTTGATCGACACCTGGGATCGCCTGAAGAAAATCGGCATGCGCTTCATGACCGCGCCGCCAGAAACCTACTACGAAATGCTCGAAGGCCGTTTGCCGAACCACGGTGAGCCGGTCGATCAACTGCAAATGCGCGGGATCCTGCTGGACGGTTCGTCCGAGTCGGGCGACAAGCGTCTGTTGCTGCAGATCTTCTCGGAAACCCTGATGGGGCCAGTGTTCTTCGAATTCATCCAGCGTAAAGGCGATGATGGCTTCGGCGAAGGCAACTTCAAGGCGTTGTTCGAATCGATTGAGCGGGACCAGGTGCGTCGCGGTGTGCTCGCTACCGAGTAAGCCGCTAGTGTTGTAAAAAATGTGGGAGCGAGCTTGCTCGCGATAGCGTCTTCAGATTCAACACGGATGTTGGCTGACAGACCGCTATCGCGAGCAAGCTCGCTCCCACTTTGTTTTTGGGCGCCTAAGGTCTGCGGTTGCGCATCATGTGTTTGAACCCTTCAAACACCAGAACCACCACTGCCAACCAGATCGGAATGTAGGTCAGCCATTCGCCAGGCTTGATGCTTTCCCCCAGCAGCAACGCCACGCCGAGCAACAGCACCGGTTCAACATAGCTCAACAACCCGAACAGGCTGAACGGCAACAGTCGGCTGGCAATGATGTAGACCACCAGCGCCGAAGCACTGATCAACCCCAGTACAGGGATCAGCAGCGACAGCCACGGGTATTGATCGAATACGCCGAAACCTTGTTCACCGCCCCAGACGAACCAGAACGCCACCGGCAGCATCAAGGTCATGTCCAGCCACAAACCGCCGAGGTTGTCGGTCTTCAGCCACTTGCGCAGCACGAAGTAGGTGGGATAACCGACCACCACCAGCAACGTCGCCCAAGAAAAACCGCCAACCTGGTACAGCTCGTTGAGCACGCCGAGGGAGGCAAAAAACACCGCGACTTTTTGCAGGTAGGACAAACGCTCGCCGTAGGCAATCCGCCCGGTCAGCACCATCGACAGTGGCAGCAGGAAATAGCCCAACGAGACGTCGAGGCTGTAGCCGTTGAGCGGCGCCCACATAAACAGCCAGAGTTGCAGGCCCAGCAGCGTCGCAGACACTGATCAGGGCAGCGAGCAGTTTCGGTTTGCCGGTCAGGCGCTTGAGGATCTCGACCGAGCGCCGCCATTCGCCGGACACCACCATGAACACTGTCATGCAGGGCACGGTCAGCAACATCCGCCAGCCGAAGATTTCTACGCCGCTCAACGGGGTGAGCAACGAGGTGTAGTAATACATGACGGCAAACAGCACCGAGGCTGTGACCGATAAAGCGATACCTTTAGACAAACTGTCCTCGCGGGGTTGAACGTGAAACGGGGTGCGGAGGATACGTGGTTTTAGCGTAGAACATTGTCCGATTGATCAAGAACGAACATGGATTTTGCATTCAACACAAAACCCTGTGGGAGCGGGCTTGCTCGCGAAGGCGGCGGGTCAGTCAATATTGATGCCGGCTGATCCACCGCTTTCGCGAGCAAGCTTCGCTCCTACAGGATGTATGTCTTCAGGTATTGCGGGGTTTACGGCCGGACACGAAGTGGCTCACGTCATTGAATCCCGGTGTCGAGGAGTGCCCAGGCGTTACCAGCGAATCGATAAACGCCTCATCTTCTGCCGTGATCTTCACCGCTTGGGCCTTGGTGTATGCGTCCCATTGTTCCTCAGTGCGCGGCCCGACGATGGCCGAGGTCACGGCGCTGTTGTTCAACACCCAGGCGATGGCGAATTCGACGATGCCTACGTCACGCCCCTGGGTGTATTGCTGGATTTGCTGGGCAATGCGCAGCGATTCAACGCGCCATTCGGTTTCGAGGATGCGTTTGTCCTGACGCCCGGCGCGGCTGTTGGCGTCCGGCTTCACGTCCGGTGCGTATTTGCCGCTGAGCACGCCGCGGGCCAGTGGACTGTAAGGCACAACACCCAAGCCATAGGCGTGAGCCGCGGTAATCTGCTCGGTCTCAGCCTGGCGATTGACGATGTTGTACAGCGGTTGGCTGATCACCGGCCGATCGACGCCGAGTTTGTCGGCCACGCGGATCACTTCGGCGATGCGCCAGCCACGGTAGTTGGACAGGCCCCAGTAGCGGATCTTGCCTTGGCGAATCAGGTCGCCGATGGCCGAGATCGTCACTTCCAGCGGCGTGCTGTGGTCTTCGCGGTGCAGGTAATAGATGTCGACATAGTCGGTGCCCAGACGCGTCAGGCTGGCGTCGATGCCGTTGAACAGGTGCTTGCGGCTCAGGCCGCTGCGGTTCGGCACGCCGTCCACGGGGCCGAAACCGACCTTGGTGGCGAGTACCCATTCGTGACGGTTGCCGGCAATGGCTTCACCGACGATTTCTTCAGAGCGGCCGCCGGTATAGACGTCGGCGGTGTCGATGAAATTGATGCCCTGGTCCCAGGCCTTGTCGATGATCCGCAGGGAATCTTCGGTGCTGGTCTGTTCGCCGAACATCATGGTGCCCAAGGTCAGGGTGGACACCTGCAACCCCGAATGACCCAGTGTGCGGTAACTCATGACGAAATCCTTTTGCCGATGGGAAAGGCGTCAATCAAATACCAGAACGGCCGCTTGGATCAAACTGATTTATCGAACAGCGCGAATCAAATGTGGGAGCGGGCTTGCTCGCGAAGCGGTCATGTCAGTCGACATCTATACTGCCTGACACACCGCATTCGCGAGCAAGCCCGCTCCCACATTGGTCCGCGCAATATCAGGCGCGAAGGGTTCGCGTCATCCGCAACGCCAACACACTCCCGCACACGATCACACCCGCCAACAGATACAACGCCGCATCCGTCGACCCGGTACTGTCCTTGACCCAACCAACAAGGTACGGGCTCAGGAAGCCCGCCATCTGCCCCATCGAGTTGATCAACGCCAAACCACCCGCCGCCGCGCCCGCGCTCAGCAGCGCTGTCGGCACCGGCCAGAACATTGGCAGGCCGGTGAGGGCGCCCATGGTCGCAATGGTCAAGCCGAGAATCGCAATCGCCGGCGTAGTGGCGAAGTTCACCGCGATCAACAAGCCCACTGCGCCCATCAGCATCGGCACCACCAGGTGCCAGCGACGCTCTTTGCGCAGGTCCGCCGAACGACCGACCAGCAACATAAACACTGCCGCCAGCAGGTACGGAATCGCGCTCAACCAGCCGATTACCAGGTTATCGCTGAAACCGAGGTTCTTGATGATCGACGGCAGCCAGAAGTTGATCGCGTAAACGCCGCTCTGGATGCAGAAGTAGATCAGACCGAACGCCCAGATCGCCGGGTTCTTGAACACCGCCGCCAACGAGTCCGTGGTGGTTTTCGGCTTGCTGGCCAAGTCTTCAGCGTGGTCGGCTTCCAGCACGGAACGCTCGTGCGGGGTCAGCCACTTGGCATTAGCGTAACTGTCACTGAGCAGGAAGTAGGCGAGGACGCCGAGGATTACCGTCGGAATGCCTTGCAGCAAAAACATCCACTGCCAGCCCGCCAAACCTGCGTGGCCGGCGCCGAAGTGGTTAAGAATCCAGCCAGAGAACGGGCTGCCAAGCAGGCCGGACACCGGGATCGCCGACATGAACAGCGCCATGATGCGGCCACGGCGGAAGGTCGGGAACCACTGCGAAAGATAGAGCACCACGCCCGGGAAGAACCCGGCTTCGGCCGCGCCGGTGAACAAGCGCAAGGTGTAGAACTCGGTCGGCGTGGTGACGAACAACAGGCAGGTCGACAGCGAGCCCCAGACGATCATCATCAGCGCAATCCAGCGCCGTGGGCCGAACCTGGTCAGCGCCAGGTTGCTCGGCACGCCGCATAGTACGTAGCCAATAAAGAAGATCCCGGCCCCGAGGCCGTACACGGTTTCGCTGAATTTCAGTGCGTCGAGCATCTGCAGTTTGGCAAATCCAACGTTCACCCGGTCGAGGTAGTTGAACAGGTAGCAGATGAAGATGAAGGGGATCAAACGCAGGGTAATGCGTTTGTAGACGGCGTTTTTATCGTCAGCGATGGCCTGGATAGCTGCGGCGCTCTGTGACATGGCGGCTCTCTCTTTATTATGATTTTTTGCGATGCAAAGGGTAACGTTGATCGCCCTGTGAGTCTCGGCCACCCTTCGGGTGATTGTCTTTGTGCCTGAGCACAGGGTTTGCCAACAAGGCCTGTGCGGGTGAACAACCCGTCCCACCACGTTTTCAAGGATTTGCCCAATGTTTGAACTCGATCACGACCTGGCCCAGGACATCGTAGACCGGGCGATGGCCATCCTGCCTTACAACGTCAACGTCATGGACAGTCAGGGGCTGATCCTCGGCAGCGGCGAGCCCGAGCGGATCAACACTCGCCACGAAGGTGCGCAACTGGTGCTGGCCAACGGGCGGGTGGTGGAGATCGACGCACAAACGGCGATTCACCTCAAAGGCGTACAACCGGGCATTAACCTGCCGCTGTTGCTCGATCAACGGCTGATCGGCGTGCTGGGCATTACCGGCGAACCGGAGCAACTACGCACTTACGCCGAACTGGTGCGCATGACCGCTGAAATGCTGGTGGGCCAGCGCAACCAACAGGCCGAGCAGCAATGGCGGCGTCAGCGCTGCGATGATTTGCTCGCGTTGCTGCTGACCGACGCCGGGGATTCGCCGCGCTTGGTCGACGAGGCGCAACAATTGGGGCTCAAGCCACAACTGACGCGGGTGCCGTATCTATTTGAGTTGGGCATGGAGCACGGGCCGGGGCAGACCGTCGAAGCCCTTAGTGCCTGGTTGATCAGTCGTTACCCGGACAGTTGGTGCGTCAGTTCGGCCAAGTCGTCGCTGCTGTGGTGTCGGCCGGCGAATCAGGTGATTGAGCATGAACGCTTGCTGGAAAAACTCGATGGCCTGGGCTGGAACATTCTGCGTATCGCCGTGGGCGGGCAGGCCGATGGGTTGCCGGGTTTGCGCCGTTGCTATCGTCGGGTCGGGGATTTGTTGGCCTATGGGCGCGATGTGTTGCCGCGTTCACGGTTGTTGACGCTGAACCGTTATCGACTACCCGTGATGCTCTGGCGCCACCGCAACGACGATGCGCTGGACGAATTGCTCAAGCCGTTGCGCAAAGTCATCGCCAAGGACAACAACGGCCAACTGCTGGCGACATTGCGTTGCTGGTGCGACCACGACGGCCAGAGCCAGGCCTGTGCCGATGCGTTGGGCATCCATCGCAACAGTTTGCGTTATCGAATGGAGCGGATTGCCGAGCTGAGTGGGGTTGATCCATTGCGGCTGGATGGGATGTTGGCGCTTTACCTGGGTGTGCAACTGCTTCCGCAAACCGACTGAGAGATGTGGCGACTGGAAGGACGCCATCAATAATGACTTTGTATAAATGAACAATAAACGCCATACCCGCTTGTGCAGCGGACCGGCGTCATCGTTCCGGGCAACTGGCAGCATGGAGGCATTGGAACTGGAGAATTCTCATGAAAATCGTCATCGCCCCCGATTCGTTCAAGGACAGCCTGAGTGCCCAGGGCGTAGCCGATGCCATCGCGCTCGGGTTGGCCGAGGTCTGGCCGGATGCGCAATTGGTCAAATGCGCCGATGGCCGACGGCGGGGAGGGAACGGTCGAGTCGATTCTGGCGGCGTGCGCCGGTGAATTGCGTCGCACCAATGTGCGCGGCCCGCTGGGCGCATCGGTCGAAGCGGCTTGGGGTTGGTTGCCACACAACCACACAGCGATCATCGAAATGGCTGAAGCGAGCGGCTTGCAACTGGTGCCACCGGGGCAGCGCGATGCCTGCATTAGCAGCACGTTCGGCACTGGTGAACTGATCCGCGCCGCGCTGGATGCCGGGGCACAACGGGTGATCCTGGCGATTGGCGGCAGCGCCACCAATGACGGCGGCGCCGGGGCGATGCAAGCCTTGGGCGTGAAGTTGCTCGACGCGCAGGGCCAAATTCTCGCCCCCGGTGGCTTGGCACTGGCACAACTGGCCCGCATCGACTTGAGTGATATCGATCCACGCCTGAACACAGTGCGCTTCGACATCGCCGCCGACGTCAACAATCCGCTGTGCGGTCCCCACGGCGCCTCGGCGATTTTCGGCCCGCAAAAAGGTGCGTCACCGCAGCAGGTCCAGCAACTGGACCAAGCCCTTGGGCACTTTGCCGATCTGTGCGCACAGGCACTCGATAAAGACGTACGCGACGAGCCGGGCAGCGGCGCGGCGGGTGGTCTGGGGTTTGCGGCCAAGGCGTTTCTCGGTGCGCAGTTTCAGGCTGGTGTAGAAGTGGTCGCCGAACTGGTGGGGCTGGCTGACGCCGTCAACGGTGCGGACCTGGTGATTACCGGCGAAGGCCGATTCGATGCGCAGACCTTGCGCGGCAAGACACCGTTTGGTGTGGCGCGGATTGCACGGCAGCAGGGTGTGCCGGTGATTGTCATTGCTGGAACGCTGGGTGAGGGTTATCAGGCATTGTACGAACACGGCATCGACGCTGTATTTGCATTGGTGAGCGGGCCAATGACACTGGAGCAGGCGTGTACCGAGGCGCCGCGGTTGTTGCGGGAGCGGGCGGCTGATATTGCGCGGGTTTGGCGCATCGCAACCAGGCCAATCTGACTTCGACCCTGTGGCGAGGGGGCTTGCCCCGTTGGGGCGCGAAGCGGCCCCCTACAATCGCCCTGACATACCGCACCGTATGGTTTTACGACTGTTTCGCAGCCGGACGGGGCAAGCCCCCTCGCCACAACAGTGGTGTCTTCCATGATGCGAGTGTTTCACCGCTGAAACACTCGTAACCCCTTGAAATATATTTCCACTTGCCCCGAAAAAAACCTCAAGTCCGGCCGATAACCCTCATAGGCGCGCACGAAACCAATTCCAACTGCAGCGCCAAGCTGATCCGGCCGGCCTCCATGCCCGCCCGACAGCTATCACGGCACGGATGCTCGAAGCCTCAATCACCGAGAATCATCCTATGTCCTTGCGTAATCTGAACATCGCGCCTCGAGCTTTCCTGGGTTTCGCCTTCATTGCCTTGCTGGTTATCGTGCTGGGCGTGTTTGCCGTGAATCGTATGTCGCTCATCCGACAGGCGTCCGTGGACATGGAAAGCAATCAGCTTCCCAGCGTCGGTTTTTTGGGCAACATCACTGAAAACGTCCTGCGCCTGCGCATTCTCTCGTTCCGTATTTTGATCAACCGTGATACGGCCTCGTTGCAGGACGCTGATACCCGGATCTCGGTGTTGGTGGACAAGGTCAAGCAGGCGCAGGCAAGTTACGCGGCACTGCCTGCGGGCGGCGAAGAGGCGGCTTTGTACAAGACGTTCGCTGCCACGCTGGACAACTACCTGCAAGCCCAGCGCGAGATGATGGATCTCTCACGCCAGAACAAGGTTGAAGACATGCACACCCTGATCAATACACGGATCAAGGACGGCACCGACCTGATGGGCGAGCAGTTGAATAAACTGATCGCCATCAACAAGGCCGATGCAACGGCTGCCGATGCCGAGGCTCGCGATCAGTACGCCTTTGCCACCAACGGCATCATCGCCGTCTCCGTGGTCGCGGCCCTGATGACTGTGCTGCTGGCCTGGTTGCTGACCCGCAGCATCGTCGAACCGTTGAACCGTGCCGTGCAGGCAGCCGAAACCATTGCTGGCGGCAACTTGACCAAAACCATCGAAATCGATGGCAAGGATGAACCGTCCCGCCTGCTCGGCGCTTTGTCGGTCATGCAAGCCAACCTGCGCAAAACCATCGAGCAGATCGCCGGTTCCGCCACTCAGTTGGGTGCCGCCGCTGAAGAGCTCAGTGCAGTCACCGAAGAAGCCTCGCGCGGCCTGCAACAGCAGAACAACGAAATCGAACAGGCCGCCACTGCAGTCAATGAAATGACCGCCGCCGTCGAAGAAGTGGCACGCAACGCGGTGTCGACCTCCGAAGCCTCGAACCAGTCGACCCAGGCTGCCCGTGAAGGTCGCAACCGCGTGGTGGAAACCGTTGACGCGATCCAGACTATGACCCACGACGTGCAAAACACCTCGGTGATGATCGAAGGCCTGGCGGCTCAGGGTCGCGACATCGGCAAGGTACTGGACGTGATCCGCGCCATCGCCGAGCAAACCAACTTGCTGGCGCTCAACGCCGCAATCGAAGCGGCTCGTGCCGGTGAAGCCGGACGTGGTTTCGCGGTGGTGGCAGACGAAGTTCGGGCGCTGGCCCACCGCACCGCGCAATCGACCCAGGAAATCGAAAAAATGGTCGCCGGCATTCAGAACGGCACCGGTGAAGCAGTCTCCTCGATGCAGCAAAGCAATCAGCGCACCCACAGCACCCTGGAATTGGCCCGCGCCGCCGGGGTTGCGTTGGAGCAGATCACCCAATCGATCCATATGATCAACGAGCGCAACCTGGTCATCGCCAGTGCTTCGGAAGAACAGGCCCAGGTGTCCCGCGAAGTCGATCGCAACCTGGTCAACATTCGTGACCTGGCTATCCAGTCCGCCGCCGGTGCCAACCAGACCAGCACCGCGACGCATGAACTGTCGCGTTTGGCGGTGGATTTGAATGCGATGGTGGCGCGATTTGTAATTTGAGATAGGGTTGTGACTGGAACACGCGCGATAGGAGAAGTACATGCGCTATTCAGCCCTGACCCAACGCATCGCCGGTGACGGAGCGGCGGCCTGGCAGATTCATGATCGAGCGCTGGAGTTGCGCGAGCAGGGCGTTGATGTGCTGCTGCTGTCGGTGGGCGATCCGGATTTCGATACGCCCAAGCTTATTGTGCAGGCTGCGATCGACAGCCTGCTGGCCGGCGACACTCATTACTCCGACGTACGCGGCACCCGGGCGCTGCGTAACAGCATCGCCAGCCGGCATCGGAGACGCAGCGGTCAGGCGGTGGATGCCGGGCATGTGATCGTGTTACCGGGTGCGCAATGCGCGGTGTATTCGGTAGCGCAATGCCTGCTCGATCCGGGCGATGAAGTGATCGTCGCCGAACCGATGTATGTCACTTACGAAGGTGTTTTCGGGGCCTGCGGGGCAAAAGTGGTTCCGGTGGCGGTGCGTCCGGAGAATGGTTTTCGGGTGGATCCGGCCGATGTCGCGGCGCTGATCACCCCCAAAACCCGGGTGATTCTGCTCAACAGCCCAAACAATCCGTCTGGTGCCAGCCTTCCATTGTTGATCTGGCAGGAACTGGCGGTGCTCTGCGTTCGTCACGACTTGTGGCTGATCAGCGATGAGGTCTATAGCGACTTGCTGTACGAAGGTGAGCACATCAGCCCGGCCAGTTTGCCCGGCATGGCCGAGCGCACCGCGACCATTAATAGCCTGTCAAAATCCCACGCCATGAGCGGTTGGCGGGTCGGTTGGGTGATCGGTCCAAAACCCTTGGCCGAACACTTGGTGCACCTGTCGTTGTGCATGCTGTTTGGGATTCCGGATTTTGTGCAGAACGCTGCGCAAGTTGCACTGGACGGGGACTTGCCGGAAGTGGCGCAAATGCGTGAAGAATATCGCCAGCGCCGGGACCTGGTGTGCGCACGATTGAGCACGTGCCCTGGCATCCGGCCGATCAAGCCTGATGGCGGGATGTTCGTGATGGTCGATGTACGCCAGACGGGGCTGTGTGCCCAAGGGTTTGCCGAGCGGTTGCTGGAAGGGTATGGGGTGTCGGTGCTGGCGGGCGAGGCGTTCGGGCCGAGTGCGGCAGGGCATATTCGACTTGGGTTGGTGGTGGATCAGGTGAAACTGGCGGATGCGTGTCGGCGGATTGCGCTGTGTGCGGCGGATCTGCTTGAGGCTCGGCGGGCCTGACGGAAATGTGGTGGGTTTGAGGGCCTCTTCGCGGGCAAGCCTCGCTCCTACAAGGATACGCATCCCCCTGTAGGAGCGAGGCTTGCCCGCGAAGGCGCCCTGACAGGCACCAAATTTCTTAAGCCTTCCACGCCTCGGCATTCACCAGATTCACCGGCCGCTCACCCGCCAACGCCATCAGCAGATTGTCCACCGCACACTTGGCCATCGCTTCCCGCGTTTCATGGGTCGCCGAACCAATGTGCGGCGTCGCCACCACGTTGTTCAACTGCATCAACGGCGAATCCTGGTTCAGCGGCTCTCGCTCAAACACATCCAGCCCGGCCGCGCGAATTTTCCCGTCCTGCAACGCCTGGATCAGCGCTGCTTCGTCCACCACTTTGCCCCGTGAAATATTGATAAAGATCGTTTCAGGGCCCATCAAGGCGAACTGTTCGGCGCCAATCAACCCTTCGGTTTCAGCGGTCAGCGGCAAGGTCAGGCAGACAAAATCCGCTTGCTGCAACAGCTCGGGCAGGGTGCGGTATTGCGCATTGAAGCGCTGTTCGACAGCCGGTTTCGGCGAGTGGCTGTGATAAATCACCGGCATGCCAAACCCGAAATGCCCACGCTGGGCCAGCGCTTCACCGATGCGGCCCATGCCGATGATGCCCAGCGTCTTGCCGTGCACATCGGTGCCAAACTGCGCTGGGCCGATGTTGCGGCTCCACTGGCCGGCGCGAACCAGGTTGGCCAGTTCTACTACGCGTCGGGCGGTGGCCAGGATCAGCGCGAAACCGGTGTCGGCCGTGGTTTCGGTCAGCACGTCGGGAGTGTTGCTGAGCAGGACCCGTCGTTCGGTCAGGTAATTGATGTCGTAGTTGTCGACGCCCACCGAGACGCTGGCAATCGCTTCCAGATTCGGTGCGAGGTCGAGCAATGCAGCGTCCAGTTTCAGACTCGCACCCAGCAAGCCCTGAGCCTGGGGCAGGGCCGCGCGCAACTTGGCGAGGCCCTCGGCATCCAGGCTTTCGATCAGGGTCACGTCGGTCTGCTCATGCAAGCGAGCCATCAGCAGCGGCGAGAGTTTCTTGTACAGCACAACCTGCTTTTTCATCGTCATCGTCTCAACTTCAATTCAAGGGTGAGCAGCCATCGGCCGTTTCACAACAGCCTTGGCCACGACCCGGTCACTGGCGCCGGGCTTGAGGAAAATCGTCAGCACCACCGAGAGCATCAACGCGCCGCTCATCAACAGATACGACGCGCCGGGCGAACCGGTGGTGCTGTTCAAATAGCCGACCAGATAAGAACCGCCAAACGAGCCAAGTGCGCCCATGCTATTGATCAGCGCCATGGCGCCACCGGCAACGTTGGCCGGCAGGATCTCCGGGACGATCGCAAAAAACGGCCCGTAAGGTGCGTACATGCAGGCGCCGGCGATCACCAGCAAGGTGTAGGACCACCAGAAGTGTTCAGCGCCCAACGCGTAAGAGCCGTAGAACGCAATCGAGGCGATGAGCAGCGGCGGCCACACAAAGCGTTTGCGCTTCTGCAATTTATCCGAGCCCCAGGACACCGCAAGCATGCCGATCACCGCTGCCAGGTACGGCAGCGCCGAGAGCCAGCCGGCTTCGACCATGTCCATCTGCAAACCAGCCTTGAGGATCGACGGCAGCCACAGCACAAAACCGTAGACGCCAATGCTCCAGCAGAAAAACTGCAAGGCCAGCACGATCACTTTCGGCGAGCGGAAGGCTTCGGCGTAGTTCTTCACGGCTTTGATGCCAACCTGTTCGGCGGCCAAGGCGCTTTCCAGGTCTTGTTTTTCCTGGTCGCTGAGCCACTTGGCCTGGGCTGGACGCTCATCGGCCAGACGCCACCAGATAAACGCCCAGATCACCGCCGGCAGACCCTCGATGATGAACATCCAGCGCCAGCCAACGCTGCTGACGAGGTAGGCCGAGACGACGGACATCCACAGCACCGTGACCGGGTTGCCGAGGATCAGGAAGGTGTTGGCTTTGGAGCGTTCGCCGCTGGTGAACCAGTTACTGAGCAGGATGAGCATCGCGGGCATGATGGCCGCCTCGACGATTCCGATCGCGAACCGGATGACGAATAGCACCCAGATGTTCGTGACGATGCCGATGCAGCTGGCCAGGATGCCCCACAGGATCAGCGCGTAGAAGATCAGCTTCTTCGCGCTCCGCCGTTGCGCGTAACTCGCGCTCGGCACCTGGAAGAAGAAGTAGCCGAGGAAGAACAGGGCTGCAAGGAAGGCCGAGGCGCTGGCCGTGATGTTGAGGTCTTTCGCCATCCCCGCGGCGGCGCCCAGACTGTAATTCGAGCGGTCGAGGTACGCCAGGCTGTAGGTGATGAATACGATGGGCATGATGTACCACCAGCGGCGGGCGGCGAGTGTTGCAGTTTTCATGATGGTGCTCCTGAGCTTGTTGTTTTTGTCGCAGCAGGTAACGGTTTAAATCTTCAGTGGTTGGGCGGGCCTCTTCGCGAGCAAGTCGAATCGTCGCACCGTTCGCTCCTACAGGAGATGTGCTAACCCTGTAGTAGCGAAGCTTGCTCGCGAATGGCGTCCTGAAACTCGGCGGGTAACTCACGGCGGGTCGGCAATCCCTCCATATCCCCCCGACTCTGCACTGCACGACTGCCAATCCAGTTGGCGCGCTTCACGGCGTCGGCAAAACTGTGGTTTTCCAGCAGAGCGCTGATCATCCCTACGGCAAAGCCATCGCCAGCCCCGACAGTATCGACAACCGTTTGCACCGGTACGCCAGCCACAAAACCCTGATCCAGATGTGTGCGGTAATAAGCGCCGTGCGGCCCGAGTTTGATCGCCACGGCTTCGGCACCTTGGTCGAGGTAAAACGCCGCAATGTCCGCCGGGTCTTCAAACCCGGTCAGCAAACGACCCTCGCTCAAACCCGGCAGCACCCAATGGGCGAGGGCGGCGAGGCGGTTGATCTCGGTAATCATCTGTTGCTCGCTGGCCCACAGGCTCGGGCGCAGGTTCGGGTCGAAAGACACGCTGCGACCGGCCGCGCGCATGCGGGTCATTAATTCGAAGGACATTTCCCGAGCGCTGGCCGACAGTGCCGGCGGAATGCCGGTGGCGTGCAAGTGCCGGGCGTTGAGCAGTTGCGTGGTAATCGACTGCACCGACAAATGGCTGGCTGCCGAACCACGGCGGAAATATTCGACCACCGGGTCGCTGCCATCATCGGTACGCGACTTGAGCTGAAACCCGGTGGGGTGCGCCGGGTCGATAGCGACATGGCGGCAATCCAGGCCTTCTTTCTCCAGCGTATCGATCACAAAGCGACCCAGGGAATCAGCGCCGACCCGGCTCAGCCAGGTAACGTTGAACCCCAGTCGCGACAAGCCGATGGCGACGTTGCTGTCGGCCCCGGCAATGCGTTTATGAAAATGGCCAACCTCGGCCAGGTCGCCGTTCTGCTCGGCGACGAACATCGCCATGGTTTCGCCGAACGACAGAATATCGATCTCAGACATGCGTGCTCTCCAACCGTGATTGACCGAGGCGGGCGAGGGTGGCGACATGCTCGGTGGTCAGTTGCACCAGGTCATCGCCTTGCAGCGGATATTCCGCCGCCCGCATTACGCCTTGGGCCATATGCCGCAGCAGTTGTTCCCATAAATGCAGGTCGGCGGCGCCGGGCGGTATCGCCACCAATTTACCGTCGGCCCGGCGGACCACCGCTTTGCAATGCACGTAACCGACATGCCGACCGAGCAACCGCGCGGCGCTGGCGGCGGACTGGTCCTGCCATTGCCAGTTGCCGATGTCGAAGGTCATTTTGATCGGCAGGTTGTGCTGCTCGACTTCATTGAAGAAACGCTGGAACGGTTCGATGCGGCCGCCGTGCAAGGTCTGGTCGTTTTCGACCAGCAGTTGCACCGGGCTCTGGCTCAGCTGCCGCGCCAACGCCTGGAGATCGTTGTTGTCGGTGAAGTAGCCGAGGGAGACTTTCAGCCATTTGGCGCCGAATGTTTGGGCCCGTTGCAGGGTTATGGCCAGCTCGGGATTGGGTTTCGATTGACCGGCGAGCCACAGCTCGGTGGGCGAGGAGTAGACGCTTTCCAGGCCTTGGGCCTGGGTGGCGTCGGCCAGTTGCGTCGGGTCTTCAACCGTCAACAACTCTTCGCGCCATTCGATGCGCGTGGCGCCGGCGGCGGCCAATACGTCGACAAAACTGCCTTGACCGAGTTGACGGACCAGGTCGGCGCCGTAGCTCGACAGGCTGATGGAAACGGGTGGTTTATTCATTGTTATCTACCTCTGAAACCGGTTTCATTTTTGTTCAAAAAAAGGGATTGCCTTCAAGCGGGCGGCGTTTTCAAGGACGCCTTCGCGAGCAATCCCGCTCCCACAAGGGATTTGTGTACGCCGCCGATCCAATGTGGGAGCGGGCTTGCTCGCGAAGAGGCCGGAACATTCACTGAAAATCCCCAAGCGTCGACCCACGCACCACCAACCGCGCCGCAAAATCCACCGTCCGCACCGGCCCGATATCCCCGCGCAACCGTTTGAGCAAACACTCAAACGCACTCGCACCAATCTCCGCCGTCGGCTGGGCGAGGGCGGTAATCCCGCTGCCTACCAACGGATACCAATCCAGATCATCGAGGGCAATCAGCCCGACATCCTCGAACAACTTGCAGCCCAATTCACGCAACGCATGGGTACTGGCCAGCGCCGCAATCCCGTTGGCACAGAACAGCGCTTTCGGCCCCGGGCCGGGTGCATCGAGGAAGGTTTTCAAATGTGAGGTCAGGTCGCTGCCGGTTTCGACCACAGCCCCTTGTAGCGCAGGGCGTTGCTGAATCTGCGCCTTGAAACTGCTCACCCGCTCGATCCGCGAACTGGTCCCGTCAAACGGTTCAGTCACCAGCAACACATCGCGGTAACCGCGCTCTTCAAGGTGGGCGAGGGCCAGTTCAACGGCGGCCGGATTATCCAGCCCGACCAGGTCGCTCTCGAGTTGCTCAACCTTGCGGTCTACCAATACCAGCGGCATTTCCCGATGCAGTTCGCGCAGTTCATCGCGGTGATGACCCAAGGTGTTCACGATCAAGCCTTCGATGTTGTACGAGCGCAGCAACGCCAAGTGCTGACGTTCCTGCTCGTCATCGCGATCGGTGTTGCACACCACCAAGCTGTAGCCGTGCTGGCGGCAAGCGGTTTCCACGCCATGCATCACGGCAATCGAATAAGGGTTACGGATATCGGCCACCAGCATGCCAATCAGGCGAGTTCGCCCGCGTTTAAGGCCACGGGCCATTTGGTTGGGGCGATAGCCCAACTCGCTGATGGCTTGCTCGATGCGCAAGGCAGTGGCATCGGAGAGCAGCGCGCGGTCGTCGCCGATAAAGCGCGACACGCTGGCCTTGGACACGCCCGCGTGTTCGGCGACATCGAGCATGGTGACGCGGCTGCGCTGGGCGGCGGAGAAATCGTTCACGGCTGGGCGACCTTGTTATTGGAATTATTTGAGTTCCAGTTCGTATTCGTCTGAAACCGGTTTCAGGAAACCTCACAAGGTAGGTCTTCGTCAAGCTTGCTTTGGTGCAGATTCACTCAAAAACTGGACGACAGCCGACAAGCGGTCGGGAAACCTGTCAGATCTGACAGTAGGCAGCATCTGCGTTTGACCGTCTAATTTCCTACCAGAGGAACAGGAAAACAAAGGCTTTGGAGATACGCACAAAAGCCGATATGACGGAGTGACGCAGATGGTTTCTAAAGAAGATTCAAGTAGCGCTGCAACGTTATCCGGCGGCGGTGTGCTGGCATTGCCGCTGACGATTGATGGCGTCAATCCTGGCGATCCGCTGCAGCTGATTCCTCCGGGAGCCTCCACCACCGGCGCGATACTGAGGATTCCACCCTGGACGCCCTCTACCATCGCTGGACGCAACGATCTGTTGGAAATATGGGTACTTGAGCCAGGTGCCACGGCGGAAGTCCTGTTCTACAGCAATCCGTTTCCTGTACCGATCGCGTTTCCCTCATCGATTACATTGCCTGCTCAGTACTTGCAGCGTGCCGGTCAAATCCAATTGAAATATCGCGTGACGCTGGGTGATAACGGGAATGAGGACTCATCCGTGCCACAACGGTTCACCGTCAGCCCTCCCGTTGTCGTCAATCTGCTGGCACCGAAATTTACAGTGGAGTCGTCCCATAACGGTGAATTCGAAATTCGGGGATACCTGAACTGCAGAGTTGTGCCCCGGATATGGGTAAGGGTGTTGTTGCATATACCCGCTCAACCCGGACGCTTTAACGTCAATGACGAATTCATTCTGGACTGGGAGGGTTTCAGGAGCCTGAACGGTACCGAACCCATTCCGGGCACAGCGGGGCGGTTCTCCAAGTTTTTGACCCAGGCAGAGGCCAACTCTCCAACCGGGTTCATTTTTGTGGTGGACAGCGACAAGTATATTCAATACATCGAACCCATTACATTCGGTTCGGCGCAGGCCTTTTATACCTTGTACCGAAACGGCGTCCCATTGGGTCGCTCACGAACAGATACCGTGAAAATCGATCGTAAAGTATCGGGGGAGGGGTTGTGTGATGCGAACTTTGATCCTTATCCCTGAACAACTGGGCAACGCAAGTAAATAGACAAACAAGTACGCGTGAGCATTTTATACCTTACAAACCTTGCACGACATCCATGCCGAATGTCGTACAGGGTGCTGAATAACTATTCAGCTCTCGGAGTATGCAGTTTGAAGTCGCGTAGTTCTCCATGAAGTAAGCGCATGTACAGATCGGCAATGAACTCACCGATGGAGAAACTCAAATGAATCAGAAAGTGAACGAAGTACTCGCGGAACAACCGATAGTTATAGATAATTTGGCGGACGGCCGTCTGACGTACAAACAATTAAGAGTTGATGGCACCATAGAAGTCGAACTGTCTAAGGTCGCAGATCCGGATTCAACGCGTGTAGAACTTCAAATGTTTCCACCTGGCGGGTCTCCCATCCCTGATTCTCCTGTTTTCGTCGTTGCCAGTAAGGATAAGGCAACCGAACCAGGAGGCGTGTGGACCTTTCCACTCTCGTTCACAGTCGATGTCAGCAGGCTCGCCGATCGGTTCGACGCAGCGGGTAACTATGTGGGATGGGAACTGGCGTTTGTTGTTTATGAACCCAGTGGCAACCCCGACACATCAAACCCACACACCTTGATTTTTGTCGATCTGACAGCCCCCTGGCAGCGGCAACCGGGAGCTGGCAATCGCACGGGAACCCGGCCGCCAGCCCTGCTACCCAGCACACCGCCAGTGCCAAGCGTCATTAATGACGCTTGGCTTAATGACCCTGCCAACGCTGGTGGCTTGAACCTGGTCATCTCCACGACCTATACAAAGTTTGAAGCGGGCCTGGATCAAGCGACGGTCTATATTTCCGAACAGACGAATTATCCGGCCATGCGCGCCGAAACACCGGCATATGCAGGACCATTAAATGCCGGTGGTGTTGTCAACGTGCCCTTGACCTTCCTCAGGGGGTTGAGCGATGGCCGTTTTTATTATGCCTACGACCTCCAGGATGCTCCTGGCAATATCAGTAATAACTCTCAGATCAACCTACTGTTTCAAGTGGTCAGAGCACCAGCTCCCCTACTCAACGTACCAAGGATTCCGGTGACCGGGGCAGATGGTCGTACTCCCATTACGCTCTCGACCGTAGGCGCTCCGCCGCCCTCGCGTGCCGTGATTGAAATTGATATTCATAGCACCTGGTTGCCAGGTGATCGCATCATCCCCTACATGCAGGCCGTGGGCACCACCAACCTGGTGCAGGTGCCGGAGCAACCGGTTCCCGCCCCCGGCGGCGCGACCGTGCTGCGCTTCGTGCTGGACTACGACAAAATGAATGAGGTCTTCGACGGCGACGATGGCCAGGACGAAGTTGAGTTCGAATACTGGTATGAGCTGGAGCGCAGCTCTATTCCAACCAATCCTACTTCAAGGTCGGTATTCGGACTGGTTGACTTCTCTTACGCCGGCCCCGAACAGCCAAACTTGCCGGACCTCGAAAACCCGAACATACCGGTGGTTATCGTGCAGGGGGCAGGTATTCCAACCCCCGCTCCGAATACGCTGGGGCCAGATCAGGCAGGCCTGGATGCAGAAATGCAGGCACCTATCAGGACCAGCCCAGCCAGGCCGGTTACCGGTCGCGAAATCTATACGTTTTATTATCAAGGCAAGGAAGTGGGCGTTCGCAGCCCAACGGCCGGACAAACCACCCCTGTGACCTGTCCGCTGCCATGGCAGACCATCCGCGATGAGGGCAATGGCACAATCGCGAACGGTAATCCGAGAAAGGCCTATGTGACCATCGAGTTGCCGGGGGGCAACAACGTGATGCGGCAGACGCCGGATACCGATGTGAGCGTCACGGCGATCATCATCAACTTGCCCGTACCACAGGTGATTGTTTCGGCGTATTTACTGAATATTCCTGGCCAGGCGCCTATCTTCGTACCTGAACGGGTCGCTACTCTGGTCAACTGTCCATCCCTGGATCATCCGACTGTGCCAGGTGGATCAGCTCCACCCTATCTACCGCGCCGACTGCGTATCAGAATCCGCCGCGACCCCAATATTCCGACTGGGACACCAGTGGCGGTGACGTTTGAAGGGCGCACGACAGATACCCCGGCAGGTGCGCTGATTCCTGGCACCGAAATGAGCGATACACAGAACATGCCGCCGACGGGAGATCTGGAAATATTTCTCACGGATTATGCCCGGATCCGACTCATCCAGTTGCCGCCTACGGGGACCCCTCCACAGCGTCCAGCCAATCGATACGCACGTATCGCGTATACGGCGAATGGTATTACGGCAGTCGTCACCCTGCCGGTCTCGCTGTTGAATGCCAGCCTGGTGTATTGCGAACAGGAGCGTCCGGAACCATCGCCTTGATTTGACTGGAAACCTGATTTCCTGCCAATGGGAACAATGTGTTTGTTGTTCCCATTGGATGGAAATTTTACTTCGGCATACAAATTAGTATTTCTTAAACAACTCTCGGAAAAGTCGTACGCAATAAGGGATTTGTCCTACAGCGTATGAAGGAGGCAGGTCTTAGTCTGGCGGCCGTTCACAAGCCCGGCTCATTCACTAATCGTTTCGGAGGGTTCGCCCATCCTAGACGCATTCGCGCAGGAAGTTACTATGTCGTCGAAGTTAATCGCAGTTCCCAAGATAAGAGGCGATGCACTTGCTGCGTCCATTACCCTACTTCTTGGTACATCCTTTGCCCAAGCGGCTAATTTGCCGCCTAATACCTCGCAGACAATTGATGGCTCCACTGCGGTGGAGACCTGGCAACTGCAAAATAATGCCTCTCTGACGGGCACCAACGCCCAAACATTGAATATCGCCGCCGCGGCCGGCAGCACCGTCAACCTGACCAGCTCGACAGTCAACTCTGCGTCGGGACAAGGTATTTCCTTGAGCAGTGCTACGGCATTGCTAAACAACACCACCGTGATCAGCAACGTCGGCATCGGTATATCGGGCCTGCGAAATGTACAAAGCCCTGGTGGCTCGCGGATCAGCTTGAGCAACAACAGTACGGCGCGCGGGTTGCTTGGAGGCATTGCAGGCAACCGTTTCAGTGATATCTCCGTTCAAAACTCCACAGTACAGGGCACGGGCGCGACGAGTTTCGGCGTGCGCTTGCTTGAAGGCTCCCTGACTGCCAGCGGCAGCATCATCACCGGTGGGCAGAACGGTATTATCGTTGGCAACGACACGGTTGCCGCCAGCGTGTCACCGAGCACCATCATCTTGGACAGCACTCGAGTGGAAGGCACGACAGGTTCGAGCATAGTAATCGGCAACGCTCCCCAAACCACTCAGGCCCGCGCCAATATCGAGGTTCGCAACGGCTCGACACTGGTCAGCGGCAACAACACAGCGCTGCAAGTCAGCAACGGTGCTTCGGCGACGCTGCTGGTCGATAACAGTGCCTTGACGGGCAATGTCGTGGTCGATCAGGGCAGTTCCGGGACCGTGACCTTGCAAAATAACGCATCGCTTACCGGTGACATGCAAAACGTCAACACCGCCACGCTCAACAATCAGGCACAGATGCGCGGCAATGTGCTGGGGGCGGACAGTGTCGTGATCGACAATCGCTCGACACTGACGGGCAACCTGCAAGACATTGGCAGTACGACGCTGAACAATCAGGCACAGATGCGCGGCAATGTACTGGGGGCGGACAGTGTTTTGATCGACAACGGCTCGACGCTGACGGGTAACCTGCAAGACATTGGCGCCGCAACGCTGAACCATCTGAGCAACATGACCGGTAACGTCACAGCGGCGTCGGGCTCGGCATCCAGCCTGACGCTGGACAATGGTGCGAGTTTGACCGGCCAGGTCAATAACGTTGCCAACTTTTCCATCAGCAACCAGGCTCTGTGGCAAATGACTGACAGCCAGTCGGTCAATAACCTCACGCTTAATGGCGGCCGAGTGCGGTTTGGCAGCAATCAGGAATATTTTCAGTTAGACGTCGCGAACCTGTCTGGCAATGGCACGTTCGAGATGAACACCGACTTCAAACAACGCATCACGGATCTGTTGAACGTCACGGGCAGCGCATCAGGCAATCATCAGTTGCTGGTGGCGAGCAGTGGTGCCGATCCGGTGAGCGATGCGCCGATTAAAGTCGTACAAACCACGGGTGGTAGTGCCCATTTTGGGCTGGTTAACGGCCCGGTCGATGTCGGCGCGTTCACCTATGGCCTGGTCAAGGAGGGTGAGGATTGGTATTTGCAGCCCGACAGGGAGGTTGTCAGCACCCCGACCCGCTCGGTTTTGGCGATATTTGGCACAGCCCCCACCGTGATCTACGGCGAAATGGCCACGTTGAACAACCGTATGGGTGACCTGCGGGTCAACGGCGGGCAGACCGGTGGTTGGGTTCGCAGTTTTGGTAGTCGCTACAGCATCGGCGGTAACGCCTATGGTGGTGGTTATAGTCAAACCCAGTCCGGCATTTCGATGGGGGTTGATACGCCGGTGCAGATCGCTGGCGAGCGGGTGTTGCTCGGCGCATTTGCCGGCTATAGCAAATCCAATCTGGATTTGAGCCGTGGCAGCTCTGGGGAAATTGGCAGCACATCGCTCGGTATGTATGGCACCTGGCTGGGTGACAGTGGTTACTACCTGGATACCGTGGCCAAGCTCAACCATTTCCGCAACGATGCGAAGGTCACGATGAGCGACGGCACCCAAACCAAGGGGAATTACAACAACCTGGGCGCCAGTGCGTCGGTGGAATTCGGTAAACACATTGAGCTGGATTCGGATTACTACATTGAGCCATTCACCCAATGGCAGGTGGCCGCGGTGCAAGGCAAGGACTACAGCCTCGACAATGGTCTGCGTGCGGATGCCAATACCACACGGTCCATGCTCGGGAAAGCGGGCATGAATGCGGGACGTAGTATGACCCTGGCCAATGGAAGCAAACTTCAACCTCATCTCACTGCCGCCGTAGTACGTGAGTTTGCCAGAAATAACGAAGTTCGCGTCAACGACAACAAGTTCAATAATGACTTGTCCGGCAATCGTCTTGAACTGGGCGCGGGTGTTTCTTGGACGCTGAACGACCGCTGGCAACTCCACGCAGAACTGGATACCAGCAAGGGCGATAGTGTGACAAAAGACTATGGCGTGAACATTGGGGCTCATATACGATTTTAAGAGGTGCCCAGTCCTGAAAATAGCTCAGAAGGTGTAAACCTTATTCAGGACGAGACAGAGGCCATCAAAAAGGGAAGCATTAGCTTCCCTTTTTTATTTCGGAATCTACTCAACGCACCGGTAATTTGACTTTGAAATGTCCTTTCAGAACAAAGGTTTTATCCTCCTGCCCACGAATTTCAACAGCGACATTGAAGCTTCCACCCACTTTACCGTCCAGTTGTGGATCCAAAGTAACAGTGCCTGAGATCGCTTCAGAGATAGCACCATCAACTTTAATGCTCAACGAAACGTCAGACTCGCCGCCCACCGGGTAATTGGCTGAAGCAAGTGAGTCAGGAAGGGAAATAGTAATTTCCCTGACGGCAATAGTGACTCCCTGATGAGTTAGCCTAACAGGACGCTCTACGGCTACCAGTTGTGTGAGGTGGATTTCCTCACGGCTGATAAAAAAGCCGACGTCGCAATGAACTCCGGAAATTCATGAGTGCTGGAGGTACGAAAGTGTTCGCCGGGGGCGAAGCCAAGGGTTTTCACGATTAGATTCATGGGGAGGCTCTCCGATACTTTAAGTAGGGTATCCAAAGGCCATATACGTTGACCTTAATTCTGGATGAACAATAAAAGCGCCAATCAGGGTGGCTTGTAAACTGTAAGATCTAACAGTTTACAGTCGGTGCGAAGTGTGCTGGCAAGAGCGTCGAGTTATTGAAGTAACTGGCGCCGGATTATGGCGTTGACTTATAGAGTGATAATTGCGGTAGCCATACAGAAACGAGCAACAATAAACCCATGTTGTAGTTGAGAATTCTCTGTGCATTGGGGGCTTTCAACAGAACTCGGGAGCGGGCTCCCAGTACCGCCCAAGTGGAAAGGCAGGGCAAGGAGACCAAAAAGAAGGCGAGCGACAGTATCATCACATGCATCCATTTTTCCTGACCTTGGGCGGCAAACACACTGATCACCGCCAACGCCATCATCCAGCTCTTGGGGTTGATCAGTTGCAAACTGGCGGCGCCCTTGAAACCCAGTCGTTGTGATTGAGGAGGGCGGGACGATGGTTCATGGGCATTGACCGGCGCCCAAAAGATCTGCCAAGCCAAATAACTCAACCACGCGACGCCTGCCCACTGCATTGCGGTTTGCAGGTGGGGGTGGGCACTGAGAACGTGGCCAAGACCGCCGCCCACGGCCAACACGAGCAGCGCCGCACCGGTGGCAGGCCCCAAAAACGATCGGTAGCGCAGCCTTGAAACCATATCTGGCGCTATTGCTCAGCACCAGGATATTGGTCGGGCCGGGGGTGATGGACGCGACGAAAGCGAATGCCAAAAACGGCAACAAGCTGGAAAAAGTGGAAATCATAATCATGGACTCCTTGGACAGTCAGGAGCCGATCTTCACAAAGGCCAGGTCACGCGTCTGGAAGATTTGAGCAGCGCTTGCGGTACATCGCCGGGGTCAGCCCATAGGCGCGAACAAACCAGCGCCCCAGATGGCTTTGATCGGCAAACCCCAACTCCATCGCCACCGTCGCCGGTTGCAAGCCGCTGGCGAGCATGCGCCGGGCCTTGGACAGGCGCAGTTGTACCAGGTAAGCGTGTGGGGCCAACCCATAAGCTGCCTTGAAGGCGCGGGTCAGGCGAAAGCGATCTACGCCAGTGGCGGCGGCCAATTGATCGAGGCCGATATCGAGATGGGCGTTGGCATGCAAGTACTCCCGGGCTTTTTGCGCCACCAGCGGCAAGCGTGGATCTTCGCTGTAGCGGGTGCGCCAGTGCAGATGGCGGGTCAGGTGTTCGAGCAAACCGTCGAGGGCGGTCTGACGAACGATTTTCAGCTCGCCACCGTGCAAGGTCTGGAAGGCCAGGCTGGTGGCCTGGGCCAGTTGCGGGTCGGGGGTCAGGGTGTTGGCGAAACTCAGTTGGCTGTTGAGTGGGGCGTCTTCGAACAGCTCGCCCAATTCCCGTTCCAGCCATTGCGGGTCGAGGTACAGCATGCGGTAAGTGAAGCCGTCCTCGGTGGGCGCTTCACCGTCGTGGATGTCGCCCGGTTCCAGCAGAAACACCTTGCCCGGCGTGCTTTGATGCCTGGCCCGCCGGCAGTTGAATTGCTGTACGCCTTGCTCCGTCACGCCCACCAGATAACTGTCATGCCAGTGCGGGTCGTAGGCGTGGCCCTCGAAATGCGCGCGCAAGGTTTCGATGCCGGTGTCGGTGTCCTGGGCCAGGTCGATCCAGTTGTGCGAAGTCATGCTGCACCTGTGAGACGGTTTACCGACTTATTTAACGCCTGCAACCCGGTGGCTGCCTAGAACGTTTGTGCAGCCACTAACCGAACAGTCCCGCCGCGATGTTGATCGAAAACCCGAGAATCGCCGTGTTGAACACAAAACCGATCAGCGATTGCGCCAACACAATCTTGCGCATGGTTCGGGTGGCCACGCCCACATCCGCCGTCTGCACCGCGACGCCGATGGTGAACGAGAAGTACAGAAAGTCCCAGTAGTTGGGAGTGGTCAGGCCCTCGGCAAAACGCAGTGCCGGCTCCTTGCCGTCCCAGGTGTAGAACAGGCGGGCGTAGTGCACGCTGAAAATCACCCCGATCAGCAACCATGAACCAATGACCGTCGCCGCGGTAAAGGCGTAATGCAGCAGCTTGCGCGATGTTTCCAGGTCTTTGCTGCCGGCCAGTTCGAAGGTGATGGTCGCCAGGCTGGCAATCGCCGCAATGCTCACCATGAACAGCACCAGCCCGGCGTTTTCGTCTTCGATCTCCGCAAGGCGTTTGACGTCCGGTGCCTTGGCACGCGTGGCGAGCCAGACCATCAATACGAGGTAAGTCCAGACCCCGGCGTTCCAGCCGATGAGGATTTTGCTGATGATCGAATCGGCCGGAGCCAGAATGCCGACCGCGATGCCAAGTGTGGCAGCGGCGGTCAGGCGAGGGTGGGTGCGGGCGAGGAGGGGCATAAAGGCTCGATGGGTCAGTTGCTTTGCAACACCTTAGCGCAGGGCGATGCGCCGTGACCACAAGGCTGAAGCCAAGTGCCCTTGTAGGAGCGAGGCTTGCCCGCGAAAGCGGTGTGTCAGGCAACATCAATGCTGACTGACACGGCCTCTTCGCGGGCAAGCCTCGCTCCTACGGGGACTTAGGTGTCTTTATGGCGCTTGCCCACCAGTTTCATCACCACCACAAAAAACACGGGTACAAACAGCACCGCCAATGTAGCGGTAATCATCCCGCCGATCACTCCGGTGCCAATCGCTTGCTGGCTCGCGGAACTGGCCCCGGTGGCAATTGCCAGCGGCACCACGCCGAGGATGAACGCCAGTGAGGTCATCACAATCGGCCGCAACCGCAACCGCGCGGCTTGCAGCGTGGCGTCGATCAGGTCGTGGCCTTCGTCGTACAGGCTCTTGGCGAATTCGATGATCAGGATCGCGTTCTTCGCCGACAGGCCGATGATGGTAATCAGCCCGACCTTGAAGAACACATCGTTCGGCATCCCGCGTAACGTCACCGCCAGTACCGCACCGAGCACGCCGAGCGGCACCACCAGCAACACCGACGTCGGAATCGACCAGCTCTCATACAGCGCCGCCAGGCACAGGAACACGATCAGCAGCGACAAACCGAGCAGAATCGGCGCCTGACTGCCGGACAGACGTTCCTGCAACGACAGGCCGGTCCATTCCTGGCCCAACCCCGCCGGGCCTTGCGCCACCAGCCGTTCGATTTCCGCCATGGCTTCACCGGTGCTGTGGCCGGGTGCCGGCTCACCGGAAATACTGATGGCCGGGTAACCGTTGTAACGGGTCAGTTGCGCCGGGCCCTGTGTCCATTTGGCCTGGACGAAAGCCGACAGCGGCACCATTTTGCCGTCGTTGTTGCGCACGTGAATCTTCAGCAGGTCCGCGACCTGGCTGCGCTGATCACCTTCGGCCTGAACCACAACGCGCTGCATCCGTCCCTGATTGGGGAAGTCATTGATGTAGGCCGAACCGACCGCCGTGGACAGCACGCTGCCAATATCCGCAAAGGAAACCCCAAGCGCGTTCGCCTGCTTGCGGTCGACTTCCAGTTGCACCTGCGGCGCTTCGGCCAGGGCGCTTTCGCGCACGTTGGCCAGGATCGGACTTTTTCGGCCGCTGCCAGTAACTGACTGCGAGCCTGCATCAACGTGGCATGGCCGAGGCCGCCGCGATCCTGCAGGCGGAACTCGAAACCACTGGAGGTGCCGAGGCCGTTCACGGGTGGCGGCAGCACGGCAAAGGCCACGGCGTCCTTGATCTGGCTCAGGGCGATGTTGGCCCGGTCGGCAATCGAACTGGCCGAATCATTGCTGCTGCGCTGCGACCAGTCCTTCAACGTGGTAAACGCCAACGCCGCGTTCTGGCCGCTGCCGGAGAAGCTGAAACCGAGAATCACCGTGCTGTCGCCCACACCGGGTTCCGTGGCGTTATGCGCTTCGATCTGCTCCACCACCTTCACCGTACGATTTTTGCTTGCGCCTGGCGGCAGTTGAATATCGGTGATGGTGTAACCCTGGTCTTCCACCGGCAGGAACGAGGAGGGCAGGCGACTGAAGCAAACGCCCAGACCAATCAGCAGCACGCCGTAGATCAACAGATAACGCCCCGTGCGCTTCAACGCATAGGCGACCCAACCTTGATAACGCTCGGTCAGTTGTTCGAAGCGGCGGTTGAACCAGCCGAAGAAACCGCCCTTGGCATGGTGTTCACCCTTGGCAATCGGTTTGAGCAGGGTGGCGCAGAGTGCCGGGGTCAAGGTCAGGGCGAGGAACGCCGAGAACAGGATCGAGGTGGCCATCGACAGTGAGAACTGCTGGTAGATCACACCCACCGAACCCGGCATGAACGCCATCGGGATGAATACCGCCACCAGCACCAGAGTGATGCCGACGATGGCGCCGGTGATCTGCTTCATGGCCTTGCGCGTCGCCTCCTTGGGCGACAGGCCCTCGGTGACCATGATCCGCTCGACGTTCTCCACCACCACAATGGCGTCGTCCACCAGAATGCCGATGGCCAGTACCATGCCAAACATGGTCAGCACGTTGATCGAAAAACCCAGCGCGAGCATGGTCGCAAAGGTGCCCATCAACGCCACCGGCACCACCAGGGTCGGGATCAGCGTGTAACGGATGTTTTGCAAGAACAGGAACATCACCGCAAACACCAGCAACATTGCTTCGCCAAGGGTGTAGACCACTTTGGTGATCGAGACCTTGACGAACGGCGAGGTGTCGTACGGGATCTTGTATTCCACGCCTGCCGGGAAGTAGCGCGACAGTTCGTCCATTTTCGCCCGCACCAGCGTCGCGGTGCTCAGGGCGTTGGCGCCCGGTGCCAGCTGCACGCTGACGGCGGTCGACGGTTTGCCATTCAGGCGAGTGGAGAACTGATATTCCTGACTGCCGATTTCGACCCGTGCCACGTCACCGATGCGCACTGTGGAACCATCGGGGTTGGCCTTGAGCACGATGTCGGCGAACTCTTCAGGCGTCGACAACTGGCCTTTGACCAGGATGGTCGCGGTGATTTCCTGAGTGGTGCGGGCCGGCAGGTCGCCGATGCTGCCGGCCGACACCTGGGCGTTTTGCGCAACGACAGCGGCATTCACATCGGCGGGCGTGAGGTTGAAACCGATCAGCTTTTGCGGGTCGATCCAGATCCGCATGGCACGCTCGGCACCATACAATTGCGCCTTGCCGACGCCGTCCAGACGCTTGATCTCGTTCATCACGTTGCGCGCCAGATAATCGCTGAGCGCCACGTCGTTGAGCTTGCCGTCATTGGAGGTCAGGGTGATCAGCAGCAGGAAACCGGCGGAGACTTTCTCCACTTGCAGCCCTTGTTGCGTGACCGCTTGCGGCAGGCGCGATTCGACGATTTTCAGACGATTTTGCACATCCACTTGAGCCATCTCCGGGTCGGTGCCCGGTTGGAACGTTGCGGTGATGGTGGCGCTGCCAAGGCTGCTCTGGGACTCGAAATACAGCAGGTGATCAGCGCCGTTGAGTTCTTCTTCGATCAGGCTGACCACGCTCTCGTCCACGGTTTGCGCCGAAGCGCCCGGGTACACGGCGTAGATTTCAATTTGCGGCGGCGCGACCACCGGGTACTGCGCCACCGGCAACTGCGGAATGGCCAGGGCGCCGGCCAGCAGGATGAACAACGCGAGCACCCAGGCAAACACAGGGCGGTCGATAAAGAACTGCGGCATAAAAAAGCGTCCTGCTTACTGACCAGTCACCTGGGCAAGTGGAAGAGGGGTGTCGTCGATCTGGACTTTGTCACCGGGCTTGGCGTGTTGCAGGCCTTCGGTAACGATGCGGTCGCCCGGCTTGAGACCACCGATGACGATCCAACGATCGTTCTGCACCGCGCCCAGTTGCACCGGTTGCTGGCCGACACGCTGATTGGCGTCGAGCAGCAGCACCTGGGCAATCCCGGCGCTGTCACGCTGGATGGCCCGTTGCGGCACGCTGATGCCTTGCTGGTTCACGGCTTGTTCCAGTCGCACGCGAACAAAGCTGCCAGGCAGCAGGTCGAGGTCCGGGTTAGGGAACTCGCTGCGCAGGATGATCTGCCCGGTACCCGGATCGACGGTGATGTCAGCAAACAGCAGTTTGCCCGGCAGCGGGTAGAGGCTGCCGTCATCCTGAATCAGCGTGGCCTTGACCTGGTCCTGGCCGACCTGCTGCAACTGACCGGAACGGAAGGCCCGACGCAGGTCGTTGAGTTCCCGGGTCGATTGGGTCAGGTCGGCGTGAATCGGGTTCAGTTGCTGGATCAACGCCAGCGGGGTGGTTTCGTTCTGTCCGACCAACGCGCCTTCGGTGACCAGTGCCCGCCCGACGCGTCCGGAAATCGGCGCAGTTACGGTGGCATAACCGAGGTTCAGTTTGGCTCGCGCCACGGCTGCCTTGTTGGCGGCCACGTCAGCGGCGGTTTGCCGGGCATTGGCCCGGGCGTTGTCATAGTCCTGGCCACTGATGGCATTGCCTTCGATCAACTGTGAATAGCGCTGCTCTTGCAGTTTGGCCTGGAACGCATTGGCCTCGGCCTTGCGCAAAGAGGCTTCGGCGCTGTCGAGGTCAGCCTTGAAGGGTGCAGGGTCGATGCGGAACAGTACGTCGCCCTGTTTCACATCGCTGCCTTCACGGAAGGTGCGCTGCAACACAACGCCGGCCACCCGGGCGCGGACTTCGGCGATACGCGGCGCAGCAATCCGCCCGCTCAGTTCGCTGGTGATCGCCAGTGGCCGTGCTTCGATGGTTTCGATGCGCACGGTGGCCAGTGGTGCCGCTTCTTCAGCGGTCGAGGACTTGTCACAAGCGCTCAGTGTCAACGCCAGTGCAATCAGGCTGAGCGTGGCAAGCAGATTCTTTGACATGTGAATACCCCAATAATGACCCCCAGCATCCTACGGGGAGGCGACGAGAGTAGCGGTGAAGCTTTGTAGGCGCTGTGTGAAATTGTGTAAGGGTTTTACTCGCGGGTGCGTGAGGGCGTATATCCTTGGCGCCTTGATTTTTTTCAGCGACTGGCAGGCCGCCTTCGCGGGCAAGCCTCGCTCCTACAGGAGAATGTGATACCTCTGTAGGAGCGAGGCTTGCCCGCGAAGAGGCCCGAACAGTCGCCACCGCACTTTCTGGAAACACCCCATGCCCAACATCCTCCTGGTCGAAGACGACACCGCGCTCTCCGAATTGATCGCCAGCTACCTGGAACGCAACGGTTACTCCGTGAGCGTGATCAGCCGCGGTGACCATGTGCGCGAACGTGCCCGGGTCAATCCGCCGGACCTGGTGATCCTCGACTTGATGCTGCCCGGGCTTGATGGCCTGCAAGTCTGCCGGTTGCTGAGAGCCGACTCGGCGACCTTGCCGATCCTGATGCTCACCGCACGGGACGACAGCCACGATCAAGTGCTGGGCCTGGAAATGGGCGCCGACGATTACGTCACCAAACCCTGCGAGCCGCGGGTGTTGCTGGCACGGGTGCGCACCTTGTTGCGGCGCAGCAGCCTCGGCGAACCGCAGACCGCCAACGATCGCATCCTGATGGGCAACCTGTGCATCGACCTGTCCGAGCGCACCGTGACCTGGCGTGAACAACTGGTGGAGCTGTCCAGCGGTGAATACAACCTGTTGGTGGTGCTGGCCCGGCATGCCGGTGAAGTGCTGAGCCGCGACCAGATCCTGCAACGCCTGCGCGGTATCGAATTCAACGGTACGGATCGCTCGGTGGACGTGGCGATTTCCAAGCTGCGGCGCAAGTTCGATGATCACGCCGGCGAGGCCCGCAAGATCAAGACTGTGTGGGGCAAGGGTTACCTGTTCAGTCGCTCCGAGTGGGAATGCTGAATCGATGTTCAGAATCCTGTTTCGCCTGTATCTGGTAACGATCGTCTCGTACAGCGCGGCGATTTATCTGGTGCCGGATGTGGTGATCAAGCTGTTCCATGAGCGCTTTGTCTCCTACAACCTCGACTATTCCCGTGGCTTGCAGACGTTGATCGTCAAGCAGTTCCACGCCGTGCCAGTTGAACAGTGGCCAGCCTTGGCCGCCGAAATGGACAAGGAATTCCAGCCGCTGCAAATCGTGCTGGCCCGCAATGACGATGCGGATTTCACCCTTGATGAGCAGGAGCGTTTGCAGCGCGGCGAGAACATCGTGCGTATTGGCGATTGGGGTTGGCGGACCTTGGCGGTCGCACCGCTGAACGAGCAGGCGGTGGTGCAAATGGTGGTGCCGCCGGATCCGATGGACGTCAATTTGTTGTACTGGAGCATCAACGTGCTGATCGGCGCGACGATGCTCGCGTGCCTGCTGCTGTGGCTGCGCCCGCACTGGCGCGACCTCGAACGTCTGAAAGGCACCGCCGAACGCTTTGGTAAAGGCCACTTGAGCGAGCGCACCCAGATATCCAAAAACTCAAACATCGGCAGCCTGGCCAACGTATTCGACACCATGGCCGGTGACATTGAAAACCTGCTCAACCAGCAGCGGGACTTGCTCAACGCGGTGTCCCACGAACTGCGCACGCCGCTGACACGGCTGGACTTCGGCCTGGCCCTGGCGTTGTCCGATGACATGCCGGCGCCAAGCCGCGAACGCCTGCAAGGGTTGGTCGCGCACATTCGTGAACTGGATGAATTGGTGCTGGAGCTGCTGTCCTATAGCCGCTTGCAGAATCCGGCGCGCTTGCCGGAGCAGGTTGAAGTGTCGCTGGATGAGTTTATCGACAGCATTTTGGGCAGTGTCGATGAAGAGTTGGAATCACCGGACATCGTCATCGACGTGCTGCTGCATGGTCAGCTCGAGCGCTTCACCCTCGACCCACGCCTGACCGCGCGCGCCCTGCAAAACCTGCTGCGCAATGCGATGCGCTACTGCGAAAAGCGCATTCAGATTGGCGTGCAAGTGTGCCCCAAAGGCTGCGAGATCTGGGTCGATGATGACGGGATCGGCATTCCGGAAGATGAGCGGGAGCGGATTTTCGAACCGTTTTATCGGTTGGATCGCAGCCGGGATCGCGCCACTGGAGGCTTCGGTCTCGGGCTGGCGATCAGTCGCCGGGCGCTGGAAGCGCAGGGCGGGACGTTGACGGTTGAAGCGTCGCCGCTGGGTGGGGCTCGGTTTCGCCTGTGGTTGCCGACACCGGCCTGAATCCAGAGTCCACTCTGAACTGTGGGCCACAACGCTGCCCCTGTGGCGAGGGAGCTTGCTCCCGCCGGGCTGCGAAGCGGCCCCAATTCCAGCGAATACCGTGTCTCCTGACACACCGCATTCAAAGGTTTTGCGACTGCTGCGCAGCCGAGCGGGAGCAAGCTCCCTCGCCACAGGGATCAGGTCTCACCCCAAAATTTCATTCGCTGAAATTAGTTTCACCCCGGCCACCTGCATCCGCTCAATCGCCGCAGCCAGCGACCCATCGAGATCAATCGCCCGGCATGCATCCAGCACTACAAACGCATTGAACCCGGCCGCTCGTGCATCGAGCGCCGAAAACATCACGCAGAAATCCAGCGCCAGCCCAACCAGATAAACCGTGTCGATCCCACGTTCCTTCAAGTAGCCGGCCAGCCCGGTGGTGGTCGTGCGATCGGCTTCGAGGAACGCGGAGTAACTGTCGATATCCGGATTGCAGCCTTTGCGAATGATCAGTTGCGCATGTGGCAAATCCAGATCGGCGTGCAAATCGGCACCGGGTGTACCCCGTACGCAATGAACCGGCCACAGCGTCTGCTCACCGTAGGGCAACTGAATGACGTCGTAGGGCTTGCGACCCGGATGGCTGGGGGCAAACGAGGCATGCCCCGCCGGGTGCCAGTCCTGAGCAATGATCACCTGACTGAACTGCCCACCGAGGCGATTGATCAATGGCACGATCAAGTCGCCTTCGGGCACCGCAAGTTGGCCGCCGGGGATGAAGTCGTTCTGTACGTCGATCACCAGCAGGGCTGTACGCGAAGCGTGGAGAGATGGATGTGGCATGGGGTGATTCCTCCTTGGAAGTCAGTCGATAGGATAGTGACGATTTGCGTTATGCGCTCAGCCGACTTCTCAAAACCTTGGCGATGTCCTCAAGGTCCGCCATCGAGTTGTGCCCGATCAACATCCACGCGTGTTCCGTGTCAGCCCAGTAGACAACGTTCATGTTGTGTCTACGTTCCTGGGCAAAATGCCGGCTGCCACTGTTGGAACGGGTGACGCACAGCGCCATCGGGCCGTGGGCCGGGTCCAGATAGGTGATTTGCGCGATGGGCACGCCGTCGTATTCGAGAATTTGTGCACGCTTGAAATCCAGGCGCGGCAGGGTCAGTTGCGCCGGCGCCAGGTTCAGGCCCAGACGGGCGTCGATGGTGCGCAGTTGGGCACGCTGGGTTGCCTCGTCGGTGGGCAAGTGCTCCAGGGTTTGCGGTACATAGAGCGACATATAGTCAGCCACCAGCCCGCGCCAGTTGGTTTTTTGCTGACTCAACTGCCAACCGAGGAACAACCGGTCCGCCAGCACACCGCTCACTACAAGGCCAGCCGCTGCGGCCAGAAACCAGCGCCGACTAAGTGCCGGGCGGGCAGGGCTGGGCAAGGTGTCGAGCATGGCGTGCAAGCGATCCATTGGCGCTTGCTGACCCAATTCGTCGTAAGCATCCTTGAACGGCAGGCTGCTGCGGGCCAGCCATTGCAGGCGCAGGTTGAGCGCCGGGTCTTCGTTAATGGCGGCGTTGATGCGGGTGCGCTGTTCAGTGTCGAGTTGGTCGTCGAGGTAGGCCACCAACTGTTCATCCGAAAGGATCGTCGGGCGTAGGGGGTCGGTCATCGACGTTCTCCAGAGGTAGAACTCGGTACAGCGTGCAGGGGTGGGTACTCCGCAAGTTTCAGGCGGGCGGTAGCCAGTCGGCTCATGACGGTGCCGATCGGCACTTGCAGCACCTCGGCCACTTCGCGGTAGGACAGGCCTTCGACGTAGGCCAGGTACACCGTTTCGCGTTGGGTTTCGGGCAAGGCATCGACGCGCCGGATGACCTGCGCGGCCAGCACATGGGTTTGCGCCGCGTGCTCGCCGTCGAACGACAGCGCCTCGTCGGCATTCACCAAGCCCTGGCCCAGGCGCACACGGCGGGCGCGCACTTCATTGAGCCAGATCGAGTGCAAGATACTCAGCAGCCAGCGGTCCATGCGCGTACCGGGCACAAACTGCCCGGCCCGTTCGAGCGCCCGTACGCAGGTGGCTTGCACCAGGTCTTCGGCCACATGCCGTTGTCGGGACAGCAGCAAGCCGTAACGCCATAAACGCGCCAGATGCTGGCCCAACTCTGCTCTAAATGCCTGATCGCTGGCGATGGCGACCTCCGTCCGTTCGGTGTCAGGTTTTCGATGAATCGTTGATGGCTTCGGCCAGGTCCTGGTATTCCTCGCAGGTGCTGCCGCAGATCGACTTGATGTGCTGCAACTGCTCCTGGGCCAGGTCGATACGACCTTTGATCACATAAGCCTCGCCGAGGTATTCGCGTACTCGCGCATACTGCGGGTCGAGTTTGACCGATTGCAGGTAATAGCCGATGCCTTCGTCGGTGCGGCCTAGTTTACGCGTGGCGTAGCCGCGATAGTTCAGTGCCTTGGCGGTGTTGGGATTTTTAAGCGTATCGAGCAGGGCCAGGGCTTCTTCGTAGCGACCGTCCTTGGCCAGGCGATAGGCGTAGTCCACCCGGTCGTTATCCGGCACCAGGCTGCTGGTTTGCAGCACACACTTGTTCGATTTGCTGTCGAACACCTGGCCTTTGGGGCAATTGGGCTTGGCGGGTGCGGCGTCGTCACCGTGGGCGAACACCAGCGTGCTGGACAGCGCTGCGACCAACAGCAGCGGGGTGGCGAAAACAGCGAAACGGATATTCATGGGCGAAACTCCATTCAAAAAACAGAATTCAAGGGTAGGCATCCATAGAACACCCGGCCTCGGTGTTTTATTCGTTTCAGATCGAATCGCTTCCCGGCAGCATCCGGCGCAGTGTGCCGTCGCGCAGGCCGTAATGGTGAACCAGCGCCATCACCGCATGCAGCCCGGCCAGAATCACAAGGGCCCAAGCCACCTGTTCATGCAGGCCACCGAACACCGACTTCATACTCTTATCGAACGTCATCAGGGTTGGGACATCGAACAGCCCAAAGAAGTTGAACGGTTCGGCCTGAGCCCAACGAAACAGGAAACCCAGCACGATCTGACTCAACAGCAGCAGATACAACGCCAGATGCGCGGTTTTCGCCGCAATATTCATCAGGCCTTGATTGAGCGCAGGCAAACGCCGGCCTCGGGACAGGCGCCAGAGCAGCCGACCGATGACAATCACCGCCAGCAGGATGCCGCAGGAAATGTGCACCGACTGCAACCCCTTGCGCAGGGGCGTGCCTTTGGCCAATTGGTCCCAGATTTGCGAACTGGCGAACAGGAAAATCACCAACACGGCGGTCAGCCAGTGCAGGCTCATGGTCAGGCGGTCGTATCGAGTTGGCGGGTTGTTCAGGGTAGTCATGGGCAATCCTCTAAGGCGATGGCAGGTGAACACCGCTGTATGAACAATTATTCATTTCTTTGTGAAGGTCTTTGCAGGGAAAGCATTAAGCCAGACGCTATGCTCGACAGCATTGATGTGTATCGGGAGAACTGTGATGAGAGAACACATTCACCATGCTGCCGCCGATGGCTATAAAACCGGCGCCGACACCTACGTGCGTGGCCGCCCGGATTATCCACCGCAAGTGGCCGATTGGCTAACGGGCACCTTGGGTCTGGATGACGACAAAACCGTGATTGACCTCGGCGCCGGCACCGGCAAGTTCACCGGGCGGCTGGTGGCCACAGGCGCACAGGTAATTGCCGTGGAACCGGTGCCGCAGATGCTGGAGAAGTTGTCCGCCGCTTATCCGCAAGTGCTGGCCGTCAGTGGCACGGCCACCGATTTGCCGCTGCCGGACGCCTCGGTGGATGTGGTGGTTTGCGCCCAGGCGTTTCACTGGTTTGCGAGCCCGGCAGCGCTGACCGAAATTGCCCGGGTGCTCAAGCCGGGCGGCAGGTTGGGCCTGGTGTGGAACCTGCGCGATACCCGGGTGAGTTGGGTGCCAAAACTGGATTCGATCGTCAATGCGCTGGAAGGTGATACCCCGCGCTATTACACCGGTGCGTGGCGGTTGGCGTTTCCGCACAAGGCGTTTGGGCCGTTGCAGGCTCAGCATTTCGCTCATGGGCACACGGGCTCGCCCGAGGATGTGATTTTCAATCGGGTGAGATCGACCAGTTTTATTGCTGCGTTGCCGCAAGCGCAGCGGGACAGGGTGGATGCGCAGATTAGGGCGTTGATTGACGGCGAGCCGGAGTTGCGCGGCAAGGACGTCATCACCGTGCCGTATGTGACAGCAGCATTTGTGGCGGTGAAGGGCAGTTAGATCAGCGTTGCGGCCAATCGCGAGCAAGCTCGCTCCCATAGGAGATCAATGGCGTTCATAAATCCCCTGTGGGAGCGAGCTTGCTCGCGATGAGGCCCGACCGGCCACCACACATCCCAGGTCAGTCCCGCATTTGGCCGAACCACTGCCTTACTCCCCCGTGATGCCTTGTTATAGTTCGGGCTTCATTTCTGCCCGGTAAAGGATCACTGCCATGTCTCAGTACACCGCGTTCACCGTCGAACTCGCTGACAAAATCGCCCATGTGCAGATCAACCGCCCGGACAAGATCAACGCGATGAACGCGGCGTTCTGGAGCGAGATCATCGAGATCTTCCAGTGGATCGACGACACCGACGAAGTGCGGGTCGTTGTGCTCAGCGGCGCCGGCAAACACTTTTCCTCAGGCATCGACCTGATGATGCTGGCCGGCGTAGCCAACGAGCTGGGCAAGGACGTCGGCCGCAACGCGCGCCTGCTGCGCCGCAAGATCCTCGCCCTGCAAGCCTCCTTCAACGCCGTCGACAATTGCCGCAAACCAGTGCTCGCGGCGATCCAGGGTTACTGCCTGGGCGGCGCCATCGACCTGATCGCCGCTTGCGACATGCGTTACGCCGCTGAAGACGCGCAATTCTCGATCAAGGAAATCGACATCGGCATGGCCGCCGACGTTGGCACCTTGCAACGCTTGCCGCGGATCATCGGTGACGGCATGCTGCGTGAACTGGCTTACACTGGTCGCCAGTTTGGTGCCGAGGAAGCGCACGGCATGGGCCTGGTCAATCGCGTCTACAGCGATGCTTCCAGCCTGCTCGACGGCGTGATGGGCATTGCCCGCGAGATCGCCAGCAAGTCGCCGATTGCGATTACCGGCACCAAAGAGATGATCAGCTACATGCGCGACCATCGTATCGACGACGGCCTCGAATACGTCGCCACCTGGAACGCCGCCATGCTGCAATCCACCGATTTGCGCGTGGCCATGGCCGCCCATATGAGCAAACAGAAACCCGAATTTCTGGACTGATGAAAAATGACTTCACGCTGGACCACCGCAGTACTGGACACCGATCAACCCGGCGGCTGGGCCGTGGCACGCAGCCCCGAAGGCTTTCTGTTCGATGACAATGGCGCGCTGTTCCCACGGGAATGGCTCAAGCGCCAGGACTTGTCGATCCTGGCGGAACACGGTATCGGTCACCTTGATGGCGAACCGGTCTATCTGATCGAGTTGAGTAGCCACAGCGAAGTGCCGGGCTGCAACTGGAAAGGCCTGCGGGCGTTCATGCTGGAAGGCGATCACACGGTGTACCGGATTCTCGGTTATGCCGCGCAGATCGGCACCTGGTACCGCGAACACCGTTTTTGCGGTAACTGCGGGCAGGCGACCCAACAGGTTCCCCGTGAGCGGGCGATGTACTGCGAGCCTTGCGATATCCGCTATTACCCGCGGATTTCACCGAGCATGATCGTGCTGGTCACCCGTGGCGATGAAGTGTTGCTGGCCCGTTCGCCACGCTTTGTCACCGGGGTCTATAGCACGCTGGCCGGGTTTGCCGAACCGGGGGAGTCGGCCGAGGAATGCCTGATTCGCGAGGTTCGCGAAGAAGTGCAGATCGAGGTCAAGAATATCCAGTACATGGGCAGCCAGTGCTGGCCGTTCCCGCACTCGATGATGCTGGGCTTCCACGCCGAATACGCCGGTGGCGAGATCGTCTGTCAGGAGGACGAGATCGAAGACGCCCAGTGGTTCAACATTCACGCGATGCCGCCATTGCCGGCATCACGCTCGATTGCCCGTTATCTGATCGATGTCTACCTGGCGCGGCGCTTAGGCCACGCTGAACCAGTGCTGCCAGGCTAGGCGCACGGTCAGGCCCAGCACCACGGTGATGAACACCGGGCGAATGAACTTGGCTCCGCCGCTGATGGCGGAGCGTGCGCCGAAGAATGCACCGACCATCACCGAAAGGCCCATGCTCAGGCCGATGATCCAGTCCACTTGACCCGAAAATACGAACACCGACAGCGCCGCAATGTTGCTGACGAAGTTCATGCTGCGGGCTACGCCGCTGGCTTTCACCAGGTCAATGGGGTACATCAGCATGCTGCTGACGGTCCAGAACGCACCCGTGCCGGGGCCGGCCACACCGTCATAGAAACCGAGGCTGAAGCCTTGGGTCGATTGCCACTTTTTCTTGATCGGAGCGTCGCTGTCCAGCGGCGCTTTTGGCGTGCCACCAAACAACAGGTAGATGCCACAGGCGAAGACAATCACCGGCAGCATCTTGTTCAGCCATTCCGCCGGCAGATAGTGGGCGACCACCGCACCGGTCAGCGCGCCGACCAGGGTGCCAATAATGGCGTGCACCCACTGTTTGGGGTGAAACAGCTTGCGGCGGTAGAAGGTGAAACTGGCGGTGGCCGAGCCGAAGGTCGAACTCAGTTTGTTGGTGCCCAGCACCAGGTGCGGGGGCAGGCCGGCGGTCAGCAAGGCAGGTGTGGTCAACAGACCGCCGCCGCCGGCAATGGCGTCGATGAAACCGGCAATGAAAGCGACGAAGGCCAGAATGGCCAGAGTGGTGAGGTCAACGCTAAGTTCGAAAGGCATGGAATCGGCTTATTCGGCGGGGCGCAGAAAGTGGGCTGCGGGGAAGGCCGATATCTTACCTATATCCAACCTTTGCGGCGACCCGTCTGGCCTCTTCGCGGGCAAGCCTCGCTCCTACGGGGAACACGATCAACCGTAGGAGCGAGGCTTGCCCGCGAAGGCATCATCCCAGCCAATACATCACTTAACCTGAGGCCCATTCCCGATCTGCCACACAAACGGCGGCTCAGCCCCGTTAATTTCCCAATCCCCGATAATCCGGGCCTTGTAGATCACCGGGTTATGCGACGACACCGTCCGCGCATTGCGCCAATGCCGATCCAGGGATTTACCCTGACGAATATCCGACGCCCCGAGCGCATTGAACAGTTCGCTGGTAGCGCGTTGAATCAGTTCCGTCACCACCACTTGAGCCTTGGCCGATTCGATCTCTGCTGCAACATTCGCCGCCCGCTCCAACACCTCATCACCAGAGAAACGTGCCTCGTAAGCGCGCTGTGCCGGTTGTGCGGCTTTTAGCGTGCTGGCCTCGGCGGCATACACCAACGCCGAGATTTCCCCGACCACTTGCTGTACTTGCGAATCCTGACTGACATGCTGGGCGTTGCCATGGCTGTAGATGCGTTTGCGCTCGCGCACTTGATGCGCCACATCGCGCAACGCCGCGCGGCCGATCCCGGCGAGGGTCGCCAGCAGCACCAATTGATAGAACGCCGTCTGGTATTTGAAGCGGGTGGCGAAGTCGATGATGTTTTCGGCGTCCACTTCGGCATCGGTAAACCGCGACGTACCGCTGCCGGTGGTGCGCTGGCCGAAACCGTCCCAGTCATCGCTCTGCACAATGCCAGGCTGGCGGGTGCGCACCGCAGCAATCACGTCGCCGCCGGTATCGCTGCGCTGGGCGTAGACGTCGATCCAGTCAGAGAAAATGCTGCCGGTGCTGTAGAACTTCTCGCCGTTGAGCCGCCATTGATCGCCGTGGGGCGAGACTTTGGTGATCACATCGCCGATGGACACGCTGCCAATTTCGGTCCACGCGCAGCCGACGAAGTCGCCGGCCACGAAGCGCTTGAACCAGACATCCCGAGCCGGGCCGGGCGCAGCGTTGAGGCGGTCCTCGGCAAACGCGAAATGTCCGCGCAAGGCTTGGGGGACGTTGGAATCGGCTTCGGCCAGTTCGATCAGCAGTTCAAATAATTGCGGGACCGAAGCACCGCCGCCGCCATATTCCACCGGGACCCGGATGGCACCGAAACCGGCGTCCTTGAGCCATTGGATGGGTTCGTAAGGCAGGCTGCGGGTTTGTTCGCGTTCAACGGCGCCGGCGGCGATTCGTTCGAAGATCGGCCGGAAGCGTGCGGCCAGGGTTTCGTAGTCGGTGCCGGTGGATAGGGGGTTGATAACGTGGTGTTCGGTCATGGGACGGTTCCTCGGGGCGGCAGTAAAAGGCTTTGAGTCTGCCAAGAGCGATTGCATGGTCCATGCCGAAGTTGTCAGGCCATGGTTTGTTGGAGGATGTAGGTTTTAACGAGGTATGAACTGTTGCTGTACCAACAGCGCAGCAGCAAATTGCCCCTGACACACCCTCGACCTATGGCAAAAGGCATTCCTGTGGAGAGGGAGTTTGCTCCCGCTTGAGTGCGCAGCGCTCACAATATTTTGGGGCCGCTGCGCAGCCCAGCGGGAGCAAGCTCCCTCGCCACAAGTGTCATACGCCACAAGGAATCAGTGCTGGCACGGTTGCTGCTCTGGTCCAAGGACTTCCCAAAAGTCCCGAGGACAAGCCTATGAGTCAGCAAGCCGTCAAATTTGCCTATTGGGTGCCGAACGTCAGCGGCGGGCTGGTGGTCAGCAAGATCGAGCAGCGCACCCACTGGGGCATTGATTACAACCGCAAACTGGCGCAACTGGCCGAAGAGGCCGGGTTTGAATACGCCTTGACCCAGATTCGTTTCACCGCCGGTTACGGCGCCGAGTTCCAGCATGAATCGGTTGCCTTCAGCCACGCGCTGCTGGCGGCCACGACCAAACTCAAGGTGATCGCCGCGATCCTGCCCGGCCCGTGGCAACCAGCGCTGGCGGCCAAGCAACTGGCGACCATCGATCAACTGACTAACGGCCGGGTGGCGGTGAACATTGTCAGCGGCTGGTTCAAGGGTGAATTCCAGGCAATCGGCGAGCATTGGCTGGAGCACGACGAGCGTTATCGCCGTTCGGAAGAATTCATCCGCTCGCTCAAGGGCATCTGGAGCCAGGACAACTTCACCTTTCGCGGCGACTTCTACCGCTTCGACAATTACAGCCTCAAGCCCAAGCCACTGGGTCAACCGGAAATCTTCCAGGGCGGCAGTTCACGCGCCGCACGGGACATGGCGGCGCGGGTGTCGGACTGGTATTTCACCAACGGCAACACCCCCGAAGGCATCAAGGCTCAGGTCGACGACATTCGAACCAAGGCTGCGGTGAACAATCATTCGGTGAAGGTCGGGGTGAACGCTTTTGTCATTGCCCGTGACACCGAAGAGGAAGCGCGTGCGGTGTTGGCGCAGATCATCGACCAGGCCGATCCGGAAGCGGTGAATGCCTTTGGCGACGCAGCGAAACAGGCGGGCAGGGCGTCACCGGAAGGCGAGGGCAATTGGGCCAAGTCGACGTTCGAGGATCTGGTGCAGTACAACGACGGGTTCAAGACCAACCTGATCGGCACGCCGCAACAGATTGCCGAGCGCATTGTGGCGTTGAAAGCGGTGGGCGTGGATTTGGTGTTGGCGGGGTTCCTGCACTTCCAGGAAGAAGTGGAGTACTTCGGCAAACGCGTGTTGCCGTTGGTGCGTGAGCTAGAGGCCAAGGCCGGCGTGAAGCAGCAAGCTGCGATCGCCTAAACACCACAAAACCCCTGCGGGAGCGGGCTTGCTCGCGAAAGCAGTGTGTCAGTCGACATTAATGTCTACTGACACGGCCTCTTCGCGAGCAAGCCCGCTCCCACATTGGAGCTGTGTGGAATTACAGACCGAGGTCCGACAGGCCCGGGTGATCGTCCGGACGACGCCCCAACGGCCAATGGAATTTACGGTCGCTTTCCTTGATCGGCAGGTCGTTGATGCAGGCGTAACGGTTGAACATCAGGCCTTGCTCATCGAACTCCCAGTTTTCGTTGCCGTAGGAGCGGAACCAGTTGCCCGAGTCGTCGTGCCATTCATAGGCGTAGCGCACGGCGATGCGGTTGCCGGTAAAGGCCCAGAGTTCCTTGATCAGTCGGTAATCCAGCTCCTTGGCCCATTTACGGGTCAGGAACCCCTTGGCTTCTTCGCGGTTGTTGGCGAACTCGGCGCGGTTCCGCCATTTAGTGTCCAGGGTGTATGCCAGGGACACGCGCTGCGGGTCGCGGGAATTCCAGCCGTCTTCAGCCAGTCGAACTTTTTCGATGGCCGATTCACGGGTGAATGGCGGTAATGGCGGACGAACTTCGGCATTAGATGACATTTAAATGTCTCCTTCTCAAAGTAAAGTTCAAGCAAGTTGTCGGGCTTGATTAAGCGGTTACAGGTCCAATAACTTTCGCGCCATGCATTGCGCATTATCGGCGGCACTGTGATCACCCATCACAAGCGCAACGGTAATGGCACCATCGATCAGGATCAGCAGCTGTTGGGCCAGTGCCTGCGGGTCGGTAGCGCCATGTTCGGTGCAGAGCTCGCGCACGTAGTCGAGCAGCTTTTGTTTATGCTCTTTGGCGACCAGCCGAACCGGGTCTTGCGGGTCGCCGGTTTCGCCGCTGGTGTTAATGAAGGCGCAGCCGCGAAAGCCTTCCGAGTCGAACCAGGCCTTGAGCACGGTAAACAGGTTAAGGAGCCGGTCGGCCGGGGTCGCGGCTTTGTCGACTTCAGTCCTGAACCAGAGCATCCAGCGCACATCGCGGCGTTGCAGGGCCGCGACGGTGAGCTCCTCCTTGTTGGCGAAGTAGCGGTAGATACTCTTTCTGGAGACGCCGGCAGTTTTCACCAGGAGATCCATGCCGGTGGCTGCGATGCCACTTTTGTAGATCAGCTTTTCGGTGACGTCCAGAATGATGTCGCGTGTGTCGTTGCTAGTGATTTCGTTCATGCGACAAACAGTAGAACGATCGTTCTCCTTGGTCAAGCAGGTATTTGCATCGCACATGAAATCGCCATCGCGAGCAAGCTCGCTCCCACATTTAAAATGCATTCCCCCTGTGGGAGCGAGCTTGCTCGCGATGGCGGTATTACTGACACCGAGAAGACCCAAACCCACACATGGTGTAAGCTCTCGGGTTCTTCGGATTCGACCTTTTTGCGAGCCTTATGCCGTCGCTTTTCAAACGCTCTTTGCTGCCCAAACTGCGCAGTTTTCCGCTGACCGCCGATGCCGTGACCATTCTGTCCGGCGCCGCCGAGTACCGTCGTTGCCTGCTTGAGAAAATCGCCCAGGCGACCCAGCGCATTTATATCGTCGCGCTGTACTTGCAGCAGGACGAAGCCGGCCAGGAAATCCTCGATGCCTTGCACGCCGCCAAACTGGCGCGTCCGGAACTGGACGTGGTGGTGGTCGTCGACTGGCTGCGCGCCCAGCGTGGCTTGATCGGCGCCGGCAAGCAGCCGGGTAACTCGGCCTGGTATCAGGAAATGACCCGCACTCACGCAAGCGAAGTCCCGGTGTACGGCGTGCCGGTGCAAACCCGCGAGCTGTTCGGTGTGCTGCACTTGAAGGGTTTGGTGATCGACGATTGCGTGATCTACAGCGGCGCGAGCCTGAACAACGTTTACCTGCACAAATTCGACAAGTACCGCTACGACCGTTATCACCTGCTGCAGAACAGCGCGCTGGCCGATTCCATGCAGCACCTGATCCAGCACGGCCTGATCGCCTCCAAAGCGGTGCATCGCCTCGACCTGCCGAACCTGCCGACCACCCGCAGCCTGCGCAACGACATCGGCGACCTGCGCAGCCGTCTCAAACACGCGACCTACGACACCACCCAAGGCAGCACCGCCAAAGGTGAACTGTCGGTCAGCCCGTTGCTCGGCGTCGGCAAGAACAATCCGCTGAGCCGGGTGATTTGCGAGTTGATCGCCAGCGCCCAGCATCAGCTGACCATCTGCACGCCGTACTTCAACCTGCCGTTGGCGGTGACCCGGGAAGTCAACCGGGCCCTGGCACGTGGGGTGAAGATCGACATCATCGTCGGCGACAAGACCGCCAACGACTTCTACATCCCGCCGAGCGAGCCGTTCAAGGTGATCGCCGCGCTGCCGTACCTCTACGAGATCAGCTTGCGCCGCTTTGCCAAGCGTCATCAGCACAACATCGACAGCGGCCAGTTGAACCTGCATTTGTGGCGTGATGGCGACAACACCTATCACCTCAAGGGCATGTGGGTCGATCAGCGCTACACCTTGCTGACCGGCAACAACCTCAACCCGCGGGCGTTCCGTCTCGATCTGGAAAACGCCTTGCTGATTGATGACCCGAAAAGCGAGCTGATGGAGCCGCGCCGCAAAGAGCTGGCGGAGATCTTCGAGAACACCCGGCGTATCGAGCGTTACCTGGACCTGGAAACCCTGCCGGAATACCCGGGGGCGGTGGCCAAGTTTCTCAAGCGGGTGAGCCGAGTGCGGATCGAGCGATTGCTCTACCGGATGTTGTAAGCCCAAAAGCAAAAGATCGCAGCCTCCGGCAGCTCCTACATTAGAGGGTGTACACCCTGTAGGAGCTGCCGGAGGCTGCGATCTTTTCGCAAACAACGCCGATATTTAGTTCAGACCCAGCTTGCCACGCAGCGTCGACAAGTCTTCAGCCAAGGTGTTAACCGGGCCAACCAGCGCCTTACGGTCAGCCTCTTTCACTTTGTCATACGTTTCGAAACCGCCATCCTTGGTTTTGTACTTGGCCAGGATCTTGTTCACAGCAGCGAAGTTCTTGTCGACTTTGGCGACGAAGGCTTTGTCTTGCTGCTCGATCTGCGGACGGAACAGGTCGACGATTTTCTTCGCGCCGTCGATGTTGCCCTGGAAGTCATACAGGTCGGTGTGGCTGTAACGGTCTTCTTCACCGGAGATCTTGGTGGCAGCGACTTCTTCCAGCAGTGCAGCAGCACCGCCAACGACTTTTTCAGGCGGGAAGGTCAGGCCGGCAACGCGGGTTTGCAGGTCTTTGACGTCATTGTTCAGCTTGTCCGCCAGCGCGCCCAGGTCCTTGGTGCTCTTTTCCGAGAACAGGGTGTATTCGATGCGGTGGAAACCGGTGAAGTCATCGGCTTTCACGCCTTTTTCGTGGTCGTCGACACGGGAGTCGATGGACGCATCCAGGTCACTGAACAGCTCGGCAATCGGCTCGATCGACTCGTAGTAAACGCGGGTCGGTGCGTAGAGCTTTTGCGCGGTGGCCAGGTCGCCTTTTTTCACTGCATCAGTGAACTGTTGGGTGTGGCTGCCCAGTTGGTCCAGTTGTTCGGTGACGTAGATCTTGTAGTCCGAGACTGGCCCCACCAGATCCAGCGGCGCCGTCGCCGCGAAAGCCGAAAACGGGGTGTTGAGCAAGCCAAGGGTCAGCAGTAAAGCGAGTGGCGACTTTTTCATGGGACGGTACCGTGTTGGGGGTTGTTATGCGTTTGTTGTTGGTTGTGTAGCGTTCAGCAGCGAGCGACCGATAAAGTCCTTGTCGCCCGTCACACCCGGCAACGTGAAGAAGTACCCGCCGCCCACTGGCTTGAGGTATTCCTCCAACGGCTCGCCGTTGAGTCGGGTTTGTACGGTGATGAAGCCTTTTTGCAGGTCAGCCTGGTAGCAGATGAACAGCAGGCCCATTTCGAGCTGGCCGTTCTTGTTCACGCCGTTGGAGTAGTTGAACGGCCGGCGCAGGATCAGGTTGGCCTGGGTTTCGGCGGTGCGCGGGTTGGCCAGGCGAATGTGCGCGTCGAGCTTGGTTAGCTTGCCTTCAGGGTCCTTGGCGTAGTCCGGGACTTCGGTTTCGTGCTGGCAGCCCATGGGCGCGCCGGTGCTCTTGACCCGACCGAGGATGCTTTGCTGTTCCTGCAATGGCGTGCGGTCCCAGCGTTCGACGAAGTTGCGGATGATCCGCACGGCTTGGTAGCTGCCATTCGCGGCCCAGGCCGGTTCATCGCTGTCAGGCTGGACCCAGACGATCGCGTCCATGGCTTTGCCATCGTTGGAATCGGGGTTGGCCGAGCCATCGCGAAAACCAAGGAAGTTGCGCGCGCTCTGCGCCGGCACACCGGGTTTTGCCGGGGCTTGCGGCGGTACGCTGCCTTCCTGCTTCCAACGCACCAGCAGCAGGTCCGGCAGGTTTTTCACGATGTCACGCAGGGCGTGGATGTTGGTGTCGGTGGTGTTAGAGCAGAACTGCAAACTCAAGTCACCGTGGCAGCAATCGGCTTCCAGGGCATCGTTGGGGAAACCGACCATGCGGATCAGTCGCTTGGGTTTTGCACTGGCCAGGCCGAAGCGCTCGTCGAACAACGACTCGCCGACCGACACCGTAATAGTCAGGTTGTCCGGGGTGACCACCGGGCCGAGAATCCCCGAATCCACCGGCGGCAGTTTCGGATCAACCTGCGTGACTTCGCCGCCCTTCATCAGGAACGCGATGCGCTCGTTGAGGGTGCGGAACAGTCGCTCCAGGTCTTCACGATCGCTGGCCAACACATCGAACGACACCAACATGCCCGACGCCGGGCGCGGGGTGGTGATACCGGTCTGGTGCTTGCCATGGAAATCGTGGCGGTCTTCGGTCTTGTCGCTGCTCGGTGCTTCGGTAACCTGTGCAGGGCTGGCGGCGGCCATCGCCGGGCAGCTCAATGCAGTGCCGGCCAATGCGACACCGGCGGCGCCCATGCCCATTAATACGCGGCGACGCTGGGCTGAAAACTGTTCTAAATCTTTCATGTAAAAGGCGTCTTCTGCTTAAAGGCCGGAAAGGCCGAGGGCTGGATCGATTCCATCGAGTACGTCGGCCAAAGCCTTGGCCTTGTCAGCAATTTGCTTGCGCTGCTCGGCACTGACCGTGTCGTAGCTGGCGTAGCCATCCTTGACCTTGAGTCCGTTGAGTTCGGCGTCGAAAGCAGTGAGGGCCGCGTCGATTTTCGGCAACAGGTCGGCGGCGGACTTGGTCAGCAATGGCCGCAGCAGGTCGACGACTTTGCGCGCGGCATCGAGGTTGGCGGCGAAACCGTTCAGGTCGGTGTGGCTGTAGCGTTCTTCTTCGCCGCTGCTGGCGCGCACTTCGGCGATGCTCTTGAGATTGCGCACCACAATGCTCACCAGTTGCTCCGGCGGCAGCGACTGCGCGAGCAGTTGCTGTTTCAACGTGGTGATGTCGATGATCAATTGCATAGCCACCGGCGCCAGGGCGTCGAGTTTGCGTTGCTGAAACAGTGCGTATTCGAGGCGGTGGAAACCGACGAAGGCCGGGTCCTGTTCGCGTTTCTCGAAGTAATCGGCGCGGGCGTTGATTGCATTGTCCAGCTCGGCCAGACGCTGGGCGGCCGGGGCGATCCGTTGATAAGCGGCGCGGGCCGGCACGTAAAGGGCCTGGGCCTGGCTCAGATCGCCGGCTTCGATGGCTTGTTCAAGGGCGGTCACGGCTTTGATCAGCGCGCTGCTCTGGCTGCTCAGGTACACACGGAATTCCGACAGCGGACCGATAAACGCGACCATCGATGGACGCGCCTTGGCGGCGGCATCTGAGGCGGCGGTCGGGGTCACGTGCAAGGTGCCGCGCGGGTTGCTCAGCAAACCGCAGGTGATCGCGTAGTCGCCGGGCGCCAGGTTGGCGTTGATCACCTGGCTCAGGCCGGGCGCAATGTTTTCCCGTTCTTCGAGCACCAGCACGCCGTCGAGGATTTCCCATTCCACGGCACGGTCGGAGCGGTTGACGATGCGGAAACTGCTGCGCCCGGCCGGGACCGTCAGCGCATTCGGTTCGCAACTTTTAGGGTGAATGTTCACCACCACTTCGTCGTGGTTGGTCTGGCGCTTGGCAGCGGCCATTTTCGAGGCGTAGTAGAACAGGCCACCGGCGGCAATCATCACGATCACCGAACCGGCCACCGCCCAGCGCAACGCGCGGGGAGGGAAGCCACGGGAGGAGTAGGCGTTGACATGAAAGCCCTTACTGGCTGGAAACGGAAGTTGCTTGCTTGGTGGGCTCGGCAGCCGGGAGGAAGAACATCACCAGCGCCACCACCAGATAAATCAGATACGCCCCGAGGGTGCTGACGGTCGGCGCGTCCTGGTAACCGAACATGCCGGCCAGCACCGAGCCCAGCGGGCCGTCCATCGGCAGCGTGGCGCTAAAGTCGAAGAGCACGGTTTGCAGGTGATTCCAGACGCCCGCTTCATGCAGCGCTTGCACCGAGTTGGAGAGGATGCCGGCGGCGACGACCAGGATGAACAAACCGGTCCAGCGGAAGAACGCGCCGAGGTTGAGGCGCATGCTGCCGGTGTAGATCAGGAAACCAACGATGATCGCCAGAATCAGGCCGAGCAGGGCGCCGATCGGTGCGGCGGGGCCTTCACTCTGCTGAAACACCGCGAGCAGGAAGAACACCGTTTCCAGACCTTCCCGGGCCACGGCGAAAAACACCATAGCGATCAGCGCGGTGACCTGATGCTTGGAGCCGGCCAAGGCGTGATCGAGGGAGACATGCAGGGAATGCTTGATCGAACGCGCAACTTTGCGCATCCAGAACACCATGGAACTGAGGATGCCGACAGCCACCAAACCGACGATGCCTTCGAACAGTTCCTGTTGTTTCTGCGGGAATTCGGCGCTCATGAGTTCCAGGCCACCACCGACCAGCAAGGCCAGTGCAGCGGCGAGGAACACGCCGATCCACACGGCAGGCATCCACTGGCCGCGGCCGGTTTGCTTGAGGTAGCTGGCGATGATGCCAACGATCAGCGCGGCTTCAATGCCTTCGCGCAGCATGATCAGAAAGGGAACAAGCATTCAGCACCGTGGTGTCGTTAGAGAGGATGCTAATTTGTAACATAATGACACTCATTCTCAAACAAGTCTGATTGACTTTTATCTGAACCTAAGCTGAACGGCTCAAAAGATCACCTCCGTCCTTTGTGGGAGCGGGCTTGCTCGCGAAGGGGTTGTGTCAGTCGGCATTGATGTTGGCTGACACTCCGTCTTCGCGAGCAAGCCCGCTCCCACAGGGATCTGCGCTGGGCTAATATGCCCACCACTCCAAGAACAAGGCTCACCCCGCTAAATGTCGGAAAAAGACACCATCGCCATTCAACTGGTGCGTGAAGCCCTGTTGCAAAGTTGCGCCCCGGGGGCTGCCACCGAAGAGGTGTTGCACAAAGTCGGTATCGATCCGGCGCTGTTAAACTCGCCCGACGCCCGAGTCCCGGCCACCGCGTATGCACGGTTGTGGCGTCTGCTGGCCCGGCGCGGGGACGATGAGTTTTTCGGCATGGACCCGCGCCAGCTCAAATCCGGCAGCCTTGAGTTCTTGTGCCGCTGCGCCATGGTCCAACCGAACCTCGCCGCTGGGCTCACCTCGGGCCTGAGCTTTTTGTCGTTGATGCTCGAACACCTGCCCGCGCAACTGGTGCACCAGCAAAGCCTGGCCGAAATCGTCTTGCTGGAAGATGAGCAGGACCCGCGCCGGGCCTTTACCTATTTCACTTATTGGATGATCGTCCACGGCGTCGCCTGTTGGTTGGCGGGGCGGCGGATTCCGATTCTGGCCATCGAACTGCGCTGCCCGGCGCCGGATTTCTGCGATGACTATCAGGTGATGTTTTCCGAGAACCTGCGCTTCGACCGTCCCCGCACGCGGATGATTTTCGCCGCCGATTGCCTGGACCTGCCGATCAAGCGCAGCCCGGAAGAACTCAAACGGTTCCTGGCCCACGCACCGGCCAATATCCTGGTCAAATACCGCGACCCGGAAAGCCTGGCCAGCCGGATCAAACACGATCTGCGACAACTGCCCGCCGAGCAATGGCCGGAAACCGAGGCTTTGGCCCAGCAACTATGTATGTCGGCCTCGACCCTGAGGCGGCGTCTGGCTGAAGAAGGGCAGACTTGGCAGGGCCTGAAGGACAGCGTGCGCAAGGAATTGGCCATCGTCTGGCTGGCAGAACCTTCGATCAGCTTTGCCGAGATTGCGGCGCGGTTAGGGTTTGCCGATACGAGTTCGTTTTATAAGGCGTTTCGCAAGTGGTCAGGGTCGAATCCGGGGCATTACCGGAGTTTGATTCTTAACGAAGCGAGCTGAGCCAGCACTTGCGTTGATGGAGCCGGCCTCTTCGCGGGCAAGCCTCGCTCCTACAGGGATCGCGTAAACCCTGTAGGAGCGAGGCTTGCCCGCGAAGGCGCCTGACCAGACAACACACCTCTCAAATTTTGGCCAAACCAGTCACGCAACTTGATAGCTTTGACCATTGCCCCACACCCCGCGCAGCGCGAGTATTCCTGTGTTAATTACGGTTCCCCCAACCTAATAAAAATACAGAGGGATTCTGGCAATGCGCGATTACTTGTCTGCTACATCACCGTTCGATTACCAGCACACTGTGGAGGCCGCACTTGCCGGCGATTTGACTGCGCTTAACGCCTGCGTCGAGTGTTGCGACCGTCACGCGTTGCCAGGTCGCATCGCGCTGTTCTGGGAGGGTCGTGACGGCGCAAGCGCGACGTACACCTTCAGCGATTTGCAGGACAAGGCTGCGCGTTTCGCCAATTTCCTTCTCACACAGGGCGTGCAGAAGGGTGACAAGGTCGCCGGCCTGCTGCCACGCAACATTGAATTGCTGATCACTGTATTCGCCACCTGGCGCATCGGCGCGGTCTATCAGCCGCTGTTTACCGCGTTCGGCCCGAAAGCCATCGAACATCGCTTGAACAGCTCCGGTGCCAAAGTGGTCGTGACTGACGCGGTCAATCGGCCGAAACTCGCTGAAGTCGCCGATTGCCCAACCATCGTTACCGTTGGCGGCGCTAAAGGGCAGGGGATTGTCCGTGGCGATTACAGTTTCTGGGCCGAACAAGCCAATTATTCCCCCGAGTGCGAACCGGTACTGATGACCGGCGAAGACCCATTCCTGCTGATGTTCACCTCGGGCACCACCGCGCCCGTCGAAAGCGCTGTCGGTACCGCTTAAAGCCATCGTCGCTTTCCAGAGTTACACCCGCGACGCCGTGGACTTGCGCCCGGAAGACGCGTTCTGGAACGTTGCCGATCCGGGCTGGGCTTATGGCATTTACTTCGGCGTGACCGGGCCGATGTCGATGGGGCACCCGATCACCTTCTACGATGGCCCGTTCACCCTCGAAAGCACCTGCCGGGTGATCAACAAATACAACATCACCAACCTGACCGGCTCGCCGACCGCTTACCGTCTGCTGATTGCCGGTGGCAACGAATTCGCTCGTTCGATCAAAGGCAAGTTGCGCATCGTCAGCAGCGCCGGCGAGCCGCTGAACCCGGAAGTGATCCGCTGGTTCGCCGACAACCTCGATGTGGTTATCCACGACCACTACGGCCAGACCGAGCTCGGCATGGTCCTGTGCAACCACCACGGCCTGGAGCACCCGATCCACATGGGCGCCGCCGGTTTTGCTTCGCCTGGCCATCGGATTGTGGTGCTTGATGACGACTACAACGAACTGAGCGTCGGCCAGCCGGGCATTCTGGCCATCGACCGTACCCAGTCGCCGATGTGCTGGTTCAACGGCTACGAAGGCGCCCCGACCAAGGCCTTCGTCGGCAACTATTACCTGAGCGGCGACACCGTCGAGTGGAACCCGGACGGCAGCATCAGCTTCGTCGGCCGTAGCGACGACGTGATCACCACCTCCGGCTACCGCGTCGGCCCGTTCGACGTCGAAAGCGCGTTGATCGAACACCCGGCCGTGATCGAAGCCGCAGTGGTCGGCAAACCCGATCCGGAACGCACCGAACTGGTCAAAGCCTTCGTGGTGATTGGCGAGCAATACCGCGCCACGCCGGAACTGGCCGAAGAACTGCGCCAACACGTGCGCAAGCGCCTGGCCGCGCACTCGTACCCCCGTGAAATTGAATTTGTCAGCGAGTTGCCGAAAACCCCAAGCGGAAAATTGCAGCGCTTTATCTTGCGCAACCAGGAAATCGCCAAGGCTCAAGAGGCCGCGGCTCACAAAGCTTCTGCTTGAATCGAAGGAAACAATGATGCAGATCGAAAACAAGGTTTTTCTCGTCACCGGCGGCGCATCTGGCCTCGGTGCCGCCACCGCTGAAATGCTGGTGGCTGCCGGCGCTAAGGTGATGCTGGTGGACATGAACGCCGAAGCCGTTGCGGCCCAGGCTGAGCGTCTCGGCGCACACAGCGTCGTGGCCGACATCAGCAACGAAGCCGCTGCCGAAGCCGCCGTCGCCGCGACGGTGAAAGCCTTCGGTGGCCTGCACGGTCTAGTGAACTGCGCCGGCATCGTCCGTGGCGAGAAGATTCTCGGCAAAACCGGCCCGCACGCCTTGGTCAGTTTCAGCCAGGTGATCAACGTCAATTTGATCGGCAGCTTCAACATGCTGCGCCTGGCCGCAGCAGCCATCGCCGAAACCGAAGCGGACGCTGATGGCGAACGCGGCGTGATCATCAACACTGCTTCGGCAGCAGCTTACGACGGCCAGATCGGCCAGGCGGCGTATGCCGCGTCCAAAGGCGCGATTGTCAGTCTGACCTTACCCGCCGCCCGTGAACTGGCGCGCTTCGGCATCCGTGTGATGACCATCGCGCCGGGCATCTTCGAAACCCCGATGATGGCCGGCATGACCCCGGAAGTCCGCGCGTCCCTGGCCGCTGGGGTACCGTTCCCGCCGCGTCTGGGCAAGCCGGGCGAGTATGCCGCGCTGGTCAGGCATATCATTGAAAACAGCATGCTCAACGGCGAGGTGATCCGTCTCGACGGTGCCTTGCGTATGGCCGCCAAGTAAGGAGGATTTTTCATGAGCCTTTCCAACGATCCGATTGTTATTGTCAGCGCCGTCCGCACCCCGATGGGCGGCTTTCAGGGCGAACTGAAAAGCCTGACCGCGCCGCAGCTCGGCGCCGCCGCGATCAAGGCTGCGGTTGAACGCGCCGGTGTCGCCTCAGATGCCGTCGACGAAGTCCTGTTCGGTTGCGTGTTGCCCGCCGGCCTCGGCCAGGCGCCTGCGCGTCAGGCAGCACTGGGCGCCGGGCTGGATAAATCGACCCGTTGCACCACCGTAAACAAAATGTGCGGTTCCGGCATGGAGACCACCATCCTCGCCCATGACATGCTCGTCGCCGGCAGTGCCGACGTGGTGATCTCCGGCGGCATGGAAAGTATGTCCAACGCGCCATACCTGCTGGACCGCGCCCGTAGCGGTTATCGCATGGGTCATGGCCGGGTGCTGGATTCGATGTTCCTTGATGGTCTGGAGGATGCCTACGACAAGGGCCGCCTGATGGGGACCTTCGCCGAAGATTGCGCCGAGGCCAACGGTTTCACCCGTGAAGCCCAGGATACGTTTGCCATCGCTTCGACGACTCGCGCCCAACAAGCGATCAAGGACGGCAGCTTCAAGGCTGAAATCGTGCCGCTGACCGTCACCGTCGGCAAAGAACAAGTGCTGATCAGCCACGACGAACAGCCACCGAAAGCCAAACTCGACAAGATCGCCTCGCTGAAACCGGCGTTCCGCGAGGGCGGTACGGTGACAGCGGCCAACTCCAGCTCGATCTCCGACGGCGCGGCGGCACTGGTGTTGATGCGTCGATCCGAAGCGCAGAAACGCGGCCTCAAGCCATTGGCGGTGATTCACGGCCACGCGGCGTTTGCCGATACACCGGGCCTGTTCCCGGTGGCGCCGGTGGGGGCGATCAAGAAACTGATGAAGAAAACTGGCTGGTCCCTGGACGAAGTCGAGTTGTTTGAGGTGAACGAAGCGTTCGCCGTGGTCAGTCTGGTGACCATGTCCAAACTGGAAATCCCCCATGAGAAGGTCAACGTTCACGGCGGCGCTTGCGCCTTGGGCCACCCGATTGGTGCGTCCGGCGCGAGAATTCTCGTGACCTTGCTCTCGGCCCTGCGCCAGAAAGGCCAGAAGCGCGGCGTTGCAGCGATCTGCATTGGCGGCGGTGAAGCGACGGCCATGGCCGTGGAATGCCTGTATTGAGACTGACGCTATCCCCATGTGGGAGCGGGCTTGCTCGCGAAGAGGCCGTGTCAGTCGACTTAAATGCTGAATGACACACCGCATTCGCGAGCAAGCCCGCCCCCACAGGTCCGGCGTTTCAACCAGGCATTTTGTGCGAAAGGCTCATATTTAAGGATTTGCCATGATTCCCAATGACGAACAACTGCAGATCAGCGAAGCGGCCCGGCAATTCGCCCAGGAACGGCTGAAACCGTTCGCCGCCGAATGGGACCGCGAGCATCGCTTCCCGAAAGAAGCCATCGGCGAAATGGCCGAGCTGGGCTTCTTCGGCATGTTGGTGCCGGAAGAGTGGGGCGGTTGCGACACCGGTTACCTGGCCTACGCCATGGCCCTGGAAGAAATCGCCGCGGGCGACGGCGCGTGCTCGACGATCATGAGCGTGCACAACTCGGTGGGTTGCGTGCCGATCCTCAAGTACGGCACCGACGATCAGAAAGAACGCTTCCTCAAACCACTGGCCAGCGGTTCGATGCTCGGCGCCTTTGCCTTGACCGAACCGCAAGCAGGTTCCGACGCCAGCGGCCTGAAAACCCGCGCCCGGCTGGAAGGCGATCACTACGTACTCAACGGCTGCAAACAGTTCATCACCTCCGGGCAGAACGCCGGGGTGGTGATTGTCTTCGCCGTAACTGACCCGAGCGCCGGTAAACGCGGGATCACCGCGCTGATCGTGCCCACTGATTCGCCGGGCTACAAAGTCGCGCGGGTCGAGGACAAACTCGGGCAGCACGCCTCCGACACTTGCCAGATCCTCTTTGAAGACGTGAAGGTCCCAGTGGCCAACCGCTTGGGCGAGGAGGGCGAAGGTTACCGAATCGCCCTGGCCAACCTCGAAGGCGGACGCGTAGGCATCGCTTCGCAATCGGTGGGCATGGCCCGCGCCGCGTTTGAAGCGGCCCGTGACTACGCCCGCGAGCGCGAGAGTTTCGGCAAGCCGATCATCGAACACCAAGCTGTCGCGTTCCGTCTGGCGGACATGGCGACCCAAATCGCCGTCGCCCGGCAGATGGTGCATTACGCTGCCGCGCTGCGTGACAGCGGCAAACCGGCCTTGGTCGAAGCTTCGATGGCCAAGCTGTTTGCCTCGGAAATGGCCGAGAAGGTTTGCTCCGCCGCGTTGCAAACCCTCGGCGGTTACGGTTACCTGAACGACTTCCCGCTGGAGCGGATCTACCGCGACGTACGGGTGTGCCAGATCTACGAAGGCACCAGCGATATTCAGCGCATGGTTATTTCGCGCAATCTTTGAGAAGACCCCCCGTAGGAGCTGCCGCAGGCTGCGATCTTTTGACGTTGATTTTAAAAAGCGAGATCAAAAGATCGCAGCCTCGTTTCACTCGGCAGCTCCTACAGGGGATCGAGCCTTATGCAAAACAGGAGTTATTTATGAGTTACGAAACGATTTTGCTGGAAACCCACGGTCGTGTAGGCCTGATTACCCTCAACCGTCCGCAAGCCTTGAACGCGTTGAACGCGCAGATTGTCAGCGAGCTGAACCACGCCCTCGATGGCCTGGAAGCTGATTCGAACATCGGCTGCATCGTGCTGACCGGCTCGAAAAAGCCTTCGCCGCTGGTGCCGACATCAAGGAAATGGCCGAGCTGACCTACCCGCAGATCTATCTCGACGACCTGTTCAGCGACAGCGATCGTGTGGCTAACCGCCGCAAGCCGATCATCGCCGCCGTCAACGGCTTCGCCCTCGGTGGTGGCTGTGAACTGGCGCTGATGTGCGACTTCATCCTGGCCGGCGATAACGCCAGATTTGGCCAACCGGAAATCAACCTCGGCGTGCTGCCGGGCATGGGCGGCACCCAGCGCCTGACCCGCGCCGTGGGCAAAGCCAAGGCCATGGAAATGTGCCTCAGCGGCCGCTTGATCGATGCGGTGGAAGCGGAGCGTTGCGGGATTGTCGCGCGGATCGTGCCGGCGGATGAGTTGCTGGAAGAAGCGCTGAAAGTCGCGACGCTGATTGCCAAGAAGTCGCTGCCGATTGCGATGATGGTCAAGGAAAGCGTGAACCGGGCGTTTGAAGTCAGCCTGTCAGAAGGTGTGCGCTTTGAGCGTCGGGTGTTCCATGCGGCATTTGCGACGCAGGATCAGAAGGAAGGGATGGCGGCGTTTATTGCCAAGCGTGAGGCGGAGTTCGTCGGAAAGTAGTTCGGCGTATCCAATGACGCCATCGCGAGCAAGCTCGCTCCCACATTTGGTCTCTGGTGGACACAGCATTTGTGAACACCAGAGAACCCTGTGGGAGCGAGCTTGCTCGCGATGTTTTTAGGGCTTCACACCAAGTAGTTTTTCAACTCCCGGGCAATCACCATCCGCTGTATCTCGCTCGACCCTTCATAAATCTGCGTAATCCGCGCATCCCGGTAGTAACGCTCCACCGGGTAATCCTCCAAATATCCATATCCGCCATGAATCTGCATCGCCGAAGAACAGACTTTCTCGGCCATTTCCGATGCAAACAATTTGGCCTGTGAGGCCTCCGACAGACACGGTTTGCCGGCACTGCGCAACCGCGCAGCGTGCAGGATCAGCAAGCGTGCGGCGTTCAACCGCGTGTGCATGTCCGCCAGCATATTGGCGATGCTCTGGTGCTCGTTGATCGGTTTGCCGAACTGCACCCGATCCCGGGAGTAGGCCAGCGCCGCTTCAAATGCTGCACGGGCGATGCCCAACGCTTGCGCGGCGATGCCGATGCGGCCGCCTTCGAGGTTGGAGAGGGCGATGGCCAGGCCTTTGCCGCGATCACCCAGCAGGTTGGCTTCTGGGATGGTGCAGTTGCTCAGGGTTACTGCGCAGGTATCGGAAGCGCGAATGCCCATTTTGTGTTCGGTGCGATCAACGATAAAACCAGCGGTGTCGGTCGGCACGAGGAACGCCGAGATGCCTTTCTTGCCCAGGTCCGGATCAGTCACCGCAAACACAATCGCCAGTTTCGCCCGCTTGCCATTGCTGACGAACTGCTTGGCGCCATTGATCACCCACTGGCCATCCCGCAGTTCGGCGCGGGTGCGCAGGTTGTGGGCTTCGGAACCGGCTTGCGGTTCGGTGAGGCAGAAGCAGCCGATGGCTTGACCGCTGGCCAGGTCCGGCAGCCAGGTTTTTTCTGTGCTTCAGTGCCGTAATTCAGCACCGGCCCGCAACCCACCGAGTTGTGAATGCTCATCAACGCGCCAGTAGCGCCGTCGCCAGCCGAAATCTCTTCCACGGCCAAGGCGTAGGCGACGTAATCGACATAGGTGCCGCCCCATTCCTCGGGCACGACCATGCCCAGTAGACCCAGCTCCCCCATCTTCGCCACCAGACCGTCATCGATCCAGCCAGCCTTTTCCCAGGCTTGTGCGTGGGGCGCGATTTCGCCACGGGCAAAGTCCCGGGCCATATCGCGGATCATCACTTGCTCTTCGCTCAATTCAATATCGTGCATGGCTCAGCTCCCGCTCTGCTCAAAACCTGTGAAGAAACTCTCGACGTGCTCGGCGTGCAGCGCCTGCAGGGTCGGCGGGTTCCAGCGCGGGTTCTTGTCTTTGTCGATCAACAAGGCGCGCACGCCTTCGATCAGGTCGCCACGCTCGAACCACTGGCGGTCCAGGTGCAGTTCAAGGGCGAAGCATTGTTCAAGGCTCAAGTGGCGGCCGCGACGGAGCATTTCCAGGGTCACGCCCATGGCCAGCGGCGAACGGCTTTCCAGAAGATCGGCGGTGGTTTTCGCCCATTCGTGACTGTCGGCGACGGTCACTTCGCGTAGTTGTTCCACCATACTCGCCACGTCCGGCAGGGCGAAGAAGTGGTCGATGGCCGGGCGCAGCGCAATCAATGGCGCGTCAGGCAGTTGCTGCGCGGCGAGCTTGGCCAGCACACCTTGCAGGTCCTTGAGCGGTGTTTCGTGCCATTCGAGATGATCGAGTTGTTCGTCCAGGGTGCCGAGTTTATCGCTTTCCAGGTGCCAGTCGGCCAAGCCGCAATACAGCGCATCGGCGGCGCGGATCTGCACGCCGCTGACACCGAGGTATATCCCCAGTTCGCCAGGAATGCGGGGCAGGAAGTAGCTGCCGCCAACGTCCGGGAAGTAACCGATGGCCACTTCCGGCATCGCCAGGCGACTGCGCTCGGTCACCACCCGCATATCCGCGCCTTGCACCAGGCCCATGCCGCCGCCCAGTACAAAGCCGTCCATCAAGGCCAGGACCGGTTTGCAATAGTTGTGGATAGCGAGGTCGAGGGCGTATTCCTCGACGAAGAAGTCTTCGTGCAGGCTGTCGCCGTTTTTGTAGCTGTCGTACAGCGAGCGGATATCGCCGCCGGCGCAGAAGGCTTTCTCCCCGGCGCCGCGCAGCACCACCGCGTTGACCTGTGAATCCTCGGCCCAGGCGTCGAGCTGATTCTGCAGGCGGCGGACCATGTCCAGGGTGAGGGCGTTGAGGCCGGCGGGGCGATTGAGGGTCAGGTGACCGATGTGGTTGCGAACCTCGGCCAGCACTTCGTTTGCCGTGGCGTCCCTGGCTTGAGCCTGCGGAGATGGAACCTGAGCAGTCATCGATAACTCCCTGCTTTTATTGTTCTTTATAGAGAAGCTCGCGCGCGAGCGATGCTGGATCGTATCAGTGCAAATTTGTGATGTACAACCGGCATACGTGCAGGTCCCGTCTGCATTTTTGCAATGCCGGTGATGAATGTGCGCGCCAATACGCCCGCCGGTGACCTTCGCGACCGAATCGGCTGTGTGAACAGCTCAAACAGCGCAAGCGGGGTGTCTGCGCCGGCCCTTACGACACCAGCAGCCAATCGTCTGTTGGCATTCTGGCTGCGGGTTTGAAGCCGTCTGTGCCGAGGGTTTCAGGCCGGGTGCCGGCTGCGGGGCACCCTGTGCAAAACAATAAGAACGCTGTTGCGGTGCGAGCCGCATCGACTCTCTGTTCCTGCCCATAAAGGTAGCCGGGTTCGCCAGGCTGCGATAACTCCAAACAAATCGGGACTCAAGAAGATGAAAACTGGATGGCTGACCTTATCGGTATTGGCTTTGCTGTGCTGCACCACCGGCGCCAACGCCAAAGAATGGAAAGAGCTGCGCTTCGGCGTCAACCCAAGCTACCCACCGTTTGAATCGACCACCGCTGATGGCGGCGTGCAAGGCTTTGGCGTGGATCTGGGCAATGCAATCTGCGCCGAACTTAAGTTGACCTGCGTCTGGGTCAGCAATGACTTCGACGGGCTGATCCCGGCACTGAAGGCCGGCAAGTTCGACGCCATCGAATCGTCAATGACCGTCACCGAAGCGCGCAAGAAACAGATCGACTTCACCGATCGTCTGTACGCCGGCCCGACCGCCATCGTCACCCGCAAGGATTCCGGCTTGCTGCCGACCGCCGAGTCGCTGCACGGCAAAACCATTGGTTACATGCAAGGCACCATCCAGGAAACCTACGCCCGAGCCAAACTGGCGCCTGGCGGCGTGAAACTGCGCGCTTATCAGAATCAGGATCAGGTCTACGCCGACCTGGTGTTCGGGCGCCTAGACGCGTCGATCCAGGACAAGATGCAAGCGCAAATGAGCTTCCTGAATTCACCTCAAGGCGCTGACTTCAAGAACAGTGAAGGCATCAGCGATCCGCTGGTGCCGTCGGACATCGCCATTGGCATCCGCAAGGACAACGAAGAACTCAAAGGCATGCTCAATGCCGCCATCAAGGCCCTGCACGAAAAGGGCATCTACGCACAGATCCAGCAGAAGCACTTCGGCGATCTGGACCTCTACAACAACTGATCCTCGCGCCCCGAGCGCTGTGCCGCGGTAACCGGCACAGCGTTTCAACGTGGGCGCCTCAAGACAGGTGACTGGCGTGAATTCCTTCCTGAATCTGATCGGGCTCGATGTTTCGGCCCTGCAAGGCTATGGCCCATTGTTGCTGCACGGCACCTGGGTCACCCTGAAATTATCGGCGCTGTCGCTGTTGGTGAGCATGGCGCTGGGCCTGCTCGGCGCGGCGGCCAAGCTGTCGCCGCTCAAGCTGTTGAACCTGCCGGCGACGTTCTACACGACGCTGATCCGTGGCGTGCCTGACCTGGTACTGATGCTGTTGATTTTCTACAGCCTGCAAGGCTGGCTGAGCAGCCTGACCGAAGCGATGGGCTGGCCGTACATGGAAATCGACCCGTTCGTGGCCGGGATCGTCACCCTCGGTTTTATCTACGGCGCGTATTTTACCGAGACCTTTCGCGGCGCAATCCTCAGCGTGCCTCGTGGCCAGCAGGAGGCTGCGGCGTGTTTCGGTTTGAACCGCTGGCAGCGTTTCCGCTTTGTGGTGTTCCCGCAAATGATGCGGTTCGCCTTGCCGAGCCTGGGCAACAACTGGCTGGTACTGCTCAAAGCCACCGCGCTGGTGTCTATCATCGGTTTGTCGGACCTGGTCAAAGTCGCCCAAGAGGCGGGCAAGAGCACCTTCAACATGCTCGATTTCCTGCTGCTGGCGGCGGCGCTGTACTTGCTGATCACCAGCGCCTCGAACTATGTCCTGCGGGTGCTGGAGCGCCGCTATAACCAAGGCGTGCGGGGGATGGCGCGATGATCGAATTGATTGCCGAATACTGGAAACCCTTCCTGTTCAGCGATGGCTACAGCCTGACCGGGTTGGCCATGACCTTGTGGTTGCTGGTGGCGAGCATCGTGATGGGGTTCTTCCTGTCGTTGCCGCTGGCGATTCTGCGCACCTCGCGCTGGGGCCTGTTGCGCTGGCCGGTTCAACTGTTCACTTACGTGTTTCGCGGCACGCCGCTGTATATCCAGTTGCTGATTTGCTACAGCGGGATCTACGGCATCGCGGTGGTGCGTTCGCAACCGTTGCTCGAAGCGTTTTTCCGCGACGCGATGAATTGCACTTTGCTGGCGTTCACCCTCAACACCTGCGCCTACACCGTGGAGATTTTCGCCGGGGCGATCCGCAGCATTCCCTACGGTGAAATCGAGGCCGCCCACGCCTATGGCTTGAGTGGCTGGCGCTTGTATCTGCGGCTGATCCTGCCCTCGGCGTTGCGTCGGGCGCTGCCGTATTACAGCAACGAAGTGATCCTGATGTTGCACGCTACGTCGGTGGCGTTCACCGCGACCATCCCGGACATCCTCAAAATCGCTCGGGATGCAAATGCCGCGACCTTCATGACCTTTCAGGCATTCGGCATCGCCGGGTTGCTGTACCTCGCGATGTCGTTCGGCCTGGTCGGGGCGTTTCGCCTGGCGGAAAAGCGCTGGCTGAACTTCCTCGGTCCCGCTCACTAATTTATTTGTCCAGAGCTGCGCCGTAACAGGCGCGGTGGCAGGAGAGGTTTGCATGAACAAATTGACGGTCGAAAACCTGTTTAAACGCTTCGGTGACAATGAAGTGCTCAAGGGCGTCTCGTTGAAGGCCAAGGCAGGGGACGTGGTGAGCATGATCGGCGCCAGCGGTTCGGGCAAAAGCACCATGCTGCGCTGCATCAACTTTCTGGAGCGGGCGGACGAAGGCGCCATCGAACTCGACGGCGAACGCATCGTTACTCGCCCCGGCATCGGTGGCATGCGCGTCGCCAATCCGGCACAGTTGCAGCGCTTGCGCACGCGTCTGGCCATGGTGTTCCAGCATTTCAATTTGTGGAGCCACCTGACCGTGCTGGAGAACATCATCCTGGCGCCGTGCCGGGTGCTCGGGATCAGCCGCAAAGCCGCCGAAGAAAGTGCCCGGGCCTATCTGGACAAGGTTGGCTTGCCGCAACGAGTCGCCGATCAATACCCGGCGTTTCTCTCCGGCGGCCAGCAGCAACGGGTGGCGATTGCCCGCGCGCTGGCGGTGGAACCGGAGATTCTATTGTTCGACGAGCCGACCTCGGCACTCGACCCGGAACTGGTGGGCGAAGTGCTCAAGGTGATTCAGGCGCTGGCCGAAGAAGGCCGGACGATGTTGATGGTGACCCACGAAATGGGCTTTGCCCGGCAGGTGTCCACCCAAGTGTTGTTCTTGCACCAGGGACGGGTTGAAGAGCAGGGTGATGCGACTATCCTCGATCAACCCAGCAGCGAACGTTTACAGCAATTTTTATCAGGCCGTTTGAAGTGAGAGACGTACATGGCGGATATCCGCGATCTGTCGATCGTGCTTGATCGTATCGATCAAGCCATTATCGAAGTGCTGCGCCACGAAGGGCGCATCACCTATCAAAAGCTTTCCGAGCGCGTGCACCTGACCCCCAGGCCTTGCCTGGAACGGGTGCGCAAACTTGAACAGCTCGGGGTTATTCGCGGGTACGGGGCGATTCTCGACGAAAAGAAGCTGACACCGGGGCTGTCGCTGCTGGTGTTGGTGGCGTTGTCGAACCAGAGCGGGCGGGCAGCGCAAAAGGCTTTTGAAGCCAAGGTTCGTGCGTGTCCGCAAGTGCTGGAGTGTCGGTTGATCAGCGGCGCGTTTGATTACAGCCTGCGCATGCGCTGCCGGGACATGGAGCATTACCGGGTGCTGACCGAGGTCTGGTTTGATGATCCGGATCTGCACATCGACAAGTTGGTGAGCCATCCGGAATTGGCGATGGTCAAGACCACGATGGAGTAAGCACCAAACGACACACAACCTGTGGGAGCGGGCTTGCTCGCGAAGGCGTCATGTCAGTCAACATTGATGTTGGATGACACACCGCTTTCGCGAGCAAGCCCGCTCCCACATTGGTTTGGTGGGGTTCCGGATACCCGTATTTTCAGGATTCCCGACCCTCGCCGAATCGGCTGCCCCATCCAAAATCTTCAGCCGTTTCCATCACCCGCAACCCCCTTATCAACCGGGTTTTCCCGCCTCCGAAACAGACAATGAGCCTCTCTCAACCCTCATTGAATCTGTGCCCATGCAAACCACCAATACCGTTTTGATGATTCGCCCGACACGTTTCTCCTTCAATCAGGACACGGCGGCGAACAACCGTTTCCAGCGCCCGGCGGCAGTGGCCGAAGACGTCCAGCTCAAGGCCCTGCAAGAATTCGATGGCTATGTCGCCGCACTGCGCGGGCACGGCGTTGAAGTGTTGGTGCACAACGACGCCGAAGCGCCGCACACCCCGGATTCGATCTTCCCCAACAATTGGTGGAGCAGCCACCCCGACGGCACGCTGGTGCTGTACCCGATGCAGGGCCACAACCGGCGGCTGGAGCGGGACAAAGGTGTGCTCGACTGGTTGCGGGATGAGTACCGGGTGGAACAGCTCCTCGACTTGTCCAGCCTTGAACAGCAGGAAGTGTTCCTCGAAGGCACCGGCAGCATGGTGCTGGATCGTCAGCAACGGATTTGCTACGCCGGTTACTCCACCCGCACCCACGCCAAAGCGTTGGATCAGGTAGTCAGTCATCTGGGTTACGAGCTGTGCGCGTTCAACGCGATGGACCGTCAGGGCGTCGCGATTTACCACACCAACGTGATGATGAGCGTCGGCACACGCCTGGCCATCGCCTGCCTGGCGTCGGTCACCAATCCCGGCGAACGCCTGGCCCTGCGTAAACGTCTGGAAGACAGCGGCAAGCAAGTCATCGCTCTCGATTGGGCGCAGCTGGAATCCTTCGCCGGCAACATGCTGGAAGTCCACAACGCGGCGGGCGAGCCGGTGCTGGTGATGTCGCGCACCGCCTGGCAGTCGCTGGATAGCGCTCAACAGCGTTTGATCGAAACCCACACCACGCCGCTACCGGTAAACATCGACACCATCGAACGCATCGGTGGCGGCAGTGCGCGCTGCATGTTGGCCGAGGTTTTCCTGCCCAAACAACGAGCACTCAAGGAGCACCAGCGATGATCGTCCGTCCCGCCACACCTAACGATTTACCGGAACTCCTGGCGCTGGCCCATAGCGCCGGCACTGGTTTGACCACGTTGCCCGCCGACGCCGCACGCTTGCGCCAACGCCTGGAATGGGCGGCGAAAACCTTTGCCGGCGACGCTGAGCGCGCCGATGCCGATTACCTGTTTGTGCTGGAAAACGATGCGCACGAAGCGATCGGCATCTGCGCCCTGGCCGGTGCCGTCGGGCTGCGCGAGCCTTGGTACAACTATCGTCTGGGGTTGTTTGTGGCGGCCTCGAAAAACTCGGGATCAATCAGCAGATGCCGACGCTGTTCCTGGGCAACGACATGACCGGCCATTCGGAACTGTGTTCGCTGTTCCTGCACGCCGATCATCGCAGCGGACTCAATGGCCGTTTGCTGTCCAAGGCGCGGTTTCTGTTTCTGGCGGAGTTTCGTGAGAAGTTTGGCGACAAGGTCATCGCCGAGATGCGCGGTTACTCGGACGACGAGGGCGTTTCACCGTTCTGGGAAGGCTTGGGGCGGCACTTTTTCAAGATGGATTTTGCCGACGCCGACTACCTGACCGGGCTGGGTAACAAGACCTTTATCGCTGAGCTGATGCCCAAGTTCCCGTTGCCGACCTGTCTGCTGCCGGAAGAGGCGCGCTCGGTGATTGGTCGGGTGCATCCGAACACCGAACCGGCGCTGGGCATGCTCAAGGCCGAAGGGTTTGAGCATCGGGACTACATCGACATCTTTGACGGCGGGCCGTTGATTGAATGCGCCACCGGGGATATTCGGGCGGTGCGCGATAGCCAGGTGCTGCAACTGAGCATCGGCACGCCGGGGGAGCAAGCGGCGACTTATTTGATTCACAATCGCCAGTTTGCTGACTGCCGGATTACTGCGGCTGCGGCGCGGGTGGCGGCAGGGACGTTGATTGTGGATGCGCAGACGGCTAAGGCGCTGGGGTTGGGTGTGGGAAGTTCGGTGCGGGCGGTGAGTCTGGCGGTGCCGGTGCAGCAACAATCGGCAGCCTGACCGGTTTTTTGGCCCGACACCGTACATGTGGGAGCGGGCTTGCTCGCGAAGGGGCCGTGTCAGTCAACAATGATGCAACATGACACACCGCTTTCGCGAGCAAGCCCGCTCCCACATGGGGTTCTGTGTTGTGTCAGGTTCTGCTGCTGAGCACTTCACCAATGCTGCGCCGCTTGGCATGCAGCTCACTGGCATGGATCAGCTGTTCAAGGTCTTGTGGCGTGACGTCGATGAAGGCCTCCATCTCCGCCAACGCCCGTTGTAAATCCTCGGCGGTGATGGCCTGGCTGTCGGCCGACGGCATGACCGGTTCAGGCTCGGCGGGTCGTTTGGGATAGCGAATGAGCGTCAAGTTGTTGTACGCCAGCGCGCTGAGCAGCATCGCCGAGGCGCCGAGCATCACCGGGCCGAGGGCTTTCCAGTCCAGGGCGATGGTTGCCGGGTCGGCCAACACCAACAGCAGCGCCAACGCTCCGGCCGGGGGATGCAGGCAACGCAGCCAACACATCAACATCAACGCCATACCCGCTGCCAGGCACGCGCTGCCCAAAGTTCGCCCGAGCACATGAGCGACCAGCAGTGAAATCACCCCGGCGCTCAAGTAACCACCCAAAATCGACCAGGGCTGGGCGAGGGCGCCGGAAGATACGGCGAACAACAACACCGCCGACGCACCCAACGGACCGACCAAGTGCTGCGCCACTTCAATGCCGAATACCTGGCTGCACAGCCAGACGCTGAACAGCGTGCCCAGGGACATACCGATGGCTGCGCGGCTCCATTCCGAGGGGCGGGTGTTGATGGCGGCGGGTAACCAGCGAGCAAGCATGATGACAATCGATCCGTTGACAAAACCCTTGGCCCAAAAACATGAGCCAAAAAAGGCTTAGCTGGGAAACCCAGAAAGCCCTTGAAGTTGTTCCAACTATTGGGGGAGGAACGGGCACAGTGTGCCGTTCATTCCTGATGCTGACAAATTCATATTAATGCAGCTTCAGTGCATTATTTTTGCAGTATTGCCACCCGCCGGCCCGCCATGAAGCACAGGGTTCCGCCCATCGCGGTCAATGCGCAGAGGGCGTAGAACATTGTCGGCGCCGGGGTGTGCATTAACAGGTAGCCACAAATCACCGGGCTCAAGGCACCGCCCAACGCCGCGAGGTTTTGCGCGCCGTAGTAACTGCCGCGCAGTTCTTCCGGGGCCAGGGTGTCGACGAAGAGGAATTCCGCCGGGTAAATGATCATTTCACCGAGGGTGAAAATGAACATCGCCACACACCAGCTCACCAGACCGTCGGCCAGGCTGAAACCGATCAAACCCAAAATGAACAAGCCGGTGCCGCCAGCAATCCAGTAGCGCAGTTGCTCACGTTTGAGGAAGCGGCCGATCTGGTATTGCAGCAGGATCACGCTGATAGCGTTGCAGGCGAGCAGGGCGGCCATGGTTTCCAGGGCGCGCTTGGAGTCATGGGTCACCAGCAGGTATTGCGACAGGTACAAGGTGAAACGGCCATGGACCACGGTGCTGAACAGGCAGCCGCAGGTGAACATGATCAAGGTGCGGTCGTTTTTGAGGGTGGTCAGGGTCTTGAGAAAGCTCTGGGGCTGGCCGAGGGTAGTTGTCTGCGCCGGGTCTTTCGGAATCCCGCTCATCAAGAAGATACTGAAGAACGCGATGCCGCCAGCAATCAGGAACGGTGCAATCGGATACACCCCGGCGATCACCACACCGAGCATCGGCCCGGTGGCGTAGCCGATATTGGTCAAGGTGTAGCGCAGGGAAAACGCCTTGGCCCGTTGGCCCATGGGCAGGTTTTCGCTGAGGATCGCTTTTGAGCCGATCAGAAATAATGCGGAGGCGGTTTCGGTGATCACCAGGGTCGCGGTGGTCAGGTACAGGTTCTGGGCGAAGGTCAGCAGCACGAAGCCGATGGCGCTGGAGAGCATGGCCAGGATCAACAGCCGACGCTTTTCCAGACGGTCGATAATGTAACCGCCGTAAAGGGCGAGCAGGGTGGCGATGAACACCGCGATGCCCAGCAGCAGACCAACGTCCTGTTGGTTGAGACCGAGTTTGTTGCTCAGAAATAGTGTGAGCAACGGGCTGGTGATGGCGCGGCTGACGACGATGGTCAGCGAGCAAATCATCAACCGGCGGATAACGAGCGAGTAAGTGGCCACGGTGGTGCAAATGTCCTTATTCAGATGTTAACGAGGTGTCGCCGCCAATCGCGAGCAGGTTCAAGCAACGCCTTTCTCATGTCAGCCACCGATCAAGCAGGCAAACCGATTCCAACTCTTCAACCCGCCACAACTGCTCAAGCAATTCTTCAGCCTGGTGCCGCGACATCACTCGCTCAGCCAGACTGAAAAACTTCTCCTCCAGCGCCCCATCACTCAACGGATTCCCCGGCGCCCCCAACGGCACCTCAACACACAGGCTCGCCTGCCGACCGTCCACGGTCCGCACGCTCACGACGGGCTCGCCATCCTCTGACAGTTGCGAGTCCACTTCAAGCCGGATACGCGACATCCAGTGCGCCATTCGTGGGTCGCTGCGTTGAGCCTCGTCATACGCTTCCAACCGGCAATGCCCCAGGACCAGCCGCGCCGCAAGCGCATACCGCAAACTCATCTGCGCTGCCGCCAGACTGGCGACTTCCTGCCCGCCGCACATGTCCTGCAAAAACCCGCACAGCGACACCTGAATGTCTTCGACTTGATCAGCGCTGACCTGCAACTGCGCCAGCAACAGCCCCAGCGCATCAATCGCCGAGTGCGTCCCGCGGCACGCCGCGTAAGGCTTGATCGAGCAGCGGGCGAGTTTCCATACCCGGCCCAAGTCAGCGTCCAGCGCCTCAGGCACGGCGGTATTACCCGCTAGCGTCTTGAGAAATCCACCCCAGACGTCTTCAAACAACTTCGTCGGCCCGGTGATGCCGCACTGGGCAAAGCGTGCGGCCAGCAAACCACCTTCGGCCGCTCGACCACTGTGGAGTTTTTTGCTTTGCGAGCCGTCATGAATGAACGCCCAAAGTCCGCCGCTGAAGCTGCCGGCGATACCAAGTGCTGACAAGGTTTGTGCCGCATCGAGGCCGAGAATCCGTGCACTCGCCGCCGCTGCACCGAACACGCCGCAGGTTGCTGTGGAGTGCCAGCCAGCGCCGTTATGCGCCGAGTAGCTGCCGCAGGCTTCCAGCACCCGACGGCCGATTTCATAGCCAATGACCACGGCGGTGATGAACTCCCGGCCGCTGACGATTCTTTCCGACATCGACACTGCTGCCATGATTGCCGGCAGCACGACGGCGCCGGAATGATCGCAGCCACCGGTATCGTCCAGTTCCAGGGCATGGGCGGCGATGCCATTGAGCATCGCCGCCTGCGCAGCACCGACCCGCCAATCGGTGCCCCAGACCGGCGTGTTGCCGGTTTCACCTTCAAACACTGCCCGTGCCTGTTTCGCCACTTCACTGCCAGCCCCGGCCAGGGTCGCGCCGAAGGTATCGAGAATATGCCGCTTGGCTCGCTCCACCAGCGCCACCGGCAAATCCTCAAATCGCGTATCGACACAAAACTGCGCCAGGTGCTCCATTCGAAGCACCCCACTGTAGGAGCTGCCGAAGGCTGCGATCTCTTGATCTTGCTCGCTCATACCCCGTAATCCCGATAATGCCGCTCGTAAACAGCCGCCGGGTGATCTTCGGCCACAGCCGCCGCCGAATCCGCCCACCACTTCGATACTTCGCCCGCCGTGGCGATCCAAACGTCGTTGTGCTGCTGAATCCCTTCCAGCAACTCGCGCAACACGCCGATGCGTCCTGGCGTTGCGATGATTTCCGGGTGCAGTCGCAGTACGTAACACAGGCCGAATCGGTGAAACCCGGCGAAGTCCATTTGCAGGTTGCCCAGGGTATGGCTGTAGGAGGCGATTCGCGATTGCGCCGGTGGCACGGCCGGGCTGAGGTTGAAGGCGAAGTAAGGTTCGTCTTCCAGTTCGTAATGCAGCGGCAACTCGATCACCTCGGGCGCCGTAGGGTGAGAGAACGGCAAATCATCGCCTCGCCACGACGAAGACCAGCGGATACCTTGATCCCGCAACGCCTCGATAAACCCCGGCGCACCGTTGCCGGCCGGGATGCGAAACCCGGTCGGCCGTTGGCCGGTCAGCGTGGTCAAGGCTTCGCAGCCCTTGGCGATCTCGGCGCTTTGCTCGGCCAGGGAAAGATTGTCGTAGTTCTGATGGCGATACCCGGCACAGGCAATCTCATGTCCACCGGCCTGGATCGCCCGAATATGCTCGGGGTTTTCCTCGGCGACGATGCCGGGAATGCACCAGCTACTGGTGACGCCGAGTTCTGCGAACAACCCGAGCAAACGGTCGACGCCGCGTTGGCTGCCGTACCGCCAGACGGACAGGGTCTTGTCACGCCCGGCGACCTCCGGAGCCTGGGTCAGGATGCCGTGGATGTCGTTGTAATCGACGGTCAATACGACGGCGCAGCGATAGCCGTCGGGCCAGGCTGTGGAATCAACCATGGTGATGCTCCTTCAGCCACCACTGGGCGACATCGCGGCAGGTGGCGAACCACACGTCATCGCGCTGGCGCATGTGGTCGAAGAGTTTTTCCAGCAACAGGATGCGTCCCGGTTTGCCGGTGATTTTGGGGTGGAACAGGGTGGTCAGGCACAGCCCTTCGTTCATGGCGCCGTCGTATTCGCGGCGCCAGTTGTCCAGGGTCAGCTCGTAGCTTGCGGTGCGGTCCAGCCCGGAAGGGAAGTCCGGCGCACGGGTGTAGGCGAGGGAGGCGTAGTCGTCCATTTCCCAACGGCCGGGGATTTCCACCAGCGGTGTGTCGAAGCCGGGAACATTGACGAGGTACGGGCGGTCATCGCCGCGCATGCTGCTGGAATAGGTCACGCCGGCCTCCACCAGCATCGCCGGGGTTTCGGCGCGCCAGTCGCCGGACGGCGTGCGAAAACCTTCGGCGCGGATGTTCAGGTGCTTCCAGAACACCTCGCGGGATTTCTTCATCACGTCCTTTTGCTGATCCAGCGTCAGGGCGTAAAAGGATTCGTGTTTGTAGCCGTGGTACGCCACCTCATGCCCGCGCTCGACAATCGCCTGGCACTGTTTCGGCCAGTTCTCCACGACCCAGGCCGGGACGAAGAACGTTGTCGGGATCTGGAACGCGTCGAGCAAATCGAGGATTCGCGGCAGGGCGCGGTAGGGCCCGTACCCGCCGAAGCCAAAGTACTCGGGCTTGTGCCAGATCGAGCCGTTAAGCATCGCATCGCCGGTGGGGCCATCGAGGTCGAAGGCCAGGGCGAGACAGGCTTTGTGCTGGTCGGGCCAGGTGGGTTGGGGTGAGGAGGACATCTTTGCGCTCCAACAATTTATAAGTAAACGACGAACCCTGTGGGAGCGAGGCTTGCCCGCGAAGGCGGTGTGTCAGTCAACGGCGATGTTGGATGTGACGGCCTCTTCGCGGGCAAGCCTCGCTCCTACAGGGCAAGCATCCATCCCTTGCAGGTTTATTTGCCGGCGTTGATGGTCACCGTTTTGATCGCACCCAGTTCCAGGTCCCATTTCTTCAGGATGGTCTGGTAGCTGCCGTCATCGATCATGCTCTGCAACGCCACTTTCACCGCTTCACTCAGCTCAGGCTTTTTCTTGCTCAAACCCATGCCGGAGAACTGCACGGAAATCGGTTGGCCTACGGTTTTGTAGGTGTCCTTTTCCTGAGTCTTCAGGTACGACAAGGTCTCGCTACCCTGCATCGCCGCATCGATCCGGCTCTGACGCAGTTGCGCACGGGCATCCGCCGAGCCCTCAGTGCCGACCACCACAATCGCCGGTTTGCCGGCTGCTTCACAGTGAGCCTTGCTGTATTCAGCAATCTCCGCCGGGAAGGTGGTGCGTCGGCTGGTGCCGACTTTCTTGCCACACAGGTCGGTGATCTCGTTGGTGTCCTTGTTTTTCTGCAAGGTGTAGAACTGCGGGCCGCTGGTGAAGTAGTCGACGAAGGTCACGCTGGCCTGACGTTCGACAGTGTCGGTCATCCCCGACAGGACCATGTCGACGCGGTCAGTGGTCAGCGCGTTGATCATTTGCTCGAAGCCGGTTTCCTGCCATTTGATCTTCACGCCCAGGCGCTCGGCCAGGGCGTTGCCCAGGTCGTAGTCCAAACCGGTCAGGGTGTTGGTGGCCGGGTCTTTGAAATCCATCGGCGGATAGTTCGGCATGATCGCTACGACGATCTCGCCCTTGGCCTTGATGCTGGCCGGCAACTCGGCGGCAAACGTGACGCTGGAAGCCATCAGGCCGGCGAGTACTGCTGGAATAACGAAATTCTTCATGGTCGTTCTCTTATGAGTGTTGTGAGGCGGCTCTTGTTTTCCAAGCACGGCACCTAGGTTCGAACGGCAGAAATGAAGCTTTGGGTGCGCGGGTTTTGTGGGCTTATTAGTATTTCTTCGGGGCTTCCAGCCTCCACGATCTGCCCGCCGTCCATAAACACCATGCGGTTGGAAACCTCGCGAGCGAAGCCCAGTTCATGGGTGACGACGATCATGGTCATGCCGGTTTGCGCCAGATCGCGCATCACCGACAGCACCTCACCGACCAGTTCCGGGTCGAGTGCCGAAGTGGGTTCATCGAACAGCATCAGCTTGGGCCGCATCGCCAGGGCGCGGGCAATCGCCACCCGTTGCTGCTGGCCGCCAGAGAGTTCAATCGGGTAGCTGTTGCGTTTGTCGGCCAGGCCGACGCGGGCCAGTAATTCCAAAGCTTCTTCGTGCGCTTCTTTGGGCGAGCGCTTGAGCACCTGGCACGGGCCTTCGATGATGTTTTGCAGCACAGTCATGTGCGGGAACAGGTTGAAGCGCTGGAACACCATGCCGGTGGCCAGGCGTTGCCGGGCGATCTGCGATTCGTTGAGCTCGTGCAGTTTGTTGCCGACCACGCGGTAACCCACCAGCTCGCCGTCGACCCAGAGGCCGCCCTTATCAATTTTCTCAAGCTGATTGACGCAGCGCAGCAAGGTGCTTTTGCCCGAGCCGGACGGGCCGATGATGCACAGCACTTCGCCTTGCTCGACTTCGATGTTGATGTCCTTGAGCGCGTGGTACTGGTCGTAATATTTGTTCAGGCTCACAGCCTTGACGATGCTTCTCATGTCGGATTCCTCAAGAACGCTTGCCGGCGCCGCGAGCGAAACGACGCTCCAGACGGCTTTGACCAAAGGACAGAACGGTGACGGCGGCCAGGTACCAGATACCGGCGACGATCAGCAACTCCATGACCCGGGCGTTGGCGTAGTAGATGTTCTGGGCGTTGTAGAGCAGTTCCGAGTACTGGATGACGCTCGCCAGCGAGGTCATTTTCACCATGCCGATGAACTCGTTGCCGACTGGCGGAATGATGATCCGCATGGCTTGCGGCAAGATGATCCGGCGTAGCGCCTGCAAGCGCGGCATGCCGATCGACTTGGCGGCTTCGTACTGGCCGGTGTCCACCGACAACAGGCCGGCGCGCACCACTTCAGCGGTGTAGGCGCCCTGGTTGATGCTCAAGCCGAGCAGGGCGGCCACGAACGGCGTCATCAGGCTCACGGTGTCGAGTTCAAACAGGCCAGGGATTCCGATGGTAGGAAAAATCAGCGCCAGGTTGAACCACAACAGCAGTTGCAGGATCAGCGGCGTACCGCGGAACAGCCAGGTGTAGGTCACCGCCACGTAGCGCAGGATCGGGTTGGCCGACATGCGCATAATCGCAGTAATCACCCCGAAGACGATGCCCAGCGCCATTGCCAACACTGCCATGACGATGGTGTTGAACAAACCCCACATAATCGCCTGCGAGGTGACGAACTGGCCGATGTAGGACCATTCGATCTTGCCTTCGGCAAAGGCGCGGACCAGGCCGAGAATGGCGATGACGATCACGGTGGCGAAGAAAATCCGCCCGTAATAGCGCCGTGGCACATGGTGGTACTGGGTGATATCGAACTGGTTGTCCGCCAGTTTGCGCTCCGCCTGGAGTCGTTCTGCCTGAGTCTGGCTCATGATGTTTCTCCGTACACTGGTATTTCAGATCGGCACGATCACTGTGGGAGCGAGCAAGCTCGCTCCCACAGGTGCTTCGTCTTGGCTTAAAGACGAAAGCCCTGATAGCTCTCGGTCCACTGCTGCTGGGCGGCGAGGGCGGTTTTCAAGCGACCGATCTGCTCGCGCACCTGTTGCGGCGCGGTGCCGCCCCAGCCACTGCGTGCAGCGATGGCGGCTTCCAGCGTCAGGCTGTCGCGCACTTCCGGGGTCAGGCGTGGATCAATCTCGGCCAGCAGCGCCGGGGAGGCTTCCCACAATTCGATGTCGTGTTTCTCACAGGCCTGGACCAGCGCGCCGGTGATTTCATGGGCTTCCTTGAACGGCACGCCGCGCATGGCCAGCCAGTCGGCGACTTCGGTAGCGAGGGTGAAGCCCAATGGCGCCTGGCGCCGCAGTTCTTCAACGTTGACCTTCATGGTCGCGACCATCCCCGCCATGGCCGGCAGTACCAGCAGCAGGGTGTCGACGCTGTCGAGCACACCGTTTTTGTCCTCCTGCAGGTCGCGGTTGTACGCGAGCGGGAGACCCTTGAGGGTCGTGAGCAGGCCGGTGAGGTTGCCGATCATGCGACCGGACTTGCCGCGGGCGAGTTCGGCGATGTCGGGGTTCTTCTTCTGCGGCATGATCGAACTGCCCGTGGCGTAGGCATCGTCCAGTGCGACCCAGCGAAATTGCCGTGACGACCACAGGCAAAACTCTTCGGCGAGGCGGGAAATGTTGATCCCGAGCATGCTGGCGATAAACAGGAATTCCGCGACGTGGTCACGACTGGCTACAGCGTCGATGGAGTTTTCGCACACGCCGCTGTAGCCCATTTCCTTCGCGGACTGCTGCGGCAGGCGAGCGATGGCGGAACCGGCCATGGCCGCCGCGCCGAGTGGCGACAGCGAGGTGCGCACGTCCCAGTCCACCAGGCGTTGTACGTCACGCAGCATCGATTGGGCGTGAGCCAGCAAGTGGTGAGCGAAAACGATCGGTTGCGCCTGCTGCAAGTGGGTGAAACCCGGGCAGATGCTTTCGATGTGTTGTTCTGCCTGATCCACCAGCGCTTGCTGCAAGGCCAACACTTCAACGGCCAGGGTGCGGACGTGATCACGCAGAAACAGGCGCAGGTCGTTGGCGGTCTGGTCGTTACGCGAGCGGCCAGCACGCAGCTTGCCGCCAAGGGCGCCGAGGCGTTCGGTCAGCAGGCGTTCGATGAAGGTGTGGACGTCTTCATCGTCCAGGGTCGGGGCGATGCTGCCGGCGCGGAAGTCAGCGCCGATCTGATCCAGAGCGCCAAGCATGGTCTGGGTTTCTTGCTCGCTCAACAGACCGGCGCGTTGCAGTTCCCCGGCATGCGCCTTGGAACCGGCCAGGTCGTATGGGGTGAGGCGAAAGTAGCGCTCAGGACAACGGGACAGGGCCGCCAGGGCTTCGGACGGGCCGCTTTTGAAGCGAGCACCCCAGAGACGGTCGGTGGTTTGAGACATTGTTATTTTCCTCGTCGGTAAAGCGAACTGAATACGGTCTGTAAAGCCCTGAACACTCGCCGGAAATTATTCGGGCGTGGTTAGGCCAAAGCAGTTTTCAAGAGGGCAGTTTCATCGTTACGAGAGCTGATCGAAGTGTCAGCTTTTAATGGTGCGGAATCAGTGAGTTGGCACTCAGGTACGGAATTTATTAGCGGTTGCCAAGCCTGGTTTTCTGTGTTCATTATTATTAGCCAGCGTTATTTTTGTTGTTGGACACAGAGTGTTGAATAGGGCGTCAGAGGTAAATAAGCATTATGGAAACCCCACTTTCCAATTCCGGAAACCCGCCGCCAAAACCGCCTCATCGGGCACCGTTGGCGCTCAGTGGTCTGGACTTTAAATTGCTCAAAGTGTTTAAGGCCGTGGTCGAGGCCGGCGGCTTCAGCGCCGCCCAGAACGAGCTGAATGTGGGCCTGGCAGCCATCAGCAAACAGATCTCCGACCTTGAGATTCGCATCGGCATGCGCCTTTGCACCCGCGGTCGAGAGGGGTTTCACCTGACCGAAGAAGGGCGTCTGGTGTATCAGGCGTCAATTGATTTATTTGCCTCGGTCGATAACTTTCGTGATCGCCTTAGTTCTGCGCAGAATGAACTGATTGGCGACTTTGGTGTAGGGGTTATTGATAACACCATCTCCGATCCTAATTCGCCGTTAGTTGCAGCGCTTAGACGAATTAATGAGGAGTCGCCGAGAGTAAGGTTTCAAATTCAAGCTTCGCAACTGGATGAAGTTGAACGTGGCGTAGTGGAGGGAAGACTAGTCGCGGGGATCGTGCCGGTTTATCAACGACGGGAGGAGTTCGATTACTACGCGCTGTATGAAGAACGCTCCGAGGTTTACTGCGCGGTCGGGCATCCGTTGTTCTCAGTGCCAGAGGCGGAGATCGGCACCAATGTGCTCAAGGACTACGAGTGCATCAACCACCGTTACGCGATACACCGCGACAAACTGAATTTCGCCCACTACGACAGCTTTTCAGCCTCGGCGACCCAGGTGGAAGCTGTAGCGCTGCTGGTCAAGACCGGCCGTTTTGTGGGCTTCTTGCCGCAACATTACGCTCTAAACCTGGTGGCCCAAGGACAGTTTCGGGCGGTCCGCCCGGACCTGATCAGCATCGTGACGCCGTTCAATCTGATCCTGCGGCACAACACTGTACGCAGCCCGCTGGTCAAGGCGTTTGCCCTGGCGCTGGGGGTCGATTTAAAGGTGCCGGCCTGAGGATTAAACACATTGCGCAACGCCGTTCGGCAGGCAAATCGTGGGCGACTTCGTTGCTCAATACCGCCGTTAAACGTGAGTCCAGATATGCGTGGCTTAGTGTTTCAAAGCCCAAGCGTTGATAAAACGCTTCATTCCACGGCAGGTCGCGAAACGTGGTCAGGGTCAGACCGTAGAGTTCTCGTTTTCGCGAACATTCAATCGCCGTCAGAAGTAACTTTCGACCAATACCCTGGCCCTGAAAGTGTTGGCTGACAGACAGTTCCTGAATATGCAGTTGGTTGTCGACTTCAATGGCGCTGAGAAACCCCGTAAGTGCGCCATCGGCGGATTGCGCGACCCAAACATCTGCGGTTTCTATGGCGTGCAGGTGTTGTTGTGTGTCTGTGACCGAAGCGTCGGCTAACCAGGCGAGTGCAGGGTCGGCGCGAAACAACGCCGCTGCCGAACGCTCGATGGCGGGGAGGGAGTCTGCGTCGGTGGGTTGGGCACGGCGGAGGGTGATGATGTTCATGCGGGCATGATAAATGCGTAGGAGTTGCCGAAGGCTGCGATCTTTTGATCTTAAAAGGTCAAAAGATCGCAGCCTGCGGTAGCTCCTACATGGATCGCGTCAGGGTTTGAGATGCAGCAAGACGTAATCGTTTTTATCAAAACGTCCAGTTAGCGCGGGTTCCAACATTCCCAACGACGTGCCTTTCAAGGCCTTGTAGTCGTTCTGATCCATGATCACCCAGGCAGGCGCCGCGATACTGTCCAAGTCCTGAGCCGATTCGGTGAAGACCGGTTGCAGGTCTTGTTCGATATTGACCATAAACTTGATCGCCTTGGCATCTTTACCCATGCCAAACAACACCAGCGGAGCGGGTTCCTGCTGAACCTGTGCAAAAGCCGCACGGCTGAAGCTGCGCGAATCGTAGAGCTGACGCTCCACTGGTTCGAACACCAGGATGTAAACCGACCACAGCCCCAGTACTGCGCAAAACGCCAGTGCTTGCGCCCGCCATGCAGGCCGGAACAGCGCGGCGATGGCTATCGCTTGCAGCACGCCGAGCACGATCAATACCGGCGCCAGGCCAGTGAGCTGTTCGGGGAAGCGCCGCTGGCCAATCACCAATGCGACGATCAACAAGCCCGGGATCAGCAGCCACAACCCTTGCATCACACCACGCAAGGCGCTGAACAAACGGCCCCGAGTCGCCTGAAACGGATACGCCGCGATGATCGCTGCCATTGGCAGCATCGGCAGCACGTAACGGGCTTTTTTCGCCAGGGGAATCGACAGGCCGACCATCACGATCAACCCGGCGGCCGCGCAGTACAGCACCAGGCGCAGTTGCGGCCCGGCTTCGCGTGGTGTGGTCAGGCAAATGGCGGCCAGCGCCAACAAGCCCAATGGATAGGCCAGCGCATAGTTGCCCATTGAACTGGTGAAGTAATACAGCGAATCGCTGGCGCCCTCACTGCCATCCATGCGCCCCATGAACTGCATGCGAATGACATCCTGCATGAAGGCTGGACCACCGCTGATCTTGGCCAGCAGCAACAGCAAACCGACACACACCACCAGCAGTCCGGCCGCGAGTAGTCCGAAGCCGAACAACCGTTGCCACTGACGATTGAGCAGGAAGTAGCTGCACAACATGCCGGTAGGCACTACCAGGCCAATCGGCCCACGGATCCCGAAGCCCAGCAGCAGCAAGGCAAAAATCAGCAACCAGCGACGGGGAGCACCGAATTGATCTGCGGCATAACCGAGGTAGAACACGGAAAACGCCACCGCGGCGAGCATCAGGTCCAGGGACACTGCCCGTGTTTCGGTGACAAACGTGTTGGTCAGCAACAGCAGGGCGATGCTCAGCAACGCCCAGCGAGTGGAGTAGGGCGCCAGCAGCCGGTACATCAACGTAACGATTACGGAACCTGCAATCGCACTCGGCAGCCAGGCACTAAACGCATTCACCTGTCCGAATGGCAGCGATAGCAACCAGATGAACAAGGTGGTCACCGCCGAATAGTCAGCGTAAGGCTGACCATAGGTGGTCGGGAAAAACGTCGGTCCGTGGCGCAGCATTTCCTGGGCAAACAACACGAACCGCGAATCAAAGCCGATTGCCGTCTGCTGATAAACCCCGACCATGAACAACAGCAGTGCCAACAGCCCCAGAACCAGGGACTGTCGGCGGATCATGTCGGTTGGTTGAACCACCACCGTCAGGCAACCACAGGTGCGGAAGGCCATTGCTGATGAGGAATCGGCAGTTTGCGAGATTCACCGCGACCCATCGGGAAGTACAGGAAGCCGCTGCGCGCCAGGCGCTCTGCGTCATACAGGTTGCGGCCATCGAAAATCACTGGTGCTGCGAGGCGCTCACGGATCAGGTCGAAATCCGGCGCCTTGAATTGTTGCCACTCGGTGCAGATGATCAGCGCATCGGCGCCGGTCAGTACCGATTCCGGTGTGCCCATGAGCGCCAGCTTCGATTCGTGCGGATACAAATGCTGGGTTTCCTGCATCGCTTCCGGGTCGAACGCGCGTACATTGGCGCCCGCCGCCCACAGCGACTCCATCAGTACGCGGCTAGGTGCGTCGCGCATGTCATCGGTGTTCGGCTTGAACGCCAGGCCCCACAAGGCGAAGGTCTTGCCAGCCAGATCACCCTTGTAGAACGCATTGACGCGCTCGAACAGCTTGTGTTTCTGGCGCTCGTTGATTGCTTCCACCGCTTGCAGCAGGTCGCTGGAGCAGTTCGCTTCCTCGGCGCTGTGAATCAGTGCGCGCATGTCTTTCGGGAAGCACGAACCGCCGTAACCGCAGCCCGGATAGATGAAGTGATAGCCGATGCGCTGATCGGCACCGATGCCCAGACGCACGGATTCGATGTCGCAACCCAGGTGCTCGGCCAGCTCGGCGATCTGGTTGATGAAGCTGATTTTCGTCGCCAGCATGCAGTTGGCGGCGTACTTGGTCAGCTCGGCGCTGCGCAGGTCCATGAACATGATGCGGTCATGGTTGCGGTTGAACGGCGCGTAGAGCTCGCGCATCACTTCACGTACTTCGTCACGCTCGCAGCCGACGATGATGCGGTCCGGACGGCGGCAGTCGGCAACGGCGGTGCCTTCCTTGAGGAATTCCGGGTTGGAGACGATATCGAACTCCAGTTCGCGGCCGTCCAGTTTGCCCAGGATATGTGCGCGCAGGGTGTCGCCGGTGCCAACCGGAACGGTGGATTTTTCCACCAGGATCACTGGCTGCACGCGGTGGCGGGCTACCGCATCACCGACCGACAACACGTAGCTCAGGTCTGCCGAACCGTCTTCACTGGACGGTGTACCAACGGCGATGAACAACACTTCGCCATGTTGCACGGCAAGTTTTTCATCGGTGGTGAACTGCAGGCGCTTGGCCTCCAGGCTTTCCTTGACCAGACTGGCCAGCCCCGGTTCAAAAATGCTGACATGGCCTTGCTTGAGCAATTCCACCTTTTTGGCATCGATGTCCATGCAGATCACATCGTGGCCGACTTCGGCCAGAACGGCAGCCTGAACGAGGCCAACGTAACCACTACCAAATACACTGATTTTCATGGGGCATTCCTAAGAACAGGTGCGCGAGCAGGTCGAGAGTTGATGGTGATGACCCCGAGGATGACAAGGGCCACCCCGAGGCTTTTTGCAAGACTGAAATGTTCGTTAAATGCCGGCAGACTAGCGGCCAGCAGGTACACCAGCGCATAGCTGATGCTGAGCAGCGAATAGGCCCGTCCCAGTGGCACGTCCCGCAGAGCGAGCAGCCAACTGAGCATCGACAGCGCGTAGGCAAGGATCGCCGCCAGCACCACGCCGATGGCGGTCAGGTCGACGCTGCCATTGCTCAGAGCTGTCAGCCATTGATCGGGGTGCGGCAGGCGGCTCATGCTCCAGCGCATGCCAAGCTGGGCGGCGCTGGCCAACATGACGCTGCCCAGGGCAAAGGTAATTCCACGGCGCAGGTTCATGTTTGTTGCCCCAGCAAAACCACGCCACCGATTACCAGTACGACGCCCAGCCAATGGCGACGGTCGACGGTTTCGTGAAAGACGAAGCGGGCGACCAGGGTAATGAGTACGAAATTGAGGCTGAGCATCGGATAGGCGACACCGACTTCCAGGCGCTGCAACACCAGCAGCCAGACCAGAAGGCCAAAACCGAGCGAGAACAACGCCAGCCACAGCCACGGCGAGCGAAGTTTCTCGCCCAAGCCGGTCGTTTTACCGCGCCAGCTTTCCACTGCGCACTTCTGGGCCACCTGGCCCAGGCAGGTCAGCAGGCACGCGGTCAGCAACAGAATCAGGCTCATGACGCATCCTGAGGGATGATCAGAATCACCAGATTGCCTTGCTCATAGCGCTTGCCATCTTTAGGCAGCAATTCGAGTTCTTGCAGTTCGTCGTCACCCTTGACCCGCATGACCACGCCGACCGAACCGGTCTTGCGAGCTTCTTGCATCCACTGTTGCACCTGATCCGTGGTGATCCGTCGATTGCCGGTGTCAGGAAAGTCCAGGCCGTATTTAAGCTCGCCGACCGTGTTGTACAGCGCCACTTGTGGACGTCCCAGGCGCCAGGACAGTGCTGCCGCTGCGCCCAGATCATTGCTCAGCAGTTGGCCGGTCTGACCCAGTTCCTGAACGTGTTCGAGGATGAACTGGTCAGGCATCTTGTTGGAGACCACCGAGTTGGGCAGTCCTGCGGGTATCAGTCCGATCAGGATGAGACTGCCAAACGCCGGTGCTGCCCAGCATTGCAGGGGCCGGAAGGCTTGCAGCAAATTGGCCATGATCCAGCCGATCAGCGCGATAAACACCAGAATCAGATGATGCAGCTCAAGTTCGTACACCGGCTTCTTCAGTTGCACGTAGACCAGCGCGAGCAATACGACGACGCCCATCACCAGGTTCAGCAAACCGTTGATTCCCAGCGCCCGACCTTGTTCAAGCTTCAAACGGTCCGCCAGCGCGTTGCCGAGCAACAGCGCCAAGGGCAACAGGCAGGGCAGGATGTAGGCCGGCAATTTGCCCTTGCTCAGGCTGAAGAAAATCAGCGGCATAACCATCCACAACAATAGAAAGCCGATGCTCGCCTGGCGACGGCTCTGCCAGGCTTGTTTCAACGCCGTTGGCAGCAACACCGCCCAAGGCAGGCTGAACGCGACCAGCAGCGGCAGGTAATACCACCAAGGCGCGTCATGCTGGGCGTCTTCGCCAGCGAAGCGCTGAATGTGTTCGTGCCAGAAGAAGAACCGCCAGAAGTCGGGCTCCTGAGAGTGCACGGCCAAGACCCACGGCAGGCTGATTACGATGGCCACGACCACAGCAACCGGGCCGTAGACCAGCAGTTCACGCCAGCGTTTTTGCCAGATCATCCACGGCAAGGCGATCAGCACCGGCAGCAGCCAGGCCAAAAACCCTTGGTCATGAACCCCATGCCGCAGGCCAGCCCCAACGCGGCCCAGCCCAACAGGCGCTGACCACGGCTCTTGCTGTCCAGTGCAAACCACAGGGCAACCAGGCTTGCGTTGACCCAGAAGGTGAATTGCGGATCGAGGTTGGCATAACCGGCCTGGCCGGCGATGACGGTGAAACTCATGTACAGCAAAGCGCAGGCAAAACTTTTGCGCGGGTCGTTCCACAGGCGTCGGGCGATCAAATAGCACAGCAACACGCTCAGCCCGGTGGTCAGGGCTGAGGCGAAACGTACGCCGAACAGATTGTGGCCAAACAACGACTGGCCGATGGCAATCATCCAGTAGCCAGCCACCGGTTTTTCAAAGTAGCGCAAGCCCATGAAATGCGGCGACACCCAGTTGCCGCTCAGGAGCATGTCCTGGCTGATCTGGGCGTAGCGGGTTTCGTCGGGAATCCACAAACCGTGGGTACCCAACGGCAACAGATAGGCAAGCAGCATAACGACCAGCAACACCGGTAATGCCCAGCGTTTACTCATGCGCCTTGCACTCCCAGCCAGCCTTCACGGCCTTCAAGGGCGCCGCGAACTACGCGGCCGGCCGGCAGGGTAGCGAGTGACTCGGGCAACAAGTCGCCCAAGGGTTGGAAATGAATGTCGCGCTGGCGTGCATCGGCCAGCAGCTGACGAAAATCGTTGGCCATCAGAATCCCTTCTACCTCGGCATGGATCGTGTAGACGTTCAGTTTTTCGGGGGTAAAGCGGTCCAGGATGAAAGCGTTGAAATCTTTGGCAACCACGGTCGGACCGACCACCTCGTCAAAGGTAGGCAGGTCCACCGGGATTTGTGGCGCACCGAGGCGGCCATCGGCCAATGTCGGCTGGAACAGGCTCTGGCCCCGGCAATCGCTGTTATAGCGAAAGCCGAAACCTTGCTTGGCTTCGATCACACGCTCGTCAGCCCGCCAACCGGCAGAAGCCGAGCAGTCGACTTTTTGCCCGAGGATATCGCTGAGGCAATCAACGCCCCGGCGAATCTGCTCGATCAATTGCGCATCGCTCCAGCGCCCGGCGTTGGCTTGCCAGCCATGGTGATCCCAGGCGTGCAGGCCGACTTCATGACCGGCGTCCCGGGCCTGACGCATCAGGTGCCCGAGGTCGCGACCAATGGGTTTGCCTGGCCAGGCAGTGCCGGCCAGCAAAATATCCCAGCCATACAGGCCGGCGGCGTTGGAACGCAGCATCTTCCAGAGGAATTGTGGGCGGATGAGGCGCCACAAGTGGCGCCCCATGTTGTCCGGCCCGACGCTGAAGAAAAACGTCGCCTTGACCTGAGCCTCATCGAGCATTTCCAGCAACCGGGGCACCCCTTCACGGGTGCCTCGGTAGGTGTCGACATCGATACGAAGGCCTGCCTGCATTAGCGCTTGTCCGCGATTTCGAGCATGGCTTCGCGCAGGAAGAAGTCCAGCGTGTTGCCGATGGTTTCGCTCATTTCAACGGTAGGCTCCCAGTCCAGCAGGCGCTTGGCGTTGGCAATGCTTGGCTTGCGGTGTTCCACGTCCTGGTAACCGGCACCGTAGAACGCCTTGCTTTCCACGTCGCGGAAACCGGCGAACGGAGGGAAGTTGGCACGCAGTGGGTGCGCTTCGAACTGACGCAGCAGCTCTTCGCCCAACTGACGGATGCTGGCTTCGTTTTCCGGGTTGCCGATGTTGATGATCTGACCGTTGCACGCGTCGTTTTCGTTGTCGACGATGCGTGCCAGGGCTTCGATGCCGTCAGCGATGTCAGTGAAGCAGCGCTTCTGCTCGCCACCGTCGAACAGACGGATCGGAGTACCTTCCACCAGGTTCAGGATCAACTGGGTGATGGCACGGGAGCTGCCGATACGGGCCGAATCCAGACGGTCCAGACGCGGGCCCATCCAGTTGAATGGACGGAACAGGGTGAAGTTCAGGCCCTTGGCGCCGTAAGCCCAGATCACGCGGTCCAGCAGTTGCTTGGAGACCGAGTAGATCCAGCGCTGCTTGTTGATCGGACCAACGATCAGGTTCGAGGTGTCTTCGTCGAAGTTCTTGTCCTGGCACATGCCATAGACTTCGGAGGTCGACGGGAAAATCACGCGCTTGTTGTACTTGACGCAGTAGCGAACCAGTTTCAGGTTCTCTTCGAAGTCCAGTTCGAATACGCGCAGCGGGTTGCGGGTGTATTCGATTGGCGTTGCGATGGCTACCAGCGGCAGGACCACGTCGCACTTCTTGATGTGATATTCGATCCACTCGGAGTGAATGCTGATATCGCCTTCCACGAAGTGGAAGTTCGGGTGGCTGCGCAGGCGCTCGATGGCGTCGGAACCGATGTCCAGGCCGTAGACGTCGTACTTGTCGTCACGCAGCAGGCGCTCGGACAAGTGGTTACCGATGAAGCCGTTGACGCCCAGGATCAGTACGCGAGTACGACGTGGAGCACGGCCGGATTCGGCACCGCGCAATACTGAACCGTCTACCAGGCCCAGTTCAGCAGCCAGTTGCGGGCCGCTGAGGTACAGGCCGTTATCGTTACGCTGACCGGAAGTGATGACCAGCGAGTCTTCGCCGCAAGCGATGCGCAGCGGATCAACACTGATTACACGGCCAGGTGCTTGACCTTCGTTGCCCTTGGCGACTTCAGCGCTCCAGACAATCAGTTTGTGCTCGCCCACTGCGCAGAACGCGCCCGGGTATGGCTGAGTAACAGCGCGAACCAGGTTGAACAGCTCTTCAGCCGGTTTCTTCCAGACCAGTTTGCCGTCGGCCGGAGTGCGGCGACCAAACACGGTAGCTTTGGATTCGTCCTGGGCGGTCTCGGTGACTTTGCCTTGCAGCAGGGCTGGCAGGGTGTCACGCAGCAGGGAAGCGGCGGCTTCGCGCAGTTTGCCATGCAGGCTCAGGGCGGTATCGGCACGGTCGATGGCGACCTTGTGCTGAGCGATGATTGCGCCAGCATCGGCACGTTTGACCATGCGGTGCAGGGTCACGCCGGTTTCGGTTTCGCCGTTGACCAGCACCCAGTTGGCCGGTGCGCGACCACGGTAGGTTGGCAGCAGCGAGCCGTGCAGGTTGAACGCGCCTTTGCTGGCGGTGGCCAGCAGTGGCTCGCTCAGCAGATTGCGGTAGTAGAAAGAGAAAATGTACTCAGGGTTGAGCTTGGCGATGCGCTCGATCCACAGCGGGTGGTTGACATCTTCCGGCGCATGAACCGGGATGCCTTTGCGAGCGCACAGTTGCGCAACGGAGCCGTAGAAGGCGTTTTCCTTCGGATCATCGGCGTGGGTGAATACCGCGCCGATTTCAAAACCTGCGTTTAACAGGGCTTCAATGCCGGCACAGCCGATATCGTGGTAGGCGAAGACAACAGCTTTTGCGCTCATGAGTGAACCTGATCTGAAGAAGTGGAAGTGAGACCGTCAACGGTAACAACGGGAGCAGGGGAAGCGGGTTCGTTACGCAGGACCTTCTCGATGAAGAACCGTGGACGCGCCCGAACATCGCTGTACATGCGGCCCAGGTATTCACCCAGAAGGCCCATGCCGATGAATTGGCCGCCGGTGAAGACGAACAGCACGGCGAACAGCACGAAGGTACCGCCGCCAGCCCAACCAGAGCCGAAGGCCAGGCGCAAGACGATCAGCGCAATGGCAAACAGTACGCCAAGGCCCGCCATGCAGAAGCCGACGATGCTGAGCAGACGTAGAGGGGTGGTGGTCATGCAGGTGATCAGGTCGAACATCAAGTTGACCAGACGCATCGGGCTGTACTTGGATTCGCCGTGTTCACGTTCGGCGTGGGTCACCAGGATTTCCGTGGTGTGCCGGGCGAAACTGTTGGCAAGGATTGGAATGAAGGTGCTGCGTTCGCGGCAGGCGAGCATTGCGTCGACGATGGTGCGGCGGTAAGCACGCAGCATGCAGCCGTAGTCGCTCATGGCCACGCCGGTGGAACGTTGCACGGCCAGGTTGATCAACTTCGATGGCCAGCGGCGCAAGGCCGAGTCCTGACGGTTGTTGCGCACGGTGGCGACCACGTCATAACCGAGTTCGGCCTGGGCCACCAGTCGCGGGATTTCTTCGGGCGGGTTCTGCAGGTCAGCGTCGAGGGTGATGACCACATCGCCCTTGCACTGTTCGAAACCGGCCATGATCGCCGCGTCGCTGACCGTAGTTGCGGTTGAGAATGACCGCCACGACGTGGCTGCCTTGACGATTGGCAGCATCTTCGAGCAGTTGCGCCGAATTGTCGCGACTGCCGTCGTCCACCAGCACGATTTCGTACTCGTGGGTCAGTTGCGCGCAGGCTGCTTCGGTGCGACGCAACAATTCGGGCAGGCTTTCTTCTTCGTTGTAGACCGGAATAACGATCGACACGCAGTTGATTGGATAAGGTCTCAAAGGCTTCTGTCCATAATGTTTTCGATGGCACCAACAACGCGATCAACGTCGTCGGTGGTCATGTCGGGGAACAAGGGAATCGAACACAGCCGCGCCGAGTTCCATTCGGTATTGGGCAGATAGATGTCCGGGAAACGTTGACGATAATAGGTGTGCAGGTGCGTGGCAATAAAGTGAATGCCTGTTCCGATATTTTGTTCCTGCAAAGCCTTCATGAACGCTTCACGATCCAGCCCGCAACGTTCGGCGTCGATACGCAGAATGAACAGGTGCCAGGCGTGTTGTTGCGGATACGTCGGAATGGTCAACGGCTGCACGGGCAGGCCTTCCAGGCGCTGCAAGTAGGTCTGGGCCAGTTGCGTGCGTTTGGCGTTGATTTCGTCCAGTCGCTCCAGTTGCACCAGGGCGATGGCGGCATTGATGTCGGCCAGGTTGTACTTGAAGCCTGGCTCGATAACCTGGGCCTGCGGCTTGCGCCCGCCAGTCAGTCGATCGTAGGCGTCAACGCCCAGACCGTGGAACTTGAGCATACGCACACGAGTGGCGAGGGCTTCATCGTCGGTGACGAACATCGCGCCTTCGGCGCAGGTCATGTTCTTGATCGCGTGGAACGAGAAGATCGCCGTGCCTTGGGAACCGACGTGACGACCTTTGTAGAAAGTGCCGGCCGCGTGGGCCGCGTCTTCGATGACGGCGATCCCGTGCTTGTCAGCCAGGGCATAGAGCGGATCGAGGTCGAACGCCGCGCCGGCGTAATGCACCGGAATGATCGCCTTGGTACGGGGCGTGATCGCCGCTTCAATGCTTTGCAGGTCGGTCATCAGGGTGTCGCGATCGACATCGACAAAAACCGGTGTTGCCCCCAACAGGCAGATCATGTTGGCGGTGGACACCCACGTCTGGGACGGGGTAATGACTTCATCCCCGGGGCCGATGCCCAGGGCCAGCAAGGTGATGTGCATGCCACCGGTAGCGGACGACAATGCCACGGCATGCTTGCAACCGACGTAGTTGGCGAAGTGTTCTTCCAGTGCCTGGTTTTTTGGCCCGGTTGTGATCCAGCCGGAGCGTAATACTTGCTCGACGGCCGCAATTTCTTCATCGCCGATACTGGGGCGAGAGAAGGGGAGAAAAGCCTGACTCATGGGGACCTCGGGTCTGAAGCGTCAACGGAATTTCAGCTGTAAAAGTTTGGATCCACTCAAAGCGTAGACGCTAAAACGAAAGCTGCATCAATTAGTTACCGCGGAAATGTGACAAATTACGTGGTTGACTTTCGGCTCCTTGCTCGTCAGGTTGGAATTGAGAATCGATGGCTATCCGATCCGTTCAGATTAAGCGCGAAAATGTGAAAGGGACATGAAAAACCGGTCGGTGAATCGTTTTTCTGAAGTTCAGACAGCCAAAGTTCAGACTTCTACCGTTTATCGCGCCTTATCAGTGGCTTGCGTTCGGAGCGCAACCCCTTACAGCAAGTAGTAAAACTCATTAGTTGTTGTGTTGAACCGTTTTCATTCAAGGTTTTTTCGTTTGATTGACTTATCTGCTACCGACTCCATAGCTACCAAAGCCAACCCGCTGGCCCTATATCTGACCCGCCTTGCGCAGTCCAGTCAACTAACCATGCGGTATGTTTTGCAAGACGCGGCGGATCGACTGGGTTTTGAAGACATGAACATAGAGGAAATTCCCTGGCACGAACTCCAGCCTGAGGACGTCGTGGCGTTAGTGGCTGCTTTGCGCACTGATGGTTACGCGCCTAATACGTCTTCGCTGTATGTGAACGCGGTGCGCGGGGTCATGAACGAAGCCTGGCGCATGAGCCTGATCAGCCAGGAGCACTTACTGAAAATGCGCTCAGTCAAAGGCATTGCCGGCACGCGGCTCGCCCAAGGGCGCAACCTCAAGCGCTCGCTGATCAAAGAACTAATGGAGGTCTGTGCCGCCGATCCGCGGCCACAAGGGCTGCGGGACGCGGCGATCATTGCGGTGCTGTATGGTTCGGGGATGCGCAAATCGGAGTCGGTGAACCTGGACCTGAACCAAGTGGATTTCACCGAGCGCAGCTTGCGGGTCACCGCCAAGGGCAACAAACAGTTGATCAAGTACGCGCCGGCCTGGGCGTTCGCCAAACTGGAGGCGTGGCTGGAGTTACGCCGTTCGCAATTAGGGGAAGGCCAGGAGGACGATCCATTCCTGTTCAACCGCATCCGCCGCGGCAGCCACATTACCCGCGAGCGCATCACCAAACATGCGATCTATTACATCGCCAGGCAGCGCGGCGCCCAGGTCGGGGTGAAGATTATGCCCCACGACTTCCGGCGCTCATTCATCACCCGAGTGATCGAAGAGCACGATCTGTCGATAGCCCAGAAACTGGCCCACCACAGCAATATCCAGACCACCGCCAACTATGACGTGCGCGATGACAATGAGCGCCGCCGGGCGGTGGACCGCTTTGACCTGTGAGCGATGTCAGCCAGTCAGCACATGGGCATTACCGAGCGTTGTGACATGAACGGCACTGCCAGCCGGCGGGGCGTGCATGCCGGAGCTGCGAACCAGTAATGATCGGCCCGGCTCGGATTTACCGGGCAGCAACTCCACCGTCAAAGTGCAGGTGTTGCCACCGAAGTCGCGATCGGTGACCACGCCAGGACAGCCAAGGGAATCTGTTGGCGAGCTGTTGATCTGTAATTGCTCGGGTCGAAGCATGATCTGCGCCGAGCCGTTGCGGTCCGGGCTATTGACCGGAATACGGCCAAGGTCGCAATGGGCCCAGCCGGCCTCGATCCGCGCAGGCATGACCACCGCATCGCCGAGAAACAGCGCGGTTTGCTCGTCGTCCGGGTAGCGGTACAAATCCATCGGATGGCCTGATTGCACCAGCCGGCCCTGACGCATCACCGCCAACTGATCAGCAAACGACAACGCTTCGCTTTGATCGTGGGTCACCAGAATGGTGGTCACGCCGGCATCTGCGAGTAGGCGGGCGACCATTTTGCGCATGGCTGCGCGCAACCCGGTGTCGAGCGCCGAGAATGGTTCATCCAGCAGCATCAGTCGTGGCTGCTGGGCCAATGCCCTGGCCAGGGCAACCCGTTGTTGCTGACCGCCAGACAGTTCATGGGGCCAACGCTTGGCCATGTTCGAATCCAGGGCGACGCTGTCCATCAGTTCGGCGATACGATCCTGCCGGGTCGGGCCCTTGTCCGCCAGGCCGAAACCGATGTTGGCGGCGACGGTCATGTGCGGGAACAAGGCGCCGTCCTGGGGCACATAACCGATCAAACGCTGGTGCGCCGGTACCGAATGCGTGCCGTCGACCAGTATCTGGCCGTTGAGCGAGAGGCTGCCCGAGTCCGGGAATTCGAAGCCGGCAATCATCCGCAGCAAGGTGGTTTTGCCTGAACCGGACGGCCCGACGATCACCGTTCGACTACCAGTTGGCACCGACAGGTTGATGTTTTCCAGGGCGCGCTGAGTGCCAAAGGATTTGTGGATCGAGTTCAGTTCGAGGGCGTTCATCGGCCAGCCGTGCGTTTGGATTGGTGATAAAGAAGGCCGGTCAGTGGCAACGACAGCAAGATCATGATCAACGCGTAGGGCGCTGCCGCCGCGTAGTCGATTTCACTGGTCATGGCCCAGAATCCGGTGGCCAGGGTGCGTGTGCCGTTCGGTGCCAACAGCAGGGTGGCGGTCAACTCGTTGGTGATCGCCAGGAACACCAGCGCGGCGCCGGCAGCAGCACCCGGAGCCGCGAGGCGCAAGGTGATCAGCCAAAGAGCCCGGCCGGGGGATCGACCGAGGCTGCGGGCCATGTTCTCCAGTTCCACCGGTGCCTGAGCGATGCCGGCACGCAAACTCACCAGTGCCCGGGGCAGAAACATCAGCAGATAAGCCAGCAGCACGGTGATGGTGGTCTGGTAGATCGGCCGGGCAAAGTGAATCGTCACCGTCACCAAGGCCAGGGCAACCACAATGCCGGGCAACGAACTGGTGATGTAGTTGCAGCTTTCCAATACTCGTTGCAGACGGCCCGGCGAGCGGATCGACAACCAGGCAATCGGGATCGCCGCACAGGTGGTGAGGGCTGCGCCAGCGACACCCAGCAGCAGAGTCTGTTGCAGGGCCGGCAGCAAATCAGCCGCCTGCCAGACTTCACTGCCCCCGGCGATCAGCCATTTGCTCAGAGTGATCAATGGAACGCCCAACGCCAGAGCGCAAGTCACGATTTGCAGCGTGAGGGCGAGCAGGGTGGTGTTGGCATCCAGACGCACGATGCGCTGATCCCGAGCACTGCCTGAGCCAACCCTGGCGTAACGAGCGCTGCCGCGCGCAGCCGATTCGGCGGTCAGCATGGCCAGGCAACACAGCGCCAGAACCCCGGCCAGCATGTTCGCGGCAGGGCCGTTGAAGGTGGATTTGAATTGATCGAAAATCGCGGTCGTAAAGGTATCGAAGCGAATCATCGCGTACAGACCGTATTCAGCCAGCAGGTGCAGGCCCACCAGCAACGCTCCGCCGCAGATGGCCAGGCGCAATTGCGGCAGCACCACCCGGAAAAACACGGCCCAGGGCTTGAGTCCGAGGGATTCGGCGACGTCTTCGATGGCCGGGTCGAGCCGGCGCAAGGTCGCGGCAACCGGTAGATAAAGAAACGGGAAGTAAGCGATCACCGACACCAGCACGCCGGCCGGTAACCCATGAATCGACGGCACCAGGCTGACCCACGCGTAACTGTGAACGAACGCCGGCACGGCCAGTGGCGCAGTGGCCAGTAGCGACCACCAACGCCGTCCCGGCAGGTTGGTGCGTTCGGTCAGCCACGCCAGCGCAACGCCCAATACGACACACAAGGGCAGGGTGATCACCACCAGCATCACGGTGTTGATCAGTAATTCGGCTACCCGCGGCCGAAATACCAACGTCTCGATGGCGGCCCAGCCGGTTTGCCAGGACACGCCCATCACGAAAATAATCGGCAGCAGCGACAACAGCGACACCAGTACCGATAAACCAGTCACCCACGCGCCTCCGCGACCAATAAACAGGCCACGGGAGCGTCTTAGTGAGTTCGCGGGTATCGCCGAAGCGATACCCGACGGCAGTGTTTCAGGCATCAATTAGAGCAGTCCGGCCTGGGTCATGAGTTCCACCGCTTTTTTGCTGTCGAGCTTGGAGGCATCGACGGCCGGTGCGTCAAGTTGCGAAAGCGGCGTCAGTTTCGGGTTCGATTCAGCGTTCTGGCCCACAGCGTATTCAAACGAGTTGCCGTTTTTCAGAATCGCCTGGCCGTCCTTGCCGGTAATCCACTTCAGGAAAGCCTGGGCTTGTTCCTTGTGTTTGCTGGAAGCCAGAACACCGCCACCGGAGATGCTGACAAACGCACCCGGGTCTTTGTGCTTGAAGTAGTGCAGGCTGGTGTCTTTGCTGTTTTCGCCGGTCTTGGCCTGATCGACGAAGCGGTAGTAGTGGTAGATCACGCCGCTGTCGATTTGCCCGGCATTCACGGCTTTCAGCACCGCGCTGTTGCCACGGTAAGCCGTGGAGTTGACTTTCATCGCTTTCAGCCAGTCCAGCGTTGCGGCTTCACCCTTGAGTTCAAGCACGGCAGCGACGATCGCCTGGAAGTCGGCGCCACTTGGCGACGCGGCCCAGCGGCCTTTCCAGCTCGGCGAGGCGAGGTCCATCAGCGATTTTGGCAGATCTGCTTCAGTCAGCTTGGCTGGGTTGTAGACAAACACCGTGGAGCGCGCGGCGATGCCAACCCATTTACCGTGGGCCGGACGATAAGGTGAGCCAATTTGTTCCAGGGTGGTTGGCGCAACCGGGGCGAACAGCCCTGCGTTCTCTACAAGGACCATGGCCGGGGAGTTCTCGGTCAGGAATACGTCTGCCGGGGAGGCAGCGCCTTCCTGGACGATCTGGTTACCCATTTCGGTGTCGTCGCCGTTGCGCACGGTGACTTTGATCCCGGTTTCCTTGGTGAAACCCTCGACCCAGGATTTGGTCAGGCTTTCGTGCTGCGCGTTGTAGACCACGATGCCGTCAGCCTCGGTGGCGGCGTAGACGTGCCCAGCGCTGACCAATGCAGTCGCCAGCAGTGCTTTTTTCAGAAAAGAAGGAATACGGGTAGTCATGCTGAGCCAGCTCCGGATTTTTTTGATTTTTACATGCGCAATGCTTGCAGAGAGATTCTCATTAACTCTAGATCAATAGGAATCATTTGCATGTTTGAGGCGCGGCGAATGTAGATCCGAGAATGTGAAAAAAATGTCAAAAAAAACGTTAATCCGTGTGATGACGCAATCGGGAAGGTGTCTGGAAACGAACTGTGGGAGCGAGCCTGCTCGCGATGGCGGCATGACAGTCAACGATGATGTTGAATGTAATGCCCTCATCGCGAGCAAGCTCGCTCCCACAGGGTTATCGGTACAGGTCAGGATTGGGGAATAAACGCCACACTCTGGTCTTCACGACCATGGAACATTCGCTCACCGTTGGTGGGCGTGGTGGTGATGACCTGATGGTCGGCACTCAGGTAGTTCAGGGGTAGGTCACCGCCATTGCGGTATTGCGCCACAATGATGGTGCGCTGAGGATCCCAATGCTGGCCGCTGGTGGTCTCAAGCCAAGCCATCAACGCAGCGCTGTCGCCGGTGCGGGGGAAGTCCTGGTTTTCCTGCACGTAATAGAACGGCGCGCCCCCGGTTTGCAGGTACATCGGTACTTTGTTATCGACTTCGATCATAACCATGCGCCACTCGTTCAACGGCGCACGCTTGCTGGCCTCGAGCTTGACCGTCTCACCGAACTGGACCACGCCGCCACCGCCGTTGGTCCATGGGTAGAGCACACCCAGCACCGCAAGCATCAGCACCGTGGCCGCGCCAACGCCGATCTTCATCCTGCGACTGCCAAACCGACCCGCCGCGTTGCGTTCCGCCATTCGCTTGGTAATCCACCAGGCGCCAAGCAATTGCGCGAATGGCACCAGTGGCAACACGTAATAACTGCGGCGACTTCCGCTGGCGGTGAAGAACAGCATCAGCAGACCCAGGCCCCAGATCAGCCAGCGGGTATTGGGTTCGACATTGCGCCAGTGACGTATGGCGACCCACAATCCGATGATCCAGCACGGCGCCCAGGGCAGGGTGTAGACCGGCAGGTAAATCAGATAAGTGTAAATCGGGCCAATGTTGTCGAACGGCTGGAAAAACCGCACGACGTTTTCCCGCAGTACCAGGCCCAGGCCACTTTCGCCGTAGGTCGGCGCGCCGTAGAAGTGGGACAGGATGAATGGCGTCATGTAGAACACGCCGGCAATCACCAGGGCCAGACAGAGCCGCAGGTTGAGGTGGCGCTTCCAGCGACCTTCCTGCAACAGATGAGGCAACAGCACCAGGCCCGGCAAGATGAAGCCGATCAAACCCTTGAACAGCGAGGTCAGCGACAACAGCAGGAAAAACACCAGGTAGCGACCCAGGCGCGTGTCGTCCGGTCCACGCCAGTACCACCAGACCGCCGCGAGTACGCCGCACACGGTCAAGATGTCGGCCGTGGCAACCCTCGCCCAGAATATGAAGTAGAAAGTCGTCGCCAGCATCCAGCCAGCGATCAGGCCGGTGCCTTTGCGAAACAATTGTTCGCCGATCAGGTACACCAGCCAGACGCTCAGCCACGCCGATATCACCGACGACAGACGCAGCGACCAGTGACCCAGGCCGCCGGTCAGCCACGCCGTGGCGGTGATCAGCCAATAGGACGGCAGCGGTTTATCGTAATACGGCCCGCCCTTGAGATAAGGGTCGAAGTAGTCACCACTCTGGAGCATCTGCAGGGCGATGTTGGCCCAGCGGGTTTCCGCGCCCCACAACTCCCGAGTGCCCAAACCCAACAACAACATCAGCGCAGTCGCGCCCAGCAGGAGCCACAGCGCGCCCCTGTCACTTGCCCAAAACTTCATTGAGGGTTTCCCTGTAGAACTTTAAGTAGTTGCATACATTGGTAGAGGTGGCGAACACCGCATTTGTGGCGAGCGAGCTTGCTCGCGCCGGGCTGCGAAGCGGCCCCAAAATCCTGCGAGCGCTGCGCACTCGAGCGGGAGCAAGCTCCCTCGCCACAGGCAGCCGCTCCCACAGGTTTAATTTTTGTTGTTACAACTCAGGGCTGGGTTTGCGGGAAGATCAGAATTTCCAGGTTGCCGCGCTGGTAGCGTTTGCCGTCCACGGGCAACAAGGCGACTTCCTGAACTTCCTGAACACTGTTGACCCGCATCACCACCCCGACCGAGCCTTTCTTGCGCGCTTCGGTCATCCATTGGCCGACGTTATCCATGGTGACTTTGCGCGAAGCCATGGCTGGGTCGTCGAGACCATATTTCAGCTCACCGATAGTGTTGAACAGATCGACTTGCGGACGCTTCAACCGCCAGGACAACGCCGACGCCGCGCCCAGGTCGTTACTGAGTAATGAGCTCGTTTGACCCAAGGCATCCAGGTGTTCGGCGATAAACTGGTCAGGCATCTTGCTGTTGACGATCTTGCCGGGCATCGCGGCCGGCAGCAGCGCCACCAGCAGAAAGATCCCCAGCGCCGGCGCCGCCCAGAGCGTCAATGGCCGCGAGACTTGCACTGCGTTGGCGATGATCCAGCCGGCCAGCACGATGTAGCCAAGGGACAGGCTGAACATCTCCGTGTTTTCGAAAATTTCCCGGGTCGCTTGTACGTAAACCAAGCCGATCAGCGCAGCGCTGGCCAGCACCACATTGAGTACACCGTTAATACGCAGGGCCCGGCCTTTCGCCTGTTCAATCAGACCCACCACGGTATGCCCCATCAGCAACGCCAGCGGCAGCAGGCACGGCATGATGTAGGTCGGCAACTTGCCCTTGCTCAGGCTGAAAAACGCCAGCGGCAACAGCATCCACAGCAGCAGAAAGCCAATCGCCGGTTGGCGCTTGTTCTTCCAGGCCTGGATAAAGGTCGATGGCAGCAACGCGGCCCACGGCAGGCTCGATACCACCAGCATTGGCAGATAGAACCACCACGGACGGGTGTGTTGTGCATCTTCGGCGGCGAACCGGCGAATGTGTTCGTGCCAGAAGAAAAACCGCCAGAAGTCCGGTTCCCGATAGTGAATGGCAAGCACCCACGGCAAGCAGACCACGGCCGCCACGACGACCGCTATCGGCCCGTAGCGCAACAATTCGCCCAAACGTCGCTGCCACAGCATGTAGGGCAGGGCGATCAACACCGGCAACAGCCAGGCGAGGAATCCCTTGGTCATGAAGCCCATGCCACACGCGGCGCCCAATACGGCCCACGCACCAATTCGTTCTTTGGACGATGAGCTATCGATGGCAAACCACAACGCAACCAGGCTCAGATTGACCCAGAGCGTGAACTGCGGATCGAGATTCGCATAACCGGCTTGCCCGGCGATCAACCCAAAACTCATGTAGAGCAACGCACAGGCGCCACTTTTACGCGGGTCGTTCCAAAGGCGACGGGCAATCAGGTAAGTCAGCCAGACGCTCAGCCCGGTGCTCAACGCCGAGGCGATTCGTACACCAAACAGGTTATCGCCGAACACGGCCTGGCCGATGGCGATCATCCAGTAGCCGGCGATGGGTTTTTCGAAATAGCGGATGCCCATGAAGTGCGGGGACACCCAATTGCCGCTCAGGAGCATCTCCTGGCTGATCTGGCCGTAGCGGGTTTCGTCGGGGATCCACAAACCGTGGGTGACCAGTGGCACTAAATAGAACACCACGAAGGCCAGTAGCAAGCCGGGAACGATCCAGCGTTCGGCGGCTGTGGGTTCTGGCGTAGGGCGGCGGGACGCATGCGCCGCAGGATGTTGCAACAGATTGTTATGGGACGTCATGAATCGACCTTAACGCAGGGACGTTGCTTGGTTCAGCGAGGAGCTCGGCGCAATCCTGCGCAGGCACAACGCTGGTTTGAGTGAATGCAGGCATATCGGCAGCTGAATGTGCGTGTTTTCCCTGAATCCAGAGAACTATCAACCTTCCCGGCTGAACGGTTCCTGAAGGAATTCAAGCTTGGAATCCGCCAATGTCCAGTTATTCAAGTAAAAGACAAACTTTCTTACATAGATCTGTCAATGAGCAGCAAACTAATTAGCTTGCTACTCATTGCCGTTGATTATTTTGACCTTGTATTACGTTTGGCATCTAACAAGTGATTCACTGCGCGTTCGTTACTTCAGCGTTTTTTTCGCGCAACAGCGAATGCCAATCACCGTCATTCAGTATACCCAGCACCTGAAGTTGTCCGTTAGCGTCAATGCTGACAAACAAGGAGCTGCTGTATTCGCTGGCGGCAGCGTGCTTGAAACCGGTCTGCTTTTCAAAATCACCGATGCAGCCGCTGTGTGTGACCAGTACCGAATTGCGATGGGGAACCTTATGCGCGACGACATCGTTACGCAGGGTACTGCCACAACTGGCCAGCCATTCCTGAGTTACCGCTGCTTTACCAAACATGGCGTGTGCCGATTGCTCGGTGCGGGTCACCGGGCTGACGAAGACATCAGTCTGTGCCATGCCCAGGCTCACAAAGCCTTGGCCTACCGCCGCGGAAGCCTGGCTGCCGAGTTGGGTAATGCCGTCGGCCGGACCCAGGCACGGGTTACTGGAACGGTCGCAACGTTCGGCGTGGCGAACCAGCACCACCACGTCACCGGCCTGCCAATGCTTGATCAGTTCGGCCTGGACCTTGGAGCTTGCACTGCCAAGATCTGTCGGGGATCGATGCCACCACATGAAGCCCGTCACCAGGACGGCCACCGTCAATAAGGCTGACACACTGATGATTTTGGTGAGTCGCGATGGCGATCCTCGACGGGACGGCATTGCGGATGTCACTGATTCGACCACGGTCTTGCCCCTTTGAATAACCCGAAAACTGCACGCAACGCAGCCTTGGCCGGGAAAGTTTCGACGAAAATTGAAGTTGCTTAGTCGTACTTCTAACGATGAGCAACACACTAAGGGGCGGGGCGTATGAGCGCGGTGAAACGAATGTGAAAAATTTGCGGAAATTCATTGTTATTCAAGAAACCCTCTCCCTTTAGTTTCAGTGACAGCAGCGTAGTCCATTGACGAGTAATGATACGGAGTATTTGAAAATCACTATCAAATACGCCGTGTAGATTATTTCAAGTTGTTTCCGTGGAGGGTCTGCCAAGCAAATCGACTCGGCAGCCAGGCGCCGCATCACTGACGGCCAGCTCCATGTCGTGCAGGCGCGCCACCGCTGAGACCATGCTCAGTCCAAGGCCGTTACCCGGCGTATGCCGGCTGGATTCGGCGCGGTACAGCCTGCGCAATACCGCTTCGCGCTCAGCCGGCGCAATACCCGGTCCGTTATCCGTCACGCGAATCCCCACAGCAATCTGGTCAGCGATCACCGTCAGGTGAATGTCGCTATGGTCCGGTGAAAACTTGATCGCGTTGTCCAGCAAGTTGCAGACAGCATCGAACAACAGTTGCGCATCACCGGCTATAACGGCCGGCATCTGGCTGCTATTGAATGTCAGGCTGATGCCGCGTTCCTCGGCCAGCGGTTCATAGAGCTCCGCAGCATCGGCCGCTATTACATTCAAATCCAGCGGCGCAAAGTGACTGCGGCGCGCGCTGTTTTCGATTTCCGAAATGCGCAGCAAGGCTTTGAACGTTAACAGCAGGCCCTTGGCTTCGGTGAGTGCCGCGTCAATGCTGGTGGCATATTGGGCTTCATCCAGACCACGCCGCTGGGCGCGCTCAAGGCCTGCGATCAGCCGGGTCAGCGGAGTGCGCAGGTCATGGGCGATGTCATCGCAGACACCTTTGACTTCGCTCATCAACCGTTCCAGCTCATCCAGCATGCCGTTGACCACGCCAGCCAGACGGTCGATATCGTCGTTGTTACCAAGGATCGGCAGCCGACCGGTCAAGTCACCCTCGATGATGCCTTTGATTGAACGACTCAGTTTATCCAGGCGCCGGTGGGCCGAGTAACCCAGCAGCACCGCACCGAACAGACCGACTACCAGCAACAGAACACCGCCGGAATACAAAGCATTGATCAGCAGTTCATCGAACTCGCGAATATCGTGCATATCCTGGGCGACCAGCAACGTCTTGCCGTCGGGCAGGCGATGCACCATGAACCGTACCGGACGATGGTGGCCATTATCCTTGAGCCAGCGAAACTCCTGCGGTTTGTCGTATTCGGCGAACGGCGGCAGGCGATGAATCGCTCCGGCGATAAACTTGCCTTGTTCGTCGAACAGGCTATGAGGCAGTCGGCCTTCGACATCCTGCACGGCATGCTTGCGAATCTCGGCCAACTGCAACTCCGGTGATTGCAGGCTGCGGTTTTCGACTTGCCGATAGAGCGCCGTATCGGCTTCGGTTTTCAGGTAGAACGCCGTTTGCCAATAGATGTAGCCGAACAGCGCCAGGAACGAGCAACCGAATAGCCCAAGAAACAGCAGGCCGGTGCGAAAACTGATGGTGCGCGGTATTTCACTCAGGTGAACGGAGTACATAGCCGGCTCCACGAATGGTGTGAATCATCGGCAGATCGCCTTCGCCATCAACCTTGCGTCGCAAGCGGCTGATGTGGACCTCGATCACATTCGTGCGCTCGTCGTAGGCGTAACTCCACACCGCTTCAAACAACATGGTACGCGTGATGACTTGCCCGGCATTGCGCATCAGATGCTCGAGCAAGGCGTACTCGCGAGGCACCAGTTCGATGACCCGTTCACCACGGCGTACTGTTCGCCGCAACAAATCGATTTCCAGGTTGGCGACTCGCAGTCGGGGTTCCTGAGTCGTCGCGGGCGGCTCTGCACGGCGCCGGCACAAGGCATCGAGGCGTGCTGTCAGCTCGATGAACTCAAACGGTTTGGTCAGGTAGTCGTCACCCCCGGCGCGCAAGCCGCGAACCCGCTCGTCCAGCGCACTCAAGGCGCTGAGAATCAGCACCGGAGTGCTCACGCTGGCCGCTCGCAATGCGGTGAGCACACCTAAACCATCCAGGCCGCCAGGCAACATGCGGTCCAGGACGATCAGGTCGAAGGGTTCACTCAAGGCTTTCAACAGGCCTTCGCGGCCATTGTCGACACAGCTCACCGTGAAGCCGTGATCACACAGGGCCGCTTCGATTTCGCGGGCAGTAGGCAAGTCGTCTTCGACGACCAAAACATGGGTCATGGCAGTTGAACCGGTCACGTAGTCGGGACAGAGGTGGCATAGTGTGTCAAAGCCTTGGGCGAAGCTACGTTCCCGCCGGTTAAATAAAAGTTTAGGTTGGATTTCATGGAGACCGTTCCTTGCGCATTCTTGTGGTTGAAGACGATGCCCAGACCGCCGCGTACCTGCTGCGCGGGTTGACGGAAAGTGGCCATGTCGTCGATATCGCCAGCGACGGCAACAGTGGCCTGGACATGGCCCTGGAAGCGATTCACGACGCGTTGATTGTCGATCGACGCTTACCCGGGCTCAACGGCATCGAGTTGATCAAGGCCTTGCGAAGTCGTGGCCAGCGGGTGCCGATCCTGATGCTCAGCGCCCAGGCGTCCACCGCGCAAAAGGTCGAAGGCCTGCAAGCCGGTTGTGACGATTACCTGGCCAAACCTTATGCATTCGCCGAAGTGCTGGCGCGTCTGGATGCCTTGATGCGCGGCCGCGATCAATCGAACGGGCCGGTACGTCAGCTAGAGGTCGGAGAGTTGCGACTCGACTGCGCCACGCGTACCGCCGTGCGCCAGGGACGGGTTATTGCCTTGCAGCATCGCGAAGCCCTGTTGCTGGAAAAACTCATGCGCCACAGCGGCCAGGTGGTGACCCGCGACATGCTGCTCGACAGCGCCTGGGACTACGCTTTCGACCCCAACGACAACGTGATCGACAAACACATCCATCGCCTGCGGCGAAAACTCGATGAAGGTTTTGATGACTCGCTGATCAAGACTGTGCCCGGCGTCGGCTACAGCTTTCAGGTCAACACGCCGCAAGATTAAATAAAAGTTTATCTACCGACGAACGCTCTGGCAGGCACTCCTCGCTATCTTCGCCTCATTCGTGGACTAGTCCACAGAGGCTCAAGCGGGAGATAGCTAGCCCATGTCCGTTGCAACCTTGGCGGTGCGCACCTTACGTTCCGCGCGTTATTCACCGATGTCTTTGATGTTGCTCGGCGTGCTGGCGCTGAGCGGCTGCTCGATGGTGCCCGAGTATCGGCAACCCGAGTTGCCCGTGGCCGCACAGTGGGATGGCACGCCAGACAGCCAATCAGCGCCGGGCGGGCAGTGGTGGCGCGAGTTTCACAGCACCGAACTCGACTCGCTGATCACCCGTGGCCTGGCCTCCAATTACACCCTCAAGGCTGCGGTCAGTCGGATTGACGAGGCGCGTGCTTCAGCACAAGTCGTGGGCGCCGGCCAATACCCGGCGCTGAATCTGGGGGCAATTTCCAGCGTCAGAACAACTACGGCACCACGGCAAAACGCAGCGTCTTTGCCGAAGCCACCTACGAGGTGGATTTCTGGGGCAAACAGCGTGCGGCAGCCGATTCCGCCGACGCCCTGGCCAACGCCAGTGTGTTCGACGCCCATACATTGCGTATGACTCTGGGCGCGAGCATTGCTGACAGTTACTTCCAGGTGCTGTCGCTGGAAGAACGCCTGCGTCTGGCCCAGTCGATTGCTGACGATGCCCGGCAAGTGCTCGACCTGGTGGAAGTCCAGGCCAGCCAGGGCGCGGTGTCGAATCTCGAAGTCGCTCAGCAACGCAATGCCATGCAGACCTTTGAAGCGGCGATGCCAGGGTTGCGTCAGCAACGGGATTTGGCGCTGTACCAATTGGCGGTACTGGTCGGCGCGCCACCCCAAGGCTTTCATCTGCAAGGTAACGGGCTCGACACCTTGCAAGTGCCGCAGCCTTCGACCGGCCTGCCGATTGGCTTGTTGCGTCAGCGTCCAGACATTCAAGCAGCCGAGGCGAGGCTGACGTCGGCGAACTTCGATGTCGGTGTGGCCCGTGCCGCGTTTCTGCCCAACCTCTCACTGGACCTGCTGGGCGGTATCGATACGATCGCCGGCGGACAGATCTGGAGCGCTATCGGCACCCTAAGTCAGCCGCTGTTCGCCGGTGGCCAGCTCAAGGGCCAGCTGCATTTCGACGAGGCTCATGTGCAGGAGCTGACCGCCAATTACCGTGAGTCGATCATCGAGGCGCTGCAAGACGTCCAAACCCAGGTCAGCGCCGCCCGTGAGCTGGACAAGAGTTACGCCTTGAACCAATCGGCCGTCGATTCGGCCCGCGAAGCCGCGCGGCTGGCACAGGTTCGCTACCGGCTGGGCTCTACCGATTTCCAGACCTTACTGATCGTTGAGCGCACCCAGTACCAGGCCGAAGACACGCTGTTGCAGGTGCGCCTGCAACACCTTCAGGCCGCTGTCGGTTTGTTTCGCGCCTTAGGCGGGGATTTTTCCGCCGCCACCATCGCTTCCAATTCTCCTTCCCAGGTGGCTCACCCATGAATGTTCTACACCCACGTCGTCGCGTTGCTCTCTGGGGCCTGGTGATTGTGTCGCTCGGCGCAGCCCTCGGCGGTTTTCAATGGATCAAGCGGGCCCAGGCAGCGCCGGCGAAGTCTGAAGCAGCGGCGGTGCCGGTGCAGATGACCCAAGTCAGTCGTCAGGACTTGCCGGTCTGGATCAGTGCCATCGGCAATGTGCAGGCCCTCAACAGTGTGAATGTGCGGGTGAGGGTGGACGGCGAGCTGCAAAAAATCCTGTTCAATGAGGGACAAACCGTCACCGCCGGCAGCCTGTTGGCGGTGATCGACCCGAGGGTTTATCAGGCCCAGGTTGCTCAAGCCCAAGCCTTGGTCGCCAAGGATCAGGCGCAGTTGGCCAATCTGAGGGTCAGCCTGGACCGAGCCAGCAAACTGGCCGCTGCCAAGGCCGGCCCGACCCAGGACGTTGACACTTTCCGCGCTAATCTGGCGGCCCAGCAAGCTACCGTGCAGGCGGATCAAGCAGCACTGGATACCGCGCGCCTGCAATTGGAATTCACCCAGGTCAAGGCGCCGTTGACCGGCCGCACCGGCCAGCGCCTGCTCGACGTCGGTTCCATTGCCCATGGTGCTGAGGCTACGGGGCTGGTGACGATTACCCAGATGAATCCGATCTCCGTGGCTTTCGCGGTGTCCCAGGATGATCTGGCAGAAATCCTCGAAGAAAACGCCAAAGGCGCGTTACAGGTTGTCGCGATGACGCGCGACGGTCACCAGGAAATCGCCCATGGCCAACTGAGTTTCATCGACAGCCAGGTGGCCGCTGCCAGTGGGCAGATCCAGCTCAAGGCCCAATTCGACAATGCCGCCGGTCAACTGTGGCCGGGGGAATTGGTGAGCGCACGGTTGCTGGTCCAGACCCGCCGTGACGTCACCGTGGTGCCGGCCGATGCGGTGCAATTCGGGCGTCAGGGCAACTTTGTCTATGTGGTCGATGCTGATCAGCGGGTGCAGCCGCGCCTGGTCGATGCCGCGACGGTGGTTGAAGGCAAACAGTGGATTCGCCAAGGCCTGGCGGCCGGCGAAACCGTTGTGGTGCAGGGGCAATCCCGCGTCGCGCCTGGGCTGAAAGTCACGCCGGTCACGCCTGACAATTCGGCGGCACTGGTGGAGGCTTCACAATGAATGGGCTGGCCGGTCTGATTCAACGGCGCGTCGGTCTGAGCTTGCTGGCCCTCGGGGTCATGCTGCTGGGCGCCTTCGCCTATTTTCAACTGCCGGTGGCGCCATTGCCGACAGTGGACTTCCCGACCATCCAGGTCACCGCCAAACTGTCCGGGGCGAGCGCCGAAACCATGGCGTCCTCAGTGGCCACGCCACTGGAGCGGGCGTTTGCCGCTGTACCGCAAGTCACGTCGATGACCTCGTCGAGTGCAGCAGGTAAAACCCAGATTGTGCTGCAGTTCGACCTGTCGCGGGATATCGATGGCGCCGCCCAGGATGTGCAAACGGCAATCAACACGGCGACACCCAATCTGCCCAAGACCATGTCCAGCGCGCCGACCTTCAACAAGGTCAACCCGGCTGAAGGCACCGTAATGTCCCTGGCCGTTACCTCACCGACCCGCACGCTGCCGGAACTTGATCGCTACGCCGACAATTACATCGCCCAACGTCTGTCGCAGATGCCCGGCGTGGGCCTGGTGGATTTTCACGGCGAACAGAAACCCGCCGTGCGGGTGCAGATCGATCCCGATGCGCTGGCCGCTCGTGGTCTGACCCTGGAAGACGTGCGCAGCGTGATTGGCGTCAGCACCCTGGATCAGCCCAAAGGCAGCCTGGACGGACAACAACGGTCGATCACCCTCGGGGCGACCGACCAGTTGCTCGACCCGCAGCATTACCGCGACCAGATCATTGCCTATAAAAACGGCATGCCGATCAAGCTCGGCGATCTGGGCCGGGTGATTGCCGGCGCTGAAGACACCCAGCAAGCCGCGCAGTTGGGCGCCGAGCCAACCGTCATTGTCGACATCCACAAGCAACCGGGTTTCAACCTGTTGTCGACGATCGCCACGATCAAGGCAAAACTTCCCGAACTGACCGCCTCATTGCCGCGAGATGTGCAGGTTCAGGTGGTGGGCGACCGCACCCAGACTATCGAAGCCTCGGTCAATGACATGCAATTCACTTTGCTGCTGTCGATTGCACTGGTGGTCGTGGTGATTTTTGTGTTCTTGCGCAAAGCCACCGCGACGCTGATCCCCAGCCTGACCATTCCGTTGTCCCTGGTGGCGACGTTCGGGGTGATGTACCTGTTGGGCTACAGTCTCGACAACCTGTCGATCATGGGCCTGGCGATTGCCGTCGGGTTTGTTGTGGACGACGCCATTGTGGTTATGGAAAACATCGTCCGACACCTTGAAATGGGCAAATCGCGCCTGCAATCGGCGGTCGATGGTTTGCGTGAGGTGGCGTTCACTATTGTCTCGATGACGGTGTCGCTGATCGCGGTGTTCTTGCCGATTCTGTTGATGTCCGGGATTGTCGGCCGACTGATGCGTGAGTTTGCGGTGACCGTCAGCGTGGCGATCATCATGTCTTGCATCGTTTCGCTGACCATCACCCCGATGCTCTGTGCCTGGCTGCTCAAGCCCCACGCCGAAACCGAGGAAGGACGTTTTGCCCTGGCTTGCGAGCGGGCGTTCACTGGGTTGCACAATGGCTATCGACGCAGCCTCGACTGGGTGCTTGATCACCAGCGGCTGACGTTGGCGGTGGCCGTGGCGACGCTGGCGGCGACGGCGGTGTTGTATGTCGCGATTCCCAAGGGTTTTTTCCGCAGCAGGACAACGGTTTGATCCAGGGCGTCGCCGAAGCGGCGCCGGATATCTCACCTATCGCCATGCGGGCGCAGGTCAACCGTGTTGCCGAAGTGATCGGCCAGGATCCGGCGGTGGCTCGGGTGTATTTCTGGATCGGCCCGAACCCGACGGTCAGCCAAGGCAAGGTGATGATCAACCTCAAGCCGTTCAGCGAGCGCACCGCCAGCGCCGGCGAGGTCATCCGCCGCTTGCAACCGGCCCTCGACAAGTTGTCCGGGATCAAGGTCTACATGCAGGCCAACCAGGACATCCAGATCGGTGGCCGGGCCAGCAAAACCCAGTATCAGTACACCTTGCAGGACCCGGACAGCGTCGAGCTGGACCACTGGAGCGGCGTATTGCTGGAAAAACTCAAGACGTTGCCACAGTTGCAACACGTGACGTCCGACCAGCAACAAGCTATTGCCCAATCGACCCTGGTCATCGACCGGCCGACGGCGGCACGCCTCGGGGTGACGGTGCAGGCCATCGACGATGTGCTGTACGACGCCTTCGGCCAACGGCAGATTGCGACGATGTTCACTCAGTTGGATCAGAACCATGTGATTCTGGAACTGGACCCAAGCTGGCAAACCTCCACCGCGACGCTTGCGCATCTGTTTGTGCGATCAAGCTCTGGCGCCCTGGTGCCGCTGAGCCTGCTGGCGAACGTCAAGACCGAGCAAGTGCCGATCATCATCAACCATCAGGGCGTGTTCCCGGCCATTACGCTGTCGTTCGACCTGGCACCCGGTCACGCGTTGAGTGAGGCGGTCAGCGCAATCAACCAGGCGTCCCTGGCCGTGGCGATGCCCGACACCGTCGTCGGTAGTTTCCAGGGCACCGCCCAAGCCTTTCAGGATTCACTGAAATCGCAGCCCTGGTTGATTCTGGCGGCCATTCTCACGGTCTACATCGTGCTCGGTGTGCTATACGAGAACGCCATTCACCCGCTGACGATCATCTCGACGCTGCCATCTGCCGGTTTCGGTGCGCTGCTGGCGCTGATCATTTGCGGTCAGGACCTGTCGGTGCTGGGGATGATCGGCATCATTCTGTTGATTGGCATCGTCAAGAAAAATGCGATCATGATTGTCGATTTCACCCTGCAAGCTCAGTTGACGGGCTTGTCACCCCGTGAGGCCGTCCGGGAAGGTTGCTTGTTGCGTTTGAGACCGATCCTGATGACCTCGCTGGCAGCCTTGCTCGGGGCTGTGCCGTTGGCGTTCGGGCATGGTGCCGGTTCCGAGTTGCGCCAACCGCTGGGTATTGCGATTGTCGGTGGCTTGGCGGTTTCACAAATTCTGACGCTTTACACCACGCCCGTGGTCTATCTTTGGTTCGAACGTCGGCGCCGCAGGACGCAGCCCGACACCGCAGGTGTCCCAGTTTGAAACCGGCAGTGGAGCCACGCATGGGTATGGATTTCAAACAGAGCCTGACCAAACGGATTGTGATCGTATTTGCCCTGATGAGCGCCTTCGTCGCCGGGATCTTTGCGCTGGGCATTATCGCCACGGTGCATGTGGTCGAGCGCAAGCTGACGACCACCAGCCTCGGTGGCGGGCTAAACCGCCTGCTGCTGATGGATGACACCAGCGACTGGAGCCATCGACCTGAAAAGGACGAGCTGTTTTTTGTCCAGGGCGGGCAGGGGGCCTTGTCCATGGACTCTGAACTGGAAGCGCTGGCCCCGGGTTTTCAGGAAATCGAGTATCAGGGCGACGACTTCTACGCCATGGCCGAGGTGGTGGGCGGGCGCAAATACGTGTTGCTGCGTAACCAACTCAGTCTCGAACAACGTGAGCATGTGTTGTTCGCGGTGGTGATTGTCGGTTTCGTCTTGAGCATTGCGCTGGCGGTCACCCTGGGCTGGCTACTGGCGCGACGGGTGATGGCCCCGGTGATTCGACTGGCACGCCAGGTGCGCCATCGCGATCAGTTATTGGACTTGGCGCCTCCGCTGCACCCCGATTATGCGGTGGACGAGGTCGGGGAACTGGCGCTGTCGTTCGACCAGACCCTGGGCCGGCTGCGTGCTGCGCTGGGCCGGGAAAAGCTCTTTACCAGCGATGTCAGCCACGAGTTGCGCACACCGTTGATGGTACTGGCCAGTTCCTGTGAATTGCTGCTGAGCAATCCCTCGCTGGACCCTCGTTCATCGGCGCAGGTCAGTCGTATTGCCCGGGCCAGCCACGAGATGCAGCAGTTGGTCGAAACATTTCTGATGCTGGCTCGCGCTCGAGAGGATTCCGGCACCGGTGCTAGCGCGACCTTAAAAGAAGTCGCCGATAGCCTGGCCGATATTTGGGGGCGATTGATCCGGGAAAAGGGTATCGAGTTCATCTACGATGCCACCCACACCTCAGCGCAGCAGCATAACCTGACGTTCCTGCAATCGGTCATGAGCAATTTGCTGCGCAACGCCTGGCACTACACCGATCGTGGCTACATCCGGCTGACGTTGTGTGAACACGGTTTCAGTGTCGAAGACAGCGGCATCGGTATTCCCGAAGAAAAGCGCCACGCGATGTTCCAGCCATTTGTCCGGGGTGATGAAAGCCGGGGAGAGGGGCTCGGATTAGGGCTTTCACTGGTTCAGCGCATCTGTACCAAGCAGCAATGGCGGGTGGCGCTCAGCAGCCTTGAGCCAAACGGTTGCTGTTTCACCGTTGAGCTGATGCCGCACGACTTGTAGGAGCAAAGCTTGCTCCTACAAGGATGGTGTTTATCACAGGGCCGCCGGGCAACCCCGTTGCGCGGCGGCCGCTTGGCTGATCACCGCGGCCAGGCGTTTGACGTTGTTCTGCTGGGCGGTCACCAGATCGTCGATGGACGGCCCTGACGGCGTCTGCAACGTGCTGCGGCAGGTGACCAGCGTGTTATCGCCGGCGCCGAGTGGCCGCAGGCGCCATTTGACGTCGATCAAGCCGTACTGGCCTGGAATCGAGTCGAAGCGCTGCACATCCACCCGCAGCGACACTTTGTGCTGCGGGTTGGCGTTCGACAGTTGGTCCACCAGAGCGCTGCGCAATTCATCCGCAAGGCTTGCACCCCACCAGTCGGTTTCGAGGATCGCCAAGCCACTGCTGCCTTGGCGAATGACGATCTGCGGACGATCCACCTGAGGCGGCACGCTGATGCCTTCGATCTTGATCTCGTCGCCGCTGCCGCGTGCAGGTTGTGCCGGGGTCAGGGTGTGAAAGTGAATCGGATCGCTGCGGCACGCCGTGAGGAGTAACAACGCAGCAACCAACGTAAACTTTGGCGAAAAAGCCATGGGTGTTGCTCCTGTGGTCAGTTACGCGGTGGCCCTTGCAGGTCCGACGGCGCCGCGTTGTCGGGGCGGCCGCGAATCAGCGATTCCGGGTGCCGTCCCAGGTAGTCCGAGAGTTCACGCAGGGAACGCGACATGCGTTTGAGTTCGTCCAGGGTCTGGGTCAGCTGTTCGCGTTGCGGCGAGTCTTCGGCGAGGGTCGAGCTGGCCGAGTTCAGGGTCTTGCTGACGTCCGCCAGAGTGGTCTGCACGCCGGGCAGAGTCTTGGTATTGAATTGCGCCAGGCTTTTGCGCAGCTCGACGAGGTTGCTGTCGAGGTTGCTGGCAATCCGTTCCACCGGCAGTTGGTTGATCTTGTTGACCATGGCCTCCAGTTTTTCCTGCAATTGCTCGAGGCTGCCAGGGATGGTCGGGATGCTGACCGGCCGGGCATTTGGATCGAACGTGACTTTTTCCGCTTTCGGGTAGAAATCCAGCGCGATGTACAGTTGACCGGTCAACAGGTTGCCGTTGCGGGCCTGGGCGCGCAGGCCGTTTTCAATAAAGGTGCCCATCAGGCGTATGCCTGCGGCCTCGTCATTGGGGTCATGCATCAAGGCCTTGATCATTTTGGTATGCGCCTGGCCGAGGCGTTGCGGGTAGATCACGATGCCGACGTTGACCGGAAAGCTGCGTTTCTTTTCGTCAAAATCCAGATTGATCGCCACCACCTTGCCGATTTCCATGCCGAGGAATTCAACCGGCGCATCGACCTTGAGCCCGCGCAGGGCCTGGTCGAAACGCAGGCTCAGGTACTGCGGTTTGCCGTTGGGCGGGGCGAGGGCAGTTATCTGGTCGTCGAACAGCTCGAAGGTTTTCTCCTCTGCGGCTGGCTGATCGTTGGGGCTGTAGTCCGGAGCACGAAAGGCGATGCCACCCACCAGCAATGAAGACAACGATTCGGTCTTCACCGCGAAACCGTTGGCGCCGATGTTCAGGTCGATGCCGCTGGCGTTCCAGAACCGGGTGTTCTCGGTGACATAGGCGTCATTGGGCGCGTGGATAAAGAGTTCGAGATTGACGCCTTTGCCGTCGGCATCCAGCGCATAAGCCACCACTTGGCCGACCGGGATCTTGCGGTAATAAATCGGCGAGCCGATATCCAGCGAACCGAGGTCCTGGGAATGCAGGCTGAAGCGCTTGCCAGGCTCGCCATAGGTGATGGGCGGCGGGTTTTCCAGGCCTTTGAAGTTCTTCGCGCGACCATCGGCGTGCCCGATATCGGCGCCGATGTAGTCGCCGGACAGCAGAGTATCGATGCCCGAGACGCCGCCAGCCCCGATACGCGGGCGCACGACCCAGAATTGCGAGTCTTCGCGGGTGAAGGTTTCGGCCTGTTTGGACAGCTTGATCGTGGCATCGACACTCTTTTGGTCGTTGCTCAATTCGACATCCGAGACCTGGCCGATAACCACATTGCGGTATTTGACTTCGGTCTTGTTGGCGGTCAGGCCGCTGCCGGTCTTGAAGGTCACGATGATGGTCGGGCCTTCCTGCATCAGGCTGTGCACCACCAGGGAGATCCCCACCAGTACGGCCACAATCGGCACGATCCATACCAGCGATACGCTGAAACGACGGGTCTTGATACTGGCCTGACCTGGGGCTTGCGGCCCGTCAGTGGCTTGCGACTTCATCCATGACCTCCTCGTTATTTGGTTTATCTAGCTCGCTGTCCCAGATCAGCCGCGGATCGAAGCTCATCGCCGAGAGCATGGTGAACACTACCACCAGGCCAAAAAACAGAATGCCCGGACGCGGTTCGATATCGGCCAGGGCTTGAAACTTGACCAGGGAGGCCACCAGCGCCACCACGATCACATCGAGCATTGACCAATAACCGATAACCTCGACGAAACGGTACAGCTTCGACCGCTCCTTGCGCGCCCATTGGCTGTCACGCCGAACAGTCACCAGCAGCAACGTCAGGGCGACGAACTTGATGCCAGGCACCGCGATACTGGCGATAAAAATGATCAAGGCAATGTCCCAGGCACCGGATTCCCAAAACTCCAGCACGCCGCTGATGATGGTGCTGTCGGCGCCGTTGCCGACCATTTGGGTGTTCATCACCGGCAACAGATTGGCCGGGACGTAAAACGCCAGGGCCGTGAACATATAGGCCCAGGTCCGGGCAAGGGAATTCGTCTTGCGCCGATGCAGCGGCGCACCGCAGCGCTCACATTCGTGAGGGTCGTTGGTCATGTCGCAGGCCAGGCCACAGCTGTGACACAGGCACAGGCCGAGTTCGCTGGCGACCGGAGGCGTTGTCATAAAATGTCCCACAGTTCACGGATATCGCGCCCGGCGATGCGGATCATCATCAGGCTGAGAACGGCCAGGGCGAACAGGCCGATACCGGGCAGTACATCCAGCAACCCGGCGAGCTTGATGACCGCGACCATCGCACCCAGCAGGCAGACTTCCAGCATGCTCCAGGGCCTGAGCGCTTCCAGCCAGCGCATGCAGAACCTGAAGCCCGGCGCGCGCTGGCGTGCAAGGGCGAAGCTCAATACCCAGATCAGCAGCAATAACTGGAAGATCGGCGCGATGATCATGGCGATCGCCGCCACCATGGCGATGAACGTGATCGGCCCCAGACTCAGGGCCAGCACCGAGTCCCAAAGCGTGGCGCTGTTTTTCAGGCCTTTTAGGTTGATGCTCATGACCGGATAGAAATTGGCAAAAACCCACAGCACCAATGCAGTGAAGGTCAAGGCCAGGCGCTGCTCTACCGTCAGGCCGTTATAGCGCTGGAGCACGCCGCCGCAGCGGGTGCACAGGGTTTTCTGATGTTTGGCGAGCGTGACTTTTTCATACACGCAGTCGCAGTGCTCGCAGATGATCAACTGGTCAGTCGTGGCCATGGGTCGCATTCGCAAGGAGGCTGGAAAGTCAGAGCACCTCATCAATATAGAAGTGCCTTGCGATTGAGCAAATTAAAAGGCTGAAGACTGGCAGAGTCGCCATGTTGCAGGAGCCCGTCAGGTAAGGCGCAAAACTGTGGGAGCGAGCTTGTTCGCGATGGCGGCGTGACAGTCAACAAAAATGTTGAATGTTATGCCCTCATCGCGAGCAAGCTCGCTCCCACAGGGATTGCGGTGTTAGGTCCTTAACTGATCGGCCCGGCAGTGCCGTTGTTCAGGCGCCCCCGCAGCGAGAACAACCACCACAGATATCTTCGACGTTTGCACTGTCGACCCGTAGGAGCGAGGCTTGCCCGCGAAGGCGATTTCAAGGACGCCTTCGCGGGCAAGCCTCGCTCCTACAGGATTCGGTTTTACAGGGAGGAGGGGAGTTAACCGAGCATTTCGCGCAGCCGATACCAGAACATACCCAGCGCCAGCAGCGGTGAACGCAGGGCGCGGCCACCGGGGAAGGTCATGTGCGGCACCGCGCTGAACACATCGAAACCTTGGCTGTGCCCGGCATGGATTGCCTCTCCGAGCAATTTTGCACACCAGTGAGTCACGTTCAGGCCATGGCCCGAGTAACCCTGGGCGTAGTAGACGTTCGGGTGCTGGCTCAAGCGCCCAACCTGAGGAAAGCGATTGGCCGAGATGCCGATCTTGCCGCCCCATTGGTAGTCGATGCGTACGTTCGCCAGTTGCGGGAACACCTTGAGCATCTGCGGGCGCATATACGCCGCGATGTCCGCCGGATCGCGCCCGGAGTAGTGGCAGGCACCGCCGAACAGCAAGCGTCGGTCCGCCGAGAGCCGGTAGTAATCCAGGCCGACTTTCTGGTCACACAGCGCCAGGTTCTGCGGGATCAATTGCGCGGCGACCTCGGCTGACAGCGGTTCGGTGGCGATGATGTAACTGCCCGCCGGAAGGACCTTGCCGCTGAGCTTCGGCTCGAGCTCTTCCAGATGCGCGTTGCACCCGAGCACCACGCTGCCGGCGCGGATCGTGCCGCCGGCACAGCGAACTTGCACGGTACTGCCGTGGATGATCTCCAGCACATCGCTTTGCTCGAAGATCCGCACGCCGAGGGATTCGGCCAGCCGCGCTTCGCCGAGGACCAGATTGAGCGGGTGCAGGTGACCGGAGCCCATGTCGATCAAGCCGCCGGCATACACCCCGGAATTCACCACTTGCTGGCGGATCTGCTCTGGGCCGACGATTCGGGTTTCATGGGCGTATCCGGATTGAACCAGCTCCTCTTGCTCAGCCTTGAGCACAGCGAACTGCGCCGGCGTATTGGCCAATTCACAGAAGCCCCAGCGCAGGTCGCAGTCGATCCCGTGTTCGCGGATTCGATTGCCCACCAGCGCCACGGATTCGACCCCGGCGCGTTCCATGTAATCCACGCCTTCAGCGCCGACATAACGAGCGAACCCGCTAACGTCATGGCCAATACCGCGAATCAACTGCCCGCCATTACGCCCGCTAGCCCCCAACCAATGCGCCGGGCTTCCAGCAGGATCACCGAGAGTCCGCGCTGCGCAAGCTCGATGGCGGTGTTCACTCCGGTAAACCCGCCGCCGATCACGCAGACATCGGCATCAAGGTCCGAAGCCAGCGTGGGGTAGGGCGCCAGTTTTTTTGCACTGGCGGCGTAATAGGAACGGGCGTGTTCGTTGCGGTACTGATTCATTTATTGGACTTCACTTTGCTCCAGGAACGGGTCATCAGTCGCATGATCGCCTGGGGCGGGGTGGTGGAAATGTAGAGTTTGTCGAGCACTTCCTGGGAAGGGTAGACCTCTGGGTTGTTCACCAACGCCACGTCCATGTACTGCTTGGCGGCCGGGTTCGGGTTGGCGTAGCCCACCGAGGCGCTGACCTTGGCGATGACTTGCGGGTCCAGCAGGTAATTGATGAAGGCGTGGGCTTCTTTGGGGTTGGCGGCGTCGGCAGGAACGGCCAACAGGTCAAACCACAAGTTACTGCCTTCCTTCGGAATGGCGTAAGCGATGTTCACGCCGTTCTTCGCTTCTTTGGCGCGGTTGGCGGCCTGGAACACGTCGCCGGAGTAACCGAACGCCACGCAGATGTCGCCGTTGGCCAGGTCCGACACGTACTTGGAGGAGTGGAAATAGGTGATGTAAGGCCGGATGCTCAAGAGCTTGGCTTCGGCTTTTTTGAAGTCTTCAGGGTTTTCGCTGCGTGGGTCCATGCCCATGTAGTTGAGGATTGCCGGGAATACTTCATCCGCCGAGTCCATCATCGACACGCCGCACTGGCTGAGTTTCTTGATGTTCTCCGGTTCGAACAGCACGGCCCAGGAATCGATGTGATCGATGCCCAACACTTGCTTGACCTTGTCGACGTTGTAGCCGATGCCGTTGGTGCCCCACAGGTACGGCACTGAGTGTGCGTTTTCCGGATCGTTTTTCTCCAGCAACGCGAGCAGTTTCGGGTCGAGGTTTTTGAAGTTAGGCAATTGCGAGCGATCCAGTTTGAGGAACGCGCCGGCCTTCACCTGGCGAGCGAGGAAGTGGTTGGACGGCACCACCACGTCATACCCGGTGCGGCCGGCGAGCAGTTTGCCCTCCAGGGTCTCGTTGGAGTCGAATACGTCGTAAATTACCTTGATCCCGGTTTTGCCCTGGAAATCGGCGAGGGTGGTCTCGCCGATGTAATCGGTCCAGTTGTAGACGCTGACGGTGGGTTGGGCTTGCGCGACGGCGCTGAACAACAATGCCAGCGTGACCGGAACCACGGATTTCAATAGACGCATATCGACACCTCTTCGGGTTGTTGGATTTTAGGCGTTGGCATTCTCCCTGTGGGAGGGGGCTTGCTCGCGAAAGCGGTGTGTCAGGCGACATCAATGTTGACTGTGCCGCCGTCTTCGCGAGCAAGCCCCTCCCACAGGGAGAATGCAATTTCATGCGGGAGATTGCTTAGACGCTAAGCAACAGGAACTCACGCTCCCAGGAACTGATCACGCGCTTGAAGTTTTCGTGTTCGGCGCGCTTCACCGCGACATAACCGCGAACGAATTTGCTGCCCAGGTAACGCCCGACGGTTTCGCACTCTTCCATCTGGGTCAGGGCGTCTTCGATGGTGATCGGCAGGCGCAAGTTGCGACGTTCATAGGCGCGGCCCTGCACTGCAGCGCTCGGCTCGATCTTTTCGACCATGCCGAGGTAACCGCACAACAGGCTGGCAGCAATCGCCAGATACGGGTTGGCATCAGCGCCCGGCAAACGGTTTTCCACGCGCATCGCGTCCGGGGTTGAGGTCGGAACGCGCAGGCCGACGGTGCGGTTTTCTTCGCCCCATTCGACGTTCACCGGTGCCGAAGTGTCCGGCAGGAAGCGGCGGAACGAATTGACGTTAGGCGCGAACATCGGCAGCACTTTAGGGATGTACTTTTGCAGGCCGCCGATGTGGTGCAGGAACAACTCGCTCATCTTGCCGTCGGCATCGGCGAAGATCGGTTGGCCGGTGACAATATCGACCACGCTCTGGTGCAGGTGCATGGCACTACCCGGCTCGTCGCCAATCGGCTTGGCCATGAACGTCGCGGTAACGTTGTGCTTGAGGGCCGCTTCGCGCAGGGTGCGTTTGAATACGGTGATCTGGTCCGCGAGGTCGAGGGCATCGCCGTGACGGAAGTTGATTTCCATCTGCGCCGGGCCGTCTTCGTGGATCAGCGTGTCGAGGTCCAGACCCTGGAGCTCACACCAATCGTAGACATCTTCGAACAGTGGGTCGAACTCGTTGGCGGCGTCGATGGAAAACGACTGACGACCACTTTCCGCACGACCGGAACGGCCCAGCGGCGCCTTGAGCGGCAAGTCCGGGTCTTCGCAGCGCTGGGTCAAGTAGAACTCCATTTCCGGCGCAACAATCGGCTTCCAGCCTTTGTCGGTGTAGAGCTGCAGAACTTTCTTCAGCACGTTGCGTGGCGACAGTTCGATCGGGTTGCCGAACTTGTCGAAGGTGTCGTGGATCACGATAGCGGTCGGTTCGATTGCCCACGGAATCACGTAGACCGCATCAGCAACAGGCCGGCAGATCATGTCGATATCGGCCGGGTCGAGCAGGTCGTAGTAGATGTCGTCGTCGACAAAGTCCCCGGTTACTGTTTGCAAAAGCACACTTTCCGGCAGGCGCATGCCTCGCTCATGCAGGAACTTGTTGGTGGGTGCAATCTTGCCGCGAGCGATGCCGGTCAAGTCGCTGACCACACACTCGACCTCAGTAATCTTGTGATCTTTCAGCCACGTGAACAGCTGATCGAAAGGGACATTCATAAAGACCTCGTTATTGGTTTTAGTAACGCCGGGGAGGGTGGTTTCATCCGACGGACACTTCCCCTGAGACGCGTTGACGACTATCTTGGGCGAGCCTTGCGGTTCCATCTATCCACTTTAAGCAGCACCAAAACGCACCAAACGAGTGCGTAAGGTCACCCATGACAGCGTGCAATCCGTTACAAGTCCAAGCGTTCAACACCGCCGATGTGGCCGAGCAAATCCGCGCCACCCCGGGTTGGGTACAGCATTACCAGCAGATGTCGCCGGGGCATTTCGCCGGGCTGGTGCGCTATCTGGATTTGCAAGGCGTGGAGATTTACGAAGAGCACATGAACACTCGGGTCGAGCAGAATTTCAGCGCGCCGCAAGGTTCGTTGGCGTTCTGTTTTGATCGCAGCGACAACTCGCTGTACGTGTTGAATGGTGAAAGTCGCAACATCTGGATCACCCCCGAGAACTACCAGGAGATCGCCGTGGTGTTCGGTCCGGAGTTCGTTCAGCGTCATGGTTTGAATGTGGCACGGCTGGAAGGGCTGTTCATGTCGGCGCTCAATTGCCAGCAGAACGCGCTGTTCAGCCGCTGGTTAAGCGCCACGTTGACGCAACTGGCGCAGACACTCGATCCGCCGAGTCGTGAGGCGTTGACCCTGCAACTGTTGGAAGACTGTCTGTACATCCTCGACAACGCTTGTGTGCGTCTGGACCGCGGCGGTTTGCAGCGCCGTTCCGAAGAGCGAACGATTATGAAACGCGTCGGAGAATGGGCCGCCGATGCGCCGGAAGAAACCCTCAACCTGCTGGAGCTTTCTCAGGTCGCAGGGGTGTCGCTGCGCCAGTTGCAGCATGCATTCAAGGCCTTTACCGGGATGACACCGACTCATTGGTTGCGCTTGCGCCGGCTCAACAGCGCGCACCGCGAACTGCTCAGCCGCACAGCGATGGAAACGACGGTCGCCGAAGTTGCGATGCATTGGTCGTTCTGGCATTTGGGGCGGTTTTCCAGCAGTTATCACGCCTTATTCAAAGAACTGCCGAGTGAAACTCTGAAGCGTGCAGGTCGGGTTAATAGAATGAAATTTTGATTGTTTATCCGGACTCTAATAAGCCCTGTCTGTAGGACTTGTCTTGCATATGTAGCTCAATGTTTCCATTGTTGATTGAGTACAGCGAGTATTTCCTTATCAATCAATCATCTGAAAGATTTTCACAGTCTTTCAGGTGGTTTGACGCAACACAAAGGTCATCTAGCTTTTGTTCATCGATACAACGGGTGTATCGATCTTAATGAACCGAGGCAAACTCCATGGCTGTTCTTTTGAAAGATTCAGAAAGTAGCAACGACCTTCCCAAAGCGGTACTTCATCTGATATCGGGTGAGTATCCCGGTGTTGCACGCGGTGCAGGGGTTTTCACCAAAGAAGATGTCATCAAAATAAAACAATATGTAAAGAAAGGCCTTTCGCTGCCCAGCGAATTACCGGAAGTCGAGGCCTACCTTAAATACAAAAAAATTGATATTGCCGGGCTTGAGCCAAGCGACATTCAGGTTTTGTTCAAGAAAATAAAAATCCATGCTTCCAGTTGGGATGCGGTGGAGAACAAGATTGTCCAGCAAAGCATCGACTTGAGTTCGGCGGCTAAAAACATCGTCAGCAGTGGTAGTGAGGCCATTTCCATCATCAAGGAAATGCCTATCATGGAGCGGGTGAGGACCACTCTGGGCGGGCTGAGCAATACTGATCTGGAGGGCCTCAAATACACCTCTGATGACGGCGAAGTGGCTACTTCGGTGACTGAAATAATCGAGTTGATGAAGGTCGATATCAAACGTCAGCAAAGCGCAACGAAAGAGCTCAAAGACCGTATTTCCAATTTCAAAATTGAACTGGCGGGCGGGGAGTTGTCGACTGGCAAGCGCGCATTTGGATTGCAGTCCGAGGTCAAGGGCAAATATGACTTGATGGAACGAAACAATTTGCTCGAATCCATCGCCAGTTCCAAAGAGACCATTCGTACAAAAAAAGACAGGATCACCCAACTGGACAAGGACTACGACTATTACGTCGGTATGTCGTTCTCCGGTGGCTTGCCGATTTTCTGGCCGATTTCTGGTTCGATATTTGGCCCGAAAGCGGAGGCCGCCCGCAAAGAACGCAACACGTTGAAGGGCGAGGTTGATGCCCTGGAGTTGTCCGTCAGTGGCAAGGAAAGTTTGCAGAGCGCCATGGAAAGCTCCCTGTCGAATTTTGGCGATATCGGTATTCGCATGGCCGGCGCCGAGGCGGCACTTAATATCCTGAACACAATGTGGCAAACCATCCTGAGCAAGATAGATTCCTCGGCTGAACAGTTTGGACGTATCAACAATGCCTTGCGCCTGACTTCATTTGTCGCTGAGTTCGCGCAGGTGATTGACCCGTGGCGCGATGTAAAGAACACCGCCGGTGAACTGGTGGCCGTTTTTAATGAAGCCCTGGAAGAATACAAGAAGAGCTTTAACTGACCGCGCGGCCAACCAGAGGATACTGCGATGAACACTGTGACAGCGATCGACACTCACCTTATTCCATACATTGATGTAAAGAAAATAATCCAAACCATCCGTGACGTCTCGAGACTCGCCAGTTTCAGACAGGACCGGGCTGACATTTTGCAGGACCGGGCGCAACGAGTCGCTGCGTATTTGAACAATATCGATCAAACCATGCGCGAATCGTTTCCCGTGTTGCTGACCGCGCTGAATAGCGCATCCGGGCAGAGTTATTTTGATGCGCTCGCCGAGTTGAACGACGCCATGGCCAGGAACGATCTGACGTCGCAAGATCGGGACATGGTCAGCGAAGAAATCCTGAATATCAAAGGCAACATCGAGGCGATGCTGGCGGGAGTCGAGGCAAAGTTCACCGATCGTTCGCGCTTTCTTGAGAACGAAGTGCGCAGCTTATATAAGGTCGAGATTGATGAGCGGGCGGATGAGCCGTTGAAAGTGGCACGGGAGCGTAAAGCCAGATTGCTGGTGGCGTTGAATGATCACAGCCTCAGCAAAGCGACGTGTGTGGAGCAGCGCGACACGCTTATCAAAGCGCAGGACGTGATTCGCGAATTTAATCTGGCCGACATGTATAAAGATTACATACCTGACAGCAAAGCACTCGATGGCCTGGACATGGAGAACCCGAAAAAAGAGGCGGTGAAGCAAGGGGTTGAACTGGTTAGAAAGGTCTTGGGCGTTGTATCCGGCGGTATTAAGTACATCGAGCTTGCGACGTCACGGAACAACCTGGACAAAGAAATTCAGGCACTCACCCAATTGATGGAGGGGTTGAACAAGAACCTTCAGACCGCAGAGGATGCTTTATCCGATATCAACGCCGTCGTAGAAATTGGCCGCCAGCGCCGAGTAGTCGGTGAGGAAGTCATTGCGGTGGTGGGTGTGTGGCTGGGCTTTTCCATGAGCCTCGATAAATTGAAAAGCACGGACTACACACAATCTGAGCTGTCCAGATTTCTGAATCGCTATAAAACACACCTGGAGGGACTGACCGCTGACTACAACAGCATCATGATCAACTAAGGCACAGCCAGGGTTGACTGTGAGAGCGGCGTGCCAGTTGCGCCGCCGCTCCCACGCCGATCACTCAGCGCCATCGATCACTGGCTCTGTTGTAGCCTCGGTCTCCTGATGGTGAGTCGAGCCAATGAACAAGTACATGGCGGGCACCATGAACAATGTCAGCAGGGTGCCAATAGATAGGCCGGAGAAAATAACCAGGCCCATGTCATGACGTCCCGCCGCTCCCGCGCCGGAGGCCCACACGAGTGGCGCCACCCCCAGAACCATCGCCGCAGTGGTCATCAGGATCGGCCGCAGCCGTACGCCTGCCGCTTCTTCAATGGCCTCGCGCTTGCTGTGTCCGGCACGTTGCAGTTCGTTGGCGAACTGTACGATCAAAATCCCGTGTTTGGTGATGAGGCCGAGGAGGGTGACAAGACCCACCTGTGTGTAAACGTTGATCGAAGCGAACCCCATGGTGATGAACGCCAGCGCACCGAAGAGCGCCGGAGGCACTGAAAACAGGATCACCACGGGATCTCGGTAACTCTCGAACTGGAAGGCCAGCGCGAGATAGACGATGAGGATCGAGAACAACAGCAGGCCCACAAAGCCGCCGGACTCTTGAATGAATTGGCGTGATTCACCGGAGAAGTCGGACGAATAGCCGGAGGGCGCCACGTTTTTTAGAATACCGCCCAGTTTTTGCAGCAACTCGCCCTGAGCTGTACCACTGACCCCGGAAATGGTCGCCGAGTTGAGTTGCTGGAAGTGATTGACCGATTCCGGCTCCGTTGACGTCTCGATATGCGCCACGGTGCGCGCTGGAATCATTGCCCCTGATGGCGTGCGAATGTAGTAGTCGAGAATCTGGTCCGGGTTGAGCCGATTGATCTGCGCCACTTGAGGAATGACTTTGTACGAGCGCCCGGCGGTCGAGAAGTAATTGACGTAGTTGCCACCCAATGCGGCCGACAACGCTGCGCCAACGTCTGCTTGAGTCATGCCCAGGGCGGCAATTTTCTCCCGGTCAACGACCAGTTTGGCCTGCGGTTTGTCGAGTTTCAGGTCCAGATCCGAGAAATAGAACAACTGTTGTTTCGTCGCCTCGGCCAGCACTGCTTTGGCCACTTCATTCAAGTTCTCGACCGTGTCGGTGGTGGTGATGACAAACTGCACCGGCAATCCCTGAGCGCCCGGTAACGACGGCAACGGGAACGCCGCGATAGACGCGCCGGGTATCTGACTCCACTTCTGTTGCAGTTCCAGGATCAACTGCGCCTGGGACCGATCGCGGTCGGCCCAGGTCTTCATCAACACGCCGCCCAGGCCCTGGTTCAGCGCGGGCAAACCGGTCAACTGGAACATCTGCGCATACTCAGGCTCCTGTTTTGCGATCTGGAAGACCTGATCTGCAATCCTTTCCATCTGCTGGGGCGACGCCGTCGGCGGGCCTTTGATCTGCATGAACACCAGCCCCTGATCCTCGGTAGGCGACAGCTCGCTCTTGGCGGTCATGCCACTGGCCGCCACCAGCAGGAATAGCAGGAAGCCGAAGGTCACCAGCACCGGCCAGGCATCCAGCCCGGCGGACAGCACGCGGTGGTAGCGGCCACGGAGCCAGTCGAAATACTCATCAAGCTTGCGGGCGAATTTCCCTTCTTCCTGACCTGTTTTGAACAAGCGCGAGGTCATCATCGGCGACAGGGTCAACGCCACCACCGCTGACACCGATACCGCGCCAGCCAGCGAGAAGCAGAACTCCTTGAACAGCGCACCGGTCAGGCCGCTGCGAAGGCCGATCGGCACGTACGCGGCAATCAACACCACGGTCATGGCTACGATCGGGCCACCCAACTCCCGCGCCGCGTGCAGCGCAGCCTCCAGTACACTTTTGCCTTCCTCCTTGATATGTCGGTCAACGTTTTCCACCACAATGATCGCGTCGTCCACCACCAGACCGATCGCCAGTACCAGCGCCAGCAACGTCAGCAGGTTGATGGTGTAGCCCAGCAAAAACATGATGAAAAAGGTGCCGATCAGCGACAGCGGTATCGCCACCAACGGCACAATCACCGCCCGGAACGAACCCAGGAACAGGTAGATCACTATCGAGACAATCACCATGGCTTCGGCCAGGGTTTTGACGACTTCCTGAATGGACGTGTTGATGAACGCCGTGGAGTCATAAACGATTTCGCCACGAACACCCGCAGGCAATTGCGATTGCAGTTCGGGGAACACTTTGCGCACGTTATCGGCGACATTCAGGATGTTGGCCGTCGGCGCAGTCTTGATGCCGATGAACACTGAGCGCTTGCCGGAGAACGCTACGCTGCTGTCGTAGTTTTCCGCTCCGAGGCTGACGGTCGCGACATCTTCCAGGTACACCAGCGCATCGCCGTTCTGCTTGATCACCAGTCGCTTGAACTCATCCACTGTGTGCAAATCAGTCCCGGCGGTCAGGTCAACAGTGATCATTTGCCCTTTGGTCGAGCCGACAGCGGACAGGTAGTTGTTGTTGGCCAGGGCCACGGAAACGTCCTGTGCCGAGACGTTATGCGCCGCCAATTTGTTGGGGTCCAGCCAGGCCCGCATCGCAAATTGGCGAGCACCGAGGATTTCCGCCGTCTGTACGCCTTCCAGGGAATCGAGTTTGGGTTTGATCACCCGCACCAGGTAATCGGTGATGTTGTTGGTCGGCAAGGTATCGCTGTAGAAGCCAAGGTACATGGCGTCAGTGGTCTGCCCAACGGCCACCGTCAGCACTGGTTCCTGCGCCTGCGCCGGCAGCTGGTTCTTGACCGAGTTGACCTGGGTATTGATCTCGGTCAGCGCCTTGCTGGCGTCATAGTTGAGACGCAGCGTCGCGGTAATGGTCGACGTACTGGTAATGCTGGAGGAGGCCAGGTAGTCGATCCCTTGTGCCTGGGCAACGGCCGCCTCCAAGGGTTGGGTGATGAAGCCTGCGATCGTCGAAGCGTCTGCGCCGTAATAGGCCGTGGTGATGGTCACTACGGTGTTTTCGGTGCGTGGCCACTGATTGACCGGCAAACCGAAGATCGAGCGCAGCCCCAGTATCAGGATGAACAGCGAGATGACGACGGCCCAGACCGGTCGCTTGATGAAGGTATCGGTAAATTTCATGGGACACCTTATTGTTCTTGTGGCGTCGGGGCAGCGTCGTTCAGGGGCGCATCGGTGTTATCGACCTTCACCGACGAGCCGTTTTTAAGCTTCATCTGGCCACTGGTGATCACCAGATCGCCTTCCTTCACGCCGGAGACAATGGCCACCTGATCACCACGGGTCGGGCCTGTCTGGATGAAGGTCTGTTGCGCCGTGAGCACGTCCTCGCCCTTGTCATTTTTTGTCGTCGTGGCAATGAATACGGTAGTCCCGTAAGGGTTATAGGTGACGGAAGTCTGTGGAATGGTGAGGTAATGCTGCTTGTCGCCGGACTCGACAGAGGCCCGGGCAAACATGCCGGGCACCAGGCGTTGTGCGGGGTTGCCGATGGTTGCCTCGACAGTGACGTTGCGTGTGGTCAGATCAAACTTGGTGTCGATGGACGTGACCTGCCCGGTGAATGTCTGCTTGGGCAGACCGTCCGCCGTGACGGAGACGGGTTGTCCGATGGCAATCGATTGCAACTGAGTTTGTGGGACGTTGAAGTCGATGTAGATGGGGTCGAAGGTTTGTAGCGTCGCGATCTTGTCGCCGGGGTTGAGGTATTGGCCGGGATTGACGCTGGTAATGCCGATGCGTCCGGCAAACGGTGCGCGAATGCTTTTCTTCGCTACCAGCGCCCGTTGTTGCTCGGCGGCGGCGAGTTTGGCTTTCAGGTCGGCATCGTCGGCGTCGACCAGTGCTTGCGACACGGCACGCACCGCCAGTTGAGCCTTGTCACGTTTCAGAACCGTGCCGGCCAGGTCCGCCGTGGCTTCCAGCGAATGCAACTGGGCGATGTCGGAATCGGCATTCAACTGGACGAGGAGGGCTTGGGCCGCAACTTCTTGCCCGGGTTTGAAGCCGATAGTGCGAACAATGCCGCCGACTTCAGTCGTCACATCGACCCCGCGCACGGCCTTCATCGAACCCACCGCCGAGACGCTTGGCTGCCAATCAGCGAACTGTGCCTTGATAGCGGTCACTACCGACGCCGGTTGTGGCGCTTTTGATTGGGCGATCAGCTTCGATATCTGGGTGAACTTCACGCCGGCGATGATTGCGACGATGATCAGGACCACTGCGATCATGATGAGCATCGGTCGAAGCAGCCGCCGTTTGCGCGGGCTGCCTGGCTCGGGCGACCGAGGGGGCAGGGCGGTGTCAGTCTTGACGTCATCCATGGAAGTTCTCACTGGTTCGGTTGTTCGAGTCGGGCGGCAAGCGTTTTATCTGAAGACGTATTCCGTGCTGGTTGCTGAGCGCTGTCGGGCATGATTTCCTTTAGCGACGGCAGACCAAAACGGTCAGGCTTGCCCGCCGTGGCCGGATCGACGTCGGTACGGTTCCACCAACCGCCGCCCAATGCCTGGAAGAGTGCAGTGGTGTCGCTATAGCGCGCGCCCTGAGCCTTGACGCGTGCGACGATCGCATTCTGGTAGGTTTGCTGCGCGGTGAGCAGATTCAGATAATCGACCGCACCGAGCCGAAACTGAGCCTGCGCCAGGTCCAGGCTCTGCTGGGCCGCACGTTCGGCGATAACTTGTTGATTGAGCGCATCGGCATCGGCTTGCAGAGCCCTCAGTGCATTGGCCACATCCTGAAAAGCCGAGACGACGGCGCCGCGGTAAAGGGCCGCCGATTCGTCATAGGCCGCTACGGCGGCGCGCTTGCGATGTTCGAGTGCGCCGGCGTCAAAGATCGGCTGGGTGATCGATCCGGCGAGACTCCAGACACCCGTGCCCGAGGAAAACAGGCGGGTGCCGGCCAGTACCTCGGAGCCCAGCGAACCGGTGATGCTGAATTGCGGCAACTGGTTGGCCACGGCCACGCCAATGTTGGCACTGGCCTGATGCAATTGAGCTTCAGCGGAGCGCACATCAGGACGTTGCTCGACGATGGCCGAGGGCAGGCTGACGGGCAGTTCCTCGGGCAGATGGAGCGAAGCCAACTCGAAGCGTTCGCCCTTGTCCTGATTCGGAAACCGCCCAAGATAGGCCATCAACTGGTTGCGCGTTTGGGCGAGTTGTTTTTGTAGCGGCGGCAAGGTGGCGCGTGTTTGCGCAAGGCTTGCCTCTTGCGTGAGTACGTCGGTATCGGCGATTGCGCCCAGTTCGCGGCGTGATTTCAGCAAGTCAAGCTGGTCGCTCTGTAACTGGATAATTTGCTCGGTAGCCGTCACCTGATCGCGCAAGGAGGCCAGTGTCACGGCGGTATTGACGACGTTCGAACTCAATGTGAGGTAAGTCGCTTCGAGCTGGTAACGCTCGTAATCGGCTTGCGCAGCTGTTGATTCAATCTGGCGCCGGACGCCACCGAAAACGTCGGGCGCATAAGAAACGCTCAAGCTGGCCGAATTGACGGTCAGAATCGGGGCTGAGGTACTACCGGCCCCGGCTGAGCCGAGCGTGACCGGCGACACCTTCTCCCTGGTTTTCGACGCCGAGCCACTCAGCGAAGGAAACAGCGAGGCCTGATCTGCATACACCAGTTCGTTGGCCTGACGCAGCGCCGCTTGCGCCGCCGCCACATCAGTATTGGCGCGCAGGGCTTCTTCGACGAGCGCATTGAGCGTCGGCGAGCGGAACAGCGTCCACCATTGGCCGGGGATATCCATCCCGGTGACCAGTCGTTGCGCCGCGCCACCTGCAACGTTTCCTGCCGAGGCGGTGGTTGAAGGCAGTTTTTCCCGTGAGTAATCGGCGTTCTGAGCGACGTCAGGACGGGAGAAGTTCGGTCCCACTTTGCAGCCAGCGAGCACGGCCAGGCACAGACAACACACAAGTACGGGAGCCAGCGTGTGAGGCTTGGTAACGCGCCGGCTTGGGGATTTGAAATTAACCACTTTTTTTACTCTCTCGGGAATGCGGCGTTTGCACATTTGAGGAGGGACAGCCCGAACCGGTCATGCCGTTTTTTTGTGCAAGCTGTCCAACAGGATAGGTGAGTTCGCCAGTTTTGCCGTGGTCGTAGCATGAAGAACTGGTCAGTTGGCTGGGGTCGTTGTGATATGAGACGAATCGTTTGGCCGCCCAGCGTCGGGGGGCGATTGAGATCCGATGTGACGCAGGAACACACTATTTGATGGCGGCGAGAACGCTATAACGACAGGGCTTGCCGTTGGATCTAATATTTAATCGGAATCAGGATCGTTTATATGCAGGAGGGCAATACCATGCCGACGGGACTAATTATATAACTCAACCAAACAGTCATTTAGTTTAGTTACTGAAAAGCACGCTCATACTGGTTTCATTACGAAGGGCACACAGGATGACGCACAGCCATTCCAACATTCAAGAACTTATCGTTGCACTTGAGCTGGAGCCACACGTGGAAGGCGGTTACTACCGCAGAACCTTCCAGTCGGATCACGGGGCAATGGTTGAAACCGGGCGTGGCCAGCGTTATTCGATGACGTCCATTTATTACCTGTTGACCGAAGATTCACCCATTGGCTATTTCCATCTGAACCAATCCGACATCGTGCATTACTACCATGTGGGTGATGCGATCCAGTACAGCCTGATTTTCCCGGACGGCACATTGAAAACCGTGGTAATGGGCAGCGATGTTATTGCTGGTGAATGTCTACAGCTGCATGTGCCTGGCGGCATCTGGAAAGCTTCGCAGCTCAGGGATGGTTCTACGGGTTACGGCCTGATCAGTGAAGCGGTGTCACCCGGGTTTGATTTTGCAGATATGGAAATGGGCCGCCGACAGAAACTCACGGAACAGTTTCCCCAGCATTCGGTGCTGGTTGGAAAGTTGACGCAAGGTTGATGGTGGAGATTGGCAAGCGACAGAAATCTTTCACGCAAAGAGCCGGTTCGCACGGAATGCATTTGTTGTCGAGAAGCAGGACGCTGAGCCGTCAAATCTTTGGGTAACCGGGCTAATCCTGAAATACGATGTTACGTGTAATGTATATTATGTTAAATCTTGTATCTGGGTGGAGCTTCTCACATAGGTGTCCAACGCCACTAACTGTGAACGCTGGGAATTAATTGGAATGGAGTTCAACTCATCTGATTCCTTTAACAATCAGGCGATTACCGTTTCTCTTCGAGGTTTTTCATAAGTGTGTAAATGGCGTGTGCTAAAAATAACTGGATTGCTAGAACGCCTAGCGTGATGATTTATATATGTATTTTTGAATTGCAGAAAAATAGGATCGTTTCTATAAAATAAGTGGAAGAATTTTCTACGGCTGATTCAAGTCATTGGATTTAATAGCGTCAGGTTTACATGGGGCAATCGTTCTTTTCTGTTGAACGGACTGCCGTGCGATAATTAAATGGAAGAATATTCCTCGCTTTGACCTTGCTTTGCCTACACACATGACTATGTTTTACTTTTTAGTGATCTGGTTTGTGGAGATTGTTTTGGTTGCGCTTATTCACCCAGTGCCTTTGTTTGGGCAGCACGCATCGTTCGCTGCTGCTACGGCCAGTGATAGTACTGACGAATGTGTGCTTGTGGCACTCACGCTGAGTACTTTTGATGACTCTCTTTGTGCGACTGAAAGCCATAGGGTGGCGTGCGAGTTTCTTCAGATTGTGGCTAAAACGCGCCGTGGTGCATTGAAAGATTACCGATCTGTGATTGAAAAAATGCTGCTTTGGTGCTTGCTGATTAAAAAGAAATCGATATTTGAAGTTGATAATCTTGACCTGGCTGAATTCATCTCATTTATTGAAGCCCCACCCGAGAGCTGGGTTGCCATATCAGGTCGACGATTCATACATTCACGGACGGATGTTGTAGTTAACTCCCTATGGCGCCCTTTTCGCTATGCGAGAAATAGCTCAAAATGGTGTCGCCCGCTAGTTAATTATTTCTTGTCTACAATGAGAGGTTATTTTCAAGAGGGTATTAGCATTCCGAAGAGCATGCCCCTTAAAAAAAGACAGTAGCTCCAAATTTAGCAACGCTTGAGGCCGAGGCTGCGGAGTATCTAAAGTTTATTTCTTCCTATACATCGGTAAGGGGGCGTCATGAAAAACAGCTTTTTGTTTTCGTTTGCGCTTACTATCTGCGCATTTCATTGCCTGAGTTTTCTAGATTGGTGACTTACATTCATATGGATGACTTCTCACCTCTCTCGAACGGACAGTGGGCCGTGTCAGTGAGTTCACCCGAAGGGTGTATATTTGCAAATCTTCCAAGTGAATTCACTGATTTTTTTAATCGCTATAGATCCCATCTGGGGTTGCCAGTCGCTTCAATAGCTAATGAACATGCTGCTCTATTCTCTTACAAAGGGTGGGACGATCAACCCGATAGCAGCACAATATATGACTGGGGGGTGAGGCTTCCGCAAGTTTGCACGCTAGGGGTTTCTGCGCCAAAATTATTGAACTGGTTGTCGAATGCATATAAAAATATTCAAGGGCACCAGGATCTGGTCAACTATGCTAGAAACAAATCGCAGAAAGATAAGCTTCACTTTGAAAGAGCGTACCGCACCATTAAACAATTTGTAGCCCTGCACGAGGCTAAGAAAATTGAAAAAACATCCCCTTATCTTAGCTGCTCCCCAGTGCCATTTTTCAAATTTCCTTTGCTGTCCGAAAAAATTAAATGGCGCGTTGACTTTGATAGTATCTTTGATGTACTTCAGTGGCATATAAAGTCAGATGCGCATGATGAGTACATTAGTGTAATTTTGAGTTATATAAAATTTTCGAGCACTATGGAGTTCGGTGCGTCTCATCTTAGGTCGATCGCTTATGAGAAATTTATTCTGTGGTCTCTACTGGTTAAAAAAATTCCGCCACGTGAGATGTCAGAATGTGACGCGACTGAGTTCTATTTTTTTTGCGCGTCCCCTCCTGCTTCTTGGATTTCAAATAAACCTGTAAGAAGATTCGTTAAAGCCTTGAATTCGTCCATGCTGGATCCTAATCCTGAATGGAAACCTTTTTTATCAAGTTAGATTCCAATCGGGACATGTCATTCGTGCGTGCTGCAAGGATAGTTTCTTGGTGTAAATCAACTCAGGATTGGTTGGTCTCAAATAATTTAATTGATAAAAATATCTTTAATTCATTGGCTGCCCACTTATGGCAGAATCGTAAAGCCGTTCAGCATAGATCAGCTATAATCTGCAAGCTGTCAGAAAGTCGGCCCGAGGCATTGGCCAACGAGGAGTAAATGCCTACTCACCATGCCGGTCTACCTCGACTGCCCGCCCTCCTCCAGCCCGCTGCGAGCGATTCCAGCTAAACAGTAAGCTCTGAGATTCATACTACCCGACACGCGCCCATATAAGGATAATATCTTTCTCAGTAAGCCACTCTAATTACTAGCCTGCAGCGTGGTGCGATCAGCCCCCAATCGTGATTGATGTCGAGACGCTTTGACAGCAATTTGACAGCCCTAGGTTTCGAGCCCTGCGATCTGGTGCATCTACCTTCAGCTCTCTACTGGAAAACCAGCATACTTGCAGGCTGGTGCGTTTTCGATGGCGCCGAGCAAACCAAAGCCACACAGCTGTATTACTGCGACATCCATAATTACTGGCTCAACACCGTATTTTTAATCGCTCTGGGAAAAGAAAGTGAATCAATGGGCTTCTAGCGTCACTGGAAAGCAAGCCCGCTCCGGCCACAGCAAGTATTCTCAGCGATTTCTCAAATCCTCAAAATATGGGTGTTGGAACCGCACCCGGGCCAGTGCGCTTACCAGCCCCCTTTTGCAGGCTTTGCGAGCTCAACGAACCAATAGCAGTGTCGTTTGGCGCGCGTGATGGCGACATAGGCCAGGCGCAATGTCTCTTGGCCCTGAGCAGTGTCATAGGGCGCAGGATCACCGGGCTCACCCAGCCGAGCTTGCTCATATGCCATGTTTCGATGAGGCGATGTGGACATCTGAGCGCAGTCTCCGACGAGGAGCACCGCGTCTGCCTCCAAGCCTTTGGAGCCATGATAGGTCAGTAGCTTGATGCTGCTGGCGCGCTTAAGCTTTCTTGCCTTAGCCAAAATCGAGCTGAGCTTGATCCGAACTTCCTTCTTGGTGTCATTTTTGCGATACAACACAAGTACTGTCTGCCCCTTGTCGAAATGCTGCTCCACGAGATCGGCGAGCTGGTTGTCATCTCGATCCAGAACTTGTACTGGGAAGGCAAGATCCTTGACCTTGGGATGCGCTGCGATTCCGTGCTTGTCTTTGTTGGTGGTGATCGATTGCACCAAGCTTTCGGCTGCGTCGATCACCATCTGTTGGGAGCGGTAGTTTTCCTTCATAAGTACGTGAGTAGTGCTCGGTGAAGGGAAGTACGACTCAAAGTTTTCGAAAAATTTAGGAGAACTCCCTCTCCAGCCATAGATGCTCTGCCAGTCATCACCCACCGCCATGAGCGATGCAGGGTAGACTGCGGTATCAGTGGTAACGCTAAGCCCTCGATGCCGAGCTTCCCGAAACACTGCCCGCAGCCATGAGATGGTATTGGCCCCGCAGTCCTGGAATTCGTCTACAAGCAGATGCAGCATGGGCATGAAAATTTCATCCGGGAGTTGTTCCAGGTTGGCCGCACCTCGTTCGCCGAACATTTCGAACATCTTGTTGAAGGTGAAAATAGGAGGTGATTGGCTGGCGAGGTAGTCGTTAAAGGCTGGCCAGAAAATGGCGAGTGCATGGAAGAAAATCGCATCGGTGCTTTTCTGCGTAAAACTCATATTTCTCACGGCGTCAGTCACATCGAGCCCTAGGTTTTCCAGGAATGATGCCGTGGAATGGAACGCCTGCATGACGGGCGCCTCGCCCAGTTCACCCTCGAGCTCATACTCGAATTTTGGGCACTTTCTGACGTACCCTCGAAGTGCGTCGAGCGTCGCAACCCCTTCAGCGTAGTTATCCAGAAACAAGATGCCCTTGTCGCAATACACCTGGAACAGAGTTTTCTTCATGGTCGTGGCCCCCGTCAGCTTCATCCAGGGCATGGATTGCAAACACAGCTTTCGATCGTTGCTACCCACCCCAAGAATTACGTAGGCCTTCAGCTCTTCGCAGTAGCCGTTGGCGAAGAAGGTCAATCCCTTCAGGGTAACTGGAAACGGGCCGGCCTCAATACCCTCTATCGGCCAGGCACCTGCCGCACGCCAAAGGCGATCGACCGCGTCGGTCAGCTCCTCATCCCGCTTGGAACAATCAAGGATGCGGCCGACGCGCTTTCTTGCTTCTGCAGAGTTCGGACTCAATGGGAGTGGCTTAGCTGACGCGCGCACCAGTTGGGCTATGAGGCCCTGGAACGTCTCGTTGGTCTCATAGACGTGTTGATACGCTGCGTTCATCAGGTCGAGTTGTTCGGTGGTGAGGCGGATGTCGAGAGCATTTTCGACCTCGTTACCCTCTTCGTCTTCGGTGTTGCTGATCGAGAAAACTCGAACGCGGTAACCTTTGCGTGGGGCTGGCTACAGCGGATGAAGTCAAGGATCCTGGAGTGGAACGTTCGAACGATGCGGCCTGTGACCTCCTCGGTAAGGGTTACGCCCCAGAGCGCGAAGACCTCAGCTAGCTTGCGCCTGAAGTCCTTCCTGGATTCGCGGGTGAAGGTGACTACTGCGATTCTTTCTTTGGGTATGCCCAAGTACTTGTGCAACACCAGCAGACGCAGCACCATCGTGGTGGATTTTCCGCTGCCGGCGCCGGCCACGATGCAGGTCGAAGGATCTCTGGAAAAGATCATTTTCCACTGATCGTCCGTGGGCTCCTGCCCACTTAGGTGTTCGGCGACTCTATCTCTGATCTCCCGCTCAACCTCAGGGGTAATAGGGAATCGCCAGTTGGCGAAAAGATTGTGATCAACCTGAGGGCCTTGAGCTTGTACGGCGCGGCCTGGACGCAGCTCGATGATGCGCTTTCCAGCTTCAATGCCTTCGGACAGTCCCTGTTGGTGGCCTACAAGAGCGCCAACCTCTTGCCCTTTTTCAAGGCCCTTCTCAAGTCCCAGCGTGTAACCGGCATGATTGCCCTTTTTCCAACCATCTTCGTATCCACGCCGACATCCGTGCTGCCACGACTCCTCGTCATGAGCACGCTGGGAGCGAAGGACAGCAGACGCTAGGGCCGACAAAATGCGGGCCCCAATTCCTCGCGGTAACAAGATGTCACCTGCCCGTTCCTCTTGTCGTCCTTGTTCTGCAGATCCCACGCTGTGCCCCTCTGTATGTTCATTTTTTCTGCTGCAAGTCAACCGACCATCACTGGTCGCAACCGCTCTAGGTCGGTGGTAGACGCTGATGGTAATCGCCGAAACAAAAATTTACGACTCGCAATTCCCAATCGGTTGATTGCACCCGGTTTCGGTTAAAGTCGTCGCCCTTATCCTCTGCATTGGCTTACGGACTCGTCAAATGCCCGGCATCAAGCTCAATAACAGCACCCTTGCGTACTATGAACACTTCACGCAGACCATCAGTCTGAAAAGAGCCGAAAGGCCCGACCTCATAAATCTTGCGAATGCGGTCTTCAACCCCAACTGGAACGCTGGGTTGTTGCTGGTTGATGGAGCCGAGAAAGTGCTTACTCCGCTGGCGCACGAGATGCGGCACTGGGTAGACATGAACTGCTCAATCAGGGGCCTGAAAACACTTCAAGACATCTTTAGACTGATTGCAGACCCCAGCGATACGAATGCTGCCATCAGGCCCTTGAAGCAGGACTTGAAGCTGGATCACTTCATTGAACCGTATGATCACGCTGATCCTGCTGTGCAGTACCCTTGGCAGGTGGGTTTTCACCTGAGTCAGCCGAGATTCCACGAGCCAATCGAGCATATCTCGTTATGTTTCTTTGGTAGCCGTGACCTCCAGCGCAGGCGTGTGCTCTTCAAATCGCCCGTTTACCTCGGCAGCATGCTCGAGACCTGTGCGGTCTACCAGGAACAACGGGATGTCATGCCCCTCTTCCTCGACGAAAAACTGCCAAAGGATGCACGTCGCGGCGCCGAAGCAGCGGCTTTGAATTTCCTTCAGGATCCGACAGCGCCAGAGTACCACTCCATCATCCACGCGATTTCGATCGGGGCAAAGCAGCGCGAGGGTGTCCACGGCGTATCACTTGCTGCGGGGCTTTGCACCCTGCTACTCAACATGCCGCCGCAGATGCTAAAAGAAAGCTGCCGGCGAATAGAGGATGCTTTGAAGAATCGCAGGTATGGCAACGGGGCGGTTTTGGCCGCAGACCAAATGCGCGCGATGACCGCAATCAATCCGGAGGCTGCTCTGATCCATAATGCGGTGACAGAGCTCGCCCACCGCTCGAAATCCGGTGCGCTCCCCTACAGTGATGACCTGATATTCGACCTAGTGCCTTTTTGGAAAAAGCGGCAGGCCGAGTTCTTCGAGCGCAGCCACATGCATTTTGTCGCTCAGATCAATGCCATCCAGGGGCCGGAGTATTTCCATACTTCTATCCCTGCATTGATCGAAAATAATAAATGGATCATGGAGCAAAAAACGTTAGCGCTGACGCTCAATCGGCTGCCGAAGCGTCCGCCGATACTATTTGGCGACGGCTTCGTACTGGAGGGCGCTCCAGAATTTTGCGGCGTCGTGCCCAACTATTTAGATGCCGATTTTTCGCTGGCTGGTTCAAGGCTGGAGATCCGCGAGCTTGCTCCAGAGGTCGCATAGATCCGGGCTCAATTGCACCGTACGCGACTGGCTTTAGACCCGGCGGGCAGCGATGCCGTCGGTTGGTGTCGATGGTGGGATGGCTCGCCGAGTCCCGAAACTGGGTGACCAAGTCAAGCAGGTACCGGCCCTGGGCTAGGGGCATTTGAACACCGCAGTAAACTCGGGGCTCTTCTTGGTCAGAGTGATCGCCATTCTTGAGTTCTTGCATCACCTGATTCTCCAGCTGGTGGAATTGACCGAAGAGACTAGCCGCGGATGGGGTGTTTTGTGCTTCCCTCTAAGCCATCACGCGATCAACGGAGAGCGACTCCGATCATCATTTCAGCGAAGTCTATGCAGCCGCCACAAATGGCATCACTTCGAAATGGATTCGACAGAGACCAGCTCCAGGTACTTGTATTTTTTCTTCTTTGCGGCGGCCTTGGCCTCCTGCTCAGCTATCAGCTTGCTTAGGCTGCTCGAGTCGTGCACAAACACTTCAACATCGCCTTCGTACACCTGTGACACATGCAAGGTCACTCGAAGCTTGGACGTATGGTAGGCACTGGTTTTCTTCAAGCGAACCGGCGTGCTTGGAGCTGGTGGAGACTGGGGTATTTCAGGTGCTGCAGGTGGCGCTGGCGGCGCTACGGGATCCACCCTGGCTCCGAAGAGTGCCTTTCGCATTTCTTCTTCACTTAATTGAATAGTCATAGATCTACCTTGGAAAGCATTAGAAACTGTCACGGGTATGAGTGCCAGTCGTCCTGCGGTTGGCGATTTTATAAGGGGGATTGATCGACTGCGTGGTCGAGATCTGCGGATGCCGACGATAGCACTGGGATTGCAAGCCATGCTCCCGCCGACCACCACACCTTATCTTCATCGCCAGCTGTTCCGCTGGGACAGCCGGCTTGGCACTGCCGCACACAACCGATCGCGCGCGCGATGAGTCAACTCTTCAGATCGCTAGGACTTGCTGCTCCTCACCGGCAGTCGGTGGTGCTGCCAACTCGCCGATGTCCTCGTCATCTTCATCCATGGGTGTGCTAACCGCGGATGACCATTCCCGTAGCTCTACTACAGCCGGGAGCTTTTCCAAGGCATTAGTCGGTTCGATCCCGAGCTCAGCTAGGCGCTGCAGAAGTTCTCCGAAGATTTCCTCTTTATGCATGCTCCAGGATGAAGCAAAACACCGCCAGAACGTCCAGCCCGCACGCTCGAGAATACGTTGGCGATTCATGTCTGCCTCCCAGCGATCGGGGCCATGGAAAGCGTCCCCATCACACTCGATGGCCAGACGATTATCGTTGGCACCTTCTACGACCATGTCGAGCCTGAATGCCCCACTCTTCACCTGCGGGATGACGCGGTATCCCCGCTCAACCAATCTGCTGAAGACCTGCTGCTCAAATCCAGACTCGCACAGCTTGATGAGGCCATCCTGATCGACCTCCTGCTCAGTTAGCGGTTTGCTGAAGTACTCGAGAAGTGTACGACGAACATCTTTCTGGGAGAGGTGATCGAGGGTGACCGAGCGAATCAGGTACATCCTGTCGCGCGCACGGCTGGCTGCTACGTTGAACCGCTGTTCAGCAGCATTACCTGACAGCGGATGGCAGTTCTCCGGATCTGCAACCATGGAAATGAAGATGATATCGCGCTCGCTTCCCTGGAAGGTGCTGGCGTCACCACACGCGAATTCGCGAGCGTGGAGCTCCACGGCCGGGCATCGTTCACGTACTAGCGAATCGATGAATTTGGCTTGTTCCATGCCCCCTAGCAGTGTCACCACACCAATCGAGCGACCCGCATACTTGTCGTCCTTGATAAGTGCCTGGATTTCTTCAACGATGGCTTCTGCCTCAAGCTTGTTGCAGCCCTTCTTGTTCCTCACTCCGTCTTTGACATAGATGTCCACCAGCGGTGGATCGAGGCGCTCGGATGGTCGAGGGATTCGAAGGGGCTGGATCGCACCGCCGTAGAACTGGTTGGAATAGGAAATGATGGGAGGGACGCAGCGGAAGTGCTCACGCAGCATAACCATGTGACCAGCGAAGACTCGCGATGCCAAATCGTAAAGAGATTTATCCGGCGTCATGTCGGCGCCATAGGGCTGGTCATTCAGGAACCGGTTACGAAGCTCGCCGATCCTCTTGCTGGATTTGAAACCACCATCGGGAGAAACCTGCTTGTCATCCCCTACTACCAGTACCTTTTTGGCCCTGACGATAGCCGGCAAAGCCCATAAGTCTGACTGGCTCGCCTCATCCACAATCACCAGGTCGAAGGCGCCTATTTCCGCCGGCATGGACTCAGAAATCTTGGCGTGACTCATGATCCAGCATGGCACGGCGCCGGCAGCATCCTGCATGCACTGTTGAGCATCGCGGCGATAACGCTCCGCGTTCGGCCCTGTCCCCTGCCCTATCTTGCGTATCGCTGTCGAGTAGCCGGCTAACGCTTGCAGTACCATCGGGCTGGCATTGGCCTTAGTGGACAGCCACGCCGCTCGGCTCACCACTTCCCGATACATACGCGCCAGGCCAGCTTCGAGTTTTACTCGCTTGCCGTTTAGCTCGACGAGTTCATGACGCGCTTCGATGCTTTGCAGATGAGAGCGTATCTGCGCATGCTGCCACGCCTCCTTCCAACTGCTTGGGAAAGCCAGGTCTTCAGCACCGTTCTCAACAGGGACAGTCAACAACCGCTCGGAGAGCTTTTCCGCCCCAGCTATCATCACCCGATGCGCGCCCTCCCTGACATGATTCAGGTGGCCACCGAGTTCTTTAATCCGCTGCAGTTCTGTCAGCAGGTCTACATACTGGGATACGATCCGATGCGTATCCTGATCCGGGCTGCCCAGGCACTCCAGAACGAATGTACGAAGCCGGCTGGCGATGGGGCCCTCACCCGCGATTTTGGCCTGCAGAGTCGCGAGCGAGGCGCCCGCCATACTGAGATCTAATCGCGCAAGGTTTTGAGTGAGGTGATCCCGCAGGCCACGAATCTCGGCGATTGTCAGCCGATGCATGTTATCCGGTGGGTCTGCGAAGACCTCCTCGCAGAGCGGCTGTACCTTATCGACGTACTGTGAGGTGAGATCGAGGGCCGCCTGAACTGTACTAATGGTCAGCTCCAGTTGCCTCAAATGGGCCATGCCCGCTTGAAGTCGCGGGATCCCCAGGGTCTCGGCCAGCGGGTTCCAACGCGCAGTGAAGGATCGCACGTTCACGTGAAGCTTCAGGTAGTCCTGAACGGTTTTCCAGTGCTCGGCAGACTTCGGCGCTGAGCCATTGATCCGGACATGACTGATGTGTGTCTTGGCTTGGGATGCCCCGAAGCTCATCAGACCAAACGGCTTTCCTGTTTCGGAAGCTCTATCCACGGCCTCGGACGTTTTCTCGCAATCCAAGGCTTCCTCTGGGAATTCAACAAAGTTTTCCAGCATGGCCTTGCGCCGTTGCATCAACGCCTGCGCGGCTGGAAGCATGCCTACAAGGACTGAGATCTCACTGTCGTAGCGGCGACCTGCCGCTTTGAGGCGCAGCTCCAGCGACCAAGGAATTTCGCAGTCCCCGCCTTCGTGCAACACCTCAAGCTTTTCTTCGCACTGACCCAGTTCCAGATCCAACTCCCTGGCGGCGGCGACAACGGCTTCACTGTCGGATTTCAGGGGCATGAGATCACCCTGGCCCAGGGCATGTTCAAGCGACTTTAACTGGCAGAGTGAGCCATGGAGCTTGCCGATATCCGCCGCTGCCGGTAATTGCTCCATCTCAGGCAGACTGGAGTTGACGTAGACAAGGTCATGCCCGAGGTCGCGACGGGCCTGTCTTAAACTCCTTCCGAACTCATCGTCGAAAGGCAGGGAGTGTTCGGAAGACAATGAAAGTTCGTCGGCAAACCAGGCGTATTGGTCGCCGCCCTTCATCAGGAGCTCAGCAAGCTCTTCCGCACGATACTTGGCATCGCCTACCTGGATATCCGAAAGCTGATTCAGGGCAATCTCATTGACGCGGCGATCAAGCCTCACCAGCTCGGTATGAGCAAGATCAATGGACTGGTGCAGGCGATCAATCTCTCCCCGAGCAAGTGATGGATTGATTTGCGAAACTTGGTGTTGGATAGCCTCAATCGAGCCTTGGAATTGCCGGATCCCCTCGCGGTCACTGGTCAGCAGTGCAACCGTCAGTGGCCGAACCTCAGCCGGTATTTTCGACTGGAGTACCTTCAGGGCCTGCTCGCCACGTGAGGTGACAAGCACACGTTTGCCAGTCGCCAGGTAGTGGCAGATGATGTTGGCGATCGTATGGGTTTTGCCGGTACCGGGAGGGCCCTGAACCGCCACGCCTGGTGCGTGCTCCAGACGTTGAACGATAGTGACCTGCTCGTCATTGTATGGGAGAGGAAAATACAGTTCCTTGGGCTCAGCCCTCGATCCATCCATACTTCGGCTGGACAGCCCGCGGAAGTTGACGTGCTGGTAATCGATTGCAATCGTCGATGCCGGGGTCACCAACGCAAGCGGGCCGGCAGGCAGCTCTAGACAGTCCTTAAGTTTCTCTCGGATCTTGCGAAGGTCGTTGATCAACCAGTTGCTGGGTTTGGGGCGCGCAAACACGACCCACGAATCGCTTACCTGCAGCGTGTCACCTGGTTCCGGGAAGCCCTGGGCGCCGTCTCCCATCACCTCCAGATATTTGCCTTTGCTGTCTAGGCTTCTGGCCGAGAGCTTGAGTACATCAGCAAAGGTTGATGGCAAGAATGGGTTCAAAGGGGAGTCGGCATGCCTGCCCAGGTGATCGCGAATAGCTCTTTCGCACTCGCTGGCGCCAGGGATATTGGCGTTAATCAGAGCATCGAACTCGATCATCGGCTCTGTAGCACGCGGGCGGACTTCGACCGCCATGCTCTCCTCGTTCAAAGAGATGTCGAGCGCCTGGGTCAACAAAGGATAATTGAATCCCTGCTGCGCATCGTTGATTGTTAGCGTACAAGCGCTGACGCCGATGCCCCATACCAACTCCCGGGCAGATTTTCCCGTCTCCATCTGCTGCATCAATGCAAACATGTCGCCATAGAGGCTGATGGTCTTGCGACGGGGCTTCTCAAGCTCAGCCCATTCGTGCCACTGGATAAGGTATGTCGTAAGCGCAGCCGAAGCTTGCGTGCGCACCTCGGATTCCACTGCGCCGATATCGCCCTCCGGATCTTTGTCCTGCTGCTCGCGGATAAGCTGGAGGAGTGCCTGCTCGGAGAGCGCTGGGGGCTTGGCGGGATTGTCACTGACTTTGATGAGGGAGCTGTAGCCGCCATCAACTGGTGCTGGAGCACGTGATTCTTCGAGCCGTTCGATCTGCAGCCAGACATTGTCGCCTGGGAATTGGAGATCAAAGTGCAATCCAGGGAGACCTAGAATGCCCGCCGGTGGATACACGTCATTAACAGAGCTCGTTAGCTGAAAACGCGACGGATCAAGCTCCTTGAGGCTTTCCTCTGCATACTCAAATAGCCGGCTGAGGAGCTCGTTAGGCGTCCGTTGCATGTTGATACTCCGTAATAATTCAGGGGTGCGATTACATCGGTAAAGATGGCGCCAAGGATGCCATATTGCCTCTACACGTGGTCTCGAAATTAATCTCTTCCGACGAGTGTCCAGACTTACTGGGCAAGTTCAGATTGAACCGCAGGTACCAGTCTTCCGCAGATTAGGCGTAGAGGCATGTACGTCCTATCTATAAGTGTGTAAATCGCTCGATCCGTCTTGGACAGAATCAAATGTCCAATCGGCCAGCCCTTCACAGCCACGGGCAAGGTAGTCAGATGGTACGCCTACTCTTGGATCAGCCCCCACTGCCAATGCGGCAAGCCCTGCACTCTGGGCCGACGGGTTTAATCCATCCCACCAAGAGATACGGACAGCATGATTCTCACAGGCCAGTGAAATTCGCAGCAGCATATCTTCAAGCTTTGCACCGCAGCGGAAGCCTTCTTGTAGCGACTGACGCACCAGCTGACAGGTCTGGTCGCTTGACTCGTGCCAGGCGAGAACATACGCCCACCCTTGATCAGTGGGGGCCGTAAAAAATGTCAGTAAATCGAGCGCTTCAGCCTCTGGCCCCAGATCCTGGATCTTGCGCCCAAGAAAATCATAATCTGGGAAAAGCAGGCCTGTGGCTTGTATCGAGCAAGGAGAGCTTGACCAAAAGACAATGAATCGGAATTCAGCAAAATTCCTCTGGGCGAGTGCCGCGTCGTAGATGACTTTGTGCCAGTGGAGATGCTGAAAACCAAACGCCTGACCTTGAGCAGCAACCTGTAGTAATTGGCGGTTGGCTTCAGGCAAATCTGGGTGGTCGATCATAGCTGCCAGGGAGCGTGCGGCATTCTCTTTGACAAAGTACTCACGACAAACGCTGCGGTAGGCGTAGAGGGCAACCTGTTCATGATCGAATGTCAGTGGCCTGTCATCGATAGGCGCGAACAGCCTGTTGTCGTGGTGCTTGCACATGCCACGGAAGGTAGAAACCTTATTGATCCCCGCTTTCTTCAGTTGAGGCTTGCCCCCGGTAGCTCTCAACGTGGTGAGATCTGCGGAGAGCCGGTAAACGTGACCCTGTTCCTCGATCAGACTGAGCTGGCCGCCCTTCTGGATCGAATGCGCAGAGATGATGGCGTCGCAGCGGGCCCCATTTTCGTGATGGAGGCATCGCCCCCTGTTGCGCTGCTGCGCCATTGCTGCCTGATGCACCTTAGTAAAGGACATGACGGTCTCTATGTATTGGTGCCTACTCAGAGGATGCATTCCGGCACTATAGGTCGCTAGATGCCCGGGGCACCTTTCAAACCGATAAGAGGGGCATGTTCTCTCAGGCTCTTACGGCCTTTCTATCTGCCGATGGGGCGGACGGCCATTGGTATCTGGTGCCGGCAGCATCCAGCTTCATAATCGGAGCCAGGGGGCCGAATGGCTCAACCTTTTCCATGAGCATTTGGGATAGACGCTGATGAGCGAATCTCCAACCTGACGTGCCTTCATCATGGCTACGCGGATTTCCTTTGATCTGATGCATGCTTCATCTCCTAGGTCGTTTCGAAGGCTTGGCGTGCCCGGCAATTTGCTGATCCTCTACCCCTGAGGAGGCATCGCTACCCTCCTCCAGGCCTGGTTCATCAATCTAAGCCTGCCGCAGTTGCTCATTCTCTTTTTGAAGCGACGCTACCATCGCCACGGTTTCTTGCTCACGTAGATCGGCTACAGCGGCGGCCTTGTGGAGTGCCTTTACCTCTTCACGCAGAGCTGAGATCTGCTCCATGAGGTGTTCAGCCACCCCTGCGGACTTGGCCTCACCCTGGCGTAGTGCCTCAATTTGAGTGTTAAGAGACTGAACCAAGGTTTCCTGAGTGTGCAGGGCTTTGGTTTGCTGCCTGGCTTCACCGAGCAGGCGTTCATTGTCGCGATTCAGTCGGGTCAAATCGTCCTGTTTTACGGCAATGGTCTCCCGCAGCTTGCGCTGCTCAACTTGCATCTCATGCAGTTGAGATTCGTGCTTGCGTTGATCCTGATCCCGCTGCTCCTTCGCCGCCTCGCGATAATGCTCGAGCGCTCCACGCGCCTGAACGTGCTTTTCCTCCAGCGATTGGATGTGCTTGTCCTTTTCAGCAACGAAGGACTCTAGGTCGGAACAACGCTGACTGAGGCCTGCGTTGCGGGTCAGCTCAGCCTGAAGCGAGGACTGGGTGGTTGCGAGTTCAGCGTTCTGCGTCTCTATCGCGGCCTGTTGGGTGGCCGAATTACGTTGAGCGGTCGCTAGCTCCGATCTGAGCTCGATGATCTGGTTTTCCAGCGCGGCCCGCTGCAGGTCAAAAGCTGCGGTCGCCTGGGAGATTACATCCTGGCCCTCCTCCATAAGCTGATCCAGCAGCGTTTGCACCATGCCGTTGAGCGTGTCGCCCATACGTTCACGTGATGCCGCGGGCTCTGGACTGGAGGGCTCAAGCTCTTTTAGGTACCGAGAAATCGTTGTCTTGGAGCCCGTATTTCCGAGCTCTACGCGCACTGCGTCGATGCTGGGGTTGGCTCCCCTGGCTAGCAGCGCCTGACGTGCTTCTCGCACAACAGCTTTATTGATTCCGCCTCGGGCCATGGGGTCTCCTACGATTCAGTACTGTGTTACATGTCATGTAAGTACATAACACTGAATTGAAAGTTTACGCTGTTTGATCTTGATTTTCCAGAAGACCATAATAGTGCTTTATGGCTTCTTGACTCTTTGAGACGCCCGGAAAATCGCCCATAGGCGCATGCAGGCAGAAACGCTCCGATTTTGAAGGCAAAGTACGATGGAAAAGGCAGATCGGTACCTCAGCGCCGGCACCCGGGAGAACACACGAAAAAGCTATCGGGCGGCGATCGAGCACTTCGAGGTGACTTGGGGCGGGTACCTGCCCACGACCGGCGCGGGCATCGTTCGCTACTTGGCGGAGTACGCCGACAAGCTCTCCATCAACACTCTGAAGCAGCGCCTAGCCGCCCTGGCGCAATGGCACATTACTCAGGGTTTCCCTGATCCAACCAAGACCCCTGACGTTCGCCAGATGATCAAGGGCATCAGGGTCGTGCATCCTGCAAAGGTGAAACAGGCCGCCCCACTGCTGCTGAAGCACCTGGAGCAAGCGGTCACATGGCTTGAAGGGGAAGCTGCAGCTGCGATTGAACGGGGAGATTACAAATCGCTGGTGCGTCATCGTCGCTCGGTGGCGATTATCTTGATTGGGTTTTGGCGTGGCTTTCGTGGCGATGAGTTGGCCAGGCTAACGGTCGAGGATACCCAAGCTATAAGTGGTGAAGGCATTACCTTTTTCCTGCCCTACACCAAGGGTGACCGCCAGCATGAAGGAACTACATTCCAGACGCCGGCGCTCGCCATGCTCTGCCCAGTGGAGGCCTACATCAACTGGATAACAGTTGCCGGAATCGCGAAAGGCCCGGTGTTCCAGCGGATTGATCGCTGGGGCAATCTGTCAGGCAAAGCCATGCAGTCGCACAGCCTGATCCCTGTGCTGCGGCGCATTTTCAAAGAAGCTGGGTTGCCTGAAGAGCTGTACAGCACCCATTCCATGCGTCGAGGCTTCGCGACATGGGCATCGGCAAACGGATGGGACATCAAGGGCTTGATGGGCTATGTGGGCTGGAAGGACATGAAGTCGGCGCTTAGGTACGTGGACTCGGGCACGTCGTTTGGCGGCCTGGCGTTGCGCAATACAACCCCCAAGCTCGTGCCCCATGCCTGAACAAAGATCAGATCGCCCTATGAGGTCGGGGGCCGAACGGATGCGTACATCGGCCCGACATACTTGATGGGGGCTCCATTGAACGATTCGGCCATCTGATTTTTACCCGCCATCCAATCCTCGAAATCTTGCGCCCGCTCATTCAGAAAAGGGTGGTCAGCAACTGAGGCGGCGATCAAGAAAGCAACGGCTTGACCTGTTTCCACGCAAACCAAAAGCTCACGATTTACGTGCCAGCTGTTACAGCCTTGTACGCCGGTGAGCGAAAATCCGAACTCATCGTTTCCCTCGGGCCCGGTCGCCTCTATATGGCTCAGCACCGACAGCGGGTTCGGGTGAGCTCCATAATCAATTGAAGCGTCGTACATGCCTCTGACGTACTCCGCCATCACAGGCTGAAAGGGCTGCAAAATCTTGATTGCCTTATCGACAACGAAGACATTCCTGCAAGCTTTAAGGTCGTCAGTGCTCCGATGGCGATTGAGCCATATATCCGCCCTTGTCTCATCCTGACTGACCAAAAATGCATAGCAAGCTGATTCAAGGGCGGCACGGGCTACGGGAAAAACCAGTACCACATGACCTGACAGGGCCTCGCGCACGGCGCCGAGAAGAGCTGTATAGGCATTAATCGCAAGCAAGGCTGCGACTGGCGTCAACTCCAAGGGGCGGTTGAAAAACTCACGATGAAACACAGCGTCCATTTCATGCACAAGGTGCATCAATTCAGGCGGAGCAGCCGCATGCCCTTGGGAAACCTCTGCTGTTGCATCAAGGTATTCAGCCAGCGTGCCTGCAGTCATTTTCATCAGTCTAAACTCCAGGGCAAAATGGTTTGATGCTCTCACGACTCCGCGGCGACGTATTATCACAGCTATCCAGCAGCCGTATACCTGCTGGCAGCGTGGTCTGGCTTGGAAAGAGCCTTCCGGGCTTGGTACGTTTGTCTCGTCATCCAAGCTCAAATCCGGCCGAACCACCTCGGCAGACGGGTGACCACTGGCGAAATCCCGAATATGCTCAGCAGACGACCACCTCCTCCCAGCGAAGCTCAAGGTTAATAGAATGCTGCTCACGGAAGATGCCCTTGAATTCGCCCGCCGGCACATCGGTGCTTACTACGACACTGACTTCTTCCCGAAGCCCTTCGAATTTATGGCTGTCTGGCACTGCTGGGACGAGGTCAAAGCCTACCTGCTGGCAACGCCTCTAAAAGACGTTTTGAGCAGTCAGCCCCGCGTCTTACCGTGGCACAAGGCGCGAGGAGGATGCCGAGTTGTCCATCAACTCGAGCCACTCGACGCGTTGATCTACACCGCCCTCGTTTCCCTGGTGGCCGAAAAGGTCGAACAGGCGCGCATGGGGCCGGAGGTGTCCTGTGCCTACCGTATCCAGGTCAGTTCCAACAGTTTCTTCTCACGGGGATCGGGCTTTGACACGTATCGTGAAAACTGTGAGCGGCTGGCGAGCCAACACAGCCATGTGCTGTCCACTGACATCAGCGATTTCTACAACCAGATCTACTTGCACCGCATCCGTAATGGGCTGGAGGAAATCGGCGCTGGTGCCGCCCTCTCCAAGGAGATCGAATCCTTCCTGATGCGGCTCAACATTAAGTCCTCACAAGGGTTGCCCGTGGGCCCCGCGGCCTCGATCATCCTTGCGGAAGCGGCGCTGATAGACGTCGACCAATTCATCGCGCATAGGGGGCTCGAGCATGTCCGTTACGTTGATGATTACCGGATATTCAGCGACGACGAGGCGGAGCTGAAGGCCATCCTGGAAGATCTGGTGGTGTACCTGCACCAACAGCACCGGCTAGGTCTGGTCTCGGAAAAGACCAAGATTCAAGACTCTGCGACCTTCCTCCATGTGGAGCTGAAGAACGCCTACCAACTGGAGAAACTTGATCTGATGCGCAGCATTGAGGCCGGCAATCAGTACGGTGAGTACCAGGACGAACAGGCAGAACACGATGAAGATGAGGAGGAGGATCCGGAAGACAGCGATGAGTCCAGCCTTGGGGAACGCCTCTCTGAAGCCCTCATGCGCGCAAAAGAATCAGGCGTGATCGACCTTGGGGTGATGCGAGCCATCATAAGACGGGCTAAGAATGCCCGAGACTATACGATTGCCCCTCTCCTCACAGAAGATCTCGAGTTCTACCTGCCGGTGATAAATGACGTAGCACTCTATTTTGATTCCCTTCCCCCTGCTGACCATTTTGTGTTGGCGCCAGCTCTATCCCACGCATGCCGTCAGGGCCATCTGGAGAGCCAAAGCGCAAGGGTATGGATGGGTTGGTACCTTGCAAGGCATGTGGGTGCGAACACGCCAGTGTTGAAGCAGTACCTCCAACGGTGCGGTATCGCCATCGCGACTGCGGCCGAGCTTTCCAGAGGGAACCGCGCGTGGTCAAAGGAAGCAAAGCAAAGGGTATCCGGTACCGCTTCCTGGGATCGAAGAGCCTTCATATTGGCGCTCAGCGGACTGTCTGAAGATGAACGAAAAGTGAGTCTGCAACTGCTGAAGAACAGTGTGTCATTGACCAAGCTGGATGGCTGGGTCTGCAAATGGGTGCAAGACGGCGCACCGGGCTTCTGAGCTCAGGCAACCGCCTGGGCCTTGGTGAGGTGGTTTACGTTACATCAGCAGAATCTGAAGCCGTGGAGCGCATGATGAGAGGCTATTTGGCGTGCCATCCACCAATGCGCAGCCGGATCGCCAGCCGATTAGGTTTCGGTATGCACCGCTTCGTCATCTGGCTTTAGCTCTCTTGGCTTACCCGGTTGGAACAGGTACCGCCCGTTCGCCATCAACACCGTACCCACGAAATGCGGGATCGCTAGACTCTGCAGATCTCGTTCGCGGGCATCACCTTCCATCCGGTGCTGCACCAGGTCGTTGTTATAGAAGCGCAGGGTTTTGGCAAAGGCCAGCGCCATCGATTCAGGTTGGGTGGAACGAGGATTCGCATACAACAGTGAAAATGATTCACCGAACCACCAGTGAGCGGTCAATTTGTCCCTCTTCTCTACCGCCTTGTGACGGTGGTAAAGGTTGGTCAGGACGACCATGTCGACGTTGGAGTATTCATCCGCCGGCGCATAGGATTGATTGGTAAACAGCCCTCGGCTTCCAGTGAGGTAAGGGGCCGCCGAGTCGCCATCAAGTCCCTACCGGGGCGACCTTTGTTGCTTGGAGATACCCCATTTACCCTGCCCCCGGGCGTCAATTTGGACGTTGATCGCCAGTGGGTCGTAGAGCACTGCCGGCATGATGCAGTACTCCTAGTCGAAAACTGGGAGAACTTCGAGCTAACCGAACAGACGCCAATCCTCAAATCGGTGCCTGGTAATCCTCTGGTGGTATTCCGTGGGGCACCAGGTAGCTACAAGATCGACAGTGCGCATCGCCTTCTGAAGGATCTTGGTTTGCCAGTCATCGCGTTCACCGATTATGACCCTGAGGGTCTCGCGATCGCAGCCACTCTGCCTTTTTTCAGCCAGTACCTTGCTCCCGGGACGCAATGCCTGGAAAAACTCTGCAGCAGATTGAGCACTCAGCGCAGGTATCGCGAACAGATCGTTCAAAAGCGCTCGATGCTTGAGGCGCTTGATGATCCCGAGCTGAAGCGTGTGTTTGAAATTATCAAAACTGCGGGCAAGGCCCTACCTCAGGAAAGTCTGATTGGACTGTCGAATTGGCAGGAGTAGGCAGTAGACCTTCAGCTTTTGCAGGAAAAGCGGGCCGCGGTATGCCGCTCTCACCCCCGCGGAGGACACCGTTCAATATGGGAGCGAGGGCTGTAGAGCCCTATACGTGCCCACGCGGGCGTTCATCATGAAAAAAGCGATTTTCGGCTACAGAATTCGACGGCGTAATTTCAATCAAAATCGATGAGTCGCGTTTTTGGCTCGCGCCTCAGCAGGCGACAGCGCTAGCCTCAATACTCACCGAGCGAACAAGAGATCAAGGATGACTCCCGCTTTCTCCTTGCGGGAATGGCGCTGTGAGACAGCAGCTCTTCATCGCAGAAAGATGAGCCTCTGAAAAAAATTCCCAATCGGGCTCAAGGTTTCTCAAAACGAACCGTTTGTCATACCTATGACATTTTGAGAATCCAGCTTTGAACCTACCAACGATCCCATTCCCCCGTTGCTTGAAAGGCGCCATGTCGTTTGCCGACTCCATCCAAGGTCGTCGTCAGCGTGGGGCGTGGGAGCGCCTGATCAGCTACATCGAGTCATCTGACTCCCTTTCTGACTTCGATAAAGCTGCAGCCTTCGCAGAAGGTTATGCGCAGGGGCTGGTAGACAGCGAACAGATCGAAATCTCCACAGAGCGTGACTTATTGATCATCTCGATCGTTGACGAGTGGCGGCGGCATTTCATCCACTCCAATGTTTCGTCCACCTGTAGCACTCTCCTTCTCCAAGGACATTCATGACTTCAAAATTTCAGCGCTACGCCGATGATGAAATTTCAGACCCAAGCATCCAAATGCCTCATCAATTTTTGGCCACCAGCACCCAGCAATATCCGATTGATATCTTGGTTTCCCGTTTGGAAAAACACTTGGCAGACCCTTCTTCTGCTCACGAGAAATATCCTTGGGCAGCGGGATTTGTGATGGGCATCCCTGTTCCATCTTGGCAGCGTCAAGTGGTCTGGAATGTAGGTCAAAAGACTCGGTTTATTGTTGCTGTGTGGTCTGGGGCGGATCTCGGGAGCTATCTCACTAATGCATGGTGCGATTCCGGCGTGGGGCGAGCTTTGGCAGAGAACAGTGACATTCTGATCGATGGGCAACAGCGTCTGCATAGCTTTGAAGAGTATTTCCTTGATCGCTTGGCTGTCCCAGATGTTCAAGGGCAGCCGAGGGTGTGGTCTGAAGTTGGTAACGGAGAACGCAAGCGGTTCTTGTCGACGGTCTTTACGCACGCCCATGTATCATCTGATGACGAACTGTTGTTACGCAAAACGTATGATCTTTGCGCCATGGGTGTAGCTCCTCGTACTAACGATCAGCGCGCGGCTCGATAACCTTTAGAGCCTAGCTGTTGTGGCATGCCCCTTTGGGGATGGCTGTCGTAAACCCAGCCCTGTCTTTCGACAGGGCTTGGCCCTATGGGCTTCCATCCTCATGCCCTTCGACCGTCCAGGTCTGCGCGCTCCGCTTGCACGATGACCCGGGTCACTTCTCGGTTTGTACATTACCCGCACCTTCATGCACCCATCAAAAAATAGGGCATTTATTTAGCCAGTGATTGCAGTGGAGTGTCCATGGTGCTCGACGAGTCCGCGAACTCGTTAGATGGTTTGAGTTTCACTGTCTTTGAATCTATCAAAAACTCGAAATCTCGCGGGCTAATGCCCAACAAAAGCTAGTCGGGCGTTTCCGCCTCTTGGCTAGCCTGCTCAGAGGTCAGATCATTGGTGGCAAAAGAAAGTTGAGTAATCGCTAAAGCTTTCGGACTTTCCTTCCGTTTAGTAAATAACGGCGAAGCTGATGCGAGCCGCCGTCAAATCCCATTTATTTCACTGGAAAGAAAAGATAGGAAAAATATGAAAGAGCTCGAAATTTTCAAAGACGAAAATAATCTCCGATTTTCAGTTGGGCGCTTCAAAAATCTGCCAAGAGACTCGCAAGAGTTATCTGTAAAGGCTAAATACTATAACGTCATGGTTGCCGAACTAACTGAAAAAAGAGTCGAGATCACTCTGGGCGAGTTCCAAATTGTGCTATCGGCAGAGCAAGCGCATGAGCTGGCCTGCCATCTTGTTCTTGCCGGCTTCGATGCGGAAAAATTTGAAAACCAGATGGCACCAATCTTGTAAAGCTTGAGATTTTTAAGCTCGCTAGAAATCACCCTACAACGGTCACTCCTTTTCTATCAAGGGGGAATGGTGCACCAGCCCTTCTCCTGAACCTAATCAATCTGCCCCACCCTCGCGAACGTCGACGGCTTCAGGCAGTTGCTCTCCCATGTCTCCCGTAAATGCCTCGCGGCGGAAAAGACCTGGTGATAGCAGAAGGAAGTCCACCGTGATGACCGGGGTGGTTGACGGATTTTGATGCAGAGGCCTCACGATGGATGGCTCTGTACACCAATCCGACCTGAACCTTGAGAAGAGAAGAAAAAGGTCAGGACATTTTTCGCGCCATCACTGAAAATGCTCTTCAGCATCGAGGTAGGGGTAACGCGACATGAAATGGCTTCTAGATCTATGGGCTCGATTTTTCCCAGACAACAGGCCGGAATGGGAGAAGAAAAAGACCTCAAATTCATCACGGCGCTAAACAATCTTAAGAATTACTCCGTGACCGACCGTGGCGGATTATCTATCGATCCTGAAGAGCTGCGCGGGCAAGCAATGGCTGACCGCGTAGAACTTAAGCACCTCGTACAGACGCGTTCACAGCCCATGCCTCAGTCCTCCGCTGAATCGCGTAGTACCTCTCATAAGCATGCGTCTCTGGCCTCCGTGAAGGTCGGCGACTATGTCCAGCTCGTGACCTGGCGGCAGTTGAACGCTGATGCATGCGTGCGCTACGTGTGCCTCGAGTCATTGGCTTCAAAGCAGTTCGCCGTCGCTTCCACAGACTACTTCTCCCTGCTTGAGGATCGTGACGAAACTGCTCTCGATGCGAAGGTAATTCAGCGAGTCGCACGGGCTGTGATTTCTACTGAACTTGAGTGGTTCGACTCACCCAGCGCAGCTATGGATGCGTCCGACGCGAGCATTTGAGATGCCTTGAGCAGTCGCATCACGCTTTGCGATGACTCGCACACCAAGCATTCATCATCTAGCGCCATGCTCCGATTACGCTCAAAAGTTTTCGGTGCCTTCAACAGCTGCATATGCCTCCAAGCTGACATCAACCGCCCTGTCCAACCTAAGTAGCGCCCCACTCCCCTGCGTTTCTTCGGCATCAATGCAGGCTGCAGAGTCAGCGAAGATCACGATCGCCTTCTGCCCAGTCTTTGAGCTGGGGTAAATGATCCCGTCTATCTGAGCTCCATCGCCCGTACGGTAAACATGTCGAAAATATTCGGTCACCACCTGGGTGGGCACGTACTCAGCGTGTGCCCTATCACTACGCTCAATAGGCTTGGTGAAATCGTTGATAAAGTTATTCATGAACCGGTAATAGTTACGCAGCGTCTGGAGCTTTGGATCGAAAAGACTGGGTATAGGAAGCGACTTCGATAGATCCACCACCCTAAGATTTCGAAGGGCAGTGAACTCACCCGAGGCGACCTTCTTTCCCTTCGCATTGTCGGGTTCGTAAATCTCACGAATGGCTGTGTTGAGATCGAATGCGCCATAGAACATCGGAATGCCAACTGGACTCATCCTGTTTGGCATATTTGCTCGTTCGGCAGGAGGGGGCCCAGATCCTTAGCCTGCGTTTTAACCTCGTCCTGATTGACGATCCGAACTCGATAAATTTTTTCCCCTGCCGGAACCGTATCGATAAGACCCAGATCTCTCACAACCCGGCCCAATGTCTCCAAGATGTCAACCGGGTTCATTTCGTCATGCTGGTCATGATCGTATGTTGGGTTAACTGCCTTGAAAAAAACGAATCGCGCGGTGTGAGTGATGAATCTACTGAAGCTCTGCCAGCCGTAAACCAATATCTTGTGAACAGGGAGGGAATACGGGTCTTTCTCGCACCATCCTGCGTCATGAATTGACCCGGCAATGGTATCTAGAATTTCTTCGGGGCAATCGGGGCCTACGTCGTAAAGCAGTTCATAGATGTTGTAAACATCCCCCTGCCACCCACCTTCCCGGGTCTCGTAGGGAAGTCCTTCACTGGCTGGATCGCCCCACTCCAAGAACAAGCTGTTCACCACGTGCTCTATCACACTATCCATGTCGGATACTCTGACTGATCTTTGGCAGTAGGTGCAGGTACCGGGGCTACGATTCCTCCTAACGAATTTTTTCAGTCCAGGGTCTTGAGCGCATCTCTCGCAGACAAAGGTATTCTCAACGCTCGAATAGCCGTGTCCCATTTCCTCGTCCAACATCCTTTTGACTCCACCCATCCCGGAAATCTCACACTGTAGTGGATCTAATCGACAGGCTTTTGCCGACGAAAAAATCTGGAGTATATCGAGACCGGTGAGCCCTACACAGCCTTCAAATGGTACAGGTGAAATCGCAGGCATCGACTTTAGCCATGCGGCGGCAATTGGCCAAATCTACTGAGACTGATCGCGAACGTCTAGAACCAACGCTTAGCCTCTTCAAGGAGCTATCGACTCTATCCGATCCGTGTAGCGACGTGCCTCGCGACTTCACCCTGGTACAGCCAACACACGAGCTTAAGACACGGCCCATGCAGCTAAATTTGCGTGAGTTTGCCTTGGTCGTTTATCCACGGCACTTTAACCGTGGATTTACTCGACTGCACGGTCTGAGCCAGAAGAGATCCCGCGGCCCAAAGCTGCTCCATCAACCAAAACGCCTCCTCAAAACTGAGTGAGAACGAGCGACCATCAATGCTCAAACATGGCAGGTCAAGATCATCATCTAGAGCGATCGCGAGCTTGTAATAAGTCGGCTCACCATGAAGCGATTCTGGATGCCGAAATGATCCCGAGGCGCAAAACTCGAATCCTTTTTTCTCCGACTCAAAAGTCTGCAATGAGTCACGCTCAGTCGGTAATGTTCGCGTTTGGATCAGCTGGCACCAGGAGGCATAGGCCTTCAACTGCGAGATCGATTCCGCGGCACCCTGCAAAACCCCGAGATGCGAGTAGGTCAACAACACCCTGGCAAGACTTTTAGTCACCTCGGCGCACTGCTGCCCCGTAAAGCAATACTCGGAATCATCAAGGACAAGAGAAACGTGGTTATCTACCACTTCGACCGACGCCATGTACGGTTCATGATCAGCAAAACCGTGCCACCTCATCGGGCGCTCGACCATGAAAACGACATTGCTTGCAGCAAAAACCTCACCATTCATAAAGCATCCACCAATTAATTTGAATGCAAATACAAACGGCTCGCGGCGCCTAAAACTTTAGCAACAACCAAAAAATTACCGATCCACTAAGAAAGATGGCCTCATCAGCTATCGCCCCTATCCTAGCCAACCTCTTCACTCACCCTTCACACGAGCGCCTCCAAAGCAACTGTTTGTTCTCAATCGTGCAATATCTCTGTCGTCACTTCCCCCTATTGCACCTGCCCGGCCGAATTGGGCCGAGATAGCCTCATTGATCTGACGTAAGACTTTAGTCGTAGAGTGCATTGTTATGGAGTGATGATGAACACTCTTCCCACTCCCGGTTTTATGGGCAATAGCATCCAATGGATGGGTAATTCGATGCATCCACCACGCAATACGGTGATTCGCGTCGTGAGAGTAGCTTGAGTACCGTTTGCAAAAGTGGCATTTTGCCCACCAAGTGCAAAGGACGCCCACATGCCGATTCGTCAGTCAGACCTGCTCAATGCAGGCTACAGCCGCTCTATTCAGGGGCGAATCGCCAAACGTGCCGGGCAAACCACCGCCTTTCTGAGTCATAGTCACAAGGACGCGACGCTCGCCCTAGGCTTGCAGGAAATGCTCAAGAATCAAGGCTGGGACGTCTACATCGATTGGCAAGATCAGACGATGCCCGACACGCCGGACGGTGAAACGGCATTCAATATCAAGGTCGCCATTGTCCGTGCGGACTGGTTCCTTTTTCTCGCAACACAGAACTCGATGGCATCGCGCTGGTGTCCTTGGAAAATCGGCTTTGCAGATGGGAAAAAGGCCCATGAGCGCATAGCGATCGTCCCCACCATGGATAACCATGGCCATTTCTATGGCAACGAGTATCTGAGCCTTTACAACAAAATTGATGTACCTACTGGTTCCAGCGGTCTTGCTTTCTATGACACTCGGGGCAATGGCAAGTGGGTGCGCACTCTTTAACTTCCACCTACCGGTAGTGCGTAAAATATGAAAAAGGAACATCTGCGGCTCATCGACACCCTGTCCAAGGAGTTGGCCGAAGGAAACCTGGCAATTTTCGCAGGTGCAGGCTTTTCCCGAGCAGCAGGCTTTGTAGACTGGAAAACGCTGCTGAAGCCGATCGCTGACGATCTGGATCTCGATGTCGAGAAGGAATGGGATCTGGTGACGTTGGCGCAATACCATGCAAACGCGAACGCGACCAACCGTTCGAAGCTGAACCAGATGCTGGTCACGGAGTTCTCGGCCGGTGTGGCACCGACTGAAAATCACGTGATCCTGGCCAGGCTACCGATCCAGACGTTCTGGACGACGAACTACGACAAACTCATCGAAACCTCGCTTGAGCGCAACGAGAAGGTTGCCGACGTCAAGTACACCACCAAGCAGCTGGCGACTACCCGTCCCAAGCGAGACGCTGTGGTTTACAAGATGCATGGCGACGTCGAACACGCGTCCGAGGCGGTGCTGATCCGTGATGACTATGAACGCTATCACGTGAAGATGCAGCCGTTCATCACTGCACTCAGTGGCGACCTGATCGCCAAGACCTTCCTCTTCCTGGGCTTCAGCTTCACTGACCCAAACCTTGATTACATCCTGAGTCGAGTCCGGATTCAGTTCGCGCAAGATCAGCGCCAGCACTATTGCATTCTTCGCAGAGCGGACAGGATGGAGGGCGAGGAGCAGGCGGATTTCGAGTATCGCCAGCGCAAGGAAGATCTGTTCAAGCACGAGCTGCTGCGAGTTGGGATCAAGGCCGTCTACGTAGATCAGTTCTCGGAGATCACCGACATCCTAAGAGAGATCGAGAACCGCCATAAACGCAAAACCATCTTTATCTCGGGGGCGGCTCATGACTACAGCCCTTGGACAGAGTCTGAATCCGAACAGTTCGTCTACAAGCTGAGCAAGGCGATCAGCAAGGCACAGTACCGGGTCATATCCGGATTCGGTCTGGGGATCGGCAGTGCCGTCATCACGGGCGTGCTCGAACAGACCATCATGAACGGTGGCCGCCTCGACAGCGATCAACTGATCCTACGTCCCTTCCCGCAAAGTCAGTCTGGCGAGCGCCCATTGCCTGAGCTCTGGACGGAGTATCGCCACAACATGCTCGCTCACGCCGGCATCGCGCTCTTCCTTTTCGGCAACAAGCTCAACAAAGACGGCGAGGTGGTACCGTCTAACGGCATGCGCGAAGAGTTCGATATTGCGGTGGCCAACGGCATCTTCGTCATTCCAGTCGGCATTACCGGTTCGATCTCGGCTGACCTCTGGAATCAGGTCATCCAGTCGTACGACGAGTCGAAGCACGAGCATGGCAAGAAGATCACCCCCTGCTCCACGAGCTAGGCACCGCGGGCACCGACCTGACGCGCGCTCACGACATCATCCTCTCCCTGCTGCCCCTCATTTAAGGACGATCATCATGGCAAGAAAGGTATTTTTTAGCTTCCAGTACGAAGACGTGCACCGTGCGATGAACGTGCGCAACAGTAACGTGATTGCAGCTGACACTAAGGTAGGCTTCATCGACAAAGCCGATTTCGAGGAAGTCGAGCGCAGGGGCGATGCAGCCATCAAGAAATGGATCAACGATCAGCTGCACGGCACGAGCGTCACGGTGGTTCTGGTTGGGGCGACTACCGACAAGAGCAAATGGGTGCAGTACGAGATTGAGCAAAGCATTGCGCGTGGCAATGGCATTCTGACCATCGACATCAGCAAGATCGCAGACCTCAACGGAAAAACGACCGATTGCTGCTCCCTTCGCGTCCCTGACGCCCCCCACTTTCTGTGGAACAACAACAACGGCCGCGAAAATTTGGGCAAGTGGGTTGAGGCTGCGGCGAAAGCGGCAGGCAAGCCGTAATAGGTTCGTTTTCGAGGCGCCGACTGGCGCCTCCCCTTTACCCAAGACAAGGACTTTCTAATGTACCTCGGTTTTGAAATCGAACAATTTGTGCCCCTCAATGGCTACGTACAAGTAGACCGCTACGTTGACCAAGCAAAGGGACGGGTCGAGAAGCTCGCTCGGTATATCATCGGCACCTACAATGGGCACCGTGTGCTCGATGCCGAGTCGCTGTCCGCTGAGATTTTCCCCGAAGCCCAATACGATGTGTTCCTCTCACACTCCCATGCAGATCAGCGCAAAGCTATCGATCTTGCGATTGCCTTGGAGAGCCGCGGCCTGAAGGTATTCGTGGACTCGACGGTATGGGGATATTTTGGTGACCTCGTCCGCATGATCGCCACGGAGGCGCGACCATCAGTTGGTGAGACCAAGGATCAACTGATCCAGCGAATCAATGCGGACGTACATATGATGCTGGCCGGTGCCCTTCACCGGATGATTTCGAGGGCGGAAACGTTCATTTTCGTCCGTTCTGAAAGGTCTGTGCCGCTGACCTACGGCATTAGTGGTAAAACTTTGTCGCCGTGGCTCTTCTCCGAGCTGCAATTCAGCTTTCAGGTTCAGCATGCGACGCCAAAGAGGATTAGGGACAGGATCGAGGGCAGCGTTCTTGATAGCGTGAAAGGATTCAACAACCTCAGCCTTGAGAACATGCAGTACCTAATGGCCTTCAAAGCTTTCAACGACCACCTGCCTCCCGTATGCGGTGACAAACTGCACGAGTGGTTTGCTCAGCTTCCAACAGGCACCAAAGGCAGCGCAGTGCTGGACTCGCTTTACAGTAAGTTCAACCTGACCATCGAATACTATCGTCGTAGGGATTCGCTCAGGGTTTAGTAGGCATCACACCAGCGATCTCTTGAGGCGTGTGCCTTTCCAGGGGAGATCGCTCTCTAGCCATAAGCACAAGCATTTGAATGCCCCAATCTGCCACTGATGGCACGGAGGGCAGCGTATCGTGTCGACCAACCAAGGAAACATGGAGAGCATGCCGAATCGGTGATGCAGCTCTTCCCTCTTGGTCAACGTCCAGCTCTGATATGGATCAGAGGTAAATCCTGGGCCCGCCCAACGGAAAGGTAGGAAATCCTGGGTCAAATGGAGTTCCTGAGCGAGGTCGAATGACTCGGGTACTGGTCTGCTTAACATTGCTCTGCGTGAGCTTTTCTTTGGTGATGATTGGGTAAAGCCCCAGGTATTCCTGCCCCTCGAAGGGAGAGTCCGATTTTTCCAACACCGGCAAGATCGATACGCCGCCATTTTTGAAGCCATCAAAGTACCCCAGCTCCCATGGCATCCACTTGGACTTTGAGGCGTTATCGGAGGCCAAGTAGAGCAGTGACTCAGATTGCCGCATGCGCTTGCGCAGAACATCCGCGGTTTTCTCAGTGACCTGATCACGCTCAAGCGCTTTATCGTCCACCCAGTCCACGTATACCCTCAGGCCCTGCGCCTCCAACAGAACTTTGACACCGAGAACGAGTTCGGCATCCGCGAAGGAGTGAGAAAGAAAGATATCGAATCGATCCTTCTCTTTGTAAGTCTTACGAGCATCACTCAAAACGTCTCGTGCACTGCGGTTGGCTCCAATGGCTTGCTGGGCAGCCTTACGCACTTCTGCCTTGGTGAAAAACGCCATCCTTCATCTCCTTTTGCACGGAATTATCCAGAGTTTTCCGAGGACGTCCCGTGGTACAGCGGACTCACCCGATTGATATATTTCCAAAAGGTGGTACCTGGCGTCATAAACCGGCTTCTCTCGCAACAAGAAAAGGCCCGACTCAGAACACCACATGGCCAATTGCCGCCCTCAGCTCAACATTGTACATTCCCTGCGCGCTGGACACTGACAAAGCTTTGCCCATAAGGAAACGGCATGACCGCAGCTAATCGGAAGCATTTTCTAAAAGAATTCCCCAAGGCCCTGAACGATGGTAATGGTGCTGTATTTGTCGGAGCGGGAGTGTCCATGGCGGCGGGCTATCCCTCCTGGGCCAAACTGCTCAGGGAGATTGGACAAGAGCTCGGCGTCGATTCCACGGATGTTCAGGATCTCACGGCCCTTGCGCAATGGTCGATCCAGGACAACGATGCATCTCGCGTGCAGAACGTCATCCTAAATGAAATCAGTCCTAACAAAGACATTCCTCCAGTCGTACGGATTCTGGCGAGACTACCCCTTCGTCATATCTGGACGACCAATTATGACCGTCTGATTGAGCGGGCTTTCGAGGAAATCAAGCGACCGCTCCACGCCATCTCAAAGGGTCAAGAACTGGCACGAAGACTCCCTATGCCCGGTGCAGCACGCCTCTATAAAATGCATGGTTGCGTCACTGCTCCAAGTGAAGTAGTGATCTCCACCGATCACTATGAGCGTTATGGGCGCGAGCGAGGGCAGTTCCTTCCGTTATTTCAGGCCCACCTCACAGGCATGTCCATGCTGTTCATCGGTCTCAGTTTCACTGACCCGAACATCAAGCATGTGCTCTCGCTGATCAGAGACAGCTTTACGGATGCCCCTCCCGAACATTTCGCGATTGTACGGCCTCCCCATCGCGATGATTTCCGCTCTGCAAAAGAACACAAGGCACGCCTAACACAGCACACCCTATGGGCTAAAGACCTGCGCCGCTACGGCCTGCGAGTGGTCGAAGTCGATACCTATGACGAGATCCCAGAGCTGATGGAGCAAATCGAGCGCAGATTATCTGCCCGTCGTATCTGGGTGAGCGGCAGTTGGCCCGTGGACAGCGACTCAGCGGACTCATCGAACATTTACAAATTTTCGGAGAAGCTCGGGAAAGCCATCGCTGAAAACCAGCGCGACCTAGTAACCGGAGCCGGCCTCCTAGTGGGTTCCGCCTCTTTACAAGGCTTCGTGGCTGCCCTTCGGCATGGCGCGGAATGGGACATCAACCAGCGGCTGACCGCACGCCCGTTCCCACAACCCATCAAGGGCCAGCCCCCGAAGCGCGAGGAATGGACAAAACTCCGTCAGGAGCTTGCAAGGCTTGCAGGAGTCATCATCTTTGTTGGTGGATTGAAAATGAAGGACGGAGAGCTTGTGCTAGCAGATGGCATGCTCGAAGAGTTGGAGTTTGCCCGCCAGCAGGGTGCCTTCCTGCTACCCATCGGCGCCACCAAAGGCGTCGCTGAAGAAATCTACAAACGCTTAAAGGGTTCGGACATACCGGTAAAAGGGAAGAAGGTGCAACGCCCAACGGATGCAGAGTTAGACTCCCTTGCCAACCATGAGCTTTTGCTGGGCGAGGACAATCATGAAACACTCCTGAAGCGAGTGTTCAAAATTATCGACCGAGTTTACAGCGACGATTGAGTTACGGCTTTGACCACTGCCCCTAAGTGGCGGGCGTAGATATTCGCGATTGGGGCGGCTTAAGCGCTGCCCCTTCCGCTGATGCAATCTTAGCCCTTGCTCTTATCGGATTCCTTCAATTGACGCTCTAAGTCTGAGTATCGGCCCGGCAGGTCTTGGGCTTCATACAGCGAATCTAGCGCTACTTCTGCCTTCGAGCGGCCGCGGCTAGCGAAGACGGGCTGATCATACCAACGCCGCATCTCGTCGCCCGTCACCTTAGGAAGGTGCCGGTTGAAGGCTTTAAAGGCGAGCACGACGTCAGATCGGGTCGCAGCCGTTGACTTTATAAAACGTTCCGTACCATCGTAAGACTCGTTGGTTACCCTGAGATGCCTATCAGGAGTATTACGCTCAACAAAAGAGCTGAACTGGAGTTCAGAGTAAATCCAGGGCGAAAAAGTACGATCAAAACTTTGATAATCTTCGAGGGGAACTGATTTTTCTGTATTGAGAAATATAAACAGCTCAGAACGTTGAATCATCTGATGAAGGGCACCGGACAACATCATGTGCACGCCAGCAGTCAGACCCGTGGCCTTACGGTAATCATAGATTACTCGACCTTCCTTATACTTAGGCTCTGCATAGACCGTATTCAGTTCGTCAAGCAACTCATGAAAGTATCCCCAGACACAAGAATCAACAAAGACGTTGAGGCCTTTGTTCTGTAGGGAAACCGCGAGCTCTATCGCCTTGTCTTCATCGGCATGCGAATGAGACAGAAAAATGTCAGCTTTTTGGGTGGGGAAAATATGGCTCGCGATTTTTTCAGCGTCAATCACCTCCTTATTTTCAAAAACGCCAATCAGATAGCTTGACAGCTCATTGAAGCGGCCCTTAGCTTGCTGACGAAACTCATCAGCCTTGGGCTTCAGTACAGTCGATACACCGCTGTACTTATTCAACTCAAAACCTACGTACATCGCTCATCCCTATTCGAACTTTCATTGTCTTGAGCACATTGCAATGCAATTCGCTTTCAAAAGAAGCGATACAGACTGGTGCGGGGAGCCACTCGGGTAAATCCACACCGCACTTCCGAGCCCGGAAGCTTACAGCAGGCCTACTATAACGAATCAAGGTGCTAATGCGGCTAACTGCCACTGCTTATTTGATGGGTCGATAATCCTGGATGGATACAAATGCAGCTTCAGCGTCCAACGGCCAGGTAAAGGAGCTCGTTCACCTACCGACAAAAGAGCGTGGCCCAACTGTGATGCCCTGGATAAAGGTCTAACGGAAGTTGAGGGGCATCAGGCGAACGCTGATGCTTTGACCGGTCAGGAAGCTGATCTGAACGATCTGGCCACCCGGTTTGAGCTGCGATGGAGATTGGTTGATGTTGTCACCGCCGACGACGTCCAGGAGCAGATTTTGATTCGCGGTGGGGTAAGGTCAAAACGCTTAGAGGTTATCCCATCGTGGAGGGATTCCCGCTGTTTACCCTTGGTGACCTTCTCCTGCTCTGCCCCAAGTCGCTTACTCCAACCGATCTACCTGATTGGCCATCGGTGGCCCATGCGTGTCTGATGGTGGACGGTAAGACCACGAAGAAGATGCCGGAAAAGATAGGGATGGTCTCGAAGGCGCAGGACAACACATGAGAGCCGAAGCATTAGGCCGCTATCGCGGTAGCGATAGCGACCCGACTCAGACGCAATGGAGCCACACGTGAGAAAGCCACCTATGAAAATCATATCGACGAGTGTGATGGTGACGGTGCGATTCAAATTCCCGATGAAGCGTTGCAGGAGTTGGAGCTGGATGTTGGCGACACCATGTATTTGATAGAAGAATCTGTCGGCAACACGCGTTGCCCTAGTTCTATCAAAAAAGCCTCAATTCTCGGATCGAATACACGACCTCACTTAAGCTTGGAATAGCGAACAGCGCGGTAGCGCCGAGGACAGTTGAGTATTCAAGGAAGGGCCAAGGAAGGGCGGATTACTACTCGGTATCGGGCTCTAATTATGCTCGCCTCTAGCAACCCTATGCTTTTCTAACAGCCGCATTTCCTTCTGCCACTCGACAAGAAATTTATTCCAATCATGCGCGTATGGCCCCTCCGGAACACGAGTCGATCCAACACTGGCCAGCAGGAAACGCTCACGCCATGGCTGCGGAATGCTTGACTCCCGAACAATGCGGCAACCTACCGAATGTGGCTCAGTCGGTACGAAACGTAGAGCGTCCTCAACGCTGAGAGGCTGTTCTATTGACGCAGTGTCAAGCCGTTCTCGCTGCTCAATATCGTCAAGAACGTCCAGCGCATCGAGCGCCCTGAGATCGCCAGGAAGGATATAGGCAAGTCTCCAAAGTGCATTTCGCCTTGCGGTCTCACGATGCCGGAGTTCTGTATCAGATGTCATCGCGATCAGCTCCTGCCTGCATTGGGTACGTTGGTAGCCTTGATGTCTTCTGCTTCACACCTACTCACTCTTCGGCTGCGATGTCTATATTGTCTCCTTCACACGCTAGGCTCCAAGCATTAGCAGGAGGTACTGGCCAGGCGGCATGAGCCACGAGTCGTCAGCCTACCCTTTTCTTAAGAATATCCAGCCTGCGCTTCACCCCTATTTTTGGATTCAAAGCGAGTGCCTGCTCATAGATATGGATTGCCTCACGAAGCTGACCCAATGTCTCGTGGGCAAGACCCTGAACCTTAAGCGCATTTGGCTTCCATGCAGGGTTGGCATCGGCTCCAAGCGACCTAGCTCGAATCACAGCGTCAAGAGCTTCCCGAGCACGGGATTGGGAAATGTCGGGCTCGTTCAGTATCTTTTAAGCTGCTCGAATGATCCGACTGTAATCGGATGAGTTAAGGTTAGCCTTGTCCAAATTCTCGGCATCGACAAAGTTACCGCCCCTGTCATACCGGAATTTACCCACTCCCTTCACGCCTGCAATCAGTAGCTTTCTGTCCTCGTCAAATGCATAGCTTTCAATGCCTCCGGTTCGAGGGGTTATGCAAAACAGTTCCTCGCCGGTCTCTAGGTCGAACAGGAAAATTTTGTAGCTGTGTTCGGTCTTGCTGTTGGCTGTCGCGCAATAGGCAAGCTTGCCATTCCTTGAGATACCGCTGTCGAGGATGTTCGCCGTCAATTCTTTGTTTACGATGGGCGTGCCTGTGTTGTCGAAAACGCTGAAGGTTCCTGACAGCGTATTTTCAAAGTGCCAGTCCTCAAGGCTGAAGGAGCCATTGTCTGCGACAGATCCATTATTAGGTCTTTGCATCTTTCCATGCGCAGGTACGAGATCACCTGCTAGGTCGGCGAGAACAAATTCGCCAAGCCCACTTTCACGCAGCCCTCCCCGACCGGCAGCAGGGTCTGAGTCCCTCCAAGAAACAGCCCATTTTTTTGATTCGGAAAGACTGTAGAGGCCGCCGTAATCCATGGTGCTGACATGTAGGAAAGGCTTCTCTAGCTCTATCATCTGAGATCTGGTTCTGACGGCGCCCATCTCTGGCTTGTCTGCATTTCTCTTTTTGAACAACCAGTCGAAAATCCGCATCCTTGCCCCCTCCATTATTCTTGGCCACTCAAAATGGCTACGAACCAATTGATCATGAACTATCTAGAGCTTAGAAAATTCTGTTTGCGAAGACAGGAAGCAAAAGTTCGCGCTCGACCCGATTCCACCAAAGATCCCTTTCTTCCTCATCCGCATAGGCTAGAAGGTCATACGCGAAAAAAGCCTCAAACCCGCGCCTAGCTACCACGTCCTCCTCCTGCAACTCGTACAGGCCCTCGTCGGACAGCATTTTCTTCACCATTAATGGGAACAGCCAACTGCTGAACAACAAATGATTATGCCGTTGCCAAACAGAGGATTCTGACTCTCCATGAGGGCCATGCGCAGCGGCGTTTCTCGCGGCACTGAAGTCCTGTACCCACGCGTCTAGCGGACGCTCAACATATTTAGGCCATCTGGCCCTCCATTGAGCTTCATTCAGCGATCCAATAGCCCAAGAGGGTTTGATAGGCAGTTCGGCTTGGAAGTGTTTTCGGAAACAGCGGCGCAAGCCTGGAGTGTCGTGCGATGAATTCAGTAATGTCTCGAATGCGACACGCATAAGAACCAGTTCGGATCGTTCTTGCATGGTCGAAGAGTCGGTATTCGCTCGAAGAAACACGTCTATGGCTTCGCCGATGCGATGTTTCAGCTCACAGTCAGGTAGACCTAACAGTGCAATGACCAATGGAGCGTCCAAGGACAAAAATAGTCGACCATCAACATGCTGAGGTCGAATAAATCTCGGGGTCTCGGCAGATCCAACAAAATGCTGTCCGCGACCATCGCGCCTTCGAGTGGTCAACGTGGTGTCCCCGGGTCGGTCTTCCGAAAAACGCTGAGCAACGACTTGGTAGCCGTCTGAATTGCAGTATTCATAATGACTACAGAATCTGCGCTGGGACAACGCAGAAAACGCCAAGTAGTTCGCCATCCCCAATCGAGCGGTAATTTGTTCCTCCGACAGATCTAGCCTCTCGGCATCGCTTTCCCAGGTGATGATGGTGCTGTGGCTCACATGAGCGCTAGTGCGGGAGCGAGAGAAGGTTTGATTCCCATAGCTTCCAAAGATGCCATCAAGCACTCCTTGAGTAACGCCATGGAGCTCGCTCGGTGCCTCTCCACGCACATATGGCACCAACCTCATGCTGCCTAGCTGCACTTCTTCCGCAGTTGTAACCCAGGGCAGAAAAAATAGAACAGACATGTCAACTCCTCGGTGTATACATCGATGGTTCGCAATCATCGAGTTGCCTATGTGGCCAACATGATTGACCCTAGACTACAACCAGAGTCGACTGGAAGTCGGACTGCATATGACAGGAGCAGTGATGCGCGTACTCATAAAATACCACGATGGCTCAGGCCAGATTACGGAGCGGGAAATCTCGGATCTGCGAAAGGAGAACGAGTCCAATATTGATGCTTTTTGCCATACCCGAGAGGAGCGCCGAACGTTCAACCTCGATCGGATATTGCATGCAGTGTCCCCTGATACAGGAGAGTTACTGAACCCATATCAACTGGTGCCGTTGATGCGTGATTCCGAATCGCTTGACACCCTAACCTGGAAAAGTCGCCAGGCTATCAAGGCTTTAAAATTTTTCAGCCTTACTACTCGCGGCTTCGCCAAGCGAGAGCGCAAACACATAGACGCCTTCGTCAAATCCTTAGTCAATACCTCGTCACACACAGATGAAGATATCAGCGAGTGGGTCTACTGTCTCTGGTGCGCAGACCTGTATGACTACCGTAACGGTAACGTTCAAGAATACAAAGGATTGTTAGAACAGATCCCAAACTCACTGCTTGATGAGTGCCGAGCATTCGCTGTACGGATCGTTATGGGTTCCGCTAGACAGCCAGAAAACCTCGACTGGATGCAGAGGATTGATGAAGAGTTTTGCCCCCGTCCCGTGGTGCGGAAGCCTTTGCGACCATACTGAGATGACTGACGCACGCCCAGAGGCTAGCTATCAGTATTAGGTCTTACTGACTGCCCTTGGGCGCAGCACTCAAAAATTTCTTGTTCGGATTGTGCCTCACATTTGCGAATCAGCCCCGAAGTGTACAGTCCGATATCGTACCCGCGCTGTTTGAGGCCGGTTTCTGCATCGCGGATACACTCCTTACAGCGTGGATTATATGTCCATCCAATTTGCGCGCCGCCCGAGTGGCTCGGTGCTTCTTAAGAAGCAGGATTTCATTTGTTCAAGCATCAAGAAATTTTTTCCAATCTTGCGTGCATAGCCCCTCCACTACTCGTGTTGAGCATAAGCTTGCAAGCAGAAGTCGCTCACACCAGGGTTGCGGAATGTCCGCCTCGCGGACTACGCGACCTAATCATTAAGCCAATATACGTAGTTGAACAGAGCGTCTAACTCAGAGAGATTTTCCAACTCTAATTGGGTTTGAACCTCCCTGACGTCTCGGCAAAATTGCTCGTAAAGCTCGGGGGTAACATTGGTCTTCAATGGCCGGAGGGGGTATTGATCGTAACCGGCGACGATCAACCCGCTCACCGCGTTCCGGTTCATGACCCCAAATCGCTTGTTGTCCAACGCGTGGAGGATCTCCGTCAAGACATTGATGCCTGCTCGTTCAATATCTTCGAAATGGCTGTGCAATAACTCAAATGCTTCGGCGGGTGTTGCGCGTTTCAGCTCCAATAACTCCGCAAGGGCACTGATGACGAGGTTCGATTTCTGCGACACGATACCCTTGCCGCGATGTAGCCCTCCGGAATGAAAGCATCCGAGCAATCCTTCATAAGCCTCAAGGAAAGTATCGCGGGTGACCTTACCTAATCCCGCGATCTCTTTGACCCGTCGCCTCGCTATCAGCCGATCTCTCGCCCGGTAGGTTTGTTGGGCCGTAAACCCGCAGGGCGAATCGTCAGCTTTCATGTCAGCCAACCAATCAGCCAACACCTCCAAGCTGTGCATGTCACCCCGGCAGATTTTTTCCGCACGTCGACTTGCCATTTTCCGCCAAGCCTCGTGAACGGCATAGAGTTTTGCGTACTCATTAATGCGTGGCATTGTTGCGCGAGCGAGCGCACCCTCTTCGATCAACCCTCCAAAGTGCTCTTGGATAGACGCCATCAATGCACCGTCGCGGTCGTTGACCAAAACCGATGCCTCGTAGTTGTTGGAAAAGCCGCCAGCAGTCATGTTGGCGGAGCCAACGATTACTCTGTGGCCTCCCGGCTCGCGCACTGCGTAGACCTTGGGATGAAAGGTTTCTTCTGTTGAACTCATATAGAGTTCCAGTTTGTTTTGGGAATTTTTTCCAACTTAAACAGCTCATACAGCATCGCGGGGTCGGTCACGAACAGGCTCAGACCAACCGCCATCCGGGCTGTCATCCCACGAGCAATCGCCTGCTTGAGAGGCTCGAGGATCGTTTCGCTTGCGGAAGACTTAGCAAACGCAACCATGCACTCCAAATGCTCAGCATTAGCCAGTAACCCGATGATTTCGTCGCCATGACCTGAGTCATAGCCATTCAGTAACAGCTTCAATCCTTGTACCATTACATCGCTCGCAGTTTGTGCCGCAGACTCGGTGTAATCGAAAATGATGATCTTTTTTGGTTGCCTAGAAGACGATGTAAGCGCTCCCTCTACAAGGGGGTAGTCGCTACGAATGTTCGAGGTCGACTCAGAGAGATGCTGGTCACCACTTCCCAATGCCCTGCTCGATCAGAAGCTTCGCGAATTGATCACCATCTACCAGCTCGATCTGAATCCCGGTAGCTTCGGCATAGTCCTCGGCCGCCTTTACAGCGCTTTCCGCAATTGTGCCGGACGTGATAACCATCCCTAGAGTGGCGTTCGCCGCCTCTATGCCGTCAATTAGCTGCTCGACGACCTTGTTGTTCACCGGGGCTTTGTCATTCCAGTGTTTGGCTTGTACGGCGAGTGTGTATTGAAAGGTTTCGGCAACACGAAACGTGGCAAGTATGTCCGCACCTTTATCCAAAAGTCTGGGAACAACCGTTGCTGTCTTTGCGCCCATCTGGATCAGCAAATCCTTAATCAGATGCTCGAAAGAGAAGCTGTCCATATGGCCTGACCTGAGATGCTGAACTGTCTCTTTGACCAATGCGGTCTGCAGCTCGTACTTAAACGATGGTTTGTTCCCGGCCTCCGCCCGTGCAAGAGCATCTCGAATGTCGTCGAGCACATCGGTTGCCAGGGCAGTCGTACCATATACCTTCATTCTGGAAATCAATGGAGCTTTTGCGAAATCACGTGGAATCGCTTTCTTATTGTTGAGCCACCGTACGTTGCGCCGATAGCTCGTATCCTCGCCAGTGTGTTCCGGGAGATACAACGCGTCGCTTGTGATTTCAGCCAGGTAAAATTTTGGGCCGTTTGGAACGACCACCAGATCGCCCATCTTCATGTCTCGGACAAACCGCCACATATGTCCGGCAGCACCACCAGCACGGCGGAGATTTTTTCGGGCGCGTAATGGGTGTCATGGAGTTTCTTTCTAAACGCCTTCCAAGATAGCGTTAGATCAAGAAGTCCGGCGGTTGCAGACCAGCCGATGATTACTTGATCGCTTTTCAGCGCCAGCGGCACCTTGTTTACGTTGCTGGGTGCAATTCTGAGAATAAATGCCTGTTGCATGCTTACCGCCGTTTACCAGCCTATGTATCGCCCTAGGGCGTAGGCTGGATGGGTTGATTACGTCCGACTCCATGCGTGGAGAACACAAAGATGGTAAACCTCTTGATGCCTTTGATTGCGCCTCCCGGCCACTGATGGGAGGCTGTACCAGAACTGCCCTAGGCTTTCATTCCTTTCTTCTTTTTACCCGTCGTTGCTAGCCCACGACGTGACTATGCTGTTTCCTCGTCGGCCTGAAAAACCTCGATCAGTTTCTGATTGTAGTCATCCAAATAGCTCTGAAGCCCTTCCCGATCAACCAGCCGCACAGCTGCCGTACTCGCTAATTCTTTTGCAGACCTGGTGAAGTACGAGTTGGTAACGACCATCGCCTCATCGCAACCGTAAAAAGCTTTGGCGGAGATGGCTTGCTGCACAGCGGAATTGCCCACCGAGCCAGAATAGTTTTTCGCCTGGATCACCATATTCTTGCCGAACCGGCTCACGAACAGATCAGCTCCTTGATCAGCCGTTCTTTTGGTCTCTTTGACGTCGTAGCCAATGGTTTGGAAGATTTCGACAAGGAAGTCCTCAAACTTGAACCCGTCCATGGCGTCCACGAGATACATCGTGATGAACTGGTTTGGATCAAAATGCTCGAGTTGGCTCTCCAGGCGCTCCACCAAAATATCGAAATGAATCTCCTCACACAGGCTCAATGCGTTTCGAAATGCTTGCATTGGCAGTAGCGGGATTCCCGCCGTGGTGGCAGCTTGAGGGTTGAGTTGGATTCCTGAGAAAGAGACGTCGTTCTCCCATAGGAAGTAGTAGAACAAAGCGAGGTTAGCTCTGAAGCTGACACCAGCTTCCTCTATCCAAGATCGCAAGGTATCAGCCAGATTCACCTTGAGATGACGACTGAGCTCAACAGAGAAACCGTAGTATTCCGAGTTAAACGCAGTAGTCATTAACAGCTTATCTAGTAGAGATGGAAGCTCTTCAAGCTCATCGAATCCCTTGCGGATTAGAACCTCCCTGAATAGCTCTCGCTCCGAATAGACGCCGTCCATTCTTGGCCCTGGCGCCCCGTGCCCATCTGCGCTCCCACCACCCTCGCGTGTCGTGTGAATGAAATTAATGAAGTACGGCTGCTTCAGCTCAGAATACTTTCTAAGGACGTTATTCAGCAGATCATTGAGCTGGGCCTGTTCTTTTTTCTTCCCAAAAAAATCTTGTAGGAGACCTTTCGACCTGTACTGAAAGTCCGGATAGAAAGATGGGTCGATAGGGGTCAGGTGGCGAGAGCTAAGCTCAGGCGACGGTGAAAGCTCAGAGCTTGTGCACCAGGGGCATGCCGTTTCAAACGTTGTTCGCTTGCATCCGTTGCATTGGTAGATCATGGAATTCCTTCCCGTTGTAAAGGTATCGCGTTTGAGATTACTCAAACTCGTCTTCAGATAGGTTGTAGGTCGCCATGTTGCCGTTTTGGACTTTATACAGAGTGAGCGTGAGGTCACTGTATTGCGTGCCCCGGGAGGTTTTTCTCTTCAAGCGTGAATTGCTCGGAGCGCGACAGGTAGCCAGCGACAAGATCCCTGTAGCGCACATCATAGCTACCAGGTGTGACTGCTTTGATCGTGAACCGCCCGTGCGCAGGAATGAACACAAAGCGAGCTGGTTTGGCGTAGTTTCCGGTTAGAGACACGAGCTTTACAAAGACATCTGAATTGTTCTGCCCATTGTCGATGGTGACAGTAGAAAGCCCATTGGAATTGGTTTGAGGGTAACCCTTCACATAAGACGCCAGCGTTGGCCACGGTTGCCCATTTGGCGCCTTTGGAGGTCGCGTCCAAGCTCGCTTAGCAGTAGTGCCAGCACTCGTGGTGGGCGCTTGAGCTACAGGTTGGCGAGTTGTGGCTGTGCCGGCCGCATTTGATGCAGGTAGTCCAGTGGGCGAAGCCAGCTTGCCTTGACCGCCATTCGCAGTAAATTCAGAGAGGTATGGCTTAGGGCCTCGAGGTGGTGAATACGTGTGCGTCTGCGCGTTCATAGCTGCGAATGTAATGCCGCCAGCTACCGCAGCCACTACAGCTAATTGCACAAAAAACCGACGTTGCGTAAGCCTCCAGGCATTCCTGAGGCGGATAGTGTTGCCGCCGAGCGCGGTTAAGAACGCTTCAATATTTGCACGCAGCTTAGCCCCTTCATCATCGATGTATCCACCGCCGGACTTTTTTGCGAGGAATTTTTTGCGCCAAACGAAGCGCGTCCATGGCGACCGCACGAGCCATATCTGGGCGGCCAGAAGCAGCGAAATACCATGCCTGATGAGCAGCCAATCGCGCGTTTGGTAACACGGGTTGACTGCCACCGAGCAAATTCACCCAGAGGGCATGGATGGAATAGATTGGGCCCCACGGGACACCCCACCAACCCAATGTCCAGGTAATCGCAGATGCCTGGAGAGCTTTCTTTTCTGCACAGGGGCTACAGAAAATCCCTTGGCTCATGGAACGTAGGGTGAAAACCAAAAAACTTTTGGCCTTTAAAAATATTACGTAGCGAGGCTGCGCAGATACTTTGCCACAACGGGAGCAGACGATCGGTTCGGGAACCTCAAACGTTTCGGCCGATCCTTCTTCGGCGGCCTCTACCGACATCGTGTCGTATTCGGCTCGAGACTCTGGTTCGCTCAGTACGGCATAGGCTTCATTAAGATGCTGAAATTGGCTGGTGGCACCAGTTGACGCGTTTCGATCTGGATGTAGCTCCATCGCTCGCCGGCGATAAGCAGCTTTGATCGATGCCCCATCAGCCTCAGTATCTACTCCGAGAATTGCGTAGAAGCCCTTAGGATCCTTGCTGCCCATCACGCCGCATCCCTGTCTTGTTTTAGTTTTTTCGTACGCATGATGTGGCCATCGACAAGAATCAAAGTCCCTTGCGTCGTGCCATATCTAGCTTTCTGTTTGTAACCAAATTGGTTCGAACTGATTCTAGGGCAAATCGCCACTATTCAGAAGGATCGAATCTGTTCGGACTCACGCTCCTATTTTCAATCCGGAAGTTGTGTTGCTCTCTTACCTGCTGTGAGTGCGATCGAAAGATCCATGGCCAGGCACCACCAGGTGAGCCTAGGAACGATCGCTCAGGGCATGACGGGGCTGAAAGAGTATTGTCGAGGTGTTCTACATCACGCAGTTGAAGCGCACAGAGGCTACGTGTAACGCAGTTTTGTGCGATGTAACACACCCAACGTTACAGTGAGAAAAGTACGTTACAAACCAATGGTATGAGGGTGAAACCTCTAAATTGTACCGATAAGGGAACCCGATTTGTTGCAAGCGCCAGCCTTTCCGATGCAGCCGTAATCACCTTGAACGACACAATATTTACCGCCGTCGATAACCTAAGTCAGCAGGTGATCTTGATCTCTATGAATGCAGGAAACCCAGGCTGCGCTCTCCAAAGATTTCAGGTGGCTTAAAAGGCTAGCCGCGACTCACGTCGCGAATAAGCGACCTGCCCTTCTCTACGAGTCGAGTTAGGCGTTCACTGCGGTCTTCACTTTTCATTGCCAAAGAGCCGGATCCTAGGCAAAAGCAGGAGAAGTCAATCGAGCCGGCTGACCTGAAAACTATGAATGCCAAAATATGGTGGAGGCTCCAAGATCTCTGCTTTTGTTTTGCTATCAAATAAGAACTCCGATTTCTTTTTTGGATTCAAGGGGCACTGCCAAAATAATTTTTTGGGTGGCTTCTTGGCGCTGCTTATCGCTAACTGATTCGGACGGTGCTGCCACGCTTTCCTAGCTAGTCTTGCTGGCTCTGGGGCCTTGTGCCAAAGCGGAAGCCGGCCACCATCTTCCCCACTTCAACATATTCAAGGTGCTCGGCATGACCAATGCCGACACGGCCGTACGTAACGCTCTACGCCGCAACACGCGCGCCTGTGACGCACCTGCATCTTCGCGTTCGGTCGTTCTCCTTCGGTAGATATGGAGTCGTGCGTATACTTCACCCCTCCTCAACCGCTTAAGCTTTCCAATGAAAAAACTGCTTTCTGTAGTAGCGCTATTTCTCTCGGTAATTACCCCCGCTTTTTCAAACCCTCCATCGACCTTTTCCGAAGCAAAGGTCGTTGCAAAACAAAAGATCTACCTCGATCAAGCCGACAGCTCCATGGGCGAGCTGTATTGCGGCTGCAAATGGACGTGGGTAGGTAAGTCCGGTGGCCGTATCGATGCTGAGTCATGCGGCCTTAAGGCCAGAAAACAAGAGAATCGGGCAGAACGGACTGAGTGGGAACACATAGTTCCAGCCTGGACATTCGGTAACCAACGCCAATGCTGGCAGAATGGCGGTCGAGAGAACTGTGTGGATGATGATCCCGTTTTCCGAGCCATGGAGGCCGATCTTTTTAACCTCTATCCATCTGTAGGTGAGGTGAACGGCGACCGTAGCAATTTCAATTACGGTATGGCCTCCGGGGTAGCGCCTCAGTATGGTCAATGCAAAACCCGAGTTGATTTCGATCAACGAGCTGCGGAACCGCGTGATGAGGTCAAAGGGCTGGTCGCGAGAACAACCTTTTACATGTTCGACAGATATAAACTGAGCATGTCTCGTCAGCAGCAACAGCTACTAATGGCCTGGGATAAGCAGTACCCGGTTTCGTCTTGGGAGAAAGAGCGAGATCGCCGCATTGCAGCAATCATGGGGCACTCGAATCCATTCGTAACTGGCGAGCGGCGATGGTCGCAGGGGTACAAGGCAGTTGGTGATGGGGTGGTTAGCACCGTTCCAATCAATCCTCCGCGGACACCAGTCCAGCCATCCCTTGCGAGCGCATCCGCAGTAGGCTCGATCATTGGTAACCGTAAAAGTCAGGTCTACCACCTCTCAATGGGGTGCCCAGGTTATGGGCAGGTGTCAGCGAAAAATCAGATTTCCTTCACTTCGGAATCGGAAGCTCAAGCGGCGGGATACCGAAAGGCAGGCAACTGCAAATAATTGCTTCTCGTTGAAAAAGGTCTCGTGAAAACGAGGCTGTCTCCGATTCAACTGGCACCTTCAGATCGTTTTTTGGGGCACCGGTGATCCGCGGAGTGTCGGGAGCAATCCGTGGATTGTGTCTGTTTTTTGTGTTGTCGCTGCCTCACAGAAGGTGTTTGCCAGAGTTGTTATTTTCAGCTTACTTTTCCTTGATCGACAAGATTGTTACGTCTGCTGGTACGAGCTTTCCGTTCTCTACCGCGTAGAGAGTCGCCTCCGGGGGACAACCAGTATCTCCAACGCTCTGTGTTTTTTTGGTAGCCGAATAGGCCCCCGTTAAAGCAGCCACCATTTCAGGCACTTTGGTATCTGTGGTTTGCCCAACAGTAGCAATCATGCCTTGCGAAAGCGTAACGGTCAGATTCGATGATCCTATTGCTCCCGACTTGAGCTTGAGGCGCTTCTTTTCAGTCGGAACCATCAACACTTGAGTGTTGTAAGTGCAATCCTTTGTGGATTGAATCAACACGTATGGCGTGCCCTCGTAATACAACATCCCATCGTTCGTCTCGTCGCTCTCGCCGTGGTAGTCGAAGTCAATTGAGGCGCAAGCGGAAAGAGCGCAGAAAGGAAAGATCAACAGCCCCAGGAATCGACGATCCATGATTTTCTCCAAGTGGCGGCGGCATACTGTCCGCACTGGGATTCTAGTCGCACCCTAAGGATTTTCCTGCGGAGAATCGATCGGTTCGCGCTTGAGTGAATTCGGCCCCCACTCTAACGGCCAATTACGGTCGTTTCACATTTCAACACGAGGAAATGGCAAAACGGTCTTTACGAGAATCAACCGAAGGGATTTAAGAAAACGGTAGAGTCGTTAGGCTTGGTTTGGCAGTGATACCTATCACTGAGGGATTGACGACGCTAGAAATGTTGCTTCCATCGTTAACAAAATACTGGGGTGACTAGGTGAGCCGGGCTTTACGGCCCGAAGAAACGACCTGCACATTCATGGCTTTACCTAACCAAAGTCGGGCGTTGGCTACGATTGCCTCCTCTCAGCTAGCTGTGATCACTCCTCCAACGTCGAGTCAGGCTCACACTCGTTCAAGATCAGTAATCTTATGCAGCACCGGCATAGCAAGCTTTGCACTTGGGGCATGTCCATTTTCCAGCGAAATCAAAATCTGCAGGCATACTCGAGAGCCTGACTCGCTTCTTGCCATCATCCCAACAAGATGTACAAAAGCGTCCGCTTTCGCCCGCAAAACTGTAAACCCCTTCTTCAGTGTATGAGGGCTCACCTGCCTGGCGCTCCGCCAGTTGCTGCTCAAGATCAAGTACCCGTTCCTGCGCTGCGGCCAGCTTCATTTTCAGATCTCCTGACTCTAACTTCGCATCAGCCAGTGCAGAATGTAGATCGGCGAGCAGCATCCTAAAATCGGCGTCCTCAATTTTCTTGGATAGCTCCCGCAGCTTCGTTGATGCATCGAGCGCCTGCTGGAGTAAGGCCATAACATCCATTTTCGAACCCTCTAATTTGGGTATGCCAGGTTGGCTCCGCCCGACCATACGCCTAGCGCGTTACAAGGCGTTACTAATGATGGGTACATCGACTTCAAGAGATTTTGCGCTATTGAGTAGCCACAGTCGAACCGGGAGACGGGCCTTCGCTGAAGGTATAGTTAATGACGACGTCATTTCTGATCAGGACATCCAGAGTCTTCTGAGTACCCGTTGTCGTTACCTTCATCGTCACGACGTAGCTCTGCGCATGAGCTGAGCCGTTCGTGTATGTGTAGATCCATTTCTCGTCGGTTTCGCTCACAGCGCTCTTCGCGTATGGCTCACCAAAGAGCGATTTGAGCTCCGCAGTAGTCGTCTTCCCCTTCTCTAACCTGATCACATTTGCTGAGGAGAAATCCCGGCCAGCGGTGAAGTGGGAAGTGGCGCATCCGCCGAGCACGAAGCACATTCCAATTGCTACGATGAGTTTGTTCATGGTCATCCCTGGTGAAGTAAAGAGTCTGAAGACTAATGCCCGCGACATCAAAATGCTATCACTCCAGCTGGGCCAATTTAAGCATTGCTATTATCGCAGCTTGCGAGTGCCTGCGACGTGATAGGCAACTGCCCTGAAGAAAATACAATAGAATCGAGCGATTTAGCGTCTGGCGCGATACTCGAATGCTAGGTTCATGACTGCTGGCGCCGCAGTCGGTCGTTTTCATCCAGAATAAACAGTCCCGACCAGATGGCAGCCCAGAACTGCAGCGTTACTATCCAGGGGCTGGACATGAGCCAAACCACCGTCCTACGCCAAAACGACCAGAACGTCTTCTTCGAAGACCGCCTGCTTGGTAGCGGGGTGTAAGCAGATCCCCCACGAATGCCGAATCCCCATCTCCAATACATCTCTATTTCGCGCTTCGCGTAGGCAATCGAATTGGAGTTCCAGCAAACACCCCACCGACGACTCCACGTGTCCTGCAGCAACCACGTGTGAGTAAGGTGAGAGGTAAGTGAATCGAATTCCGTTACGCTTTGACCTCCTACCAGCTCAACGACACATTTACGAAATTGGTAGCTCTCCACGGAAAACCGAATATCGTTCTCAAGGTGCGAAAGGAATTTTTGCGAAGGAATGCTCACAAGGTTAAAAACGATCGGAGAGCGATCTAGGTCATGCACAGTTATCGCGTCTTGATATCGAACACCCGCGCCCACTGCTTCAAATACGCATTCAAATTTCGTGACTCCAATCTCCACTGCTCGGAACGCCACCTTGGAAACTCGAGGCTCGGTGTCGGTAGGCTTTGCCAGATAAAGGGAATACTCGACATGCTGTCCTAGCTTTTGCCATCGAGCTCCAAGTCGGTGACGCTTCGTCCATCGTTGATGCGCGTCGGAATAGGTTTTATAGAACATCGCCTTGGTAAGGCGTTGCCAGCCCCATGCGACTGCCTTGAAAACTACTCCCCATAGCGTCGGTATCGTCATGTTCGCTCCTAGCAAATGTTTGTAATTACGTACCTAGCTACGTCAAACCACACCACCTGGCCATCTGGTAGGCCAAACCGACGGAACTTCCTATACCCGTATCGCGAAGGCCAACGATATAGTGCGGCACTCATGTTCTGCCATCAGTTTACTGCAATCGATACTTACCTTGCCGGTTCTTGAAAGCAGGCTCAGTACCTTCAAGAATTTCGACCACACGTGCTTTGATGTCGGGATGCTCTATCGCCCCGGCTTCATAATCGAACCGACTCGCAGCCTTGTCACACGCAGCATGGATGATCTGCTCAGCATCACACACCACGGCTAGATTGGGGTTGTGCGTCACCATGATTACTTGCCGGCGCTCCTTCGCTCGCTTGATGCACTTCACCATAACTCGAAAAATAGTCTGGTTGTCCAAGTTCTCTTCGGGCTGATCAATGACAATCGGAATATCATCCTCATCCACCAAAAGGTAGAAAACCAGAAGGAGCAAGCCGCGTTCGCCGGGCGAAAGCTGCCCGATCTCCTGCCCCTCGTAAGTCAATGAGTACCGGGGAGCCAGGTAATCCAGGCAGTACAAATAATCCAACAATTCCTGTGCAGTCACGGTTCGAGCGAGCTGGTCGGCTAAGAGAATCTGTTTTTCGGGCTGCCCTTCTCGACGGTCGAAGTGAAGCAAATCGTCAATCGCGTCGGCAAAGGCCACGGCCTCATTCGCCGTTTCGAAACTGGCGGCCAACAGTAGGTTGCGCAGCATCTGAGAGCTCTCGTCGACGCCCATGAATGATCCCCTAACCCTCTGATTGATTCGTTTCAGAAGCTGGTCGGCAAACCCTGTTTCTTCAATTCGAACCTGGAAATCCAGAGGAAGGTTGAGCTCGCGCTGCTCCTCCGAGTTAACGAAACGCTGTACAGGTAAATAGAGTCGGCTGAACTCATCAACCATGGACTGGATCAAGCCGTGCATCTCACAAGCTTTGTCAAAACGCTCAGCACGAAGTACCGTCTGCTGCGCTGGCAGGTCTGCCAACAATTCTATCTCGGCTTGCAGCTGCACAAGACTTCCCGGCTTGTCTGCAGCGCCAATGAGCTCTGCTTTGGCGCGCTCCCAGCTTGCCAGGTTTTCCCTGTAGACCACATACAGCCTTTGCGCTTCTCCTAACTTGCTTTTAGCTTCTACAAGTTGAGACGCAGCCAGCGCCTTGCGTTGTAAAATACTGCCCTGCTCCTCACTTCCCAGGTCGATATCAATCGCCTTGACTTGCGCTTGAGCCGCTGCGGCGATGGCGTCAACCGGCCCGGTATCGACCCTCATGGTTACTAGGGAGTCGATGGGTAACTCCACATCGAGATCTGCCATCAATACTTTCAGGTCACCGAGGAAGGCCGCATGCTGCTTGCCGTAATTGACTAAAGCAGTAGAGATTCGTTTGGCAACCGCTTCTCTCTTAAGCGAAACCGATCTGGCGGTCTTGAGCGCTGCTTCCTCGCCTTCGATCTTGCGACCTTCGCCTTCAAGGACGGCCACTTGCTCTGCCGCCTGTTTCGTTTCAGCCAAGGCCTCAGGAGAAACACTTGGATCTAGTACTGGCTGCGGTTGAGCTTCATTTAATGCCGCAAGCTCTCCTTGCTTGGCAGCCAATTGCTCCTGCAGAGATTTAAGGAAATCTTTTGTCGACCGCCGTTCTGCTTCAATGATTTCTGCGTTGATCTTGCCAATGCTCTCCCTCAAGCCTTTGCGAGCCTTTTCTATTTCTGCGACCTTGAATTCTAGGAGTTCGTCCATAGAGGCTTTACCAAGCCGTTCCTCTTCAGGGACATGGGAGTAGATGATTTTTCGGAGCTCTGCATCAAAGGTTGAAGATCCACCCTCCCCAAGCTCATTACACAAATCTTCCAGATAACTTTGAGGGAGATACTTCACTCGTTCCACACTGCTGGGTTCAGGATCCTCTTGCAGAGATCTCTGCGTGACAGAGCCGTCCAGCCAAGTCAATGCACCTATGAAATTCTCCGCGAACTTCCGTTTTGGGCTGCGAAACCGTGTGTTTTTAAGGAATGAAAACTTCGCATGGTGCTTGGTGTTTCCCACCAGCGCGATGACATCGGATAGGGCGCTTTTACCACTGCCCTTGTTGCCAATGATCGCCACCAAGTCTGGATTTAGAGGAATATCCAAATCGAACCAGGGCTCCGGAAGAGCGGAGTCAGCCACCTTGCTAACTTTGATTGAGCTTATGAATTTGGTTTTGCTCTGCTCAATCATCTTCTGCTTTGGTGGAGCATCGCCGACATACACCCGGTCATCGAACTCATGAATGGCTTGAAGCAGGCCCTGAAATGTAGAGTCGGCTTTGATCCATGTGAAACAGTTTCCGACACGGTCTTTATCTTTCGAGGTACTGAGCGAATGCGCATCGGAGCAATCAAGAAGGCGGGCATTGACCTGTGCCGCCTTCAATCCATTGCGCGCCTTCAAGTAGGCTTCCGGATTAGCAGCGGCGGTAAAAACTAGATCTGCGTCATTAATTATCGTCTTCTTGTCCGCGATCGTATGGTCGTTCCAGCGCAGACTGTCCCACTCGCTTTTTCCCAAGGCGATGATGTGCTTACCATCAAAATGTTGTGTCTTAAGAGCCGCTCGGACAGCCTCGAAACTGACATTCAAGTTATTGAACCCGACCTTCAGCGCTGAAGGTGCACCGGCCCGCAATGCTTCCGGCATTGACTTGAGGACTCGCTCCCCAAGGTCGATCAGATTGACTTTTGTAATGACTCCGGCCCAACGCCCGCCTGGCGACTCAGGTACGAGGGAGTACCCCTGAGAAATTGCAGGCATAAACTGCTCACGAATCAGTTGAGGGTCTACCTCATCGAAAACAACATGGAGGTTGATCCGGCTCCAACTGGAAGGCTTATAACCCTCCTCGCCTTGCTCCAATATTCCGCCGAACTTATCTAGCCGCAGCTCCACTACAGGAAGAACAAGCTCAATATTTGCAAGACGCCCCTTACGCCGCTCCTCCAGAACACGGGCATATCCATCTACGAATAGGTAGTCGTTGATGCCTAGAACTTTGAACTCGGCTGGCAATCTCTCAAGGTCGTCTAGAAATGCCTCCCACGCCGCCTCCTTTTCGCCGGGGTAGTGGTGAACCAATGACTCGGGGGTGTGGACGTGAAGATCCCATTTTTTCCATGTCGAGCCCTGCAAAATTACTGGCATCGCACTTTCCCCGATATCCCGATCAGAACCTCAGAGTGAAGCTCCTTCCGCCACTGAGGAAAGCTCATCGAAGCGACTTCTGCCGGGAAATGCACAAATTTGGCCACATGAAAGTGGGAAGAACGTTTTTTGGACGAGATCAATCAGACTCAACTGCAGAATCATTCTGCCAGCAGTATGGTACCTAGGCGCACACATGACGGCGAGCCGGGCTGTAGCCCGAAGAAGCGACAGTCCAAGGCACTGTCCAATAACTACCTTATGAACACAATCAGCCCTTCTCCAATCCACCGACCGCCCATCAAGAAATGGCTCATGAGCCTGAATTTCTGGTCGTAGCTGGGAAGGTTGTTGCTAAGAGGCTCAAAGTCGCCCGGGAAAGCCGCGCACAATTTGATCTTTTTTCCAGCCATCAAGTCAGTGTTCATCTTGCCGATACAGCACGCAATTCAGTGAGTAAAGGTTGCGTGTGGAAACTTTTCGAAAATCGTTGCCGGTCGTCGCTAGATGGGTTGGGATAGCTTGGAGATGTTTTTCCAGTACTAGCGTGCTGGGCGTGCTTTCAGTTATAGCGACAACAATGTCGGCGTACGCTGCCTTTCTTTCCTTTCAGGCTACCCAGAGCGCCACCCGCGTGGCCGAAGCGTCCCAGGCTTTTTCTCAGAAAATCTATAGTGATCAGATCGCGATGGGGCGCCCATCCATATCTATTCTTTCCGGAGAAACATCGATTTTTGAGGTGTTAGAAAACTCGTACTCAAATCGAACTATAAAAAAATACACTGCGTCCCTCATTTTGAAGAACTCTGGACTACGTGACACACAAAGAGCCTGGATCGCCTTGTCCAGTGCCGGCTCCAAGGTTTCAGTCGCTACCCTCCCAAAGGATACCGAATACAGTGTTCCATTCGACATTAGCTGGGCATCAGAATCGGACTTAGACAGGAGCTCGTGGTATGCCGCAATTGTGTACGAAGACCAAGTACCAGTCGAAGGCCCCGCGCCGACAGCCCCTTCTTCAAGTCAAGAGGTGTCAAAGCCGGCACCCCTTCGTGTAGTTTGCTCAGATGTAGCCGTTTTCGAGATGACATCATGGCCAAAAGACCCAGCTCAAGATCCTTCAGTCAGAACCCTCTCCTCCGGCTCACCTGTTGCAGTCAGGCGAATGGCATCAGACAAGGAAAGCATTAATTGGGGCTCAGAGGATTATTCAGTCAGAAAGAGTGTCGTTGCTGCTATTAGAGATGCAAGGGCGTGTTCGGATAAGGTGTTTTGAACGCAAGGGACACATCATTGAGGCATCGATGACGCTCGAAACGTAGTTCAAGCGACGACTCGAGCGCAGAGCATTTTGAATACAACCTCTCCTCTCGCCGCCCGCGAAGTCTGCCAGGTACTGACGGACTTCGCGCTCGGCAAACGCATCATGATGGGAAGCACCGTCTACCACACTGAGCCAGCAATCCTGAAGGATGTAAAACAAGAAGCCAACGCTGATGAAGCTGCCGTAGCTTCGTCGACGTATCGTTACAGTGCTAGCCCACCACTTTCACATTCTCGAAACTCAAGCGTTTCAGGCCTGATAGCGAAACGCTATTCTCCCCGGCTATACCTCTTCGGATTGCATTGCTATGGATGACGCTCTGGTGGTCTTTTCACGGAAAGGCCTCTTCCAAACTCCGATTACGGCTTACGAAATTAAAAGCCGGGAGCATTATCGAAAGATGTGGCCCTTGGTCACTGCTGACAAACCCCACCGCCTCGTAAGCTGGGTGAGCCCTTGTTTCAATGATGATGGAAAGCTGAAAACACGCAGCTATTTCAGAACGTACACTGGCAAACGCGGCGTTCGAGCCGCGGACTATTTCGACAGCCAGGAACAAGCTCGACAACGTCATATTGGCGAAAGCGAGGAGCACAGGCGAGCCAAGCAGCTGATAGCCGATGAGCTTCAGCGCCGACTCGACGCAGGGCTCGCTATGCCCTGGTACTACAGGGATGACACGATTAGCCAGTATCACCTGGCCGGCAATCTTCTGCTCGGGGCTAATGGCGTTACCCAAGAACAGAACATCAAGACACCGTTTGGCAACTCCTATCGCCTTGATGTGGCGGTGCTTGGCAAGCCCATTCTTCGGCATCCGATGGTGCTGGCGGGTATCGAAATTGAGCTTGGCCACGCATTTGATGGGCGAAAGGCTCTGGCTAGTCGCTCAATGGGCTTTCCTCTCATATCCATCGACATCACCGACATGAGTCTGGATCAGCTGACACCACAGTGGGCCCGGCAGGCACTGACTGCAACGAAGTCCAGTGATGATGAGAGCCGGCGCAAGACGTTCATCTACCTGAATGACCTGCTCTATCCACTGTATGTTCAGTTGCCCTCTACGCTGATCGAAGGGGATGACTTCCGACACCAGTTCATTGTATTTGCCGCTGATGAACATCTGGAGCGGGTAAAAGCGACGCTGGCCAAGGTCAGTTCGGCACTAGGGCTTCAGAGCCCTACGGTTCTACTGGGAGTCGTCAACGGCAAAAGCGAGTCAGCAGCCAAGCAAGTTGCCAACCTCGGCGACATCGCGGGGCCGGATTGGCGTGAGTTCAACGAGCACCGCTGCCTGACGATCACCTTGGATCGCCCCAGGACACCGCAGGACGAGCCGAGTCACCTCATGCACATTGCCATTGCCGCATTACTGGCTGGCAAGGGCAATGCCTTGGTGGGTTACAAGAACCGGCTCGGTATCATTAACCATCGTCCCGAAGAAGACGTCTGGAATGAGTATCGACGTGGAACCTGGCACCGCACCTTGCCCAAACGTCTTGCGGAGCCATTCCAGCGCTACTTGGCAGTGATTGACCAGCTACATAGCCAATAAGCTCCATCCCTATCGGCTCTGAGCCGGATGGCACAAATCAGGGCCATTTCTCCGTCAATCGCACGCAAGGATTACGAACAACGCCGCGAGCGCCAGGCACAGGACATTGCAAAGGTTAAAGCCGATGGCATCTATAGACGATGCTAAAAATGTCGCTTCAACCGTGAAAGAGATGCTCGCCTGACTCCCTGCTTGAGCCGGGCCCAGGTGCCCGAAAAAGCGACTTCTCCATCTGGCGTACCTGGCACCGCTAAGTGATGGGTAATCTCACCGCACGCGATATTAAAGGACATCCAGCGCAGCGCATTCGCCACGGCTAGAGATCGTTCGAGATCGACGGTTGAGAATTCATCTTCTTCCATTACTGCAACTGCTTAGATTTCCGATCAACAGCCTTGCGCAGCCCATAGATCTAGCAATGCAATTATCAGATACTGCCATAGCGCCAGCACCCATCTTTCAAGGTTGAAAACGAATCATGGCAAGGAAAAAGGCAGCAAATTCCGGCGGCACCGGCATCCTGATAATTTTTGCGCTGGCTTTTGGTGCGTTCGCTTCGATCCCGAAGAACGCCTGGGTCGCCATTGGCATCGTCGCTTGCATCGGCGCCATTATGTCGTTCTTCGCCAATCGTACAAAACGACAGCTTGAGCAATTGCAGAGGCCTGCTCCAGTCGCAACGCGCCAGCTGGAGCAGCGAAGGAAAGATGTGACCGTCTCTACACATGAGGTTTCGTCGAGCAATACTGCTGAAGAAACGTCCGACTTTTATACCGTCCAACTCGGTTCCCTCCCTTCCGACTCCTTTAAGATTCCAGATGTAAGCAAACAGAAATCCGATACTCGCTGGGTGCAAGCGGGCGAATCGGTTGCTGTGTCTGGCTTTTCACTTCCCGGGGGAATGCTCTATATCGGAAGTGCGCTGGGTGGCCGTCACGATGCGCAAGAACCCTCACTGATCAACCCCAAACTTCGTATCGCCAAGACACATGTCGATATTGAAAAGCGACTGATGCCTTACTGGCCAAGCTTTCACACCATCACACCTGAAGCTCGGCGTGGGTACCTCGAATGGTTGGCAGGAGGTCGCCGCCACCCTCTGGCGGACACTGGCTACGTTTTTTTGTTTTTCTATGGATTGGAGCGTCGAGCCCTTACTGATGCAATAAAGGATCCAGAGGCGAAGGCTGAGCTCTCTTTGATCGTCCAGGAAGTCCAACGCCTGCTCAGAATTTATGGGGAAAACAGGTCGTTCAGGGGGTATGCGGATGGTTTCCTGGATTACCTCAGCAACACCACGGTTGATCCAAACCTCTACCTTGCCCCCCTCCCAAAGTTGCTGCTTACAGCTTCGAAATGCCACTGCCGCTGCGCGTCGGTCTGGGGCAACACGCCTCAAACAAGCGACCTCTCGATGCCGATTGGGCATTAGCATGGGCGCTAGCTGACCCCAACATCAATAAGCGTACGCCAGTCACACGCTGTAGAGATGTCTTTTCGAGACTGTTCAAGCTCAAATACACAAGTGCCCATCCAGCGGGTCTTATCCTGGCGCAAAACAAGACCAAGCTTAAGACCAGCTATCGGCCGGCCTCAGCAGTCCTAATGGCGCCCACACTTAGCTTGGGTGATCTTCCTGATGTCATGGCCACCTCCGGAACACGTAAATGCCTGCAGTTGCTAGTTGAGCTATGCACCAGCGAGCTTGAACCCTATAGCCGATATTTGGGCCGAAACCCTGAAAGCGCAGAAGCCCTTGAATGTCTTTTACAGCTTCCTGTCACTCTCTGGCCAGCGGCAGCTCGTACAGAATTGAACGAGCTTCAATTCAGGATCGGCGACGACCTTATTGTCATGAGCTTTGGCGAACTCGCAGGTCGATTCAAGAGCGCTGGAGCCTTGTCCCGGGACAAGGTACTCGCGCTTGCTCGCGCACTAGAATCGCTTAACATCGGTATGGAACCTGATGTACTGGCTGGCAGCAAGACACCGAAAGCTGAAGATCGTATCGCGCTGTTCGTTACCCAGCCCGAAGACGGATCACTACGGGCCTCAGCGGCCTACAACGCGGCCTCAGTCACGCTTGATCTGGCCAGTGCAGTAGCATGTGCCGATGGCGACACCTCCAATGAAGAGGTCACATTGCTTGCTAAGCACATCGATTCCTGGAGTCACCTGAGTGTTGCCCATCGCAAACGTCTCAAGGCGCACCTGCGACTCCAGATCCAGCAACCACCAACGCTGGCAAGCCTGAAGAAAAAACTCGATCCATTAACTGTCGAAGCCAAGCGCACGATTGCCAGCTTCCTTGCCCACCTGGCGCAAGCCGATGGAATCGTCAGTCCTTCGGAAGTGAAACTTCTTGAGCGCGTTTACAAGGCGCTGCAACTAGATAGTCAATTGCTGTACAGCGATCTACACGGGGCTGCATCCGGAGCGAGGATTCCCCCATTAAACCTACAACAAGCTCTACTCAAACCGTGCCGGGCACACAGTCAGCTGCCATTGCGAAGCAAGGCTTCGTGCTCGATCACGAGCGAATTGCTGAGCTGCAACGTGAAACGGCTGAAGTCTCTGCCCTCCTCGCCCAGGTATTCACTGATGCCCAGGTGGAGGAACCGGAACAGTCCGTTGAGGCTGTGGAATCGGCGACAGAAACGAGCGCTGACGTTGCCGGCCTCGATCTAGATCATTCTGCATTCCTACGCTTGTTAATCTCGCGTGCTGAATGGAGCCGATCCGAACTTGAAGCCGCCGCCAGCGACATGGAACTGATGCTCGATGGAGCCTTGGAGCAAATCAACGACATGGCTTTTGAACGTTTCGACATGCCCGTCACTGAAGGTGATGATCCCATCGAGATCAATACAGACATTCTGGAAGAGTTAGCCCTATGAGCACTATCAGAGCCAAGGATCGCGACGCGGTCATCCAATCATTGCGTGCTGGCGTTGTTCCTCGCGTCGGTCAACACTTGATTCAGGTCGGCCGGGTGGGCGAGCTCGATGCACTGATCAAAGACGTCAATCGACTGGTCGAAAGCGGATCGGCATTTCGAGTGGTGATTGGCGAATACGGTGCAGGCAAGACGTTCTTTCTGAACTTGGTTCGAGCCATCGCCATGGAGCGAAAACTCGTGACCATGCACGCGGACTTAAACCCAGATCGCAGGCTGCACGCCACCGGCGGCCAGGCACGCTCGCTTTACTCCGAGTTGGCCAAGAACATGTCGACACGCACGAAGCCCGACGGTGGGGCCATGCAAGGCATTGTGGAAAAATTTATCTCGCAAGCCAAAACCGAAGCCAAGGCGGCAGGAACAGACAGCGAGACTGTCATCCGAGCACACTTAGCTGAGTTGACGGAGATGGTCAACGGCTATGATTTCGCTGAAGTGATCGCTGCGTATTGCCGAGGTTTCGAGGAAGGCAACGAACAACTCAAGGCTGATGCGATTCGTTGGTTACGTGGCGAGTTCACCACCAAGACCGATGCCCGAGCGGCCCTGGGTGTACGAACCATCATTGATGATGCCTCCGTTTACGATCAGCTCAAGCTGCTATCGAGATTCGTCAGACTCGCAGGTTTTGGCGGCCTGATGATCTGCCTCGACGAACTGGTAAACCTCTACAAGCTGGCCAATACGCAGGCACGCAATGCCAACTATGAGCAGATCCTTCGCATCCTCAATGATTCGCTGCAGGGATCGTCTGAGGGGCTTGGATTTGTCCTGGGTGGCACTCCCGAGTTTTTGATGGACACTCGCCGGGGGCTGTATAGCTACCCTGCCCTGCAATCGCGACTGGCAGAAAACTCGTTTGCCAAATCAGGACTGGTTGATCTTTCGGGCCCGGTTATTCGCCTCACCAGCCTCACGCCAGAAGACTTCTACGTGTTGCTTCAGAAGCTCCGTCACGTCTACGCAGCCGGTGATACTGAGAAGTATTTACTGCCTGACGAGGCGATTCCATTATTCATGGCGCACTGCAACCAGCGATTGGGTGAGGCCTATTTCCGCACACCTCGCACGACGATCACCGCCTTCATCAACCTGCTGGCCATCCTGGAGCAAAACCCGGGTGCTGATTGGCGCGCACTGCTTGGAGCTGTAGAAGTAGCCAAGGATATGGGCGGCGAAGAAGATACGAAAGTCGATACGGACGATGAACTTGCCACCTTCACACTCTGAGTCATCGTGCTTCGATCAGCTGGAGCCACGAATCCAGCGATGGATTTGGGCTGAAGGCTGGACGTCCTTGCGAGACGCCCAGGAAAGAGCTGTCCCGGTGCTGATGGATGCTGACCAGGATGTCATCATCGCTGCAGCAACAGCTGCAGGGAAAACTGAAGCTGCCTTCCTACCCATACTCACCAATTTACTCAACAGCAACGACCCGCCGGGTTCGGTGTTGTACATCAGCCCGCTCAAGGCCTTAATCAATGACCAATGGGACAGGTTAGGCCGCCTCTGTGAGCAGCTTGAAATTTCCGTAGTGGCTTGGCATGGGGACATTTCATCGAGCAAAAAGCATCGCTTCCTGAAGTCACCTGAAGGGGTTCTACTGATCACGCCTGAATCCCTTGAGGCACTGTTCGTCAATCGAGGTTCCAGCCTTACGGGGGTGTTCCAGAATCTGCGCTATATCGTCGTGGACGAACTGCATGCGTTCATTGGAAGTGAGCGAGGCAAACAGCTTCAGTCCCTGATGCACCGCGTAGAGCTCGTTGCCGGGCGTCGACTCCCCAGGGTAGGGCTTTCGGCCACACTCGGAGATATGACGTTGGCGTCAGAGTTTCTGCGCTCAGGAGGCGTCGACGGGGTGACTGTCATTGAGTCCAAAAACTCAAACCAGACACTCCAGGTGCAAATTCGCGGCTACATCCAGCCGCCCATGAATGAGCTCAGAAAGGCTCACGTCCAGCCTTCTAATGAGGAAGGCGACGAAGACGAAACGGAAAACAAAGCAAGCCCAGACTTCGCTATCGCTGATCATCTCTACAAGGTATTGCGTGGCAGCAATAATCTGATTTTCCCAAACAGCCGCCAGCAGGTTGAATGGTATGCAGACCAATTGCGTCGGCGCTGTGAGAATGATGGTTTGCCCAACGAGTTCTGGCCTCATCACGGCAGCCTTTCGAAAGATCTGCGGGAGCAAGCTGAGCATGCACTCAAGGCAGGTGATCATGCGGCATCGGCAATATGCACCACGACGCTTGAGCTCGGCATAGACATCGGCAGCATCAAGACAGTGGTGCAAATTGGCGCCCCACCATCGGTAGCGAGCCTGCGCCAGAGATTGGGGCGTTCGGGCAGACGCCCGGGGGAAAACGCTGTCTTGCGCGTTTACTGCAAAGAGTCTCCACTCAAAGATGGATCAAGCATTTCAGATCAGCTGCGCCAGGGATTAGTTCAGACCATTGCGATGGTTCGTCTTTTAATTGGAGGGTGGTTTGAACCTCCTCGGGCTCAGGGTATTCATGCGTCCACTCTCGTTCAGCAATGCCTCTCCGTAATTGCTCAGTGCGGTGGCGCTTCCGCTGCTGATCTTTGGAAAAGCCTTATCGCGGAAGGAGCATTCCAAAACGTCGAGAAGGCAGACTTCATCAAGCTGCTCAAGTCTCTAGGGGAACATGAACTCATCGTTCAGGAAAGCTCAGGATTGTTGCTTCCAGGGACGGTTGGTGAACGCCTGATCAACCACTATGAGTTCTACAGCGCATTCACCAGTGACGAGGAGTTCCGACTGGTGTGCGACGGTAAAGCACTTGGTTCAGTACCCGTAAGCCGGCCGCTGACCAAGGATCAACGCATTATCTTCGGAGGCCGAAGGTGGCAGGTTCGCGATGTTGATCTCCAAGCCAAGGTCATCATTGTTTCCGCCGCACGCGGTGGTGCCCCTCCTCAGTTCGATGGTCTGGGTGCGATGGTGCATGACAAAGTGCGCCAAGAAATGCGAGCCGTCCTGGCAGACCCTATCCCCTGCCCATTCATTGATCGCGATGCCCAAGCGTTGCTCGACGAGGCTCGCAAGACATTTAACGCATTAGGCCTTGGTGAGCGCTACGTCATTGAGTCCGGCGGTAAGTGCTATCTAATCAGTTGGCTGGGTGATTACGCCAACGATGCACTGCGCCTGTTACTCAATCATGTGGGCCTTTCGTGTAACAACGTGGGCTTGGCGATTGAGGTTGACGCCAACATCCATCGGACACTGGCGGCACTCAAGGATGTAGGTGGCTTGGACGCGAGCGATCTCGATGCGGTTCTCGCGGATGTAGAGAATATGCTGCGGGAAAAATGGGATTGGGCATTGCCGGAGTCATTATTGATGAAATCGTTTGCTTCAATATCTCTGGATATCTCTACCGCAACCGGTTTTGCGCAGAATGTGACTTTGGCTGAGTAAATTGATAGGCCTACGCGAGTATCCGTACTGTCAAGCAAGCTCGTGAGAGGCTGCTCGATCAGTCAAACATCGAGTCATCTCTTATCGAAAACTCATCACCGACATTCTGAAGATACTAATGTGCATTTGTTCCGATTGCATAGCTTGGGCGACTGAGCCCAGAACACGAAAAAGTGGAGACTCATGATCGTGCCCTATGATTTCCATTACAGGGCACTCGATCAAATTTGGTACATCGAGAAGCAGGTAGGCCCAGCTATCGAGCGTTCAGTTCTCTTGTCCGTGCTTATTGCTACTCTGCAGATGTGTGCCAGCAAGAATTTCAAGCTGGTATCTTCATTTTTCAACCTAAGCCTACGAGTTCGCGCCGATATACACCCCAAAGTCCTGCTCCCGGAGGTAAATCGTGCCATCAATCAGCACTGAAACTGACATGTAGTGCAGACCGGTATAAGCTGTGTCTCGCCAATACTTGGCAAAATATTCTCCTCGCTCATGGTTGTAGGCTGGCTCCACTTCGTCCTCGTACTTACAGTGTGTCAGCCCAAGTGACTCAGCATCGTTACCGTGATTGGTAACGCGAAAATTAACCGTTACTTTCCCAGCCGTCTTAGGCATTTTAAAGCGCGCCTTGAACTCTATACCTTGACCCTTCGGAATAGATCGCGAACATGGATAGTAATTTTCGCCAGTACCGATTGCGTCTTTATTTGCCTTCAATACTGCCGCCAACTGAATTGGTGCATGGCTCCACTCAGGTTTTGGAAGCAGACCAAAATAATGCTTTTGCGAAAGGACAAATTTCCTGTAGTTTACTGGTTTGCCATCCGCACCGGTGTAATTAGGGTAGATAAAACGTTCAAAAATATCTTCACCTGCCTCCTTCACTTTCTTCAACTCGACGACACCGTCGTGCAAGTCAAGAAGAGACTTCAAGGACTCACCAATCATCACCCTGTTACGAGGAGCTGCTTGCTGTAGTTTCGCAGCGACATCCACATAGAACGATGTCGCAGTAACCTCCGAAGACCCCTCAAAGCCGTACATCCCCCAGAGGACTTTGTCGTGCTGACCATAGTCAACACCCACCCGGATTCCAACATCTTCCGCAACGTTGTTATCACGTAGCTTAGGCGCCACTAACTGGCGCATGAACTCAACCAGATAACAGCCACAATTCACTGCATCAATAGCGGCATTTCGAGCCGAAACACCATCTCCTCGAAAGAATGCAAGAACAGCATCCCCCATAATTCGATGCACATGCCCATCAAATGCGCGAATCGTTTCGATAGTACAGCGAATAATGGTATTTTTAATGAAGAACACTTCTTCAGGGCTATAAATTAAGCCAAGCTTTGTCGACCCCTTAATATCCATGAAAAGCGAGACATTAAAGCCGTATTCTATCGCACCAGGCTCTTTCAAATGATCAAAATGCGGATGCCCGCCGATGCTATGCGGATTAATATCCTTCTTCCCAAAGAGGCCCCGTATGGCTTGTTGAATTCCAAATTCTGCTCCTGCGGCGCTATCGAGAAATTGCTGACTGTCCATGGCATATGCAGTGTTCCCTGTAACGGACTCAAATACCATGCTCCTAGACTGCATACTCTTTGTAAGAGTTCGATCAAACACACTATCGAATGACTTATAAACATCTTTTAACGAAGACATAGCTCGATCCCCATGCTATTTTTCAAAACTACTACAAAGATCAGGGCCATCAATAGCAGACTCCACTTTACAGCCCGGGCCGCTTTCGACACTACTTTAAATTTCTTAGTAGTTACTTCTGCCACCTCATGCACCTGTATAGCCAAATCCCTTTCCAAGTCATCCATTGATATGGAATGAACAGTGTCCGCATAGCTTTTTGAATCGAACTTACTGGCAACGGAGTGAAAGAAAAACAAAGATGGCTTGTTTACCCCAGACTTGTTCGTAGACAAGTCCGGCCATATCGTGCGCACCACCCAATAGATACTGAGCAAAGAGAGAAAAACCAAACCACACAAGAGAACAACTAAAACATAATCCAACCCTCCTCCGATCTTGATAAGCTCATCTGCCTTTAGCAGTACACCACCGAAGATCGCGGCAGAAAACGATGTAATCAATCCGCATCGAAAATTCACCGTAGAAATATAACCATCGTAGCGTTTCAGCGTATCCCACATTGCTGACATACGAATTTTCTGCTCATCATCTATAGCCACCTAAATCTCCTGTAGGTATCGCTAGATTAAAACACAACTTTCACTTAGGGCTCGACGCATATTAAATCATTAAGAATTTTATAACATCTTGGAATAGTGTCTCACTTAGAAGCCCGCTACTCTAGCAACGGGCCTCTGCAGATTTAGCTGGTGTGACACAGCGAAGAACACCAGCGGGAGCCATTCGACTGGCGATAGGTGAGACGTGCCTGGCGTACCGCCGACGAGCAGGTTGCGTGCAGACCAAGATCGAGACGATTTATCGCCAAGGGCAGATAGCTGCAAGTGCTGGTATGCACCTCGTGATCACCGTTAGTCTGGGCATTCTTATTGACCAAATACTGAGCCATGATCAGTTACCTCGCTCTTTGTTGGATTGCGAGAGAACCACCCCTGCGAGGGTCTTGGTCGTAGCGTTGTACTTATCGCTTTCCAGCACGTGGCTAGCCTTCGTTTCCATCTCGGCACTGGTCTGCTTGCCGGTGGAAGCTTGTGCCATCGCGGAGGCGGCCAGTTGCTTTTGGATAGCCGAAGCGCTCGAGCTGCGCAGGGTTTCGGAAGCCAAAGTAGCGACCGAAGAAGAGGTTTCTTTGGTGTTCTTAGACATGGTACTGCACTCCACATACTGCTCAATTTTGATAGCAGACAGGAACCCCCTCTATCGATAGCTACGCAGGGCGTTGACACCCCCAGCATGAGTTATCTCTAATGCGCATCCCGCCAGTGTTTGCATTTGGGTTCAGGGTAGTACGTGCGCGCGTTCCGTCTCCAAACATAGCGCGTGCACTTACTGACATTACCTTAGCCTTCGACAGCCAGACAAAACACAAGATGTGGTGCCTAGATTCGGCTTCAACACAAGATAATGTGCTTTTTGGGGTTATGCAAGGTGACAGCCTGTGGATAACCTGTGCATTTGTGCCGAACTGGATCCACAAAATAGACTGTACGTATCCACAGCTTTGATTCTCAAGACTTTCTTCGAAAAAACCTGAAATATCTTGTTACGAATTGTGCTGGCTATGTCCTTAGCCAGTGATTATCGAACTAAACCCGAACTAGAACTGACGCATAAATGGCGCAATGAAATGCCATTTTTATGGCGAGGACTGTTCATTCCTCAAGGAGCCCAACATGGTCATGTCGCAGCAATCGACCAAAGCAGCCGTTCAAGCAAATCGAACGGTAACGTAAATCCGGCCTCTTTTCTGTCTACCCCCTTTTCCGTCCTTTTTCCACTTTGCAGGGCATAGCGACGCAAGCCGAGTTGAAGTCAACGCGCCATAAAAGGCAACATGCTGCGCAAACCATAAGATTGTAACGCCGCAAGGAAGCCCTCATGGCCCGGACTATTTACGACAAGCCTACCCGTGCTCTGCTCAAGGACATGCTCGTGAGCTGGAATCTCCAGCCCGGTCAAGTATTCACCGCTGCTCGCGCGATACAGTGGTTTGCGACGCACTACCCCAAACTGAAGCCAGGCAGTATCCGCGCGCATTTAGTCCAGGCTGCCACGAACGATCCTAGTCGCTTGCATCATCCTTCGACCAATAGCACTGATGACATTCTGTTCAAGGTTGCCCCTGGGGAGTTTCGATGCTATGAAGCGGATAAGGATCCGGCGCCCATTCGTGAAATGGTAATGACTTTTTGATCAAACAGTACAAATAGAGCAGATCTATTTTTTGTAGATTTCCCGTTCTTACCGGCCTCATCGAGTCATTACCGGTAGCTTTGGGTCGTTCTCTGCCCGCCACTGATTCTCCGCTCACACAACTTCTACCTAAGGACGCTCATGGCCGATTCCAGCACCAGCATTAGTAAAGCCATCACCACTAGCACCACCTTCGTCGATAAAGCGGTTGAATTTCGACACTTCATACTGCTGATATCCTTCCTGCTTGCACTAGATTCTTGTCTGATGATTTTTCACCAAAAAAACCTGCTGCAGTCGTTCAGCAAATTGGACGCTCCCGAGGTCAACGCAGGAGGAGCATTAGTTTTCCTGGGGATTTTTGCGTTTCTAATGACCTTGTTTTTTCCTGCTTTGCGAAAGGTATTACTAGCATTTACCACAGCGATCAAATTGATGTGCGGAAACAAAGGCAAGGAGATCAACCATGACTTTCGCGATACGGCCACGGCGCGCCGAGAAGCGCTCATTCATAGAGACAAGCTAATAATTGAGCTGCTGGACAAGCAGGAGGCACAGAGAAAGGATCACGATACCAACATGAATATTGCCTTTGGTCTGGTGCTGATGTTCGCTATCAACTTTCTGAATCTTGGAACCTCCCAGGTGTTGTCGCTCACCCAAACGGCAGCCTCGTTGCCGGGCAACATCACCGGCTTCTGGGTCAATGCTTTCATCTTAGCGGCGTTGTTCACATTCACCGCATTCCTATTAGCAATGCTCGCCATGTCGCTGACACCTGAAACTAGCGACAAACTCTACTTGCCTGAGTCCAACGAAGAGAAGGCTGCGCGAATAGAAAGAGAAAAGAAGATGCGGCTGCCAAATGGTGTCTACCTAGGCTAAAGACCATCTATGTTTTTCACTGCCATGCTGTCACCGCTCACGGAGAAATCGCGATGTCAAATTCAGACCTGCTACCCTCCCTGCTTTTCAAGATCAACGAAAATCAGCTAGCCCTTGAGGCTGCCATCATGGAGCTCACACTTTGGGTGGAGCAGCGTGGATCTGCGGACGTCGCCGACAACGTGCGCGGGGCCCTGGCCACAATCGATAAAAACGAAGAGTTCGTCAAAATGACGCTCGCGGTATTGATGACACCGGAGTGAATCCCCCAATACGTCGAAGAAGCCTGTTGAGTAGCCGGATGTGTGCCTTAGTAGACGCCGGCCATACGCATGTCGATTCGCTGCGGCCATTAAAGCGAATGCGCATCAGAGGGCATACATATCGCTCAGACAAAACCAATTCACGGCTCCAGTAGCGCCTCGTGGATCTCAATAGATGGAATGGCTACGTCCTTACGTTTGTTGGCAAGCCAAATCCTTGTTTTACTCACATCGAAAATCTGCCCCTGCTCCATCAGCGTCAACACCAGCGCATCTGAAACTCGATAGCGACCACAGGCCGGACAATCTCTCTCCTCCCACGGGCCACGGCACTGAATGCGTTCAGCGACACCCGCACAAATAAGACAGCTCATGGGATCACCATTTTTTTAGTCTGCACCCGATCCGTCTTTTTTCCAGCCGCTTTCCATCTGATAGGCACTGCCATTGGCGCGTCGTTGCCAGTAGCAGGCTCCAATCAATAATGAAGTCAGCAACGGGAAAACTTTTAACTGGAAGACATTGCAGATGAACATACCCGCGCCCTGCCCGCGTTCTTAGCTCCGTAAAGTTGCTTGTCCGCGGCTTCTATCAAAGCCTCGAATCCATGTTCGCCAGCGGGCGTCAATGTTGCGACGCCTAGAGAGATAGTCATCACGCGATCGACATCAGAAGCAGAATGCTCGATGCCCAGCGACCGGACACGCTTTTGCATTTTTTCTGCAATGTCGACCGCACCCGAAAGAACGGTATTGGGCAGAACGCAGGCGAACTCTTCGCCACCGTACCGAGCGACCAGGTCGTAGGGGCGTCTAACCGTTTCAGCTAACGCTTGGGCAATGGATTTCAAACAGCCATCTCCAGCCTGGTGCCCGTACTGGTCGTTGTAGCGTTTGAAATAGTCGACATCCACCAAAATGAGCGATAGCGGCTTGTGCTCTCGAAAGCACTGACGCCAATCCGCCAATATATCCTCATTAAATTTTCGTCGATTGGCCACCCCAGTAAGACCATCTATCAACGCCATGGAACGCAGCAGATCGCTCTGTAGTTTCAGGGTTAGATGTGTTCGTACCCGTGCTTTAACAATGACCGGGTTGATGGGTTTGGTGATGAAGTCCACCGCGCCAAGCTCCAGAGCTATCACTTCATCTGACTCCTGCTGCTGTGCGGTAATGAAGATGATGGGGATGCTCTGGGTCGCAGGATCAGCTTTGAGTCGACGGCATACTTCATGCCCGTCCATACCCTCCATAACCACGTCCAGAAGAATCAAATCAGGTAGCAGGGTCTGGCATACGCTGATTGCCTGCTCACCGCTGGAGGCCATGAAAACATCACAGTCCTCACGAAATAGCTCATGAAGTACCCGGATATTAGTCGGTTGGTCGTCGACAATAAGCAGCTTTGGACGGCTAAATGAATGCGGTATCCAGGTTTCCATTGATTGTTCCATCAGGCAGATCTCAACAGGTCGCGACCAATCGGCATCGCAGCGGAAAAGTCTAGAGACTGCACCCTTTCAACGAGTTCGTCGAACTGTCGGCGCAAGGATTGCGGCGTTTTTGACACCAACGCGTCTGCCAGCTCTATGGCTTGAAGATTACCGGCTTCCAGCAATAGCAAAATCTCTTCGAGGGATTCCTTCCACTGCGTCGGTTCCATGATTTGGTTGCCAGCACTGATCTTTGCTCGCGGGCTCTGACCAAAGTCGACACTCATCTGCTCAAGACTGAGTTGCAACAACCTGCTTAATTCGTCAAACCAGGTGACGTCAGCAAAGATGCTCGCTGCAGACGCTGGATCTTTCAGAGTCTGCTCCAGGTTGCCGGCCAGCTGTGACAGCGCCTTGGCGCCCATGGTGCCGCTGCTGCCTTTAATGGAATGGAGTACAAAAGCGGCCCCCGATGCGTCTTGATGCTGGATCTGATCGTGCAACCGGACTAGCTGCTTTTCCAGCTCCGGGCCGAAGTTTTTCAGCACGATGCGGATCAAATCGAGGTCGCCACCAAAACGATCAATGATTGACGCCCGGGAATCGATGACGCCTTCGCCCATCATGGTTTGCCCCAGGCCTGAAGCTGCTTGGCTGCCCTCGCGGCCCACTTGCAAGAGCAACGTTACGACGAGTTGCTCTAGGTCTATAGGTTTGCCGACATGATCATTCATCCCCGCAGCAAGACAGGCTTCACGGTCGGTATTGGAGGCATTTGCGGTCATTGCCACAATCGGCAGCGTTGCGAAGCGTGGGTTCGATCGAATGCGACGAGTCGCCTCCAAGCCATCAATATCCGGCATCTGGATATCCATTAATACGACGTCGAAGGGCACATGCTCATTCATCACCTTACTCACACCTTCCAGCCCGCCTTCAGCCAGCGTCACCTGCGCGCCTTCTCTTGTCAGTAACTCATCGGCTACCTGGCGATTGAGCATATTGTCTTCCACCACCAATAGTCGCAGCCCGGCCAGACGCTGCGGCCTGTCAACCGTTGACCGGGGAAGAGGAGAATGCAGCAGGTCTTTGCCCTTGAGTGCTCGCTGAACTGCGTCGGCTAGCTGCTTGGGAGTGACAGGTTTGGTGAGGAACCCCACGAAGGGAGCGTCTCCCGCCTGGTGGGCGTCAGCCAATACCTCGCGACCGTAAGCAGTGATCATAATGACCATTGGAGGTGGGACACCGTTGCCCTGCTGATGGATCAATTGCGCAGCGCTCAGCCCATCCATATCGGACATCCGCCAGTCCATCAGCACCACGTCGTAGGCTTCACCTAGCGCCTGGGCTTTCCTCACCCATTCCACCGCTTGCGTGCCACCACTCACGCGGTCAGCGTTCCATCCCAATGCATGTACGGTTCGCAACAGCAATTCACCCGCCATGGCGTTGTCGTCGACGACCAGAATCCGTAAGGACACATCGACTCCTGTACAGGCGGAGCTCAGCAGTGACGTCGGCGCTACATCCAGAGTGATATCAAACCAGAAACGACTCCCTACACCTTGCTGGCTCTCCACCTGAAGTTCACCACCCATCAAGGCGACCAACCGCTTGCAGATCACCAGACCCAAGCCTGTGCCACCAAAGCGCCGGGAAGTTGAAGCCTCGGCCTGAGTGAATCCTTCAAAAATACGCTGAAGCTGTTCGGTGCTGATACCGATGCCGGTATCAGAAACGGCGATGCGCAAGCTCACGGCATTTTCCGTGCGTTTCAGTTGTTCAATGCTGACCACAATCTGGCCTTCCAGGGTGAACTTGAGGGCATTACCCGCCAGGTTGATCAGTACCTGTTGCAGTCGCAGGCTATCGCCGATCAGGTCGTTGGGTAAATTGGAGTCCAGGTCGAACATGACCTCAACCTCCTTCTCGCCCTGGTTACCTGCAAGCACTACAGCGAGGTCACGCATGAGCGGTTCGAGCTCGAACGGGTGCACATCGAGTTGCAACTTGCCAGCCTCAATCTTGGAGTAATCAAGGATGTCATTGAGCAACCCCAGCAGTGATTTAGCAGCAGTCTGCGCTTTGGTCACATAATCGAGTTGGCGACCATTCAGGTCGGTGTTCTGCACTAACTGCAACATACCCAACACGGCGTTCATCGGTGTGCGTATCTCATGACTCATGTTAGCCAGGAATGCAGACTTGGCCGCACTCCCGGCATCGGCCTGTTCCTTGGCGTAAAGCAGATGTGACTCTAGCTCGCGTTGAACAGTGATGTCCCTATTGATACCAGTAACGCGCAAAGCTGTACCGTCTGGACTGCGTTCTATCTGTGCGCCGGCATGTATGAAGCGGAGTTGGCCGTCCGGGCGAACGACACGGAAAATGGTGTCATACACATCAGTCCCCTCGACGGCGGCATTCAGCTTTGCAGCCGCTGCCACGACATCCTCGGGGTGAACACGCGAGTACCAGTGCATGTAGTTCAGACCTGTATCGCGCAACGATAGTGGCTGCCCGTAGAACTCGAACATGCGGTCATTCCATTTCAAAGCGTTGTCTGCCAATGTCCAAGACCAGACGCCCAATTCGGCCACTTCAGCAGCCATCAGCAGCTGATCGTGCACCGTCATCAGTTCGCTACGTTGTTCCAGTGTCGTCTTCAGGCTCGCGGCCAGTTCCTTTTCTGCCGCTTTACGTTTGGTGATGTCTACCGCGATACCCAGGTAACCGCTCGATACCCCATCGGCATTGCGCATGGAGGTGACCACTAGCGTGACAGGAAACCGAGAGCCATCCTTGCGAATGTAAGTCCACTCTCGGGTTTCTGCGCCTTCAAGCTCAGGTTTATGGGTAAACACACGGAAACCGTCGATGGGCTGGGCGTATTCCTCGCTCAGCTCAACACCACGGGCAGCGATGTCTTCGGGTACATGGAAGAGCGCTGGGGTGTCTTTGCCCACTACCTCATCGGCGTCATAACCCAACAAATGCTCGGCGCCTTTGTTGAATACACGGATAACGCCATCGAGATCCGTCGCAATGATCGAAACCTCAGTCGCCGAACTCAGCACGGAGCCCAACAACAGATTGAGATGCCGCAACTCGGACGTTCGCTGTGCAACCTGCTCCTCAAGGTTGGAATTGAGTTCGAGAATTCGAGCCTCTGCTGCTTTTTTCGCCGAGATATCCCTTAACGTCTTGGAGGCGCCAATTACGCGACCACCCTCGCCATAAATAGGGGAGATGCTGGTGGATACGTCGATCAGCCGGCTATCTTTTCGGCGGCGTTGAGTATCAAAGCTGGTGATTCGCTCTCCCGTCCTTATGCGCGCAAGGATATGGGCTTCCTCAGCTACAAGCTCCTCAGGAACAATCAAGCTGGCCAGTGTGTGGCCGACCGCCTCCTCAGCGGTATAGCCAAACAGATGCTCGGCGCCCTTGTTCCAGTTGGTGACGACGCCATCGAGTGTTTTTCCGATAATGCCATCTGCCGAGCTTTCAACGATGGAAGCCAGCCTTGCCTGCTCTGCAAATATCTGCCGCCGACGTTGACGGCTGACACTCACGACACTCGCCAAGGTCGCCAGAAGAAGCGTGAGAAAACCACCGAAAAACAGCACAACTTTTGGTGAGACCTGATGCAGGCGCTGAATGAACAGCGAGTTTGCGTCGAGTTCGATTTCCCACCGCCTCCCGTAGACCTCGCGCTCCAGCTGATGGGTCATCAGCGTTTCACGGCGAGCCGAGTCGTCAGTGCTTCCATAAAACAGCGTCTCTTGCCCTGGGACGGTGATATCCCTTAATCGTAGATGTACCGCCTCATTTTCTATGCGCAGGCCTTTGAGCACCTCCTCTGTCCGTAACACGACATAGCTCCAGCCAAAAGCTGCGGCCTCGCGTTCAGCAGCAGTCACCGGAGTGACTCCATCGCGAAAGATGGGCATCAACACCAGGAATGACTGCTGCGGTTTCCCCTGGGCCTGTATTAGCGTGATGGGCCCAGTGATCCGTGCCGCACCGCTTTGTATCGAGGATTGTGCCGCCTCTCGCCGCGATGTTTCCGAAGCGATGTCCAAGCCAATGGCGGCCTGGTTTTCTTCAGCCGGTTCGACATACTGGACAACGTAACGCTCACCTGAATGGGGCGAGAATTGCCGAATGGAGAAATCAGCTTTGCCGTCGGCCCGAGCATGCTTGAGAAACTCACTTTCATCCTGCTCCAGCACACGCCTGATAAAACCAAAAGCACTGGCGCCGGGGAACTCGGAAGCGAGGTCACGGGTTCTATGATATCGGCGAAACACTTCACGGCTAATGCCATACTCGCCCGCTGTCAGCACAGCGCCACGAGCGCCTCGCAATCCGTATTGGTAAAGATTGAGACGTGTTAAAACCAACTCTGCGGCGTCTTCGGTCGCCGCTGCGATCGCTTCTTGAGCCTGCTCTTCGTTGATACGTTCAAGGATCCAGCCACCCAGAATGCTTACCCCTAACCCCACGGCCAGAGTGATGGCTACTCCCCAGTTGAATGCAAAAAACTTATACTTTCTCACCCGCATTGTCCCATTGCAGAAGGCCTGAAGCCTTCAAGATTAAAGTTCGAGCCCTGTTGGTATGGCCGATATCCAACCTGCAAGCCCCGAATACGCTCAGGTCAGGCCGGCTAATCGTTGAAGTCTTTCAATGTCTGCTTCGGGTTCGCCGTTGTTCATAGCAGCGGCAAGGCGCATCACCACTTGTTCGCGGCGGACTTGCATGGGCGGCAAGGCATAAATAGCACCTATCAACTCACGTAGAACCATTGGCAGCCCCCAGCTTGCTTTCAAGCGAACGGCAAAAGGCGCTGCAAAATCACGGACAGCGTGCGTGAGCGTTTCTTCGGTCACGCTATTGCCCTGGTTCTCCCATTTCTGAGTTTGGTACAGCACACAGAGTTCGCCCATGCGGTGCAACAGGGCGGCACTTTGCAGCGGCGCGGGATCCAGACCGCTTTGTTGAGCCAGGAGCACAACCCTTTCAGCCAAACGCTCAGCATCATCCAAATGAGTCTGGATGAAAGTCATCAGCATGCCGTCAGGTTGAGTATTGGTTTGTCGCAGGGCCTGGCTAATTGCAAGATTCACACTGGTAAGCCCTCCCAGCCGTGTCAGGGCACCGTTCAAATTCGTGCAGGGCTGGCCGAGCCCGAGATACGTAGCACCGTTGGCGGCGGCGATCAAATGGGCGCACAGCGCCGGGTCATGCTGCCAGTCATTGGCGAGTTCTCGCAGATCCAATAAGGCCCCGCCATAGCCGAGCTGAAGCTTGTCTTTGACCGAGGCCAGTAAAGGCAAGTCCAACTCAGCCGCAGACAAACCACTGAGATAGTTGATCAGGTCTTCAGTGTTGATAGTGGTGGCGCGTGGGGGCTCGTCAAGCGGAAGGAGACTTTCCAGGCATTGTACGACCCGCGAAACCTGGAATGGCTTCGTGAAAAAGGCGCTGACTCTCAGCGACTTTACCGCCAGTACGCTGTCTCGATCAGCGCGCCCGGTGATCATGATCAGCGGCGTGTCTTGATCTTTTTCGCGAATTTTCTGCAGCAGGTTGACGCCGGGGGCATCCGGTAGATTCCAGTCGGCCATCACCAATTGATAGGTGCTTGGCTGCCAAGCGTCTAAAGCACTAGCGACATCGGCAAAGCAATCGACTTGGGCAACCGGGCGGATGCTCAACACGAGCTGTTTTAAAAGATCTGATATCCAGGGGTCATCATCCAGAATCATCACTCGCATTCGGTAATCCTCACTGGATTGACGCGCAACTTCGCAACGTCTTAGTGGCTGACTAGCAGCCAACAGCAACGATAGTCGACGCTGAGGTCAGAGGGAGGGGTTGTAACCGAGCGAATTTGAGTAAGTCACGGCAATTTCCCTTTGACTGATGGCTAGATGGCATCCTTGAAAGGTTGAATCTATTCCTGACCAGCTAACTATACAAGCAAGCAAACAGCTCGCAGGTGAAAAGGAATGCGGAGGTTAATGCATGAACGCCGCAATGGCGGAATTGCTTGAGTGGTTCCATTGAGTCGATAACGATGTGGGTCGATCAGAGGGGATCCACTGGCGTTTCAAGCACCGTCCTTGGTGCTATCGCCACGCTCGACTTGAATACCGAGTCCGTCAGAAAGGGAATTGAGGCACTGAGAAAAACCATCAGATGAAACCTAGCCCCCAATTCCCTGTATCGCTTGAGTCAATACTTAGACCTCGAAAGGGTGCGAGCTCTTTTCAGGCTCGTCATTGACCCGAGCTACCTCATGAAAGGATTCTCGTGATGCTGATCAAAATCGAAGAAGCGAACACGCCCGAGGGTTGGCTTGTGTGGATGGATGCATGGTGCGTCAAATTTCGCAGCTATGCCGAAGCCGAAGCGTTCGTAAAAACGCTGGAAGATCGTGTAAATGCAGCCCACCCCTTGCCTATCAGCATAAACAGACCTGTGGTTGAACTGTCTTAAGGTGCTGGCATTGATGGAAAAACCAATCATCGATTTGTAACTTTCTGCCCGCCATACTCAGGCCATTCAAAACGCGCTCATTCTTTCGCTGCCACTTTAGGCAGCTTTTTTTGCCCGAAGATTTTGGCAACCGTGCTGCCAAGTTTTTTAACTGGATCTCAGCTTTTTCGAGTGCGGTTGCTGCACAGCGCTGCCAAACCTTTTCCAGCGGGAGCAGGTCAGATTCGATCAGTGCCCTTTGGCACCACTGATAATGGTCATGCCAGGCACCCAAAGCCGATTGCAGGGTTTTGAGAGAGCTCGCCGCTTTTCCCGAAAGCGGTGACAGTTTGGGAAAAGCCTCTGTCTGGTAACGAGTTCGCTTGACCAGGATTCTTAACTCGTGCCGATCACTTTCAGCGTCATCTACCGCCGCATGCAATCGGTCGATCTGCTTTGTCAGCGCTTTTTCAATTTGAGTCTGGACATGCTTCAAACCACCGTTGACCTCAACCGAGCGAAAGGTTGTAGGCCACTCATCCAAGTGAATGAACAGGTTCTTGAGAGCCGGGCTTTTTAGAATTTTGGAGTAGTCCGAATCCAGATGCGCTTTCCTGAACTGCGCCTGGTCAGGAAAGCCCCTCTCCTCTAGCTCTTCGATCAATACCTCAAGATCGCGAGCCGGCGTGGTCAGCCTTCCCACTTCCGCCGCAGCATTATTCAGCGCGGTGACCTCACTCATCGAACGCATCGGTCGGAGGAGGCTCCGGATGCGCCTCACAGATATCCTGAGGTCATGCAAAGCCTCGCTATCAGTCCTGGCCTCCAATCGTGCACGGGAGTGATACAGGGCGACTTGAAGCGTCAGTATCTCAGCAACGAACTTGTCAACGAAGGACATGCAGTCATCTCTTTGAAACGCCATGGGCACGAGCTTAGCAGAAGCGCTAGTCGCCAAATATTGACCCTGCTCGCGGCTTGATAAGGTCATCAATGATCTAGCCTCAGCGCATTGACCTGTACCGTGCTCGGCATGGCGGTGCGCTACAGCGATTACTCACTATAGGCTACTATTTTGCTTCAGTTTTAAGTCAGGCACGTTTGACCGTACAACCCTACGTTGACCAATCTAACCACCGCCTGATTCAAATAGAACCGTGACGAAATCGCCCTACATGGATGTTGCTATGAATTCAACGCTAGACGTAGTACGTGCTCAAATGCAAGAGGCAGAGCCGGTATTGAAGCAGCTTGATGTGGAGCTGGAAGCTATCAACTTTGATCCCTTTATCCCCTCAAGCGTTGACGCAGCCATCGAGAGGGTTACGGCAGTCATAGATACCCTTCTGGTGAACTTTCGAGCCAATCCGATACTCAGCCCGATGGCCGACCAATTGAAAACTCAATACCTCGACGCGATTCATCATCAGGTTGATTCAGCTCAAGGCGGGTGAGGTGACCGCCCCCTGGCGCTTTTGGGCGCCCTGCTTGGCTTTAAAAAATAGCCACTAATCTGATATCGCCAACTTGTCTCATTTCTGTCACGTAAGCCCCGTAGCGTTCGCTAGCCAAGACGCTGGAGGGTGATCTTATGAATGCAGAGAGCCGGGTAAAAATTCGACGTTTAGCTGCAAACGCAGACGTCCGAAAGAGAGTGATCGGTGCTTTCTGGAGAAGCCAAATGCTGGTGCGGCAGACCGCGGAATACAGGATTGCGCTTTTGCACCGATATCCTGCTGGATTGGTAAACGATGCTGAAATTGAAGCCTTGCTGGAAAGCTGGCCCCTCCAACGTACCCTTGCACATACCTATTCAGCTGCGGCGGCTTGATTAAGTCTCTGCGATTTTCCGGGCTACTTAACGTTGTGCAAATACGCTCGACTGGAGAGACCTCCACCAGAACCGCTTTATCCGTTTGGGTGCGATGATGAATTCACTCGTCAGTAAAATGATGAGTATGCGCCAGCAACGAGTCGGGTATCCCGTCGCGGATCAATCCGCCCTCCTGTATCCAAACTAGGGTTGATTGATAAGCACGCTGCAGCAGTTGATCTGTCTGGTTGAAATCGAACACTGAAGCGTCCAGTGGGCACAAAGGCGGGACGACATGGATGGCTGCACGTGTGCGGTACAACTCGATGTCTCGCACCAGTTGACGCATGCTCATCAAATTGAGCGTGTGCAAGGCCAGCGCAACGAGTCCGTTGGGCGGACATGGGCAGGCACAACCGAACCCGGTGGGCAGCACCAGAACCCGTGTTGCGCCCAATGCCACCGCACTGGCAATCGGCGTGTTGCTGCTGACGCCGCCGTCGACCAAGAACTTTTCTCCGACTCGCACGCTGGGAAACACCAGCGGAATCGCAGCGCTGGCGAGCAAAGCCTGTTCAGCGCTGCCACTGGACAATAGCTCCTCGGCACCGCTGAGCAGATTGGTGGTGACGATATAAAGCGGCAACTCAGTGTCTTCAATCCGTTTGACTGGCAGTGACCTGCTCACCAAGCGATGCAACGCGGATGCACTCAGCAGGTGACCGCGACGATTGAGAATGCCCTTGATTGTGTCGAACGCCGAGAACGGAAACACATCCGACTTGCGCAGGCTGCGCCAGAAGTCCGCAAGTTCGCTCACGCCTTGGGCATTCGGTCTGGCGGCGAAGTAGGCGCCGTTGATGGCGCCGACCGATGCTCCCACCACCAGGTCGAACACGACTTCAGCCTCAACCAGAGCCTGTAACATCCCGACTTGAACCGCGCCCAGGCTGCCACCTCCGGCCAGGACAAGCGCTGTTTTCGCAATTGGCATAACCCCGCCCTCACCTCATCGGCTTCTTCAGGCTACAAGCCTAGCTGGCTGGCGACCGTTTCCACGAGAATGATGACGCTACGCTACACCCACACTTAATTGAGCATCGTGGTTTAGGTTAGCGTCTACACTCGAACTTAGGTTATGACGTTATTCAGATTTGGAGCTTTCTCCAATGCTTGGTGCACCAGAAACGACCAGTACCAAAAAGCTGAATTCGCAAAACAGCCATCCTCGCTGGTTGAGGCTGGCCCATTGGCTGAACGCCCTGGCGGTGTTGGTCATGGTCACGAGCGGATGGCGTATTTACAACGCCTCTCCCCTTTATGGTTTTGATTTTCCAAAGTCGATTACCTTGGGCGGCTGGTTGGGAGGCGCGTTGCAATGGCATTTCGCAGCCATGTGGGTGCTGGTTGTAGTCAGCCTGTTCTACATACTTTTCAATCTTTTTAGTGGTCGGCTGTCACGACGTTTTTTCCCTGTATCACCCAAAGGCTTTTTTCATGACCTGTGGTCTGCACTCCATGGTCGGCTGGGGCATGACGATATAAGCCATTACAACCATGTGCAGCGTGTGGCGTATTTGTTCGTGATGCTCGACGTTACCGTTCTGGTGATTTCCGGGTTGGTCTTGTGGAAGTCAGTTCAGTTTCCGCTACTACGCGAACTGCTGGGCGGCTACGACAGCGCACGGCACGTGCACTTCATTGCGATGTCTCTGCTGGTGGCGTTCATCGCAGTGCATCTGGTTATGGTCGCACTGGTTCCAAAGACGTTATTGGCCATGATTGTCGGCCATAGGGAGCGCGTATGAGGAAGCGCGAGCAAAGCCCAGAGCTGGATGAGTCGTCCATTTTGAAGGATGCACGCAAAATTATTTCGCTCCAGGTCGAAGATCGCTCACGGCGCGCCTTCCTGCTGCGTAGCTTGACCCTGGGCGGAGTGGCGATGCTGTCCGGCTGTAACATTTCCGATAACGATCAAGTTGAAACGGCTCTGTCCTTCATGTCGCGCTTCAATGACAGGGTGCAGGGCTGGCTGTTCAACCCGAACGCCATGGCCCCGACCTACGCAGAGTCGATGATTACACGGCCATTTCCCTTCAATGCCTTCTACGGCATCGACGAAGCGCCCGTCGTCGATGAAGACTCCTATCGACTGGAAGTAACCGGCATGGTCGCCGACAAGCACAGCTGGAAGCTTGATGAACTGCGAGCCATGGCCCAGACCGATCAAATCACCCGGCACATCTGTGTCGAGGGCTGGAGCGCCATCGGTCGATGGGGTGGCATACGCTTCAGTGATTTCCTCAAGCGCGTTGGTGCTGAGACCGACGCAAAGTACGTCGGCTTCAAATGCGCCGACGATTACTACACCAGTATCGACATGGCCACGGCACTGCATGCTCAAACGCTGCTGACGCTGACCTACGACGGTGCCGTACTGCCGCGTGAATATGGCTTCCCAATGAAGCTGCGCATGCCCACCAAGCTTGGTTATAAGAACCCAAAACACATACAAGCGATTTTCGTCACTAATACCTATCCGGGTGGTTACTGGGAAGACCAGGGCTACAACTGGTTCGGTGGCAGCTGACGTCCATGGCAACCTCATTGCGCGGCCCGGGCTGCGCTTATTCGCAACCTGAGCTTCAAGGAGCCTCAATATGAAAACTTTAACTACCGCAATCCTAGGTTTTTGCTTGGCAGTGGGCGTCGCAACTGTGTATGCCGATGACACGATGAACAACGACACTATGAAAAAGGACTCCATGTCCAAAGATACAATGCAAAAGGACACTATGAAAAAGGATGAAATGCACAAAGACTCAATGAGTAAGGACGCGATGAAGAAAGATAGTATGGGCAAAGACACGATGAAGAAAGATTCCATGTCCAATGACGGCATGAAGAAAGACGATATGAAGAAGAATGATATGTCCCAATAGATCAGAGCTTCATAGGAAAAATCAAATGCGTTTGGAAAGCCCGCCTCGGCGGGTTTCCTCGATGGCATTTACAGGTACTCTCCTGCTTCAACGCCGATGGTATGGGGAGTAAGCTGGAACGCTCTACTCTTCTCGGCAACGCGCTTGTAGTTCCGAACACAGGAGATTTTTTGGTTGGCCAAGATAGTTATTTTAATGCTTACTCGAGGGAGGACTTTTTGATCAGATGAAAACTATTGATACTAACCAATAAAAACCACCTCAATATATAAGAATCAAGGATTCACTCATACATTGCGAAGGGAGGAATTCCAAGCGAATGCTAGTACCTACTCATGTGCTCTCAACGGTTACCCGACCGTCATGCAGTTACATAATTGAGCGAAATATTGCTAATCCCAGGCCACCAGAATCATCTGACTGATTGAGTGACGGGGCGCACCGATACAAGCGCTCAAACAGTCGAGGTAGATATTCCGCTGAAATCAGCTGGTCTTGTTTGTGCGCAGTGACTACACAAGACGGAGAGCACGATTATAAAGACTATCCAACCTTGGCTGAACCCCGGCAACACCTACAAGCCAAAATGGCCTTGCCCAAAAACCCGAAGGCAAAGATATTTTTGACTTAAATGCATAGGCCGTTTCAATGTGCTCAACTGCTGTGAGCACCTTCAGGCTGCTGATGCCGCCCGTCTGTCAAGACACGCACCAAGTTCAGGGGTAGAACTGTTGAGCCCTATCCCTTAACTATTTATTGGCGTTTGAAGTGAATGACGTTGACAGCCAACGACTCGGTATATTGAAAGATCATCCGAACTGATCCATAAATCTTCGGATCTAGACTATAAGCATCCCAACCGCCTTTCTTGCCGAGCACTGGAAGCGTTACGGGCCCTTTTGAGTCTACCGGGGCACCAAATCTTTCTCTCACCCAGCTTTGGTTTATCTGTTTGACCAAGGGCTCAGGCAAGGGGCCTTTATACTCTTTGGTGCCCTCAACAGTTGTAAGAAGTGTCACATAGACATGCTGAAGTATCTTCTCCTCAGAAAAGCTCAAGCTCAAACCGTCCTCAACAGTCAAATATGGCTCATTATCACCTTCAAATAAATATTGAAGACTCTTTTTAGGAATTTCACCTTCCGCCAGCAATACGGAATAGCTCTTGCCGATACTTTTTACGTACTCGTCTACTTTAGTAGTCATTTGTACCACCCCTGCTCTTTGTGCAGATTATGCAATTCTTCGCGAGCCTTTTCAATATCACTTTCTGCGTAACCCTCTTCGAGCAATCCTCGCTTGATAGCCTCAAAGTTACTATCAACTGCTGCTTTTAGATTTGAGGCGTCGAGTCTTTGTTTGGCCTTTACATTTCGACCCGCGTAGGTTTCGCCATACTTCCTGTGAACCGATTGCGGAATCGCGATACTTGGAGCCTGAGACAGTAGATACTTAATCTCCTCTGGCGTCACGCTGTCGAAGTTATCGACGATATATGTTCTTAGGGCGGCTTGAGAAGTGATGTGATCAATATCAAGCGTGTCCTTCACACTTCTGTTGCTTAGATCCTTGTACACCCCGACTTCTAAAGGATTTACTGCCGGCTTTGCAAAAACAATATAAAGCGGTGGAACGCCTGACTTTGGCGGGAATACCAGGATGCAGTCCTGCCAGGTTATGTCATTTTCGGCGGGATAAATCTCGATCTGGGCATCAGTGTCCTCGGTATTGGGTGTACCAATACTTTTGAAAGCTCGTCTGACACACCAGGATACGGCGATGGAGCAGTGATTACAGGGCCATCATTTGGAGTCCAGATGACAGTAACGCCGCCCACATGCGCTTCGATGTGCTGCTTGTCCGCACTCCACTTAGCATTCACAACAGGAACACTTGCCATCCCAGATGACTGGGCCGTATGTACTCCGTAGACCTGAGTCTCTCCTTTTTCGTCTTTTCGGAATTGGAAGCGAACCCTCGTCGCCGCCTCGCTCATACCTCTCAGTTGCTCTTCGGTATAGAGACTGCCGTCAGCTATGTCTCTAGGCAAGAACGCGAGAAGCAATCCGGTAGCGACAGAACTAGCTGTCACAGCACTACGAAGGGCCCACGTGCCAAGTCCCTCAGTGCCAAGCTGCCCAGCGATTCGACCAAGATAAGTTATTCCATCGGAACCAGCCTCAACACTTGCAGGGGCTCCAACAGCCCCAAGAACCGCGATCTTACCGAAATTATCTGCCGGCTCTTTACCCTTCCCAGCGTCTATCGAGCCAGCAGGGACTGTGCAGGACTTCGCGAACACGCAGAGTTTCGGGGACTTGTAACCACATAAATTATTGGTAGGAATGCCTGCCGTGAATTCGCTTTTATACGACCCATCGCTGATGGCTTGAGCCCAGATGTGGGTAGCAGCTTGGGCTTTGGCAGCAAAGTCAGGAGCAATGGCAACACTCACATCTTCAGCGGCCATTGTACTGGTCTGGGTGGAAATAAGACGGTTGCTACCGAAGGGACAACCACACTGGACAGCATGGCCATGTGTAGCAATAGCTACGAACTCATCGATGACTGTGGGGTTGCCCTCGGCGATAAAACCCATCGAACTGCATTTGGGGCACCACACCGGATCACTGATGCGTGCTGCCTTTTGATACTCGACAGTGGTGTTCGTGGAGTCAGCTCCACCCCTGCTACGTTCTCGGGAAATCGAATGCGTCACCCAACCATCAGAAACCAGGTTGATTAGCGTGGCATCCACATAGCGATTCAGCTCACGAATCTGTGCTGGGAGGATATTTTGGCTAATCTGGATTGGGTTCAATGGCCAGCGATGGTTGTGACCGTTCTCGCTGCATGGCTAATCGGATCGCAGCGACCAGAACGGCGAATGACCGGGTTTGTATGCTTCAGTTTGAGCAACGTGTTGTGGATGACTTGGGGAGTTTACGCGGGGGCGTATGCGCTAATCGTCTTGCAGATTTGCCTTTTCCTTATGAACTTACGCGGGTTCAAAAAGAATTTTAAAGTCCAGCAGACGTAAGCCCCTCACGCGCGTCGACGGCTCGCAGCTTTTCTCAACTCTCTAGGTTCCCTCACCAATGCCCTCCACAGCTTGGGCATACCGTTTAGTCGTCTCGATCACCAAGCTTTCCCGTTCTTCGCGACTGATGAAACCTTGTTTTAGATATTCTTCGGTAAGCCTCAGTAATTCTTCGTGTTGCACTTGAACAGTCTTTCGAATTTCAGGCTTGTCCATCAATGACTGCCACGTCTCAAGCGCCCATAACTAACGCTCCCGACTATGTGCGGAGAACCGTGGAGCGGCACGATATTCATCTGATACGCGTGTGGCAAACTCAGGCCATCATCTGAATAAACACAGGCCACCAGCCTCCAAAGCAAGGTTGCAGGGTTTGGATCTGACCTTATAAAGGATCGGCATATCAAAGCTATCACCTAAGGCGCTTCTCCCGGATAAGAAAGAATTTGGGTGCTAACCCTTCGACGCCATCATCTTCCCCACCTTTCTAGATGCAGCGTCTCCACGCAAATCACGTGGAGAAAGCAAAGGTATCAAGTACATCGCTTTTCACGTTATCAAATGCAAGATTACGCGCATCAGATTCTTGCGCTTGCACCTGGGTTAGAAGCTGCTCCCGCGCCAGGTGCCAGTAGAATTTCGCAGCTCCTTCCGGACAAGCATCCTTTTCCCACAGTGCATACGCTCGTTCGCGGATGGCTGAATCGTCAATCATGACCTTCTCCTCGGTGATCAAGGTGCCGCACCACAGCCCTCGATTTGAATTTGATGTAAACGAAACTTCTGCTCCTTGTACTAGCCTTTGCTGTGCTCCGGAGAGGTTGGCCCCTCCTTGATTCCCCGTGGCCCTGCCACCCCCCAAACAATCAATCCCAAAACGGGAAAGATTATGAGACCGATGGCCCAGGCTGCTTTTATGCCCACGGTTTTGTCACTACGAAAAACGCTGATCATTGCCCATAGATCCAAAAGCAAAATGATCACAGCGACGGCGATAGCGAAGTAAGTGGTGGCTTCCGACATGATTCGACCCTCCAAGCGCTAGTAAAACTTAGGCCTCGGCGTCACGCCTGCGTTCAAACCAATTTGTTTTTGCAACGTGCGAAGTAATGCAACGCGTGGCCTCCATGACATCGACTTCTGACAAACGGGCGAGGCGCATTGCATGGGAGCAGAACTCAGCCGCTAGTCGGATTGTTTTTTCTCCAACGTGCCGCCACACATTCGTGGCTTGACCGAGACATAAATGCGCATGCGAAATCTGACGAGCAGCAATGATGGAGCCTGTCATGGCGCCTATGCTAAATGTTGTGTCGAATAGGGGGCACCACTGCTTTCTCCCGTTGACCCGAAATTATCTCACTGAGCCAATGGGAGGAAATTTACGATGGATGAGCAAAAAATTCGAGAAGCGGCCTATTGGCTTTGGGAGAGCGAAGGCAAGCCGCAAGGGCAAGATCTGGAGCACTGGCTCACTGCTGAAAAATCAGCCGGCGAAGAAGATTTTGACAGTTCAACCTCCGGCTCAACATTAGGGAGCGAAAATGCCCCGTCTCAAGCTGACTCTACCACCGAGCCTGAAAACCCAGATATCGATGGTCGTTAAACCTTGAGTTGGATGAAGCAACCACTGGCGGATACCCACCGATGGCGCGCACGCATCGAATGAGCCCTATCACCGCGAATTTAGAAGGTGTCCGGGGGTGAGGGGACACTCTGCAGCCGCCGCAGGTTTAACCACTGGCACTCAGCCTCAGCCTCTTGTCGACTCAGAAAGGTAGCTTGCGAGCGCAACTTTTTCTCATTGTCGTAAATGTTAAAACCTATTGGTGCTGTTTTGAAGTATCCGGGCATTTGCCTACGCGAGGAGCCAGTTTCAGTGGGAACTGCAGGGACAACAACGAATCTTTGGATCATCTTCACGTCCTCACAGAGATACCTTCACCATAGGTCACATCTGCAAAAGTCTTCGTCTGTTTCCGATAAAACACGCGAGCTTGCGATTACTCTCTTTCAGTTCTTTCGTGTGGACAGTCGCGCTTGGTCTATGGCGCCATGTCGTCAGGATGCTCGATACCCGTTGAGATTCTTTTTGAAACCTCGGGCGTTCATTCCCAGCAGAGCACAGTCAAGGACTATCAACGCGTAAGCATTTGCGTTGAATCCCCAAATAACCCACAACGCATTACTCACGATGAATCCCCAAAAGGCGATCATGCGCCTACGGGGTCTTTGCGAACCGACAAACCAAGCGGAGATCACCGTCACCACCATGGCGGGCCATTGCACAAAGTCGATGTATTCCAAATTCATCCCCCACCAGGCCTGCAATTCAGGAAGCAACAGCACTGACCAGAGGGTTAAGTAGAGGGACTCCAAGCGTAGTGCCGAGAGAGGTCAAATACTCGCCAAACCCGCCCCGACATTTGAAATCCAGACGTGCGCTGGTAATCACCGGGTTCGTCGCTGTCCAAACAATGCGTGCACCGATCCTCTCAAGATCGGCCGCCAAGTGAACGTCTTCATGTGCGGCAAGATGCTGAAAGCCACCGGCGTTTCGATACGCTTCGGCGCTTAGTCCGAGATTAGCTCCGTGAATATGGCGATGGTTCTCGACGAATTGGTATAACTCGAGATACTTGGAACGTACCAGGTCTCCATGCTCATTCCAGTTGTCCACTTCAACCGTTCCACATACCGCATCAGCTTTGAACTCAATCTGGCGAGCGAGCCAGTCGTGAGGAACGACTGTGTCGGCATCGGTGAAAGCTAGCCACTGTGCGCCTGCATTAAGCAATTCCTGCGCTCCAGTCGCTCTGGCCTTACCCACATTCTGAAAAGTGGCCTCGAGCTTTGCGACACCCTGAGCCGAGACCAACTGCGCGGTTTTGTCCGAACAATCGTCCAAGACGACAAGTATCGTGACCAATTGACCATGCAAGTCTGGATGCCCCGCAGCCACCAGGACAGATGACAGGCAGTCGGTGATGTAGTTTTCTTCGTTATGGGCGGGTATCACAACACCGATCATTGGCGTTCTCTCGTTCAAGCAAATTTTTAGCTCTCCAGTTATCGACACCCGGCTTTAAATGAAGGTTTAAAGAATCTACATCATCGCAAGGATCAGCTTCATGACGTCCTCAGCAGGAAAAAATCATTCGGATCAAGCTTCAAAGTCCCAGTCCTATGACTGAGTCATCAAACGAAATGCAGTGGGGCTGCAAATCCATCGATTGGGCATACACTCAGAGCCGGGCTTTTATGACGCTGGCACGTTTTTGCACTACTAAGGAATCAATGAGTGAATGTTAATTGGGAAAGCATTTGCCAACTCTAGGAGTCGTAGTAGCCGTAGAAGACGATCCGACCTTGCGTTCACTGATGGTGGATATCGTCGCTGAAAATAGGTGCCAAGGCTCTACCGACACGCGCTATGCGCTATAGACCTGTCGTTCTGACCCTGATACTCATCTCCCTAATTTTGGCAACGGGTGCGGCATTGAGTTTCTTTAGCCTGTTCGGGCCTAGTAAACCTCCGACGGGAGCTGGTTCATAAAATCACTAACCAGCCCCCCTAATCGCTCGGCGTTTATGGCCAAAAGCGGTACCTAAAATTGGCCGAGTCGCGCCTACTGGTTGTTTCGACTGCCATCAACACTGGGTTGATCGACGACCATAATCTGTGCCAGCCCTACCAGTTCAGCCTGCTTCAAAATCTCGTCTGGCGTCGCGTCAGCAGTGGGCATGATCAAGCTGTTCTCACCGTCCCCAAAATGGAGCTGTAGCAAGTGCATCGCGGCCTCATGAGCGGACAACCGAGCCTGCTTGATTTCAAATTGATGCGTGCGGGGCTCGCCTTTGAACAGGTATTCAATCTTGTAAATCTGCATGGTTGGATTCTCCTATCGGGTGCCATTAACAAATCTGACTTACAGGTCAGTTTTTAGTTTAACTGCAGATCCAAAAATCGGTTATCGACGGAGCTTCATGCGCCTTGATACGCGGCCTGCAATCGCCAAGTGCCGTCAGCCCTTGGCGTTGAACTCTTCTGTCATGGATACCGTCTAGCACATAGAAGCGGATAGAAATTAAGCTTTAAATCCCTGGCGTTATAGGACATATCCATGACCGACCGCGCACGTTTGAGTTACTTAAACGACACCCTCTTCGGCCCCATCGCTAAAACAATTGAATGCGACGTACTCATCACGCCCATTACGCCAGGTGCCTTTCAGGTACAGGTTATGTCGCCGGTGCCAGATGACCTACACAAGGCCCACTCCTTGACCATTATTCTTTCTTCAGGAGGACAGCGCTTGAACGGCACGGTGGCTCACGCCCGCAGACTGGAAAATGCTGATTTGGAGTTGCAGATCGATACATGAAAAACCATCGCCGCATCTAGGTCTCGGAGATCCTTAAATGAACAAACCGCGAGCTGAGACAGCTACCGTTCAAACCCTGATGCTTGAACGCAACCAATGGGTTCCCAACAACCCGCGACTGCCGGTACTCATTTACCCAACCGCGATTGCAGTTCAAGGCAACGATCCGGCTGCACTGTTCGAGCGAACCTTCATCGCCAATGGCTGGCCACCACAATGGCGATATGGGGTTTACAGCTACCACCACTACCATACTGAAGGTCATGAAGTGCTTGGCGTCGCCAGTGGTTGGGCTCGGTTGATGCTGGGTGGCCCGGATGGTCATGTACTTGAAGTCAGTCCAGGCGACGTGTTGCTACTGCCTGCCGGCACTGGCCACTGCAATTTAGACTCAAGCGAAAACTTTCTGGTCGTCGGTGCTTATCCGCCGGGACAACATGCAGATATCTGCCGCGAGGCACCAACCAGAGCCCAACTGGCGAGCATCGACACGCTGCCGTTTCCCGACCAGGATCCGGTGCAAGGCTCGCAAGGCGCCGTACACCGGTATTGGGCTGGCCAGCGTTGAGAAGTCAATCACGAACGGCGCGAACCTTTCCGCTGAAGACTCTGAAACCGTAGGTGTTGTAGATAAGCGTCACCGGGATCAGCACGGCGAAACCGACCAACATGAACATCTGACTGGTGGGACTTGAGGCGGCTGCTTGCAAGGTCAGGTTAGGCGGGACAATCAATGGAAAGAGCGCTGCGATCATCAAGGCGAACGCCGAGATGAAGATCCCCAGTGCGGCGAATAGAGGCAGATAGTGCCGGCGGCTTCGAAAGCTCAAGGTGAAGCTGATCAGCAGTGCAGTGGGCAATATTGCGGCTGGCAGCCAGACCAGTGGATTGGAAAGCCGCTGCGCATATCGAGCATCCAGCGTCGCTGTCCAGACCACTAACACGGCCAAAAGCACCGTGGTTACGATGGCCAGCACCCTCGCCTGTCGACCTGATCGACATTGCAGATCATCTACAGTACGCCAATACAGCCAGCACGCGCCCAACCACATATAGCCCAATACGAGCACGGCGCCACAATACAGCGGAAACAGGCCCGACCATTCCCAGCCGTTCCCGCTGTACTGCCCGTTCTGATACGGCACGCCTTGTACAAGCGTTCCCAGCACTATCCCCTGAGTAGCCCCGGCTAGCAGTGAACCGATCAACAGCAAGCCATCGACCATTCGCTTCACACGATAGCTTTTCGAGTAATCGCGAAACTCCAGCGCTACTGCGCGAAGAATCAATGCCAGGAACATCGCGATAAATGGCAAATAAAGCGCCGGCAACAGGATGGCGTAAGCCAGCGGAAACAACGCCAGCAGACCGCCGCCACCGAGCACAAGCCACGTTTCATTGGCGTCCCAAATCGGAAGGATAGTCACCGCCATGGCCCGTCGATGCTTACTGCAACGAGTAAGACCCAGCAACACGCCCACACCAAGATCAGTGCCATCCAACAGCACGTAGTTCAATACCGAAAACCCCAGCGCGGCAGCGGACAACAGTGTTATCCAGTCAGTGTCCATCATGGATGTCAGCCCTCAAGATTTACCTGTCTCGTCCGCCAAAGTAGGTTGTGGCCCAGGCTCGTCTTCGTGAGGCGGCTCGCGCAATAATCGCAGCAGCACCCAAAGCCCCACACCGAAGATCACCAGATAAAACGCCAGGATTGTCCACGTCGCCCCTATTACCTTCTGACGTGACACCGAAGACAGACTGTCAGCAGTGCGCATCAACCCATAGACAGTGAAGGGCTGACGGCCAACCTCTGTAACAACCCACCCACTCAGCATCGCCAGAAATCCGGCAGGTGCCATCAGCACACACCCTCGGAGCATCCAGCGCGCGGCATATAAACGATGTCGCCAGCGCAGTACCACACTGAGCAGCCCCTGCCCCATCATCAATAGTCCCAAACCGACCATGACACGGAACGCGAAGAACACCGCAGGCACCGGCGGGATGTCCTCAGGCGGAAACTCATCAAGCGCAGCTATGGTGCCGCTCAGGTCATGTCGCAAGTACAACGACGCTACACGCGGAATCGCCACCTCCCAATGGTTGCGTCGCTCAGCCATATCTGGAAGGGCGAATAAACGTAATGGCTCCCCCTCACCGTCCGCTGGTCGTGTCCAGGAACCTTCTATGGCGGCAACCTTTTGCGGCTGAACTTTAAGGCTGTGCTCACCATGAAGATCCCCCACCAAGATTTGCACAGGTGTAAGCACCACGATCAACCACAACGCCATGGAGTATGCGAGACGAGCTCGCGGGTTCTGCCGTTCACCTAATAACTGCCAAGCGCTGATACCGGCCACTAGCGTGGCGGTGCCTATAAACGCGGCCAACGTCATATGCGTTAACCGGTAAGGGAACGAGGGATTAAAGATGATCGCCCACCAGCTTTCGGCTATGAAACGCCCATTGGCTCCGAGGGAATACCCGGCGGGTGTCTGCATCCAGGAATTGGCCGACAAGATCCAGAAGGCGCTGATCAAAGAGCCGAGGGCGACGGCGCAGGTGGCGAAGAGATGCAGACGAGGGCCAACTTTTTCATTCCGAATAACATGATCCCGAGGAAACCTGCCTCCAGGAAAAATGCCGCCTGCACTTCGTAGAACATCAACGGGCCAAGAATATCTCCTGCCTGAGTCGAAAGCCGCGACCAATTCAGCCCGAACTGGTACTCCAAAATCAGACCTGACGCTGTGCCTACCGCAACGTTAAGCGCAAATACTTTTAACCAGTAAAGATAAACATCCAGGTAGATCCTTTGACCGCGCCATAGCCACAGTGCCTCCAACACCATGAGAAAATTGGCTAAGCCAATGGTGAAGGCCGCCAGCACGATATGAAAGCTTATAGCAATCGCAAACTGAGCACGCGCTGCCGCCAGAGCTGAATCAACTGCGTTCATACCACCCACCCACCGTTTGCAAGAACGTCAGCGACGTCGACCGTTTTTTGAAGAGTGCAACGACTAGAGACATTGCTAAACGGGCTATCGAAGGTAAGCATTACAGATGTCCAATGTGCAGTATTGTCGGTTGACTCTCGCAATCCGCAATGATTCATAACGCCAAGAGAAGGCCAAATACCGCACATTGTGAAACGGACTCGAAGGTTTCTCCGGAAAATTATTTATCTTGAATCAGTACAACTGCGCATCCCGTAAACTGCAACCCATGAAAATATCAACCTTGCAAAATACACGAGAAAATCAGTTCAAAAGGCAACTCAATGTATTGAATTAATTGAGATTTATCCGATGGTTATGGTTGGCACATCCTATGCAATCTAACGTTTCTGCGTAGCGTTGGCAGACTGATCGACGCGCGTCTAACCGTGATAACCAGAGGAGTCTCGACATGAACGCCATTGACCTCTTGAAAGCAGACCACGAGCGCGTGAAGGCCATCCTCACCCAGCTCAGTGAGTCGACTGAGCGAGGTATCAAAAAGCGCACTGAATTACTGGCCAAGCTAGAGATGGAAATCACCATCCACACCAAGCTGGAGGAAGAAATCCTCTACCCAGCATTCAAAGAGGCTGGGGGTAAGGAGCAGGACGTAATGTATTACGAAGCGAAGGAAGAGCACCGAACTGTAGACTCTCTGGTACTCCCAGATCTGAAAGCGACAGATCCTGGCACGCCAGAATTCTCTGGTCGTGTGAAAGTAGTGAAGGAACTACTGGAGCATCACATCGAGGAAGAAGAAACAGAAATGTTTCCTCAAGCTAACAAGCTCCTCGGTAAGGCCAAACTGAATGAACTCGGACAGCAGATGGAAGACATGAAAGCGGCGTACAAAAAAGCGCTTTCGAGCTCAAGTCTCGCGGCTTAGTTGAACTGAATGGCCTGGCTAAGCGCCGGGCCTTTTTGTGTCCAAAAAAGCCCGCAATTTCTGCGGGCTAATGAGGTCACTCACGCGAGCAATCCCGCTCGTACATGTTTGAGGTTCATCCATCGCAGAACGTTTAACTGAATAGAGATCAGTCAGACCAACGGCACGGCGCAGCCCGCTAGTCATCTCCCGTTCTATTTCTCTGAACTAACCTTTCCCATCGCTCCTCTCCCACTTACCACTAAGTTATTGAGGGGGCAAGACGTCATGAGAGCACTCACCTACCACGGCGCGCACAGCGTAAAAGTCGATACTGTTCCTGATCCAGTTATCGAGGATAGCGACGACATCATTCTTCGAGTAACAGCCACCGCGATTTGTGGATCCGACCTTCATCTTTACCGAGGGAAGATCCCAACCGTCGAACATGGCGATATCTTCGGCCACGAGTTCATGGGCATCGTTGAGGAAACAGGTTCAGCTGTCACTGCTGTACAGGCGGGTGACCGGGTGGTGATCCCTTTCGTGATCGCCTGCGGCAGCTGCTTTTTCTGCCAAATGGATTTGTTCGCCGCGTGTGAAACCACCAATACGGGGCGCGGCGCCATTCTGAATAAAAAGGCCATCCCACCGGGCGCCGCCCTTTTTGGCTTCAGCCACATGTATGGCGGCATTCCTGGAGGGCAAGCCGAGTTCGTGCGTGTTCCCAAAGCTAATACCGGGCCTTTCAAAGTCCCTGGGACGCTGTCGGACGAGAAAGTTCTGTTCCTCTCGGACATCTTGCCGACCGCCTTCCAGGCCGTGACAAACACCGGCATTAGCGCTGGATCAAGCATTGCCATCTACGGCGCAGGGCCGGTCGGATTGTTGAGCGCCGCCTGCGCGCGAATGCTGGGTGCTGATCAGATTTTCATGGTTGATCACCACGCCTATCGCTTGGCTTATGCACAGAAAACTTATGGCGTGATTCCGATAAATTTTGACGAAGACGATGATCCTGCAGACACGATCATTCGACAAACCAAAGGCATGCGGGGCGTGGATGGTGTCGTGGATGCAGTAGGTTTTGAAGCCAAAGGCAGTACCACCGAAACGGTGCTTGCGACCCTCAAGCTCGAAGGCAGTAGCGGCAAGGCATTACGCCAATGTATCGCAGCGGTTAGACGCGGCGGAGTTGTGAGTGTGCCTGGTGTGTACTCGGGCTTCATTCACGGATTCCTATTTGGTGACGCGTTCGACAAGGGGCTGACCTTCAAAATGGGACAAACCCATGTGCAACGTTTTCTTCCAGAACTACTCGGCCACATCGAGACGGGTCGCCTTGCCCCGGACGTCATCATCAGCCATCGCATGTCGCTCGAACAGGCAGCTGAGGGCTACAAGATTTTCGACAAGAAGGAAGAGGATTGCAGAAAGGTCATTCTGACACCTGGCGATAGCCACATCGCTAGTCCGGAGCGCGATAGCAGCGCAACACTGTTGACCACCTAAGTCTATCGGTAAGTGGAAAGGACGAGATGGTTCGGTTCTTTACCGAAAACTCTCGTCCTTTCATTTGGGGGGCGATCCGAAAATGGTAACGGTTTTCCACCCTGGTCGGCCTCGACTCTCCAGTTCGTTCAGGTATTGAAGACGATCTGTGATCTGTGTCATCAATAGATTCGCAAGGGGCCACAAAATCCTGAAATGCGAATACACTCACAAACTGACTCATCAAACGCCGGCAGGTGCGCTCGGCTAAGGGATCTCTGATTGATCGTACAGTGGGAAGGTTTTCTGCCTATTGAAGGATCGGTGATCGTCATCGAAGACGATCCGACCTTGCGAGCATTGATGGAGGAAATCGTATCGGAGGTCGGAGGGAAGGCAATCTCCTTTGAGACAGCAGATGATGCGTTAACCTATTTGCTTCAAACTCATGAACAGTGTCGTTTGGTGATCGCAGATCACGGCGTACCCGGCCAGATACAAGGGATCGAATTTATCGAGATGGTAGGTAGTCGATGGCCATCGATTTCGGCAATCCTGACCTCTGGATATCTGATAGATCCTGAGGCAGTGCCGGCTTCTAGCATCTATCTGCACAAGCCGTGGTCATTAGATGATCTGGTTATCGCAATGGCGACTTTGTTGCAGCCTGGCATCGCGATTCATAAAGCCTGATTCACAGGATCGGAGCTGCGAGGTAGACTGGGATGGACTCGATTGTTCCTCTCATCAGAAGCTTGGTTAAAGCTTCCTCTATCTCATCAGCGGCACCGTGTTTGTGCTCCGTGAGTGACCACTGCCAGTAACGATCTGCCATCAGGCCGCCTACCGCTTCTGCACATAAGGCATCACAGCTCACGCCCATCTTTGTGGCTGATGCGATGACCGCTAAGAGTGCTTGCTCAAGTTGCTGAGTTCTATCGGAGGACAAGATACCGACTCCATGAAAAATGAAGCCGTAGCATGAGCCGATATCAATTTGACATCAAAGGCGATCTATAAGGTTGATCCTCCCGCATCTATCTGCTCAATGTCCCGGAGCTCTGCATTCGCTTGATTCAAAGCTGGTTTTACGTGCAGCCATCTCACTGCGAAGCTCGCCTATCAGTTCGGCAATCGCACGACTCGAATTAAGTGGGGCCGTCGACACACCAGTGACCAAAAGCTCAACGCTACCTGATGAAGGCTCTGTGACCTTGATCATCAGCGAACCATCCAGGTTCAGGGTGCAAGAGCAGGACAGAGGCAGGAAACCGCACTCAATAATATGTCGGAGTTCAAGAGCGGAAATCATCACGTTCTCCTAAGGGCAGTGTTCATTGATTGTTGTCCAAATTCGCAGCTAGTCAAAGGCTCGATGAAGCAATTTCGACACGCATTTTAAGACTACTTTTGCTGAAACGTTGCTGCTGCCTGTGTGCACTGCAACGCATTTCTGACAAAGAATTACGCATCGCTCTGACCCTTCTATTTCGCAGCTGTTCGGGGTGCCAATCAAAAAACGAGGAGATTTCGAACGCAGAAAGCCAGGCTAAAAAACGCCCTCAAAGAAAGACAGAAAAACGTTGGAATTTTTTCTGAGAGCACCACTCTGTTGCCTATGAGCGTAAGGAGGGACTCATGAGCCTAACGGATATTTTCGTCATCGAGTACAAGCTTCACGGGCAGCCAAAGTCATTCGTCATTCGCGCCAAAACAATGCGCAATACAGACGCATGGCATTGGGCAAGCTGCGATGCAGGCCTAGCCCCAATTCCTAAACCTGGTAAACCTCCGTTGAAGGTCGTGTCAAAACCTCAGGCAGAGCGGTACGGTGTCACAGATGTGAAATGGCGCGAGACAGCTGCCCTGAATTGGACGGATGCATAGACAAAGATATTTTACGTAGCGATATCCCTGCGAGTTTTAGTGCAGAAGAGGAGCAGTCAGATGCTGAAGCAGATGCCCGCGATGAACAAACCGACATTCTTGCGAGCCAAGTGGGCATCGACGTGCGACAGCTAATCAGCACCTTTCGCGCAAAGGTTTTCCGCCAAACCCGTCATGGGCTTTGCCATCATAGTCAGACAATCGGCTATGCCCAGGCGCCCCCTTCTTCGATTTTCGAGATGAAGCTTTTGCGCCTTCTGCCAATGCTTCGACTTGGTCGGCAGCGGTAACGCCGAACTGGCCAAATTGCGCACCTGCTTTCTATCTCAGACAGCCGAGCGCCTCAGGGATGTCCTACTGCAGCTGTTGAAAATCCTGAAGCGTCCCATCATGGTGGCGCGAATGTCAGGCAATCGGCACCTTCATGAGAAAAGTGGTGCCTTGCTCCAAATCAGAAATAACGTCGATGGATCCTTTATGTGAGGAGACGATTTCTGAAGCCATAAAAAGGCCTAAAGGAAGAGTCGCGATATTAGTAGCTTACCCATGAACTTCAAATGGGGACTGAGCCCCAGCCTTTCTCATTGATGTACATGATTGACGCATCGCCGGTTTTCACAGCTATTTTGATGTTCTTGATCAATAAGTCAGAGCAGCCTTGAGCCGGTAGCGCTGAAAGCCTGTGCACGCCCATAGTAAGTCCAAAATTGGCTACCTCCCCCGCTTCAAAATCGGCAGCGGGCGTCCCATCTATAAAAAAATGGATCGTGCACTGGCCATCATCTGATTCGTCACGCACCACGACCAGATGGGCATCTGATCGATTGGTGAAACCGTAAAGCCTCGACGTTGGAACCAGGTCGGCTTGATCTGGAGAATAATGTGACAACTGAACGCATCCTGAAATCGCAGCAACTGCAGCAAGGAAAATGATAGATTTCATCCCTTCCCCCAAAAGTTCTTGCACCAGAATGTGGAAATGTTAGAGGCCTAACGTCAAGGATCTAAGCCTCTTTTCAAGCACATCCTCGAAATGCGCTAAAAGCAAATCACATCGATCTTGGGTGAGGCCTGACCAACAAGAAATTCCCAATATGAAACCCTCGGCCTTCGCTCCATTTTTCACAGCAAGAATCATCGATCCAGCATTTTCAATATCATGGATTATCCTCTCTGCTCGACGCCTTATCTCCTTAGGCAGATCGCCTGTATGGTCGCTCATGGCTTACCTCCCGCCTCCTCCAATAATGCATTTCGCTGGCAGCCGGAGCATCACGGCCATATGCATTAACGGACAGAAATGACCGGTTGTAGTTTCGATTTTTTGGAGTACAGGAGAGTCGTTGGGGGCCCATCAAAGCGGTCGGCAGACGCTGGGGCGCTCATCACACAACCGCGCTGGCTTAGACAGCTTCTTGGATTCTTAGCGTGGCAGCCCGTCAGGTGCGATTGCAACGTTGCTGGTTAGCAGACGAAAAATCCTAGAAAACTGCGCATGGCCGCCCTAATTGCTGGAGTTCAGAACCTGAATTGGCCTCGAGCCTGTAGGTTTGGGGAGTACATTGTTAATCGCTGCTACGGCGTTCGATACCACTTATGACGCACAGACCTATCTGTTCAAATCATACGACCAGTGCCGGCTGTGAGTCGCAAACCACAGGGCTTCTGGTAAAGTTTCGAGCTCACCGAACAAATGTGAAGTGCCTGCCGGTGCATGAGATCGGCCATCACGCCTGGGACATTTTGTGTAATACAGCTCGGGATGTCTCAGTCACCTAAATCAAAGCAACATTTCTACCAGCTATTCTTCGAAGTCGGAGGAGCTAACCTAGGCCCCCTCGCGTGTCGTTTGAATGCTGCTCCAGCTCAATGGCCTCAAGTAGATATTCCCGGAGCACACTCATCAGGCGAAACGAAGCGAAGCTAGCCTCCGCATCGGATTCTTCCTTAAAAGCTTCCGCCTGCTCGGGAGTTTTGCACCGGTATCGATATCCTTCACGGTCTGTTGCTTCGCCATAGAAAACATCGCCATCGGGACTGGTAAGCCTCACTACCCAGGTCATAACGGCTCCATCGAGCACATAGCGCCGGCCTCAATCATGTGGTGAAACACGTTTGGGGTGATCTTCTGCAGGTGTACTCAGAAATGCATCCCAGAGTGCATACGCATTACGCTGTCTATTGGCCGCCGCATCCCATTGATGCCCTGACACACATCTCGATGCAACCAGCGTCATCATTCCCATCGTAGCGGCGTCAAGCTCAATCAAAAGCTCGTGAGATTTGATCCTGAAATCTTCAATCGATGTCATTGCTTTTTCCTCCCTTGGAAATTGAGCCTATGAACTGATGTCTCATAGGAGGTTGAGTATGGCAATTCGAAAGTATTCAAGCGCCCTGACCGCCGGCAAATTACTCCAACGGAAATCTGTCACGGCTATTCGACGACGCTAGGGCATCAATTCATCGCCCTAGTACGAGGTGCGCGCAAATTTTCTTACGATTTCCGTTCGAAGAATATTGATAAACGCAGACGCGGATGCCTGTTCAGCTTTCGGGCAACCAGTAGATGCGCCCCAGGAAAGTTGCTTAGTCACGCCCCTAGCCGGTGACGGTGACTATGACAGCTGAGATTTGATCACGGAGTTCTGTGAGTGCCTTCCCTCAGATCGGAAACAAAGCCTTGAATGTTGTCCCAGCATCAATTGTAGAGGTAACGGAAACCGTGCCACCGTGTGCCTTTACGATTTCGCTTACGATGAAAAGCCCCAAACCTACGCTGCGGGTATCTTGAGGAAGATTGACTCCGCGAGTCATCGGGCTAAAAACAGTGGCAAGGAAGTCTGGAGAAATCGGTGTACCCCAGTTGTGCACCAACAACTCAAAGCCCAATTTCGTAATGGAGGATGTAACCGTCACGGGACGGTCTTCCGCACCGTAAGTGACTGCGTTAGAAATTAAGTTACCTGCCAATTGCGCAAGCCTATCGCCATCCGCGATACATAAACCATTGCCATGTGTTGAATGGACAAGCTCTCGTTTGGGATAAACGATTCTGAGTTGCTCGACGGTTCCCGCGATGAGCAGATGAAGATCGGTGGTCGCTTTCGTAATTCCGATACCACGCCCTATACGCGCCTGCGTGAAGTCCAACAAATCGTTGATGAGCCTGCGCGCTCTTAGCGCCGCGTCCTGAGCGTGACGAACAAATTTTTGCTGCTTCGGCGTTAATGCCTGGCGATCAAGCATTTCCATGGACATTGATATCACCGAAAGAGGGTTACGCAGGTCGTGACTTACGATCCCGATCATCTGCTCGGAAAAAAGGGCGCGATCTTCAGCCGCAGCTTGCTCACGTTTTACGTCGGTAATGTCATGAAGGATGCCAACAAACCGAACAAGCTTATTATCAGGATCGAATGCGGCGCGACCAGTCGACAGCACGGTACGCTGAACGCCGTCAATTCCGTTCAATCGATAGATGCAGCGATATTCCTGAGCTACCGACTCAAGAGCCGCCGAAAAGAGACCGGCTTCCCGGTGCTGGTCTTGGGGCTCAATGAAGGTTGAGTAAGCGGCTGCGGAAACAAACTGGCTAGATGAGTAACCAAGCAGGCGCGCGACGCTCTCATCGTAACGGCGCTCGCGTGTCACAGGGTCGACATCCCAGACATGCATCTGGGCAGACTCTAACGCAACCCGCAGCCTGGCATCGGCTACCGAAAGATCTCGCTGGAGCGCTAAGTGTGCTTCGAGTGAATCCTCTGCCTGCCGCTTGGAAATCAATACTTCTTGCTCGAACCGGTGCCTCTCGATCACCACAAATGCCGAAACCTCATCGAAAGTGCCACCCGAGTGCTCTCTTCTTCTCACGTTGACAATCATCGGCACTTTTTTTCCGTCAGACGTTGCAAACTCAAGCTTTACCTCGGAAATGGAACCTTGCATTTCCAATAAAGGTATCCAATGAGTTTGATGAAAAATTCGCCCCCCGATGGTAAGCAATTCTTGCAATTTACGATGGCCAATTAACTGGTCTTTCGGGTATCCAAGCCATTCGCAAAAAGTGGTGTTCACCCGGAGGATTACTCCGGCCTTACTCGTGACAATAAGGGCACAGGGAGCGTACTCATAAAGTGGATCAGCACCAGGAAGCGAGTCGGCATCAGCCTGCATCAGCAATTCGACTCTGAACGCTTTCAATAAAGCTTTGGATCGCATTAATGCAGAGATCAGGTGCACTGAGGTGTGGACAGTGGCCCATGTTTTCAATCACCTCAAGTCGATTATCTGGGATCACCTTATGGAGGTAGTGACCAACCTCTACAGGCGCGATGATGTCCTCGGACGACTGAATAATCAGCGCCGGCGCCTGCAACCTAGCGACATCACTACGATTGTCCGAAAGGAAGGTCACCCTCGCGAATCGCTTTGCAATGTCCGGATCTGTCTGACAGAAACTGTTAGTCAACTCGACGCCAAGGTGTGGTTGTCCAGGCGCGCCCATGATGGCGGGAGCCATGGAGCTCGACCAGCCAAGGTAATTGCTTTCCAGAGTATCCAAGAGAGAGTCGATGTCTTCCCGGCTGAATCCGCCAAAGTAATCCCCATCGTTGATGTAGGAGGGAGAAGGCCCAACCATCACATGCGCTCCGATAAGGCCCGGACGCGTATTGGCAGCGATTACTCCAGCCATAGCACTGACTGAATGCCCCACAAATATGACCGGCCCGCTGGCAAACTCATTGATGATTTCGACGATGTCCTGTGCGTATCCTTTCAAGGTTGAATATCTTGCAACCTCATAAGCCGAAAGGTCAGACTTACCACACCCTACAACGTCGAAAAGAATCGTTTGATAGCTTTCTGAAAAAGCAGGCTCAACCAGTCTCCACATATTTTGATCGCAACCAAAACCGTGCGCAAAAACCAAAGTGGCAGGGCCCGAACCTCGAACGCGAACGTTGTTGCGAATTTGTATAGACATGTTTGACCCTGCGTCGATGGGGATTGGATTCGTTGAAGCGGGTTTTGGCAGTCTACGTCGTGTGCCTCAACTGCAGCTGAGAGGGGGCTGCATAGCTCGCTCGCTACCTTGTGAAAGATATTATAGGTACGGGGCGGCCAACGAAGCATGAATAGGCATCAGACAAACAAGACGCCAATGAATTCATTCGAGCGGATGGTTAGCAGTGAGCCACCAGTATAACGCCTTGTGAGCTTGGGCTTATGTCCATGACTATGCCTGCTCATTGCACCAAGAGCTCACTGAAAGACGACGGTTCAGCTAGGCTTTCCTCATCGAAAGCTCAAGCCTCATCGAAAGCTCAAGGAAGATCCCCATGCCAGATAGCTCTGAAGCGAACATAGCAGCAGCAGACGCTCTCACACTGCTACTTCACAACCAACATGCAATCTGCGCGGCCATTGAAGAGGTAACCAACTGGCTCTCTGAAAGCGGAGCGGAACACATCGCCGCCAATGCAATCGCATCGATGGAAACGCTCGACAAGAATGCTCAAGGCATCACAGATGCCATCATGCGCCTACGTCAATCCTACGCTTAAACGTCAGCCTTTCAGTCATCTCGATGGAACGTTGCGCCAGACCCCATCCTCTATCGCAACACCAGCGTATCTGAGGACTTCATCATGATTGACCCAGCAACCGGTATGAAGGCAGGCGAGCGCTACATCGTAAAAAGTCTCGGACGCACACGACATTTCCCAGGCTTCTTCCTCGACGGGAAATATTACCTCTGCCCCGAATTGATGACGGCCATAGGTTGGCTGGAAGGACAGCAGTTTTATTACGATGAGCTTGATCCCACGGGTGAGCCAGTATTTCCCGATCGACTTGCCGGCACTGTCGAAGACCTCACCCTGATTCTCGCGGACGGTGCGCGTTTGCCGTTAAACGAAATGCAGTACGAAGCAGAGATCGATCTCTCTGACATTCCGATCAGTCTTACTCCACCGGCATCAGGAGAACGACATGCTCCGACAAGCGATCAACACGGAGCTGAGGGCATCCGGATGTCAGGTAAACATCCCTACCCAATACTCCTGGCGGCGGGCGCTGCGCTGATACTGGGAATACTGTTTGGGGTCAAACAAGCTAAACGCCTTCCTACCCGAAAGCTGAGGTAGTCGTCCTTCGTGAATTCTCTGCAGAAGCGCCCTTTGAAAGGTCGTAGAGAAGTAATGCATCCAGTGACCCCTGACGGTCGTTACTTCGTTGTCCAGGGACAGCTGTGGCGATGTTCCAATCCTGCCCTGAAAGACGATGAGCGGCAGAGTCTTGTAAACGAGCTTATGGCAGCTCGACGTGACGTTAAGAAAGCAAAGGCTTCGGGAGACGCCTCGCAGGTTAAGTTGGCTCGGGAAAACGTACTAAAAGCCAAGGTAGCCCTCGGGGAACGGGGCCCTGTTTGGTGGAACGATGGGAGGCAAGACTTCAATATGCACCAGGTCATCAATTCACCCTATGCTGAGTGGTTCAGCTCGCTTCTTGAATCTGATTAATTTCCGGTTCAAGGTCGATATCTAATTAACACAGTCGGCTAACAAAAAAGGCCCTCAAGGGCCTTTTTTGCAATCAATGCTGGAAGACCGACTCTTTCAACACAATCGCCTTCCACGCGTCCCCACCGCAAGAGCGGATTGCAAGAAGATATCGATTGCAATCGAAGTCATATGATACGCACTGCGCTCAATTTTTTTTGCAAGCAACTTTTCGACTAAATCTATGACTTCCAAGATTTTGAAAGGCTTGCGCAGGAATGAAGCGTAGCCAGAGCATCTTTCCGCCACAGTAGGCTCGGGCAAGGAACTCATCAGAATTATGGGAATTTTCTTTAGCTCTGGATGGTTGGACAGGGAGGCAATTAGCGCAGCCCCATCCATAACCGGCATCATAAAATCGGTGATCACCAGATCTGGACGCGTTTCACCCGCTTTTTCTAATGCTTGCCGTCCGTTAGCAGCAAGGATCGAACGATGGCCCTCATCCTCAAGTACGTCCTCAAGGAGGCTGGCAATACCAAACTCATCATCGACGATCAGGACGATAGCCATAATTAGTCCTTGCCTTTCGGTTGCAGCGCAGCCGAACTTGCAACTGTGATCCGCTCCGCTGTTGGGTCGACTTGTGACAGGATGGTTTCGGCAGTTTCGTATGTATCGTTAATGACCAGCCCGGAATTAGTGATGGTGTATTCGTGTAGCGACGGATTGAAATTGCTGTTTCTCACTTTCAAAATTGAGAGCAGCCGGTACAGACTGGATCGTACTTCGACGAAACGTAACAGCACCATATTCTCAGCGATGCTAGAGATATCATTGACAGGTATTCGAATAGCCGGGCCCAAGATGTCAGGCACTTCCAAAGAATAAACAGTCGTTACGCCTAGCACTCGCAGCTCATTAGCCAGCGCGGTGAAAAAATGATCCATTCTCGCTGGCTCAACTGCTGCCTTGGTAAAGCCTCCAAGCCCGTCTATGAACAGTCGACGAACTCCGCGTCGTCGGATGGCCGCCAGCAATCTTTCACCGTAGGCGTCAAGCAGGTCGTCGGTGGGAGGCTGCCACATGATTTCCACGGTGCCTGCGTCGATCATATTGGCTAAAGCTGTGCTCATCACCTCGACTTTGGCCCGAGTGCGCTCGGGGGTTTCATAAAACCCGAACATTAGGCCAGGCTCATCTTCTGATGACTCAGATAGGAAGTGCAGACCAATTGTTGTCTTTCCGGCTCCCGATGGCCCCATGACCATGGTCGTTGACGCAGCAGGAAGGCCTCCATCAAGCATTTCATCCAGCCTGGCGAGTCCGGTTGATGCTCTTTTGGTTATAAGTGCTTCCTTCTGAGAGGGGCGGCCAAGCAATGCCTCTATTCGGGGGTGCACGACAAAACCTGCATCCGTAATCTTGTATGCGTGACGTCCGCGCAGAAACGCGCCGCCACGAAATTTGGTCACTTGCAGGTCGCTCTCTGAGCGCCAACCGTAATTTTGATCTCTCAGCCTTATTAACCCATCCACCATTGTTTGCTCGGGTGATACCTCGCCCATACCAGCATTGTTCGTCATGATCATGGTGCAATCGGTTGCGAGCGCGATTTCCTGCAAGCTGTGAATAAACTCTTTGAATGCCTGATCAGATTCCGCAGTGGTTTGCGCCGAGACTATTCCGTCAATCACCAGCAACGAACATCTGCGGCGTAATATTTCACGGCGCAGGAGAGTGGTGAGCCCTTTGGTGCCATCCTCCCGCAGCGCGTTGAAGGCGCTGAGATAGGTCAATCCATCGGGAATGCGACTTTGATCGAAGAAGGAGAGTCCGCGCAGATTACTCATCATCCGAGCATGGTTCTCGGCGAGTAGGGTAACGAACAGTGCTCGACTACCTTCCACCTTGGAAATATGGTGGAAGCAGATCTGATTCGTAAGGATCGTCTTACCTGCTCCGGGGTCGCCTTGGACGATGTAAATTCCTCCCTGCATAAGACCACCATTTAAGATGGTATCGAGTCCCGAAATGCCCGTTGGCAATCTCTTAATTTCCGACTCTTTTGATAAGACAGGGGTGTTCATTTTGTGTCCTTCGCTAGTTGCAGAGGCATCGTAATAGTAAAAGCCGAACCCATGCCTGGTTCAGAGTACACCGTGATTGCGCCACCCATCGCCTCTGTCAGTTGACGCACAATCCACAACCCGACGCCAAAACCTGTCACCTGCTCCCCTGGTCGCACCGCTCTTTCAAAACGCTCGAAAATACGGCTCTGATCGGCAGGTGCAATACCTGGCCCGTTATCGCGGACGCAGATAACAGCAGTGTCGTTTTTAAAGTCTGCGGTCGAAGTGATCAAAATCGGAGTTCCACCTCCGTACTTGACGGCGTTGGAGATCAGGTTGTCGATGATCTGTTCCAGTGACAGGCGGTCACCAAGAATGGTCAATCCTTCCGGTTGGAGCTGAAGATCCAGAGTCGAACCCGCATGCTCAGCAAGAGGACGAACGCTTTCGGCTATCTCCCGGATGAGTGGGCAAACATTGACTAGGACTGGATCGAACTTGAGGTGCCCGGTAGTGACTCGCGCTATGTCGAGCAGCGTGGTCGCTCGCTGGATATACCGCGAAATAAGCCATTCAATGTGCCCAAGGCTTTTCTCAATCTTATCTGCTGAGCAGTCAGGTTTGCCAACCATGTGGCGCAGAAGGCTCACCCTTCCAAAGATAGGTGTCATCGGATTTCGAAGTTCGTGAGCAGCAATTGCAAGAAAAGCATCGCGAGACGAGATTGCCTCCCGCAGCCTGGCGTTTTCTTCCAGCAACTCCGCATTGCGGGTGCGAAGCTCATCAGGGCTTGGGCAATTGGGTGGCACGGAATTTTATTCCAATGTTCGATCATACCTGGCTCGGCTGCCGAGTTTCAGATAGTCACGTGTGTGGTACACGATATCACATTATCACCATAGCCGATCCTACTACCGGTATCGCGATCACGCCGCCCTTTTCTACAAAACCCGAGCTGCTGTATAGCTTTGTAGGTTGCTCAGCCACTGGTTAAATTCATTTTGCTGTCAGTTATTGAAGGGTGGGCATTTCAGGTTGTACATGCCTTTGGCGTCATAAGCTGGCCACCACAATGGCGATATGGGGTTTCAGCTACCGTCACTGCCTCCGAAGGTCATGAAATGGTGGGCATTGCCAGCGGTCGGGCTCGTTGCTACTCGGCGGCCCGGATGGTCATGAACATGAAGTCAGTCAAGCGACGTGCTGCTACTGTCTCCCGGCATTGGCCACTGCGTTTTAGAATCAAGCTGACACTTTCTGGCTGTCGTTGCTTTTCAACATTGAGCTCACCGCGTGCCATCCAATACTCTCGCGCCAAATTGATTGATACCCCTCAAATCCACTCGAACCATTCCTTGCAGCCATTCGTCCTATCTATACCAATATCCCCCGATAAGCTTTCCGGAGCCGCCAATGCTCATTCATCCAAAAGCCCATTTCAAACCATATAGACATGCAAGTGGTGGCTGGGGATCCGCGAACTCCGTGATGAAAATACTTTGGCGTGAGCAAGCTTTTTCCAAGGCTCCCAAAGCCCTTCTAAAGCAGAACAAGCCGGATGGTTTCGCCTGCGTCAGTTGTGCTTGGGCGAAGCCAGGACACCCACACGCATTGGAGTTTTGCGAGAACGGTGCCAAGGCAACTGCCTGGGAGCTGACATCGAAAAAACCGACCCTGCTTTTTTTGCCAACCACACCCTGAGTGAGCTTCGGCAATGGCAGGATTATGATCTGGAGCAACAAGGTCGGCTTACCCACCCAATGCGATACGACTCGACGAGTGATCGGTATCGGGAAACTACGTGGGAAGAAGCGTACCGCGATATTGGTGCGAAGCTAAAAACTATGGAGCCCGACAGTGTGGTGTTTTATGCCTCGGGCCGTGCCTCCCTGGAAACCTCGTTCATGTACCAGTTATTCGCCAGGGCTTATGGCACCAACAACCTGCCCGACAGCTCGAATATGTGCCACGAAAGCACGTCTGTGGGTTTGCAAGAAAGCATCGGTGTGCCGGTCGGTACAGTCACGCTGGATGATTTCAACCACACCGACTGCCTATTTTTCTTTGGCCAGAACGTCGGCAGCAATGCTCCGAGGATGCTTCATCAGTTGCAGGACGTGCGCAAACGTAACGTCCCCATTATCACCTTCAACCCGTTACGTGAACGAGGGTTAGAGCGCTTCGTTAACCCGCAGTCACCCACAGAGATGCTGACGCCAGAATCTACTGTCATCAGCACCCAGTATCACCAGGTCGCCATCGGTGGTGACACCGCAGCTATGATCGGCATTGCAAAGGCGTTGCTAGAACTTGACGATGACGCGCAACGAGATGGCGGCAATTCAATTCTCGATAACGACTTCATTGCCAAGCACACCGAAGGTTTCGAGGCTTTCGCGACCTCAGTTCGCACTCATCATTGGCAGCACATCGAACGTAAATCTGGTTTGACTCGCGGCGCACTTGAAGCGGCGGCTACCACTTATGCACGTAGCAAACGGGTGATGATGATTTACGGAATGGGCTTGACCCAGCATCGGCACGGCGTTGAGAACGTGCAGATGGTGGTAAATCTATTGCTGATGCGCGGAAACATTGGCAAGCCCGGTGCCGGTGTTTGCCCGGTAAGGGGCCACTCTAACGTCCAAGGTCAGCGCACCGTAGGCATTACTGAAGACCCTAAAAAAGTACCCACCGAGTTGATCGAGCAGCATTTCGGTTTCAAGGTGCCGCAGCAATTGGGACTGTGCACTGTCGACGCCTGTGAAGGCATTCTGGCCGGTGAAGTACGAGGCTTCATTGGCTTGGGTGGCAATTTTCTGCGAGCTATTCCCGACACGGCACGAATGGAACCCGCTTGGCAGACGTTGGAACTGAACGTGCAGATCGCAACCAAACTTAATCGCACTCACTTAATTCCAGCAAACAACGCCTGGCTTTTGCCGTGCCTGGGACGGATTGAAATCGATAGGCAGAATGGGACAGAGCAAACCTATACCACGGAGGACAGCACCGGCTGCATCCACGGATGGCGTGGCAATGCCGAACCGGTTGGCCCACACATAAAAGCAGAAACCAGCATCGTCGCTGGCTTGGCTCTGGCCACCCTTCCCGCTGGTCATTCAATCGATTGGCAGGCATGGTGCGACGACTACTCAAAGATCAGGACGGCCATCAGTACTATTTATCCGGCAATCTTCCATGACATGGAGTCCCGCATGGCGGAACCAGGTGGATTTCATCGGCCCATCGCTGCCGCCAGGCGGGAGTGGTCGACTAAAAGTGGCAAGGCTCAATTCATCACCCCGGTCACTCTCAACGAAGATGACGACACCACGCCCGAAGTCATGCCGCGCGATGTACTGCAACTGATGACGTTACGCAGCAACGACCAGTTCAACACCACCATTTACGGATACGAGGATCGCTTTCGCGGTATCAGCGGTACGCGTGAGGTGGTTTTCATGCACCTCAACGATATCGTTCGGCTGGGATTTGAAGTCGGAGAACGAGTGTTGATCACCACGGCTGTAGAACCTGAAGTGAAGCGTCAAGTAGGGCCATTCGAAATCGTTGCCTATGACATTCCAGAAGGTTGTGCCGCTGCTTACTATCCAGAATGTAATTCGCTCGTACCGCTCTGGCACCATGCCGAGCGCAGCAAGGTGCCAGCGGCTAAATCGGTGCCGGTGCGGATGAGTTCAGTACCACTCTACTGAGGAATTTGCGCGCAATGGTTGCCCATACATATGACGCTGGTCTGGTTTGTGGATACGGTCTAAAGAATCGGGACTGAATACAGTCGGATTTGCTGAAAATCTGAGCGGCCTGCCTCCATTCGTAGGTCACGCCACCCCGCCCAAATAATTATGCATTGCCGAGCCGTTCATCATCTAGACAGAGAAATTCCGCCTGGTCGTTTGCAAAGCACAAAGCGGCGAATTCAGTGCGCGGTTTTTCTGTATCCAGAGGATGCATGTTCGAACTGGTAGAAAATATGGACGGCCATCGGTATCTCTCACAGAAATTTCGAGATCCATTCCCACGACATTTGTAGTGACGACCAAGGGACGAAAGCGAGATGAACAGCAATGACCTTGTTTACGACTTCGGAAAAAGAGGTGGCGGCGTAGACGTAGTGGGAGCAACGCGCGGCGAACCGTTGCCCGGGCGCAAAAAGGTCTAAAGATCAGCGCCGTGAAGGTCTGTTATTAAGGGCGAGCCCCTAGCCAGGTTCAGCCACATCGAGTTGACGCGGCACGTGCGATTTTGCAAAGACTTACCGCACCCGACCCTTCAATTAATGTTCAAGCGCATAACGACGACAGTGCTCCAAGTAACCTCTCTCATGACTTCCGACCAACTGAACAACGCTCGACCAAAGCCAAGAAGGTGCATCGAGTGTCTTTGATCGGCAAGCTTGCAGGTCGCCAATCCAAGAAGACCGAGTAGCCATGTCCATCTGCCTTGCGTGAGCAATTCCAACCACTCTCGCCAGGTAACCGGCCGCAAGCATTGCATCTCGTTGGCTCAACTGATCCAGTTCCAGCTTCATGTCTTGAGGCAGCAGCTCGCGAATGAAAAATCCATGATCTAGCATACGTGTCGCCAGCATCCGATTTCCCAAGCCGGGCGAAAGAAAACGAGCGCCCTCGACGACTCGCTTACCATTATCTCTTGGCATTCCAGCTCTGGCTGCCCGTGGAGCTGCTGCACTGATTGCCTCTTTTATATCTAGCAGGCAAAATTCTTGATCGTTTTCATCACCCACTCCTAACAGCACTGCGTACCGCTTTAAGCCCAGCGAGCTGCAACCTTTTACCCAATACGCAGAGTCGAGCATTTCGACAGGGTCATCTTTCGACCGCCCTTTGAGTGAGGTAACCAGGGTATGGATTTCAGAGGTGGCGCAAAGTGCTTTTAGAGCATCACGCTCAGCTCGGGAAAGAGACCAAAAATGCTTACCCAAGGGAATGGTGGGACGAGTGTCCTCAATGCGCTCTTTTGCTAAGTGCTTCCACGTCCTTTGCACCGCGTTACGCATACCAGCTTTAACCTGAGCAGGTCTAGGTGGCTCTGTATCTACGTCGTCTACGAACGCTTGCTCATACCCACGCATCATTTCTTCAAGCATTCGAGCAGTCGCGACGCCAGGCAGATCAGACCCACGGGCTGCCGTTGCTAATGACAAAGCAAGCCTGACCAGGTCGTGTGCTGGATTGCCAATAACGGTCTGATCTAGATCGCGAATATGGATATCAATCCGGCCCTTCAAATCACCAGTCGGCCCAAGGTTTCCAGCGTGACAATCCCCACAAATCCAAACGGGCGGCCCACTAGGGAGACGCCTCCCCGACTGACTATGTAGCCATTCATAAAACTGAATAGTGCTCCCTCGCACATAGGCGTGAGCAGATCGAGCCATCTTCAAATTTCTAAGCTGAGCAAGTGGTTCAAGTCGTGCGGATGGACGCGGGGTTTTCATGAGAAATTCTTAGAGGGCTGAAACCTGTTGACTCCCGCGAACCCTCAAATGTTTCAAAATATTACAGCGCATCAAAATGATCCAGTCGGGCTATCCCAGGCGCGGTTGTGCCGCATCGGGCACGCATAAACACGCTGTAAATATCCTGAACTGTTGAGCACTCAGGGCTTCTATCGATAGACCGCGCTGGTCATCGAACGCTTGAACTTTACTTTAAGGAGGTGACACGCATGCGCCTGCAAACCTCATTCATATTTGATCTGGATGGCACCCTGACTGATAGCGTTTACCAGAATGTCTCTGCGTGGAAAACTGCGCTGGATTCAGAAGGCATTCCCTTGGCCATGTGGCGCATTCACAGAAAGATCGGTATGAGCGGTGGGCTGATGCTTAAGATGTTAGCCCGTGAAACCGGACTGCAGATCAATCCAGATCAGGCTAAAAGGCTTAGTGATAAACATGCCACAGCGTATAAGGATCTGCAGGGTCAGATCAGCGCTCTCCCTGGCGCCGTCGAGCTTTTGGATACCCTGAACCACGACCAGTTCAAGTGGTGTATTGCTACAAGCGGAGGGATGGATACCGCAGCAATAAATCTCAAGGCACTAAGTCTCGACATCGCGGACGTCACTCTCATCACCCGCGATGACGTCAAATCTGGCAAGCCCGATCCAGACCTGTTCCTCGCGGGCGCAAGCAAACTCGCTGTGCCCATCGAAGAATGCCTAGTGATTGGCGATGCCATCTGGGACATGCTCGCCGCCAGACGATGTAAGGCTACAGGTATAGGGCTGCTTTCTGGTGGCTACGACACGGGTGAGCTCGAGCGTGCAGGGGCACTCAGAGTCTACGAAGATCCACTGGCCCTGCTGCAGCACCTTGATGAGGTTGCCTCCCGTCCGAGCCCCTAGCGCAGTTGAGCGCCTATGATGCAAGTGATAACCGAAATGCCAACAGCCTGAGACCGACTATACATCGATAATAAAAAAGGCCCTCGCGGGCCTTTTTGTACTCAAACCAAACTCACTTGGTCAGCCAGGACTCGACTTTGTCGGAACCGTGTTCCGCCTTCCACTCTTTCAAAGTTTTGTGGTTGCCACCTTTGGTTTCAACGACTTCACCGGAGTGAGGATTTTTGTAGACCTTCACTTGGCGAGGCTTGCGCGTGCTTGATTGCGACTGGGCAGCGGTAGCACGACGACCGGCTTGTGGATCAAGCAGGTTGATTACGTCTTTCAGGCTGTAGCCGTACTTGGCAAGCAAGTCGCGCAGCTTCGATTCGAATTCAATTTCTTTCTTGAGGCCAGCATCGCCTTTCAGTGCTTCGAGCGCTTGGAGCTGTTCAGCAAGGTGTTTTTCGAGCTGGCGGAATTCTGCAAGTTTGGACATGGAAAACCTCTTCTGGATTGATGTTTTAACGGCACACAAAAAAAGACTGTCATTAACGGCAGGGACAAGTGGCCGACATTTCCACCAATAATTTGAATCGTGCAGGTGGCACAATGTCACCAATTAATAGAATTAGAAGACGAATTCAAACATGAGATTGCAGATCTCGTGCTCAATCAAGGCTGTAGCCTAGATCATGTTATCCGCCTCTGAGGGGCTTGTGGGGTGCCTCCTAGCGGGGGAATTCCAGAGGTGCGGGACGGGCCAGCACCGCCAACAGCTCCCGCCCCCTGCAGTAAGCCGGCGAAGATCTAGGCGATAGAGTCGACGTCGAAATGGCTAGGAGCGCCAATGACGTGCCCACCAGTCATTGAAGCAACGGCTCTATCGTGACTATCCGCTTCTGGAGGCGCCATGGCCAATTGCTCAAGTGTGGTGTTGATAGTGTGAAATCTCCACCGCTCAAGGTTTATCGCTAGCGCCTCAGGTACTGCTGCAGCCAGGCCATAAACTTGAGTTTCAGTCGCCTTTGTGAATCGAAGTGTGCCTAAGCGGTCACGGGTCTCTTGAATTTTACTTCTTTCATCACTGAGCGCCCGCTTCTGCGCTTCGACCTGAGATTCCATAGCCTGCATCGTGAATTGGCGCTCTTTAGCCTCCAGCTGCTTATTGATACTCGCTAATGCATCGTCGACCCAATGAAACTCCCGCTCGGTTACCAGGTTGCGCTTGAGCTCCTGTGATTCCTGGTAGCGCCGAAAGACAGCCCAGCAAGCTGGGATATAGCTCACGACCATTTTATGGTTAGCGTTGTCGACAATCTGGCGAAGTGTTCCGCCACGCTTCGGGAGGCCGTCTTTCTGCTGCAGCGCAACGCTGCATGCCGCATGTTCTGTAACTGTATCGCAGCCAGGCTCCCACAAAATTGAGGACTTATGCCCATCAGCAAACGAGACTGGCATGAAATGGCGCAGCTTGCCGTGGTGGGTATAAGGCTCCCCAGTCAAATTAGCTATGCCTCCTCCAAACACTGCTAAACCAATTGGCACATTGACGAATGTCAAAATAGCTCCTGTGATGTACACCTTCTTAGAGGTGTTCATCCAGGTGGTTGGCACGCTAGGCACCGGGTCGTTGTGATTGACTGTGCGATGATGAATCAAGGCAGAAGCGGCAGTGGCAAATGTCTCATCAACAGCCCGTGGTGCGCCGTACGTATAAAGTACGATGTCATAATCATAACCCTTCCTGCGCCGTAGCATTTCGGCAAGCAAGAAGGCAACCGCACCACCCAAGCTATGGCCAGTAATAATCACTTTTTGGCCGACATGGAATCTATCCAAGTAGCTGGTTACAAAGTTGATAACAGCCTTTGCCGATCCATAGAAACCGTTATGAACCTTGCCTACACCTTGCTCAAAAGGAACCTGCGCGGCATCCAGGTCGCGAAGCGCATCGGGAGTGCCGGCTGTACCCCGGACAGAAAGCAAGACGATCTCATCATGGTGCGTGATGAACGCCTGAGTATCGGTACCGTTTTTCGAAACTGTGTCATCGAAAAAATGAATCTTCGCGGGATGCTCCTGACCGTTGCCAAGACTCGGTCTATTTACCTCCGGGTAGAGATCAGGATCGAAAGGTACAATCTCCAAGCGTTTGGAGTAGGCAACCTCTTCATAGAGAGGATAATAATCCTTTCCTCCAGCTTGACCTGCATCGACCTGCCAAAGCTCTTCAAATTTTGAGAGCGTATTGCCAAACCAGTTACCGACACTTGGTTGCAAAGGAAAGCTTACCGTATCGGCTTCTAACGTATTGGTTTCCCCCGAAGCGCTTTTTAGTTCGAAGAGATCCGGCTTCTGACCAAAATCGCTATAGCTCAATGTCGCCATCAGTGCTAGCTGGTAAAGGTTCAGGGCGCAAAACTCGCTGTCGGTTGACAGGACAGGTCGCAAGGCCCTTAAAGGACGCACTTCAAGTACATGGTTTTTGTTCGGCAGGAGGCCAATTCCGTACACCCTCGCAGGTTTTGGCCCAAATCCAATCTCACCAGCTCCGACATCCTCTGGAGGCCTCTGCATCAGGTTGTGAACGTACTCATTCGGCGGAAAATCTCGGTCGACCATCGGAGGAAGGTGGCACGCATGTTTTACGAGCTCACTCACTTCGACTTGGCAGAATTCGTCAGCTTTGCTTTGAGCCGGATTAGATCTTGTACGAACACCAGACTTATTGGAAAAGCGAGTCTTCTCGGCGCGAACTTGAAGTTCAGTGATAGGCAGCGGGTAGCTCCCCTACCGCTCAAAGCGGTATAGAAATCATCCGCCCCTACATATTCTTCACTTATTTTCAGCACAACAGGGCCACAGTAATGGTTTTCTACCTTGCCTGATCCTGTTGCATCGAGTTTTCCAGGGTAAATAACCCCTTCGTAATCTATGACTTCGTAAGCTAGGCCAGCATAGGGCTTACCATCCCCAAACTCATCAACAAGCTGAAAGCTTACTGAGTGGCCATTCATAGGGCAGGCGTGTATGCGGTTATTGAAAAACGGTTTTTCCCACGTCTTTATAGGCTTAACTGTCATGGAGTGACGTCCTTGTTTTCAGTGCATCCAGGATAAATTGTGCAGCTTTTGCCATCCGGCATAATGAAGCTGCTGAAGTCCTTGTCGCTGCCATAGCAAAATGCGTACTGATCCTTAAATCCTTTACCCATGCAGCGTTTCCAGCCATTAGGTACTTTGACCCAAGTGTCGTCGATGGCAGGCTTTTCCTCATCCGCCAGATTGATTTTCAACCTTACGGTCTTATCTGGCAGCTGATCTAGGGTAAACGCGGCAGATGGCTTACCTGGTATTGGCTTTCCAGCCTGGTCGTATGTTTTACAGCCGAGAATTTTTGTCAGTCGACGCAAGCCACCAGCAGTCCGGAACATCCATTGGCACTGGCCAGAAAACTCGCTCTCGCCTGCTGTGTTGAAGACACCTTTGTCCATGTTCAAGAGATCCTCGCGCACGGAAATTCCCGCCGAGTCTCTCCCCATGTCTCCGAAATCATCACCATAGGTAGCATTGATTTCCAGGTCTATCTGATTGATCACCAACTCACAGCCCTTACTAGAGCGTCGTATTTCAATCTGCGAATCCGGTTTGTATTCCTTACGCCACTCACGGTTGAATTGCGGATTTAGATTGTCGCGCTTAGCCAAGTCGCACGTTTGGCCTTTGGCTGGCACGTAACTCACCGTCGCCACGTAGGCGAAATTTTTCGGTAGATCAGCAGTGAAGGTGAAGGTGTTCGACTTGTCAGACGCCGTGGCTGTGCAGCCAACCAAAAGCATCATACAACCCGTAAAAGTCAGCCCCAGAACTGCACTTTTCACAAGGTTTCTCCTCTTGTCATGTGCAGATTTTCTATATGCGTCATGGGGTTTTTTTCTTATTTTCGTTGCAGCCGGGGTAGATGGTGCAACTACGGCCGTCTGGCATGAGGAAAGTGCTGAAATCCTTCTCATTACCACGACAAAATGCGTACTGATCCTTGAATCCTTTGCCCATGCAGCGCTTCCAGCCATCGCTTACTTTGACCCAGGTATCCTTCATGTAAGGTCGCTCTTCATCAGCGAGATTAATTTTCAACCGTACGGTCTTACCAGGGAGTTGATCCAGGGTGTAGGCGACTGAGGGCTTACCTGGTATTGGCTTTCCAGCCTGGTCGTATGTTTTACAGTCGAGAATTTTTGTCAGTCGACGCAAGCCACCAGCAGTCCGGAACATCCATTGGCACTGGCCAGAAAACTCGCTCTCGCCTGCTGTGTTGAAGACACCTTTGTCCATGTTCAAGAGATCCTCGCGCACGGAAATTCCCGCCGAGTCTCTCCCCATGTCTCCGAAATCATCACCATAGGTAGCATTGATTTCCAGGTCTATCTGATTGATCACCAACTCACAGCCCTTACTTGAGCGTCGTATTTCAATCTGCGAATCCGGTTTGTATTCCTTACGCCACTCACGGTTGAATTGCGGATTTAGATTGTCGCGCTTAGCCAAGTCGCACGTTTGGCCTTTGGCTGGCACGTAACTCACCGTCGCCACGTAGGCGAAATTTTTCGGTAGATCCGCAGTGAAGGTGAAGGTGTTCGACTTGTCAGACGCCGTGGCTGTGCAGCCAACCAAAAGCATCATGCAACCCGTAAAAGTCAGACCAAAAAATGCACGGTTCATAAGCTTTTCCCTTGAGCGACAGATTTCATACCGAAACCTCGCCCTGCCAGTAGAGCGACTCTTCATAAATGCGCTCGAAGTGTGCTGTTGGCGTTTCGGCGTGGTGCGGGAACCATGACTTAGGCAGGTGATACTCCGGGGCCTTCAAACTCTGATCGACAAAGAAGTGAAGCTGCTCCGGCTCCTTCCAGCCCCAGCTGCGAGCCAGTTCCAGCTGTGTGCGCAACCAAGCATCAAAATTTTCCTGCTCAGCAAGCTTGGCTAGCGTCTCGGTGTGCTCGACCATGAGGTAGCGACGGATATTATCAAACTCTACAGCCGCGCTAGCTGCCTCAGATTGAGGAATGGTCAGCCACGCAGGACTGGCTGGTAATGGGTGCTCGCCAGGATTGGAGTTTTCCGTGACAGCCCACTGCGAACCGTCCCAGTAACACACACTGGATATTGGCCCGAGGTATTCAAGGTACTGATCAGCATTGAGGTGAGTCAGGGCGCGAGTCAGCACTCTGTTGTCGTGGAGTCTGTAGATGGCCTGATTTGGGCGCTCGCCGGCCACAAGACGCTCACGCATATGAGTCGCGATAACTTCGACATCATGAATCGGAGAACTGGCAAACCAACCCCAGTTACGCTCAGGGCTCGTGATCAAATCCTTAATCAAAGGGAGATCGGCTTCCACGAGCTGAAAAATGAAAGGGCCGGAATCCGCCAAGGAGCTGGCTGGCGTACCCAAGAACAAATTCCGGAACCGGTCGTTTGAAACCGAATTGATCAGCGCGTCACGCTCCTCGATCTGGCCATCGGAGTCGAGAACCAGATAAAGGGACAACCTAAGTTTGGTTTGTGCGCTCGACCAGAGTTGAGGCGTAATCATGCTATCTCTCCAATTTTGCATTGGCCATTCAGGCAGGCCTCACAGAGCGGACAAAAGTCCGCCGCCTGTTGCTTGGCAGCGGCAACGATAGAGCGCGGGCTGGCGATAATTGTGGGGACTTCGGTCGATAGAGCCTGCAGGGCCTGTAGAGGTGAAACACCCGCCATCGGCGACCCGCCCTGTACGATTGGTACGCTACTGAAGATCCCGCCAGAGCTAATCACAATGTGGTTACCACCGGCCTGAAGCGTGAGACTCATACCTGCGTTGATAACAACGTTTTCAGCGGTGACGTGAGCCTGAGATCCAGCCTGAACAACCAGGGTTCCGCCCGACGTGACGCTAGTGTCTCCAGTAACCGAAATCAGCTCATTGCCACCGATGACTGTGTTTCGCACACCATTGGTGGTGTGCGTCTCGTCACCCTTTATGAGGCTTGAGCTGTTGCGGCCCACTTGGGAGGATCGATCATTTCCAATATGACTTACGCTATCGTTGAGGATCAGTTCCTCAAAGTCGCGTTGGGCCCGCAGGTAAATCTTCTCCTGTCCGGCACGATCCTCTACCGACACTTCGCTGAAGCCGCCATTGTGCGGAGAGCTGTGCGTACGAAGCACGGTCTTCGTTTTATTCGCCGGCAGCGGGTAGGCCGGAGCGTTTACCTTGTTCGTGACGCAACCTGTGATTAGGGGCTTGTCAGGATCCCCTTCCAGATAGGTGACAACGACTTCCATCCCAATACGTGGGACAGTCACCGAACCAAATCCCTCTCCTGCCCAGCTTGAGGCCACTCTCAACCAACAGCTGCTGTGATCGCTATTCAGCTCTGCCCTGTCCCAGTGGAATTCGACTTTGACGCGACCATATTCGTCGCAAAAGATCTCTTCATTAGCCGGGCCAGTAACACGAGCCGTCTGACTCACCAGGACAGATCTACGCTCAGGCATTGGCGGACGGTAAAATACATCCCACGGAATCGCACTGAAGGTATTGCGGTAGCCCTGAGTGAAGCCATCCGCTGGGCTGGTATCACTTGTAACGGACTCCTCAAGCGCTTGGGGTTGCTTGCCTTCGTGCTTAACACCTACCAGCAACCATAAGTCGTTGCAAAGCTTGCGCGGGTGCTCAACCAGATTGAAAAAATGGCCGCTACGCAATGTAGGCTGATCGCTACTCCCTTCAGCCAATTGGTAGTCGACGCGATGTCGCTCAAGCCCCTGCTGGGCGAGCTGCTTACCAAGCTTTTCATTCTCGATTAGCTCGGGATAGCGATAATCCTCCAGCTTTGGAGTGAACTCGGCAGTGAAAGCGCTCTCAAGCAGTACGCTGGGGCGCTTGAGATCGTAGCCACGACGCGTTGTGGTGCTGGTGCGGGTACTGAAGCGCATCGAGAACTGGCTGACCACTTGCTTGTCTGCAGCGAGCCCTGAGCCCTGCTGGTAAGCGGTATCGCCAAGCTTTGGGAAGAAGGTCTGATCATCCGTGAACACCAAATGATGACCATCCTGACTGTGCTGGTGATGCCAGGCGATGCCGTCCTCGGCACACAGCCGCTGGATGAACTCGTAATCACTTTCCCCGTACTGAGTGCAGTACTCGCGAACGGGGCTGGTGGAGACGTTAAAATTGAAGGTATCTGACTGAATCCCGTGCCCATTCAGTACCTGTGCGACGATTTGCGGGACGGTCAGATTCTGGAAAATACGTTGGTTGTAGCTGAACTGCAGGTAGTGCAAAGCTGGAACCAGCGTCAAGTGATAGCGGGTAAGACGCTTTCCGGCGTCACCGACTAGAACGTCTTCGATGAGCCCGTGAATGCCTTCTCCGTTCAGCCCGAACTGAAGAAATGCCTGCTGACTGAGCAGACTCTCTAGGTCAAAGTCAGGGTACTCGCTAACCAGTTCAACTTTTATCGCATAGAGGGTACTGATGGCTTCAGCGCCATCAAACGCCAGTACTTTGAAATCGTTCCGAACGGAAGGGATCAGTAATGCAAAGTGCGCGGAATTTGCAGGCGCAAACATAAGCTTATCCTTAAGCCGAAAAATGAGAATGAGGAGTTTTGATGCACTCTATTCTGAGAGCTGGTAGCCGCTTCGAATGAACCGATATCCATCAACGCAGTTGGCTTGAGAAAGGGCTCATTATCTTCAGCAGTGCAGCGGTCTCCACAGGACACACCAGCAGCAATAGGAGCCACACCGACTAGAAGAGTTCCGAGTGCAGCAGGTAAAGTGCTACCACAGATTTTTTTGAGGGGGATGTTCGCGTCCGCATCTGTTTCACGACCACCAATAATGGAAAGCTCGGCGTAGTTGGCCATTCTCTCGACAGGGATATTCCCGGCTGGTTTCTTGTGGTTGGCCACACCGCCAGGGAGGTCACAGCTCCTTACGAACATACAGCCCACGGCGCTGGGCGCAGCGTCTTGCTTCGATGGGTAGTTTTTGTATTCCGTCCAATACGGAGCATGAATATCAACAGATGCAACACACCAGGTGCAGCAGTTTTTAGGCGTGTTTGGCAAGCTGTTTTTGGCACATAACCACTCATGCAGCTTCCTTTTCATCCATGGGGAATCCGGCCTGTAGCTGGGCAGAATGACTTTACTTGGAAGCGCTAGCGCAATGCTGTAGGAACATTCCTAAATGTCATGCTCCGATTTCCTTTCCATGTCATAGCTGGCTAAAGGATACCCGCTCTCGTGCTAGTTATAGAATGGTGGCGATTGGCCGCTGACTCGGAAGACTAAAAATCCACGTCGAGAAATTGGCTGTCCATTCGTAACCGTCCGGGCAACATACCTTCCTGATGCCATCGCATAAGGCGATGGCTTAGCCATTCGCTAAGCAAGCACGAACTGCTTCATCGCTGCCATCATTGCAATGACCAAAACGGCTAGCCCAATCGCAGACGTCCATTGGGCTGAAGGGCTTTCTGAAAACCAGGAGCCTTTAGCGGGGTATTTCCCTAGGGTAAGGGCCTTCATCAAAGGCCAGCCGATAGGGAAGCAAATCGCTTGGAAAACAAAGTCAGCCAGTACACCCAATAGTTCACTCACAGGCCAGATCCCGCTGAATTACCAGTCCTTAAAGCTTAATCATGCTGCTCCAACCTAGCGATGACAAGGGGGAACCGATGGGCAAACGATACCGAGCTAACTGCTTGCATATCAGTTGATATCTGGCGGAATCACGCAAGGTGACTTGGCTGAACGCTTACAGATATCACGTACCTAGAAAGCACGAAGGCGAACGATGGAGCTTCAGAGATGAGTCTCACCACTCCTGACGGTCGCTACTTTGTGGTCAAAGGGCAGCTCTGGCGATGCAGCAACCCATCGCTGAGGGAGGATGTGCGGCACCAACTCGTCGACGGACTCATGGCGGCCCGTCGTGAGGTAAAAGCAGCGAAGGTCTCCGGCGATCATGCGCAGCTAACGACGGCAAGGGCACGCGTTCAAACGGCCAAGGTTGCGCTGGGAGAGCGAGGGCCGGTTTGGTGGGTCGGTGGGAGTCCTAATTTCAATAGATGTCAGGTCGCCAATACACCCTATGCTGATTGGTATCCCTCATTGAGAGCTGCAAACTTCAGAACACCAGGGGAAAAATGAGCTGGGGAAAAGAACAGCAGCAGCGCGGCACCCCAGAGCATTTATGTTTATGGATACCCGCTCGATTGAGAGGCCGCAGAGTCAACACCGCTGTGTTAACCCTGGGCTTGCTGAGAGTCTATTTTTCCTGCTCTATTTGGCTCGCTTTTTCGAGTCTCAGCCGGCTGGACGCAGTCAGCTTCTGAAGCCCCAATTCCCGCGCCATGGCGTGGAGCAATGTCTCCCCTTCTTTCCCTTTGGCGCGAAGTTCCCAAACCAATGCTGCCAGCTCTTCACCGCAGATCTCATCAACCGGGCGGATGCTCGACTCATCTCCTGGGCGCCGGCAGACAACGGTAGATGAATCACTAAGATGGTTCGGCCAATAGAAATCCCCAACACTATCAATCGTCATACGGTGCGCATTTTGCGCCATCACTGACACTCTTTCTCGGATCTTGGAGCCGGTACGCACCCAACCATGAGCCCTGGCAATTCGCCGAGCAAGAATTACATCGAGAATAGGCCCTTCTTCGCTGATCACGTGCTCGATGAACGCGCTTAAAACGCCTGAGTAACTCGCTTCAAAAAACGCATCCGGATCCACCCCTAGGACAGTGGAAGCAGGATCTGACTCTCGGTAGTAAACAACCTCCACCGGAGAGTAATGCGATTGGGGGCTCCTCACAGGCTGAGGTGCTGAAGCCACTGCTGCGTATTGCTGGCTCTGAGGAGCATCTGCCTCGTCATTGGCACTTTTCAGCGACTCAGTGATTGAACCTGTGACCTCCTCGATCAACTCAACGACCTTCAGTTCGAGGGCATGGTGGATTTCATGGGGGAGCCGTCCCTTGAGTGGCCCTCCAATATGATGTCATCGCGTGAAAACCCAAATCAAAGCTGGATATCGGAAGCCCAAGCGGTGAGATCAGACTGCTGAATATACGAGGATAGAGGTAGCAATTGGCTAGGTGCCAGATATTTGAGGATCCATGTCGATTACAACCATTTTCTCAGCGGTCTCAACCTCCATGCTCGATAGATCAGCCCACGGCTCAACTGCTTCGTAAGTGGCAACGATGCGCCCCCTGCAAATAATATCCTCATAGCACGCCACTACGTCCTCCAGCCCCCTTCCGACCTTGGAATGACCACAGTCAACTCGGGGTCGAAAGCTTCCAATGCTCTGATCAATTCTCCAACTTTCATTTACTTCATCTCGCTCAAGGAGCGTGGCAAACCGGATGATAGCGGCGTCCACATTTGGGCTCGTCTGGGGCACTTTGATTCCCGCCTCGAGTGTGCCTCACTCGCCTGCAGCCAGGAGCGGTGTATCAAGGTTGACTTCAACATCAAGGACTAGCGGTCGAATACCCTGTGCAGCCAGTTGACATCAAATTTACCGTCGCCGTATCGCCCAGCGGAGCACCAACGTTTGTACGCACTAAAATCCAGTCCGCTGAGGTTCTTCGCTAGATGGCTTGCTTTTCAAAGCTCGATCAAAAAATTAGGATCGAAACCAGTTATTTGATCCGGGTAGCCACGAGGATTGGAAACGACTCGGCATCCTCGCTTTAAAAAATCGGCTGCGATGTGGGTATGTCCGTAGACCCAAAGATCGGCCTTACCCAACAGCTCCGGCCAATCATTCGCATAGGCTGCGATTAGGTGTTCGGGGAGATCATCACCCACGTGATCCAACGCTGGCGCATGGTGCGTAACTACAACTGTTTTGCCTTCGAATGGCTTGTCCAATTCTTCAGAAAGCCAACCATAGGCAGCCTTTGATTTAGCGATCAAGTCATCGGGACGAAGGCGTCGACAACTTGCATCTGTTCTGATCACGGTGAAATCGTTCATCCACTCCCAAGCGATGCGTTTTGCCGCAACGACATTTCCGGTTGACGAGAAATCTGTCCACGCTGTAGTGACCAAAAACCGGGTCTGATCCAGGATTAAAACCTCGTTTTCGAGTACGTGGACGTGTGGTTTTGCCGCCTCCTTCATCTTCCGCAGCGTGTGGTCAAGGTGGCCACCGTAGTACTCGTGATTTCCACACACATAGATCACTGGACACTGGAAAGTTTCGTTCGCCCATCTCACTCCGCGTGATCTCAGATCAATGTCACCCGCGAGAATGACAATGTCAGCATCGCTTGCAGGTGGATTGAATTGAGCAAACTCATTGTGCAGATCTGAATAGATTTGAAGCTTCATTGGAATAACCGCCTTGACGGGCCTTCGGTGTACCAGCTTTGTGGAAATCGTGGTTGCCGTCGATCAAACTTGACGAACCTATAGATTTCCCGAAAGGTTCCCGCCCTATCAGGCACACATCCCTCTACTGCAACACTGGCGGTGTGAAGTGATAACGCCCCTGCGCTGATCGTAGGTAGGTTTGGAGGCTAGCCCTACCAACCTCCTTCTTGAAAGATGCAACCACGTAACGCGAGCGCATGGTCGTAAGCACCCAGAATCGGCCTTCTTTGCGAGCGAACCGAATATCGGATGTGCGCATCAGATGGCCATCTTCGAAGCGTCCAAACTGATCCGCTCTCTCATGACCGAACACTATGCCAACGGCGGAACATGAGGAAATGAAGACGTCACTTAGATAAGCGGTGATAGGAGCCGAGTAGGCCTGATCATAGGCGCGAGAGATGCGCTTAAGGTGGAACTCAGTGAGGCTTTTGCCGTGCAGCTCAGCATTGATCGTGTTCAGCATTTTTATGCTCCTGAGGCGTAATTGCTGGTTCGTAACACGCTTTATGCGCTGTAACACAGCTCCTGTTACAGTGGAAAAATCGCGTTACATGTGTAGCGCCACTGCATCTGTTCAGTAGATTCTTCGGAGGTCAGTCAGGGCTCCGACGTCGAAATTCCGGTCGTGAGTGTCGGAGTAGACCGCGCCACCTTCGACTTGGAGGAGACATACCACTACGTCATTTTTGTCGAAGCCAACAGAGACTGACGCCAGCTTCTCCATCTTCCAGTTCTCGCACTTATTCATCCATGGTGGAGTAACCACTTGGACATCGGTGACGATCAACTCTTGGCTTTGGTTTGTTAGGAGGTCATTTAGTCTGACCTCATCATTGATCATGTGGACGAAGGTGATGAGGCGACCTTCATGAAACTCCTGGACACTCACGTGATACCAGTGCATTGCAAGAACGCGCGACACGGAATTCCAGTGCGTAAGTCCTTCGCCAAACATCTCGGGAAGCCCGGCCATTTCTGAATTCTGGGTTCTAAACATTTCATGTCTCGACTCAAGCCAACGCCTGCGCAGTGACTTGTCAAAAGAAGGAGAAAATCGTTTTTAGGTCGGCCTTTTTTTCGTGGCCAAGGCCCATGAGGACGTAAACGGTGTGCTTGGTTTCAAACATCACGCCGTCCTCAAAAGAGATGCACATGCTGCTGCGTACCCAGTCGCCGGGTTGGAAACGTTGTCTGCTGTCTTTGATGACTTTGTGGGCAAAGATGAAAAGCGGGCGGTGGCCGGCTGCTCGGACTTTGTTGAGTTCCTCTTCAGTGACGTCGACGTTGAAGATTGTCCAATCCTCTACTAAGCAATACGGTTTGCGCGGATAGAGAGCCAGCACGAGTCCGATGAGAATCTCTTCTGAGTCCATCGATCCTTGGCGGGGCTCGCCAGGGCCAGCGAGCAGTTCGTCAGCACCTTTGCTTTGACCTGGGCTCAACCTCAAATCTCCGTTAATACATATGCTGTGTTCATTACTTGATCCCACCCAGGCTACGCAACCGTAGGCCTGAACCGTTCTCGAATAAATGTGATTGGCTGATCACGATCCTCGCTCGCTCAAACTCGGTGCTTGAGGCATCTGAAGGACTTGAAAACTGGCGTGCGCACCATGAATACCCCGGTTTCATGCTCCTGCAGAGAGGCCTTGGCGGTGTCCTGCCACTCACTCTCAATCACTGTGCACCATCCCTTAGAACACTCGATATTGCGGATAATACACTATATTGACGTTTATCCGTAAAGCTCAGTTATGGCTATATCCTGACTTTTGAGAAAGTCATGGAACTGAGAACCGCATTTGCAGGCGTACTTCGGGCGCTCCGTCTCGTCCGGCGCGCCAGGTATGCTGACGTCTCGGATGCGACCCACCGACGTAAAGTCAGTGCTCTCGAGAACGCGCAGACCAGCATCACCGTCGAGCAATTTGACGAGTTGGCGCAATCCCTTGGCCTGGATCCGATAGCCATGCTTACCCTCTGCATTGCCCACCGCCAGGGTGAGCAGCCACTCACCGTAATCGGCCGGGCATTGACCGACGTGGCGGCCTTCGAAGCTGAAGGTGGTATGAAGGTGCTCAGTGACCAGTTCGATGCAGACGGTAACCTCATAAAACGAGGACGCGGCAAGCCGCTAAACGCAGATAATGAGAGAGCAGTACTGGTACTCAAAGCGGAAGGTGCGACGCAGCAGCAGGCAGCGGCGCAATTGGGGCTGGCTTTGTCGTCGGTGAGGGAGTATTGGAAAAAGAACTGATATCAGGAGTTTACCCTTGGCAAACGAACTCACACTTCAAACTCTGGCGTGCTGCCTTAGTAGTGACTTGATCAAACACCAGGCTTGGAGTTTGCTAAATTCGCCTCCACGCCTCTACTAACTCTCGGCCATGAGCCGGTTTCCACTCTCTTAGCTTTTTGTTGTTAGTTCCCTTGATCTCAAGAGCTAGCCCCGTGAACCGATTTCTATAGCGCATTAAATTTCTACCCTTTGGGGTCACCGGCGCTGGGCTTTCTTGGCATGTAATCGCCTGTAGACTCTCTCACCCGTCTCACTGTAGCGGCGAGCCTTTACCGTGGGCAGTCCTATTAGCAGCTACTCAAATATCTTGGTGAGCAAGGAAAAAATTGCTGCAATGGCGTTTGTAGGAAGTGGCCAAACGAGTTTCAGGACTGCCTTCTTGTACGAATGCAGTCAGGTAGAAGAACTCCATTCCCAAAGATACAAGCGATCCTGGCGTGTCGAGAGCGCGGTATGAGCCATAAAGAAACGGCACAGAAGTTCAGTATCTCGACGTCGACCGTGAGCTGGGACTGGAATAGTGATTTAGAGTAGATACCTATCCGCCCGCAGTTCTGCACGGACTAAATATTTGTGCGCCAGTCGTTCACTAAGCTAATAGAGCTTTCAATGCGACAGATCAAATCACAAATATTAGTTACAAATAAATTCTGCCTGGCGCCAACCAGAGAAATTGGCCAATCATAAAGATAATATTGAAACAGAATCAAACTATCTGATGCAGCGCTCTTGGTATCTAAATTCATAACAAAGCTATCAGGAGATAGTTTACGAGTGACAAATATAGGGTTCCGATATTTTTGGTGCTTTGCGAAAACAACTTCATATCCAGAACTTCGCGCCAAGGAAATATTATAATTCACTATAAGTCCTTGGCTAGTGATGGCGAGTTGCAATAACGTGGCCCGCGTATAAAGGCGCGGCAAGTCAACTACGTCAACTTCCAGAGGTATCGTTGTTTTTGAAATAAAAATCATACCAAACGCCCTCAATAATTCTTACTGCAATAGCCCCTAAGAAACTCACTAACACCGCAATATTTTATATGCCGGCCGAAAATATATAGCAAGTCGTACACATCGCTACTTCCAATCACGTTAGAAACTTGCCCCAGTTCGAAAAATGTCTTAATGTCCTCCGCATTTACTATTTTTAGGCCTGAATCACTTAACCCAAGAACCCACCCCAATAGCGATATCGCCGCGTATCTTTGTTGCGCGGAAGCAAGATAAGGCCCGAACCGTAGTTTCTTCCAAAACCCCAGATTGCTTTGCCCGCTCTTTGCTCTTGAGTAGAGACGTGAACAAAAACCAAAATCAGGATAGAGCATTATTTCCAGAAATAATCTACAAAATTGATATAGAAGGTCTGGATTTTTAGTTTCTTGGCATGTCACATTCATCTCAGATTTTAGTAACAGACGTTGTACCAAATTAGCAACATGCCATTCTTCAGAAGAAACCCTAAGCGATTCTCGTCCATTCAGAACTTCGTTGTGAAAACTAAATAATTTGGAGCCCATCGCTAGGTGTTTTCCGATGCCATAATCCGCATCTTGGAAAAAACTTTTGTGTTTTGAGCAAATCGTATGATAAGTAACCGCCCATTCCCTAAGCACCGCTGGGTGCCCGGCCTGAGGAATTTGCTCTACAAAAACACTCATAGCAGTATGACCGTCGATAATACCTCGGAATTATCCAATGAGACATAGGGTAAAAAAATTGTTATATGTCTTCAACGAACAGAAAATTAAATCCCTGCATTTAGTGGAAAAAATTACAGTCAGAATCAAAGTCAACATCGAAGCTTCCTTGACTCACTGAAAACAAAAATAAATCACTCAGCGCGTCAACTCCGAGCATCGGTAACTTATCAAATACTGCCAAACGATACATCCAACTAGAATATGTTTCATCTTCAAAGGGTGAAGTTGCGCTCATTTCCGTCGCACCCGCAATAAATCAGTAACGTATTTCACTGACGACAACAGTTCCATATTGGAACTCGACTCAATTTTCTCTGCAAGCATGTCACATCATGGTAAGCCGGCCAATTGATCCATCTGCCGACTGGAAAAGCATGTCAACAACCGAGGGGTATCCAGTATTTCACGCATCACACCGCTCGATAAATTCGCATGTTGAGCAATAAAATCTTTAAACGACCTATCATTCTGTAAAGGCTCTAGCATTATCAAAAATGGGATTAGCGGCGAGTCATCCAAGATGCTTTTCAACCAAGCTAATGAAGCACGGTTTATAGTTATGAGTATACACAGCTCAGGTATCGCATCACGCATCCTAGCTAAATCGTCAATCAACTTTGCTAAATGTCTTGAATGAAAGACTTTCAAGTCCTGGAAGTCTTCAAGCACAACCAATTTAAGATTGACCAGCTTAGTCATAGCAATTAGTGTGCGTAATAGCTGCCCTTTGGGACGTTTAATATTGAACAGCCCAAAATACTCTGTTAGCCATTCGGAAGGATAAAAGCTAGATTCTACCGATTGAGTGCTGAGAGCTACTGCTCTACATCCAAAATCAGCACATATAGAAGAAACACAAGTAGACATACCAGCGCCTAATGGGACAACCAATACTATAATTTCTGGAAGCCCGCCAACTGTCTTCATGGTGAATTTAGCTTTAATCATGTTCAATGCCGCAAGTTGCTGGCGCGTAAAAAAATTGAACATTCTAGTTGCGACGCTTAACAGGAGTGGCAGTCTTCAATGGCACTAGACTAAGGCCATACTTAAGGCAAAGCATGCGCAATATCATCGTTGACTTGCTCTACCATGATACGTTCTTGCCCCGTGACAATGGCATCAATGGCACACGCTTTAATGATTTTGACAATGTTGTCCATGTTTCCATGCGAATGCTTAAGAATACGTCTCCTATGCACTTTACTTGCCAGATCTGAACATAGACGCAGCGGCAGATGTGATTCATAGGTAGCTAGAAAGTCACAGAAATCCGCGTCATCAGTCCAAAGCGTTAACGGCCAATATATGTAACGTCGAGATATTTGGTCATCTTTATCGAGCACTGCTTTGGCTCGTTCATCTCCGAAACATATTAAACAGAGAAATAACGGAGGGCCGGCCAAATGTTTCATCAGTGATAACGAAGTAGTTTGTTGCGACAAGGTCTTGAAACCCGTGTCATGAAGCTCATCAATGAGCAGCGCTACGAATTTTTCAGATCGAATGATATGAAGCAAGCGAGAGGTTCGCTCTCGCGTGTTGCGTCGATTGGAAAGTTTGATGCCAAACGCATCACAGATCAGATCCCGGAGTTTGCTATTGTCAAGATCTTCGCCTACGCCGATTGCTTTAATTCGCTGATCGCCTACAGCATACATTTGTTCGAGGCGTCGAATTATCGCAGACTTTCCGTAACCTCCATTACCGAATATAAGCATGCCAGGTGCCTGCAACTGATCCTCACTCATCAAGACATAATCTATCGTCTCAAACAGTGGATCAAGCCGCTTTGTAGGAATCCAAATATCCTTTTTGCAAATCTTAATGCGCTGCCGATCATCAAGATCTGCCTGCGAACGCTTATCGGTTAGAATATGCTCGTATTTTTCCATGGTTAATCACCTCAGTCGTCTAGAGTATCGATCAGAATCACCGGCTTGTAGTCGTCTACCTCTGATGGAAGCTAGGTCTTCATGCGAAGAAAGATCTTTTGATTTATCAAGCTGAACTACAGGATCAGGCAGCAGCCAAGGTATATTCTGATGATTATCGGTAGTTTTTTCCGACTTTTTGTTTTTATACTGTAGTGTTTTCTCAATGGCGCTCTCTACAATTGCATCCTGACTATCCATAGCCTCGAACGCATACTCATCAACTATTGCACCATCTGGCATGTTTTTGTGGTCTGGGCTTGCCCTAGAGATCCATAGAGACTTGCTGTAAGCCTCCCAATCGTTAGATAAGCCGACGCGAATCCTCGTACAAGGGATTTCATAAAAGAAGTCTCCAAGCATTATCCATACCGAAGATAGATCGTACGGGTTGTACCTCAACTGGCAAGTTTCACCAATGTATGCGCTTATAATAGAGCCTGAGTATCTACGGCTGGCAAAATTAATACCGTACGGATGAATTTTATGGCCATATGAAGAAGGCATAAAGTCCAGCATAAAAGACCTTTCAGAATTTTCCTCGACCATAGATATCAGATCATTACGACCTAATTTAACAGCGTGAGTCCATGCTGCGCGAGGGGAGCATTTTAGTGATGAATGTATTTTTCCGTGATATTCAGTAACCTTTTCACCAAACCAAGCTCTGCACTCATGAATATCCATGCAAGCATTGAGTTCACTCTCAAAGCTTTGCCGCTCCTCTACGTTACTACCGGTAGCCCCAGGTAAGAAGTGAACTCCCCGAACCATGAATACACCGATAACACGTTCGATAATTCCGCCGTACCACTTTTACCAATAGGTCTGTGATCCCAATCAATCCCATGGCGAGCGCATTTAGCCATGAGTTCCGGACTGATGAACTCTGCGGCATTGTCAGTATAAATCTGACTCGGCAGTCCGCAAAAAGGATATAAATTCGGATCAGTTTTCATCGGATTGAAAAAACTATCTTTTCGAAGAATGGCTGAAACCAATGCAAGTTGCACTGTTATTACGTTAGGATTAGTCATACTCAAATAGAATCCAAGTATCACTCTAGTCATTGCGCAAATGATCATCGTCACCCAAGGACGGCCTATGATCAAATCTCTATGGACTGTGTCTACCAGTAAAACATCAACCTGTGTATGATCCATGATAATAGATTGAAGAGGTTTCTCGAAATCGACGAAATCATCTCGCTGATCATATTTCTGGTCTCCTTTTCTTTGCCAAATCTGCGATAGAATTTATCTCGCTCTGGCTTTTGTGCAAGAAATTTACTTACTGCATACCGGGTCGGTCGGCTTAGCCCTTTTTTATGGCAAAGCCTACTCGCATAATCTAAAACAGACTTGCGACGCCTGCACGTAGTCCAATATATTTTTTCTGATATGCAACTTCGAAAATATCTAACATTTCTTGAGTTGTACGGCTAGAGCCTATTGAAGGCCCTCTTTTCTGTCTGACCAAGCCCCTATAGTCCGAGCTTTTTCTGAAGTTATCTAACAACTCGTAAAACCTTGATTTTTCAACTCCCAACAACTCAATAGCATGTTTGCGCGATATCAAACTACTCTCAAAGTCTTTAAGCGTTTTACGGCGACTGATTGCAAGCATTTCTTCATCTAACGATGCGCTTGATTCGAATACAGCGGTCGGTGTGTTGTCCACCGCAGTTCGAGCTCTAACCATCGGAGCTGGCACAATTGGAGCGCCAGCCACGCTACGACCTTCGTTAGTTTGCTGATCATCCGTTTCCTGCTTTCGAGATTTTTCGATCATGCTTTTAGATTTTCCGAAGCTGTAGGCACTTCGTATAATCAACACATGTTCGGCGAACAATCAACTATCAACAACACTTCAAGCCAAGGGGGATAAATTTTTTAACCACAGTGCAAGTGCGTGTTTTAATTCACTATTAATTGACAGCCAGCTTACACTTAGAGCTTCACTCTTTGCAATCAACAAGTTAGTTTTTTGTCAATATTAGCCATGACTTTCACGGCTGTCTTTTATGAGTTTTTTTATAGCGGCATGGCTAATAATCGAGAAGCCAAAATAACTAATAATTCTAAAACTAGCGCAGGAAATCTACACATTATTTCATTTAACGATAATTGACGTAGCGGGTCGTGTCTTAAATCCCTTACAAAAACATGAGGTTAATTAGTGTGTCAATTTATGCAACCTTTTAATCTGCATTTCCGCCAACGCCTCCTTATAATTTTTGTTTAGACTTATCTGTTTTTTTATTTCGAAAAAATCTTCATGGATTGATTGCGCTGGTTTTCCGATACCAATTTATCTACAACGCGTCTTCGCCATGAACGGGTAACTCAGTCCTTTTACTGAGAGGTTTGTTGGATGTCTTACCACTAGAGCAAGATCAGCCAAGATCTTACGCGCGAAATTCAAGCGAATTCTTCCATTTAATTTTTTAACGACTTCAAATAGCGAAGATAAGTGGACGAATATTATTTCGTCCACTTAAATAATGCATTTTTTAGCACAAATTCTATTTAATCAATCAGTTAGCGCTATCCAGAGAATTACCAGCGTTTACACTAACCTCCGGTCACGTTTGCACAAAACCCCGTTTCTCAAAAAATCAGCAATTTGAAGGCTTATCCTCATCCCCTTTCCAATCTTTCCATCGTACGACCATTGGCAGCCCAACCAAGTAAAACGGTTCCCGGTCAATGCTTACGTCTCAGCCCGCCTGAACGAAGTTGACGAGTCGCGCCATCCATTCATCAATGCTTGGTACGCCGATAGGTACTTGAACTGGATTGCTCATAGTTGGAGTCCACAGACGCCACACCTTCAGTATTACAAGACCATCAACGGTCTGGAAAAGATGCTCAACTGGAGTTTCGCGAACAACCTCTCGTTGCTGGACTGGACAGACGCCGACTTCAGAGACTATGTGGGCTTTATCCAAAGCCCTGGCAGTGACTGGGCCAGTCCTAGCATTCAGCCGCGGTTCCTGGTCAGCCCCGGCAAGGATTACCACGATTACCCTATAAATCCTGAATGGAAACTATTCCATTCCACCCGTGCCTCGAAGTCCAGCGACGCCATAGACAGGAATGTTTGGAAGCGTGAGATCACGCTGACTATTGGCTGGAAGACTCCGTCGGCCCTCACCCACTCCTCTGGACGGTTGCGCTTGCGCGTCAGCTTCAACTTAAAGGAACTGTGGTTCCAGACGTTGTTGCCTATGTATTTTTCATTGATCAATACCTGGTGAACCGCACCTCGCGACCACAATGCGGATCGGTACATTAAGTACGCCCTGAGTATTGAGCCAATCAGCTATTTCGCGTTCGCTCCTGCCCTCTTCCACGAACAGCTGGTAAATGTGCTGCACCGTCGCGATTTCACTTGCAGGGCCAGGTATCAGGATGACTCTGTCTGTCTGAATACTTTTATGCTCGCCCAGACCCAATTCATTTTTGGGTTGTCCGGTTGCATCCACCAATTGACGTCTAAGCCCAAAACCCGCCGGCCCTCCCCGGCGATAGCCCATCTCGATCAATCGCGATTGCCCAGCAAAGACCTTCACCGACAACTCTCGACTGTATTCACCAGCCATCATGCGCTTAACGCTTTTGACGATATTCGAGACGGGAGAGCCATCGTTGGTGAATTGTTCTGCGCAATATTGGACGGAAACGCCCGCCTGGCGACATCGAACCTCATAGCTTGCGCTGACATCAGGATCCTGGAACCGCCCCCAACGACTCACGTCATAGACCAGCACCGTCGAGTACTGCGCACGACCAGTCTCGACATCGGAAAAAAGCTGTTTGAGTGCATCACGGCCTTCCAGACGCAGGCCGCTTTTTCCGGCGTCCGTATAAACCTTGATAATCTCCAAGCTGTGCGTGACCGCGTACTGCCGAATGGTGTCCAGCTGATTTTCAGTCGAGTACTGCTGATGCTCCGTAGACATGCGGGCGTATGCCGCAGCCAAGGCTACAGTCGATTCAATGTGATCCACACCCTCACCAATGAGCGTCCGCACTGGCATTACCCTCGTCCTGATCCACGGTCGACGTAACACGTCACAGGCCGCGAACAGTCACTGCGTTTCTTCGAAATAGCCCTTAAGAAGGTAGAAGACCGGGGAGCGAAAAATGTTCACTAAAACGGGCAATTCTTTTCTGACCCAAAAAAAGTATGCCGCTGAGATCGCCCGAGCTCTGCAAATGGAGCTTGGAGAAACCCATCAGGCGACCAAGACACTGATGCGCTGGACAAATGCGGACGAGAGAACAGTGAAAAACTGGATGGCGGGGAGCAACGGCCCCCGAGGTGAGCACCTAGTGGCCTTGGTTAAGCACTCCGACTTTGCTCTCGCTGCCCTTCTTGGCATGGCAGAAAGGCCTCAGGCATTGACCGCTTCTGAACTGCCTCTACTCAGACAAAACCTTCAGATGGCCATAGATAGAATCGATTCATGCATGTGCCGAGCACAGACCTAACACCACCGAAAAAGCCAGTGACACACTTGCATCCCACCTCGGCAGGCCGTGGGTGATAGACCGCGTGACGCACCGGGCCAGCGGTGTCCGTCGTCCCCCAGCGCAACAACAACGACCAGACCTTGTCGGTGTATTGCAGGTCTTCGATGGTTTCTTGGGGAAGGTGAATGACTTCCCTGCGGCGATAACCAGGGCGGCCAGCAGCTGGTTGCGGGGCACCGGCGACAGCAACTGGCCCCACCCAAAACTACTTCAATCGCCCCGCTCCATCCAGCCAACCTAGAGCTCCTTTTTACAACCATTCAGTGGCCGCGGGATTGTGTTTAATGCGGCTATCCAGAAACGCCGCACCAATTGCTGAATCGCAGCAACTTACTTGGGATCGGGGCCGGCTCGCCCACCACAGGGCTATAGACATCGCCGCCTAATTTGGCATTGCGCTTGTGCCCTCTACCTTTGAGAGCATCGCCGAACGAATCGCTACCCTTACGCCGTCACGCTGTTCGTGTACTTCTGATGCTTCTGGACTGGACATGTACTGGTGATCCGGCACTGGCTATTTCCCAGGCATCCCGGGGTTCGTCCAGGTCGCGATTGAGGGTTTCCGGGGTCTTGAATGTGGTGTACAGGGTGATCAGTGTGAGCAGAGTCAGGTAGCAGGCAATTGGCAGCCAGGCGCCGATACCTGCGCTGGCGTCGCCGTCATGGCTCGCCACCACCAGGGCAATGATGCCGGCACCGATCATCGGTGCAATGCCACCTGCGATCACTGCCGACGCTTCCCGGGCAATGGACACACCCATGTAGCGGTGACGCGAGCCGAACAATTCAGACATCAGCGCCGCTTGGGTACCGAACATGCCCCATGTACCGATACCCAGCGCGATGGAGATGGCAATGACGCTAGCTACGACATTGCCCAGGCTGAGTACCCACCACACAGGGAAGGCCAGAGCTAGTTGCACCAGCGCGAAGGCCCGGTAGACCACAACACGACCAAACCGGTCGCTGAGCTTGCCGGCAATCGGCACGGTAATCGCTCCAAGGCTGGCCGCGCAGATAAGGGTCAGCACGCCCACTGGCCCCTGAAGACCCACCACGCCAACGATGTAGCTCACCGCCAGGGCCTGGTAAATCGACGAACCACCATTTTCTCCCAGGCGCAGCCCGATGCCGATCAACAACGTGGGTTTGGAGTGTTTCATCGCACTCTTCAACGGGTTCTCGCATACGCGCTTGAGCGCCTTGAGGCGGATGAAAGTCGGCGATTCCTTGAGTGACAGACGCATGTACAGGCCCAACGCAACGATCACCACGCTGCTGAAGAACGGCAACCGCCATAGCCCGCTTTCGATCACGTTGTCATTGCCGCTGACCACCAGGAAATACACCAGCGCTGCGAGGATGGTGCCCAATTGGATGCCAAGGAACGGCAGCGCAGCGTAGAAACCGCGCCGGCCCTCGGGGGCGTATTCGGTCATCATTACCGCCGCTCCGGCCTGTTCGGCACCCGCGCCCAGCCCTTGGAGAAGACGCAGGATCACCAGCAGCACAGGTGCCAGGTAGCCGACTTGATGGAAGCTTGGCAGTGCACCGATGAGCGTGCTGGAAATGCCCATCAGCAGCACGGTCGATGCGAGCACGAACTTACGCCCGACGCGATCCCCGATCATGCCGAACAGTACCCCGCCCAGCGGCCGTATCGCAAAGCCCAGGAAGTAGGTACCAAAACTGGCGATCAGGCTCATGGCGCGGGTCTGTTCAGGAAAGAACAGCGGCCCGAAAATCAGTGCCGAAGCCAGGGTGTAAAGCGCAAAGTCGTAGTACTCCAGGGCACTGCCCAGAGAGCAAGCCCAAGCCGCGCGGTGCAAGTCTTTCTTGTGCTCTTTCGCGTCGCTGATCGTGGCGATGTCGGATGCTGGATGATCATGAGTCATGGGGTAACTCCAGGTGCCTTTATGGCATCTTGTTATTGACAGGTAGTTGGATTGCTTACAATTTCAACCGCTGTATTTCCTGGAGCATGGCCTGCTCCATGATGTCGATGGGCGCCTCTTTCCCGGTGTACAACTCGATTTGCCGACACGCCTGGTGCACTAACATGCGGGTGCCGGGCACAGTGCGGCACTCCAGCGCTGTGGCTTGCAGCAGCAGCGCGGTTTGCACCGGCATGAACGCCACATCCATGACGATCAGGTGACTGGCCAGACGGCCGTCCAGCGGGTTGCTGTCCGGCTGCTTGAAGCCAACAGAGGTGGCATTGATGACGATATCGAAATTCCTGGCCGTGAACGCCTCGACGCTGCCGCCCCACCGGGCACCCAGATCCTCGGCCAGGACGGCACCGCGCTCGACACTGCGGTTGAATACGGTGACCTCGGCGGCCGCTTGCAAACATCCGTAAACCACCGCACGAGCAGCGCCGCCTGCACCGATCACGGCGATGCGTTTGTCTTTCAGTTCAGTGACTTCCTGCAGGGCGCGTATCGCGCCCAGGTAGTCGGTGTTATAGCCGGTCAGTACGCCGTCGACGTTGTTGATGGTGTTGACCGCGCCAATCACTTGGGCCGACTCGTCGATCTTGTCCAGGTGAGGCATTACTGCAGTTTTATAGGGCATGGAAACGTTCATGCCGCGCACGCCCAGAGCGCGAATAGCCGCTACAGCGGCAACAGGATCTTCGACGCCAAAACAGACAAAAGTATAGTCCAGGCCCAAGGCCGCGTAAGCGGCATTGTGGATCTTTGCCGAGAGCGAAAACGGCGAGCCCATGATGGAGCCGCAGAGGGTTGGCAGGGATTGAGGCATCTTGGAATCCTTTGCGAGAGTTAGACGACGCTGGTCAAGCCGCCATCGACGAAAAGGGTCTGACCGTTAACGAAGTTGGATGCTGATGAGGCGAGGAAAACTGCCGCGCCGCAGAGTTCTTCTACATTGCCCCAACGCCCGGCGGGGGTGCGCTGCACCAGCCATTCGGAGAAAGCCGGATCGTCGACCAGCGCCTGATTCAATTCGGTCTGGAAGTAACCGGGGGCTAGAGCATTGATCTGAAGACCATGACCGGCCCAGTCGGCACACATGCCACGGGTGAGCATGCGCACGGCGCCTTTGCTGGCGGCGTAAGGCGCGATGGAGCGTCGGGCCAGCTCGCTTTGCACCGAGCCGATGTTGATGATCTTGCCGCGTCGGCGCGCGATCATATGGCGGGCGACAGCTTTGGACACATTGAACACGCCATCGAGGTTGGTGCCCATCAGCTGGCGCCAATCTTCGGCACTGACATCTTCGAGCGCCTGCCGATGCTGCAACCCGGCGTTGTTGATCAGAATGTCTATTGGGCCCAAGTGGTTTTCCAGAGCATCTACCGCCGATGCGACGGCCTGGTGGTCGGTCACGTCGAACACCGAGTAATCGACGTCCAGCCCTTCATCGCGCAACTGCGCGCAAGCACCTTGGGCGCGCTCGGCATCGCGGCCATTAAGCACCACCTGGGCACCCGCTTGTGCCAACCCACGGGCCAAGGCCAGGCCAATGCCGCGTACCGAGCCGGTGATCAGCGCTCGACGCCCGTTCAGACGAAAGCTGTCGATCATGTAAGTCTCCCTGCGCTGAATTTTTGAGTGGGCTATGACGCCACTTTCAACCGCTATCGCGCTGGCGTTCCAATCGTTTATGGTGATGTCGTGATCACCCTTCGTGATCACCAAGCGGCCGTACTGCATCGGGAGAAGTTGTGGAACTCAAGCATCTGAAAGCGTTTGCAACCCTGGCCGAAGAGCTCCATTTCGGTCGTGCGGCGGTGCGCCTGCACATTGTCCAGCCGGCCTTGAGTGCGCAAATACGTGCTCTGGAAGACGATGTCGGAGCGCAGTTGTTCGAGCGTGACCGGCACCGAGTCGAGTTGACAGAGGAGGGAATGCTGTTTCTGCCCGAGGCCCTGGCGACCTTGCGCCAGGCTGGACGCGCCCTTGAGGTGTTACAGCAAGCGGCGGCCGGAGAGGTTGGGATCTTGCGTCTGGCATTTGTGTCTTCAACGTTGTCGCACTTATTGCCGCTACTCGTGCGTACGCTGGAGCAGCGCTACCCGCGTATCGAACTGGAACTCAAGGACATGCCTTCGCTACCACAGGCTCGGGCCTTGCTGGACAATGCCCTAGATTTTGGCTTGGTACGCCTGCCCTTGAACGTGTCTGGCGTGCACACACGAATGCTCTTCGAAGAATCATTGGTGGTAGCGCTGCCGCAAGAAAACCCGCTGTGCACTCAACGTCGTATAAAACCTCAGGACTTGGCCGGGTGTCCGGTACTAGTGCTGGCGCGTAAGTTCGCTCCGGGTTTGTATGACCAAATGCTGGCAGGTTTTCACAGACGCAAAGTTACCCTGACCATTGCACGGGAAATGGGCGAGTTCACCACCCAGTTGGCGTTAGTGGCCGCCGGTCTAGGTATCGGAATCTTGCCAAGCGGCGCCGCATCGGCACTGCCAGTCGGTGTAGTGACTCGACCACTGACTCTGCCCATGAGCGGAGCTGGTATCGGTGTGGCTTGGCTCGGTCTGGAAAACCCGCGCAAGCGGGCGCTGATGATGGTGCTAGACGAACTTTATCCCGCGTCGAGTCCTGAGCTAACTTAGGGGCTGTAGGGAGAAACCTCGACTCACCAGATCAAATACCTGGAAAGAGAGCCTAGGACTGTTGATTCTCACCGCCGGCCACAATTAGCAAAAAGCGTCGTTTGCTAGCTTGAAGCATCGCCGTCCAGCACTACCAGAATTCAGATAAAGCTGTTCATCGTGCGACCTAGTGCGTGGTTTAGGCGGATGAGCTTAAAAGTGGTGGGCTCGGGTCAGGCGAGCTTGATGGCTCCGCCTTGGATATCGTCCCGTGCTGTTCGCAAGTCATTGGCATCTTGGTTGAGCCGATGAATCAGGTTGAGCAATCGTTGCCGCAGCACCTCATCTTGGAGCTGCTCGGCAGCACGCATCACATCAAGCGCCGCGACCTCATTGTTGGTGGCTACGGAGTCAAGCAGTTTGCGCATGCTTCTTGATGGCCGATTCATCTCCAACCCTCCTAGGTTTCGGTGTCGCGAATCATATGGCCGGAATGTTTCATCAGTGTTTCAGTTGCACTAAATGGTTTTGAGTCACCGGTTCGGGCTGATTTTACGCAGCTGGAGGGGCGCCCAATGAGGGGGCGATTACGCTTGTAGCGCCGACCCGTGATGAATCTAAAGCGCTACCATCAAGCCGGGCCTAGCCCGAATGAGCGATTACAACAATCAACATCAGGTGCTACCGCTGAGTGAGGTACGTGACGAAGCTTAAGCGAGCCCTCCCTCTCCAGTCGACCAATAGGTCGATAACACTCCCCCTAGTTCCAAACATGTCGAGTGGGCGCTTCGACCCCAGCATCGACCTCGACCGCAAACTAAAACCGAACGGACGTCGGCAATCCTCACGAGAGCCATAAATGAATTACGTTGGGTTGATTCAGCATCAAGCCGAGCAGCTCTTTGGCAACAAAGCGAAAGCCGCCACATGGTTGACCCAACCGAAAACCACCTTCAGTGGACGCACACCATTGCAGCTGGCTTTCACTGAAGCGGGATATGAACTCGTGAAAGCGGAACTTGAAAGAATCGGCCATGGGTACGCCTGTTAGCGCCTCCCATCCTCCCACCGAACTCAACATGATCGTTTTTGATCTCAACACCAACGACAGCGAAGCCTTGATCCGGCATGTCGAAGAATTCAGACCTGCGTGGGGGGACGCGCGCGAAGACTCTCGACTGCGTGACGCGTTGCTCGAATTGAGAGAAGCTTTGGTGTCGCACCTTAAAGATTCAGCTTGCTAAGCTACGTCCCTTACCTCGTTTGTTTCGCAGTCGACCGAAACAAGGCTCCAGCCAAATCTTCATTTCGCGTGATGTTGTCGGTTGAAACGATTCCAGCAGCGAAACTCGCCTGTCGAAAAAAGCCCCGTATGACGGGGCTTTTTGGAGTACTCAGGCCACTTTTTTCTGCAGCGATACCTGATTGTAGTAGCTGATTAGATCGACCGTTTGTGCACCGGCCATGGCTGTCTGAACCTGATCCGACGACATGCCGTATTGGAGGTTGGCGTTGTTGACCTGCAAATCTAGCTGCAACGAACCCGCTTGCGCATAAGAGTCGTTCCATTCACTAATGGCTTCATTGACGTCGTTGAGTACTGCTGAGAAGTTGCTCGCGCTGGCGTCAGATATAGCGGATCGGATGTCGGTTACTGCCGCGTTGACATCATTTTCAAGAGTTTGCCACTCGGCCAGCACCGCCTGCAGGCTGGCCTCGATGGCCACCGACTGAGTAGCAAGGTCGGCAAAACTGTGCGCCAACACATGCAATGTAGCGACATCGGCAGTGATCCCTTGGATGGTGGCAAGGGTCGCAGTAATCGTCGCCTTGTCAGCTTCAATTTGCTTGGCGTCCAGCGCAATGTAGGTGCTTGCAACAGCAATGGCTGGGCCGAGCATAAACCAAACAAGCGCACCAACAGGCCACAGCGCGATCGTCGCCACTACACCCAACGTCAATGCCACACCATCAGCAATACCGAGTGCGATAATGGCAGCAGTGAGGCTCTTTATATCCGCCTTAAGCTGATCGATTTGTGCGTTGAGCGTGTCGATTTGGGTTTGGTCAGCATTGGCATCGACCGTCGATTTATCAGCGATGCTTTGAAGCTGAGCGGCCATATCAGGCAGCGTATCGCTCGACTTTTGTAAGGCGCTAATCGCCCCACTGATGAACGAGGTCACCAGTCCCAGCTGCCTAGTGAGCGTGGTCAGATCTTGGTTGAGTGTCGCCAAAGCTACCTGATTACTGGGTTGAGCGATGAGTGCCTCGCTCTGATTTTTAGCGTCTTGAAGAACCTGACTGATCACTGCGTTGTAGCCAATGACGTCCTGAGGAACATTCAGCAAGCGGGCCATAACCGTGTTGACCCAATTCAAGGCGTCGCCGTTGGCAGCTTCAAAAGCGCTAACAAACGCAGGCCAATCGGGAGGCACTTGGTTGAGGGTAGGCAGGCTGGATCCCAGCACGCTGGTCATAACAGTGTTAACCGCCACTACATTTTGTTTGTAGTCAGATTGCACTTGGGTGAGTGAAACGGAGTTTTTGCGGATTGCATGGGCGAGAGACAGCATGAGATGTTACTCCTTTTAATTGCTGCGGCTGGGTGATCCATCAACTGCAACCTAGAGTAGCGATACCGAAATGGGGCGTAGGAATAATTGGATTTATGGATGAGAACGAAAGGAAATGAAGCAGAGAAGTCTGCCAGCCAACACCCCCCAATGATTCCGAACTGAAGGCAAATCAAAAAAGCTTTAGCAGACACTGTAGTGGTCAACTAATCCCGGACACGACGTTAAGTTTTTCCTCGGCCCGAGCTGGCGTCAGCCCACCGTTGAATTGGTGAGGCCGAATCCAGTTGTACCGATGCATCAAAAAATGGCTGATGTCGCGCTGTGCTTCCTGCACAGTTGTTAGGCCCTGGCGCCATATTCAGGGCAAAGCAGGCGGGCAGGAATAACGCTAGCGTCGCAAGGTTCATATGGATATCCATAACCATTTTTCGTCAATCCTATTGAACTGCCGCATGTGCCACCGTCCTTAGGGTCATGAGCGGAGCACGTGCAGTCAGCACGCCGGCGCATTCAGAAAGGTGTGTCCCCCGGACGCTTACCGTTCTGCTTCGTATTGAAGCGGTACTGATTGGCCTCAGCGGTTGGCGGTCATAAGCCCAAATACCGTATCAACCTTGCTGGGGTAAAACCCTCGCAGGGAATGCTTCCTCTTTGAGCTTCTCCATTACCAATCCAATGAATGCTGATACCGCCAACGGCAAATGCTCCCGGCTTGGGTAGGCATACGGATCATGCCCATTCATGCGTGCTGACTGGATCAGAACTCATGATCGTCGCTATGCGCTCCCCATCGTTTTGGAGGCTGCAATCTCGACCATTGGTAATGGACGATCCTTCGAGCACGAACCGCGTTTACTTCCCAAGCGTCAGCTCAATATTCGCTTACGCTTAAGCGTGCTGTTTGGCGTAGTTCTCAATGGAACAAAAGCCGGAAGCGCTACTGGTGGTTGACCCCGGTAGAGTGGCAACCATGGTTTGAACCGCCATCACACAATGAGTTAGATGGTGACAGCAGCGCTGAAATGGTCGTACCTCACGGCATCCATTTACCCCTGAATACCTGTCATCCCTCCCCCGTGTAAGGCTGAATATTGCTCATCGGAATCTTGGTGAGGAACGAGACTTCAGCATCGTCTTTGGGGCCATGATTGAGCGCAATCACTTGCGAAGTTTCAATACTTGAACCATCCAGCAAGAGTGAGAACTCCATGTTTTTGCTCCTGCCTTCAGGCAGCGGCTCGAGACCATCTCGACCGATTTTAAATTCATTCAGAACCATGGATATTTCATAGAGCGGCGCACCAGCGCTCTGTCCCCCGGCTTCGGTATTGATGGCGGTAGAGACCCAAACCGTAGACTTGTCTTTTGTGTATTTTATGTACGTGGACAAGTCGTTAAGCTTTGGTTTACCCCCCATTTACCTATGTTCTCAACAATATGTTTAGGCAAGCCAGAGGTGTCCTTGCCGCCTACGAAAATACTCGCAAATTTTCGTGCCTGCTCTGTATTCAATGGAACCCAGGCGGTGAAGCCCCTGGTGAGGATTGTTGTAGGTTTTCGTATGTTCGCTTGTCGGCTCGATATAACGTGAACTTCGTTCCAGACTGAATTGAAGAGGTCGTCACAGCCTCCGTGGATGGCGCTTGCAGCGAAGGCGCTGATGGAGGAGGCGCACAGGGGCCTTGGTGATATGTTCCGCACGCGGAGCAGGTCTTAGGGATTGAAAACGGCACAGGTTTTGAAGCGATGGCGGGCGCGGCTCGATGGGATGGTACCAACCTGCTAGATGAAGACGCCTGGGGGCTTTCGATTGGAGGAAAAATCTTGCTGCTCCTGAGTTTTTGACTCGCAGGCGGCGTGTTGGGTCTTGCAGGCGATGGGAGGCTGGGCATGGGGCCTTTGCCTGCATTCGATCCAGAATTTTTCAGCACAGTAGTCAGTCCCTTGTAATAGACGGTGTTAAAACCGTCTTGATGCGATTGCTCACGTTTATAATCGAAGTCGGTATGAGAGTTGCTCGAGGAATTGTTAGAGGGTATTTCCTATACTGAGGAGTTCTTTGTATTGTCAGTATCCGCCGAACCGGTGAGTGCACCATCATTGAGATGCTCATGAAAAGGGAGGCTGGCATCGGCGATATGGTGTTCAAGATCTTCCCGGAGATGACACGGGAAGCTGCAACAGACTGCTTAAGCTTCACTTGGACGCAGACGCACTTCGCCGGCGAGCCTACCGCTGAAAGTCATGTCGTGGCTTTGGGAGCAAGGCATCAAGGCTGGAAACCCCACCAGCGTGGATGAGCCAAAGTGTGGCTACTTTTCAGCCATAGAGGCGTCTTACCAGCCAGTAGGCTCGGGGGAGCAAAAAGTGTTGTGTAAGGCACAAGCTCTCCACCAAGCGCCCGACTGAAAGCCACGCTCGGGAGCAATAAAGCCAAATAAAAGCCAGAAATTCAGCTGACGACGGCGCCTTTAGGGCCGCTGGCAATCAGTGCCGCCCCGCAGGCGGTTTTCATCCCGTCCAGAGCGATGGGGGTTCCATCAACGGTGTAGGTGCTGCTGCCCTCGGCAATAGGGAAAATCCCTTTGCACAACGGGCAGCTGACCTTGTGACCGACCCCGGCAATCGGCTTGCCGTTGAGATCGGTTCGGGAGAAGGCTTCGAGCACCTTGCCACCGTGTGTGGTGGAGTCGCCCAAACGGATTGCGTCTTTCATGTCGTCACTCCTTTGACTAAGTTACTCAGCCATCCAAACGTCTTCGTCAGCTTGGGTACCTAGTGCAACTCAAATGATCGGTATCGCGCCTGGCGTGGCGAGTCGCACCGGCTCACCGCCCTTACGGCCAAATATCAGGTTTTCCATCGCTTGAATAAAGTTCAGTCCCTGTATCCAAAGCCCGTCGTGAATGAGGCTCAAGACGTAGCAGCAACCCTGTTCGTCCATCAACAGCGCGCCATGGCCGTGTTGGACTTCGGCAATGCTCACCAAGGTACTGCTTAGGCGTTGCTGCCACTCAAGGAACTCCTCGCTATCATGCAGATATTCAAATGTACCAAAGGCGACATCGCTCGTAGCACACTCCTCCCCTGCGCTGCAGATGCCCACCTGCACCCCGACCAGCTGCTCAAGTAGAGCAGCGGCAGGATGTTCCGGTGGGACGTAACACGCTACTGGTTCGGTGCAAGGGGTGGGCCAGCCTGCGGCGAGAAACAGTGGGCGCAGGCTCTCAGGAAGCTCGATCATTGGGAGCACGTTCAGCGTCCGGTCACGATTTCACCAAGCAATTATTGAGTGCTATAAAGTCCACATTCGCTTCATAGTCGAAGTCTTCCACGATATCTTGAAGGTGCATATGCTCAAGACCATGCGCTGACATCTCATATGATGCGTTAATAAGAAAAACACCAAGTTCTCTAATCGTTTGTGGATCAGCAAGAATCGAAACCTCATCCAGCTGAATATTTTTATCACTCCCGACAGCGGTTCCGTGCACACTGAATTTATTTAACTTTTTCATAGATTGAAACCTTGTTCCCGAAGGTAATCTTTTTCTTTTCGCGTGAGTTCAGAGACGCTACCCCGCGTACCATGACTCTGAGATCCATCCTTATTCACTACAACTTCAGCCTTCCTTGACTTGCATTGACAGTGAGCATGAACCTGTTGGTTCGTATTTTCCACATGCGGTGGGTCTATTCGAATCCGGCCATTGCCAACCGGCTCCCAACGACCAGATTTTGCTAACCCAAGCGGGTCAATCCAATTTACTGGGTTTGGTGCATAAGCATATAAGTTCAACCCACCCGCAAAGCCAATAGGGTCTTGGCTAACGAAGCGACCATTCGCAGGATCATAATAACGGTGCCGATTGTAATGTAGACCAGTCTCATGATCATGATACTGCCCCTGGAATCGAATTGGGTTCGCAATACCTTGCTGCCGCGCCCATTCAGAACGCTGCTCCCGCACCTCCCCCAAGCCTTGTACTGCGCACTCCACGCCACCTCACCGTTCTGATCCGTTAGCTCTTGCGGCGTACCCAGGTGGTCGCACTGATACCACGTCAGGACATCAACTGGCGGGGATACCGGTGAGTGATTCCACAGCGGATCCTGATCAAGGCTGTAGTCCTCGTCATAGCTTGGCAATCCCATCAATTTGATGGCGCTGTGCGTCAGTGCTTGGGCCACGGGATTGAATGTGCCCGGTTCAAAGAAGTAATGAACCGTTTTCCCCGCCTCGCCATCCTTCTGTGCAAGACTACTTTCCCATGCCAGGTTGTCACCATCCCAACCGTAAAGGGTAAAGCCGCAGCCATGTTCACGCTGCGCCCGTGCGTGTTCATTTCTGTTCCACAGCGAGCCGGCCTCTGGTCGCTGTTTGTAGTGCACGTTCGAGTGCTTGAACAGGCGCCGCCCCAAGGCGTCGTAGGCGTATTCCACCGACAACCGGGCATCATTGAAATGCACCAGACGATCAAACAGATCCCAGCGCATCTCGCAGTTTGCTCCGCTATGCCAGCGTTTGACCTGATTGCCGCGATCGTCGTATTCGTAATGGGTGCCGGCGAATTCGCGCAGCAGGTTATCTAGCAATTTGCTGCGCGGTGGTGTCAGCTCCAGCGGACGGCGGCTCTCGGCAGCTCTCTCGTCCAGCAAATTGCCCGCAGGATCGAAGTCGAAGGTTTCTACACCCAAACGGCTCGCGGCACTGAGCAATCTGCCGACCGGATCATAACGATAAGACAGCGAACCCCGACGACTGTCGTTGATATCGGTCAGTTGGCCGGCACCGTCGTAGGTGTACTCACGCTTGAGCAGTACGGATTTGTCATCACTTCTTCCGAGCAATTGCTCCTGCAATCGTCCTACCGGATCCCACTTCTGAGTCTGTACCAGTCGGTTGCCTTGATGGCGCACCACCTCCCGATGCATGTCATCTCGCTCGTAGCCAAGCAACTCATGTTCGTTGAGACGCAATGCCAGGAGATGGCCGCTGCCATAGGTCAGCCAACTGACCCGATGACCATCCGGGCGCGTGGTCGCAATACGCTGGTTGAGTACGTCGTACTCATGCTGCCAGACCGCAACCAAGGGTTTTTCCAGCCCCAGATAATGCTGATGCTCGCGCACCAGGTTGCCCGCCGGATCGTGGAACCACTGCACGCGACTGTCAGTGTTACCAGCGAGGATCAGATTACCGTTGCCGTCATAAGCGAACGTCTCAGTCTGGGACATCTCTTCCTTGCTGGCACGACGCTCGGTGACACGGCCCATCTCGTCGAGACTGATGCCAATAACTCGGTCACCATTGATGATTGAGGCCAGGCGCCCTGTTTCAGGTTCATATTGATAGCGGGTTATGCGCGAGTCGAAACCGGTTTCGGCCAACAAGCGCCCCATCGGGTCGTATTGGAATTGCGCCGAACGATCGTTCTCGTTTTCCAGTGCCTGCAATCGACCCAGTCGATCCCAGCGATAACGCAGCGTCTGCTCGGCTGCATCCACACGCTCGGCGATAAACCCGGCAGCGGTATAACTCCAGGTAGTGCAGCGATCCAATCCATCGACATGTGTCAGCAATCGGCCTTCGGCATCGCGCTCAAAATGCTCTTCGGTTTTATCGGGATGTTTGATCAAAACGACCTGTCCAGCCGTGTACTCGTACTCGGTGGCGCTCCCCGCAGCGTCGGTGAAGCAGATCATCTGCCCCCGTTCGTCATACTCCCAAGCGCTAGCCTTGCCTGAGCAATCGACGTACTCGACCAACTGACCGGCATCGTTGTAGTCCAGCGTCTTCTCGTTGCCATTGGCATCCTTGATAGCCGTGGGTTGACCGGCCTTGTTGTAGGCGTACTCCGTCTTGTTCCCCAGCGGATCGGTGGTTTCTATCAGGTTGCCGACATCGTCATAAGCGCGTAGCCAGAGACCGCCCTCCGCATCCATAATTTTGATCACTTGGTCATGATCGTCATAGGCGAAGTGCACAACGGTATTGTCCGCGCGAATGTGTTCGATCAGGTTGCTACGCTCGTCGTAGCTATAACGATCTGTCGTGCCGTCCGGGTGCACATGGCGCACAACATTCTTGGCTTCATCTCGGAACAGCCATTCCGATAGTCCATCGGCTTGACGAATCCGATAGGTATAGCCAAGGATGTCGTAGTAGTGCCAGGTCTCGTTGCCGTGAGCATCGGTCACGTAGGTCAGACGGATGTTTTCGTCCCACTCCAGACGCGTGTCGAAGCTTCCGTCATCGGCCCATTCACGCACGGCTTTGGCATGTGCGCCGGTTCCTTGCCATTCCAGGTTCATGCCGCGCCCAGTACGGTCGGTATAACGAGTGATCAGGTGATGCTTGTACTGATACGACCAAACTGCGCCGTTCTCATCCTGAGCCTGAATCAGATCGCCGCAAGCATCGTACTGGTAGGCACAGAGTTGTCGCTGCGGTTCGCCGTCGCGGATTTCCCAGAGGCCGGTCAGTCGGCCATGCCCGTCGATCATCGTGCCGAGGTGCAGGTGAACCTTGGTGAAGTCGTTTTCCTGATACGTGATCAGATCCGAAAGCACCGACTGTTCGCAGTGGCGATGCTCGTAGTGCAGCATGATCCCGGCGCCGTTGCGCAGCGAGATGTTGGTCAGCACAAAACGCTGGCCACGACGGACGTAGGTTTCCTTGCGTTCGAAACCATGGCACAGCAATAGCTGATCTTCGCTAGCACGAACGAGGGTGATGTTTTCGATGGTGTCGTAGTGAAACAGACCGACTTTGGGCAACGGATAGCTGTGGTCACGGCCGTCAGCGCCGTAGAAGGTCAGGCCATCATCCACGCAGTCGAAACGTGTGGTGAACTCGCTGATCCAACGGGCGCCGAGTTCGCCCTGATCGTAGGCGTCGAGGCGTGAGTTGTAAGTGCGTGTCCATTCGATCGGGAATGGGCCGGGCAAGCTGAAATCGGTATGGCTGAGGCTTTCCGAACCCAAGGCGAAATTGATGCTAAAGTCCGTGGCGCATTCGCAGGGGCCTTTCTTTGGATTGGGCGCGCCTTTCGCCGGAGCTTGCTTTTGGTTAACACCCAACTGGCCCTCTGAAGCCGTGTGCGTGGCTTGATTGGTCTTCTCCGTATGGACTGCGGCGCTCTGGCCATGGGCATTGCGCTTGCGCCACAGTGTGACGGCGCTGGAGAGGATCAGCAGCAACCAGCCGATGGAGTTCTGGACGGACTCATCATCCAGCTTGCTCAACTGAGTACGCAGTTCCGGGCCCATCGCCCGCAGTTTTGCGGTTTCCGTGGCAACCCGCTTCTTCACATCATCGGGAAGCAGGTGATCGGCCGCGCTGTTGGCCAAGCCCTTGCCAGCAGCCTTGTACGCGCTGGCAGCGGCTCCGAATATATTGTCGATCGCCGCAAGTGGATCGTTCAGGAGCTGGTTGCCAGCAGCGCTGATTTTTTGGCTGGCCGCCTGCGCATCACCCTTGGCATCGAGCTTGCCATTGGCAACCGTGTCGAGGCCTTTGGCAATCTCGTTGATAACGTCTTCACCCAGCTTGCCGGCATCCGCCAGAATGCCCGGCAGCTTGCCTTTGGCCTGGTCAACGAAATCGTCGAGCGTGCCGATGATGGACTCGTTCAAATGCCCGATCAGGATCTCGATGACCGACGAACTGATCAGCATTTTACTGCTGGCCCTCATCTCCTGACGTACCAGAAACAGTGTTGGGCGCAACGTCATACGGGCTGCTGCCATCGCCGGTGGCAGCGGCAAAACACCGATCAGGTTGATACCGAGACTGGCCCAAGCGAGCAGATCACGTTTCTGCGCGTTCGACAGCGTGACGATGTCACCCAGCGCATCGACCAACGCCATGATGTTGCCCACCACGGGTAAGGCGCCGGCGACGTTCTTGATCCGGTCAAGAGTGACCACCCCGCCACTAGCGGATTGAAGCCAGGCATCGAAAGTCGCTGCACCGCTGGCGACATCCTGAATGTCGATGGCATTCAGGGGAACAATGGCAACCTGAGGTTCACGTTTTACAGCAGCACTTTCAGTGGTCATGACAGCATCTCACCCGCCAACAGGCCCGGGGTTTTCAAGGAAGGTTTGGGAAGCGTCGGTGCGGGAAGCGCCGGTAACTGGCCACTCTTGCTCGCGGCGCCTAGGATGTTCGATGCGCTCGGCATTGCCGCACTCGCCAGCTTCGGAAGCCCGGCCACCCCGCCCTGCACCACGCCTTTCACTTGGTGCGCCGTTTGCATCGCACTCATCCCTGTTTGCACCATGTCCTTGCCCTTCTCCAAAACATCCCAGTTCTTGCTCGGCAACACCTGCGCGACCATCGCCTGCACCTGACTCGGCACGTCTTCGGCCCCTGGTGGACTCAACGGCCATTCCGGTTTACCGATATAGCTGCCCTCACTCCAGGTGTCCGCCGGATCCTTGCCGAACAACACACGCGCGGGCCCCGGTGCGGCGCTGGCGACGCTGGCGAAGCCCTTGGCGTCAAGCTTGCCCTTGATGCTTTTGCCGAGGGCGTCGATGACTTCGTAGTCGCCTTCCTTAATCCCCTGGCGACCGGCGTACTGGTTGAACAACTCCAGATTACCCTTGCCTGGCTTCGGCGGTTCCGGGAACACGCCCGCCAGGCTCTTGGCCCCGGTGTAGGCGAAGTTCGCCGCGTGCGCCGTGTACGGGCCGCTGGTGGCGTGGGTGATGCCGCCGGCGTTGTAGGTCGTGGCGCTGCCGCCGCCCTGGATCACCAGTTCGGTCTTGGCGGTGATGGTGATGCGGTCGGCGTTGGCGGTGATGTTGAGCTTGGCCAGCAGGTTGATGCTGTCCTTGAGCGCCTTGACGTCGATGTCGCCGGACGCCGCCACCAGCCGCCAGCCCATGCTCTGCACGAACAGGCGCATGCCACGACTGGCACTGGCCAGCAGGCGTTTGCCGATGGAAAAACTGGTGTGCCCGGTGCTGCTCAGCGCCAAGTGTTCGCCGGTGGCGATGTGGCTTGAGCGCGGTGTGGTCAGGGCGATGCCTGCCGGACTGGCGAGCACCAGGTGCGGTTCTGTGAACTCGGGAAATTCGTTAGCGGTGAGGTTCGCTGGGCCACTGCCGAGCACGCCCTGATGCTGCGCGTGCAACGCCTTGGCCACGTCGTCCTGATCGCCCGCTTCCTGTGCTTGCAGTTCTTTGGCCTGCGTGGCGAAACCGTCCTGCTGATCGCTGGCCGTGGCCAGGCGTTCGGCGGTCTCCGGCAGATCCTTGTGGTGCTTGGATTCGTTCGGACGCGGCTCGGTAGTGATCAGCAGACCGGCACCGGCACGCACCGCGCCGTGGCGGTCGGTGCGCAGCTCGAAACCTTCACCGCGTGGCTGTCCACCTGAAGGACGCGGATGAGTCAGGTAGCCGAGGTTGATCGCACTCGCACCGTGGTCACTGCGCAGCGCGATGCTGATCTCGCTGGTGGTGTCGTCGATGCGCAGTTCGTTGGCGCGGCTGCCCTTGTATTCCTTGCTCTTGACCGTGGCCAGGGTCTTGAAGTCCGGCAGTTTGTACGGTGGCAGGTTCGCACCGTGGTACAGGCAACCGGTAATCAACGGCTGATCGGGATCACCTTCGAGAAACGACACCAGCACTTCCATGCCAACGCGCGGAATGTTGATCGAGCCAAACGTCTCGGCAGCCCAACTGGAGGCCACGCGCATCCAGCAGGTGGTCTTGTCGTCGTGCTCACCTTCGCGATCCCAGAAGAACTGCACCTTCACACGGCCATACTGGTCGCAGAAAATCTCCTCGCCTTCCGGGCCGGTGACCACGGCACTCTGCGAGCCGAGCACTTTCGGTTTCGGATGATCCAACGGCGGGCGGTACGGCACGTCCCACGGGATTGCGCTGAAGCGGTTGCGATAGCCCTGGTGGAAATCGTCTTTGTGATCGGTGGTATCGCTGGTCACCGACTCTTCTAGCACTTGCGGCTGCTTGCCTTCGTGGAAGATCTCGGTCAGCAACCACAAGTCGTTCCAGGTAGGGTTGGCGTGGCCAGTCAGCGCCAGGAAGTGGCCGGTGACCAGTATCGGTTGGTCACTGTTGCCCTCGGCCAGGCGGTAGTCGCTGCGGTGGCGTTCCAGCGCACGGTTGGCCAGGTGGCGGCCACGGTCGCGATCCACGAAACGGCCGGGATAGTCGTAATCCTCCAGATCCGGCGAGGCCGAGCTTTTGGCATCGCTCTCAAGCTCGATCTTCGGCTTGATGAAGTCGTAATCCCGGCGCGTCGTGCGGCTGGTGCGCGTGGTCAGGCGCAAGCCGAATCGCTTGATGACCGATACGTCGGCCACCAGACCGGAGTCCTGCTGATAAGCCACGGGCGCCAGTTTCGGGAACACGGTCTGGTCGTCACCGAACGTCAAATTGTGTCCGCTGGCCGTGTGCTGGAAGTGGTAGTGAATCCCCTCCTCCTCGCACAGACGCTGGACGAAGTGCAGATCCGACTCGTCGTACTGCACGCAGTAGATTCGTTCCGGATACACCGCGCTCAGTTGAAAGTGGTAATCACTGGCCAGGATGCCGTGCTCTTCGAGCACCTGGCTGATGATTTGCTGCACGGTCATCTGCTGGAAAATGCGCTGGTTGACCCGATGCGCGAGATACGCCATTTGCGGGCGCAAGGAAATCCGGTAACGGGTCAGACGCTTGCCCGCCTCGCCTTGGGCGATGCTGTAGACCAGTCCGTGAATGCCCGTTCCACTTGGCGAGAGCTGAAGGAACGCCAGTTTGTGCAGCAGGCTTTCGAGGTTGATCGAGGCCTTTTCGCTAACCAGTTCCAGCTCGAACTCGAAGGGTGTGTTGAGTGCCTCGCGACCGGTGAACGACAGCACCTGGAAGTCGCTGTCCACGCCATTGACGGTCAGGTTGAAATGAGGCTGATTGGCCGGTGAGAACATCCCTTGTTCCTCGCGCAATGCTGCAACGCGCGCCGATCCCACAAAGCGTGGCGCACGCAAAAAAATTCAGTAGGTCAAAGCCGCCTCTACCAGCCGCGCTGGCCGAGGCGGTACAACAATCAGCCGTAATTAAACGACTGGAGAACGCCAGTCATCAGAACCCGAAGTACCAGAGACTTCGTGAGTCCAAGTGATTTTGCGGTAGGTGAACTGCACTTCTTCCAGGTGCGTGAAGTGGGAGTTCGACGGATCCTGGCAGTTGTGCATTTTGTTGTTGATGGCGACGATGATCGCGTCTTCCAGTTTGGTGGTGTAGTAGTGCTCTTGGGTACCTTGAGCCGAAGTGCGGTACCACTGGATAACGATTTCGCTCATGCGCTCGCCGGAGGTCAGCGCGGCTTGCAGCAGTGGCGAAGCCTTGTCGTAGACCTTGGTAATCACAACTGGTTTGTGAACGCGCTGACCGGTTGGTTGGCCGGACTGTGGGTCACGCGGGATGATCACGTCGTGGCTGAACGCCTGAACCATGACCTGGTCTTCGTGACCTTCCTGGTAGGTGTTGCCAACCGAGTCGGCAGTGAACGCGCCGGCAGTGATCAGACCTTGTTTCTCGCCAGTAACAGACATGTACGCTGGTGTTGCCATAAGTGCTCTCCTTGCTGATGGATGGGGGCGCTGGTAAGTGAAATTACCTGACAGGCGGCCAATTGCTATCAAAAAGTGCGCCAACTTTTATCGAACCCTTATAAACCAAGGGTTTGGTGATATTTTTCCGAACAACCGGCGAAATTGGCGAAGGAATCTATCGAAAAGTGCGCAAGAAGTTGCGCAGTGGTGTGCAAGAAGTTGCGCACTTGGCTGGAAGCCTTGAAATACTTGGGGTGTAGAGATTTATTGAGGGAAAATGACGGGGCAAGTGCGCAAGAAGTTGCGCACTTCCGAAATGACCTGTCGACTCTTCTCGCGGATGACAAAAATCCTAACGAAAAGATGGTCAATGGTTTCCGGCAGAAGCTACTTTTTGTTGTGACTACAATACCAAGGGCGATTCAGTATTCCCATTACCGTTGGCGCTCCGACCTCGCTGCCATCAGCGCGTTCGAACCTATCCAGGCGTTCGGTGAGCACCTTGTTACCGTCAACGGCGATGGCAAGCATTTCAAAGCGCACCGTAGCGATGCCCGAAGCCTTCTCAAGCGCATCAATGAACGCAATCGCTTCATCGATCCCGGTAGTGGTGGCCACACCTTCATTGACCCAAACCGTGCTGGGCGTGAACCAACGCCGTATGGCAACCCTACCGCCATCTTCAGGATAAGCAGCAAAAAAAGCGGTGACACTCTCAATTGGTGTTGGCATTGAGGTGTCCTCTATCAAATGAAATGAGGTATAGCGGCGACAACGCTTTCCTGCAGTGGATCTCCGGAGTATCTGAGATCCTATCTACTCAAGCCTGCCACAAGGTCGTTACGTATCGAACCTGAAAGCAGTGCCTGCTGGTTAACGAGATGCTGCTGGAGTCGATTGGCGTAATCGTCTTCCACGGCAGACATGACACTTGGCCTGTCTGCCAATGAAGATCGCCACGCCGATACGCGGGGAAGATCGTTGAAGATCGGCTGGGAGACGACTGGGCTCAGCAAGTCGAAGTATCGAAAAATAGGCGCAAACACCGCATCGACCATACTGAACGCTGATCCTGAAAAATAGGGTTCTTGATCAAGCTTACCCTCAAGCTGATGCAATTTATATCGAAGGGCGGCCCTCCTGATACCAGCTATAGCGAGATCCTGGGCATTGAGGAACTGCCAAGCATCGGCGAGCACCGCCACACCGAACTCCACCCATGCACGCTGTTGTGCGCGGGCGAGCGCGTCGTCGGAATACAGGCTGACACTACCCTTCGTTTCGTTGAGATACTCGCAAATGGCCGTGCTCTCGAACAGTATCGTGTCTGCCCTATCTTGCAGCTCCACCTTGAGTAAAGGCACCTTTCCCATTGGCGAAAGCGCCAGAAACCAGTCTGGCTTGGCAGAGAGGTCGACGTTGATCCTCTCAAAGGGCACATGTTTTTCCAGGAGCACGATAGCTGCTCGTTGAACGAACGGGCACAGAGGATGGCTGATGAGTGTAAGTTGAGCATGCGGCATGGGGGGCTCTCGAAAGGGCAGCGACGGGATAGAGTGAATCCGGCTGTGGCTACAGCAATTGCCCGCCCGAGATATCAAAAGTCGTCCCGTTAGCCCAGGCCATGTCATCGGAAAGGATGGCGGCTACCGCACCGCCGATGTCGTCCGGCAGGCCCACACGCCCCAGCGCGATGCCCTGTGCAACGTAGGCGTTCACATCCTTGTTGTCGCGCACTGCACCACCGCCAAAATCGGTTGCGATGGCGCCCGGTGCAATTGCATTCACCCGAATTTGGCGCGAACCCAGTTCTACGGCCATGTAACGGGTGAGCACTTCAACTGCGGCCTTCACCGCCGCGTAAAGGCTGTACCCCGGTAATGTAAAACGCACGAAGCCGGAGGAAACGTTCAGGATGCGACCGCCGTCTTCCAGGAGCGGTAACAGCTTCTGAGTCAGGAAAATCGGGCCGCGAAGGTGCGTGGCGACCAATGAGGCAAACTGCTCCTCGGTCGCGTCAATGAAGTTCGAAAACAGACCATTGCCGGCATTGTTGACGAGGAAGTCGAAGCGCTCGCGACCGAAGTCGGCCTTCAGGACATTAGCCACTGCGCTCGAAAAATCCTTGTAGCTGGCGGTATCGGTGATGTCGAGCGCAAGCATAGCCGCCTTGCCGCCCTGCGCTTCGATTTCCCGGATAAGCGATTCCGCTTCTGCTGCGCCGCTGCGATACGTGCCAATGATGTATATGCCGCGTTTGGCGAGGTGAATAGCCATATTGCGGCCAAGGCCACGGCTGGCGCCTGTAATGAGTGCGATTTGATTGGTCATGGGTTGTCTCTGCTGATTTAGGCACGCCTTTTGGCGCTTTGTTGACCTACCCAAGATAAGCAATAACCGGTTTGCACCCCACGCCCAATAATCTCAATTTATTGCCTGATTGTATCAATCAGCTTGCGTGGTGAGTTGCCGTCGGCATAATCACTCCATGACCAAAGATCTAGCTCCGCACCTTGATATAGCTCTGCGCACTTCGCCACCGGGCTTGACTGCCACACGGATCCCGCGTGTAGACATCTGTGTCGGACAAGGCTCTACAGATAAGGCACCGTGCCTATATCGCTCGATGATCTGCTTCATCCTGCAAGGCTCGAAGCGCGTCGCGCTTAACGACCGTCTTCTGAGCTACGACAGTGAACAGTATCTCATCAGCGCTCTGGATCTGCCTCTGATCGGCCAGATTCTTGACGCTGAAGACGGACAGCCCTACGTTGCGGTATCGCTCGTGCTGGATCCGGCCATACTGGCGGAGCTGGCGGCGAACATGCCGCCGGTTCGCGAGAGTTTACATACAGGAATTGGCATCACGATTAATCCGATGACCGCTTCGCTTCGCGATACGTTACTGCGCCTATTGTCATTGCTCGACACGCCTGCCGATATCCCTGTTCTCGGCCCCATGGTTGAACGGGAATTGCTTTATCGTCTTCTACTGGGCCCTCAGGGGCGGCTGCTGCGGCAGATTGCGCAACCCGATGGCGCACTTGGCAGTATCCGTCGTGCTGTCGCCTGGATCAGGGACAATTACAACACTCGACTTCGCATCGAGGCGTTGTGTGATGTAAGTGGCATGAGCCGGGCGAGCCTGCATCGCCACTTTCTGTCGATGACAGGCCTCAGTCCAATCAAGTATCAGAAGCAGCTTAGATTGCAGGAAGCCCGCCAGCTATTGCTTGCTGGCGAGCATCGCGCGTCAGATGTGGCATTCGTTGTCGGCTATGAAAGCGCATCACAGTTCAGCCGCGAATACGTACGGCAGTTCGGTGCTTCGCCTGCCCGCGACGTGCGCGCGATACGGCAAGCGATCACTGGCGAGGCTGCTCAAAATGAATTCAAGGCTTGATATCCGTTAGTGAAGCAGGCCACGACTAATTAGCTGGTTATGTTAGGCACGATTAATTCGAAGTCCTATCGCCAACCGGCGTTCCGAGACTCTGTCTACTCGCACATTGAGGTCTAGCTCCAGTCGCAGTCCTTTCACAAAAATTGGAGTGAGTTCCATAGGCGTTACTCAAGAGGCTGAAAAGGTGATTAATCGTATGCGCGCTCGGGTATCAAGCCTTGCGTAAGTAGATAGGTTGCCACCTGTGTGGCAGCAATTGATAGATTTCACTCGCCCGCTGCGTAGGTAGGCTCGTGAGAACATCCTTCAGATACACATACGGATCGTGCCCATTGAGACGCGCAGATTGGATCAAACTCATGATCGCTGCCGCCCGTTTGCCGCCGCGTGACGACCCTGCGAAGAGCCAGTTCTTGCGCCCAAGAGCCCATGGCCGGATCTGGTTTTTGGCCCAATTGTTGTCTACGGGTACAGCCCCGTCATCAAGGTAGCGCGACAGCTTTGTCATAGGGATAACTGCTGGCTGATCAGCTTCGACCGGTAATCACTCACTCAATGCGCATTGGTGAAAGGCAGGGATCGATGAGTACCGTTTCGATTGAATAATCGTCATCGCTGTTCCGCGACGATATTCGCTCGGTGTCTGTTCCTTTTCGATGCGAAAGTGTCTGTTGAAGTTAGAGAGATTTTCATAGCCAACCTCAAAGCAGATTTCTGCAACCGACATTTCTGTTTGCAACAACAGCCTGCAGGCGCGCTGAAGGCGTGTTGGCCGGCGCGTTCAAATATTAAAACCAGGTTTCCATTTGTATACCGTATTGCCATACACCTCCGGCGTTGAAGTCCGTCTTGCCGAAGGAGTCTGAGGTACTGTATCTGTCCAGATCGGAAGACCAATTCATGAAGCTTGCGAACACTCGCAATTCGGGACGTGTGAGAAGGTCTCCAACGTCAAGTTTGAATGTCGGGGCAACCGTGAATTTCCAGAAGTTACCGTCGACCGCATTACGTTGTAGATAGCCCTTGGGGTCGAGGTTCATGGTTTGCCAGCTCATTTCGTAGGCCATCTCGAAGTTGCTGTTGATTGTGTTAGCCAATCGCACGTTCAGGGTCAGCCAGCGGTAGTCGTCACCCTTGACGTATCTATTCTTGCTATGTTCGGCCAGCAAGCTGGGCCCGATACGCCAGTCAGGCGCAAGGGGTGTCTCGCCGTAAAGTGCCAGACGCAGAGCGCGGGCATCGTCAATCAGTTCACCATCCGAGCCGACGTTCTTGACCTCTGCTCCCAGACCTTGCCCATAGAGCAGCGCCGTTTTGAAGAAGCCTTCTCTGCCGAAAAAGTTTTTCTGGTGATTGGCCAGCATGCTGTGCAAGCCGGATTCCGCAGGCGTCAGACCTGCTTCATTGGTGCGGGTACCGAAATCGTTTTTCTTTGCGCCGATGCCATTGAACATCCACTGCCACTGACCATCCTCGAAGAACTGGTTGGAGGTCAGGATGTAGCTCGCCACATCGGCATTAACACCCCCTTGACTGAAATCCCCGTAGCTACGCCCAATCAAGGAGTAATTCGAGCGCCAATTTTTGTTCATCTGCACATCGTAGATTCCCCGCCGGTGCCGGCCAGAAAGATGACGTCCGAGTCCAGCCAGTGGATATCGAAGTTATCCCGATCAAATCGCTTACCCGCCCACAGGGTAGAGTTCTCGAACACTGAATTGCCCTTGAACGCAGCGACATGGTCGAGCGCTGTGAATACCTGGCGCACGTTCAGTTTGCTTTCATCGGCCGTCCAGTCATTGGAGCTTTCCACACCGTCGGCGATGGAGACCGTGAATTTGGAACGGGTGCCATTCTGCGCATAGATTTCTTTCGACAGGTCTATACGCATGTAGGTGTCGTCTTCGTTACCGAGTCGCCCGACGGCACCACCAACCGAGCCGGCCGGAGTTGTATAAGGGCCGCCACGGCCACCACCAAGCCCCTCGTCGATCAGCAATCCAGAGCGGGCATAGCCGTTGAAGCTGAACCCATCAGCGAGGTTTGAAGTGCTGGCCTGTTTTTCCATGCTTTCCTGGCGGGCTTCGAGTTTTGCCAGTCGGGTGTCCAGTACGGGATTCGTTGCCTGGGATACAGTGGATGCAGCGGGCTGCAAAGCGGGAGTGGCGAGTTTGATCTGCTGCAATTCCCTCGCAAGTGCCTGGGTTTGCTGCTCGGCTGCGGCCGCACGCTTTTCCGCTGCGCTGGCACGGGCTTCAAACGCGCTCATGCGTTCCTCCAGAGTGTCAGCCTGAGAGGTTGCCGCCGAGGTGCTGAGCACGCCTGCGAGTAGCCATCTTGATGCTTTCTGCATATGGATTTCCCTGTTTTGTTTTTATTGTTTTGTTCCAGCGACAGACCGTTTTTTCGTGAGTTGTGAATTGTCCAAATCGACAAAAAAAGCTGCCTCATCGCAAATACGCTGCTACATTGAGCGTGTTAACGTTAACTTTTCTAAAAACAAAAATAAAGAGGGCTTTATGAAACGGCTAAAAACTCTCCTTCCAGCAGCGCTACTCACCCTCTGTGCCGGACTTCCATCCGTCTCGAGCGCAGCCGATTTGACGATCTCATGCGGTGCGGTGGGTGCAGAGTTACAACTCTGCAAGGAGGCTGTCGAGGCGTGGTCAAAACAGACCGGCAACAATGTCGAGGTGGTTTCCACGCCTAACTCGGCGACCGAGAGGCTGTCGTTCTACCAACAGATCCTCAGTGCGCAGTCCACCGACATCGACATCATTCAAATCGATATGGTGTGGCCGGGGATGCTGGCCAAACATCTGATGGATCTGCGAGAGGTGCTTCCAGCCAACGCTACCCAAGGCTACTTCCAGTCACAGGTCGATAACGCCACGGTAAACGGACGGCTGGTGACGATGCCGTGGTTCACCGACTCGGGTCTGCTGTATTACCGCAAGGACTTGCTCGAGAAGTACAACAAGCAGGTTCCCCAGACGTGGGAGGAAATGACCGCTACCGCCAGGGATGTTCAACAGGCCGAACGCAACGCCGGTAACCCCAATGTGTGGGGTTACATATTTCAGGGACGCGCCTACGAGGGCCTGACCTGTAATGCGCTGGAGTGGATCAGCAGCCAACCGGAAGGCGGACTGGTCAATCCACGAGGAGACATCGTGGTCAACAGTCAGGCCTCAAGAGCTGCTTTGACCCTGGCGAAAAGCTGGGTGGGAGACATATCCCCGCGTGGCGTGCTCAATTACACCGAGGAAGAAGGACGTGGCGTATTCCAGTCGGGAAATGCGCTGTTCATGCGTAACTGGCCTTATGTCTGGGCCCTGGTGCAAAGCCAGGACAGCGTCGTAAAAGACAAGGTGGGGGTCGCTCCCCTACCCCGAGGCGGCATGACCGGCACCCATGCATCCACCCTCGGTGGATGGGGTCTGGCGGTTTCGCGCTACAGCGCCCATCCAAAACTTGCCGCAGAGCTCGTGAGCTACCTGACCAGTGCCCAACAGCAAAAACATCGTGCTCTGGCAGGCGCCTATAACCCGGTTATCGAGTCGCTGTATCAAGATCCCGAACTGCTTGCGGCTATGCCTTATTACAGTCAGCTCCACAGCATTCTCAACGACGGGGTTATGCGCCCCGCCTCGATAACCGCCGATCGCTATCCACGGGTCTCCAATGCGTTCTTCGATCGAGTGCATGGCGTGCTGGCGGGTGAGTTGCCTGTCGATCAGGCGCTGGCCGAACTGGAAAGTGAACTCACCCGCATCAAACGCCGGAACTGGTAAGCCACAAGGAAGGAAATCACCATGTCTGTCTCTACTACTGCCCCCTGTGACGAGCACCTGCTCACCAGGGAAACGCCCGTACAGCGTCGCCGAGTTCACGCCGCCTGGCTGTTTCTGACACCGATGTTGCTGTGTCTGGCCCTGGTGGCGGCCTGGCCGCTACTGCGCACATTCTGGTTCAGCCTGACCGACGCCAGTCTGGCGGACACGAGTGGCGGCTCCTTCGTAGGCTTGAGCAATTATTTGTTCCACGACGGTTCCAACTGGTCGGGCATTCTGGTCGATCCACAATGGTGGAACGCTGTGCGCAACACGTTGCATTTCACCGTGGTGTCGGTGGGACTGGAAGTCGTGCTAGGGCTGCTGGTGGCGTTGCTGCTGAACATCAAGTTCACCGGCCGTTCCCTGGTGCGTGCGTTGATTCTAATTCCCTGGGCGATTCCTACCATTGTCTCGGCGAAGATCTGGTCATGGATGCTTAACGACCAGTTCGGCATCATCAATCATCTGATGCTGAGCCTCGGCCTGATTGACGCTCCTCTGGCCTGGACGGCAGATGCGGATCTGTCGATGTGGGCGGTCATCATCGTCGACGTCTGGAAGACCGTACCTTTTGTCACGCTGCTGGTGCTGGCGGCCTTGCAGATGTTGCCGAGCGATTGCTACGAAGCCGCCAGGGTCGATGGCATTCATCCGCTGCAAGTGTTCTGGCGTGTCACGCTTCCACTGTTGATGCCTGCATTGCTGGTCGCGGCGATCTTCCGCATCCTCGACTCCCTGCGGGTATTCGACGTTATCTATGTGCTGACCTCGAACTCTTCGAGCACCATGAGTATGTCGGTCTATGCCCGCCAGCACCTGGTGGAGTTCCAGGACGTTGGCTATGGCAGCGCGGCCTCAACTCTGCTGTTTCTGATCGTTGCGGTGATCGCCATGCTTTATCTCTACCTCGGACGCCGTCAACTGGAGGTTCGCTCATGAGCCAGCGTCTACTCAAAAAAGCGCTGTTGCGCCTCGGGTTCTGGTGCCTGATCGGGATTTTGCTGCTGTATGCGGTCTTCCCTTTCTACTACGCCATCGTGACTTCGCTGAAGCCATCCAGCGCTTTGTTCGAGGTGAGCTATTGGATCGATAGTCCCGACTTCTCCAATTACGCGGCGGTACTCCACCAATCCTCATTCCTGAGAGCTATCGGTAACTCGTTGGTGGTTGCGCTTTGCGTGGTGACGCTGGCGCTGTTCCTCAGCCTGACCGCCGCCTATGCCTTGGGCAGGGTGAAGTTCCGTGGGCGTGGCACGGTATTGATGATGGTTCTTGGCGTCTCGATGTTTCCCCAGGTCGCTGTACTGTCGGGGCTGTTCGAAGTGATCCGCGCCTTGGGTCTGTACAACACGTCTTGGGCGTTGATCCTGAGCTACACGATTTTCACCCTGCCCTTCACCGTCTGGGTGCTGACCACGTTCATGGGGCAACTGCCCCATGAACTGGAAGAAGCGGCAATCATGGATGGCGCGTCCCCATGGGTCACGCTTACCCGTGTGCTGTTGCCGCTGCTCTGGCCCGCACTGGTCACCACTGGCTTATTGGCCTTTATCGCAGCGTGGAACGAGTTCCTGTTTGCCCTGACCTTCACCCTCACAGATACGCAACGCACGGTGCCGGTCGCCATCGCCTTGATTTCCGGCGGGAGTCCCCATGAGCTGCCTTGGGGGCCGTTGATGGCCGCTTCGGTGCTGGTCACCGTCCCACTGGTGATTCTGGTGCTGATCTTCCAGCGCCGAATCGTTTCCGGTCTCACTGCCGGCGCGTTAAAGGGTTGATGCCCAACAAATACAAGGAACAGCATCGTGATTAAATTGAAGCTAGGCAATGTGAACAAACAATTGGGCGGCGTGCGGATTCTTCGCGACGTCAGCCTGGAGATCGCTGCGGGTGAATTCGTGGTGTTCGTTGGCCCTTCGGGCTGCGGAAAGTCGACCCTGCTGCGACTGATCGCCGGACTGGATTCGATCTGCGGCGGCGACCTGCTGATTGATGGGCGAAGGGTCAACGACCTGGAACCGCGCGAGCGTGGCGTCGGCATGGTGTTTCAGTCTTATGCGCTGTACCCGCACATGAGCGGTCTACGACAACATCAGCTTTGGCCTCAAACTGGCCAAGACTGAAAAAAGCAGCCTGCGCGAGCGGGTGCTGAAAACTGCACAAATCCTGCAATTGGACAAACTGCTGCAACGCAAGCCAAAAGAACTGTCTGGAGGGCAGCGTCAGCGTGTCGCCATGGGCAGAGCCATGGCGCGGGAGCAGGACATTTTGTTGTTCGATGAGCCGCTCTCCAACCTGGATGCATCCTTGCGGGTGCAGATGCGCAACGAAATCGCCCGGCTGCATGCCAGACTGGGCTCAACCATGATCTACGTTACTCACGATCAGGTGGAAGCGATGACCCTGGCCGACAAAATTGTCGTGCTCAATGGCGGTCGCATAGAGCAGGTTGGCTCGCCGCGCGAACTCTATGAACGCCCCGCCAGCCGGTTTGTCGCCGGTTTTCTGGGCTCGCCCAGAATGAACTTTCTGGCGGCGCGCCTGCATGCCCCAGGCGAAACCAGCCTGGTTGATACCCCGGTTTTGGGTATGACCTCCCTGCCCTTCGACAGCTCAAACCTGGCGGCGGACACTCCGCTGAGCCTCGGGGTTCGCCCGGAGCATGTATCGGTCAAAGCGGCGGATGGAACCGTCGGCGTCATCGTGACCGGGGTCGAATACCTGGGCAGCGAAACCTATGTGCACCTCGATACCGGGCAGGACGATCCACTGATCTGTCGTTGTGAGGTCAACGCCGGATGGCAGGTCGGCGATCGGGTCGAGCTGCAGCTGGACATCGGTAATCTGCACCTGTTCGACGCCGACGGCTCGGCCTTGAGGCGCCCCCCACAAGCCATTGAAACCCGGCCAGATGGAGTCTCTCTGCGCTCGGTACGAGCAGGCGCCCTATGACCTTGTCCTTGAATTCCATGAGTGATCCAATGTCTTCTTCCCTTGACCTTGCGCAGCGTGCACTGAGTGACGGCCTGTCTCGCGTCATCCACGATTATCGACCCGGTTATCATATTGCTCCCCCGGCAGGCTGGATGAACGACCCTAACGGGGTGGTGTACTTTCGTGGCGAATATCACGTTTTCTATCAACATTACCCCTTCGAGGCGAAATGGGGGCCGATGTATTGGGGGCATGCCAAGAGTGCCGATCTGGTTCATTGGCAGCATCTGCCCATTGCGCTGGCACCCGGCGATGACTTCGACCGTGACGGTTGTTTTTCCGGTAGCGCGGTGGTGTGTGGAGATACCCTGGCACTGATCTACACCGGGCACACCTGGCTGGGGGACGCGGGTGACGAACGCTCGATCCGTCAAGTCCAGTGCCTGGCCACCAGTATCGATGGTATCCGCTTCGTCAAGCATGGCGCAGTCATCGAGACCGCGCCGCAAGACACGATCATGCACTTTCGTGACCCCAAGGTATGGAAGGAGGATGACTGTTGGTACCTGATTGCCGGCGCACGTCTGGGCGATATACCGCTGCTCCCGTTGTACCGTTCCACGGATCTGCACGCCTGGGAGTTCCTTGACTATGTGTCCGGCGGCAGCGAGGGCGATGGCTATATGTGGGAATGCCCGGATCTGTTTCGACTGAACGGACGCGATGTACTGCTGTACTCCCCCAAGGCATGCAACCCCAAGGTTACGAACGGCTCAACAAGTACCAGACTGGTTATCGAGTGGGCCGACTCGATAGCGAATGGCACTTCACTGGCGGGCCTTTTATCGAGCTGGATAACGGCCACGATTTCTATGCAGCGCAAACGCTACTGGCCGCCGATGGTCGGCGACTTTTATGGGCGTGGCTCGACATGTGGGAAAGCCCGATGCCGAGCAAGGCCCATCACTGGTGCGGCATGCTCGGTTTACCGCGCGAACTTGAACTGCGCACAGATCGCCTTTGTGTGTATCCGGCACGGGAGCTCACCGCTTTACGCAAGGCGCCATTGCCGGACACGCCCTGGTGGGATGAGTCGGGAACCCGGTGGGTACCGGAAGTGAAAGGCGATATGCTCGAAATCCATGTGCATCTGGATTTGCTCGGCTGCACCGACGGCCACCTGGGAATCGCCTTGCGCTGCAGCGACGATGGCCACGAAGAAACCTTGCTCTACTACGACGCGTCGCTACAGCGTCTGGTGCTTGACCGTAACCGCTCGGGTGCGCAAGCCACAGGTCAGCGCAGCGTGTCGATAGACCCAACACAAGGGCGACTCGAACTGCGCGTGTTCCTCGATCGCTCGTCCATCGAGGTGTTCGACGAAAACGGGCGCTTCAGCCTCAGCAGTCGCCTCTATCCGCAGCCCGGCAGTCTGGGCGTGAAGCTCCTTGCAAGCGGGAGTGGCGGGCGTGTCTCCATTCCAAGGGCGTGGCCACTCGCCTCGGGATGGCTATGAGCAGCGTCATTCGAATCGCGAGAAGCGCAGGCCATGTGTCATGATTCTGCCTCAAGCTGACCGGTTTCGCCTCGTATGACTTCAGTGAAAGACGTTGCACAGCTAGCCGGCGTGTCCCTGATGACGGTTTCTCGAGCGCTCAACAATCCGGAAAAATTGAGCCCCGAAACCTATCAGCGGGTGCGTCGCGCCATTGACGAATTGCAATTCGTGCCGAGCCTATCGGCGCGAAGGATTCGCGGCGACAACCTCCAGACTCGAACCATCGGTGTGTTCGCGTTGGACACCGCAACAACACCGTTCGCCGTCGAGCTGCTGCTGTCCATCGAACAGACCGCGCAGCAAGCAGGCTGGAATGTATTTATCCTCAACCTGTTAAGCAACCCGCCCACCGACCAGAACATCGACCTGATGTTATCGCACCGTCCCGACGGGTTGATCTTCAGCGCCATGGGGCTGCGCCAGGTGTGCATTCCCGAGCGATTGAAGAGCACCCCCTAGTACTCGCCAATTGCCTGGCGGATGACAGTCGCCTGGTCAGTTATGTGCCCGACGACGAAATGGGGCAGTATCGAGCCGTACATCACGCACTGAGTCAAGGCTATCGGCGCCCTCTGTTTATCAATCTTCCAAAACAGAGCCTGGCCTGGGGGCTGCGACAAAGAGGCATACAGCGTGCCTGTCAGGCATTCGGGCTGTTACCTGGCGCACTCCTGCAATATGATCTTTCCGATCATGACGCCTATGGTGAAACCGCAGCCATCCTCGAACGGCACATCATTGATAGTCGTCCCCAATTCGATATTCTGATCTGTGGCAACGACCGTATTGCTTTTTGTGCCTATCAGGTGTTGTTGGGCCGCGGGCTGAAAATCCCCAATGATGTCGCCGTGCTCGGCTATGACAACATGATCGGTATCGCTGAACTGTTCATCCCACCGCTGACAACGGTACAACTGCCGTACTACGAGATCGGTCGCAAGGCTGCCCGGCACCTGATCGAAGCCCTCGACGTATCAGGAGCCCAGCCAGTTGGTTGTCCATTGGTTGCCAGGGCATCGCTATAAAGGATTAGTTAATTCGGGGAAATCCGCGATCAATTATCCAGCCACCGGTAGCACTACAGGGGGCTAGCATTTTCTGTTGTATTTTGATCAAGAATCAGGCTTGGCCAAGGTATCGTTAGCCGATGCACATTACCCGGACACCACAGGATTTTTCGGTGACGTGGGAATCTTCGATGTCACTGAACAACTCACTCGGCGCGGATGGCCTGTAGAGGAGCGGCCTCTAACCAGGAGCACCTCGGCTTTGCTGTATTTGAAGCCTGGTCGGAAGACCCTATCCACCGCGTCCACCGCAGCTTTTGTCATCAACCGAACGTCGTCCGTTGAATAGGGCAACTCCACCAGAACGCCATTGGCGTACTTCGCTTCCTCGGGATTGAACATCCCGGTTCGAATGCTCACCCGAATTTTCTTACACAACGACTGCTAGGCCCGAAGCTTCTCTGTGGCGTGGATCATGTACGTGGCGATTGAATCGCCCCGGGTTTCGTAGACACCTCTTTGCCCGTTTCTGGTAGACCTATCGTCGCCACTTTCTGGTCACGGTCAATCCAGTTAACTGTAACGAACCTAACCGGTGACAAATAAATCTTCGACCATTATAATTTGATTAACATTGATCGTTTTAGGGTACAGACAATTCCATGGAAAATAAGACTGCACGATTAACTGTGCTCATTGATCCCGTCAAGAAAAAGGCCCTTGAGGAGCTCTGCGCGTCTCAGGATCTGACGCCCTCTCAGGTCGTTCGTCAGCTTATTCGGGACTATCTGGAGACGCACGGCGTGTCCTACGCCACCAAAAGCAGAACTGCGTCCAATGGTAAGTGATTCATCTGCGCATGAGCGGGTACGACGAATGCCTGCTCATCGCTCCTTCTACTCTCTGCACCTCATCTCTAGCCCTGGGGCTTGTCGACCTCAGCGTAGCTGCCCAGTGCACCACTGAAGTCAGCATGATAATGCTGTGAGCCGAGTGCCTGAAGTACCCCTGCCTTGTCGAGCTTGCCAAGGACTTTTTCGTTGGCTTCACACAACTTCACGACGATGCTGCGTTTGCGCAACTGCTCAATAACTTCGAGCAGCGTTTGTAAGCCCGTGATATCCATGAACGGCACCCGTTTCAGGCGAATAATCAACGTCCCAGGATCGGTGTGCGTCTGAGCCAAAACGCGCTCAAAGGTTTCTGCTGCGCCAAAGAACAGAGGCCCCTCAATGGTGTAAACCAAAACACCAGGTGGAAGATGTACATGCCCATTTATGCGCAACTCCGCCTCCAGCTCTTTTTCGACCATTAACTGCACCTCTACAGATGAAGCCATCCGACGCATAAACTGCAGCATGGCGAGGATGACCCCGATATTCACTGCAATCGCCAGATCGCTGAAAACGGTCAGGCTGAAGGTGATTAAAAGGATCGCAACGTCCGCTTTTGGGGCTCGTTTGACCATGCGTTTGAAGTGCTTCAGTTCGCTCATGTTGTAAGCGACCACAAATAAGATCGCGGCCAACGCGCACAGCGGGATATCCGAAGCCAGAGGTGCCAGGAAGAGGATCAATAAAATCAACGTGACGGCGTGCGCAAAACCCGCAATGGGGCTATTGCCACCATTTCGGATGTTGGTCGCTGTTCGAGCGATCGCGCCTGTCGCAGCAAAGCCACCAAACAGAGGAGTGACCAGGTTGGCAATGCCTTGTCCGATTAACTCCTGATTGGAGTCATGTTTGGTGCCGGCCATCCCGTCGGCGACAACAGCAGACAACAGCGACTCGATCGCCCCCAGCATCGCAATCGCGAACGCAGGACCAATCAATTCAATGATCTGCGGCAGCGTTATTTCAGGAAGGCCCATTTTTGGCAGTCCTTGAGGAATCCCTCCGAATGCACTCCCGATCGTTGCCACGCCATCGAATTGAAAACAGGAATTCAACGCCGTCACAACGGCCATGGCAATCAGAGGACCAGGAACACGCCTTACGCCTGGTACTTTAGGCGCGAGTATCACCAACAGCAGGCTCTAGAGGGCTAACAGGGTCGTGGGTACATGGAGGCCGGGCAGCGCCTGGATGAGGTGCCAAAGCCGCTCATGAAAATGGTCGCCACTAATTTTCGGCAACCCCAAAAAGTCTTTCCACTGCCCGACCCAAATGATCACACCGATGCCGGCGGTGAACCCAACGATCACGGGATCAGGAATGAACTTGATAAGTGCACCAAGCTTGGTGATGCCGAGCAGTAACAATATTGCGCCCGCCATCATTGTCGCGATCTGCAAGCCATCAACGCCGTACTTGGCCGTTACGCTGGCCAGAATGACGATGAACGCCCCGGTAGGGCCGGCGATCTGTAGTCGACTCCCGCCGAACAGCGAAACCAATAGACCACCCACAATCGCCGTGTAGATCCCCTGCTCCGGCTTGACGCCCGATGCGATGGCAAATGCCATGGCCAAGGGTAGCGCCACAACGCCGACGATGACCCCTGAGACGATATTTCGAAGCCAATGCTTGGGCCCTAACAAGCCTGCTTTCCAAGCTTCCCGTATCGCAATCATGACTAGCCTCGCTTTGGTAGCATGTGCATACTATTCACACGTAGTGATAATAGCAAAGCAATTGGCCTAGCCTCTTACGACACCAGCGACACTGTAGATACGGTGTCGAGAGCGCATAAACATATGCCCGGAGCCCCCCGACATGAAACGCGAAGACGTCAAAACCAAACACGGTGAAGGCATGCACTTCGACACGCATGTGATAGCCAACCCGGCCAACACACACGAATGGATCATTCTTTTCAAAAAGGAAGCAGGAAGAAGCTATTTTCTGGTCAATGACAACGAGGAAATTGAGTCATTTGGACGCCTCGATGAACTGATCCATGAGCTTCGAGAGCTGGGTATCAAGTCCGCCGAAGTTCATTTCTGATGGTTCCACTCAGGGCGTTTGATCATGTCAATAAAGGTTGCGTAGTTGTCCGGCCAGAGCGAAGCGCTTTGGTCTGTTTGTTTCGGCAGCCGCAACATCCAATTTCGTACTGAGCAGGGGGCAAAGGCCCATGCCGCCACTTTGAAAGAAAGAATCGACACGCTCCATCCCTTCCCGCGAACTCACCACGCCTCTCACAGCCAGGACCGCTGACCAATGCTGATCCGGGGCATTTCCCTCCATTGGACAGTCTAGACGTTTGGCTAACAGGAACAGAACACCAAGCCTGCTCCCCTTTCGCTCCCTGCTATTTTGATTACCGCGATCACTTGAGCCACGCCCATAACTTCAGCATCTTGACGCTGGGGACATTCGAGCGCGCAAAAAAATGGCCACACGAGGTGGCCTAAGACGGGTTCAAGCATAGGAGGATCTCTATTGACCACCAGATACAGGCCCGCCCTGAAGTCTTAGGGTCAATAGAGTGGGTCCGCTGGCTGACAAACCCCTTCATCAGCAGCGTTCAGCCGGCAATTTGTGCCTGGTCTCGGGGGCAGGACTTCGTTGCCTTGCATTATAATAATGTTAACATGCAGTTGTAATCAACGTCTAATTATGGGCTCGCATGACTACCGACTTCAAGAAGGCTGCACTGGATTACCACGAATTCCCGACTCCTGGGAAAATCAGCATCGCGCTGACCAAGCCTGCCGACACAGCCGCCCAACTCGCGCTGGCCTACAGCCCGGGCGTAGCGGAGCCCGTACGCGAAATTGCGAAGAATCCAGAGAATGCCTACCGCTTCACCGGTAAAGGAAATCTGGTGGCCGTAATCACCAACGGCACGGCCATTCTGGGCCTCGGCAATCTAGGCCCCTTAGCCAGCAAGCCGGTCATGGAAGGCAAAGCATTGCTGTTCAAGCGTTTTGCCGGAATCGATTCGATCGATATCGAAGTCAATGCCGAGAGCTCCCAAGCCTTTATCGATACAGTCGTGCGCATTGCCGACACCTTTGGCGGCATCAACCTGGAAGACATCAAAGCGCCTGAGTGCTTTGAAATCGAAGAAGCACTGATCGAACAGTGCAGCATCCCAGTCTTCCATGACGACCAACACGGTACTGCCATCGTCACTGCCGCCGGCATGCTCAATGCACTGGAGATTCAGGGCAAAACCCTGGGGAATGCGAGAATTGTTTGCCTCGGCGCCGGTGCAGCCGCCACTGCCTGCATGCGCCTGCTGCTTAGTCTTGGCGCTCAAAAAAGCAACCTATACATGGTCGATCGTGTCGGTGTTATCCACTCCGCTCGGGAAGGCCTCAATCAATACAAGGCACAGTTCGTTAACGACGGTGGCCCTCGTACGCTGATGGAAGCCATGACCGGTGCTGACGTGTTTGTCGGCCTGTCTGGAGCCAATCTCCTCCCGGCAGAAGCACTGGCAGCGATGGCACCTAACCCGATCGTGTTTGCCTGCTCGAACCCGGACCCTGAAATCAGTTACGAGCTGGCCATGGCCACACGTGATGACCTGATCATGGCAACCGGTCGCTCTGATTACCCGAACCAGGTCAATAACGTGCTGGGCTTTCCGTTCATTTTCCGCGGGACGCTGGATGTTCGCGCAACCCGGATCAACGAAGCGATGAAAATTGCTGCGGTGGAGGCTCTGCGCCAATTGGCCAAAGAGCCGACACCGGTGCAAGTGCTGCAAGCGTTCAACGTCGATAAGCTTGAGTTTGGCCGCGATTACATTCTCCCCAAAGCGCTCGATGCTCGCCTGCTCGGAGCAATAGCCGGTGCAGTGGCCAAGGCCGCTATCGACACCGGCGTTGCGAAGCTGCATTACCCGGCGCACTACCCGCTTTAAGCAGACGTCAATCATGCAGATGTGCCGCAGTTGCAGGACCTGTTTCACGGTTGGCAGCTGTCGCACCTGGGGTTGTCCAGCCGCTGCACCTCCTGAATATCGACAGTCCGCCTTTTTGCAAAATTACCCGCTTTTGGCCGATCGCCAAGTGAAGCTTTCGCGATCCCCGTCTACTTCCCCGGCAGGTAATCAGCACTCAACTCAACGAGCTGACCCGTCTAAATCGCGAGAACCTGGTGATATCAGATATGCATAATCGGTTGGCTTTTTGCCCCTCCTTCCCTTGGAACAGGGGCGAATAAATGCCGATCAAATATGTCAGGAGCCTCACCGGGCGAAGGCGTACCACAGCCGCAAACCGACATCTTGGGTTTGCCTTGGCCTTCGTCGCGGGAGCAATCAACGCTGGCGGTTTCCTGGCGGTGCATCAGTACACCTCACATATGACAGGCATCGTCTCTTCGATGGCAGACAACAGTGTACTGGGAGCCTACGATCTGGTGCTTGGTGGCGCCGGCGCATTGTTGTCCTTTCTGGTTGGGGCCGCGTGCTCTGCGGTCATGGTCAATTACTCCCGACGCAGACGGTTGCACAGTGAGTTTGCAGTGCCCCTCCTGTTCGAAGCCTTTCTGCTTATCTGCTTTGGCTTTCTGGGTGCTCAACTATCCACAGTGGATGGTTTGTTCGTGTCCGTCACCGTGATGCTGCTGTGTTTCATCATGGGACTACAAAACGCGGTGATCACCAAAATTTCCAAAGCCGAAATCCGAACGACTCACATCACCGGCATCATCACGGATATCGGTATCGAGTTTGGAAAACTGTTTTATTGGAATGCCGTCAGCACATCGACCCATCCAAAAGTTCTCGCCAATCGGACCCGGCTCAAAATACTGATACTGCTGGCGCTGAATTTCTTCTTCGGCGGCGTGATGGGGGCATTTGGGTTCAAGCACATTGGTTACATCTCAACGGTACCGCTCGCGATGGTGCTGGTGACGCTGGCAATTGTGCCTGCCTTTGACGACGTCAGGCTTTTTGTCCGCCGCGTCATGCGAAAGTGAGCCAATGACTTTTGCTGAGCGCGTCTGCCGCATAACAATTAACATTGTATGTTAATGTTATGCGCATACTCGGTGGAGCAGTGACAGCACGCTTGATCCGGTAGCTCGCCCCGTAACAGCAGCATCCTTGAGTAGTTCTGTGCGGCGCGAGACCTGACACCCGTCTCAGGACGCCCGTCATTTGATCCGCGATGACCTGCGCAGTCACGGCGCGGAGGATGAAACACAGCACACTGGCGCGGTGAAAGCCGTCAGACAGTCAATGCCTATCAGCAGACTCGTGACACCAGTCTCAATGACCCAATCAATACAGCAGGCTGACAAAGCTCTGTTAAGGAAGAGACCATGAGCAGAACAATCGCAATCATCAAGGGCGACGGCATCGGCCCCGAGATCATGCAAGCGACGCTACGCGTACTCGACGCCCTTGACTGCAATCTTCGCTACGACTTCGTTGAGGCCGGCCTGGAGGCGTTGCAGCAACATGGACAGCTGATGCCACCCGCCTCTATCGATACGATCGCCAAACATGGCATCGCACTTAAAGGCCCTCTGACGACACCGATCGGCCGTGGGTTTTCATCGATCAACGTTCACCTTCGCCGCCATTTCGATCTCTACGCCAATGTCCGACCGGCGATCAGTTTCCCAGGGACCCGTTCGCGCTTCGAAGATATCGACATCATCACGGTGCGCGAAAATACCGAGGGCGCTTACTTACCCGAAGGACAAAGTATTTCAGAGGACGGCGAAGTCGCTTTGGCGAGCATTCGTGTAACACGCACAGCCTCCGAACGCATCGTGCGATACGCGTTCGAGCTGGCTCGTAGCAAAGGCCGCAAGAAAGTTACCGCGGTGCACAAGGCCAATATCATCAAGTCTTGCTCCGGTTTGTTTCTTGAGGTTGCGCGTGAGGTCGCTGCGGACTATCCGGAAATCGAATTCCACGAAATGATCGTCGATAATGCCTGTATGCAGTTGGTAATGAATCCCCATCAATTCGATGTCATTGTCACCACCAACCTGTTTGGTGACATCCTTTCAGACTTGTGCGCAGGCCTGGTGGGTGGATTGGGCTTGGCGCCCGGGTCTAACATCGGAGCCGATGCGGCGATCTTCGAAGCGGTCCACGGTTCGGCACCGGACATCGCAGGCAAGAACATTGCGAACCCTTGTGCATTGTTGTTGGCTGCCGCGGACATGCTTGATTATCTGGGCATGGTGGACAAGGGGACACGCATTCGTACCGCTATCCGCGTTGTTCTGAAAACCTCCTGCGATCAGGTAACACCGGATATGGGGGGAACCGGAACGACCGAGTCCTTCGCTGACGCCTTGGTGGCCTACTTGCGTGACTAGATAGACGTAATCGCCAGCTCAGTCAGAGCTGGCGTTTTATATCCTGAGGCCCCGCCTACCGACCTTCTTTGATTGAAGAGAAATCAAAATGCCCAAGAGCGGGAGATCTTTACCCATCAGCACCGACTCCAGGCAAAAACGCACAGGAATCACTGGCGCCCGCTGCGCAAAAGGAAGACTGGCCACGCGATTAAAAAATCTCCTGGTACTCTTCTGATTGATCTGGCCAGGGAGTCAAAACCTCGAAACCATCATTAGTGACCAGGACCATATGCTCCCACTGGGCCGAGAGCGAAAGGTCCTTGGTGATCACCGTCCAGCCATCACCAAGCGTTCTTACATCGTGTTTTCCAGCATTGAGTATTGGCTCAATGGTGAAAATCATGCCCGGTTTCAGATTCAGACCTTCACCAGGGTTCCCATAATGAAGGACCTGCGGCTCATCGTGGTAAACCTTGCCGATGCCATGTCCGCAGTATTCGCGCACAACGCTGTAGCCCTCACGGTGCGCCACAGTTTGAATGGCATGCCCGACATCACCGAGCGTGGCACCAGGACCTACTGCATAAATGCCGGCACACATTGCCTCATAGGTGGTGTCCACTATCCGGCGAGCCTCAGCGCTTGGCTCACCCACAAAGTACATGCGACTTGTGTCACCGAACCAACCATCCTTGAGAACTGCGATGTCGATATTGATGATATCGCCATCCCGAAGCTTTTTATCCGATGGAATTCCGTGGCACACCACATGATTGACAGAGGTGTACAAGGTTTTAGGGAAACCGTGATATCCGACATTGGCTGGAATGGCCTTCTGCACGTTGACTATGTAGTCATGGCACAGCCTATCAAGCTCATCGGTAGAAACACCTGGCTTGACATGCGGCGCGATCATGCTCAAAACCTCCGCAGCCAGTTTGCCAGCAGCCCGTGACAGGGCAATTTCCGCTGGCTTTTTAGCGGGCACTTTCACCCTCATTATGCGACTCCAGATACTGAATGAACGGGCATTCACTTGTCGAATAGATTCGACATAAGTTCAAAGATATTTACTTATAGCTCGCCGACTCATGCATCGCCCGCAAGCAGGGTATTTTGTTATTTTTGTTATGTTTCAATCTTTATAATAAAACAAGGGCAACACATTTAATTACTTGCGGCAATTTCTGTCACCGGTTGCCGGCACTGCATACGGGTATATATGCGGAGCTTCTATACGCTCTTTCAGCTTTGCTGCGTAGTCCTTTGCACCCTGCTCATTGCGGAACTGAATTCGCCGGGCACCTACACACACGGACCATAGATCTTCACTCTGACTAGACAGATGTTCGACCCTGACAGACATGACGACACTCCAAGGGAAAAGAATTCAAAAATGAATTTCAGCCACCTTGATGCCGATTTCACGCAGTTCATGAATCAAATCATCAAGGTGTCGGAAGGGTTCAATCTCTTCGTTGTCATTGACCAGGAAAAAGCTTCGTCCTGCTTCCTTTTTAAAGAAGGCAATCCACTCCTGGGTGTTGGCCGGATTGGCAATTAAATGGGTGTCAAACTGAATGCCTTCAGCGTGTTTGATTTTTACGTCCTCACGTTTCATGCAGCTCTCCAAGCGCTCACGTATTTCCGTTCTCATGCGTGATTTTGCCTCCCGGCAATTGAGCAAAAAACTTCGCCCCTGCCTGAGGCAAGGGCGAGCAGACTGCCTTTTTATTATCACTGCATGATAATATTATGCACATATGAACCCTCCGAGGCTAGTCATGAGCATAACCACCGAACCCCATGAGGTACGCAGGCCCGAGCGCCCCCGCCCACTGCTTTGTCTTTGAAAGCACACAACCTTGCGGGTGAGCGTCAGTGATAAAAGGCTCTGACGGCCAGATCGAGAACAAAACCGAACCCAAAAAGCTCTCGTGATCAGCAATGAGCTATCAGCTCCACGCCGATGAGTCCCTCGCCGCAACGGATCGCCTTTGCTTTTGATTTGACGCGTACGGTTTCTGAATTTTAAGGACGAAAGTCATCATGCGAAAAACAGAAATTAAGATGTGTGTCCCGCTCAATGCGCCAACACTGGAGCCCGGGCAGCGATTGTTGGTTTGCCTTGAGCAATGCGTCGTCGTCCAGCAGCGAGAAACAAAAATCTATCAGGTTGTTTTTGACTGCAAAGCACCTAAAACAACACGAATTCTTTGGACAGAGGACGAGTGGATTTTCATCGGCAGGCACAAACAAAATGCTGAAAAAGATCCGTCGCTGGCAGCATTTGTATTCACACTAAAAACTGAATAGAGGGTTTCGTACATAGTTAAAAATTACTTTCGGCGCAGAGTATTAACTGCTTCAAGCTGCTCAGCGCCGAGTACTTACATGGGGTCCTCCTTTAAATATCCCTCTCTAACGTGTTTTCGCCCATCAACACTCGATCACTTTGGGGGAAATAACTATTTTCAAAAGAATCGGTCGATTGCCGCCCATCGCTCGGCAGCTCTCGGCACACTTACTCCAATAAGGGGAACTCTGAAGAAGACTTCCAGATTTTGGCAAAATACCCAGATTCCACCCGACGAGTTTTCCGATAAAGCAGATGACCTTCGCCGATGCCGAGTACGCCGGCAAGCGTAAGCAGACCCGCAAAGAGTTGTTCCTGATCGAGATGGATCGGGTGGTGCCCTGGAAGGGACTGATTACTCTGATCGAGCCGTACTACCCGAAGGGTGATGGCGGTCGTCCGGCCTATCCGCTGATGGCGATGCTACGTGTTCATCTGATGCAAAACTGATTCGGTTACAGCGATCCAGCGATGGAAGAGGCACTGTACGATACGACTATTCTGCGCCAGTTTGCGGGGCTGAGTCTGGAGCGCATTCCCGACGAAACCACCATCCTCAACGAACCTAGCGCGATGTTTCAGATACACCGCGTTGGATTTCGCTGATACATCCGCTCCTACAGGCCCGCCTCAACTTTTGAAAGCTGCAACAACCCAATCAGCCTCTGCACATCCACCCGCCCCCGCTTGGCCGCAGGCACAAACGCACAATAAGCATGCCCCAGCTTCAACGACGCAGTAGAAAGCGCAATCAAACGGCCCGCCTCCAAATCCCGCTTCGCAATCACCTTCTGCCCCAAAGCAATCCCCATCCCCAGCTTGGCAAGGGTCACCGATAGGCTCGACAACCCCGAGCGACGGCCATGTGCGGGGTCCGGTGAATAGTCCCCGACTTCGCTGGTGAACCAATCACTCCACGTAGGATGCGACGCATAGTTGGGGCCCCATTGAGTATGGATAAACAAACTTTCGTGAATCTGTGTGAGATCGAAGTCCTTGTTGCCGTGCCGATACCAAATTTCCGGCGCACAAACCGGCAGCACTTCGTCATGGAACAAGGGAATGGCCTCAAACGAGGGGTAGTGATAACTCCCATAGCTGACCCGAAGATCCACGTCATGCCGGTGGCGAGGTCGACCGGGTCATCTTCCACACGAACATCCACCGACAGTTGTGGGTAGATCTCCAGCAGCTCTGAGAGCTTTGGGGCTAGCCAGCATTCGGCCAGGGAAAACGGAACGCTGACAATAAGCCGTGTGCGCATTTCACCTTCGAGTATGCGCACGGTCATCGCGGCGATGTCACCCAGCGCCCGAGAGGTTTGTGGATAGACCGCCAGGCCGGCGTCGGTGAGGGCCAAACGGTTGCCGTTGCGTACGAAGAGTTTCTTGCCGAAGTAGTCTTCCAAATGGCGAATCTGCTGGCTGACGGCCGCCGATGACACGCCCAGTTCTACACCCGCCAGCACAAAGCTGCCCAGCCGTGCGGCGACTTCGAAGGTCCGAACGGCATTGAGGGGCGGCAACCGTTGCATGAGCGCGTCTCCCATAAGTTTTACTAGGGGGATCCTAACAATTTATGCCGTTGTTGCGAAGATTTTCATGGGATACGTTGGAGCCATCTACAACGAGAGGGTCATCATGAACAACGTCATTGATCTTGAGCGCTATCCACTCGACCGTGAAGGCAGCGATGAATGGAACCGCCTGGTTGAGAAGTCCCGCAACGAGCTGAACCTGAACGGCATGTTCAATCTGGAAGGCTTTATCGCAGCGGACAAAGTACGCCTGGCGGCCAAGCAAATTCAGCCGACCATGAACAGCGAATCCCATACCCACAGCCGCACGCACAATATCTACTTCAAACCGCAGATCGAGGGCTTGGCGGCGGATCATCCGGCATTACGCAACGTCGAGACGGTCAGTCATACCCTGTGCGCAGACCAACTCAAGGGCAGCCTAGTCAGTGACATCTACGAGTACCCTCCCTGGCGGCCTTTCTGGCTTCCGTCATGGAGAAGCCAAACTTGCACGTGATGGCTGACCCCTTAGCCCGCGTCAATGTGATGAGTTACCGCCAGGGCGAGACCTTGAATTGGCACTTCGATCGGTCCGAATTCACCACCACGCTTATGCTGCAGGCCCCCGAAGAAGGTGGCGAATTCCAGTACCGCAGCGACTTGCGAACTAGTGATGATCCCAACTACGCCGGTGTGGCCGAACTGCTTGAGGGGCGTGATCCCCAGGTGCAGACTCTGAAGTTACGCGCCGGCACGCTCAATGTGTTTCGCGGTAAAAACACGGCGCACCGCGTCACCCCAGTCAAGGGTAGCCGCGAACGGATGGTGGCTGTTTTCTCGTACTACGAAAAACCCGGCGTGCTGTTCAGCGCTGAGGAACAACTGGGCTTTTACGGCCGAACGGCCTGACTCGTACGCAACACTCTAATAAAAAGGCCCTCGACTCGCCTTGGCTGTCATTGCTTGCCCCTGCCGATCCTTTTCGAACTCTTTGGGGAAACACATGCATTCCATCACTCGCTTTACCCGAAACCTGCTCGCCTGTACCGCCTTAGGCGGCAGTCTGTTGTTTACTGGCATGGCCGCTGCGAAGGACTGGACAACGGTTCGTGTGGCCACCGAAGGGGCTTACGAACCCTGGAATACCACACTACCCAACGGCGAGATTTCCGGTTTCGAACCTGAACTGCTGAAGGACCTGTGCTCGAGGATCCAGCTTGAGTGCAAGCTTCAAGCTCAGGACTGGGATGGGATGATCGCGGGGCTTAATGCCAACAAATTCGACATGCTGATGGATGCCATCGTGATTACCCCGGAGCGTGAGGCCATCGTCGCTTTCTCAACGCCGTATGCGGCCACGCAGGGTGTGTTTGTCAGCTCAACGCCAGCGGTGATTTCAAGCACCCCGAGCGATGAAGTGATCAAGCTCAGCGGTGATCAGAACAACGACCAAACCACCATCGATCAGCTGCGCTCGCTGGTCAAAGATAAGGTCATTGGTATTCAGTCCGGCACTGCTTACACAGACTTTGTGGAGAAAAACTTTAAAAATGTCGCAACCATCCGGACCTATAAAAAGTCCGGTGAGCACATGATGGACCTGAACGCAGGCCGCATTGATTTTGCTTTCGATGACGTGACGTTTTTCTCCTCCGCGCTGCAAAACCCGGAAAACCAGACGGTGCACATGGTCGGCCCCAAGATAGGTGGGCCCATCTGGGGCCCGGGCGAGGCCCTGGCGTTCAGGAAGGGGGATACTGACTTAAAGGAAAAATTCAACCATGCCCTGAGCGCAGCCCTGATGGATGGGACGGTCAAACGGCTTTCGGAGAAGTGGTTTAAGGCTGACATAGCACCTTAAGGAAGGCCGTTCGCCACGGAGTGACGATCCGTGGCGCACTAATGGTCACCGCGAGCTCCGCTTCCTTGGGCCAACGTTTCAGCGCATTTGCTTTCAGGATTTAGTCTCCGCGAATACCTATATCACTGGCGAACTCATAATCTCCCTAACGGGCGTACCTGCTGAGGAGCGCCCCTGTAGCACCATCTTCCGCGCGTAGTCTCGCTCACCCTACATGTACATAAACACGCGGACGCAGGGTGATATATGCAGACTGCCCGCCATTTTTTGGCGAGCATCAAAGTACCTCAGGCATTACTGCATGGAGGTTGCCTTGAGCGATTAGCTTCGTTTCGAGGGCCAACGGAGCATCGGAAAGCTACTCATATTCGCCGATCCTACGAGCGCGGAATATTGATCTCCGTGTTCGAAATAATAGAGCTTAGTGTGGTGCCCCCCGTGCGTAAGCGTCTGACCGATACCGGCTGACGACGAACGGCACTGAAATGATTTGGGCCATCTGCCGGTCGTATCGACTTCACATGATTTTATAACCTCGGCAGCACAGCAATTGCTCGACTAGGCTATAAATTTCCAAGGAGCCAAAGCCGATGGAAGACCAGAATCCGGCTTATTTCGCACCCTATAATCCAAATCTAACGCAGCGTGTATGCGGTTCCGGAGCCAATACCGGTCCGATTTTGACAAAATAGATTCAAAATTGGAGGGAGCCATGAGCAATATCATCGCCACCGGCGAGCCACCTGAAGCAGTCCGTCTCATCATCAAGGTTTATGCCAGCTTGCTGCTCGCAGGATTTGCGTTTATTCCGGCCTATCTGATTGGCTACTTATTCTTCTTTCAAGACCCCACTCTTTTATTCGAGAACCACGCGTTCCATATAATTGCGATCACGGCAGCCACCTTGGAAGGCTTGTTTGTTACTTACGTAACGTGGCGCTGCTACCAGTCATCGGGAGAACCACTGCTGCGATGGATGACGCTTGGCTTTCTCGGTTTTGTACTGATTTACGCGCTGCATGGTGCGTTCACTGGGCTCGCACACCACAATATCTGGCTCTTTCTCCTGTATGGACCGGCCTCTCGACTGGTCATGGCGATTCTGCTGTTAGTCGGAATACTGTCGTACCACCGCCCACCTGATGCCGCGGACCAACGAACGAATCCCCGCCCGTGGCTGATCTGGATAGGACTGTTTCTGCTGGTTGACCTGGCAGTGGCATACATCGCCAACTCGTCAATCGCCAGCAATCTCGCGGTGCGCCTCTCGCTGGAAGGTGGCGCCCTTGTTTTTTCCACATTGAACGTTGCAATACTCCTGCTGCGCCGTATCCGTTCGCAATTGATGGTGATCTTTGTCATATCGGTCACGGCGTTCGCGTTGTCATCCCTTGCTTTCATCCTTGCACGTCCTTGGAACCACATGTGGTGGCTCGCTCATGCGATCTTCGCCGCTGGATTCTTCTTGTTGAGCTATGGGGTAGTGCAAGCGTTCCTCACCACACGTTCTTTCTCGACAATTTACAGCCAAGAGGAGCTGATGGTGCGTCTTGCCGAGGCAATGGAGTACACAGAGAACGCCCTGCTGGAGCTTCAGCGCACCAATCAAGAACTCGGACACCTTGCAGCGACCGATCCACTGACAGGAGCTGATAATCGGCGTCGGTTCATGGAGCGGGTCGAAGATGAAATTGGCCGAACCAAACGCGGTGGTCCACCGTTCTCGGTGTTGGCACTTGATCTGGACAATTTCAAATCCATCAATGATCGCTTCGGGCATCAGGTGGGCGATGACATCCTGAAGGAGTTTGTGCAGAAATGCCTCGACTCGATCCGGCCCTATGACGGCGTAGCCCGAGTGGGCGGGGAGGAATTCATGATACTGCTACCTCAGACTTCACTCGAAGGCGCGCATGTAATCGCTGAGCGCCTGCGGACCAACGTTGCAAATACCGCTTTTAATAGCGGCTTTCAGCGGCTAACCGTGGTCACAGTGAGCATCGGTATATCGCAATCTGGCCGAGACGGCGACACCATCGAGGCAATCCTGCATATAGCCGATCAACGCTTGTATCACGCTAAACACCAAGGCCGTAATCGTGTGGTCACTACCATCAAAACCAGCCTTCAACCTCTGCTCTGACCATCATTTCGAAGTCGCTGAAAACGTTGGAACTGAGCCGGTTGTGTTGTCGCAGGCCTTGGAGGGACATCGGCTAACTGACGCCACGAAACTGCTCGGCCTGGGCGACAAAGTCCACCGAAAACGAATTAACCACCCTACCCTACTCGACCCGCATTTTTGCGCCATGACCGTCAAATGGTCGAATCGAGTCCTCCACAGAGCAGTGTACAGAGCTGATGTCATTCAACGCGGCTCATGCCACAGAGCGTTGGGAAACACTGCCCCCGCTCCGGTAACCAGTGCAAAAGCTGGCTATGCCGACGTCAACGGTATCAAACTTTACTACTCAATCACCGGACATGGATCGCCTGTCATATTGCTTCATGGCGGTCTGGCCAACTCCGATTACTGGGGCAATCAGGTCAAGGCCCTCTCGACGAAGCACACTGTCATCACCTTCGACAGTTGTGGGTATGGTCGCAGCTCAGTTGGTCATCGCTGGTTTCTTTGAAGAAGCTTATTTCGTAGGCAGGACGCTAGATAACCGAACTTTTTCAGATGTCTGGTGCCGCACACTCATTAACCTATGGAATTGCAACGGCTAGTTCTCATCCGCTCTCAACCAGCTCCCTCTCAACATTTACCGGTGCATCCGCGGCGTTGACCACGGGTTTCGAATTTCAGGTCAATCCGATCCTCATCTATTGAATATGGACGTTACGATGACCTATAAGCAGCAACGACGTCTCGGCATGAAAGCCCTGCTGATCCATGAAGAACTGTCGGCCAAAACCGCCGCGGGCCGCGCGGTGAGAGAATTGGCTGAGGTATTGGAAGGGCGTCAGGTGGAAGTCATATTGGCGCAATCGGCACTGGATGCGATTGCCTTCATCCACTCCGACCCGATGGTGCAATGTGTGCTGCTCGATTGGGACCTGGACCTGGACGACAGCCACGAGATAGCAATGAGCGTTCTCGATGCAGTGCGCGAACGCAGTGAAGCGGTGCCGATTTTTCTCCTGGCCGACCGCAGCAGTGCAGCCACCATTGCACTGGACGCCATGCAGAAATCGGATGACTTCATCTGGCTGCTGGAAGACACCAGTGTCTTTATCGGTGGGCGCATCATCGCTGCCATCCAGCGCTATCGAGACGCGGCATTGCCGCCGATGTTCGGCGCGCTGGTACGTTTTTCGCAAGTCTATGAATACTCCTGGCACACCCCGGGGCACACCGGTGGCACGGCCTTTCTGAAGTCGACGGCGGGTCGCGCCTTCTTCGATTTTTTCGGCGAAAACCTGTTCCGTTCCGACCTGTCGATTTCCGTCGGTGAATTGGGCTCGCTGCTCGACCATTCCGGGCCCATCGGCGCCAGTGAAGTGTATGCGGCCAGGGTCTTCGGCGCCCATCGCACCTACCATGTCACCAACGGCTCTTCGACCTCCAATCGGGTGATCCTGATGGCCAGCGTGACCCGCGGCCAGGTCACTCTGTGTGACCGCAACTGCCATAAGTCGGTAGAGCACGCCATGACCATGTCCGGCGCAGTCCCGACGTATCTGGTGCCGTTGCGTAACCATTACGGCCTGATCGGGCCGATACCGCCGCAGCACCTGACCGTCGAGGCGATCCGCGAGAGTATCGCCAACAACCCGCTGGTCAGTGAAGGGATCGACCCGACACCGATGCACGCGATCATCACCAACTCTACTTATGATGGCCTCTGCTACAACGTGTCGCGAGTCGAGGAACTGCTGGGCGCCAGCGTCGACCGGCTGCATTTCGACGAAGCCTGGTTCGGCTATGCACGCTTCAACCCGATTTATCGCGAACGTTTTGCCATGCATGGCGAGCCGGCCGATCACGGCCCGGATCGGCCGACGGTGTTCGCCACCCAGTCCACTCATAAATTGCTGGCGGCGCTGTCCCAGGCCTCGATGATCCATATCCGCGACGGCCGGCGTCCTATCGATCATGCGCGGTTCAATGAGTCGTTCATGATGCATGCCTCGACTTCGCCGAATTACGCGATCATCGCCTCCAACGATGTCAGCGCCGCGATGATGGACGGCCCGGGCGGCAAGGCCCTGACCGGCGATGCGATTCGCGAGGCGATTGCCTTTCGGCGCATGCTCGCGCGGCTCAATGGCGAGTTTTTAGGGCGCGGAGAGTGGTTTTTCAATGTCTGGCAACCAGACACCGTGACCCTTCCCGATACCGGCCAGGCGATACCCTTTTATGCCGCCGTCGAGGAATTGCTGGCGAGCGACCCGGCCTGCTGGATCCTCAAGCCCAACGCGGCCTGGCACGGCTTTGGCGACATCGAGGATGGCTACTGCTTGCTCGACCCGATCAAGGTTTCGATCACCACGCCGGGCATTCTGTCTGGCGGCGGCATGAGCGAGTTGGGTATACCTGCCCAAGTGGTCACGGCCTACCTGGACCGCCAGGGCATCGTGGTCGAGAAAACCACCGATTTCACCATTCTGGTGCTGTTCTCCATCGGCGTGACCAAGGGCAAGTGGGGCACGTTAGTTAATACCCTGCTCGATTTCAAACGCGATTACGACGTCAACGCGCCTTTGGCTCAAGTGCTGCCCGGGCTTTTGGCCGCTCATGCGCAACGTTATAGGGGCATGGGGTTGCGCGATCTCTGTGAAACCATGTTTGCCGCGATGGCCGAGTTGCGTACTACCGAAACCATGTCTCGGGCCTTTTCGACCTTGCCGGTCCCTGATCTGAGCCCGGTCATGGCCTATGAGCAACTGGTGCGAGGCAATGTCGAGATCGTGCCCCTGGAACAGTTGGCCGGGCGTACCGTGGCCACTGGCGTCGTCCCTTATCCACCGGGTATTCCGTTGTTGATGCCGGGCGAGAATGTCGGCGCAGCCGATGGTCCGTTACTCGGTTACCTCAAGGCGCTGGAAGATTTTGACCGACGCTTCTCAGGTTTCACCCATGACACCCATGGCGTCGAAGTGGATGAGGGGCGTTATCTGGTCCGCTGCATTACATCCGATACACAGACAGCGTCATAAGGCGCTCAGGCCTTTCAATGGAGGGAAGATCGGTGAATAAACTGAAAGTGGCTGCAAGCGCGGCTTCACGCAGTAGCTTTTTGACTTCGCGCGAAGTAGTGGAATTTTCCCAAACCGATTTGACGGATGTTGCCGCCGCGGTGATTACCGGAGCGGATGTTCAAAACGGTTTGCTCGATGTCATCAGTCGATCAGGATTCGATATCCCGATCTTCTTTGCCGTTAGCGCCAAGGACGAACTGTCTCGGGAAAACCTGCCAAGCATTGAACATGTTCTGCTGCAAATCAGCGGAGTGTTCGACTTGGGCACCGATAAGGCCGAGTACTACGGCGACAAACTGGAAACGGCGGCCAGTCAATACGAGGAAGCATTGCTGCCGCCCTTCTTCGGTGCGCTCAAACACTATGTCGAGCGCGGCAACTCGACGTTTGCCTGCCCGGGGCATCAGGGCGGACAGTTCTTTCGCAAGCATCCGGCGGGTCGACAATTCTTCGACTTCTTTGGCGAGACGCTGTTTCGTGCCGACCGCTGTAACGCCGACGTGGAAATGGGCGATCTGTTGATCCACGAAGGGGCGCCGCTGGAAGCGCAAAAGCGCGCCGCGAAAGTCTACAACGCGGACAAGACCTATTTCGTCCTCAATGGCACCTCGGCGTCGAACAAGGTCGTGACCAACGCTTTGCTGACTCCGGGCGATGTCGTGCTGTTCGATCGCAACAATCACAAATCAATCCATCAGGGCGCGTTGTTCCAGGCCGGCGCTACACCGCTGTACCTGGAAACGGCGCGCAATCCCTACGGCTTCATCGGTGGTATCGATGCGCACTGTTTTGACGAAACCTATCTGCGCGACGAGTTGCGCCGGGTTGCGCCAGACAAGGCCGATCTACCCCGGCCGTTCCGGTTGGCGGTGATCCAGTTGGGCACCTACGACGGCACCATCTACAACGCCCGGCAGGTGGTCGATAGCATCGGCCATCTGTGTGACTACATCCTCTTCGATTCGGCGTGGGTCGGCTATGAGCAGTTCATTCCGATGATGAAAGACTGCTCGCCGATGTTGCTCGAGCTGGGGCCGGACGATCCCGGAATCTTCGTCACGCAGTCGATTCACAAGCAGCAGGCGGGCTTCTCCCAGGCGTCGCAGATCCACAAAAAGGATCGTCACATCAAAGGCCAGGAGCGCTACTGCAATCATCATCGGCTGAACAACGCGTTCATGGCCCAGGCCTCCACCAGCCCGTTTTACCCGCTGTTTGCCTCACTCGATGTCAATGCGCGGATGCACAGCGGTCGCAGTGGTCACCGACTGTGGGACGAATGCGTTCGCGCCGGCATTGAAGCCCGAAAATTAGTAATGGATCACTGCACCTTGATCCGGCCATTCGTGCCGCCGACCATTGATGGCCGTTACTGGCAGGATTATCCAACCGATGAAATCGCCACTAACCGGCGGTTTTTCATGTTCCATCCCGAGGAGCGCTGGCACGCCTTCGAGGGCTATACCGAGAATCAATACTTCATCGATCCATGCAAATTGCTGTTCACCACCCCGGGCATTGATGCGACGACGGGCGAATACACGGAGTTCGGCATCCATGCCGGGGTCCTCGCCACGTTCCTGCGCCAGTACGGCATGGTCCCGGAAAAAAGCGACCTGAACTCCATTCTATTCTTGCTCACGCCAGCCGAAAGCCAGGCCAAGATGCAGCACCTGGTCGCGCAGATCGCGCGCTTCGAGCGTTTTATCCACGACGACGCGCCACTGGCCGAGGTATTGCCCGGTGTCTATCGCGACCACGAAGCCCGTTACAAGGACTACAGCATCCGCCAACTGTGCCTGGAAATGCACGAGCTCTACGCCCGACATAACGTCAAACAGCTGCAAAAGGACATGTTCCGCAAGGCGCATATGCCCGCGGTAGTGATGGACCCCCGTGAGGCGAATCTCGAGTTCGTGCGCGGCAAAGTGGAACTGATCGCCCTCGAGGATGCTCAGGGGCGGATCGCCGCCGAGGGTGCCCTGCCTTATCCGCCGGGGGTGCTGTGTGTGGTCCCCGGTGAAGTGTGGTCGGGTGCGGTGCTGAGCTATTTCCTGGCTCTACAGGATGCAATCAATCGCTTGCCTGGATTCAATCCCGAATTGCAGGGTGTCTACCTCAAGACCGAAGAGGACGGTCGCATTCGAGCTTATGGATACGTCATCAAGCAGTAAAACGTTCCTGAAAGGACACTGGAAAATCATCCCGGTATTCGTCTTTCCGCAATGCAGCGCCCCGCGAAGGGGCGTTTTTGGAGTGCAAATATGGGAACTACTGTGAAGAAGATGAGCGTGGTGCAACTCACCGTGCTGACGGCCATCAACATGCTGGGGTCGGGCATCGTCCTGCTGCCGTCGAAGCTGGCGCAAGTGGGCACGATATCGATTTTCTCGTGGATCGTGACGGCACTCGGTTCGCTGGCCTTGGCCTATGCCTTCGCCAAATGCGGGCGTTTCAGCCGTAAGCCTGGCGGCATGGGGGGTACGCCGAATACGCCTTTGGTCGCTCCGGCAACTTCATGTCCAACTACACCTATGGCGTGTCGCTGCTGATCGCCAACGTGGCCATCGCGATTACCGCCGTAGGGTATTCGACGGAGTTGTTCCATGTGACGTTGACGCCCATCGGCGTCGCGGGGGCGACCGTGGTGCTGCTGTGGTTGACCACCATCGCCAACTTCGGCGGCCCGCAGATTACCGGTCAGATCGGCAATGTCACCATCATGGGTGTCATCATTCCGGTGCTGGGGGTTTCGGTACTGGGCTGGTTCTGGTTCGACTCATCGCTGTACGTCGCCGCCTGGAATCCACACGACATGCCGATTTTCCAGGCGGTTGGCGCATCGATCTCGATAACCCTGTGGGCCTTTCTCGGCCTCGAATCGGCGTGTGCGAACACTGACGCCGTGGAAAACCCCGAGCGTAACGTGCCGATCGCCGTATTGGGCGGGACCATCGGTGCGGCGGTCATTTATATTGCGTCGACTAACGTGATCGCCGGGATTGTGCCGAACATGGACCTTGCGGCCTCCACCGCACCGTTCGGGCTGGCGTTCGCCACCATGTTCACGCCGCTGGTAGGCAACATTGTCATGGGCCTGATGATCATGGCCTGTATCGGTTCGCTGCTCGGCTGGCAGTTCACCATTGCCCAGGTGTTCAAAAGCTCAGCCGATGTCGGCTATTTCCTGAAGATCTTCGCCAAGACGACCAAGTCCGGCACACCCATCGCCGGCATGCTGGTGCTGGTGGTCTGCCAGACCGCGTTGACGCTGATGACCATCAGCCCGGACCTGAGCAAACAGTTCGACATGATCGTCAACCTGGCAGTAGTGACCAACCTGGTTCCCTACTTGATGTCGATGGCAGCGCTGATGACGATTCAGAAGGCCGCCGGGATCACGCCGCGCAAAGCCCTGTTTGCCAATGGCATCGCCTACATCGCAGCGGCTTACAGCTACTACGCTCTGTATAGCTCCGGTGCCGACGCCATGATGTTGGGCGGCATTGTCACCATGCTCGGATGGACTTTGTACGGGACCGTCAGCCGTCGATTCATGACAGCAGATACCCCAGTCGAGGATGTCGCCAAAGCCTAAAGCTTTGCCGCGTCTCATCGTGCACTTGATTGGCTATTCATACATTCGCAAAGTGCAGTTCATCATCAATGTTCAACAGCGGGACAATGAGTCAGGAATGAAGCAATGGGCGCGCTGCGGTCCGGTAGGACGGTAGCGAGTTCGTTGGTTTATTCGCCCTCAACCCCACAAGCCCTAGCGCTGCATCCATTTGAGGCCAGACGTTCTCAATTGCGATGCAGGAGAGTATGAGGAGCAACACCAAAGGCCTTGCGAAAGGCATGGCTGAAATGGGAAAAGTCGGAGAACCCGAAATCCAGTGCTGCTTGAGAAACGCTGCGTACCTGGCCGCGCTCGATGGCTTCGCGGCTGGCATTCAGGCGCTCTTTCCAGATCTCCGAAACTGGGGTTTTCTGGTAGCGGGCGAAAGCACGCGTGACGGTTCGGGTGGACACATGGTGCGCTTGAGCGATGAGTTCGATCGACAGGTTCGGGTCGGTCAAATTCCGGCGGATGTAATTCATGATCCGTCCATAAAGATCCAACTCTTCATGGGTTGTCTTCAAGTCCTGAAGTTCCAGGCTGATGACCAGAAGGTCGAGCAACGCACTGGAATACCGACTAGAGACTCCCCCATCCTGCAAGATTGACGGTGCGCTCGCCGCCTGGCGCAACATCTCGCGTAACGGGATCACGCCTGGACGACGATCGTCCAGAACCATCGCCGTGTAATCCGCTACGCCGGGCAACCGCTCGCTGAGCAACTGTCGTGGAATTCGGATCAAGTGATTTTCGGTACCACCCAGACTGAATCGAAACGTCTGGGATGCATCATAAAGAAACAGATTGCCTGCTGCCAAGGTTGCCTTGCGCCCTCCCTGCTCCAGTTCACCACGACCAATTCGGGTGAAACCCAACCACAAATCTTCGGCGGGACCGCTGCGCAGATGCTGGGCGGAACGCTCCCAATGGTGCAGAGGCGAGGACAAGGTGCAGATATCCAGCGCCCCCATGTCGTGGACCTTTAGCGCCCCCTCGAAATTGCTCTGCGACAAGGTTTTGCTGTCAGCCGCCAGGCAATGACGACACACCACTTCTTTCCAGTAATCAAAGCGACGTGGCTCCGAAACTGCGAAGGTTGAATACTGACTGCTTTGGCTCATGGCATTCACCTCGGTGCGGCGACGTAAAGAAAGCGGGGAGCGCTAACGCAAGCTCATCACTTAGCAATTAATAGGCCATTCGCTCTTTCTGGCGCCGGCCTAATATGGCTCTGAGGAGAGGCGCCTACCAGAAACCTCGTCAGCAAACCCCGCCAGCGTTAAACGTCTGCTGCCATCGCTGATGAGCGTGTTATGCCCATTTTCAAGGCGCGAGCCCTTGCCTTTGGGGCTCAGCGCACCAGTACGGCTCAAGCGCGTACCGGTTTTGTTGGGTCTGTCCTTTCCAACCAAACGGTTGTCTTTGCGAACAAAGCGCACTGACTCGATCCTACATAACTTCTACCTCACAGCATTCCCTGCAACCACGGCTGATGAGGCATCCCATGCATCTTCAAAAACAGAAACGATTGTCCGACTCATCCTGGTTATTGCAAATGCGCGACCTGGCACCCGAGGAGTTCGTTTGCTGGCTGATCGAGTGGGGAGTTCTGGCGCTGCTCCGACGACAGGAAGGTGCCAACCGCAATCCGTCACCGGGACATTGAACCCAAACCTTACGCCTGAACCAAAAATAAAAAGGAGCCTTTCATGGAATCCGCGATCGACAAACACCTCACATGTCCTCGGACGCTTTCTCGTCGAGTTCCCGAAAATTACCAACCGCCCTTCCCCATGTGGGTCGGACGCGCCGACGAACAATTGAAACAGGTGGTGATGGGCTACTTGGGTGTGCAGTTTCGCGGTGAAGCACAGCGCGAGGCGGCGCTGCAGGCCATGCGGCACATCGTGAGCAGCTTCAGCCTGCCCGATGGTCCGCTAACCCATGACTTGACGCATCACACTGACAACAGCGGCTATGACAACCTGATGATCGTCGGTTACTGGAAAGATCCAGTGGCCCATTGCCGCTGGTTGCGATCACCAGAAGTGAACGACTGGTGGGAGTCGCAGGATCGCCTCAGTGACGGCCTCGGGTATTTTCGGGAGATCATCGCTCCGCGTGCCGAGCAGTTCGAAACTTTATACGGCTTCCAGGACAAGCCGCCCGGCATCGGCGCGATCATGGACAACACCAGCGGCGAAATCGAAGAGCACGGCTACTGGGGCTCGATGCGCGACCGCTTCCCGGTTTCCCAGACCGACTGGATGAACCCTTCGGGCGAACTGCAAGTGGTCGCTGGAGACCCGGCTAAAGGTGGGCGCGTCGTAGTGCTGGGTCACGACAACGTAGCGCTGATCCGCTCCGGCCAGGATTGGGCCGACGCCGAGGCAGAGGAACGCTCACTGTATCTTGACGAAATCCTGCCGACGCTGCAGAACGGCATGGATTTTTGCGTGACAACGGCCAACCCCTGGGCTGCTACAGCAACAGATTCGTGCGCAACATCGACATGGACGGCAACTTCCTCGACCTGAGCTACAACATTGGTCACTGGCGCTCGGTCGAGAAGCTGGAACGCTGGGCAGAATCCCATCCCACCCATCTGCGCATTTTCGTCACGTTCTTCCGCGTGGCTGCCGGGCTGGTGAAGCTGCGGCTTTACCACGAAGTGTCGGTGTCGGATGCCAAAAATCAGGTGTTCGAATACATCAACTGCCATCCGCAAACGGGAATGCTTCGCGACGCATTACCGGCACAAAGCTGAGCGCACCTGCGCTTACACCCAACCAGTGAATAGCCACAGCCTGCCGCCTTGAAAGGCGGTACGGCCTCCTTGTGCCAGGAAATCCATCATGAACAAAATCCGTCTGCTGACGCTCCCTGCTCTGCTGCCCGCATTTCATGCGCAAGCCGTCGAAGTGGCCCCCGGTGATTATGAGCAATATCCGGCGGACGCAACCATCGGCGTCATCTACTACCAGCACGCCACCACCGACTCGGCCTATGCCAAGGGTCACAAGGTCAGTTCTGATTTCAACTTGAGCTCCGACGTTGGCATCTTGCGTCTGCTGCACGTCTACGCGCTGAGTGACACCGTCACCATTGACCCACAATTCCTTTTGCCATTCGGGCACGTCTCCAGCGGCGGCGATGCCTCGACGCTAGGTAGTACGAGCGGCATTGGCGACCTGATCCTGACGGCTCCGGTCAAGTTGCGACTCAACGACGCCCGCGACACCCTCAGCCTCGCGCCCTACCTTTTCGTGCCCACCGGCAGCTACGACAAGGACGCCCCCTGAATATTGGCGAGAACCGCTGGAAGTTCGAGCTTCAGGGCGCCTACGTCAAACACTTCACGGAAAAATGGGCCATGGACCTGGTCGGCGGCGCCACGTGGTATGGCGACAACGATGACTACAGTGCAAACGCCAACCGGCTTGAGCAGGACGTCTCCTACGCCGCGCAGGTTATGGGCCGCTACATGCCGGATGCCACTACGGCCTTCGGCATAGGTTTCGGACATACCTGGGGCGGAGAAACCAACATCGAACATGTCAATCAGGACAACGAAGCAGACACCACCAACTTCCGTTTGACCGCCACCAAGTTTTTCACCGCTCAAGACCAGATCCAGCTGCAGCTGGGCAAGGATCTCTCGGTAGATAACGGGCCCAAAGAGGACTTCCGGATGAACCTGCGTTACGCACGAGTGTTTTAAGCCCAACAGACCTCGGGACAACGACCGAGCCGAGGCCAGGAAGATAAAAAAAGCGTGTCCGGCTCAACCAAGTGGCTGTCCGGCTCAACCAAGCGACAGCACGGGGACCCGGCTTATCTTAATCCCAGGTCAACTGACACCCAATGAGAGTGTTGCTTTCGCGGAACCAAGAGCACGCACAGCAACCAGCAAAATATTTGTACAACTCATTTACGAAGCGCTCGGTCTCGCCGGGCTTCCAGAAAAAAGGATCCCACCATGGCAATCGTTCGCCCCACCCTCGACCAATTACTGGACATCGCGAGCAATCTGCACATGCAGTTGCCCCCTGAGCAGGCCAGTGAATATCTGGCGCTCATGCAGTCGAGTTTCGACGCATACGATCTCATCGACGAGTTACCCGACTTTACTCCGCCAGTGCGGTACGACCGCAGTTCGGGCTATCGCCCATCGAATAAGGAAAACCCGCTCAACGCCTGGTACTACAGGGCCGAAGTGAACGGCGCTCGCAAGGGGAAACTGGCGGGCAAGACCGTAGCGCTCAAGGACAACATTTCGCTGGCCGGCGTCCCGATGATGAACGGTGCTGCGCCGCTGGAAGGCTTCGTGCCCTCATTCGATGCCACCGTAGTGACTCGATTGCTGGACGCTGGGGCCACTATCCTCGGCAAGGCAACCTGCGAACACTACTGCCTCTCTGGTGGCAGTCACACCTCTGACCCGGCGCCGGTACACAACCCACACCGCCACGGTTTTTCCTCCGGTGGCTCCTCCTCCGGCAGCGCGGCGCTGGTGGCCGCAGGCGAGGTGGACATGGCGGTCGGCGGCGACCAGGGCGGCTCTATCCGTATCCCTTCAGCATTCTGCGGCACCTACGGGATGAAGCCGACCCACGGCCTGGTGCCCTACACCGGGATCATGGCGATTGAGGCAACTATCGACCATGCGGGGCCTATCACCGGCAATGTGCGTGATAACGCATTGATGCTGGAAGTCATGGCCGGTGCGGACGGGCTCGACCCACGCCAGGCTTCGCCGCAGGTCGACACCTACAGCGACTACCTGGAGCGCGGTGTCAGCGGGCTCAGGATCGGCATCCTCCAGGAAGGCTTCCAACTGGCCAATCAGGACCCGCGTGTCACCGCCAAGGTACGCAGCGCCATCGCCCGACTTGAGGCGTTAGGCGCTCGTGTTGAAGAAGTATCCATTCCCGAGCACAACCTTGCGGCTTCGCTGTGGCACCCCATTGGCTGCGAAGGTCTGACCATGCAGATGATGCACGGTAATGGTTCGGGCTTTAACTGGAAGGGCCTTTACGACGTCGCGCTGCTGGATAAACAGGCCGGCTGGCGCGAACAGGCGGACGCATTGTCCGCATCGCTCAAGCTGTGCATGTTCGTCGGCCAGTACGGCCTGGAGCGCTACAACGGCCGTTTCTACGCCAAGGCACAGAACCTCGCACGTTACGCACGCGCCGGCTACGACAAGGCACTGGACAGCTATGACCTGCTGGTGATGCCGACGGTACCCATCATTGCCCAGCCACACCCGGAACCCGGTTGCTCAATTACCGAATACGTGGCCCGGGCACTGGAAATGATCGGCAATGCCTCATCCCAGGACATCACCGGCCATCCGGCCATGTCGATCCCTTGCGGCCTGGTAGACGGTCTGCCCGTCGGGCTGATGCTGGTTGGCAAGCACTATGCAGAAGGCACGATCTACCAGGCTGCTGCAGCGTTCGAGGCCGCTGTCGACTGGAAATCCCTTTAAGCCTGTTTGTGCCACTGCAGTCCGAAAAAATAAAAAAGAAGCTCAGCCTTGCTATGAAGTTCCAGACCGATTCGAACGATGAGGAGTTACCCAATGAACACACCAACACCCCAACAATCTACTTCGACGCCGGGCGAGAGGGCGCGGGCGCTGTTTCAGGTTCTCAAGAGCAAGGACCTGATCCCCGACGGCTATATCGAGGCAATAACCCAATTGATGGAGCACGAATGGAGCCCAGAAAATGGCGCTCGCGTGGTTGCCAAGGCTTGGGTAGATCCGCAATTTCGCGAATTGTTGCTCAAGGACGGCACCGCGGCATGTGCTCAATTTGGTTACACCGGCCCGCAGGGGGAATACATCGTGGCCCTGGAAGATACGCCCACGTTGAAGAACGTCATTGTTTGCAGTCTGTGTTCTTGCACCAACTGGCCGGTCCTGGGCTTGCCGCCCGAGTGGTACAAGGGCTTCGAGTTCCGCGCACGCCTGGTCCGAGAAGGGCGCACCGTACTGCGTGAATTGGGCACGCCATTGCCTAGTGAGGTAACCGTCAAGGTTTGGGATACCAGCGCTGAAAGCCGATACCTGGTGCTGCCCGTAAGACCCGAAGGCAGCGAGCACATGAATGAAGAAGAGCTTCAGAAACTGATCACCAAGGATGTTCTGATTGGTGTTGCCCTGCCCTGCGTGCCCTAACCAAGACGCTCCATTTTTTTCAATTTAAAGAGGTGTTCAATATGGATGGCTTTCATGATCTTGGTGGCTTTCAGGGGTTTGGCAAGATACCCCACACCATCAACAGCCTGAGCTATAAGACCGTGTTTAAAGAAGATTGGGAGCATCTGGCTTACAGCCTGATGTTCGTCGCGGCAGACCACTTGAAACAGTTCAGCATCGATGAGGCGCGCCATGCCGTCGAGCGCCTTGATGTGCGCCAACACGTTGGCACGACGTATTACGAACGCTACGTCATCGCCACCGCGACGCTGTTGGTCGAAGCTGGAGTTATTACCCAGGACGAACTCGATCAGGCGCTGGGTTCACCATTCAAATTGGCCAACCCGCCCCACTCCCAGGGTCGTCCTGCCATCACCGGTCGGTCGCCATTCGAAGTCGGCGACCGGGTGGTAGTGCGCGACGAGTACGTGGCGGGGCATGTCCGCATGCCGGGCTATGTCCGCGGGAAGGAAGGCGTGATCCGTCATCGCACCACCGAACAATGGCCTTTCCCGGACACCATTGGCCATGGCGACAAGCGTGCAATACATCAACCGAGCTATCACGTCGAATTCCGGGTCAAGGATCTTTGGGGCGATGCCAACGATAATGGCCTGGTGGTCGTAGACCTGTTCGAAAGCTATCTGGACAAAGTTGTAGCCGAGCAAACGGTGACCGCATGATTGATACCGAGTTGAACCGGCTGCCGGTGACGGTCCTTTCGGGCTTCCTCGGTGCTGGCAAGACAACCCTGCTCAACCACATTCTGCGCAATCGCGCCGGCATGAGAGTGGCAGTCATCGTCAATGATATGAGCGAAGTCAACATCGACGCCGAGGAGGTGCAACACAGCATGTCGTTGCACCGCGGCAGCGATGAATTGATTGAGATGAGCAACGGCTGCATCTGCTGCACGCTGCGTGCTGACTTACTCGAGCAAATCAGCCTATTGGCACGTCAGCAGCGTTTTGATTACCTGCTTATCGAGTCCACGGGTATTTCCGAACCCATGCCCGTCGCCGAGACGTTCGCCTTCCTTGACCCCGAAGGTTTCAGCCTCAGCGAACTGGCACAGCTCGATACCTTGGTGACGGTGGTAGATGGCAGCAACTTCCAGGCACTGCTCTCCTCGACAGACACCTTGGCCAGCGAAGACGGAACAGACAAGCCACTGCGCCACTTGGCTGACCTGCTGATCGAACAGGTGGAGTACGCCAACGTCATCCTCGTCAACAAACTGGACCTTATGGGTGAAAGTGACTACTTGGCGTTGCGCGCACTCCTTGCAGAGCTAAATCCGGCAGCGCAAATCCTGCCCATGACCCACGGCGCCATAGACCTGTCGAAGATTCTCGGTACCCGTCTATTCGACTTACCCAGCCTGGCACAGTCGCCCGGCTGGATGAAGAAGATGGAAGATATCGATGAACCACCTTCTGAGTCGGACACCTATGACATGACGTCCTGGGTATACCGCGAACGCGCACCGTTTCACCCACAGCGACTGCTCGATTTTCTCACCAAGCCGTGGCACAACGGCCGACTGCTGCGCAGCAAAGGTTACTTCTGGGTAGCCAGCCGGCATTTGGAAATCGGCATGCTGGCGCAAAGCGGCAGGCAGTTCCGTTGGGACTATGTCGGACGCTGGTGGACCTTCATCGAGCAATCGCAATGGCCCCGTGATGAGTACCGGCGGCAGCGGATCCTGGCCAAATGGGACGACATTGTCGGCGATTGTCGACAGGAACTGGTTTTCATAGGCCAGGGGCTCGACCTGGACGCTTTGAAGGAAGAACTCGACGCCTGCCTGCTGAGTGCCCAAGAGATAATGGCCGGCCCAGAGACGTGGCCGGCCATGCAAGGTGCAACATCCTTCGATAACCACGCATTGTCACCATGACTGCGCGACAACCCGAGATGCGCAGCATGCTCGGCGCGCCGTCACTCACCTGTCGCACAGCCCGAAAGGTGCTCGTGCAAGGTCAGTCATGACCGACTACTTCAGTTCTCCGATCATCGGCACATAGTCCCTGGCAGGCGCATCGAGATCCAGTCGGCCTTCCTCGACCAACTGAAGCACCGCTGTACCGGTTATTGCTTTACTCGCGGAAAATAGGGCGAAAACACTGTCGTCCGCTCGGTTAGAGCTTATGGCGGGGTGTGCAGTGGTAGGACTGATTGCCCGACGTGAAGCAATGAACGTCGGGCCAGATGAGAGTAAGAAAATAAGATGAAAGCGTCTGTCGGCTGCCGGCAGAGGGTGTCGGAATCAGGCACTTATTTAAATATCGCGGAGGTGGACGATGTTTAGTTGTACCGGAAGTGCCATTCAAAAAACCATCTCGGGACCGCAGACCAAATGGCTAAACCGCTTCCAGCGCAAAGCGCTCCTGCTCGGCCTTGAGCCTCAGCGCCTGCATCTCCTTTTGTAACTACATGATCATACCCACCCTACTTTTACATACTGTAGCTGGCGATATAACCAGCCTCGATAGCATTCCTTTATATAAATTTTGGCGGGCATTCAAGTTTGGACTAGCGCAGTCAACACGTGCATGGGCATATTGATTCGCAACAATATTTAATCCATTGAAAATATATTGCTATATAAATATGTATGTGCCACTCAGCAATAAATGTACATTCCCCACTCAATCAAACTTTCCAAGCTTTAGTTCCGGCTGTCCCAGAGAATATTAATTTCGAGTCAAAAGCCTAAACTAAACCACCAAGGCCGCTCACGAACGCCTTCGTAACTGTTTGATTTTTAATATCTATTTCCGTGAGGGAATTCTGCTTTTTAGTTCAGAGCAAGACCGGCGCAGTGAACTTCGCCTACGGGGCATCGAAGAACTCTATAGATCTCAGAAACCACCTGCATCGTTGCTTCTTCGATCGTTCCTTCATTACGGCATAAAACCCAGCCGTGATCTGCAATCGCTCGCTCGAACGCCTTGGTACAAGCGATATGTTCTTCCAGCTTATGGATCACAGTACTGCTCAGCCCACGCCGTCGTGCCGCTGCCCTCGCCCATGAAATCTCAGGGGCGGTGACAACCCCGACATGCAGGTCTGGCACTCGCACGTTTCGATCAATGTTTAACTGTAGAATCTCTGCAAACGGGATTATCCGGCGAAACGCGGCATCAGACGGGTACCAGCGATCGATCAAGATGATGCTGCCTGGTGGCTGTTTAGCCACCACGTGCTGGGAAATCCAGGTACGGCTATCAGCAAAGCGCTCACAAACCCCCAGCTCCAAATCCCGGGTGGGATTCCTGACGAGCTTGTTAACGAGGGCCATTGTTTCCCCCTATAGGGATCGCTTTTTTCTCGCAAAGTCGGATCACCTTTTTGTTGTCTGCCCTCAGTACTTTCGTAATGGCCTCCAGCAGTGTGGTTTTGCCGGTTCCTTTGGGCCCATCTAGAGAAACAAACAGCGGACGATTCATTCTTCACATAACGATTGATATACGGTTTTTTTGCCCGGTTCGTTCGCTGGAACCGCTTGGCGCGACTACGCGAATCGAGTGGAGGGCCCTTATGAACAGGCATTGATGAACACTCTAACTTAGTTTCTGGCTAACGGGTCTCAAAATCCATGGATGGTTTTGTGGGGCAGGTGCACGACTTCCCAGCAGCGATAACCAAGGCCGCCAACTGCTGCCGGCAACAGCAGTTGGCCCCACACAAAACTACTTCAACCGCCCCGCTCCATCCAGCCAACCTGGCGCGCCTTTCTGCAACCATTCAGTGGCCGCGGGATTGTGTTTGATGCGGCTATCCAGAAACGCCACACCAATTGCCTGAATCGCAGCAACTTGCTTGGGATCCGGGGCCGGCTCGCCCACCACCGGGCTATGGAAACCGCCGCCGGATTTGGCGCCGCGCTTGTGCCTTTTACCTTTGGGAGCATCGCCGGATGGATTGCTACCCTTATCGGCCTTTTTCACCGGCCGGTTGAACAACTCGGTACCCGACAAGGTCTTGTGCGTAGCGTTGTTCAACTCCAACTGAACGCTTCCCGCCGCCGTCACCGACTCGCCCAACACTTGTCGCTGGCGATAAGAACTGACCCAGTTGAACGGATCTTCATCCTCCTGACCGGTCATCGACAGCACGGGCGCCGATATCTGGGCGAAGACTTCTCGCCGGGCACCGGCTTCCACATAAGGGCTGAGCAGCAACACCGCTTTGGGCTGAATCGCGACGCCCGACGTAGCGCCAGGTTCCAGCGCCCCGGCCAGTGCCTCTGCGGTCTGCGCCCCAAAATCAAAGCCGGCCACCACAACTTGATTCCAGTCGATGGCAGCCAGTTGCGCGTCTCCTTTCGCGGCTCGCGCCCGAACCTCGGTCAGGACTTTCTGCAGTGTGGACAGCCTGTCGCGTAAGGCGGCGGCGGTGTAATGACTGCTCGCCATCCCACGGAAGTCTCCATACAACGCCTGCTGCGACGCAAAAATCGACTGATCATAGGCGTGCCCCTGAACAGACAGCACCGCATAACCGGCCTGCGCCCAAGCCTTGCGCCACTCCACTCCGCCCGAGGCCGGCTCACCCAATCCCGGCAAGTAAATAATCAGCGGCAAACGCTCATGGATAACCGGCGCCAACCACGCAACATCCACCGATTGCTGATCGAGTTGCCAGATTGCGCCCCAGCCGACCGTTTCGTTGTGGGACGGTTGATAGGCGGTAGTCAGCTCTTTATTGACCCGCTCGGTGAATGCGATGCGCGGGTCTGGCGGATCGCCCGCACAACCCGAGATCAATCCCAGGCTGCCCACTAAGGCGCCCACCGCTAGCCAGTACCGAGGTTGAAGGTTCATTCGATTCACAAAGTCGTCCAGATCAAGATGGCTAGCAGCCTAACCGACCCGCAGGCGAACGAGGCGCAAGGCCAGGTAAAGAATGGGTAAAGGGTGATGAAGGCGCCCTCGATCAGACCATGCGTTTCGTGCGCAAGGCAGCCAACGTCTTGGGTGTCCGTAGCTTTCTTTCACCGAACAGCAAGCCGCCCCGGTATAGGGTCAGATCTTGTAGCCGTTCAAATTTCACCGGGTGCTGGCGTTTGTGGGCTGCATCGTTGCCATTCAAGTCGAAGGACGTGATCAGCCTCAGCGTCCCCCTGGTGCTGGGCCTCTGCCAAGGCTGCCGCATAGGTTTTACCGTGCCCGGATATCTGGGTCAGAATGAAATTCGAAGTGCCATTGACGATGCCTGAAATAAGCTAGTTTTTGTTGGCGGCCGCCGTCATGTAAGCGTCTGGCGGCTCCGGCAGTGCCGCGAGCATGTCGTGCAGTCCGGCAGCCCACTGCATTCGGATACGCATGAAGTACGGGTCGTCGGCCGTGATGCGATAACTTTTCGCACCGGTAAAACTGTCTTTCCTGTACACCAACAGATCCAGCGGCATGCCCACCGACAAGTTGCTGCGCATGGTCGAGTCGAACGAGATCAGCCCACAGCGCAGGCCCTCTTCGAGTGATGTGCGATACGTCAGATTGCGATCGAGTATCGGCCGGCCGTACTTGCTTTCACCCAATTGCAGGAAAGGCGTGTCCTCTGTCGCCTGAATGAAGTTGCCTTGCGGATAAATGCTGTACACATCCATGGGCCCGTCCGCGATCTGCCCACCGACCAGAAAAGAGCAACTCAAGTCGGTCTTGCCGGCCAGCTTCGTACGATCCCGGGCGACGACTTCGCGAACGGTTTCGGCCACCAGCACGGTGGCGTCATAGAGCGTGCGGACACTCAACAAGTGTGGTCCCTGCCCCGTGGAACGCTGCTTGAGCAGGTTGACCACCGATTGCGAGGTGGCCAGGTTGCCCGCCGTTTGCAACACAATCAGTCGCTCGCCCGGCGTGCTGAAAATAAACAACTTACGGAACGTTGATATCTGATCAATGCCCGCATTGGTTCGTGAGTCGGAGATGAACACCAGCCCGTCGGCCAGGTGCATAGCGACGCAATAAGTCATTCGTGTTAACTCGTGAATTTGGGATGAACGACCGTACCGTTTCATAACGGTACGGCCGGTAACGGTTGCAGTTGTGAACCGGGGCTACTGGTGCTGGACCTGGAACATCGAGTTGACCTGAACCCGCGCCAGCATCGACTCGGCCCCGCCACCACGCCGCATGCCGCGTACAGGGCAGGCGTCGAGATAGTCCAGGCCAACCGCCAGTTTCAGATGACGCTCTGGACGGGCCAAGCGGTTGGTCACATCGAAGCTGTACCAACCGTCGTCGAGCCAAGCTTCGGCCCAGGCGTGACTGGCGAGGTGGTTTTCATCTTCGGTGCACAGGTAACCGGAGACGTAACGTGCGGGAATTCCCAGGCTGCGGGCGCAGGCCAGGAAGGCGTGGGTGTGGTCCTGACAGACCCCGGCTCCCCCCGCAAAAGCCTCGGCTGCTGTGGTGTCCACGGTGGTCGCACCCGGGTTGTAGACCATGTGGTCGGCCAGGCCATTCATCAGGTCAATCAGCGCCGTCCGATCCCGTCGCATACCGCAGTGCTGCACGGCGAAGGCATTCAAGGCGTCGTCCGTTTTTGTCAGATGACTGGTGCGCAAAAACGGAAAAGGAGATTGGCTGTCGCGCTCCTGCTCACGGTCCGGGTCGATTTCCACCTGACCATAAGCCGTCAGCACCAGAGCACCGTGGGGCTCGTCCATCGTCAATACATGCAGGATGTTGCCGTAAGGGTCGAACTGGCTACGGACTATGCGCGGCAATTCCAGGTGCCATTCCAGGATGTGCTGGCGTTCGCTGTTCTGCGGCGTCAGGCGCAGGAACTGGATGCTGGTGCAGACTTCATCGGCATAGCTGTAGGTGGTGTCGTGGCGTATGGACAGTTTCATACGACCTCCAGATAGGATTCGTGGACGGTCTGACCGAGATGGCGAACCTGGGAGATGAAATCGGTCAGCCACAGGTGCAGACCGAAGCCGAGAATCTCGTCGATACCGGTGTAGCGCAGCCGAGCATTCAATTCGGCAGCCAAGCGCTGAGCCGCTCGCCCATTACTACCCGGCAGGCTGGCGAGGATATGGTCCAGTTCCTCGATGCAGGCGTGCAATGAGCGCGGCACATCGCCGCGCAACAGCAACATCTCGGACACCTGCTCGGCGCCCGGTGCGTTGCGGTAGATCTCGTTGAATGCCTCAAAGGACGACAAGGCCCGCAACAACGCGCTCCACTGGTAGTAGCCGCGCGCGGAGTTGTCACTGACCTCCTCCGACTCTTCGCCGAACATTTCGTAGCGTGCATCCAGCAGGCGCAGGGTGTTATCGGCGCGCTCAAGGAACGTCCCCAAGCGAATGAAGCAGTAGGCATCATTGCGCATGATCGTGCCCGACGTCGCGCCGCGGAACAGGTGCGAACGCTCCTTGACCCACTCGCAGAAATGGCTGATGCCATAACGCGCCAGGCCGTTGCTGGCGATGTTGCGCATCTCCAGCCACGTGGCGTTGATGTTCTCCCACATGTCGGCGGTGATACGCCCGCGTACGGCGTGAGCATTGGCCCGAGCGGCCTGCAAACAGCAATAGATGCTCCCGGGGTTGGTTTCGTCCAGCGCAAAGAAGTGCAGCATGCGCTCGGTGTTGAGCTCGCCAAAACGTTCGTTGTAATCATCCAGCGTGCCAGCGGCCAGCAGCGACATCGCCAGCTCGGCGCGGCCATCGGTGCGCCCGGCCTGGGGCATCAGCGACAGCGAGTAACTGACTTCGAGCATGCGCGCCAGGTTTTCGGCGCGCTCCAGGTAACGGGACATCCAGTAGAGGTCCGAAGCGGTTCTTGAAAGCATGTCTTAGTCCTCCACTACCCAAGTGTCTTTGGTGCCACCGCCCTGGGACGAGTTCACCACCAGCGAGCCTTCGCGCAATGCCACGCGGGTCAGGCCGCCGGGCACCAGACGGGTTTCGCTGCCCGACAATACAAACGGGCGCAGATCAATGTGGCGTGGGGCGATGCCGTTTTCGACAAAGGTCGGGCACGTAGATAGGCATAGCGTCGGCTGGGCGATATAGGCTTCGGGGCGTGCCTTGAGCCGCGCGCGGAAGTCCTCGATTTCCGCCGCCGTGGCTGCCGGGCCGACCAGCATGCCGTAGCCACCGGAGCCCTGGGTTTCCTTGACCACCAGCTCGGGAAGATGGGCCAGCACATGGGACAGCTCTTCCGGTTTGCGACATTGCCAGGTCGGCACGTTCTTGAGGATCGGTTCTTCGTCGAGGTAGAAGCGGATCATGTCAGTGACGTACGGGTAAATCGACTTGTCGTCCGCGACCCCGGTGCCCACGGCGTTCGCCAGGACCACATTGCCCGAGCGGTACGCCGCCACCAGCCCGGGCACCCCGAGCATGGAGTCCGGATTGAAGGACAACGGATCGAGGAACGCATCGTCGAGACGGCGATAGATCACATCTACCTGTTTCGGGCCGGAGGTGGTGCGCATATAGACATGATCGTCACGGACAAACAGATCGGCGCCTTCGACCAATTCCACACCCATTTCACGGGCCAGGAATGCATGTTCAAAGTAAGCACTGTTGAAGCGCCCGGGGGTCAGCACCACGGCCGTGGGGTTGTCCAGCGGGCTGGAACTCTTGAGGGTGTCCAGCAGCAGGTTCGGGTAATGATCGATGGGCGCCACGCGCTGGGCGGCGAAGAGTTCAGGGAACAGACGCATCATCATCTTGCGGTCTTCGAGCATGTAGCTGACGCCGCTGGGGGTACGCAGATTGTCTTCCAGTACGTAGTAACTGCCATCGCCGTCTCGGACCAGATCGACCCCGGCGATATGGGCATAGATGCCGCGGTGCAGATTCAGGCCCTGCATGGCGACCTGATAACCCTCGTTCGCCAGGACCTGTTCGGCCGGGATGATGCCTTCCTTGAGAATGCGTTGGCCGTGGTAGATGTCGGCCAGGAACATGTTCAAGGCCTGGACCCGCTGAATGCAGCCACGCTCGACCATTTGCCATTCGCTGGCCTTGATACTGCGCGGAATGATGTCGAACGGAATCAACCGTTCGGTGCCCTGCTCGTCCCCGTATAAAGTGAAGGTGATGCCGGCTCGGTGGAACAACAGGTCGGCTTCGCGACGACGTTGATCCAGCAACTCCAGAGGCGTGTCCGCCAACCAACGCGCGAACTCCTGGTAATGTGGGCGGCAGCCACCACTCGCATCATACATTTCGTTAAAAAAGCTCGGGACATACCCTACTCCTTGCCGCGATACATACGGCATTTTCTTATAACTTCGCTATTTCAAATAAGATGAGGCCTTACGTTATTTTAGTGAGTACTGTTTCTGTTAAGCACCTCAGTGTGCGTCGTTAACTTCCTGTTTCATGCGGAAATACATTCCTCATGATTCCGGCAACCTCTTGACGCATTCCCACGCCAGATAATTGGCTATTTTGTTTGATTTCTGACGCCCAATTTATAACGATCTCCATTATTTTTTTCGTTGAAACCGCACTTCCGGTGGTTTGAATGTACTTTTGCAAGGGCTGTGCCCAAGTACCGTAAGGAATGATAAAAAGCGGAAAATCCCCCACAAAAGATACTCGCGCGACGTTTTATTTCATTATTGAGACAAAAGTAGGCCAAGCCACTGAAACGATTCTTCCTCTTTTAACTTGCACAACTCTGGAGCGAGCGAAAATGGTGCAATTGGCAACTCCAGTCAGTTTTATGCCCTCTAAACGTGAAAAATTTACTCACCGTTTTTATTGCCCTTGTAATACAACGCGTTCAGCGCGGCATGCCGATTAATATCGACGCACTATTAATGTTCGTAAAAATGCACCACGAACCGGCGGCCGGAACGAAAATGCCAAGTAGTGATGCAAAGAGAATGCGAAGAAAGGACGGCTTGGGTTCTGAGGTCTTGCCGTCCGTGTAACGGAATGACTAACTACGGTTTACTCGAGGAATTTCCGGGTCAGGGTCACCGACGGCATCGTCGGGGTCATCATTACAGCCTTGGGACGACGCAACAGGAGCCAGCCGGCCACCAACAAGAGCGCTACAACGGGTAACGCAGCCACAGTCATTGTTCCGTTTGGATAATCAAAGGCCATCATCCCCAGCACGCCCGCCAAGAACAGCAAAGTCAACCACGAAGTGACCGGAGCTCCCGGCATCCTGTACGACACCGCCTGCGCCTCTCCACGTGCTACGGCATGACGGAACTTCATCTGACAGACAACAATGAATCCCCAAGTACTGATCACACCCAGCGAGGAGATGTTCAGCACAATTTCGAACACCCGAGACGGCACCAGGTAGTTCAGTACAACCCCGACTATGTAAATGGCAACAGTCACCAGAATCCCCGCGTAAGGCACCGATTGCGCACTCATGCGCGACATGAAGGTTGGCGCCGAACCACCCATTGCCAATGCCCGCAGCACGCGTCCAGTCGAGTACAGCCCCGAATTGAGGCTGGACAGGGCTGCGGTCAATACAACCACGTTCATCACCGAACCGATCCATGGGATACCGAGGGCCGCAAAGAAGGTAACGAACGGACTTTCACCTGCTTTATAGGCAGTCCAAGGCAACAGGCACACCAGCAAAATCACTGCGCCCACATAGAAAATTGCAATCCGCCAGATAACGCTGTTGATGGCTTTGGGCAGTACAGCTTTGGCGTCCTGACATTCTCCCGCGGCAACGCCGATCAATTCGATACCGGCGTACGCGAATACCACGCCTTGCACCAACACCAGGGCCGCCAGCATTCCATGGGGAAAGAAGCCCCCGTTTTCGGTAATCAGATGCAGCCCCGTAGGATGACCGCCCACAGCAATTCCGCCACCTAGAATGATCGAACCGACCACCAGGAACAGCGTCAGAGCGGCGACCTTGATCAAGGCAAACCAAAACTCCATTTCACCGAACCACTTAACGCCAATCAGGTTCATCACGGTGACGATAGCCAGCGCCACCAGGGCTGAGACCCATTGCGGTACAGAAGCGAACGCATCCCAATATTGCATGTAGAGCGCCACAGCGGTGATATCAACAATCCCGGCCATGGCCCAATTCAGGAAGTACATCCAGCCAGCGACGTAGGAAGCCTTTTCTCCCATGAACTCTCGTGAATAGGACACGAAGCTGCCGCTGGTAGGCCGATGCATCACCAACTCCCCCAGCGCGCGCAAAATGAGAAACGCAAATAAACCGCACACCAGATAAACGATGGCCAACGAAGGCCCGGCTATTTGTAATCGCGCACCAGCCCCGAGGAAAAGCCCCGTACCTATCGCGCCTCCTAACGCAATCATTTGTACATGGCGCTTGCTTAAATTCTGGTGATACCCCGCCTCATGTGAGGCTAACCATGCATTCTTATCACCCTGTTGTGAGTGTTCAACCGACAGCCGTCCTTCTGCTTTCATCGACATGGATGGATCTCCATAACTTCTAAATTTATTACGGTGCGTTTCAGGGATGCCCGACTCAGCGTCGAAGCGCTTGAACAAGGCTTTGGATTGGCCTGCTTTCTCTTTACTGATGACAGTGAAGAAACTGCCAGAAGGGGCGTTGCAATGGAGGTGCCGGGAACACGGAGGACCGGCAGAAATAACGTCATTTATATAAAAGCAATCACCCTTGGGTGGTTTTCTTTATTAATGGCGACATAAATACTCAAAAATAAGATGAATCGTTTCATCAGCAAGATGCAACTGCATTCGCTGCACAACACTGGAGCGATTCAAAAAAGTGCATAGATTGATTTTTTGATGTTCATCGAACCAATACAGGGATATTTAAAGGAACGATATTTCGGACATGCCAGTTTGCAAGGGCGGAGAACCGAAATCGAAACGCACCGAATAAGAGCCAGTAACCGCACCCATTCAGCGCCGGCTGCACCCGTTTGAGACCTATTCATATTCGTCCAACGCTCTGTAAGTGATCTCTCGACCACTGATGGTCAGTGCCATGTTGTCCGGCGTTCGCTCGGCGTGGTCTTTTACATAGTCATGAAACTCTTTCATCTGGCCACCTCGCTACCATCCGCCAAGGATGACGACGACACACTGCCTTCTTCCTTGTTCGCCTGTACGGCTTCGTCATCCGCGGGGACGAACAGCACAATTGCCCCGACGATCACTTCAAAAACCCCGGCGCCGACAATAACCAGGCCGGTTTCAAAGTGGGCATACAGCGCAGCACCGCAGGCACCGGCTATCAGAATCGACGCACCCAACGCCGCAAAGCGCAGCCTGGCCAACCCGGCGATCTCGCTTTGCTTGAACTTGGTTTGAATGAGCAGAATGAATGAGATATCGATCAGCGGCCCACCGAGTGCAGCAAGACCTGCGCCGATCATCATCCCCGCCAGAACATGCTCTGGAGGCAGATACATTACGGCGGCACCGATGGTCGCGATACCCAGGCCGTTGACCACGGAACCAAAGGTAAACCCGTGATACAAACTGCGGATTTGTAGATTGCCCACGACAAAAATGGAGATCAGGTTTCCTGCTCCATAGGCGCCCATGATCAAGCCGTAGGCAGCAAAATCCTGGACACCAAAACCCTGGATGTCGTATTTGACGACAGCCAGCGCCATGCCGATCGAAATCCCGACGCTCCAGGCAACATTGCCCAGTCCCGCACACACATACACCGCCTGCATTTGCCTGCGCCTCACAAGGCTTCGCCAACCGGCAGTAAAGCCGGCACGTCGACTTGTCGCCTTGACAGGTTGTCGCGGCAACGCTTTACCCAGCTTCATGACTGCCCACGCGGAGATCAGAAACGTGACGCTGTTGAGGGTAAAAAGATGTTCGATCGGAATCAGCAACGTAATAGCCGCAGCCAGCATCGGTCCAATCACTCGGGCAACCCGGATGATGGCATCGAACAGCGCGTTGACCGATTGCAACTGGTCCGGCGTCGCGACAATGCGCGGCAGACTGGCACGCAGCGCCGGCTCGAAGAGCGAGTTGACGATCATCATAAGCATGAGCGGCACCGCCAGCATCCACAGACTCATGATGCCAAGCCCCCAAGCGATCACCGGAATCAAGGCAAGACCGGCCCGCACCAAATCGGCACCGATCATCGTGCGACGATGATCCCACCGCTCCGCCCATATTCCACCCAGCAACGCGCCTGCCAACGCGGCAGCACCGCGTAAAGCACTGAGCCAGCTCGCATCGGTGCCAGCGATTTGCACCGCCATCCAGGCGATGGCAATCGCAAAGAGCTCGTCACCAATTGAGGACAGCGCCAATCCTCCCCACAGCAAGGCTACGGGCCGCTGCAGTAGCAGCCGGAACAATTTCATATCTCAACTCCACACAATCACTCGACAGAGTCTGATAGAAGCCCTGTCGTCTCGTTACTCGTAGATTAGAAACGACTGGCCCCGTCGAAGAGGAGGATTGAAAACGCTGACCAGGATCAGATCCGTGAACTTGCCGCCGTGCAGATAGTGACGATCATGTTTGTCCAGTACATACATATCTCCCGGACGAATTGCAGGGATGGTGCCGTCCATGTCTTCGATTTTGCCCTCACCGCCAATGCAATAGCAGGCCTCGAGATGATTGCGATAATGAAGTAGCGCTCGCCGAGATCGCTCTGTCTTTGCCGCAAAAAACAAGACAAATACTTCAGGCATACCATACCCGTCATAGGGCAAACGTCAGTGCTGCGGCGGCAATCGGCATAGACACATTAGTCACACTGTGACGTCAGGATATGCCAGTTTCGGAACGTCACCGCTAATGCATTGCACTGACGTCGGCTGGCGGCGTCGGATGCATCGGCTTTGCGTCCTTCACAGTACAGAAGCTCTCCCAAGGTGCCGCCAGGCGTTTATGAGCATCTGACGTCGCCCGGTAGTTAAATCATATGTCTGGGTGGAACTTCTCTCGCTTGAGGATATAGTCCCACTCAGTAAATGATCTGGGTGAAGCCAATATGAAAACGGTCACGGCCCTTTTCACCGGTCTACTCGCTACCAGCCTGTGCACGGCGATAAGCCTCTGTGCAAATGCTGCGTCGCCTCCGCCACCCATCAAGACCAGTTTCGACTGTGCCAGCGCACGTGCATCCATCGAAAAGCTGATCTGTCGCGATCCGCAACTGACGCAAATGGATATCGAGCTGACGCGTCTTTATCACCTGGCGCTCACGGATGAACGCTCAGTACCGCCTCCAGACAAAGTCACGATCGACCAGCAGTTCTGGATCGAATCCCGCAATCAGTGTGGCTCCGGGCCTGAGCCCAAAGCGTGCGCGATCCGAAGTTATGCCGAGCGCGCCCACCAGCTACGCCAAGGCTCGGCCATTGTCAGGACCAAGGACCCAGACAGACTCACCGAAGGCCCCCTGGCTTTTCGTTGTACTGGGTTTAACCCGCTGATTGCCGCCACCTTCTTCAACACGCAGCCAGGTGTCGTGTACCTGAAATGGGCGAACACTTCGATCACCCTGAGCCAGGTGCCGAGCGATTCGGGAGCCCGTTACACCGGCAAAGATAACCAGGGTAACTACAGCTTCTGGCAGAACGGCAACGAGGTCCTTTTCCAGAAACCAGGCTCAGGGGCAATGAGTTGTACAGCCGAGCCGGTCGGCTGACTGCTCTTTAGCATTGGGCTGGTCACCCAGCCCAGTCGTCTCTACTTCGGCTGCGCCACCGTGCGCAAATAAGGCTTAACCGTCCTGAAGCCATCCGGATATTTTTTCCGGGCGTCTTCATCAGAAACTGAAGTCGGAATGATCACATCCTCTCCCGGGCGCCAGTTCACTGGCGTGGCAACAGTGTGCTTGGCGTTCAATTGCAGCGCATCCAGCAGACGCAGCACTTCATCGAAATTGCGACCGGCGCTCATGGGGTAGATCAGCATCGCCTTGACCTTTTTGTCCGGCCCGATGATGAACACGGAGCGCACCGTGGCGTTGTCTACAGCAGTCCGGGCACCGCCGCTGGCGTTCGGATGAATCATGTCGTAGAGCTTGGCCACCACCAGGTTTTCGTCGCCTATCATCGGATAGTTGACCGCATGCCCCTGGGTTTCTTCGATGTCTTTGGCCCAGGTTTGGTGGTTGCTGACGGGGTCGACGCTGAGCCCGACGACCTTGGTGTTGCGTTTATCGAACTCTGGCTTGAGCTTTGCCATGTAGCCGAGTTCAGTGGTGCACACCGGGGTGAAGTCCTTGGGATGCGAGAACAGAATCGCCCACTTGTCGCCGATCCACTCGTGGAAATGCAGCGTGCCCTCGGTGCTTTCGACGGTAAAGTCCGGCGCTTCGTCGCCAATGCGGATTGTCATGTTCGTTCTCCTTACTGTGAGTTCGTAGGGGAAACTCTCTGCGTTGAACGGGTCAACGCGGATCAAGTATAGGAGACGCTTCAAGACATCGCGGTTACCGCAGCCTCAACGGATCAACCAACCCCGCCGCAATCGCCATGCCCACCAGATCCGGCAAGGTATTGGCCTGCATGCGTTTCATCACCCGCGATCGATACAGGTCGACGGTTTTTGCACTGACGCCCAGTTGCTCGGCGATTTCGCGGGTGGTGTAACCCTGCACCAACGGCAGCAATACATCGCGCTCGCGTGGGGTCAGCGTCAGCATGCGTTCCTGCAATTGTTCGTGACCCAGATTGCCTGAGCGATTGGCCGCGCAGTTACTCAGCGCCTGTTGCACGCTGTCGAGCAGCAACTGTTCGTTGTAGGGTTTTTCGATGAAGTCATGGGCGCCGGCCTTGAATGCGCGGACCACGATTGGCACATCGGCGTGGCCGCTGACGAAGATGATCGGCAAGTCGAGTTCGCGTTCACGCATGGCTTCCTGAACGTTCAAACCGCCCATGCCAGGCATGCGCACGTCCAGCAACACGCAGGCATTGAGCCGTGCATCGCAGGCTTCGAGAAACTCGGAGTGGCCCGCTAAATAACGTCGGCACATTCAACATTGATATTGACCGGCACAATCTCTTCGCGGGCAAGCCTCGCGCCTACAGGGACTCGGATAGTCAGACCTCCTCCGACACCAACCCGCGACACTGGCGATAGTAGGTTAAGATGCCTTTAAATCAGGCTCGCCACGAGACGCCCCGCATGACAGATAACAGTCGGAACACTCCCCGCCTGATCAAGAAATACCCCAATCGCCGCCTGTACGACACCCACACCAGCAGCCACTTGACCCTGGCCGATATTCGTCAATTGGTGGTCGATAAAGTCCCGTTTCAGGTGGTCGATGCTAAAAGTGGCGAGGACCTGACCCGCAGTATTCTGCTGCAGGTGATTCTCGAAGCCGAAAGCGGTGGTGAGCCGATCTTCAGCAGCGAAATGCTGATGGGCATCATCCAGTTCTACGGCCCGTATCAAGGCGTGCTCGGCAGCTACCTGGATAAAAGCATCCAGACCGTCATCGACATCCAGTCCCAGACTGGCGCCCAGTCGACCGAGGCCTGGAGCACCTTCATGCACCAGCAGGCGCCGGTGATGCAGGACTTGATGCGCCAGTATGTCGACCAGTCCAAGGCGTTGTACCTCAATACCCAGAACATGTTCGGCATGTTCGGCGCCAAACCTGCCCCCGATAGCGACCCGAAAAAAATGGCGATGGGGAATAATCCCATCGCCATCGGTGCCGCCAGCCTGATTTGACTTACTTGTTACCGCTGGTGGCCTTAGCGCCCGCTTCTGGAGCGGCTTTGCCGGCGGCAGCAGTCGCTGCGTCGAAACCGCTCTGAGCCACATCAGACGCCTGTTTTACGGCTTTCTGTGCGCTCTCAAACACAGTGCTGGCATTCGCCAGACCCGACTTGAACGCTGCGACCACTGGCTCGGAGCCAGCCGGGGCATTCTTGCTGATCGACTCAATAAACTCATTCACCTGCTGAGTGCCGGCCTCGACCTGACGTTCGGTCAGTTTGGCGATGTCCGACTGGGTGCCGACGATCAGTGCTTGTACCTGGCGATTGAATTCGGCCAGACGCTCAGTTTGCGCACTCGGTTGAGTGAACGATGCCTGCAAATCAGCGAAGCCCTGTGGATCACGTACCGCCAGCAGCTTGCGCACACCTTCGAAGTGTTCTTCGGTGGAGTCGCGCAGTGCTTTGAACTGCAACTGGCTCAGTTGCTCAACGCTGGCGAAGACTTTGCCGCTGATTTGCTGCAACAGGTCGAGGTTGGCTTTCTGAGTGGCTTGCAGTTTTTCCGAGTTGAAAAAAGACATGCTGAAATCTCCTGGTACTGGAAGGCCCATTCAGGCCTGAGGACGCGACAGCAATCCGGGCAGTCATCGCGATAGCCTTGATATTGCAGTGCACAAAACCGTTTGGCAACGGATATTTTGTGCACTGCAAAATAAACGGTGTTCCCTGCGCGGTGATTCGCTATAGACTCGTGAAATCCGATGATCGGCCTAGCCATTGCTAGTCTGGCTGACGACTCCCCGCACAGTCTCAGGAGATCACCATGGGCCAGGAAGAAATTATTGCATCGCAAGAAGAAGCACTTCCCACGGCAGACGGGTTGTTCGAGCACCTGAATCACCTGCAACGGCTCAACACTCGCAACGTGCTCGACGCCGTGCACCAGCGCCAGGCAAAAACCTTCGCGCCGCTAAGTCAGGGTCAGCTCAAACAACCCACTGCAGCGCACTGGCAGGAATACTTCACTGACCTGAGCCAACGCAGCCTGTTGTTCTGGGACACCTTGCGCCAGCGCGGCGACAACACCCTGGCCCATGAACGCGCAGGCTTTCCGCTGTTGCTCAAGTTCGACCATGAAACCCTGCTCAACGGCGCGAACCTGGCGCGCCCGGTCAACTATTCGCTATTACGCATCCTCAGCAGCCCCGAGCAATCGGTCGACAACCAGCAACCGGTGATCATCATTGACCCGCGCGGCGGCCATGGCTCTGGGATCGGCGGCTTCAAACAGGATTCGGTCATCGGCGAAAGCCTGCGCGCCGGTCATCCCACCTACTTCATAAGCTTCAGTCACTCGCCAAGCCCCGGGCAAACCCTGGCGGATATCGTCGAGGCACAGGCGCAGTTCATCGAAGTGGTCAGCGCCCGGCATCCCGCCAGTGCCAAACCGGTGGTGATCGGCAACTGCCAGGCTGGCTGGGCGTTGATGGGGTTGGCGGCAACCCGGCCAGAGCTGCCGGGGCTGATCATTGTCAACGGCGCGCCGTTGTCGTACTGGGCCGGGGTCAACGGGCGCAATCCGATGCGCTACACCGGCGGTTTGCTGGGCGGTGGCTGGATGGCGCGTCTGGGCAGTGACTTGGGCAACGATCGGTTCGACGGCGCCTGGCTGGTCAGTAATTTCGAAACCCTCGACCCGGCCAACACCTACTGGGGCAAGTATTACCACCTGTTCAGCGAAGTCGACACGGAAGCGGCACGGTTTCTCGATTTCGAACGTTGGTGGGGTAGCCCGACGCTGCTCAACAGCGAAGAAATCGAGATGATTGTCGACGATCTGTTCATCGGTAATCAGCTGTCCGGCGGCTTGGGCCGCAAGAGCAGCGGGCTCGACCTCAAGCGCATCGAAGTGCCGGTGGTGGTGTTTTGTTCCTTTGGCGACAACATCACCTCGCCGCAACAGGCGCTGGACTGGATCGCCGATGTGTACCCCAGCGACCTCGCCCTGCAAAACGCCGGGCGCACCATCGTCTACCTGCGTCACGCCAGCATCGGCCATCTCGGCATCTTCGTCTCCGGCGAAGTCGCCCGACGTGAGCACCGTGAGTTGCTGGGCGCAGTCGAAACCATCAACGCCCTGCCCGCCGGGCTCTATGAAATGCTGATCGAGGATCTGCCTGACACGCAATACACCGTGCGTTTCGAGCCCCGGCACATTGCCGACATCCATGGCGATGTGCCGCCGCCCCGCGATGATGATCGCGAATTCGCCTTGGTCGAGCGTGCCTCAAGCATCAACAACAGCCTCTACGACGGTTTTGTTCGTCCGTGGTTGCGCCCGTTGATCAACGAGCCAAGCGCCGAGCTGATGCGCAAAACCCATCCCTTCCATCAGCAGCAGGTGCTCTGGAGCAGTTTGAACCCGGCGCTGTGGTGGCTGGCCGGCAGCGCCGCGCAAGTTCGCAAGGATCGTCGCCCCGCTGCCACGGACAATCCGTTGCTGGCCTGGCAGGCATTGTTCGCCAACCAGATTCAGGACGCGCTGAACGGCTACCGCGATCTGCGCGATGCGACTCAGGAACTGTGTTTCTACGGCGTGTATGGCGCACTCAATAGCCTTGGTGGCAACACACCGACGCGCGATCTTCAGGCCCACGCCGAGCAGCACGACAAACAGCTGCTCGCACACCTTAAAACCGCCCTGCCCCTTGGCGGGCTGATGGAAGCGTTGATCCGCATCCTGTTCCTGCTGGAGCGCGACAACGACGTGCCGGGCAAGGCCAACATCGAGAAACTGCTTGAGCAATTTCAGGTGTTGCTGCAAGACCACAGTGCCGAACCGCTGGACCTTCGCGAAACCCTGCAAACCCAGAAAATGCTGGTACTGACTCACCCGCAAGAAGCACTGCACAGCTTGCCGCTGTTACTGCCCGAAACGGAGGAACGTCAGCAGGTATTGGCCGCCGTCGCCAACCTGTTGCCAGCGTTGCTGAGCGATACCGCGACCGGGCACGCTTTCTGGTGCGAACTCCATACCCTGCTTGAAGTGCCCCTGCCCGGTTTCAACCTGACCCAACCGCCGGGCGAAGCGGATGTCCCTGTGGAAGCAGCGCCTCCAGTGCCTGCGCCCGTCGCCAAGGTCGAAGTCCCAACGCACCAACCCGCCAAGCTCCGAAAAAAGGCCAAAAAACCAACCACCAAATAAACCCCGCCACGGCGCTTCTACAGACAGAAACCATCCTCTGTACGAGCTGCCGAAGGCTCGGGCCGCGTTCGGACGATCTTTTGATCTTAAAAAGCCAAACTCAAACCGGCGCGGCTACTTCGACCTCGAAGGATTCATCCGCCCGATACTGCCCCGGCGTCATCCCAAACCAGCGGCTGCAAGCCTTGTTAAAACTGCTGTGGTCATGAAAACCAAGGAGATACGCCACATGCTTCATGTTGAAATGAGAATGGCGCAGATAGAAGTCGGCCAATTGCCGGCGCACCGCGTTCTGCACGTCCTTGAATTGCGTCCCGTCCTTTTCCAGCGCTCGTTGCAAGGTGCGCTTGCTGATATTCAACTCCCCAGCGATCGACTCCATATCCCATTGCCCTTGGCCCTGGCTCAACCGCTCGGTAATCAACGCCCGAATCCTGCCGACAATCGAGAAACCAAACAGCAGGTCCAGTTGCGCTTCGGCAAAATTCTCGTGCAGCACCGCCAGTGCCTCGTTGGCCATGCTCAACGGACGCAACACCTCCTGGCCGTCGAATAGAATGCTGTCGTAGGCCGCGTCAAACTGCAGGTTGCAGCCAAACAAACGCCGATGTTCGGAGGTGTTTTCCGGTTCGGGATAGCTGAACTCCACATTCAGCGGTTGCGGCGATTTACCGCCCGCCAGCCAACGGCAAAAACCCATCAAAGACGCCAGGCCAGCGTCGACATATTGCCGGGGCTTGACCGAGCCGGCCTGCTGATGATCAAGCGCGGCCAATCGGTAGTTCTGCTGCTCGGCCATGAAGAACAGGCTGAATCCGGTGCCGATCAACGGGCTGAAACGCACCAACCGTTCAAGGGCTTTTTTCAGGTTCAGACTGGACATCATGGTGTAGCCGACAATCTGAAAACTGCCGGGATGGAAGTTGCCATAGGCCTTCAAGCCGATGTCGGGATCACCGCTGGCCTGTGCGGCCAGCTCCCACAATTGATAGATCGCACGTCGCTCACAAAACGCTCCGGGTTGGTTGGCGAGATTAATATCCAGTCCAGCCTCAAGGCACAGACTGGCGACATCAAGCCCTTGAGCCGAGAGCGTATTGACCAGCACGCTGGCATAGCCTGAACTCATTCTATACATGGCGTCCTCAATGACCTGTGGAACCGAACATCCTGTCCGGAGCCATAACCGATCTGCACTGAATCAAATAATAACGGGGCGCTCGGTTGTGAGTGTTGATCCCAGTATAGGTACTCCTCGTTTTTAGCCAGCCGTGGCGCCGTTGGACACCAGACAGTCACCTCACAACACTTCCGCAGCCCCCGCCAATACCGAACAATCCTCCTATCTTGCAACGCAAAAGAAAAAAGGAAAGGAGTCTATGAAGTCGCTTGGTCGTATTGCATTGGTAACCGGTGGTATGGGTGGGATTGGTACGGCGATCAGCCAGCGTCTTTACAAGGAGGGTTTCAAGGTTGTGGTGGGTTGCAGCGCCAACTCCAGCCGCAAGAACGAGTGGGCCGCGAGCCAGTTGGCGGCGGGCTATGAATTCGAGTTTGTGTACGGCGACATCACCGACTGGGAGTCGACCCGCAAGGCTTTCGAGCTGGTCAGGGAGACGTTCGGCCCGGTCGACGTGCTGGTCAACAACGCCGGCATTACCCGGGACGCCTCGTTTCGCAAACTCACCCCCGAAGACTGGAACGCCGTGATCGGCACCAACCTCAGCGGCTTGTTCAACACCACCAAACAGGTGATTGAAGGCATGTTGAGCAAGGGCTGGGGACGAGTGATCAACATCTCTTCCATCAACGGTCAGCGCGGCCAGTTCGGCCAAACCAACTACAGCGCGGCCAAGGCCGGCATCCACGGTTTCACCATGGCCCTGGCGCGGGAAGTGTCGGGCAAGGGCGTGACCGTCAATACGGTTTCGCCGGGCTACATCCAGACCAGCATGACCGCGGCCATTCGCCCGGACATCCTCGACAGCATGATCGCCGCCACCCCGGTCGGGCGCCTGGGCCAACCGGAAGAAATCGCCTCCATCGTCGCCTGGCTGGCGTCTGATGAATCGGCCTACAGCACCGGTGCCGACTTCTCGGTCAACGGCGGCATGAACATGCAGTAGGCCTGTCAGGGCATGGATGCCCTGCTCCCGCTCGACAAAATTCTAATGAGGTCACGCATGAACGAAGTCGTAATCGTTGCCGCCACTCGTACCGCCATCGGCAGCTTCCAGGGTGCCTTGTCCGCGATACCGGCCACTGAGCTGGGCGCGGCGCTGATTCGCCGCGTGCTGGAACAGACGGGCATCAGCGGTGAACAAATCGATGAAGTGATCCTCGGCCAGGTGCTCAGCGCCGGTTCAGGGCAAAACCCGGCACGCCAGACCGCGATCAAGGCCGGCCTGCCCTTCACCACCCCCGCGATGACCCTGAACAAAGTCTGCGGCTCGGGCCTCAAGGCTGTGCAACTGGCGGTCCAGGCGATCCGCTGTGGTGACGCCGAACTGGTGATTGCCGGCGGTCAGGAAAACATGAGCCTGGCGCCCTACGTATTGCCCAAGGCCCGAACCGGTTTGCGCCTGGGCCATGCGCAACTGCAAGACAGCGTGATCCAGGACGGTTTGTGGGATGCGTTCAACGACTACCACATGGGCATTACTGCGGAGAATCTGGCGCAGAAGTACAGCCTGACTCGCGAGCAACAAGATAACTTCGCCGCCGCCTCGCAACAGAAAGCCGCTGCGGCCATCGAGGCCGGTTACTTCAAGCGTGAAATCACCCCGATCCTGATTCCCCAGCGCAAGGGTGAGCCGCTGGCCTTCGACACCGATGAACAGCCACGACTGGACAGCAGCCTCCAGTCCCTGGGCAAACTCAAACCGGCGTTCCAGAAAGACGGCAGCGTCACCGCCGGCAATTCGTCGACCCTCAACGATGGCGCCGCGGTGCTGTTGCTGGCCAGTGCCGCCAAGGCTCAGGCGTTGGGGTTACCGATTCTGGCGCGGATCAAGGCTTACGCCAGCGCCGGCGTGGACCCATCGATCATGGGCATCGGCCCGGTCCCGGCGACCCGCCTGGTACTGGAGAAGGCCGGTTGGAATCTCACGGACCTGGACCTGATCGAAGCCAACGAAGCCTTCGCCGCCCAGTCACTGGCGGTCGGTAAGGAACTGGGCTGGGACACCAGCAAGGTCAACGTCAATGGCGGTGCAATTGCCCTCGGTCATCCGATTGGCGCATCGGGTGCGCGGATTCTGGTCTCGCTGTTGTTTGAGCTGATCCGTCGCGATGGCCACAAAGGCCTGGCCACGTTGTGCATCGGCGGCGGGCAAGGCGTCAGCCTGGTCATCGAGCGCTAGTCACACCGAACTGCTTGCCTTAGCTACTGACGCGGCACCGTCGTGCGGTGCCGCGCTTTTTCTGCCCGGTTTATCTTTGTGGGCAAGGAGCTCCATGGATAACAACGCGCACACCTTCAACACCTACTGGTCTGGCCAGGTTCCGTTCATTGCGTCCTTTGCAGTGCAACAATTACGCCTGTGGGTCAGCACCAATCCATGGTTTACAGGGCATGAATACAACGACTGGTTCGACCTGCCTCACAGCACCCTCGACAGCCTGCAATCGGACTACCAGCTGCAATGGGGCGACCTCGGCCAACGCCTGATGACCGGCCAGCCGTTTACCTTCGAGGACCGACGATTTGCCAGCGGCAACTGGAGTCAACCGTTGTTCGGTTCCCTCGCCGCGTTTTACCTGCTCAACGCCGGGTTCCTGTTGAAGCTGCTGGACAAGCTGCCGATCAAGGAAAAAAACCGCGCCAGCGCCTGCTGTATCTGGTGGAGCAAGCCATCGCCGCCGGTGCCCCGAGCAACTTCCTGGCGAGTAACCCGGATGCCTTGCAACGGGTAGTCGAGACCCAGGGCGCCAGCCTGCTCACAGGGTTGCTGCACCTGGCCAGCGACCTGAAAGAAGGCAAGATGCGTCAGTGCGACAGCAACGCCTTCAAGGTCGGGGACGACCTGGCCACCACGCCCGGCGAAGTGGTGTTCGAGAACGAACTGTTCCAGCTGATTCAGTACTACCCGCAAACCGAAACCCAGTACCGGCGCCCAGTGTTCGTCGTGCCGCCGTCGATCAACAAGTACTACATCCTCGACCTGCGCCCCGACAACTCGATGATCCGCCACCTCTTGCAGCAAGGGCACCCGGTGTTTCTGATGTCCTGGCGCAACTTCGACCAGGCGCACGCCAACACCACCTGGGATGACTTGATCGAAACCGGCATCATCAAGGGCCTGCAAGTGACCCGCGAAATCAGCGGCGAACAACGCCCCAACTGCGTCGGTTTCTGTATCGGCGGCACGTTATTAAGCACGGCGCTGGCGGTCCTGGCCGCGCGCGGTGATAAAGAAATCGCCAGCGTCAGCCTGCTGACCACTTTCCTCGATTACCTCGACACCGGCCCCATCGACATCTTCGTCGACGAACAACTGGTGGCTTACCGCGAGCGCACCATTGGCGGAAAGGACGGCCCCATCGGCCTGTTCAAGGGCGAGGACATGGGCAACACCTTCTCGCTGCTGCGCCCCAATGACCTGTGGTGGAACTACAACGTCGACAAGTACCTCAAGGGCCTGAAGCCAATCGCGTTGGACCTGTTGTTCTGGAACAACGACAGCACCAACCTGCCCGGCCCGATGTATTGCTGGTACTTGCGCCACACCTACCTGCAAAACGACCTGAAATCCGGCGAACTGAATTGCTGCGGGGTCAAACTCGACCTGCGAGCCATCGAGGCGCCGGCGTACATCCTCGCCACCCATGACGACCACATCGTGCCGTGGCGCAGCGCCTACGCCAGCACCAACCTGCTGGGCGGGACCAAGCGCTTTGTGCTCGGAGCCTCGGGGCATATCGCCGGGGTGATCAACCCGCCGGCCAACCACAAGCGTCATTACTGGACCAACAATCGCGTCAGCAAAAACCCGGACACCTGGTTCAAAAATGCAGATCAGCACCCGGGGAGCTGGTGGAATGACTGGTGCGTCTGGCTGGCCAGTCACGCCGGGGAGCGCCAACCTTCGGTGCTGCATACCGGCAATACCCGTTACCCGGCAATCGAATCGGCGCCGGGGCGCTATGTGAAGCAATGATGTGAAGCCCGGCGCGATGAATGAGCATCGCGCAGGGCTGACTGCCTTATCCCGCAAAAAACCAAACACAGCACACCGACTCAATATCCCCGCCCAAATCTGCGCAACCATGGCCCTTCACTCACCCCCGTAAGGACCTCGTGATGGCCATTGCAAAAGCAGCGCCCGGTAAAACCCTGCTGACCCCAACCGACCACACCCTGATCATGATCGACCACCAGTCGCAGATGTCCTTTGCGACCAAGTCCATCGATGCCGTGACCCTGCGCAACAACGCCGCACTGGTGGCCAAGGCTGCTCGTGGTTTCAAGGTCTCGACCATCCTCACCACCGTCGCCGAGAAGAGTTTTTCCGGGCCGATTTTCGACGAAATCAAGTCGGTGTTTCCGGAACACCACGTGATCGACCGCACCAGCATGAACACCTGGGAAGACGAGCGCATCGCCGTTGAAGTCAACAAGTTCGGCAAGCAGAAAATCGTCCTGGCCGGCCTGTGGACTTCGGTGTGCATCGTCGGCCCGGCCCTGTCGGCCATCGACCAGGGTTTCGAGGTGTATTTCATCGCCGATGCTTGCGGCGATGTTTCCATCGAAGCCCATGAAATGGCCATACAGCGCATGGTCCAGCTCGGCGCCCGCCCAATGACGTCGCTGCAATACCTGCTGGAACTGCAACGTGACTGGGCGCGTACCGAGACTTACGAAGAAACCGTGAAAACCTCGATCGCCAATGGTGGTTCTTATGGCTTGGGCTTGATCTACGCCAAGACCATGTTCGGCGCCTCCGAAGGCCATTAAGCAACAACAGCGACTGCGCGTCCTGCGCAGTCGCTGCCTCGTGGTGATCGCCCATGACCTTTTCTGCACAAAACTGTAAATTCCTCGCCGCCATGACGATTCTGTTCGCCGGCACCGTCCTGGCCGATGAACCGGCACCCACCGCGCAAGGTTTCCTGGAGGGCGCGACGCTGGGTGTATTGAGTCGAAACTTCTACCTCAACAGCGACTACCGCTCACCCTCGCCCTCCGGAAAAAGCTACAAACAGGAGTGGGCTCAAGGGTTTATCAGCTCTTTTGAATCCGGTTTCACCGACGGCACGATTGGCTTTGGCCTCGACGCCCACGCGTTTCTCGGGCTCAAGCTCGACGGCGGCAAAGGACATTCAGGCACCGGATTACTGCCGGTTGATGATGATGGCCGCAGCGAAAGCAACTACTCCAGTGGCGGCGGCGCGATCAAGCTCAAGGCGTCCCGCACCACCCTGGCCTTCGGTGAAATGACCGTGGAAACCCCGGTGTTCGACACCTCGGACAAACGCCTGCAACCGGAGTACGCCACGGGTTTTCTGATGAACAGCCGGGAAATCGACGGAATGAACCTGGTGGCCGGGCACTTCACGGCGTTCAAGAACCAGGACAGTTCATCGAGCAAGGGCGACTTTTACGGTTACGGTGCCAACACTGAGGCGGGCGGCATTAGCTTTCTCGGCGCCGACCTGTTCACCAACAGCCCGCTGGGCGGCGCGTTGTACGCCTCCGAACTGAGCGACACCTGGCACCAGTACTACGGCAATCTGCACCTGAAGCAATCGGATGTTTTCCTCGACGCCAATCTCTATCACACGCAAGACACCGGCCGGGCACTGGCGGGAGCAATCGAAAACACGGCCTACAGCCTGTCGGGCAAGTACACCCTTGGCGCGCATGGATTCACCCTGGCCTATCAGCAAATCAATGGCGACACCCCGTTCGATTTCGTCGGCGGCGACTCCATTTACCTCGCGAACTCGATCAAGTACGCCGACTTCAACGGCGCCCACGAGCGCTCCTGGCAAGCTCGCTACGACCTCGATTTGGGAGCATTCGGCATTCCCGGGCTGAAGTTCATGACCCGTTACGTGACCGGCCGCGACATCGACGGCACCCATGCGCCCAAGGGCGGTGCCTACAACCCGTTCGACGCAGCGACCGGCGAGTACGACCCCCAGCAAGGCGATGGCGGACGACACTGGGAGCGCGACATCGATTTGCGCTACGTCGTGCAATCCGGCCCGGCTAAGGACTTATCTCTGCAACTGTCCCATGTGTCGCATCGGGCCAACACCGCCCAGGCGGGCGATGACATCGACAGGGTTTATGTCGTGGTTCAGTACCCGCTGAACTTCGGTCACCTTTGATTGGCGCTATGCCAAACGTCAGTCAGTTAAGGCGCACAACCTGTGGGAGCGGGCTTGCTCGCGAAAGCGGTGGTTCAGTGAGCATTGATGTCGACTGACACGCCCTCTTCGCGAGCAAGCCCGCTCCCATAGGAGTGCATTTCAATCCTCAGGCTTATGCCTGCTTTTTGCGATACGCCATCGAGTCATCGATCCGCTTGAGGATGTAATCCCCCGCCGCCACCGGTGGATACAGGCTCTGCGCCGGGTCGATGCCCAAGTCGCAAGGATCGACGTTGGCGCCATAGGTCGGGTCGTAGAACGTGGCGATGGAGTAGCGCTCGTGGCCCGAGGTGTTGATTACCCGATGCAGCGTTGAGCGAAAACGATCGTTGGACCAGTGCGCCAACAGGTCACCGACGTTCACCACCAGGCTGCCGGGGATCGGCGTGGCATCGATCCAGCGGTTGGAGCCCAGTTCACGGACCTGCAAACCACCACTGTTGTCCTGATACAGCAACGTGATGCAACCGTAGTCAGTGTGCGGCGCTACCCCGAACTGATCCGCTTCAGCCTGGGGCGGTTGCGGTGGGTAATAGACCATCTGGGTGCGCTGCAAGGGTTTGGTGTATTTGTCGGTGAAAAAATCTTCGTCAATGCCCAGCCCCACTGCCACCACCCTCAACAGATCGGCTCCGGCCATGGCGACTTCCCGGTAATAATCGGCCAAAGCCTCACGCAGCGATGGCATGAACTCCGGCCACTGGTTCGGCCCACGCAGCGCCTCACCGGCGAGCACGCTGGGATCATCCTCGTCCAGTTCGAGCCCGATACTGAAAAATTCCTTGTGATCGGGTTTGGTGGCTTCGTACATGGTCGCCCCGCCCAACGCGTGCCAGCCACGATGCCGTTTGTTGACCGCTACCTGGCGCTTGACCTCGGCCGGGTAGGCAAAGAATTCTCCGGCGGCCGACATTGCCCGGTCGATCACCGGCTGCGGTACCCCGTGATTGATGATGTAGAAGAAGCCGATGTCGCAGCAGGCGGTTCGAATGGCGTCGGCGGCTCGACGAATACTCGCCTTGTCACCTTCGCGGACACCGGACATATCGATCAGAGGCAGATGAATAGTAGAAGACATGCTCACTCCTGGGGTCATGGTGCTGGGTGGTTGATCAGGTATCTGACTCAACAGCGAGCTACCTGTATATACAGCTAAAAGCATTTACTGTGCCGTTCCCCGATTCCGTTTCACCAATCCCCATACGCCAAGGCCCGCGTTGGTTGTTCAATAATCCAGACTCGATCTAATCTCCAGTGTTCATTGGTTTCCATACGCCCCAACAGTGTGCGCCGAGCGCGCATTTGGTGCAGCTTTCGGTTACACATTCAAAGGCTGGCAAGCCGACGGGCTTTTTAAAACCTGCACAGCGCGTGTCTGAAACGCGCATCTCTGACGGTAACGGTAATTTTGGCCCGCATATTGCTCTACCTGTATATACAGGATGATATAGCTGCCTATTCCACCCACCACTGCCCCAGGACATTGCAATGCACACACCTCTGCTGCTCAAACCCGGTCAACTCACCCTCGATCAATTGCGCGTCATCTATCAGAAGCAATGCGCCATTGAACTGGACCCGCAGGCCCGCGAAACCGTGGAGGCCAGCACCCGCACCGTGAACCAGATCATTGCCAACGAACGCACGGTGTACGGCATCAATACTGGTTTTGGCCTGCTGGCCAGAACGAAGATCCCGACCGAGTCGCTGACCAAGTTGCAGCGCAATCTGTTGCTCTCGCACTGCACCGGCACCGGTCCGCTGCTCGATGACGCCAGTGTCGGCCTGATCATGGCGTTGAAGGTTGGGTCCCTGGCCCGGGGTTTTTCCGGCATCCGTTGGGAAGTGATTCAAGCACTGGTTCAGCTGTATGTCGCCAAGGTCTATCCGTGCATTCCGTCTCAGGGTTCGGTCGGCGCCTCGGGTGACCTCGCGCCGTTGGCGCATATGTCGGCGGTGCTGATTGGTGTCGGCCGCGTCCGTCATAACGGGCGTGAGATGGACGCCATCGAAGGCCTAGCGATTGCCGGTCTGGAACCACTGGTGCTGGGGCCGAAGGAAGGTCTGGCGCTGATCAATGGCACCCAGGTGTCCACGGCTCTGGCGCTGCGCGGGTTGTTTGCCGCCGAGAAACTGTTCACCGCGGCCGTAGTGGCCGGCAGTCTGAGCGTGGAAGCCTTGAAAGGCTCCGATGTGCCGTTCGACCCTCGCATCCAGGCCGTGCGCGGTCAGCCGGGGCAAATCGATGTGGCGCTGTACTACCGCGAACTGCTGGCGAACAGTGAAATTCGTCAATCGCATATCGATTGCACGCGGGTTCAAGACCCGTATTCGCTGCGCTGCCAGCCACAAGTCATGGGCGCCTGCCTGGACCATTTGCGCTTTGCTGCCGGTGTGTTCTTGCGTGAATCCAACGCAGTTTCGGATAACCCGCTGGTGTTCAGCGCTGACGGCGACGTGCTGTCGGGTGGCAACTTTCACGCCGAACCGGTGGCGATGGCCGCCGATGTACTGGCCTTGGCGATTTCCGAAATCGGTGCGCTCTCGGAACGCCGGATTGCCCAACTGGTTGACCCGGCGCTCTCCGGCCTACCGGCCTTTCTGGTGCGCGAAGGTGGCCTGAACTCGGGTTTCATGATCGCTCAAGTGACCGCTGCCGCGCTGGCGTCGGAAAACAAAACCCTGGCGCACCCGGCGTCGGTCGACAGTCTGCCGACCTCGGCCAACCAGGAAGACCACGTGTCGATGGCAACCTTCGCGGCCCGTCGCCTACTGGATATGGCCGGTAACAGCAGCGCCGTGGTGGCGATCGAACTGCTCGGTGCAGCTCAGGGCGTGGATTTGCATGCCCCGCTCAAGACCTCGGAAAAACTTGGTGAAGTCCTGGCGATGATCCGCAGCGAAGTCGCGCACTACGACGAAGACCGTTACTTCGCCCCGGACATCGTGGCCGCTCGCGCCTGGGTGGAAGGTGCCGGGTTCGAGCGTTGGTTGCCTGCCGAACGCCTGTACGCCTGATCGCAAACTCGTCGGCGCAGCCTGTCTGCGCCGCTTTCATCACGCCAAAGGGATCGCCATGCGTCGCTACTATTCAGGGTCGGATATTCATCGGGCACAGAGCATTGCCGAACTGGCTGCAATGGCACGGCGACGCTTGCCGCATTTCGCCTGGGAATACCTGGAAGGCGGCGCCGAGGAAGAACTGACGTTGCGGCGAAACCGCCAGGTCTTCGCCGACATCGCTTTGCTGCCCCGCACCTTGATGCCTTGCGCGACCACGCAAACCCGGTGTTCGCTGTTCGGGCGAGACCTGCCGCTGCCAATGGCCATCGGGCCGACTGGCTACAACGCCATGCTCTATCGCGACGCCGATATTCACTTGGCCCGGGCCGCAACGGAGCGTGGCCTGCCCTTCACCCTCAGCACCGTCTCCACCAGTTCCCTCGAGGATGTGGTAGCGGCAGTGCCCGAGGTAAATCTCTGGTTTCAACTGTATTGCCTGCGCGACCCCGCCGTGCGTGAAGACCTGTTGCAACGTGCCGATGCGGTCGGTTGCAAAACCCTGCTGCTGACCAGCGACGCGGTGTTGCTGGGCAATCGGGAATGGGATCGACGCAATTTCGTCCGCCCCCGGCAACTGAGCCTGCGCAACAAGCTGACGTGCTCTGTCATCCACGCTGGATGGCCCAGGCGTTGTGGCCGCACGGTCTGCCGACTCTCGGCAACATCGAACGTTATCTACCACCCGGACAACGCACCATCGAAGGCGCCGCACAGTTCATCGGTAGCCAGATGGACACCGGGCTCGACTGGGACGCCCTCGCCCGATTGCGCGAACGCTGGCCGCACAAGCTGTTACTCAAAGGCGTGCTGCACCCGGCAGATGCCGAGAAAGCCGTGGCCCTGGGGCTCGACGGATTAGTGGTGAGTAACCATGGCGGCCGGCAACTGGACGGTGTTCCCGCCAGCCTCGACTGCCTGCCAGCGATTGCCGCCGTGGCCAAAGGCAAACTCGCTTTGCTGCTCGACAGCGGTATACGTCGCGGCACCGACATTCTGAAAGCCTGTGCACTCGGCGCCGATGCGGTGTTGCTGGGGCGATCTACGCTTTATGGAGTCGCCGTCGGCGGACAGGCAGGTGCAGGTCATGCCCTCGATCTGCTGGCGCAAGAGCTGCGCCTGGCCTTGTCTTTGCTGGGCACTCCGGACCTTAAGCAACTTGATCGTCGTGCACTGATCACGACAACCGCCACTTCCCCTGACCGTGAGTTGAACTGATGACCGATCTACAACACACCCTCGAACAATTGCGTCAGGCACTGGGTGACGACGCGGTAATCACTGGCGCCGATATCAGTCAACGCCACTACAGCGACTGGACCGGCCACGCCCCGGCCTGCCCCGCTGCGCTGTTGTTACCCCGGACCACCGCGCACGTCGCCAGCGCCCTGCGAATTTGCAACGCGGCCAAACAAGCGGTGGTTCCCCAGGGCGGCATGACCGGGCTGGCTGGCGGCGCGGTGCCTCGGGCCAGCGACATCGCCTTGTCCCTGGAACGCCTGCGCGGCATTGAAGAGATTGACCCGGCGGCGGCCACCATCAGCGTGTGGGCCGGCACCACGCTGGAGGAGATCCAGCAAGCTGCGCTCAACGCAGGGTTTGTCTTTCCGCTGGATCTGGGTGCCCGAGGCTCGTGCCAGATCGGCGGCAACATCGCCACCAATGCCGGTGGCAACGCGGTGATTCGCTACGGCATGACCCGCGATCTGGTGCTCGGGCTGGAGGTGGTTCTGGCCGATGGCCGGGTACTCGATTTGCGCAACAAAATGATCAAGAACAACTGCGGTTATGACCTGAAACAGTGCTTCATCGGCAGTGAAGGCACCTTGGGCGTGATTACCCGCGCGGTGTTGAAGCTGGCGCCGCAACCGGGCCAGACCAGCACTTTGCTCTGCGCCCTACCCGACTACGCCAGTGCCGTCAGCCTGTTGCGGCGGATTCAGCGCAGCGTCGGCACGCCGCAAGCCTATGAACTGATGTGGCAAGACTTCTTCCGTCTCGGAGTGAGTTGGCTGGAAAACGCAACCGCCCCGATGTCGCTGGACCATCCGCTGTACGTGCTGCTCGAATCGGCCGGCCCGCAGGATCAACTCGAAGCGTCGCTGGAAGAAGCGTTCGGCGCCGGTGAGGTGCTCGATGCGGTGCTCGCCAGCTCCCAGACCCAAGCCCGTGGGCTTTGGAAAATCCGTGAAGCCACCGGTGAATTCCCGACCCGCATGACCCCGCTGAACTTCGACGTCAGCCTGCCCATCGGCCTTATCGGCGACTTTGTCGAGCGTTGCCGCGCACGTCTGGAAGAACGCTGGCCGGGCAACCGCAGCGTGTATTTCGGACACATCGGTGACAGCAACCTGCACCTGACCGTGGACTGCCAGTCTTTGCCGCAGCCGGCGCCGATTCTGGAAATAGAAGAGCTGGTTTACAGCGCCGTCGGCGAGCTGGGTGGTTCGGTCTCGGCCGAGCATGGCATCGGCCTGCTCAAGCGCGAGTTTCTTCATCACTCGGTCGGCCCCGAAGCCCTCGCGGTGATGCGCCAACTCAAGGACTGCTTTGACCCCAACGGCATTCTCAACCCGGGAAAAATCCTCGGCTGAGAGCCTGTATATACCGGAGTGGCACGTTAACTGCTGTTGCCCTCCTGAATCACCGCAGGACTTACACCCAACCTCGCTGTATCCCCTGAAGGAGTGACACCATGCAACTCGATTCTCTATTCAGTAAACGATTCAACGGCCTGTGCCTCGCTCTGACCCTGACTGTCGCGTCCCTGGCTGCACACGCTGATCAACTGGCGGATGTAAAAAAAGCCGGTGAACTGGTGGTGGGTACCGAGCTGCAATTTGCGCCTTTCGATTTCACTGATAACGGCAAGCAGAAAGGCCTCAACTCAGAGTTGTTCGATCAGTTGGGCAAGGAGTTGGGGGTCAAGGTGAAGTTCATCGACCTGCCATGGCCCAGCGTATTGCCAGGGCTTGAAGCGAAGAAATTCGACATGGTCGCAGGCCCGATCATCGTGACCCAGGCCCGTAAAGAGCGTTATCACTTCATGCTGCCGATCGCTGAAGCCACCGTTGCACTGATGGTCGGCGCCAGCGACACCACCATCACCAAACCGCAAGACATCGCCGGCAAGGCCGTGGGTGCGGGCAAAGGTTCGGCGCAACTCGAAGAGCTCAAGACCTTCGCTGCCACGCTGCCAGAGAAAGTCACGATCCGCGAATACGTCGACAACAACCAGGCCTACGCCGACTTGGCGGCCAAGCGCATCGTTGCGGTTGCCAACTCGCTGCCGAACATCTCCTACGTTGCCGCCGAGCGTAGCAAGGCGTTCAAAGTGATCCTTCCGCCATTCGGCAAAAAATCCTACTTCGCCTTCCTGGGCCGCAAGGATGACGACGCCAACAGCCTGATCGCCGCCCTCGATGCCGCGCCGCTGAAAATGCACGACGACGGTCGCCTCGCTGCGTTGCAGAAAAAATGGCTGGGTGCCGAGATGGACGTGCCAAAAGCCGACTTCACCCCAACCTGGTAAACCCGCCTGTTCATTGGAGCTCCTGATCGCCGGCCAGTCCTGGCCGGCGATCAACTGAGTTGGAGTCGCCGCGATGTTCGATTGGCCTTTGTTTTTGCAGAACCTGCCGTTGCTGCTGACCAGCCTGCTGGTGACCCTTGAAGTCTCCACCGCCGCCCTGGTGATCGGTTTTTTCATCGGCATTCTGGTCGCCAGCCTGCGCCTGTCGCCGGTGCCGTTGTTCCGACGTTTGGGTGGCGGCTACATTTTCGTGTTCCGGGGCATTCCGCTGCTGGTGCAATTGCTGTTCGTTTATTACTTCCTGCCACGGGTCGGCCTGCCGAACGTGTCGCCGCTGACGGCCGCAATCATCAGCCTGTCGTTGTGCGCCGGGGCCTACATCGCCGAGATCCTGCGCGGTGGTTTCCTCGCCATTCCCGGTGGTCAGTTAGAGGCTGCGGGACTGCTCGGCATGAGTACCGGGCAAATGCTGATCCGCATCCGCGTGCCGCAAGCCGTGCGCCTGACCCTGCCAGCGCTGGTCAACGAAATGATCTTGCTGATCAAGGCGTCTTCGCTGGTGTCGGTGGTCGGCCTCGCTGACCTGACCCGCACCGCGCAGAACCTGGCGGCCAGCGATTACCTGTTCGTTCAGGACTACCTGATGCTGGCCGGCTTCTATTGCCTGATCAACATTCCACTGGCGTTCTGCGGCGGTCTGCTGGAGCGACGCATGAAGGAGCAACGCTCATGATCTTCGATTACCGGATCATCACCGAGCACCTCGATGACATCGCCCAAGGCTTCGCGGTCACCCTCGGCACCTGGTCCGCCGGCGTCGTGCTCGGGTTGTTCCTCGGCTTGTTGATTGCCGTGGCGCAACTGTTTGGCAACAACCTGATTCGGGCGCCGTTACGAGCGTTCATTGAAGTGATCCGCAGCACGCCGTTTCTGGTCCAGCTGTTCCTGGTGTACTACGGCGGGCCGTCGTTCGGCCTCAGCCTGGAGCCGATTCCGGCCGGTGTCCTCGGACTGGGCATCTATGGCAGCGTCTATTTCGCGGAGATCTTCCGCACCGGTTTCGAGTCGGTAGCCCGCGGTCAACTGGAAGCGGCCGACTGCCTGGGCATCACCCGCTGGCAATGCATCCTGCGTATCCAGGTGCCGCAGATGCTGGTGATGATCCTGCCGGCGCTGGTCAACCTGGTGACCATTTTGTGCAAGGAAACCGCCGTCTTGTCGATCATCACCATCCCGGAACTGACCATGGTCATGACCGGCATCGGCTCGCAAACCTTCGCCTTCGTCGAAACCCTGTTGGTGCTCTGTATCGGCTACCTGCTGCTGGTCGAGTTCTGTTCGCGCCTGGGGATGTACCTGGAAACGCGAGTCGGACGCTTCATGAGCAGGCAGGCGCAATGAACGATCTACAACGTCATTTGAAACCCATCGTCCCGAAACAAGGTGACCCCATGAAGACTCCCGAACAACTCCCCGGCGACTCGCAACCCATGTTGCGCCTGCACAATGTCGGCAAGAGCTTCGGCACCCTGCGTGTGCTCAAAGGTATCGACCTGCAGGTCCGGCATTCCGAAGTGGTGTGCCTGATCGGCCCGTCAGGCTCGGGCAAAAGCACCTTGCTGCGCAGCATGGCGTTCCTCGAAGAATATGACGAAGGCGAAATCCATATCGAAGGCCAGTTGCTCGGCTTCATGCCGGATAACGGCAAGGGTCGTAAACGCGCCGCGCAATCCCAGATCAATCAGGTTCGGGCAGACGTCGGCATGGTCTTCCAGGCGATTCAACCTGTGGCGCGCACATGACTGCGTTGGGCAATGTCAGCGAAGCCTTGCTGCGAGTACGCAAGCTGTCTTCTACCGAAGCGCGCAAGCGTGCGTTGGCGATGCTCGACAAAGTCGGCCTGGCGCACAAGGCCGATGTCTATCCGATCCAGCTTTCGGGCGGTCAGCAACAGCGCGTGGCGATTGCCCGGGCGCTGGCGATGGAGCCACACATCATGTTGTTCGATGAGCCGACCTCGGCGCTCGACCCGGAACTGGTGGGGGAAGTCCTGCAAGTGATGAAGACCCTGGCCAAAGAAGGCATGACCATGGTGGTGGTCACCCATGAAATGGGCTTTGCGGCGCAGGTCGCCGACTCGGTGGTGTTCCTCGATCAGGGACAAGTGGTGGCCCAAGGCACGCCGCAGCAAATCTTCCACAACAGCGAACACCCGCGCCTGCAGCAGTTTCTGCAGAACTATCTGGATCGCAATGCCTTCTGGCAGGACAACAAAGAGGCCTCACTGGTATGAACGCTGCTGAACTGCAACTCCTCGCTCGCCCACAAGTGCGCGACCTCGCCAGCTACAACGCCGGCCTCAGCAGCGAAGCCGTGCGCCAGCGCTTCGGCCTGACCCGTGTGGCCAAGCTGGGTAGTAATGAAAACCCTTTGGGGCCGGCGCCCGCTGTGGCCGCCGCCATGGCCAAAGCCTGCTCAAGCATCGCCCTTTACCCGGATGCCAGTTGCCTGGAATTGCGCGCGGCGCTGTCAGCGAAACTCGGCGTGCCGGGCAATCAGCTGGTGTTCGGCAACGGTTCTGAAGATTTGCTGAGCATCATCAGCCGGGTGTTTCTGGACCATGGCGATGAAGTGGTCACGGTGGTGCCGTCGTTCGGCCTGCACTTCATCTACCCCATCGCTGCCGGTGCCCGGGTGTCGGGGGTGCCGATGACGGCTGAAGGTCGCTTCGACGTGCCGGCGATGATTGCGGCGCTGACGCCGAAAACCCGCCTGTTGATGTTTTCCTGCCCGTCCAACCCGGTCGGCTGCACTCTGGACGCCGATGAGTTGCAACAGCTGTTGGCGGCACTGCCTGCGCAGTGTTTGCTGGTGTTCGACGAGGCCTATTACGAGTACGCCGATTTCGAGGCGGACTACCCCGATTGCCTTGGGTTGATCCAGGCCAGCGGCAAGCCGTTCATCCTGCTGCGCACCTTCTCCAAGGCTTACTCCCTGGCCGGGTTGCGCATCGGCTACGGCATCGTCAGCGATCCGCTGCTGGCCGACCTGATCGACCGCCTGCGCACCCCGTTCAACATCAATCGCGTAGCCCAGGCTGCGGCCATTGCTGCGCTGGCAGACGAAGAGCATTTGCAGGCCACCCTCGCCCATGTCGCCCACGAGCGGCGGCATATGGTGGTCGCCCTGCAAAACATGGGATTGAGTCCGGCCCCGTCGATGGCCAACTTCCTGTACTTCAGCACGCCGTATCCGGCTGAAACCATCAATCAAGCCTTGCTGCGCAAGGGCGTGATCCTCAAACCCTGGCGTGAAGACGGCTACACACAGTACTTGCGTGTGTCCATCGGTAGCTGTGAGGATAACGACCTTTTTCTCAAAGCCCTGGCAAGTGTTCTTGCCGCTCAAAAAGACGCGGACTGACCCATGATCAAAAATGCACCGCAAGCCCTCTATCGGCGCGCGAAGGACTTTGTGCAAGACAAGCTGCGCAGTGGCGAATGGAAGCCCGGGGACCTGATCCCGTCGGAAAATCGCCTGGTGCAAGAGCTGGGCATTTCACGCATGACCGTCAACCGCGCCTTGCGCGAGCTGACGGAAGAAGGCCATCTGGTAAGGGTCTCCGGCGTCGGGACGTTTGTGGCCGAAAGCAAGCCGCAATCGAACCTGCTGCGCATCACCAATATCGCCGACGAAATCATCGCGCGGGGGCACAGTTATTCCTGCAGCGTGCTGCACCTGGGCCGTGAAGCGGCGTCGATGCCGGTGGCTGCCGCCCTGGCGCTGCCCACCGGTTCGTCGGTGTTTCATTTGATCTGCGTGCACAGCGAAGAAGGCGTGCCGGTGCAGTTCGAGGATCGCTACGTCAATCCCGAGCTGGTGCCGGACTTCCTGCTGCAAGAATTTGGTGAACAACTGCAACCGGCGCGTTATCTGTTGCAGGTCATCCGCCCCGACGAGATGGAACATATCGTCGAGGCTGGGCACCCGAGCAGCGACGAGAGCAAGCACATGCAAATCGACGCCAATGAACCTTGCCTGATCCTGGTGCGTCGTACCTGGAGCCAAAGCAAAATCGTCACTTATGTGCGCCTGACCCATCCGTCCTCGCGCTATCGGCTGGGCAGTCGCCTGCCGGTGAACGGCGCTCACCGCGACAGTTGAGTCTGAGCCAGTGACTGATGCGGCTGACGACCGGCAATCAGGATGAACCCCACGGACAGCAGCGCACACAACGCACCGAGCAGGATTGACGCGGTGTAATTCTGGTAAAGGTCAAACAGCAGCCCTGCAACACTCCCGCCGATCAGCGCCGCGATCCCGACCGAAATGTACAGCGCGCCGAGGATCGCCCCCAGGTTCGCCGTGCCAAACCAACTGGCTGTCACCGACGGATACAGGGAAATGCAGCCGCCGTTGGCCACACCGAAACACAGGGCAAACAACGCCAGCGCGGCGAAGGTATGAGCGCCCAGCCACAGCAGATTGAGCAGCATCAGCGCGAAGGTCAGGACGATCAGTAGACGCCGAGCGCCGATCCGGTCACCGATGCTGCCCAGGAACAGCCGGCCGCCGACGTTGCCCACACCGATCAGTCCGATCAACAGGTTGGCCTGGGTGGCGGACATTCCAAACTGGCGAGCGTAGGGATTGATGTGCACCAGCGCCAGAAACAGCCCGACCGAGCCAAAGAAAATCGCCCCGAAGTACCACCAGAATCGCCCTGTGGCGGCCGCTTCGGCCAAGCGCATGCCACCAGGTTTCGCCTGCTGCCCGGCGCACGCCGAAGTGGCGTCGAGGCCATCCGGTAAAAGGCCCAGCGACTGCGGATTACCCCTGACCAGAACCGCCACGAGCAATCCCGCGACCAGAATGGTCGCGGCGAAAATCTGCATCGTCGTTTCCCAGGAAAAATGCTGCATCAACAGCCCGGCGGCAGTCGGTCCGACAAACGTCCCGACCCCGGTGCCTGCCAGCGCAATTCCCGACGCCTTGCTGCGGTGCTTGATGAACCAGCGCTGCACCGCAGCCACCGTCGGCACATACACCAGCCCGACGCCCAATCCGACCAAGGAGCAGAACCACAGCAGAAACCATTGCAACGAACCCGAGGCCAGGCTGGCGAGGAAGAAGCCCAGTGCCAGCGAAATAATCCCGGAGCAGACCACCCAGCGGGTAGAAATGCGATCCGCCAGAGAACCGGAGAACACTCCGACCACGTAGTAAATAAAGGCTGTCAGTGAAAACACCGACGCAACCGAGAAGCTCCCGACAGCGAAGTTGGATTGAATCTGCGAGAAAAACGCGCCGAAGGAGTAAGCACCGCCAAAAATCAGCGCGAGCAGCAGATGCGCTGCGAACACGACATACCATCCTGGAAAAATGTTGGTTTTCATAACCGTCTGCTCTCGGGATTCAGGGAGGCTCGCACAAAATAAACTGTGGGAGCGGGCTTGCTCGCGAAGAGGCCAGCACATCCAACATCAACGTTGACTGTCAGTGCGCTTTCGCGAGCAAGCCCGCTCCCACATTGGTTCTGTGTCGAACCACGGATTTGTGAACAATGCATTAGGTTGTATGTACATGCCTATGCAATCTTATGGCCATCTTCATAAAGCCATGCCCCGAACGGTCTGAACACCGCGAAAACACTGGATCTCCTTAAAAATCGGCAAAAAAAGCTCATCCATTCTGAGAATTGATGAGTTTTTCCGCACCACTGCGTGAGAATTGGTAACAACGTGCCGGGAATGAGTGTCTGGCGAGAGCCCTAGCGCCTCAAAAAAGACTATCGGCCAATACCCATAATCTCGTTCCCCATCCGTACGCCCCACTCGCCCATACGCCGGCCTTCAACGAGTTGCTGGCGCTGCCAAACTTGCAACGCTGCATCCAGATCAGTTTTGCCGGCGAGTGCCCCGGCCAGCGCCAACGCATTCGCCGCGGCTTTTGCGGTGCTGCCCGCAGTGTGCGGACGCGGTACAAACGCGGCATCACCGGTTAGCAGGACGCGATCAAAAACCATGCGCGGCACGCTGAAATCGATGATTGCCTGGACGAAAATATCCTCAGTCTGACGAATCAGCTCACGAAAGGCCGGGTTGGCCAATGCCTCGCCCTGGGCGCGAATCCACGCCTCCTGTTCTGTCGCCAGTGCACCGGGTGGAATGGAGTAACGACGGCGCTGACCGTCGCGGTCTGTCAGTACCTTATCCAGCGGCGCACCTGCTTCTGCTTTCAGATACCAGAGCCAGTTGAAGCGACGTTCACCGGGCGCTGTCGATCCATCGATGCCCGGCACCATGTATTCCAGCATCATCGACTCGGGATCATGCTGGAACACGAAGTCCTCATAGATCTGCGCCGTGGCGAACTCGGGCAGGCGCGACTCATCGATCAGACCGCGCCACACCACATAACCCGAATACGAGGGCTCCATGCCCGGTAACAACAAACCACGGACGGTCGAACCGGCGCCGTCGGCGCCCACCAGCAAGTCGCCTTCGGCGCTGCTGCCATCCTCAAACCGTGCCGTGACCCGTTTGTCGTGCTGGGTGAAGTCGAGCAGTTTCATCCCTTGGTGATAATGCTCGGCCGGTAACCCGGCGAGCAATGTGTTGTAGAGCGTGTTCCAGGAAGTCTGGGTCTGCGGCATCGGTTGTTGATGGAGCACCGCGCCAAGACGATCGAGATAGAGCCGGTCGTGGGAGCGCACGCCCAAGGCCTTGGCCGGATTGATCCCGGCAAAACGCAGGTGCTGGAGCACATCCGATTGCAGCACGATCCCGCCACCGCGACTGTCCATCGCCTTGGGTGAGCGCTCATAGACCTCGACTTGCCAACCGATCGCCCGCAGCGCCGTGGCCGCGAACAAACCGCCGAGGGAGCCGCCGATCACCAGCGCCTTCCGGGCATTGGCAGGGCTCATGAGCGTTCTCCCGCGAGCAGACTGTGGCTGATAATGGCCGCCGGCTGTGCGCCGGTGATGCTCTCTGTGCCGATCTGAAAATGCGGGACGGAACGCACCTCACCGGTTTTCGCCGAAGCGTCCAGCGCCAGTACTTGCGCGCGACCTTCATCGGACTTCAGGAAGCTCAGGATCAGCGCCGGATCGAGGCCATTTTCACCGGCAATGTCGGCCAGTACTTGCAGATCCCCAATGTCACGCCCTTGCCCGAAATAGGCCTTGAAAATCGCCCGGACCAAACCAGAGGCCGCCAGACCCGACTGCTGCTGACGCCAGATCAGCCGGTGTGCTGCGAGGGTGTTGGGGGTTCTCTCGGCACGCTCATAGTCAAAGACCAGGCCCACTGCGCGGCCTGCCTGAGTGACCTGAGCATCCATGGCCTGACTGCGCGCCCAACTGCCGAACTTGCCCGAGCGATAGACTTTGCGGTCCATCCCTTGTGCCGGCATGTCCGGGTTCAGTTGATAAGGCATGTAAGTGATGTGGCGCGAGGCCGACTGGTCGGTCGCCGCCAGGGCGCGATCCAGGTGCTCACCGCCAATCCAGCACCAGGGGCAGATGAAGTCATAAGTCACTTGGATGTCAGCAAGGGGCGCTTGAGGTTTCATGAGGCTCTCCGTTGAATGTGTCCAGGCCTTCACGTTAGGCCTGTGCACTCACTCAGAGAATCCGCCGGCGACGCAACGTTGCATTGCGCCGCCGGCAACGCTCAGGGGCTGGGTACCAAGATCTCGCCCAGGAATTCGATGAAGGCATTGACTCGCTTCGAGCCACGATGGTTGGGCAGGTACAACGCAGAAATCGCCGAACTGGCGTCATTCGGGTTGACCACCCACGGTTCGAACAAAGCGGTCAATCGACCGCTGCTGACGTCCTCGTTGACCAGCCAGTCGGGTAACAGCGCCACCCCTCCCGCCGCCAGCGCGACTTCGCGCAAGACCTCGGCATTGTTGCTCTTGAAGCGGCCATCGATTGGCACCTTCTGTTCCTCTTTGCTCCTGACAAAAGTCCAGAACTGCTGCTGCGGGCCATAACTGAAGCGCAGGCATTCATGCTGCAAAAGATCGATCGGTTGCTCGGGCAAGCCTCGTTCTGCCAGATAAGACGGACTGGCGACCACGCGGCGACGAAACTCGCCGACCGGACGGCTGACGACACCATCCATGGCCGCCGCCGAACCCAATCGAATCGACAAGTCGATGCGCTCACCCAACAGGTCGACGATCTCGTCGGTCAGGGTCATGTCCAGTGCCAGCTTCGGATAGCGTTCGAGTAACACGCCAATGTGCGGCGCAATCAGTCGACGGCCGAACGCCACCGGCACCGATATGCGCAATTGTCCGGCCGGCGCTTCTCCACGGTCGGTCACTGAGGCATCGGCGTCGGCCATCGCCTCGATAATGTCCCGGGCTTTGAGGTAATAGGCCGCGCCGGCATCAGTCACCGTCACCTGCCGGGTGGAGCGATTGAGCAGCACCGCCCCCAGTTCGGCCTCCAGCCCATCGAGCATTCGGGTTACCGAGGAGGTCGCAAGCCCAAGCCGCCGGGCGGCCGCGGAGAAACCTTTGGCATCCACTGTCTGGACGAACATCTGCAAGGCGAGCAACTTGTCCAATTGAGCATCCTTGAAATTGACTGGCTTAAGTACTTTGCCAGCTTGAAACGGCACGGGTACACAACGTTTAAAAAAGGTCGCCCCTGAGGGCGACCGATTCGGCTTACTTGATCTTACGTTGCGGTGCCTTGTGCACCATGGTGTAAGCGTAATCCACGCCCATGCCGTAGGCGCCGCTGTGTTCGCGCACCAGTTCCATCACCGCGTCGTAGGTTTCCTTGTGGGCCCAGTCACGTTGGTATTCGAGCAACACTTGTTGCCAGGTCACCGGCACCGCACCGGCCTGAATCATTCGTTGTACCGACATGTCGTGGGCTTCTTTGGTCGTGCCGCCGGAAGCGTCAGTCACGATGTACACCTCATAACCTTCGGCCAGGGCTTCGAGTGCCGGGAAGTTCAGGCAGACCTCCGTCCAGAGCGCAGCCATGATCAGCTTTTTGCGCCCGGTGGCTTTCACCGCCGCGACCAGTGCCTTGTCTTCCCAGGAGTTCATCGAGGTGCGCTCGATGGGTTGATGATCCGGGAACACGGCGAGCAACTCCGGCCAGATGTAGCCGCTGAAGCTTTCGGTTTCTACCGAGGTCAGGATGGTCGGCACGTTGAAGATTTTCGCCGCCTTGGCCAGGCCGACGGTGTTGTTCTTCAGGGTCTGGCGATCGATCGATTGCACGCCGAAGGACATTTGCGGCTGGTGGTCGATCAGGATCAGGGCGGAGTTGGTTGGGTTGAGCAATTCACGGATGGACATGGCGAGTTCCTTTTGATGTCGATGAGTTCTGTTCAATGGGTTAGCCGCTGCGTGCTTCGTTGGAAGGCTGTTTGCTGGCGGCTTGGTAGCTAATTTAGGCCCTAGCCACAAAAGGAACAATTCCCTAAAATCGGGAATCATTGATTCCAATTTAGGGACAGTCATGGATCGTATTGAATGCATGCGCGCCTTCATCACCACTGTCGGTGAGAACGGCTTCGCCGCCGCAGCCCGGGCAATGGATGTGCCACGCTCAAAAGTCAGCAAACAGATTCAGGCACTGGAAGAGGCCATCGGCGTGCAGTTGCTGCAACGCACCACGCGCAGCCTTCACCTGACCGAAGCAGGCGCCGAGTATTACGACGCGGCCCGGGAATTGATCGCCTCGCTGGACGAAGCCGAGCAACGGGCGCGGGACGGCGTGGGTGAGTTACGCGGCGTATTGCGGATCAACGCACCAATGTCGTTCGGACTGCGACGGTTGGGGCCGCTGATCCCGGTGTTCCACGAACTGCACCCGAACATCGAGCTGCAGCTTGTGCTGAGTGATCAGCAAGTCGACCCGGTGCGCGGCGGTTTTGATGTGACGCTGCGGATTGCGAGCATGCCGGATTCGTCCATGATCGCCCGACTGCTGGCCCCGGCACCGCGGATCATGGTCGCCTCGCCGGCCTATCTGAAACGTGCCGGCACGCCAAAGATGCCCAAGGACCTGACCGCCCACCAGTGCTTGAACTACGGCTATTTGCAAAGCGGTGTCAGCCTGCAACTGAGCAACGGCAGGGAGACACAACGGGTCAACGTCACCGGGCCGTTGCACGCCAATAATGGTGACCTGCTCGCCCAAGCAGCCGAAGCCGGGATGGGCATCGCCCTGCTCCCGGATTTCATTGTCGAAGAGGCATTGGCGTCGGGTCGGCTGGTGTCGGTGCTATGCGAATGGCAGGCGCCGCCGATCAGCATCAACGCGGTTTATCCATCGGCGCGGCGGGTGCCGCAGAAGACTCGCACGTTCATTGATTTTCTGATCAAGGAACTGGCGCCACTCTGAAATTGGCGGAAGGCAGCCGGAGTCGAACCTGCCCGGGAACGGATGCCGTCCCCAACCGGGTTTGAAGCCCGGCCGCGCCACCGGGCGCGATTGCCTTCCATGAAAAAAGTCAGGGCTCGGAGGGCTGAGCCAGTGCACTGCCTGGGCGGATCTGGCGCCGATCGCCAAGGCGTCGGGTCAGGCCGATGCGGTCGAAGTATTCGAGAATCTGCACGCTGCGCTTGCGACCCAGCCCCACCGCATCACGAAACGCCGCCACCTCAATCACCGGGTTTTCACCCGCCAGTTGCAACAGCATAGCCGCCAATCGGCGCAGCACCGTGTCGGTGTAAAACAGGTCGCGCACCACTTGGTGCAGCAGCCCCAGTCGTGCCATTTTGCGCAGCAGCAGGCGCACCGCGACTTCGTCATGTCCAAGGTCACGCACCCACGGTGGATTGAAACCGGCCGCTTCGAACGTTGGCTGCAATTGTTGCCACAAGGCTTCGTCGTCTTCACTCAGGCGCACTTGATGATCGGGCAGATGCAACCACGGCCCGCTGGTGACGATAGCGCCACAGGCAAGCAATTCGTCGAGCAGGCTGATGAACGTCGGCCGGTCCAGCGCAGTGCCGGTGAACCGGCGCAGGCGATCACGGTCCGGGCCCATTTGATCCGGTTCCAGTTGATGGAAGCGTGCGAGGTGTTCCAGCAGCGGCGCTTTTTGGGCTTCCCATCGTGCAGTGCTAAACAACAGCGGACCTTGGCGGGTGTTGATCAGGCGCACGTCATCGGGCAAAACCCAGCTGTCACGAAGACGGTTGAATTGACGTTCGAGGCGTTGCGGGTCAAGCCCCGTTTCGCTGTTGGCCAGCAGCGCGGGCATGACTTCTTCAAGACTGTGGGTGCTCGCGAGGGCTTGTAACTGCGCCAGTCGCTCGGGGCTGCGACGCTGTCGGCTCGGCGCGAACGGGTCGAGCACTCGCCCGCCACCGAGGGTGCGTTGGGCGCTCTGGTCGCGCAGGATCAACGGATCGCCCTTCACTGTCTGCACCGGCGCATTCAGCAGAATTTGCGCAAACATCCGCTCGCCGGGGGTCAGACTTGGGCCTTGCAGCAATGCAACCCGTCCGGTCACGTCCTGAGTGCCGAGATGGACGTGCACCGGGTGAAAGTGGACGAACACATGGGATTCGCTGGGCAACAGTTGCATCTCGATGTCCAGCCGCTGGGTCGGCGCGTGCAGCCACTCGGCCAGCAGCCATTGGCCGCGGTGAAGTTGTTCCAGGTTCAGGCGTTCGGCGCTCAGGTTCAGCGCCACGCGTTGTCCTGCGGTTGCAACCTCGGCCGGCTGATTCTGCGCATGCAAGCCACGCACTCGCACCGGCTTGCCTTGGGGGCCGAGCAGCAACGTATCACCCACGGCGACCTGGCCCGACAACGCAGTGCCGGTCACCACGATACCAGCGCCAGCGACGCTGAAAGCACGGTCAATCGCCAGGCGAAAACCACCGCTGGCACTACGTTGAAGAACGCTTTTTGCGCATCGAGCAACGCTTCACGCAAGGTTTCCAAGCCCTCGCCCGTGACACTCGACAGCGCAATCAACGGCGCGCCGGCATATGGTCCAGACGCGAGCAACGTTTCAACCTGCGCCCGGACTTCTGCAACTCGTGCAGGCTCGACCCGGTCGCACTTGGTGATCGCCACCAGCGCCCGAGGGATGCCCAGCAACTCGACAATCGTCAGATGCTCGCGGGTCTGGGGCATCACGCCGTCGTCTGCCGCGACCACCAACAGCACCAGGTCAATGCCCTGTGCGCCAGCGAGCATGTTGTGGGTGAATCGCTCATGACCGGGCACGTCGATAAACCCCGTCAGTTCGGCGCCGGGTTCCAGCGCCGCGTAGAGGTAGCCGAGGTCGATGGTCATGCCGCGCTCGCGTTCCTCACGGCGACGGTCCCCGGCCTGGCCGGTCAGGGCCTGAAGCAACGACGTCTTGCCGTGGTCGATGTGCCCTGCGGTGCCGACGATCACCCTTCCCCTCCCGGTAACTGATCGAGTTGCGCCAGCCACGCCGCTTCGTCGTCCAGTTGCCGCAGGTCCAGCCACAAGGCATCGTCATCAAGACGGCCGAGCACGGGAATCGGCAAGGTGCGAAACGCCGCTTCCAGATTCAATAATTGCCGACCGCGAAGACGCTTCGACACCAGCGGCCGCAGGCACAACGCAGCACTTGGCAAGCGCGCCACCGGTTGGCTGCCACTGCCGATCATGCCCAGCGCAGGCACCGCGCTTACGTTCCAGCCATTACCCAAACGCTGGGCCAATGCCGGTTGCAGGCGTTCGGCTTGCGCGAGGATGTCAGCCTGCGGCCGGGTCAAAAGGCGCAGACTCGGCAAACGTTCGGCCAATCGATCAGGATCGCGGTACAACCCCAACACTGCTTCAAGCGCCGCCAAGGTCAGCTTGTCGACCCGCAACGCACGCTTGAGCGGGTTCTTCTTGATCTTCGCAATCAGCTCCTTGCGCCCGACAATCAGCCCGGCCTGCGGACCGCCGAGCAACTTGTCGCCGCTGAAAGTGACGATGTCCGCACCATCGAGCAGCGCCTGACGCACCGTCGGTTCGGCAGGTAACCCCCAGCGAGTCAGGTCCAGCAGACTGCCGCTGCCCAGATCTTCCAGCAACGGCAAACCGTGCTTGTGCGCCAACGCTGCCAGCTCAGCGGTCGGCACACTCGTGGTGAACCCGGAAATAGCGTAGTTGCTCGCATGCACGCGCATCACCAAACCGCTGCGCGGGCCGATGGCGGCTTCATAGTCTTTGGCGTGGGTGCGATTGGTTGTGCCGACCTCGTGAAGCTTCACGCCGGCACGGGCCATGATGTCGGGGATGCGAAACGCGCCGCCGATTTCGATCAGCTCGCCTCGGGAAATGATGCCTTCCTTACGCGCGCCCAGGCTGTTGAGGGTCAGCAGCACGGCAGCGGCGTTGTTGTTGACCACGGTGACGGCCTCGGCGCCGGTCAACTCGCGGATCAGGCCTTCGATCAGGTCGTCGCGGTCGCCACGCTTGCCGCTGTGCAGATCGAATTCAAGATTGATCGGATAACGCGCCGCCATCTGCACCGCTTCAATGGCTTCTTCCGGCAACAGCGCCCGCCCCAGATTGGTGTGCAGCACGGTGCCGGTGAGATTGAACACCCGGCGCACATGACTGCGATGCTGGGAAATGAGACGTTCACCCGCCCTGCCCGCCAGCACCTCGGGCGCGATTTCAACCGCAGTCAGTTGCCCCGAAAGCACCGGTTCGCGCAGGTCATCGAGCAACTGTCGAAGGCTGGTCAGCAGCGCATCTCGCCCATAACGCTCGGCCAACGGCTGGCACGCAGGATGGCGCAGCAAACTGTCGATGGATGGCAGACGCAGGTTGGACATCGGCAACTCCGAAAGCGATGGACCGTCGCGCCTCAGTGTAGACGCTGGACTTAATCGCTTCCGGGGGCCAACAACAGATTCGGTGCTACACGCAGATAACCTTCCTGCTCCAGCCGCATGTCCAGCATCAGGCTGGTCAGGTCGGTCGAGAGCGCTTCGGCCTCGGCATCGTTTTCCAGATACAGCAGTTTCAGGTAGCTGTTGCAGCCGGGACAGACTTCCGCCCGCAGCGGCGCCTGATTCGCCGCGTATCGATCGTCATCGAGGCTGACGTACTCAAGGCCTTTGCTCTGCTCGCAATACACGCATTTGACCCGCACCACATGCCATTCACAGGCACACAGCGAGCAGACCAGATAGCGTAAACCGTTGTATTTGCCGCGATGGCGAATCACCCCGGCCATGGCCGGCGAACCACAGGCCGGACATTGGCTGAGGCTGTCACCGGGCTTGAGTTCCAGGTTCGGCGTGTCCAGCAACCAATGGCTCCAGGTCACTTGCAACGCCGCGCCGAGAAACGGCACCACTTCGGCGGGCAACAACGAGTATTGGCCGCTGACCAAAGCAACGCCCCAAGCCTTGAGTTGTCCGGGGTTGGCAGCCAGCAGCGTGTTGATCGCGCTTTTGACCGCCGCGTGTGGCGGTGGCTTATAGCGCAGCAACACGGCGTACAGAAACGGCAGCCATTCGCCCTCGCGCACCAGGCTGTCAACGGCGAACGGCGGCAACCCATGTTGCTGGCAGACTTTCAGGCGTTCGGGATCGGGCATCTCATCAACCGGCAGATCATCCAGCATTTCCTGCTGGAGATGACACAACCCGGCCACCAGCCGCAGGTAATCCGCCATCGGATGCCCTTCAGCCAAACGCTCAAGCCCCAACGCTCGCAAGGTGAACAGATTACGCGGTGGCAAGTACAGAAACGGTGGTGAACTCGCCGCTGCTTCGATCTCGCCAGGCTCAAGAATCGTTGCCAAGTGCTTATCCTTTTTTGCTGATCGGCTGCTCGGGGTTTTCGTCGCGGGTCACTTCGCGGTACCAGAGTTCATGGTGTTTCCGGGCCCACGCGCGGCTGACCCAGCCGTGCAACATGGCGCTGATCGAGCCCTTGATCCAGATGCCGGCGTAGATGTGAATGATGATGCTCAACACCAGCACAAAACCCGCCAGCGCATGCAGCAGCATGGCCCAACGAATGAGGGTGATGCCGAAATACACACTGAAATACGCGCGCCAGATCACCAACCCCGTGAACAACAACCCTAACATGCACAACAACAACGTCCAGAACAGCAGCTTCTGCCCAGGGTTGTACTTGCCAATCGGCGGCACGCCCTCTTCCTCGTTTTTGATCACCCGCCCTATCCGCTTGAGCCACAGCCCATCGTTGCGAATAAAGAAGTTGGCCCGCCAGAAACGGATCACCAACCCGAGGAACAGCACAAACATCAGCACGCCCATGAACGGATGCAAAATCCGCGTCCACGGTCCGCCGCCGAACAGGTTGCTGAGCCAGAACAGCGCCGGGTGAAACAGTGCCATCCCCGACAGCGCGGCCATGAAAAACAGGATCACCACCAGCCAGTGATTGGTCCGCTGGTTGGCGGTATAGCGCAGGATCTGCTTGCGGATCATGGTCTGTTCTCCCCGCGCGGATCAAAGGTGTGCACCGACGGATCGACTTCGTGCACTGCCGGATCGTTAACCGGTGGCAATTCGTCCTCTTCCACCACTTGCGGGCCGATGCGCACGTAGTGGAAGAACCCGGCCAGCACCGCCAGGCCCATGGCCAACAAGCCCAAGGGTTTGCTCACGCCTTTCCACAAACCCACCAGCGGACTGATCGCCGGATCCTTCGCCAGCCCGGCGTATATCTGTGGCGTGTCGGCATGGTGCAGCACGTACATCACGTGGGTGCCGCCGACCCCGGCCGGGTCGTACAGACCGGCGTTTTCAAAGCCGCGACTCTTGAGATCGACGATCCGTTCGGCGGCGTGTTCCTTCATGTCTTCCTTGGTACCGAAGACGATGGCGCCGGTCGGGCAGGTTTTCACACAGGCCGGTTCCAGGCCCACCGCGACCCGGTCCGAGCACAGCGTGCACTTGTAGGCCTTGTGATCTTTTTGCGAGATCCGCGGGATGTTGAACGGGCAACCGGTGATGCAATAACCGCAACCGATGCAATGATCCTGATCGAAATCGACGATGCCATTCGCATGCTTGATGATTGCGCCAGGACTTGGGCACGCCGCCAGGCAACCGGGTTCGGCGCAGTGCATGCAGCCGTCCTTGCGGATCAGCCATTCCAGATTACCGGCGTCGGTTTCATGCTCGGTGAAGCGCATCAACGTCCAGGTTTCGGCACTCAGGTCTTGCGGGTTGTCGTAGGTGCCGAGGTTGTGGCCGACGTCGTCGCGCAGCTCGTTCCATTCCGAGCAGGCGACCTGGCAAGCCTTGCAACCGATGCATTTGGTGGTGTCGATCAGCTTGGCCACTTCCTCCTGATTGCGCACCGACGGCGGGACGGTGGTGGTGGCCGAGCGGGCGATGATGTCTTGGCTGGCCATTTAGACTTTCTCCACGTTGACCAGGAATGACTTGGATTCCGGGGTCTGGGAATTACCATCGCCGAGGAACGGCACGAGGGTGTTGGTGAGATAGCCGTGACGCGTCAGCCCGGTAAAGCCCCAGTGCAGCGGGATACCGATGTGGTGCACAACCTGGCCGTTGACCTGTAACGGACGAATCCGCTTGGTCACCACCGCCACCGCTTCGATAAAGCCGCGCTTGCTGCTGACCCGGACCTTGTCGCCGGCAACGATGCCTTTCTCCTTGGCCAGCACCTCGCCAATCTCAACAAATTGCTCCGGCTGGGCAATCGCGTTGAGCTTGCAGTGCTTGCTCCAGAAGTGGAAATGCTCGGTCAGCCGGTAACTCGTCGCGGCGTATGGATAATCCTTGGCCACGCCGAGGGTTTCCCACACCGAATCGAAGATCCGCGCCGCCGGGTTGCTGGTGGCGTTCTTGTTGTTCGGGTGCAACGGGTTGATGCCGATCGGGGTTTCGAACGGTTCGTAGTGCTCGGGGAATGGGCCTTCGTTCATCTTGTCGACGGCGAAGAACCGCGCCACGCCTTCGGGGTTCATGATGAACGGGTTCATCCCGGCTTCCGGTGGCGAGTCGACCTTGAAGTCCGGCACATCGGTGCCGCCCCAGGCCTTGCCGTTCCACCACACCAGGCGTTTTTTCTCGTCCCACGGCTTGCCTTGCGGGTCGGCCGAGGCGCGGTTGTAGAGAATCCGTCGGTTCATCGGCCAGGCCCAGGCCCAGCCCAAATGTTGCTTCATGCCGTACGGATCGCTGTTGTCGCGCCGGGCCATCTGGTTGCCCATTTCGGTCCAGCTGCCGCAGAAGATCCAGCAACCGGACGCGGTGCTGCCGTCGTCCTTGAGCTGGGCGAAACCGGTCAGTTGCGCGTTGCCCTTGATCGCCCCCCCGTGACATCGGTGAAGTCCGTGGTGGCGGCGCCGTTGATTTCCTTGGCCAGTTCTTCCGGCGACGGTTCGTCGGTGATTTTGTAAGGCCACGACAGTTTAAGGATCGGGTCGGGGAACGCGCCGCCATTCGCCTGATAACGCTTGCGCAGGCGCAGGAACAACTCGCTCATGATCTTCACGTCGGTCTGCGCTTCGCCCGGCCCGTCGGCGCCTTTCCAGTGCCATTGCAGCCAGCGGCTGCTGTTGACCAGCGAGCCGTCCTCTTCGGCAAAACAGGTCGTCGGCAGGCGAATGACTTCAGTGTGAATGTCAGCGCTGGTCACGTCGTTGTACGGCCCGACGTTTTTCCAGAACTCCGAGGTCTCGGTGGACAGCGGGTCCATCACCACCAACCATTTGAGCTTGGCCAGCGCCGCCATTACGCGGTTTTTGTCCGGCAACGCGGCGATCGGATTGAAGCCTTGGCACATGTAACCGTTGACCTTGCCCTGCCCCATCAGGTCGAACATTTTCAGGATGTCGTAGTTGGGGATGTCGAGTTTCGGCAGGTAATCGTAGGCCCAATGGTTCTCGGCGGTGGCGTTGTTGCCGTACCAGGATTTCATCAGGCTGACGTGGAACTTGCTGTAGTTCTGCCAATACGACAGTTGTCCCGGGCGCAACGGTTTTTGCGTCCGTTTGGTGATGTAGCCGTCGTAATCCTGCTCGCCGTCGCTGGCCAGGGTCAGGTAACCCGGCAGCGAGTTGGAGAGCAAGCCAAGGTCGGTCAGGCCCTGAATATTCGAGTGCCCGCGCAGGGCATTGACGCCGCCGCCCGGCATGCCGACGTTGCCCAGCAGCAGTTGGACCATCGCCGCGCTGCGGATGATTTGCGAACCAATCGAGTGTTGCGTCCAGCCCAGGGCGTAGAGAATCGTCATGGTCTTGCCCGGTGTCGAGCAGGTGGCGATTTCTTCCCAGATTTTCTTGATGGCGTCCACCGGCATGCCGCAGATCTGGCTGGCCAGGTCGATGTTGTAGCGGCTGTAATGGACTTTCATCAGTTGATAGACGCAGCGTGGGTCCTGCAACGTCGGGTCGACTTTGGCGAAACCGTCCTCACCAATTTCATAGCCCCAGCCAGACTTGTCGGTGTACAGACGCTTGGCGGCGTCGTAGCCGCTGAAGATCCCGTCTTCGAAGCTGAATCCGGCTTTGACGATAAACGACACGTCCGTATAGGCGTTGACGTACTCGTGCTGGATCTTGTCTTCGGTCAGCAGGTAATTGATCAACCCGCCCATAAAGGCGATGTCGGTCCCGGTGCGGATTGGCGCGTAATAGTCGGCCACGGAGGCGGTCCGGGTGAATCGCGGATCGACCACGATCAGTCGTGCCTTGTTGTGCGCCTTGGCTTCGGTCACCCATTTAAAGCCGCAAGGGTGCGCTTCTGCTGCGTTGCCGCCCATCACCAGGATCAGGTTCGCGTTGGCGATATCGGTCCAGGTATTGGTCATGGCACCACGGCCGTACGTCGGGGCAAGACTTGCCACCGTCGGACCGTGTCAGACACGCGCCTGGTTATCGAACCCCAGCATGCCGAGACTGCGAATGACCTTGTGGGTCAGGTAGCCCGCTTCATTGGACGCCGCTGACGCTGCGAGAAATCCGGTGGTCAGCCAGCGGTTCACCGTTTGGCCCTGGGCGTTCTTCTCGATAAAGTTGGAGTCGCGGTCGGCCTTCATCAGGTCGGCCACGCGGTCCAGCGCTTCATCCCAGGAGATGCGCGTCCATTCGGTGCTGCCGGGCTTGCGCACCTGTGGGTACAGCAAGCGGCTGGGGCTGTGAATGAAGTCCAGCAGGCCCGCGCCTTTGGGGCACAAGGTGCCGCGGTTGACCGGGTGGTCGGCGTCGCCTTCGATGTGGATGATGCTTTGGGCGACGTTCTTGGCCTGGTCGCCCTGGCTGTACATGATCAAGCCGCAACCCACCGAGCAGTACGGGCAGGTGTTGCGGGTTTCATGGGTGTGGGCGAGTTTGAAATGACGCACTTGCTCGGCAAAGGCAGTCGCGGGGAGCATACCCAGCGCGCCGAGACTTGAGCCCGCAAGGCCGATACCGGCGACCTTGAAGAACTGACGACGGTTGAGGTCCATCGTGCACTCCTGATCAGATGAAGACCCGGTGCTTTGCCGGGTTTTTCTGGACAAACACGGTCGCGGCAGCTTGGCTGCCGGTACTCCAAACTCTAGTCAATGTGACAGCCTTTGGCATGAAACCCGACCGTCGGGCAACACGAAGATCAAATGTGGGAGCGGGCTTGCTCGCGAAAGCGGTGGGTCAGTCAGTGTTGATGTTGAATGTAAGACCGCTTTCGCGAGCAAGCCCGCTCCCACAGGGGGATTCGTGTACTCATTGAGTTCTGATTTTTTCTGCTGGGTGTCACCTCAGGTGAACGTTGGGGGCTTATCATGGCCGCCGTGATTAACGCTGCCTTCTATGAGACTGAGCATGACCTTCGACTTTGACCAGGTGTTCGACCGCCACGCGACCGGCAGTACCAAATGGAGCCGTTACCCGGCCGACGTGTTGCCAATGTGGGTGGCCGACATGGATTTTGCGGCGCCGCCGGTGATTATCCAGGCCCTGCAAAAACGCCTGGAACACCCGTTGCTTGGCTACAGCGTGCCTCAGGACAACCTGCGTGACGCCATCGTCGCCGACCTCTGGAACAAATTCGCCTGGCGGGTAAAGCCTTCGGAACTGGTGTTTCTGCCGGGTGTGGAGTCCGGCTTCAACATGGCGCTGAAAGCGCTGGTCCAGCCGCAACAGAACGTTGTAGTACAAACGCCGAACTACCCGCCGCTGCGTCATGCGCCGGGCAATTGGGGGCTGAACAAGGTTGAACTTGAGTTCGTCGCCCAGGCGGATGGTTCCTACGCCACACCGCTCGATGCGTTGCGCGAATCCCTGAACGGCGGCGGCGCGCTGCTGCTGAGCAACCCGCACAACCCGCTGGGCAAGGTCTTCCCTCGGGAAGAACTGCAAGCGGTGGCCGACATCTGCCTGGCGCAGGACGCCTGGATCATCTCCGACGAGATTCACGCCGAGTTGTGCTTTGACGGGCGTGTACATATTCCGACCGCATCGCTGAGCCCGGAGATCGCCAAGCGCACCATCACCCTGATGTCGGCGAGCAAGGCGTACAACATCGCCGGTCTGAAGACCTCGTTCATGATCATCCAGGATCCGGCGCTGCTGGCTCGGGTCAACCACGCGCGTTGCGGCATGGTCGACAGCGTCAACCCGCTGGGCCTGGAAGCCACCCGCGTGGCCTACAGCGAAGCCGGCCCGTGGCTGACCGAGATGCTGGCTTATGTGCAAGGCAACCGTGATTATCTGGTGGATGCCGTTCGCACGCGATTGCCAGGCGTGAGCATCAACGTGCCACAAGGCACTTACCTGGCATGGCTCGATTGCTCGGCGTTGGGGCTGGCCGATCCGCAGCAGTTCTTCCTTGAACAAGCCAAGGTCGGCTTGAGTGCTGGTCTGGATTTTGGTGATCAGAGCAAACAGTTCGTGCGCCTGAACTTCGGCTGCCCGCGGGCGTTACTCGAGGAAGGCATCCAGCGGATCGAAAACAGCCTGACATCCCTGTAGGAGCGGCTTTTGTGGTGAGGGGGCTTGCACCCGTTCGGCAGCAGAGCCGCCGTAAATCGATTGAAAGCGGTTTGCCTGCCAGACCGCAGGCTCAGAATTTGGGGCCGCTTCGCAGCCCAACGGGGGCAAGCCCCCTCGCCACAGTTTTTGTGTACAACCGCAACATCGAGACCCGTATCCGGACTGCGGCGAGCGGAGCTACCTGGGCTCGGGCGGCGAGCCGTTTCTATAAATTGAACCTGCTACCAACTCCAGAACTCAACTCTTTATAGGCGTGCCATTGGTGTGCCTTAGATATCTGGAGGTCGTCATGTCCGCACCTATTATCAAGCTGTTTACCCAACCCAACTTCGCCTGGACGGATATTCGTCACGAGGAGGAAGAGCATCCACGCCACTACCTCGCACATTTGGTGCTGCTCGCACTGATCCCTGCTGTGTGCCTGTTTATCGGGACCACCTATGTCGGCTGGAGCCTGGCCCAGCACGAAACAGTGAAACTCAGCCCTGCCAGCGCGCTGCAACTCTGCGGGTTGTTGTACCTGACCATCCTGGCCGGCGTGGCGCTGATGGGATTGTTTATCCGCTGGATGTCACGCACCTTCGACGCCCGGCCCACGGTCAATCAATGCATAGGCTTTGTTGCCTACACCGCGACGCCGTTTTTTATCGCGGGTTTCGCCGGGCTGTACCCCAGCCTTTGGTTGGGGGTCATAGTGCTGGCGGCCGCTTGCGCCTACGCGACGTTCCTGTTGTTCGTTGGCCTGCCGACCTTTATGCACGAGCGCAAGGAACAGGGCCTGTTGTACGCAGCCAGTGTCTGGGGCGTCGGCCTGCTGGTATTAGTGACCATTCTGGTCGAGATGGTATTGCTGTGGTCGGTCGTGTTAGCGCCTGAATACCTGCGCGCGACCGTCGGTTGAGCCGACGAATGCAGCCACCCAGCGAGAGTCCGGCATGAGTTTCATTGTGTGGTTGGCAGTGTTGGGCGCGGTGCTGCTGACGCTGGCGCTGACCTCGTCGTACCTGCGCTGGATGCCGGTGACCACCTCGGCAGTGTGCCTGGTGCTGGGGATCGCCATCGGCCCGGCGGGCCTGGATTTGCTCAAGCTCGACATCAAGGACGCCGCAAACTGGATGGAGCACCTGACGGAAGTCGCGGTGCTCTTTTCGCTGTTTGTCTGCGGACTCAAGTTGCGTCTGCCGCTCAGGGATCGCAAATGGCGCGTCGCATTCGGGCTGGCGGGGCCGGTGATGGTGCTGACCATCGCCGGTGTTTGCCTGTTGCTGCATTACGGCTTGGGCCTGGCGTGGGGCCCGTCGATGCTGATCGGCGCGATTCTGGCACCGACCGACCCGGTATTGGCGTCGCTGGTGCAGGTTAACGATGCCAAGGATTACGACTCGGTGCGTTTCGGGCTTTCGGGTGAGGCCGGCCTGAACGACGGCGTCGCGTTTCCTTTCGTCATCCTCGGCTTGTTAGTGTTGCAACAGTCCGGTGACTCCAACACCTGGCTCACTGACTGGGCCCTGAAAAGCCTGTTGTGGGCGGTGCCTGCCGGGTTGCTGATCGGTTACTGGATGGGCCACGGCATCGGTCGGGCGACCTTGTCGATGCGCATCCGCAATGCCGACAGCACCTTTTCCCCCAATGATTACTTGACCCTGGCGCTGATCGCGCTGGCCTATGTGGCGGCCGAGTCGATTCACGGCTACGGTTTTCTATCCGTGTTCGCCGCAGGTTTGGGATTGCGCCAGGCCGAGGTCAAGTCTACCGGCGACACCCAGACCCCGGCCGAGCAACTGGTGCAACCGGTGGTCGGTCATCAGAACGTCGAGCCCGAGGCCGCCGTGCATGGCGATCTAGAAAACCTGGAAGACTCTCAGGTCGCGGCCGGCATCATGATGGGCGACATGCTGGCCTTTGGCAGTCTGGTGGAACGGGCCATGGAAGTGTTTCTGGTGACCTTGCTCGGGGTGGTACTCGTGCCGCACTGGGACTGGCGTGCCCTGGTGATTGCGGCGGTCCTGTTTTGCGTGATTCGCCCACTGAGTGTGTGGCTGATGCCCTGGGGGCGATTGCTCGACGGGCGGCAACGCTCATTGATCGGCTGGTTCGGGATTCGCGGCATTGGCAGTTTTTATTACCTGTTCTATGCCTTGAACCACGACCTGACCCCATCGGTGGCAACCCTGTGCACCGACCTGACGCTGTCAGTGGTGGCGTTGAGCATTTTGATTCACGGTATCAGTACTCAGCCGATGCTGGCCCGCTATGAACAGAGAAACCATCAGGATTCCTGATTTCTTTTTACGATAGCTCCCTAAGTATCTATCCATTTTCCAACTTCAAAAGAATGAAATTCCTTTAGGCGTAAGCAGTCACAACCTTATCCAGCCCCACGTGGCTCCCCCGAACGGAAGGTGAACGCAATGAAGTACTACTCGGCTCCGGTACACACCCAGGCTTGCCGCGATTTCGCGCTCGAATGTAATCGTCAATTGTTCGAAGAAGCGCAACTGCTTAACCAAGCGGCTTTTGAACTGCTGGATAAGGCCGAGTTGGATGCCGAGGTGTTTGCCCATTATCAGGCTCTGCGCTGCAAGGCTGATCTGAAGTTTGAGGAAGCCATCGACCACCTGCGGCTGATTGAGGAAGAGTTTTCAACGGCGTCTGTGCTGCATTCGAAATCAGTGGATGGCGGTTTCGATTCATGGGTTTGAACCGCTGAAAAGATCGCAGCCTTCGGCAGCTCCTACATGGGAATGCGTACACCATGCCGGAGCTGCCGAAGGCTGCGATCTTTTGATCTTCTTGAAAGGTCAGGCCCCGGGATTGGTGACCTGAATGTAAAACGCATAGCTGCCCAACAAAACCCAGAACGTCGCAAAAATCCACGGCGTGCGCACCGAAAACAATAGCGACTTGCGATAGCCCTTGTGACTGGATTCCGTTTCACAGAACAGCGGCGATTCATCGTAGGCCAAGCCAATCAGCGGTTCGCTGCGCAGCAATTGGCTTTGCTTGAAGTGCCAGTGATCGATGATGTCGTACGCCGCACGAATGCCCGGCCAGGCATTGAGTGAGCTGAGCAACCCCAACAGCGCCAGAAACGGCGGCACCACCAGGGTGAACAGCTTGCCCCACTCGGGGTTGAGATTGGACATGCTCGATGCGAAGGCAATCACCAGGAACGATTGCGCGGCCAGATACGCATCGGTGCGGTTGGCCACGATGCTGGTTTCGTACTGGATTTCCCGGCGATAGAAATCCAGGCGTTCCTTGGGCGAACCGAACATCTTGGCGTTGTGTTCGGTCAGGGCCTCTTCGGCCACGGCTTCAGTCAGTATTCTCGGCACGACGTTCTCACACAGCGGAAAACGTTTAGAAGAGACCTTAGTTGGCAAAGTTCAGACCGATTGCCCGAGCGTTAGCCCCTCCGTTATTTCATCGCCTGGCTGATGATTTCCACCAGATTGAGTTGGGTAAACGGCTTGGAAAGACGCGGAAGTTCCAGCAAAAAGCCTTCCAGGCGCTCGGCATAACCGGTGGCGAGGATGATCGGCAAGTCTGGCTTGAGCAGACGAATTGCGTGCGCCAGTTGCGCACCGTTCATTCGCGGCATGGCCATGTCGGTGATGACCAGATCAATCGCTTGACCGCTGTCGAATGCTTCCAGCGCCTGAGCGCCGGATGCCGCGCTGATCACCCGGTGGCCCAGGTCTTCAAGCAGCAGGCTGGTGCTGGTCAGCACCAGGCTATCGTCATCCACCACTAGCACGCTCAGTCCGGGCACCGGAAGCATGGCTTGCACTACAGGCGTCAACCTGGGCACCGCGCCGGCCGTGGCGACAGGTAACCAGAGTTCAGCGCAGGTGCCCTGGTCCTTCTGGCTCTTGAGGATGAATCGCCCACCCAATTGCTCAATAAAGCCGTGAACCATCGACAACCCCAGGCCTGTACCCTTGCCGACACCTTTTGTGGTGAAAAACGGATCGGCGGCTGATGCCAGCGTGTCCGGGTCCATGCCCTCCCCCGTGTCGGTAACGCTCAGGCAAACATATCGGCCAACCGGTAAAGAGGAACGGGCAGGATCGCTGACCTCCTCAATCCTGGCGCTGATGACAATCTTCCCGCCATTGGGCATGGCGTCACGGGCATTGGTCGCCAGGTTCAACACTGCCAACTCAAGTTGATTCACGTCGGCCTCGGCGGGTTCGAGGTCTGGCGCAAAGTTGGTTTCGATTTTCACCGAGGGCCCCAGGGAGCTGCGCAACAGCCCGGTGATCCCTTGCACCAGGGCAGGGATCTCGACGGATTCGGTCTTGAGTTCCTGACGCCGGGCAAAGGCCAGCATGCGCTGGGTCAGGGAAACGCCGCGCATGGCGCCTTGGGTGGCGTTGTCCAGCAAACGAACGATTTTCGGATCGTCCCCCATACGTTTACGGACGATTTCCAGGTTTCCGAGAATCACCGTCAACAGGTTATTGAAGTCGTGGGCAATCCCGCCGCTGAGTTGGCCGATGGCCTGCATCTTCTGCGCCTGGAACAACGCTTCACGGGTTTGCTCAAGGGCCTGTTGGGCCTTCGTCACTTCGGTGATATCACGAGTGATCTTGGCGAAACCGAGCAACGTGCCCGTCTCACCCCAGATCGGATCAACTACGACGTGAGCCAGGAACTGCGTACCGTCCTTACGCACACGCCAGGCCTTGTTTTCGAATTTTCCTTCACGCTGCGCAGTTTCCAGTGCCCGTTGCGGCTCACCGGCTTCACGGTCCTCAGGGGTGTAGAACATCGAAAAATGCTGGCCAATGACTTCTTCGGGCCGGTAACCCTTGATGCGCTGGGCACCGAGGTTCCAGTTGGTCAAGCGCCCGTGCGGGTCGAGCATATAGATGGCGTAGTCGGTGACGCTTTGGACCAGCAAGCGAAATTGCTGCTCGCTTTGCTTGAGGGTTTCTTCGGCCATTTTGCGGTCGGTCAGGTCCCGGGTGATCTTGGCAAAACCCAGCAACGTGCCTGACGGGTCGAGAATCGGGTCAATCACCACGTGGGACCAGAAGCGCGTGCCATCCTTGCGAACCCGCCAGCCTTCACCCTCGAAACGACCTTCGGCAATGGCCGTATCCAGCGCTCGCTGGGGCTTGCCGGCAAGACGATCCTCTTCGGTATAGAAACGCGAGAAATGCTGGCCAAGTATTTCTGCTTCCTCATACCCTTTGAAACGTCGGGCGCCGGAATTCCAACTGGTGATAATGCCATCGGGGTCGATCATGTAGATCGCATAGTCCACCACCGCATCGATCAGCATCCGCAATCGGCTGTCCTCGATAGCATTTGCTTTGGTTCGATCATCACTCATTGATCTCTCCGGCATTATTATTTTATGGAGTATGCGACAAACCACAGGATAGGACAGCCGCAATAACCAGGCTTTGGAAAGTCGCAGTGGAGTGATGGCCACAGACCACCTATTCTCGATGCCAACCGCCGCGCCAGGCCAAGGAAGAAGCTCTCGATGATTCTGATTCTGTTGCCCAATTGCGATTACGATCCGACTGAAAGCAGTGTGCCCTGGGAGGCCATGCGCCAGGCGGGCGTCGAAGTGCGTTTTGCAACGCCCGAGGGGTTGCCTGCTTACGCCGACTCGCGTTTGGTGGACATCGGATTCGGCCTGTTGAACCCGTTCCTGATGACGCGCAAACCCGACCTTGCCAGCTACGCCCGAATGATTGAGGACGAGGCCTTCAATCAGCCATTGGCCTACGCCGATGTCGACCCGAGCCAGTTTGCAGGGCTGTTGATTCCCGGCGGTCATGCCCAAGGCATGCGCAGCCTGCTGGAGTCCGGGCAGGCCCGGCGTATTGCCCTGCACTTTTTCAAGACCGCGAAACCGGTGGCCGCTGTGTGTCATGGTGTGCTGTTGCTGGCCCGCACGCTTGATCCTGCTACCGGCCGCCCGGTGCTGGATGGGCACAAAGTCACGGCGCTGGTGGCCGGCACCATGGAGCTGCCGGCCTGGCTGATGACCGCACTGTGGCTGGGACGTTATTACCGGACTTACCGGCAGACCGTCGAAGCCGAGGTGTCGGCGGCCCTGAATAAACCCAAGGATTTCCTGCGAGGGCCACTGCTGGCCAAACGTGATTCGGCGGACAAGCCACAACACGGCTTTGTGGTCCGCGACGGTCAGTTGCTCACCGCTCGCTGGCCGGGGGACTGTCATCGCTTTGCCGCCGAATGGCTGCAGCTTATCGGTACACGTACTTGACGATGTAGGCGTACAGGTTCGTTGTAGACGAAGTCCGGGACTTGCTCGGCATAGGTTTGGGTCCTGGACAGTGCCAGGTGGCACTCCTTGACCATCTCGTCGCGCTCGCTCACCGAGAAGATGTGGTTGTTGATGATCGTGCCATACACACTGTCAGCGTAATGCGCGGTCACCGACGTCGTGGTCAGCGTTCCATCGGCGGCTTTGGTGTAGGTGTTATGCGCACGCAGGGTCCGCTCTTTCAAAGCGCCAAATCCACGCTCGTACAGAATGATTTGTGAACCACTGACGGCCTTCGCGGCCGTGTCGAAGGCCAGGATGATCGCCTGGGCATTGCTCATGCTGGTTTGCAGGGCTTGCAGATTGACGAACCTTTCCAGCTCCTGCTTTTCCAGGCTCCTGAGCGCTCTCTTGATGCTCGACAGGTGCGCGAATTCTTGATTGCAGCCGACGATGTGGGTTTCGAACTGATAGCCGGCGGCGGTCGCCGAAGGCGGGAAAGCTGCGAAGTCGATACTGTCGAACGCGCACTCCATGATGATGTTGTATTGGCTGGTGAACGCCTCGGTAAAGATCTTCGTGCCGAGCTCCCGGACGAAGGTTTCCGTATGTTCATACGCGTGCAGGACGCCGAGCGCGATCATGTCCGCGTACTGCGGGTGTTTTTCCCGGTATTCAGGCAAGTACAGCCGTACATAGTTGGTGTAGCGATTAGACGCCAGCAGGTTTTTTTCCAATAGCCAGGTTTTACCCGAGCCCTGCAGCCCTGCGACCACCAGCATCTTGGGAACAGGATCGGCTGTGATGTCTTTGAACAATGCAGTTTTGATTTCGGTGAACGCGGCAGTGATCTGCTCGGCGGTGTAGGTGTAGTTCGGTGCTTCTGACATACCTTGATTTCCTTATCAAAGAATCGGGTGAAAGTGATTGCCTGCCCTTTGAATAAAGTCTGCTTTCACCGATTGATCAAAAAGTGCTTTTTATCAAGATATGTCTATGTTTTTTAAAGAAAATATTCCTACGCAAAAGTCCGAAAAAACCGCCTTCCCGGCGATCTTTATTCCCTACCCCGCTACGCCTTGGCCGACGCCGACCGACCACCAACGCGGCAGCAATTGCTTGACCTTGCTGTCGCCAAACCGATCATCGATCAGCATCACCACGCCCTGATCCTGCTGGGTGCGGATCACCCGCCCGGCGGCCTGCACGACTTTCTGCACACCCGGATACAGATAGGTGTAGTCGTAGCCAGCACCAAAAATCGCTGCCATTCGGTGCTTCATCTGCTCATTGACCGGGTTCAGTTGCGCCAACCCTAACGTGGCGATGAAAGCGCCGATCAACCGGGCGCCGGGCAAGTCGATGCCTTCACCGAACGCCCCGCCCAGCACCGCAAAACCGACACCCTGGCTGTGCGTGGTGAATTGGTCGAGGAAGTCCTGGCGCTGACTTTCCGCCATGCCCCGGGACTGCGACCACAAGGTGATGTGCGGATGCCGCTCGGCCAACAACTGCGCCACTTGCTGCAAGTAATCGAAACTGCTGAAAAACGCCAGGTAGTTGCCGGGACGCTGGGTGAACTGCCGGGCGATCAGCTCGACAATCGGCCCGAGCGACGCCTGACGGTGGACGAAACGGGTCGAGATCTGGCTGACGATGCTGACCTGCAACTGGTCCGCGTGAAACGGCGACTCAACGTCGATCCAGACAGTGTTCGGCGGTGTTCCCAGCAGGTCAGCGTAATAATGCCGAGGGCTGAGGGTCGCGGAAAACAGCACGGTACTGCGCGCCGCCGTCAGGCGCGGGCGAATGAACCCTGCGGGCACCACGTTGCGCAGGCACAGCTGCGACAGATTGCGTTTGCGTTCAAGGTCACGCTTGCTGATGTCGAACAGGAACTGCTCATCGAACAGCTCCGCCACCCGGCCAAACTGCAGCATGTCGAAGTAGAAATTCTGTAACGCGCTGTCGAGCCCTTGAGGGTGATCGTTCAGGTAGTCGCCGATGCTCGCGCTGCACGAAGACAAGGCCTGGAGCAGTTTTTCCGGCGCCTTGTCGTAGGCCTGATAAGCGCCGAGTTTCAGGTCATGCAGGGCGTTCCATTCGCGATTGACCCGTTGCAGGGATTTCTTCAGCGCTTCAGGGGCGGTTTTGCGCACCGCGTTCAGGGTCGACTGATCGAGGCTGGCGCTGTACATCTGCCGGCCACGCTCCACCAGGTTGTGGGCCTCGTCCACCAGCACCGCGACCCGCCAGTTGTTGGCCTGGGACAAGCCAAACAACAAGGCGCTGAAGTCGAAGTAGTAGTTGTAGTCGGCGACCACCACGTCCGCCCAGCGGGCCATTTCCTGACTGAGGTAATAAGGACAAACATTGTGTTCCAGTGCGACTTCACGCAAGGCGCTCTGGTTCAACAGGCTCAACTGACTGGCGGCCTGACGCGCGGCGGGCAATCGGTCGTAGAAGCCCTGGGCCAACGGACAGGATTCGCCGTGGCAGGCCTTGTCCGGGTGTTCGCAAGCCTTGTCCCGGGCGATCATCTCCAGAATGCGCAATGGTGGCGCGTCGGCGCTGTCGAGGATCACCTGTGCCGCGTCCAGCGCCAGTTTGCGCCCCGGGGTTTTCGCCGTGAGGAAGAACACCTTGTCCAGTTGCTGCGGCGCCAGAGCCTTGAGCATCGGGAACAATGTGCCGACGGTCTTGCCGATTCCGGTAGGTGCCTGTGCCATCAGGCAACGGCCGGTGCTGACGGCTTTGAACACCGACTCGGCCAGATGCCGTTGCCCCGGACGAAACCCGGCATGGGGAAAAGCCAAACCCTGCGCCGCTAGATTACGGGCTTCGCGATGGGCCATTTCCTGCTCGGCCCAGTACAGGAACAACCGACAATGATGCTCAAAGAACGCCTCCAGTCCGGCAGCACTGAAGGCCTCGACCAGACAGGTTTCCTTTTCGCTGACGATGTCGAAGTACACCAGCGCCAGGTTGATCTGCGCCAGTTGCAGCTTCTGGCACATCAGCCAGCCGTAGATCTTGGCCTGAGCCCAATGCAACTGCCGATGATTGGCCGGTTGCTTGCTCAGGTCGCCGCGATAGGTTTTGACTTCTTCCAGGCAGTTTTGCCCCAGGTCGTAGCCGTCCGCCCTGCCCTTTACCTTCAACGTTTGATACGAACCTTCCAGCGCCACTTCGCTCTGGTAAGCGTCGTTGCGCCGGGACGCGACCGTGCGATGGCCGACGATGCCTTCCAGCGCGGTCGGTGACGGCGTGAAACGCAAGTCGAGATCACCGACCTTGGCGGTGAACTCACACAGCGCCCGCACCGCGATGCTGTAGCTCAAGCGCTCTGCTCCGCCCATTGCACGTAGCAGACGGCAATCGGCATCTGGTGTTCGTGGCAGAACTCGATCCAGCGCAGTTGATTGTCTTGCAGGCGATCGCCGGGGCCTTTGACTTCGATCATGCGGTAGGTCTTGTCCTGCGGCCAGAACTGGATCAGGTCCGGCATGCCGGCGCGGTTGGCCTTGATGTCCAGTAGCAAGCGGTCGAACCAGTGCTTGAGGTGTTCGGCCGGCAGGCAGTCCAGCGCCTGATCGAGTAACTCCTCGGTCAGCGCGCCCCAGAACACGAACGGCGACTGCACGCCCCACTTGGCCACGTAACGCTCGCGAATCGTCTGACGGTAACGCCCGTCGTCCAGTTCGGCGAGGCAGGCCTGGAACAGTTCGGCCCGGCGACCGTGAAAGTCTTCATTGAGCAAATCCACCGGCCCGCGCTGGAACGGGTGGAAAAACGCCCCCGGCAACGGCGCGAAAATCGCCGGCCAGCACAGCAAGCCGAACAACGAATTGATCAGGCTGTTCTCGACGTAATGCACCGGCGCTGATTCTTCGGCCAAGTGCGCCTGCACGTAGTACTCCACCGACAACGCCAGATCAGTTCGCAGCAGTTGCAGATCCAGGCGCTGCATGGCCCGAGGGGCTGCGCGTTTCATCGGCGGCCCGCCCAGTTTGCGCCGCAGCCTTGGCAACACCCGCAGCAATTGCTGCTGTTCGGCGGCGCTTTCCGGTGCTTGCTCTGCTAAGGCTGCCAGGTCCAGGGCCAACGAATACTCACCGCAACGCTCCAGCACCCGAATCAGCCGAAGGCGCGAGCCGGGATAAGCGCATTCACGGTAGATGGTCAGGGCATTGGCGAAATCGGCCACGCGTTCGCAATGCTGGCCAATCTGGAACAACAACTTGCCCCGGCGACGTTGCAACCAGGGATTACTCAGTGCCAAGGCGTTGATCTGCCGACGACGACGGCGACGTCTTCACCGACCTCGAACCGAAGCTGACAGTCGTGCAGGAACACGCAGGCGTCCACGTCTTCCCGGCAACGCAAGCCGCGGGATTCGGCGCAAAACTCGACTTTTTCATAGGTAAAGATACCGAGGTCCGCCAACACGAACTCCGACCAATCCTGGTAAAGATTGCCGAAGAACATCAAACGCAACCGATCACACAGCCCCATGATGGTCAGGCTGAACAGCCGATCATCCAGCATCGGACACCAGTCCTGGAAACTTCGGGATTCAGGAAATTGCTCGCTCAGCAGCGGCAGCCAATCGGTCTTCTTGCCTTTGGGCTGGTCGATGGCATGGCCCAGGCACTGGAGGATTTCCGCCTTGAGCAGCACATCAAACACGTCCTCTATGAACAATGGCGATTGCTCATCAATCCAGCCCAGTTCCAGCAACGGACCGGCAGCGCTGGCGATGTCACCGATCTCGACGTAATGCAGCTTACCGGCCCGGAAATGCAGGCCCTTGCGCATTACCATCCGCACCAGCAATGCCCGAGACTCACGGGGCAAGCGGTTAAATTCACGAATGAAGCGTTGTTCCTCGACACTCAATACATCGGCATAGCGATGTTCAAGCCAATCAAGCACTTGCATGAAGTTGTTCAAGTAATAGAACGGATCGTCGAGCGGGTTTGCAATCACAGGAAATAAGGGCCATGGCAAGCGAATACTGGTTATGCGTACAGATACCAGCTACGCCCTGTCCGGGCAAACGGAAAAGGATGGGCGGCGAAGCTAATCGATCATTTTTCGGGTAGGCATCGAACTTTCTACCGATCCATGGCACCAAACGCCATAGAGCAACAGTGATGACTGAAGCGGTCACACTGATTTTTTGAGCATCGTGAGAGGTATGTATGAACATCAAGACCCTGGGCCTGCCCCTGGCAGTCGCTGCTTTCCTGGCCCTGGCCGGTTGCGCGACGCCAACAGTGGTGACCCTGCAGAACGGCACCCAGTATTTGACCAAGGACATGCCGAAAACCAAGACCAAGGACGGCTTCTATGAATTCGAAGATATTTCCGGGGCGAAAGTGAAGGTCAATGCCAATGATGTAGCGACGGTTCGTAAACCAGACTGAGACTGTGTCATCGTTCTTCGCGGGCAAGCCTCGCTCCCACAGGGGACGTGTTTCAATCTGTAGGAGCGAGGCTTGCCCGCGAAGAGGCCTTTAAGAACGCCGCAAAACTTAGGGCATTCCCGGAATGCTGGTATCACAAACGATGTAGCGCTCACCGCGCTTGATCATCTGGTCACGCAGCTTCTGGCAACGGTCATATTCCTGCTGCACCGAATTGTCGATGCTGATGTTGCCGGTCACTTCAGGTTTTTTCCCGTCACCAAAACGGACAGTGGCCCAGGGCTGCTCCGGCTGGACATGAAAGAGGGTTTTCTCTTCGACGGGTGCTTTGGTTTCGATCACTGCCGGTTTCGGCAATTCATCTGGCGTCATGCCATAACGGCTCAAAATCGAGCTATGAGGCAGTTCTGCAGCGGCGTTTGCCGATAACACGGCCAAAGCCAACCCCAAGACATACCTCTTGCTGTTACTCACTTTCCTGAATCTCCTGTTTTCGATGGCGACATGCCGCTATTGCGTTATAGGGATAACGCACAATTGCGCGGATGCTTTAGTGCCGGTTCCTGTTGGTGCAGGTATTGGAGTCCAGTTTTGACCTTTGGGTCACGGTGACAGGCAGGTTTACCGTGTCATCGTTCTTCGCGAGCAAGCCCGCTCCCACAGTGGATCTGTGTCGTGCACAAAATCTGCTGCACACTCGATCCATTGTGGGAGCGGGCTTGCTCGCGAAGGGCCCTATCAGGCGATCACAATCCCGGAGCCAGACAAACTCTCCAGCCCAACCCCCACCAACGTCACCGAATCACCACCAAACGTCAGCACCGTGTCATGCCCGACCGCCGTGGCATGCGCCCGGAAGTCATCGTTCGGCGCCACTCCCGCAACACCCATGAACACCAGTTTGTCGCTGGCCTGATAACCAACCACCTTGTCCTGGCCAAACGCACCACTGAACAGGAAGGTATTGATCCCGCCGCCCGACTCCATCAGGTCATTGCCCGCGCCGCCGACAAACACGTCGTTGCCCTTGCCACCGATCAAATGGTCGTTGCCGTCCAGGCCAAACAACCAGTCACCGCCGGCGTGTGCGGTCAGCGTATCGGCACCCGCCCCACCCTTCACCGTCGAGGCGTACTGAGTCAGGTTGTTGCCGACCTTCAGGCCATCTGCCGTGACGCTGTGGGTCACGTCATCTTTGAACACGCCCCACAGGAATCCCGGTTCCTTGGTGATGATGCTGCCGATGTCGCGGGTGATGCTGATGCCGCCATTGGCATCACGCACGTAGAGGTTGCCGGCGCCATCGTTGGCGAAATCGAAGCTCTTCACCGACTGCTGCAAGTCCAGCACGTTATTGCCCTTGCCGCCGAGCAGGATGTTGTAGCCGCCACCATCGCGGAAGGTGTCGTTGCCATCCCGGCCTTCAAGGTAGTCGTTACCCTTGCCACCCTGGATCAGGTCGTCGCCGTCACTGCCGATGATGAAGGTGCTGCCCTTGTGGGTTTCAGCGTTGCGGTTCAGATCCTGGACCCAAGTGTTAGCCCGCGCCGGGTCCGACAGGTTGGCGACGATGATGGTCGAGTCTTTGCTGGTCAGGTCGTAGAACTTCGACTCGATCACCCGGTTCATGCCATCGCCATAAGCGGTCGGCAAGTGCGAAATCCAGGTCGGGACGTTGAGGATGGAAAACGGCAGCACGTTCCACGCCGTCGAGGCGTAGTGATCGTTGAAGCTGACGATGTTGTCCGTCGCCGAATCCTTGGGAGCATCGTGCACGCCGACAGACGCCAGGTTGAACGTCGAGCCGTCGAGCGCGCGGAACACCGGGTCGTTTTCGTAGCCAACGTTAAGCACTTTATCGGTGCTGCTTTGGGTCGGCGAAGCGTAGGCGATGTAGTTCGAGTCCTTGAAGAAACCGCCCCACTTGTCAGTGCTCAGGTCCGCCGCGCTGTTGACCGCCAACCCGCCCAGGCTGTGGCCGCTGAACAGCACGTCCTTGCCCGACAGCCCATTGGCACTGGCAAACGCGGCAACGTTGCCGAGCAGTTTGCCAAAGGCTTCACCGACGTAATTCTTCGCGTAATCCTTGGGACCCAGCGCGGCCAGCAGGTCGTTGATGATGTCGCCAATGGAGTCGCTGATCTGGATTTCCCGCGGGCCGCTGGTGCCGCGAAAGGCAATGCCCATTTCGGTGAGATGACCCTGGGCGTCGTACTTGCCGAGGATCTCGACCTGAGCGCTGGTGAACCCGGCCTTCTCGCCATAGAAGGTTCCCCGTGCATCGGTCTTGCCGTCATAGCCCAATTGCGAGGCGGTGATCGGCGTCCAACCGGCCTTTTGCACGGCAGCCAGAGCGAGTTTTTCCGAATCGGGGTTCCATGGAACGCCCGGGATGACGCCCTGGGAGTCAGTGCCACCGATCAGCGCGGTGACCAGCGTCGCCGGCAAACCGAGGCCGAAGCCGTTGTGCTGATAACCGGCGGCAAAGCCGTTATCGAGGTTGTGATAGGAATACAGCGTGATGGCCATGGCGTCGCTGAACAACACCTTGGAATCGGCTGTGCCGAAGTTCTTGTAGTCATACACACCCATAGATATTGCCTCTCTCTTTGCTGGAATCGTCAGAGATAGCTCACAACCAGGACGCCTCACTGACGAGGCGCCCCGGAGCATTTAGTGCATGCAGCTTTTCTTACGCGAAGGTGATGCCTGAAGCCGACAGGTTATCCAGCCCGACCCCGACAAGGGTCACGGCAAAATCGCCAACCTTGAGCACCGTGTCATGGCCGGACTGGGTTGCATGTTGCTTGTAGTCGTAGCCCTGCCCTGCGCCCTGGACGCCCATGAACACCAGTTTGTCGCTGCCCTGGTAGCCATTGATCGCGTCAAAACCGAAGGCGCCGCTGAACAGGAACGTGTTGTTGCCGCCCGCGGCATGCATCACGTCATTGCCCGTGCCACCGACGAAGGTGACGTGACTCTTGTCGCTGCGCAGCAGGTCGTCGCCGGCGTTACCGAACAACCAGTCGCCGTCGACAGTGGCGGCCAGCGTATTGCCGTAGGCATCGCCATTGAGCGAGTGGTTGTAGTGGGTCAGTTCGCTGCCGTTGAGCAAGCCGTTGGCGCTGACGGTGTAGGTGATCTCCTTGCTGGTCATGCCCCACCAGCCACTCGACTCCTTGCTCACCAGCGCCCCGATGTCGCGGGTCAGGCTAATGCCGCCGTAGGCATCGCGCACGTACAACGTGCCGTCACCATCGTTGGCAAAGCTGAAGTTCTGCAGCGGCTTTTGCAGCTCGAAGGTGTTGCTGCCCTTGCCGCCCAGCAGGATGTTATAGCCACCGTCATCGCGGAATCGGTCGTTACCGTCCCGGCCCTCGATGAAGTCATTGCCGGCGCCGCCCTTGAGCAAGTCATTGCTGTCGGTGCCGATGATGAACGTGCTACCGGTGTGTGGCTCGCCGCTGCGGCCCAGGTCCTCGACCCAGGTGCTGCTGCGGGACGACTCCGTCAGGTTGGACACGATCAGCGTCGAATCCTTGGTCGTGAGGTCGTAGAAGCGCGAGTCGATCACCCGGTTCAAGCCGTCGGCATACCCCAACGAGCCATGGGCCGACCAGTTCAGCGGATTGATGATGCTGAACGGCACCAGGTTCTGTGAGGTCGACGCGTAGTTATCGTTGAAGTTGACGATGTTGTTGGTCGCTGACTCCTGATGGCCGTCGTGCTTGCCCATTGAGCCGCTGCTGAACGTGGTGCCGTCCAGCGCGCGAAACACCGGATCATTCTCGTAGCCGATGTTCAGCACGTTGTTGCCGGTGGCGCTTTGGGTCGGCGAGGCGAAGGCCACGTAGTTGGCGTCCTTGAAGAAACCACCCCAATTGCTGCCACTCAGTTCCGCGACGCTGTTGACGCCCAGACCGCCGAGGCTGTGGCCGCTGAACAGCACGTCCTTGGCGCTCAGGCCGTGGGCAATGGCGAACGCGGCGACGTCCTTGAGCAAGGTATCGAAGGCGCTTTTGGCGTAGTTCTTCGCATAATCCACCGGTCCGACAGCCGCCAGCAGATTGTTTTTCATGTCGCCAAAGGTGTCGCTGTAGCCCAGGCCACCGGTGCCGCGAAAGGCCACACCGAGGCCGATCAGCTTGCCGGCGGCGTCGTACTTGCCGAGCACTTCAGATTCGGCGCTGGTGAAACCCTCTTTCTCGCCATAGAAGGTGCCTTGAGCACTGGCCTTGCCTTTGTATCCCAGTGCCGTCGCGCCAATCGGCGCCCAACCGGTGGCCGGCAACGGCTGGCCGGTTGGCGTGTAGGCATACAGCGTCAATGCGATGGCATCGCTGTACAACTCTTTGCCGGCCGCACTGCCGGCATTTTTGTAATCAAACAGTCCCATTCTTTTGCTTCCTTAGCGTCAAATCAGAACTGCCAGTCCAGGGTCAGGCCCACGCCGTGGTCCTTCTCGTTGGAACCGATCAGTCCGTTGTAATCCAGGTTCACGCGGGTTGCCTGGTTCAAGGCCAACCCGGCGCGCAGCCCGACGACCGCGGCGTCGCGGTCCAGGGATACGCTCTGCACGCTGAATGCGGTGTTGCCGTTGGCGAAGGCCAAGTGGTCTTCGGAACGGGTGCTGCTCAGGTTGTGCTGCCAGCCGAGGCTGCCAGACAGTTCCAGTTTTTTCTGGTCAGACAGCGCAATCGATTTGCCGGCCCGCAGACCGAGGGTCGACAGCACCGCGTCGCGGTTGTCTTCACCGCCCTTGAGCGCCGCGGCATCACCGTTCTCGGTGAAGCCGTCGCTGTTCAAGTGCACGTAGGCCAGGTTGGCGAACGGTTCCAGTGCCAGCGGTTGCAGGTCCAGTTTGTAAGCAGCCTCGGCGAACAGTTGAGCCGTGGTCGCATCGCGTTTGGTTTTCTGCTTGCCGCTGACGTCGCCCAATTGCAGTTCACGTTTCACATCAATCCGATGCCAGCTGTAAGCACCACCGACGCTCAAGCGCAGGGCATCGATTTCATGCCCCAGGTACGCACCCAAGTGGTAGCTGTCGACCGATGCCGACGAATGCGTGCCATCGCCCATGCTCAACGAGCTGTCGCTATAACCAGTAACGAAACCGAGGCGGGTTTCTTCAGCAATCAAGCCATCACCACCGACCAGCAAGCCGCCGATGGAGCTGTTGGAGCTGGCGTTGTCATTGCCGCCATCGCTCTTGCCCCAGGCGCCAAGGGCCTTGACCCAGAGGTTGCTTTTGTCATCGGTCGGCGCGCCGGCGTTGAACAGATCCCGTTCACGCAGACGCTCGCTGACGGCATCACGCAGGTAGCGGCTGTCGTTGATCAGCATCGTGCCGATGGCCGGATGAATCTCGCCGGACAGTTGCTGGAACGCTTGCTGGGCCACCGCTGCAGTCGGCGACAACAGCAGGGTTTCGTACAGCGCATTGCCCGCGCCCAATTGCTCGGCGGCAGCGCCTACAGCGCGTTGGTTTGGAGTCAGGCCAACGTTGCTGAAGGACGTCGCGTTACGCACCACCGCCAACTGAATGCCGTTGGCCGAATAGTCGAGGGCACCGCCGATAAACAGGTAGTTCGGCAATACCGCACCGAATTGCCCTTGTATGCCGCCGGCCGCTTGCAGGATGTTGTACTGATGGCCGAGCAAGCTTTGGGTCTGGGCGGTGGTCAGTAATGTCGGACTGTTTTCCAGGGACAGGCTGACCGTAGCGCCATCGATCACTGCTTTGCCGCTTGCGACGATCTGGTCGCTGCTGGTCGGTGACAGTTCCACGGCGTAGGTCGAGCCTGGTTCGAAGACGACGTCGCCCGTCACGTGCAAGGTGCCGATGGAGTTGCCCGGCGCCACGGTGCCGCCGCTTTTCGCGGTCAATGCACCGATGCTGCCGTTGCCGCCGAGGATGCCGCTGTCATTGACGGTGACCGCGGACATCAGTGAACCATTGATCGCCAAGCGGCCCTGGTTGACCAGCGTCGGACCGGCGTAGGTGTTGGCGCCGGTCATCACCAGGGTGCCGATGCCCTGTTTGGTCAGGCCGCCATGGCCGGAAATGTCGTTGCTCCAGGTGTCGAGCCCGCAGTGCACGTCGTTACAGACACGCTCGGTGGGTTTGCCGGCGTCGACGATCGCGCCGATGCCTGGCAGGTCCGCGACAAACTGGCTGGAGCCGTAGGCACCTGCGATGCGGAACTCTTCGGGAATGTCCTTCTCGGTGACGAACATCGCCGGGCCATTGACGCCCTTGCTCAGGTTGATCATGCCCCAGCCGTACAACGCGTCGATGCCTGGGGCGCCGAGGTCGGTGGCGGTGGTGCGCAACACGCTGGCGACCTGCGCGCCGGTCATGTAGGGGAAGCGTTCCATCAACACCGCCATGGAACCGGCCACGTGCGGCGCGGCCATCGAGGTGCCGTTGTAGTTGGCGTAGCCGGTGGTCAGGTTCTCGGCGTTGGTGCCGCTGATGATCGAGCTGTAGATCTTGGTGCCCGGTGCCGATACGCAAAAACTGGCGGTGTAGCCGCAGCGCGACGAGAACGTGCTGATGTTATAGGGGTTGGCGCTGGTCAGGTCCGGGTTCTGTTGCAGCGCGGCGACGGTGACCCAGTTCGGCGCGATGTCCGGCACAAAGTAACCCAGGCCGGCAATGGCATCGGGGTTGTTGAGGTTGTGGTCGTTGCCAGCGGCGAAGATCGTCACGATGCCGCTGCGGGCTGCGGCAATCGCGCCGTCATAGGCACCACCCGGTTTGGTCCCGAGCAACGGCCGGATCTCGTTGAACTGCAACTGGGCGTCTTGCACGGTGAAGTGCGGATGCGCCGGGTCGCTCCCGCCGAGGTCGAAGCGATCGGTGATGCCGATGCCCCAGCTATTGTTGATGACGCGTGCGCCACTGGCGATCAGGGCATCCCAACCGGCCTTGTAAACCGCGCCGTCGTTGCCGCGAATGATCCCGTCCTCCGGGCCTGGGTCACCGTTGTCGGCGCTGATGATTTGCGCACCGAAGGCGACGCCGTGCATCGGGCCGCCGTCGCGGCTACCGGCAGCGATCCCGCCAACGTGGGTGCCGTGAGCGCCGAGCTTGCCGTTGGAACCAACCGAAGGCGTGCCGTCATAACGGAACGCATCCCCGGCTTTGACCGGAATGTACGGGTCGGTGTATTCGCGAATGCCGCTGGTGACCAGGTTGATTACTTTGTTGGCCCCGGAAAACTCCGGGTGCGCGGCGTAGACCGGCTGGTCGAAGATCCCCAGTTTCACGCCTTTGCCGGTGTAGCCGGCGGCGTAGGCGTCCTGGGCGTTGATCGCGCCCACGCCCCAATCGGCCTTGAACTCGGCGCTGCGCCAACTGTTCGGGTCACCGAGTTTGCCGTTTTCCACGTAAGGCGCGGCATGGGCGGTACCCAGCGTGGCCAGTGCGCAGAGCACCGCGTAGTTGAGGGTTTTCAGGGCAAATTTGTTGTTGTTTTCAAGCTTCATCCAACGACCATCCTTAGTTGTGTTGCCAAAAATCCTTGTGGCAATGAGGCGTTACCTGTGGGAGCGGGCTTGCTCGCGAAGGCGTCCTGTCAGTCACGATTAATGTTGGCTGACAGTCCGCTTTCGCGAGCAAGCCCGCTCCCACAGGGGTTCATCGTTTCAATCCTTAAACCGGGCGATCCTCATTGCCGCATTCGTCGTTTACCGCGTTAAAACTGCCAATTGAGGCTAAGCCCCACGCCATGGCTCTTCTCGCGGCTGGCCAGTTGGCCGGTGTAATCGAGGTTCAAGCGAATGTCGCGACTCAGGGCCAAGCCGGCATGGGCGCCGACCAACGCGGCGTCGCGCACCAGCGGCGAGCTTTCCACCGAGAACGGCGTGCTGGCGCTGGCAAACGCCAGGTGTTGCTCCGAATCGGTACTGCTCAGGTTGTGCTGCCAGCCGAGGCTGCCGCTCAGTTCCAGTTGTTGCTGGCCGGACAGGTTCACGGTTTTCAGCGCCCGCAGGCCCAGGGTGCTGAGCACTGCATCGCGGGTGTCGCCGTGGCTTTTCAGCGCGGCGGCATCGCCTTTTTCGGTGAAACCATCGGTGTCGAGGTGCACGTAGGCCAGGTTGGCGAACGGCTCCAGCGCCACGGGTTGCAGGTTCAGGCGATACGCCGCTTCACCAAAGACCTGAGTGGTGGCCGCATCGACTTTGGCTTTCTGCTTGGCACTGACATCGCCGTATTGCAGATCACGTTTAACGTCAGCCCGATGCCAGCTGTAGGCACCGCCCGCGCTCAGGCGCCAGGCGCCCAGTTCGTGGCCGGCATAAGCGCCCAGGTGATAGCTGTCGACTTGCGCCGAGGAATGCGTGCCGGCCCCCATGTTCACCGAACTGTCGCTGTAACCGGTGACCAGGCCGATTCGGGTCTGCTCATCCAGCGCACCATCAACACCAGCCAACAGACCGCCAATCGAAGTGGTGTAGCCGGCCGTGTCGTTTCGGTCATCGGTCTTGCCCCAGGCGCCAAGGGCCTTGATCCAGCCGTTGCTTTGGGTGCCTTTCGCGTCGTTGAGGCGCTCACCGATTGCATCGCGCAGATAACGGCTGTCGTTGATCAGCACAGAGCCCAGCGCCGGGTAGATTTCCCCCGACAGTTGCTGGAACGCCTGTTGCGCGGAACTTGCAGTCGGCGACAGCAGCAGGCTTTCGTAGACTGGATGACTCGCCCCCAGCCCTTCCACTGCACTGGCCACGGCACGCTGGTTCGGGGTTTGCCCGACACTGGCGAAACTCGTGGCGTTGCGCTCAACGCTCAGGACAACCCCGGTGGCGGAGTAATCAAGGCTGCCGCCGATGAACAGGTAGTTGGGCAACACGGCGCCGAACTGACCCTGAATGCCGCCGGCTGCTTGCAGAATGTCGTACTGATGACCGAGCAGGCTTTGCACTTGCCGGGCGCTGAGCAAGGTCGGGCTGTTTTCCAGCGACAGACTCACCGTGGCACCGCTGACGGTGGCCATGCCACCGGCGACAATCCGGTCGCTGCTGGTCGGCGACAGTTCCACGGCGTAGGTCGAGCCCGGCGCGAAGGTCACGTTGCCACTGACCTGCAAAGTCCCGATGGAATTGCCCGGGGCGACCGTGCCGCCGGCATTCGCCGTCAGTGCGCCGATGCGTCCGGAGCCGCCCAGGGTGCCGCTGTCATTCACGGTCACTGTTGAGGCAAGTGAACCGTTCACCGCCAGCAAACCGCCGTTGACCGTGGTCGGGCCGCGATAGGTGCTGTCGCCGGTCAGCATCAACCGCCCGACGCCGGACTTGATCAGGCTGCCTTCATAGACCCGACTGGCCGCCGCGGCATCCCGCGCCATGCCCACTGCATAGTCAGTTTGATCCTGTTGACTGGCGCCGGCCGCCACACCGTTTTGCCAGCCTCTGTTCTTCAGGGTTTGTTGCCAGGCGCTGTGCTCGACGGCATCTTCAGCCTGACGCTGGATCAACGCCTTATCGCTGATACCGTTGCTCCAGACATCGCTCTGCCCTGCCCCCAGATTGGCGTCAAAAGAACCGAGCAATTGCCCCGGCCCGCGCATCGCCCGATCAAGGTTGGCCACGCCCCAGCCGACTGTCGTGTTCGGCGCATTGGTGATTGAACCGTCGAGTTGGGTCGCGGTGGTCAGCAGCACTTGCAGCGCTTGCTGGTTGTTCATGTATGGATAGCGCTCCATCACCAGCGCCAGGGCGCCCGTGGCGTGAGGCGCGGACATGGACGTGCCGGACTTGATCGCGTAGCCGCCACCGGGAATGGTGCTGTCGATCTTCGCGCCGGGGGTGGTGATGCACCAGTACTTGGCGATCCCGCACTGGTTGTACTTTTGCTGATTGCCTTGATCCAGCCCCGAGACGGCAAGCCAGTGGCCTTCCAGATCCGGCTGGAAGTACGGCAGCGCCGAACGCACGCTGGCGTTGGGATAACCGCTGTTGCCGGCGCTGAACACATTGATCACACCGCGACGAAGGGACACGTCGGCGGCGGCATCGAGCCAGGTGCCTTTGTTGAAGTGTTGGGCGTAGGCCGCGTGCAGATCGTCGAGGGTTCGATAGCTGACATCCGGCGGCTGACTGCCCCAACTGTTGTTGATCGCCCGAACGCCGGCATCTACCAGGGCGTTGTAAGCCGCTTTGAAATACTGCGGATCGGGGGTGGGGCCGAACAGGAAGCTGTCGTTCTTGTTGGTATTGGCCACGTAGATTTGTGCGTTGTACGCCACGCCGTGCATGCCGCTACCATCGCGGGAAGCGCCCATGATGCCGGTGACGTGGGTGCCGTGGGAGTCGTTGTTGGAGTTGAGCGTGCCGACGACATTGAACGGTGAGCCGTCGACGTAGCTGCCGCTGGTCATGACCGCGTGGTAACGGTCGGTGGCGAATTCGGGATGAGTGGAATCGAAGCCGGAATCCAGTTCACCGATTTTCACGCCTTTGCCGGTGATGCCGGCAGCATAGGCTTGATCGGCTTGCATGCGCGCAAGCCCCCAATCGCGCTGGAACTCGGCCGAGCGCCAACTGGCGGCGTCACCGGGTTTGCCGGTTTCAAGGTATTGGGCCTGGGCTGCGGCGGGCATTATGCAAACCGCGAGCAATAGCGTGCCGACCGAAACCGGCTTGATCTGTACGTCCATGTCTTCTCGCTTTTTTGGCGTTATTAGAGTTTTAGTCCCCCTGTCCGAGGGGGTGGTGTTGCCGTATTACTGCATCGCACTTCTTTCAGGTTGAAGGTGACTCTGTGGCAAGGGGGCTTGCTGTGGCGAGGGGGCTAGCCCCCGTTGGGCTGCGAAGCGACCCCAGATGGCGGCTGCTACGCAACCGAACGGGGGCAAGCCCCCTCGCCACAGGTTTGTATACCTTCAGAAAATCACTGGGTTCTCGGGCCCTGGCCAAACGCCTCGTCAACCCTGGCCAAATCCTGCTCGTTCAAGGTCCCGGCGTAGTAATGCAACTTGGTCCACGCCATCAGGTAGTCGTAACGCGTCTGGGCCAGGTCGCGGCGGGTGGTGTAGAGCTGTTGTTCAGCGTTCAACGCATCAAGATTGACGCGCTCGCCACCCAGAATGCTTTGCTTGGTCGAGACCACCAACGCTTCCGCAGAGGTCAGGGCTTTTTGATAGGCCCGCAGTTTGTTCACCCCGGACAGGCAGGCACTGAACTGGCGACGCAATTCGATCAAGGTTTCCCGGGTCTTGCCATCCAGCTCGTACTCGGCCTGTTCCATGTTACTGCTGGCCTGGCGGGTCATCGCCGAGACCCCGCCGCCGGCATACAGCGGCACGTTGACTTCGAAGCCAATGGTGTTGGTGTCGTAGCGCTGGTTATAGGTATTGCCGCTTTCCGACTCGTTCTGGCGCACCGTGGCATAGGCGCTAAGTTTCGGCATGTGCCCGGCACGATTGCGCTCAACCTCGTAGCGCGCCACTTCCACGGCCTGGCGTTGGGAAGCCAGGTTCGGGTTGTTGGCCACGGCCATCTCGTGCCAGGTGTCGTAATTGGCCGGTTGCAAGGTGAACGTCTGGAAGTTCTGGTCCAGCGGCGCCAGGTCGCCGATATTGATCGTCGGCACGCCAATCAGCGCCCCGAGTTCACGCAACGACGCGTCCTGCTCATCGCGGGCCTCGATTTCCTCGGCCGTGGCCAGTTCATAACGGGACTCGGCTTCCAGAATATCGGTACGCGTGCCCTCGCCCTGGCGGAACATCTGCTCGTTTTGCTGGAACTGCTGTTCGAAGGCTTTCTTCTTCGCTTGCGCGATGTCGATCTGATCCTGCGCGAACAATGCCTTGGTGTAGTTCTCCAGCACCCGCACCAGCAATTCCTGACTCTTGCCTCGAAAGGCTTCGTCGGCGAACAACGCTTGCGCCACGCCTTTGCGATACGAGGCGTATGCCTCGTAGTCGAGCAATGGTTGTTGCAGGGTCAGGGTCGAGCCGTAACTGCTGTAGTTACGGTCATCGGTCCGGTTCTGCCCGTGCTCATCCAGCGCGGTGGCCTTGGAGGAGTTACGTCCCTTGTTGTAGTTGTAACCGATCTTGGGCAACAGCCCGGCGCGGCCGATGATGCGGTTTTCAAGGCCGGCATCCCGCTCCTTGATCGCACCAAGGAACACCGGGTCATTGCGCAACGCTTGTTCGTAGATTTCAAACGGCCCCAGGGCCATCGCACTGTTGCAAGTCAGCAACGCCAGGGCCGCTCCGAGCATGGAAAGCTTATTCATACAACCGAACATCCTTATTCCTCGGTCAACGCGGAGCCTGCCCGGTCGAGCAGCGGTTTGAACAGATAGTTGAGGAGTGAACGCTCACCCGTACGCACGAACATTTCGGCGGGCATGCCAGGCTTGATCACCAGACCGTGGAGCTTTTCCATCGCCTGGTCACTGACGCTGCTGCGCAGCACGTAATACGGTGCACCGGTTTTTTCGTCGAGCATCTGGTCGGCGGAAATCAGGCTGACTTCGCCTGGCACTCGCGGCGTGCGGCTCTGGTTGAACGCGGTGAACAGAATGTCCACCGGCAGGTGCGTACCGACCTTGTCGATCAGGTTGACCGGCAAGTGCCCTTCCACTTCCAGCCGAGTGCCTTGGGGCACGATTTCCAGCAGGGTTTCGCCCTGGCGCACCACCGCACCTTCGGTGTGAACCCCTAGGTTGACCGCGATGCCGTCAGCGGTGGCGATGATCTCGCGGTGTTGCAAGTCAAACCCGGCGGACGTCAGTTGCTCCTTGAGCGTTACGCTTTTGAGCTGCGCGTCGGCCAGTTGGGTGCGGACTTCTTTCTGGTACTCCTCGATGTGCTGCTGCAGCTTGAGTTTCGCTTCGAGGATGCCCTGCTCCACTCGCCCGCTTTCACCGGTGTTCTCGGCCAGTTGTTGCTGTACTTGCGACAGCTGACGCTGATATTCCATCAACCGGTTGCGCGGAATGTAGCCGTTGTCCGCCAAGGGCTGAAGGTTGCTCAGTTGCTGTTGCAAGGAGTTGGCCTGAGCCGTCAGGTCGGTGCGCGCACGGCGCATGCCGGCCAGTTGCGCACTGGCGCCTTCGATGTTGGCGCGCAGTCCGCCCTGCTCCCGGAAATAGGCTTCGCGGCGGCTGCTGAACAATTGGCGCTGGCCTTCCAGTACCAGCATCAAGCGTGGGTCAGCATCCTTGCTCAGCTCGACAGGGAAATTCACCTGTTTGAGATTGTCCCGCTCGCTCTCCCAACGCGCCACGCTGGCCCAGGCCATGCGGTATTGCGCCTGAAGCGAATCGACGTCGGCAGCGACTTGCGTCTGGTCGAGCTGGAACAGCGGCTGACCGAGTTTCACCACCTGGCCTTCGCGCACCAGAATCCGGCTGACGACGCCGGGACTCATCGATTGCACGGCCTTGCGCTTGCCGGACACCACCACGGTGCCTTGCACCGGGATGCCTTGATCCAGTGGCGCGAGGCTCGCCCAGGTGAAGAAACTGCCAGCACCGACGATCGCCAGCACCCAGCCCATACGGGCGAAGAATTTGGCGTCACGCTCAGGGCGTTCAGCGATGTAATCGTGTTCCATCGTTGCTTCGTTTTCAGTGTTCATGCGTGCGCTGCTCATACACCCGAATTCCTTGTCGTGGGCTGATACTGCCGGCTCATGCTGAGCCCGCCGGGTGCCTGCACTGGTTTGTCTCTTTGCTGCTCCTGGTTGGCAGACGCGTTCCCGGACAGTGCCTTGAGCACGTCGTGACTTGGGCCGAACGCCTGCAAGCGACCTTCGTTGAGCACCAGCAACTTGTCGGCCTGGGCCAGCGCCGAGGAACGGTGGGTCACCAGAATCACGCTGGTACCCTGGGCCTTCATGTGCGCGATGGCGCCGGCCAGTGCCGCTTCGCCGACGGTGTCGAGGTTGGAGTTGGGTTCATCCAGCACCACCAGGCTCGGTTCACCGTACAGAGCACGGGCCAGGGCCACACGCTGCTTCTGGCCGCCGGACAAACCGCCGCCGTCTTCACCGAGCACGGTGTCGTAGCCTTGAGGCATGCGCAGGATCATTTCGTGGACACCGGCGTGTTGCGCGGCCTCAACAACTTTTTGCGGGTCCGCTTCACGGAACCGGGCAATGTTTTCCGCAATGCTGCCGCTGAACAGTTCGATGTCCTGAGGCAGATAGCCGATGTACGGCCCGAGGTCATCGCGGTTCCAGCGATGAATGTCCGCACCGTCGAGCCGCACCGTACCGCCGAGGGTCGGCCAAACACCGACCAGTACGCGGGCCAAAGTCGACTTACCGGAACCGGAGGCGCCAAGCACACCCAATACTTCCCCTGCACCCAGACTGAAATTGACCATATGCAACGTGGCAGCACGCTTGCCCGGAGGGCCGGCGCTGACTTGTTCAAAGCTGATCTGACCTTTGGGGGCTGGCAGCTCCATGGCTTCGTCACTGGGTGGATAGGCTTGCAGCAACGCATCGAGGCGGCGGTAAGCGAGTTTGGCGCCGCTCCATTGTTTCCATACGGCGATCAGTTGATCGATGGGGCTCAGGACCCGGCCCATGAGGATGGAGCCGGCAATCATCATCCCGGCAGTCATTTCGCCCTTGATCACCAGCAAGGCACCCAGGCCCAGCACCAGCGATTGCAGGCACAGACGCAAGGTCTTGCTCGCGGAGCTGATGACCGCGCCGGTGTCACTGGCCTGATTTTGCAAACCCAGGAAGCGTGAATGCACCTGGAACCAGCGCTTGCGCAAGGCACCGAGCATGCCCATGGCCTGAATGGTTTCGGCGTTATGCAAGTGGCTGGTGGCTAGTTGGCTGGACCGCTGGGAAAAACCCGCGGCTTCGCCCAACGGCTTTTTGGTCATGGCTTCGTTAAGGAATGCCAGGCCGATCAGCAGCACCGCGCCGGCAGTGGCCAGCACGCCCAGCCAGACGTTAAACAGGAAAATCACAAACAGGTACACCGGGAACCATGGCGCATCGAAGAAGGCGAACAACGCCGGGCCGGTGACGAACTGGCGAATGTGGGTCAGATCCCCGAGCGACTGCCCGGCGTTGCCCTCGCCTTTAAACAGGTTGCGCTCGAACGCCGCCTGATAGACCCGCAGGTTGAAGCGGCGCTCCAGTTGGCTGCCGATGCGGATAACGATGAAACTGCGCACGATCTCCAGCACGCCGATGAAGGCAAAAAACCCACCACCATCAATGACAACATGGCCAGGGTTGTTTCGTTTTGCGAAGACAGCACGCGGTCATAGACCTGAAGCATATAAATAGACGGAACCAGCATCAGCACGTTAATCAACGCGGTAAAACAACCGACGCTGATCAGGATGCTTTTATAGTCGCCCAGTGCCTTGAATAACGGTGCGGTGCCTGGGGCGTTCGCCATCTTCATTGAGTTTTCCTGAGATGATATGCCTCGCCATTCATTGACGAGATTTCTATTAACTGTCCGCACACGGGTCGAGACATTCTTCGCAAGTTACTGCTTACACTTTCATAACAACTCTTTTCATAAATCGAGAGTTTCGGTTATTGAAGGGCTGCTTATAACTGCAACAGCAAGCTATATATCGGCGGCTGGCGCCGGGTCAGCTATTTTTCGCTTTGCGCTGCGCGCACGAGCGTAATGATCAGACCTGACTTCAGCGTGCTTTTATAAAGCCCCTCACGCTGTCGGCTGAAGAACACAATTCTTGAACCTTCTTTGCCGGTAATCGAGATACCGTCCGGTTCCGGGAACCAGCCAATCGCCGGTTCGTCCAGCCAGGCACTGAGGCATTCGGCGCCATTACCCAGGGTTTGCTGTTGTTCAAAATCGATGGCGCAGACGTTCGACGGTTTGTCCTGCAACGCTTGGGATTCGGCGGTGTCTTGCGGGGTGTTGAGGGTGGCCTGCCAACGACCTGCCAGTTCCGAGGGGTCCGCTAATTTCAGGCTGCTTGCCATGGCTACATCTCCAAAAACATCATCAGCGTCGCCAATAGCCACGCGGTTGCTCTGTAGGTAAAGGCGTTATGGGTCATAGGACGTTTTACTCCGGCGTGTAGCCTTACTCACAGCAGGCAACGATGCAAGGACAGAGCGCGGCGCATCAAGCGCCGCGCTCCTTTTTGCCTTGAATCAGGCCACGATGTCTGTGGTAACTGCCTGACCAACGGTGCTGACCAGGAAGTCAGCCACGCCGTGCCCGGAGAAGTCCACCGACAACAGGCTGTTGCCACCGGAAGAGGTCAGCACCGCATCGCCTGCCGCACCTGTGAACGAATTCACGAAGTGCAGACCTGCGCCTTTGGTGATACCGGTCAGGTCGATCTTGTCCAGGCCACTGACAAAATCCATGATCTGATCGGCCGCACCTGGCTTGGAGTCAGTGCTGGCGGCAAACACGAAGGTGTCCGAACCCGAACCACCCCACAGTTTGTCCGCACCGCCCGCGCCGTAGAGGATGTCGTTGCCGGCACCGCCCTTCAGCTCGTTGGCCACGCTGTTACCGATCAGCAAGTCATTGCCCGAACCACCAATGGCGTTCTCGATGATCGCGCCCTTGGCGATGGACACGTTGCCCACCAGACCGCCAACGTCGGAGAACGAGGCGTCATTGAGGTTGATCTTCTGGTTTTGGGTAAAACCGGAGAAGTCCAGGGTGTCCTTGCCGCCCGCATCCCAAACCGAGAACACCAGTTTATCGGACGACGAGGTTGCGCTCAGGAAGTCACGACCGGCGTTGGAGTTGAAGCCGTAGGTGGTGTCACCGGTACGGGTCTCCATGTTGGCGCCGTAGAGCTTCTGGATGGCCGCGATATCGTCCATCAGCGGGCCGGACGAATACGCTTCGACGCCGCCCTTGCTGAAGTTCTGGTTGGTATTGCTTTCACTCCAGTAGCTCATGAGGCTGTAGCCACGGGTGTCCTGGCCGTAGGACGCGTCGTTGTAGGTCGGGTTGCCTTCGCCGGCGTTGTAGTCGCCAGGGTGAGCCAAGCCCAGGGTGTGGCCAATTTCGTGCGTCAGGGTTTGACGCCCGTAGTTGCTCAAGCCCGGGGTTTTGTTGACGTTGTAGCCACTGCCAGTCAGGTACCAGGACTGACCGTCATAACCCGGCTCGGTGCCCGGCAGGAACGCAAATGCCGCTGCACCTTCCTGGCCGCCGCTGTAGTTACCGAAAGTCATGTGGCCGTCGCCACCCTTGGACGCTTCGGCAAAAGTAACGTTGGCCACATCGCCCCAGGATTGCATGGCGAGCACGGCCTGGGATTTTTGCAGGGCGCTGAACTGACTGAAACCGGTGACGCCCAGACCGCTGAAGTTCGAGGTCTGGGACGTCAGAAAGGTGTAAGTCAGTTCGATCTTGCCGCTGCCGTTGAGATCGTGCCAGGAAGCACCATCGCGCAGCAGTTGAGTCGCGGCTTGATCCACCGAGAAGGAGGGTTTGCCATTGACCGTGAGGTTGCCGCCACGATCGTACTGATGGCTGAAGCTATCGATCTGGCTGAACGCAGAACTCGGCGCGGCCAGTGCTTGCAGTGGCTGGAAGGCCAGTTCGGCGGAATCAATAGCTTTGGCTTTTACTTTCGACATAAACACACTTCCTTGTTAATCAATGGAACAGTTTTTGTCCGACGGGACAATCTCTGGCGAGATCGTCCAATCACTCGCCCAATGAAGGCGTAAGAAACCTGACACAATTTGAAATCAGACGTCTACTACTTTTTTTGGCCAAATTGGTGCACTCAGGCAAGTGCCCGGAAACAATGGATGCGGGGTAGAAATATAGTTTTCAGAGAGGAGGTTTGAACTGATTGTCAGACAATTGGATATTTAAATATTAAATAGAGATAAGTTGTGTTTTGTCGAAAGCGTCTCACTTTGCTGGACTTATTAATATCAGTGCCAGTGCATTGCCATCAACTAATTAAACATTTAGTGAATACTTGTTGCTGCGTTGGCGCTTGATGGAATAAGTAACCTGTGGCGAGGGGCTTGGCCCCGCTGGACTGCGCAGCAGCGCCCTTCTTTTGGGACAAGCGGGGGCAAGCTCCCTCACCACAGACAAGCTCTACGCCACAGCATTCGAATAGCCTGACCTCAACTCCCCGTCCGAATCTTGTTCCACACCCGCGTCCGAATCCGGTCGATATTCAGTGGCATCGCCTCCAGCGCGAACAATTTCCCCATCATCTCCGGGCTCGGATAGACCTTGGTATCGTTCTTGATCGCCGGGTCGATCAGGCTGTCGGCCTGTTGATTGCCATTGGCGTAGTGCACGTAGTTGCTGATATCGGCCATCACGTCCGGGCGCAGCAGGTAGTTCATGAAGGCGTAGCCGGCCTTGTCGTCCGGGGCGTCGGCGGGCATGGCGACCATGTCGAACCAGATGGCGGCGCCTTCCTTGGGAATGGAGTAACCGATGTCGACGCCGTTCTTGGCTTCTTTTGCGCGGTTTTCCGCTTGCAGGATGTCGCCGGAGAAACCGACCGCCACGCAGATGTCGCCGTTGACCAGGTCGCTGGTGTATTTGGAGGAGTGGAAATAGCTGACATATGGCCGGACTTTCATTAGCAGCGCTTCGGCCTTTTTATAGTCTTCGGGGTTTTTACTGTGGTGCGGCAGACCCAGGTAGTTCAGGGCGGCGGGCAGCAATTCCGGGCCATTGTCGAGAATGGCCACGCCGCACTTTTGCAGCTTTTTCATGTTTTCGGGTTTGAAGATCAGGTCCCAGGAATCCACGGGCGCGTTGTCGCCCAACACCGCTTTGACCTTGGCGATGTTGTAGCCGATGCCGGTGCTGCCCCATAGGTACGGGAAGCCATGTTCGTTGCCCGGATCGTTGGTTTGCAGCGCAGTGAGTAGCACCGGGTTGAGGTTTTTCCAGTTCGGCAATTGGCTCTTGTCGAGTTTCTTCAACGCCCCGCCCTGAATCTGCCGGGCCATGAAGTGATTGGACGGGAACACCACGTCATAGCCGGATTTGCCGGTCATCAGCTTGCCGTCGAGGGTTTCATTGCTGTCGTAGACGTCGTAGCTGAAGCCGATGCCGGTTTCTTTCTGGAAGTTCTTGGTGGTGTCTGGGGCGATGTAGTCCGACCAATTGTAGATCTTGACCGTTTCCGCCGCGTGGCTGAGGGTCGCGACCAGTGCGAGGGGTGCCAGGGTCAGTGTCTTTCGGATCATGAGTCGATTCCTGTATGGGTTGTTGTTATTGGCAGGCAATCAAAAGATCAAAATCAAAAAATCAAAACGTAGGTCTTGCGCACGGTTTCCTGGATATCCCAGATACCGAGACTATTGGCCGGCAACATCAGTGCATCGCCAGCTTCTATGTGCAGGGTTTCCCCGCCGTCGGGGGTGAAGGTGCAGCGGCCCTGGATGAAGTGGCAGAACTCCTGGGCGACGATCTGCCGCCGCCAGCGGCCGGGGGTGCATTCCCAAACGCCGGTTTCAACGCCATCGTCCCGCTCGACGCTGGTGGTCGAGGCCACCGCCGCCGGGATTCCCAGCGGTACGGCGACGGGGTTGGACTCGTCCAGTTTCAAGGTGACGGTGTTTTTGAATTGCGTGATGCTCATGGGAGTACCTGTCGATATAGAGAACGCTTTTTTAGTGCATGAAACCTTCCATGAACCCCGCCACACCGCTGGCGAGCTTGCGCCGCCAGGGGGCAGTGGCCGGGTTGGCAAGGGTCTGGTCTTCGTGGACGAAGCTGCGGATGATCGCGTTGTAGCCGAGCCAACGGCAGGGTTCCGGCTCCCAGGCTCTTAACGCATTGAGGCCGCCTTGGGGGATGACCCAAGGCTGGCGCACCAGATCGGTATCGCGCTCCAGAATCAGATCGGCCAGGGTTCGTCCGCCCAGATTGCTGGCACCGACACCCTCCCCGCCATAACCGCCGGACAAGGCAATGCCATTGGCCCGATCGCAGAGCATGTGCGGTTTGAAGTGACGGGACATGCCCAGGTTGCCGCCCCAGGCGTGGGTGATGCGCACGTTCTTCAACTGCGGGAACAGTTCGCCGAACAGATAACGCCGCAGCTCCACTTCGCTGGTGGTCAGGTCGAAGTCATGGCGCAATTTGCCGGCAAATTGGTAGCCACCCCGCGCACCGAACACCAGACGATTGTCGACAGTGCGCTGACCATAGGTGACCTGACGGCTGGCTTCACTAAAGGCCTGGCCCTGGCTAAGACCGATTTCATCCCAGGTGGCGGCGGACAGCGGTTCGGTGGCTACCAGCAGGCTCTGTACGGGCAACTGATAGCGGCCCAAGGGCGGCATCGTCACCGAATAGCCTTCAACTGCCGGCACGATCCAACGACTGCGAACCTGGGCTTTCGCCGTACGCAGGCTGCCGGACTGCCAGTGGGTGACCGGGCTGCTCTCGTAAATCTTGACGCCCATGCGCTCCACTGTCCGCGCCAGGCCTCGGACCAACTTTGCCGGATTGATGGTCGCTACGTGCGGTGCATAGATACCGCCATAAGGCTTGGCAACCCTGATCTGTTGCGCCAATTGCTCAGGGTTGAGCCAGCGGTAATCGTTTTCGGTCAGACCCTGGCGGTAGAGTTTGTCCAGATAACTGCGCAAGCTGGCTTCCTGCTCGGGATAGCGGGCCGCGCAATACAGCACGCCGCCCTTGCGGTAATCGCAGTCGATGCCTTCGCGTTCGAGGACGATCTCTACTTCATCGGGAATGCCGTGCAACAGATCAAACGAGGCACGACGCTGTTCGGCCGGCAGACCGGCGAGCAAACGGTCCTCGCCCAGCAGGTTGCCCATCAGCCAGCCACCATTGCGGCCCGACGCACCAAACCCGGCGGTTTGCGCTTCGACGATGGCGATCTCAAGTCCTGGGGCCAGGCGCTTGAGGTAATAAGCGGTCCAGAGCCCGGTGTAGCCAGCGCCAATGATGGCCACGTCGACGTCCAGGTCCCGTTCCAGGGCCGGACGTGCCAGCAACGGCTCGTCGAGTTGATCCATCCATAAACTGATCGTGCGCCACGCCGGCATAACAAGACTCCACCACTCAAACTTCGATGGCGTCGATCCTAGAGCGTGACCTCAGCGACTGTCTTGCGCGCGTGCACGCAAAGAAATTTGTTTGACGTAGGCCTTGGGCGACTGGCCGGTGTGCTGGCGAAAACAACTGTAAAACGCCGACAGTGAGTTGAAACCGGCGGCGAATGCCAGTTCATCGACTCGCAACGGTGGTGTGGCCTTATCCAATGCAGCCAAAAGATGCTGCAAACGCGCCTGATTGACGTAGCGATAGAAGCTTTGCCCGAGCACCTGGTTCAGCAGGTAGGAAATCTGATTGCGGCTGTAACCGCACTCCTTTGCCACCCGCTGCAAATCGAGCTCGGGGTCCAGATAAGGTTGCTGGCGCTCGAAGTACTGCTGCAGGTCTTCGGCCATGAAACTCAGCTGTCGCGGCGACAAGCCGAGCCGACTGGCCGCCGGGCGTAGGTTGCTGCTGGTTTTACTGGAAGGTTGTTCGCGCACCAGAGAGGCGTACTCGTTGACGCGCCAGATCAGCCCGTCGCGCACGGTGATGGCTTCGCTGGAACGAAACGACACCAGCCCGTCGCTGCCGCGCAGGGTCATCTGGTACTGAATGAACGCCGTATTCCCGTCCAGCCGAATGCGATCCGAGTGCTCGAGCGCTTCATCGGGATTGCGCGGCATGCTGTCGCGCACGTACTCGCGCAGCTCGTCCAGCCTCATCACGCGGTTCTGGAAAAAGTCGCTGTACTGAATATCCGGGTGATGCAGGGCCATGACGCCATTCAGGTCCCGGTATTTCCAGCACAGGTGGTAGCGCATGACCGTTTCGCCCGTGGCCTGGGTTTGCAGCGGACCATCATCATCGGCGTGCATAAAGCGCTCGGCGAAAAAATCGAGCTTGCCGAACTTCGGCCTCGGCTTCAATGGCCAATCAATGATGGCCTTTTGTCGATGAATGACCGGCGCGTGACCCATATCAAAAAAACGGTACCAATCGCCAAACAGACTGAAAAAATCCACATGGTTTTCACATCTGGATGCTACTTTTAAATGCATTCACCGGTTGAGCCATTGACGGCTCTTCCCCCTAACATGAGCTAAAGGAAGCGCTCGATGACTAAGGCGGGCAACACATGAACAAAGGGTCATTCAGCAAAGTCACCTTTCCCAACGCCTGCCAGCTGATGCGCTGGCATTTTCATCCCATGGGTTTCGAGGCGAGCATGGACGCACCGGGCAGCATGATTGCCCGTCTTTTTGACCGTGCCAGTGGCGAGACCATGATCGCCATTGCCGGCATTCCTTGCGCGACTGTGATGAATGCTGCGGATGTAGAACGAATAATCGAAGCGGTGGAGGACGAGCTTGAGGCTTTTATTCCGCCGATGGCGCTCAGAAGTTATGCCTGAGCATTTAACAGCCGACAAAAAGCCCACATGATGTGGGCTTTTTTGTGGGTGCGTACATTATCCCGACACACTGAAATCCAATGTGGGTTCGGGGTTTAGGCGGACTTGGTGGTTTGTCGGTGATCCGCGAAGAACGCCTTGCCCTTGCCGATCTTGTCCGACGCCCTGGGCATATTGACTGCCTGGCCTTCCTGGCCATCGACATACCAGTAGCAATGACTCACCGCCCGGGTAATGCCGACATAGGCCAGTCGCAGGATTTCGTCTTTCTGGGCACTGTCATACGGTTCGCTGTCCCCAACCTTGCCAAGCCCGGCCATGCGATAAACCTGGTTCTTGTAAGGTGAACTGGTTAGATGCTGGCAGTCACCCAGCAAAAACACCGCGTCTGCCTGTAGCCCTTTGGCGCTGTGATAGGTCAGTTGCTTAAGGCGGCGGGATTCGTACGGCAAGCTAGAATCTACATTAACAACAGACTGAATATGTTCTTCTATCAATGACTTATCGCTGCTTTTTCGATAAAGCATCAAGATTGAATCGCCGCGTTTGTAGTGCTCCATCAACCGCTGCGCCATCGCCCTGATCGTCGCGATCCGCACGTTGACCGGCTGCAAGGCCTTGGGCTCGCCACTGGCCTTGGCCTTCTTGCCAGGGATGGCCGGTGCGGCGCGCACGATGTGTTCGGCGGCATCAATGATGTGCTGATGGCTGCGGTAGTTGTCGCTGAGCATCACCCGAGTCGTGCTCGGCGATGGGAATTCCTTGTTGAACTCCATGAAATACGTCGGCGAACTGCCGCGCCAGCCATAGATGGACTGCCAATCGTCACCCACACAAAGTAGCGACGAACGCTGCGCGCCGCGCCCCACGTGCATGGCTGGGCCGCGGCTGCGGATCTCGGCCAGGCTCGCACGAATCCACGAAACAATCTGCGGCGATACGTCTTGAAATTCGTCGATCATCAAATGCGAGAGCGGCCTGAGCAGCTCATCGCTCAACAACTTGAGGTTTTCCGGTGAGTGCTCGCTGAACAAGGCAAACATCCGGTTGTAGGTCATCACTGGCGGCTTTTGATCAAGCAAATGGTCTTCCAGTGCCCGCCAGAACAGACTCAGGGCCTCGAAGAAAAACCGGTCGGGGTCGTCCTTGCCGAAACTCATCCGGCCCACGGCGTCCGGAACGTCCAGGCCCAGGTTCTCGATAAACCCGGCGGCGGCAACAAAACAGTCCAGTAGCGGCCCGGAAGCCAGTTCACCCTTAACTTTGTAGTCGAAGCCCGGCCCGGCGCTCGCGTCACCGGCAATCGAAGCCAAAACACGTTTTGAAGAGTCATAGCTATCTATCCATATCAATGGCTTACGACAGAAAGCTTGAAACAGGGTGCGCTTGACTGCCCACTCGGCGCGGACCGTCAGCTTGGCATTCGGGCGGCTGATCTGAGGGTTTTCCCGAGGATCAAAACCGAGCACCACCCAGGCGTCCAATGTCGGAATATAGCCATGACAATGGAACGTCGAGCCGTTGATATCGAAGGCCTGACGATTGGGCTCAATGCCCTTGATCGGCCAGGCACCGGAGCGAAACCACAGGTCTTCAATCGCATCACAGAGTTCTTCATCGCGCCTGGACGCCAGTTCGGTCACCGCCATGCGCTTCTGCACATCCGGGTGATCGCGCTCCAGCTCCTTGAGTTGCAAGGCGTGGCGGGACAATGGCTGGATCAGTTCACGGAAACGCTCATTAGAAGTAAACAGGCCGTGATAGCAGGCATTGAGCTGCTGGCGTTGAGCATCGTTGATTCGCAGGTCGAACGGATTGCTGTCGACCTCCTCATCGCCATTTTGCGGGCGATTACTGAGGTTTTCGAAGGCTTGCAGGCGTTCGAACCCCGGCAAACTGCGGACCATCGGCAGAATCCGCGAGTGGAAGGTGCGCACCAGGTCTCGAGCTTCTTTAAGGCTGAGCGCCCGACCCCATAGCGCAAACAGTTCAATCAGCTTATTAATGAAGTCTTTGCGCGATTCACGGGTGAAGGTCACCACGGTCATCGAGCCGAGCTCAAACCCAAGATAGTGAGTCAGCAACAAAATGCGCAATACCAGCGTCGTCGACTTGCCCGCGCCCGCCCCGGCAATCACCGAGGTCGAGGGTGTATCGCTGAAGATCATTTTCCACTGCGCCGCGCTGGGCTGGGCATGCGCCGGCAGCAGTCGCGCGACGTCGGCCTTCATGCGCTTCTTGATCTCGGCGCTCAATGGCAGGCGCCAGTCATCGAACAAGTTGTCATCGACATTCGGCGGCCGGTGTTCGGTGGAGCGCGAATCGCGGATCAGCAACACCTGCCGGCCTTGTTCCAGCCCTTCGAGCTTGCCTTCGTTGAACCCGTAATCGACCCCGGCGCTGTGACCGCTGCGAAAACCATCAGCTTGCCCGTGCAGCCAGGACGCGCGGTGTTGCGCGCGCAATCGAGTCAAGCCATGACCGAAAAACCGGGCAGCCAGGCGCTTGAGCAAGGGCATCTCGGCCAAGGGACGAAGTTCGGGGGGAAGATCAGGGGTGTGTTGCGGCACGCGGACGGACTCCAGGGTGTGAGGCTGTTGAGGGCTATGGTGTCTGCATTTGCCGTTGAGTTCTAGTGAAATGCTTACAGCTCATTGGCTTATACGATGAAGTGAAGGCTGCATGAGAATATTTCGAGGTTGTCAAACATCAACTTATTAGATTGTTTTGAGGCACTTTTTACGCTTTTTATCGATTATCGCTTGATAGATGATGCACGCCATCAACCACCGGTTCTTGTTTCGTGGCCCAGGCGTACCGCCCCATGACGAACCTTTCCAGGAGACGATCATGCTTGAACTCAGACCTTTCAACACCTTGGGCGGCGCCCACCATGGCTGGCTGGATGCCCATCACCACTTTTCGTTCGCCGAGTACCACGACCCGAAACGCATGAACTGGGGCAACCTGCGGGTCTGGAACGATGACGTGATCGCCGCGGGCACAGGCTTTCCACAGCACCCGCACCGCGACATGGAAATCATCACCTATGTGCGTGAAGGTGCGATTACCCACCAGGACAACCTGGGCAACAAGGGCCGTACCGAAGCGGGTGACGTTCAAGTCATGAGCGCCGGTACCGGGATCGCCCATAGCGAGTACAACCTGGAATCCACCGAAACCCGGATCTTCCAGATCTGGATCATCCCCAACGAGGCCGGTTCAGCGCCGTCGTGGGGCGCCAAGCCGTTCCCGAAAGGTCAACGTGAAGGTTTCGTGACCTTGGCCAGCGGCAAGGCTGGCGACGATCAAAGCCTGCGGATTCGTGCCGATGCACGGCTGGTGGCAGCGAATCTGAAGGCCGGGGAATCGGCGGAATATCGCCTGGATAGCGGACGTCGTGCTTATCTGGTTCCAGCGACAGGCGTGATTGAAGTCAATGGCTTGCGTGCACAAGCTCGAGACGGTGTAGCGGTTGCCGATGAGCAGGTATTGCGGGTGACGGCGATTGAGGACAGTGAAATCGTGTTGGTGGATCTGGCTTGATTGGCTAAATACCAGGCAAAAAAATGGGCGACCTGATGGTCGCCCTTTTTCTATGTGTGTGTCCAATTGTGGCAAGGGGGCTTGCCCCCGTTCGGCTGCGCACCAGTCGCAAAAATGCTAAATGCGGTCAGCCTGAAACACCGCAACCACCTGATAGGGGTCGCTTCGCAACCCAACGGGGGCAAGCCCCCTCGCCACAGGGCCCTCAATCACTTCGCCGAAATAGCGCCATCCACCAGAGTCTGAGCCTCAGCCACCAACTGCTTGAGGTGTTCGTCGCTGACAAAGCTTTCCGCGTAGATCTTGTAGATGTCTTCGGTGCCCGACGGACGCGCTGCAAACCAGCCGTTCTCGGTCATGACTTTCAAGCCACCAATGGCCTGATCGTTACCCGGCGCATGGCTGAGGATGCTCTGGATCGCTTCGCCGGCCAGTTGGGTCGAGGTAACTTGATCCGGCGAGAGCTTGCTCAGCAGCGCTTTCTGCTCAGGGTTGGCCTTGGCATCGACCCGTACCGAGAACGGTTCGCCCAGTTCATCGGTCAGGGCGCGATAAGCCTGGCTTGGGTCGCGACCGGTGCGAGCGGTCATTTCTGCCGCCAACAGGGCCGGAATCAGGCCGTCCTTGTCGGTGCTCCAGACACCGCCATCCTTGCGCAGGAACGAAGCACCGGCGCTTTCTTCGCCGCCGAAGCCCAGGGAGCCGTCAAACAGACCATCAGCAAACCATTTGAAACCAACTGGCACTTCGTACAGCCGACGACCCAGACGCTTGGCCACGCGATCAATCAGACCGCTGCTGACCACGGTTTTACCCACGGCAGCATCGGCACGCCATTGCGGACGGTTCTGGAACAGGTAGTCGATGGACACGGCCAAATAGTTATTCGGCGCGAGCAGTCCGCCGGACGGGGTCACGATGCCGTGGCGGTCGTGATCCGGGTCGCAGCCAAATGCCACGTCGAAGCGATCTTTCAGACCGATCAGGCCTTGCATGGCATGAGTAGACGATGGGTCCATGCGGATCTGCCCGTCCCAATCGACGGTCATGAAGCGGAACGTTGGATCGACCTGAGTGTTGACCACTTCCAGGTCCAGACGGTAATGCTCGGCAATCGCCGACCAGTAGCGCACCCCTGCTCCGCCCAATGGATCGACACCCAGATGCAGCTTGGCGTCACGAATGGCGTCGAAATCGATCACGTTGATCAGGTCGGCGACATAGGTGTTGAGGTAGTCATGACGATGGGTGGTGCTGGCCTTCAGCGCTTGCTCGTAGCTGATGCGCTTGACGCCGGCCAGTTTGTTGCCGAGCAGCTCGTTGGCCTTGGCTTCGATCCACTTGGTGATGTGGGTGTCGGCCGGACCACCGTTGGTAGGGTTGTATTTGTAGCCGCCGCTTTGTGGCGGGTTGTGGGACGGCGTAATGACGACGCCGTCTGCCAGGCCCGAGGTACGGCCGCGGTTGTAGCAAAGAATCGCATGGGAAATGGCCGGGGTCGGTGTGTACTCGTCACCTTCGGCGATCATCACGGTGACGCCATTGGCCGCCAGCACTTCAAGCGCGCTGGCACCCGCCGGGGTCGACAGCGCATGGGTGTCGATGCCGACGAACAGCGGACCATCAATACCCTGGGCCTCACGGTACAGGCAGATGGCCTGGCTAATAGCCAGAACGTGCCATTCGTTGAAACTCAAGTCGAACGAGCTGCCTCGGTGGCCGGACGTGCCGAAAGCGACGCGCTGGGTAGAGATGGCGGCATCAGGCTGGCCGGTGTAATAGGCCGTAACCAGTCGCGGGATGTCGACCAACAATTCTGCCGGTGCCGGTTTGCCCGCAAAAGGACTGAGTGTCATGCAAAACCTCTGGAATAGAGTGGTTCAGGAATAGGGACGCAGTTTACTGGCAGTTTGACCGCAACGCGATGGTAACTATCCGAGCTGTCGACGACGTTTTTTAACCTTGCTCAATCGATCGATTCCAGACGCAAGGCATCCCCCAGCAATCCCATGGCGGCAGCCAGGTCATGGTCGCCGCTGAACGTATGGCTCAGGCGCAGGTGTTGCCCGTGCAGACCTTGCAGGCTGAACAGCTCGCCCGGTGCAATCACTACCTGCTGTTTGAGCAAGCGCTGGAACACCCGCCGCACATCGACCCGGCGCAACGACCGCACCCAAATCGTCGCACCGCCCTGCGGCTCGACGGGCAGCAAGGCGTCGCCCAGACGCTCGTGCAATAACTGGATCATCTGCACCTGGCGATCCTTGAGCAAGCGCCGCAGTACCTGAAGATGCTGGTCGATACGTCCATTACTGTACAGACGTGCGATGGCTTTCTGGCGGATCGGCGACAGACGAAAAGAGCGCAGCAAAAAATGCCGCTGCAGTTCCTCACCCAATTGCCGTGAGAGCAGATAACCGTAAGGGGCTTCCGGCCCGATGATTTTCTCGAAGGTGGAAAACACGATCAGTCGATCAGGATCCAGAAGGTCGCGAAACCTGGGGCCGTCGGGTTCGAAACCAAGGTCACCGTAACAGTCGTTTTCCAGCACCCAGCTGTCATGCCGCGCCAACAGTTGCGCGATCGACTGCCTGTTACCGTGCGGCACCTGACTGCCTCGCGGCATGCTCAGTCCTGACGAAAGCAGCACCAGCCGCACCGGCTCAGTCTCCAGCGCGCCCCTGAGTTGCTCCAGATCCAATGCGCCACTGGCTTGCAACGGCCACTCGATCACCCGCACATCCGCCGCCTCGAACAAACGCAGAATGACCCAGTCGCATGGCGACTCGACCAATACCGTGGCGCCCTTGAGGCACAGCACGGCGATTAGCACTTCCAGTACCCCGCGCAGATCGGCACCGATGTAAACCTCATCCGCATGCCAGCAACGCGCCGGCGACGAGGTATAGCGCGCCGCGAGTGCCGTGCGCAGTTCCAGTTCGCCACAGGGTTGCCCAGCCAATGGCGGCTGGCGTGGATACTGGCGCAATAGTTCTCGCTCCAGCATCAACAACGGACTGTCCAACGGCTGCAACAGGGCGGGCTCATCCGCGCTCAACACCAGCATTTCGGGACGCCTTGCGTACGCATAGACAGTTTCAAGCAAATCATTGCCGCTGGTCATCGGCCCCATCGAAGCCACCGGCAATGAGTAATAGCCTGACTTGGCTACCGAGTAGACCCGCCCTTCCTTCTCCAGCAATGAATACGCGTACTGAATGGTCGAGATCGACACGTTCAGACGCACCGCCAACTGCCGTAATGATGGCAGGCGAATTTGCGTGGCACAGTCCGGCCCGTTGATAAGGTGAGTCAGGTAGCGGTAAACCGCCTGGTAAGCAAAGTCTGTTTCTCTGGGCCCTTTCATGGGTGTTGGCCTTGCGCATTGCCAAGCAAGTGGAGAACGCAACTGGCGGTAGAAGACGGCTGCTGTTGCACCGTCAATGCCCCGCTGACCGTTCGCCAATCATTGCGGCACCATCGCTCTGCGGATCATCGACTGACATGCCTGCCTCGCCCGACAGCCTGTCAGCGTCGCCGCCATCCTCGACTGCCACCGGCCTCATGCTGTAAAGCGTGCCAATCAGGCTAACCGGCAGCCCACTGACATCGATCATCCATTGCACGACCTGTTCTGGCGCCTGATACCCCTGCATCGCCTTGTGCAAGTCCGGCATGGCCACGAGCATGCCGGGGTGGCAGTTGCGCAGAAAGCGCTCCAGCCCGGCACCTTGATCGACAAAGGGCGCAAAGAGCAGGCATATCAGCTGGGCTTCGGTCAGCCCGAGGGTTTTCTGTGCCTCGACCGCCGCCAGCATGCGCTGTTCGGCCATGGTTGCCAGATTACCGAACGACTCCAGCGCCAGTTCGCAAATACGTTCAGGTACCAGCTTGCGGCGCATCATCACCAAGGCTCGCTGCAAGTATTCGGCTAATCCGGCTTCGTAGCTGTGACCCGCCACAAAGCTTGCCTGCAATCCATGCAAGTGCGCGGCAATCAGCGGGTTGACGTATTCGTTATCGCTCAGGTGCGCCGCCATTTCGTCGGGCTGCACGCCCAGAAACTCTGTGAGCAAAGGCCAGCGTTCATCCAGTTTGCCGACGACCATGTCGTGAATGTCGAGGCTTGTCGTGCGGCGGCAGGCTTCGAATAGGCCAGCCGGGCGCCAAGTCGCGTGCCTATGGCCAGCGTAGAACTCACGGTAATAGTCGCTGCCCAAGTCATCGAGCACAGTAAACAGAATCTCAAACCCCGTGACGCTGTAGTTCGAGGTGCCGAGACTCGCCTTTTGTGCGGCACGCTTCAATCCGTCGAGAAACTGCTTCTGTTGGCGGGGGCTTTCGCTGTTGATCAACACATCGACTCCGCCGTTCCACCGTGCGATCTGCCCGTAAAACTCGGCCGTTGTCAGATACCCGTCATCCCATAGATCAAGCGGGTCGTTCCAGCTCCGGCGATGGCCGACCATCAATAAATTGAGCCGATTCGACTCTCGCCCGGCCTCGGAGATCGGTGCCAGATGGTCGAATGGCAGAACTTCGCGGTCATCCACCATCAACAGTTCGACCCGCGGATCATCGTAGAGGAACAATGCCGCGTTGCTACGATGGATGTTGTCCAGCGCTGTCGAACCGGTCCCGCTCAAGCGCAAGGTGGCGACGCGCAACTGGAAGGTTGCCGGTGCACGGCTGGCGATACTCAGTTGAGCGGCACGTAGCAGCGCCAGGGTGTAGCAACTGTCCAGCGTTCCGGTCTGAATCGACATCACTTTGAAGTCGCCGACTCGCTCCATACCGCCGGCCGCCACCACCAGACGCTGAATCATAAGCTGCAATGCAGTGCGTTCGGCCCGAGAGAAAAAACTCAGCAGCCGTTGTAGTACTTGCTGATAAACATAGTTCATTGCCTGATCATGGATTGTCGTCATCAGTGTTTTACCTGGTATTCGGAAGTTCAATGCCACGCAAGCGGTGATAGACACTGCGCGACCGATTCTCGGTGATGAAGTGCTGGATCCCGTCATGAAATGCTAGCACTTAAGTTTTGGGTAATTATTTGAAATGTTTGTACTCGGCCTATGCACAGGCGACAGCCACCTCCTCGCAAAGCCAGGCAGGGCAAGGTTCTTTAGGTTTTACGCGACTTCCTAGGAAACTTCCGACAGCGTCCCACAGACATTGAGTACAGAAAATAAAGAAAGAAGACACTGATCTATTTTTGGTAACTAGACGAAGCCTGACTAACCCACGCTCTATTGCGAATAGCTGCCGGAAATTATCAGCCGAAAGCGCACTCATGACTCTTTCCTTGAGATGAAAGCAATCATTCAATTATCAGGGCTTATATGATGATTAGAAGATACAGATCGCAAGCAAAAACCGGTTCAGTTGCTGAAACGTTCAACTGTGCGATCAGGAACGGCGATGCCGCCCGCGCAACGCGCGCGGAGGGCATGGGAGAAAACAGGAGAGAGGGCTAACGCACAAGAGTCCGTGGGTTCACGGACTCTTGTAGAGGGGTTTACACAGGCTCGACCTGAAGGGCGACCCGTTCGCGACATGGGCATTCGTCCATGTAGCGGTGCGCTTCGACAAACTCGGCAAACGGGAAGACCCGAGTCTTGAGTGGCAGCAGCACGCGGTCGGCGGTCAACTGGTTGATGTCGCGCAACGCTCGTTGCAACGCCACCTGATCCTGAATGATGCCCAGCTCCGGCTTGCCGGTGAAGTTACCGATACAGTGCACAAAGAACTGAATGTTTTTCTGGAACGCTGCACAGGCCGGGAATGGCGTTTGATTGCCACCTTGCAGACCATAGAGCACCAGGCTACCGCGAGGCGCCAGCACATCACCGAGCAACGACATCTGCGGCCCGCCGAGACCATCGAACACAACGTCGACGCCACGGTTATCGGTGATTTTGTTGATCTGCATCAGCAGATCCTGCTCTTCGGTGACGATGACTTTCTCGGCGCCGAGGGACAGCAGGTATTCGCGTTCTTCTGCAGTTTTGGTCGCCGCGATCACTCGCACACCCAGGGCTTTGCCCAGCTGTACAAAGGACGGTCCTGCGCAGTGGCTGGCGTCGGTCACCAAGACGAACTGCCCCGGTTTGACCCGCGCCAGATCGACATAGGCAAAATAGGCAATCAGCAGCGGCGTGTAATGCACGCTGGCTTCGATCGGGCTGAGCACGTCCGGGTAACGGGTCAGTGCCGAGCGCGGCAGAACGATCTGTTCGCCGTAGACTGGATAATCGTTAGGGCTCTCGGCCGGGAAGCTGGCGACCTTGTCACCCACAGCCAAATCATCGACACCGTCGCCAACCGCCGTCACTACGCCGGACATTTCATGGCCAAGGCCTGAAGGCAGACGAGCGTGGGATGAGGCCAGGTTTTGGCGCCAGAGAATGTCGTACCAGCTGATGCCGATTGCTTCGACGCGCACCTGCACTTCACCTGGTGCAGGGAGAGCGGCCGCATGCTCTTCGCATTTGAGCACCTCGGCTGGACCAAACTTGTGAAAACGGATCGTGCGGGACATCGCAAACCTCGTCAAAGTAACCTCTAATGCCATGAACTCTATCTGGGCTTTCTACCCAAGACCATCAGTGGCTATTAATAGTCGACATGCCTGTCATTGATTCCGCAGCGACGGCGACATCACCAAATGCCGTAAAAAACCGAAGCAGCCATTTAAGTAAAAAGTGAATTACACGGTGCAGAGTAGCAGCCTTTGCCCGTAAGATTCATGCCGGCCATTGTTCTCATATGGCCGCTCACGTCAAGCTTGCTGACTCTGCCAGGACTCCAGATGAATCGTAATGACCTGCGTCGTGTCGACCTGAACCTGTTGATCGTATTCGAAACATTGATGCATGAACGCAGCGTGACCCGCGCGGCGGAAAAGCTGTTCCTCGGCCAGCCCGCCATCAGTGCGGCGCTCTCGCGCCTGCGCGGGCTGTTCGATGATCCTCTGTTCGTGCGCACCGGCCGCAGCATGGAACCTTCTGCCCGAGCGGTGGAAATCTTCGCCCTGCTCTCCCCGGCGCTGGATTCGATTTCCACAGCGGTCAGTCGTGCGGCGGAATTCGATCCAGCCACCAGCACTGCGGTGTTTCGTATTGGCCTATCGGACGATGTCGAATTCGCTTTGCTGCCCATGTTGCTCAAACGCCTGCGCGCCGAATCACCGGGCATCGTGCTGGTGGTGCGTCGGGCCAACTACATCCTGATGCCGGCCCTGCTGGCCTCAGGCGAAATCTCAATCGGCGTCAGCTACACCGCCGATCTGCCGGCCAACGCCAAGCGCAAAGTACTGCGTCGCAGTATGCCGAAGTTGTTGCGCGCCGATACCGTGCCCGGGCCGCTGAGCCTGGACGACTTCTGCGCGCGACCTCATGCGCTGGTGTCATTCGCCGGTGACCTGAGCGGCTTTATAGATGAAGAACTCGAAAAGCTCGGGCGCAAACGCCATGTGGTACTCGCCGTGCCGCAGTTCAACGGGCTGAGTACACTCATCAGCGGCACTGATATTATCGCCACCGTGCCTGACTACACCGCAGAAGCATTGACCGCAGCCGGCGGTGTGCGGGCTGAAGATCCACCGTTGCCAGTGCGCACGTTTGAACTGCACATGGCGTGGCGCGGGTCGCAGGATAATGATCCGGGCGAGCGCTGGTTGCGGTCGCGGATTCAGATGTTCTTTGGCGACCCGGATAGTCTTTGATCGGTTCTATCTTAATTGTGCAGATTTGAAAGCCTGGCAAGCCAGGCTCGAAATCGCGGCGATTCAAATTCCGATTTCATGGCTTGGCGATGCAAATCTGTCTAGCCACCCATGCACCTTCTCCATTGTTTTCTTTTCCTGCTCCCCTTCCATCACGAAACCTTCCACAACGTGAGCGCCGGGCGCGTGAAGCACCAGCACGTCCAGGCTGTCACCCAGTCCGTAGCCACCATGAGTGATAAAAGGCGCGACCCTTTTTCCGGACAAGTTATGTGCCGACAAGAACGTCCTTATCACTGGAGGAGCGGTCTGCCCCCAGATCGGGAAACCGAGAAACAGTACGTCGTGGCGCTCAACATACGGGATGACTTGGTCTAAGGCCGGTTCGAATCCAGCAGCTGTTTCACGTCTTGCTTGCTCAACTGTTTCAAGATAGTCATCGGGATAGGCGGTCGCGGGGCGGATCTCGAACAGATCGCCGCTCTGCGAACGCTGGATCAGACCGGCAACAACGCTGGTGTTCCCTGACCTGGAAAAATAAGCGACCAAAACTTTAGAACTCGACAGATCCGAGGTATGCCCATTGCGGCTCGCGCCTGAGGCAATAAGCGATAGCTGCGAGCATCTGGCGACGAAGCAGGTCGTTAAAACGTCGTAACCCAATAGATCAAGCCGAAGCCCCAGGCTGAGTGAAGCGATAGATTGCCAGGCAGTAGAACAACAACGCCAACGCCGCCAGCATGCCGCCAACGACCCCGATGTAGGCAAACCCGAACTGCCCGCCCACCCAACTTCCCAGCAGTGCCCCGGCGCCAATGCCCACGTTGTAGATCCCCGAAAACAGCGCCATCGCCACATCGGTAGCGTCCGGAGCCAGCACCAGGACCTTCGACTGCAACGCCAGTCCAAAACCCATGATCGCCATTCCCCAGAACAGACTCAGCGTCCCCAGATACGAGACCTTGCCGCTCAATGGCAACAGCAACGTCAGGCACAATGTGAGCAACACCACGCTCACGATCAGAAAGCGCTGCGGGCTATAGCGGTGCAGCCAACTGAAGAACAGCGACCCGAAAATACCGGAGCCACCGAACAATAAAAGAATGAAGGTCACCACATCGCCACTCAAGCCGGCCACCACCTGAACGAAGGGCTCGATGTAGCTGTAGGCCGTGAACTGTGCGGTCACCACCAACGCCGTCAGCACATAGATTGCCACCAGTGCCGGTCGCTTGAACAACAGGGGCAGGCTTCTGAGAGAGCCCGAGTTCTGACTGGGTAACAACGGCAGGACCCTGGCCAGCCAGAACACCAGCGTTGCCGCCAACACAGCGATCACGATAAAGGTGGTGCGCCAGCCCATGGCCTCGCCCAACAACCGGCCGAGGGGAATCCCCAGCACCATCGCCAGGGAAGTACCGGTTGCCAGCAAGCCCAACGCCTGGACCTGCTTACCCGGTGGCGCAAGGCGCACGGCCAAAGACGCGGTGATGGACCAGAACAGTGCATGCGACAGCGCCACGCCGACCCGGCTCAGCAACAGGACACCGAAGCTTGTAGCCAGACTCGACAGAACGTGACTGGCAATGAACATCCCAAACAGAACGATCAACAGCTTGCGCCGCTCGATGTTACGCGTTAGCAACATGACGGGAAGCGACGTCAGGGACACCACCCACGCATAGATGGTCAACATCAGGCCGACCTGAGCCGTCGACATGTCGAAGCTGCTGCCGATCGAACTCAACAGACCGACCGGCACAAACTCGGTGGTATTGAACACAAACGCAGCCAGCGCCAGCGCAATGACCGGGTGCCAGTTGTCGTTAGTTGTAGCCGTAGAATTGCTCATTTAAAGTTCGTATTACTCTATCGATGATCAAACAGGTCCGTGACTCTATACGCACCGCGCCAAACGCTAACGTACAGCCACGGAATACATCGAGCGGGATCGGATCGCGCGTACTTATCCGCAAGCAATCTGCGCGCCAGAGTATGCCGGGCAAGGTCAACAGCGGAACATTTTATAGGTATATCGGGTTCTGGCTGCATCCCTCCCTCGCCTATAAATGCTTATTGGCCAAGGTGGCCCATTACGCGCATGCAATCATTCGTAAGGGCCAGGTTTCAATGGCACTCATCCGCCCTGGGGGAAATTATTCTAAAGTCAGCCCGGATTCGGCCGATAGCGAGGCGGGCATTCAGCACTAGACGTTAAGGAAAACGATGACAATGGTATTTTGTCGCGCATGCGCCAAGGAACTTCACGAGACAGCCCCGACTTGCCCCCAGTGCGGAGCGAGCCAACACGTTGCACTTGCTGCAACGAATGGCGTCAGTGCGCCGTGGCTGGCCATCACCTCGTTGATATTGGGCATCATCAGCATACTTTCTCTGTTTGATGACTCCGAATGGGACAGAGATACCCTCTTCGGCCTGGGCCTCTTTTCTGTCGCCGGTCTCATTTGCGGCATCATCAGCATCAATCAAAAAAACCAGGAAATAGCCTAGCGATCGCTGGGGTTGTTATGTCAGCTATTGCGACGCTTGTTTTCGTTGGACTGTCGTTAGACTAATTTTAGGGAAAAAATATGAGCATGGTTTTTTGTCGTGGTTGTGCCAAGGAAATCAGCAGCCTGGCTGTCGCCTGCCCGCAATGCGGCGCACCACAGGTGTTCCAGCCAACACGTACAACGTCAAACGCTGTACCAGAAACCGGCAACCCGTACCTTGAGGTGCTCAAGAAATATGCTGTATTCACCGGCCGCGCCAGCCGCCGCGAATACTGGATGTTTATTCTGATCAACCTCGGGGTCGCCATAGTCCTCGGCGTTATTGACGCCGTACTGGGTGCCAAAGGGATCATTTCAAATTTCTACAGCCTGGCGGTGTTCCTGCCTAGTATCGCTGCGGCCATTCGCCGGATGCACGACACTAACCGCAGCGGCTGGTGGATCTTGCTGCCTATCGTGAACATTGTCTTCCTGGCTCAAGACAGCCAGCCTGGCGACAACCGTTTCGGTCCGAACCCTAAAGGGATCAACTGAACTTAGTTTCGCAAGACGCTAATCGAGACGGCCATGATGGCCGTCTCTTTGTTTGAACCATTGACAAGACTTCCATTCAGTCCGACCTTTGCATTCCTCGCAACATAGAATTGTCATCCGCAAGATTGATAGCGCCCTAACGAAAGGTGCATGCTAGAGGGCTTGCCTCGGTCTTATATCATTCCGAATGATAGTTACCTTTGCCTCATTCGATTCGTGCGATACAGCCCCTCCGAGCATCATCCGTCCATTCTCAATACATTGGCGGATGCATCCATGGAACAGTCATTCAAACATTTGCGCTTCCCGTTGGCCTTATTGGCCGTGGTGGTGATGAGCGCTTGCGGCAAGGCTCCTCAGACTGCCGCCAGCATGCCAGCGGCGAAAGTCAGCGTGGCCAAAGTGCTGGAGCAACCCGTCAACGAGTGGGACGAATTCACCGGGCGCCTCGAAGCGCCAGAAACTGTAGAAATTCGTCCACGGGTCTCCGGTCAGATCGATGAAGTAACCTTCACTGAAGGCGCATTGGTCAAGAAAGGCGACTTGCTGTTCCAGATTGACCCGCGTCCGTTCCAGGCAGAGGTCCGCCGCCTAGAAGCACTGGTCGCCCAGTCCCGTGCCAACGCCACCCGTAGCGAAAACGAAGCCCAACGCGGTGAACGCCTGCGGACCAGCAACGCGATCTCCGCCGAACTGGCCGACTCGCGCACCAGCGCTTCCCAGGAAGCCCGCGCGGCCGTCGGTGCCCTCCAGGCACAACTGGATCTGGCCAAACTCAACCTGAGCTTCACCCGCGTGACGTCGCCGATCAGCGGTCGCGTCAGCCGTGCGGAAATCACTGCCGGCAACCTGGTGACCGCCGATACCACAGCGCTCACCAGCGTAGTGTCCACCGACAAGGTTTACGCCTACTTCGACGCCGACGAGCGTGTGTTCTTGAAATACACCCAGCTCGCTCGCCAGGGTAAACGCGGCGCAACGACCCCGGTTTATCTCGGACTGTCCAACGAAGACGGCAACCCGCACCAGGGCGTGATGAACTTCGTCGACAACCAGGTCAACCCGAAGACCGGCACCATTCGCGGTCGCGCTGTGTTCGACAACACCGATGGCACTTACACCCCAGGCCTTTATGCACGTCTGAAACTGGTCGGCAGCGGCACCTACTCTGCCGTGCTGATCAATGACGAAGCAGTCGGTACCGACTTGGGTAAAAAGTTCGTGCTGGTAATGGATGCCGACAACAAAACGGCGTACCGCGCGGTCGAGCTGGGTCCGAAAATCGAAGGCTTGCGCATCGTGCGCAGCGGCCTGAACAAAGATGACACCGTCATCGTCAAGGGCCTGCAACGGGTTCGCCCTGGTTCGCCAGTCACCCCTGAAGTGATCCCGATGGCCACCAAGGAAACCCTCGCCGCTCTGGCTCAACAACGACAAGCGCTGGAAGCCAGCAACCTGCCCCAAGTAGCACCTGCCAAGGTCGCGCCGGGTACGGTTGTGAAACTGGCTGCTGCGACTCCACGCGGTTAAGGGACGACAACTCCGATGAATTTTTCCCAATTCTTCATTTCACGGCCGATCTTTGCAGCGGTGCTTTCGCTGCTGATCCTGATCGCCGGTGCTATTTCGCTGTTCCAGTTGCCGATCAGCGAATACCCGGAAGTGGTTCCGCCGACCGTTGTGGTCCGCGCCAACTTCCCGGGTGCCAACCCTAAAGTCATCGGCGAAACCGTGGCCGCTCCTCTGGAGCAAGCCATCACGGGCGTCGAGAACATGCTGTACATGTCCTCGCAGTCCACCGCTGACGGCAAGATCACCCTGACCATCACCTTCGCGCTGGGCACTGACCTGGACAACGCGCAGGTACAGGTGCAGAACCGCGTAACCCGGACCGAGCCGAAGCTTCCCGAAGAAGTGACGCGCATTGGTATCACCGTGGACAAGGCCTCCCCGGACCTGACCATGGTGGTCCACTTGACCTCGCCGGACAAACGCTACGACATGCTCTACCTGTCCAACTACGCCTTGCTCAACATCAAGGATGAGCTGGCGCGTCTGGGTGGTGTTGGTGATGTGCAGCTGTTCGGCATGGGCGATTACTCCCTGCGGGTATGGCTCGATCCAAACAAAACCGCTTCGCGTAACCTGACCGCCACCGATGTGGTCAACGCCATTCGTGAGCAGAACCGTCAGGTCGCTGCCGGTGCTCTGGGCGCACCTCCTGCGCCAAATGCCACCAGCTTCCAGCTGTCGGTTAACACTCAGGGGCGTCTGGTCTCTGAGGAAGAGTTCGAGAACATCATCATTCGCGCAGGCGATAACGGTGAAATCACTCGCCTCAAAGACATCGCCCGCGTTGAACTTGGTTCCAGCCAATACGCCCTGCGCTCCCTGCTGAACAATCAGCCGGCAGTGGCGATCCCGATCTTCCAGCGTCCAGGCTCCAACGCAATCCAGATCTCCAACGAAGTTCGCGACAAGATGGCCGAACTGAAGAAGAGCTTCCCGGAAGGCATGGACTTCAGCATCGTCTATGACCCGACGATCTTCGTGCGCGGTTCCATCGAGGCGGTGGTTCACACCCTCTTCGAAGCACTGATCCTCGTTGTGTTGGTAGTGATCCTGTTCCTGCAAACCTGGCGCGCCTCGATCATTCCGTTGGTGGCGGTGCCGGTTTCGCTGATCGGTACGTTTGCGGTGATGCACTTGTTCGGCTTCTCGCTGAACGCCCTGTCATTGTTCGGATTGGTGTTGGCCATCGGTATCGTGGTGGACGACGCCATCGTGGTGGTGGAGAACGTCGAGCGAAACATAGAACTGGGACTGACCCCGGTCGAAGCCACAAAGCGCGCCATGCGTGAAGTGACCGGCCCGATCATCGCGACAGCGCTGGTGCTGTGTGCGGTGTTTATCCCGGCGGCATTTATCTCCGGGTTGACTGGGCAGTTCTATAAACAGTTCGCCCTGACCATCGCGATTTCGACCGTGATCTCGGCCTTCAACTCGCTGACCCTGTCGCCAGCACTGGCTGCGGTATTGCTCAAGGGCCACGACGCACCGAAAGACCGCTTCTCCAAGGTGCTCGACAAGATCTTCGGTGGCTGGTTGTTCCGCCCGTTCAACCGCTTCTTTGTGAAGGCTAGCCATGGTTACGTCGGCACTGTAGGCCGGGTTATCCGCAGCAGCGGGATCGCCCTGCTCTTGTACGCTGGCTTGATGGTGCTGACGTTCTTTGGTTTCGCCAACACCCCGACCGGTTTCGTACCTGGTCAGGACAAGCAGTACCTGGTGGCCTTCGCGCAGCTGCCGGATGCCTCGAGCCTGGACCGTACCGAAGACGTAATCAAACGCATGTCCGACCTGGCACTGAAACAGCCTGGCGTGGAAAGTGCGGTGGCCTTCCCGGGCCTGTCGATCAACGGCTTCACCAACAGCCCGAACGCCGGCATCGTGTTCGTGACCCTCAAACCGTTCGACGAGCGTAAAGACCCGAGCATGTCCGCCGGTGCGATTGCCGGTGCATTGAACGGCAAGTTCGCCGGGATCGAAGAAGCCTACATGGCGATCTTCCCGCCCCCGCCGGTACAAGGCCTGGGCACCATCGGTGGTTTCCGTCTGCAGATCGAAGACCGGGGCAACCTGGGCTACGACGAGCTGTACAAAGAAACCATGAACATCATTACCAAAAGCCACAACGTGCCGGAACTGGCCGCCCTGTTCACCAGCTACACCGTGAACGTGCCGCAGGTCGATGCCGCTATCGACCGTGAAAAAGCCAAGACCCACGGTGTTGCCGTCAGCGACATCTTCGACACCCTGCAGATCTACCTGGGTTCGCTGTATGCCAACGACTTCAACCGCTTCGGTCGTACCTACCAGGTCAACGTTCAGGCTGAGCAACAGTTCCGCCTCGAGCCAGACCAGATCGGTCAGCTGAAAGTACGCAACAACAAAGGCGAAATGATCCCGCTGGCGACTTTCATCAAGGTCAGCGACACCTCGGGCCCGGACCGCGTGATGCACTACAACGGCTTCATCACCGCTGAAATCAACGGTGCGGCAGCCCCAGGCTACAGCTCCGGCCAGGCTCAAGCGGCCATCGAGAAACTGCTCAAGGATGAACTTCCGAACGGCATGACCTACGAATGGACCGACCTGACCTACCAGCAGATTCTGTCCGGCAACACCGCGCTGTTCGTGTTCCCGCTCTGCGTACTGCTGGCGTTCCTGGTGCTCGCGGCTCAATACGAAAGCTGGAGCTTGCCACTGGCGGTGATCCTGATCGTACCGATGACCCTGCTGTCTGCCATCACGGGTGTCATTGCTTCGGGCGGCGACAACAACATCTTCACCCAGATCGGCTTGATCGTACTGGTGGGGCTTGCCTGTAAGAACGCGATTCTGATCGTCGAGTTTGCCAAGGATAAACAACAGGAAGGCCTCGGCCCTCTGGCGGCGGTGCTCGAAGCTTGCCGTCTGCGTCTGCGGCCGATCCTGATGACCTCCTTCGCGTTCATCATGGGTGTTGTGCCACTGGTTTTCTCCAGCGGTGCCGGTGCCGAGATGCGTCATGCCATGGGTGTGGCGGTGTTCTCCGGGATGCTTGGGGTGACCTTCTTCGGTCTGTTGCTGACGCCAGTGTTCTACGTGTTGATTCGTAACTTTGTGGAGCGCGGTGAAGCGCGCAAAGCGGCCAAGGCCCTGAAACTGGAGTCGCAACAATGAGCCTGAAAGCCTTCCTGCCGAGCTTGCTGGTACTGGCCCTGAGCGCCTGTGCCGTCGGCCCGGACTATAAAACCCCTGCCACGGAGGCGGCCAACATCACGACCGCCACCGATGGCGCCAGCGGTCAGAAGAACTTCGACCGCTCGCGTTTCGAAGGCATCTGGTGGCAACAGTTTGAAGACCCGACCCTCAACCAGTTGGTGACGCAATCGCTGGACGGCAACCGTGATTTGCGGGTCGCTTTCGCTCGCTGGAAAGCCGCCCGGGCGATTCGAGATGACGTCAGCAATGACGCCATGCCAACCGTCACCAGCCGCGCCAGCAGTGACTTGGCAAAGGGACAAATCCCTGGCCAGACCAACCAGCGGGTCAATAGCGAACGCTATGACCTGGGCCTGGACATGGCGTGGGAGATCGACCTGTTCGGCCGTATCCAGCGCAACCTGGAATCGGCCAACGCCGAGCAGCAAGCGGCGGAAGCCGATCTGTACCAACTGCAAGTCACCATGATTGCCGAACTGGTGGACGCCTACGGTCAACTGCGCGGTGCGCAATTGCGCGAAAAGATCGCCCTGGCCAACCTGAAGAACCAGCAGGAATCGAGCAAGATCACCGTCAGCCTGCGTGATGCCGGCGTTGGCGATCAGCTCGATGTGGTCCGCGCCGATGCGCGCCTGGCTTCCGTCGAAGCCAGCGTACCGCAACTGCAGGCCGAACAGGTTCGGCAGAAAAACCGCATCGCCACCCTGTTGGGTGAACGTCCGGACAAGCTGACCGTCGACCTGAGCCCCAAGGATTTGCCTGCCATCGCCAAGGCCCTGCCGATTGGTGATCCGGGTGAACTGCTGCAACGTCGCCCGGACATCCTCAGTGCCGAACGCAAACTGGCTTCCGCCACCGCCCGTATCGGCGTGGCCAAGGCCGATTTGTTTCCACGGGTCAGCCTCAGCGGCTTCCTCGGCTTTACCGCCGGGCGTGGTTCACAGATCGGTTCCTCGGCGGCCAACGCCTGGGCATTGGGCCCAAGCATCACCTGGGCGGCGTTTGACCTGGGCAGCGTTCGGGCCCGTTTGCGCGGTGCCAACGCCGATGCTGAAGGCGCTTTGGCGACCTACGAGCAACAAGTGCTGCTGGCCCTGGAAGAGTCGGAAAACGCATTCAGTGATTACGGTAAACGTCAGCAACGCCTGATTTCGCTGATTCGTCAGAGCGAATCCAGCCGCGCCGCTGCTGACCTGGCAGAGATTCGCTACCGCGAAGGCACCGTGGACTTCCTCGTCCTGCTCGATGCTCAGCGTGAGCGTCTGGCGGCCGAAGATACCCAGGCCCAGGCCGAAGTAGATCTGTATCGCGGCATCGTCGCGATCTACAAAGCCCTTGGCGGTGGCTGGGCACCGGAGACGGTCGCCAGCAAGTAAGTTTTTAAAGAGCTCCTTTGGTTGGCAGTAACCAACCAATTTCTTCGCCCCGCGTCTCATTCGGTCGCGGGGCTTTTTTTGCCTGCTTCAAATGCAACGCCTATTCCTTGTGGGGGGCAGGCTTGTGTGGCGAGGGGCTTGCCCCCGTTCGGCTGCGAAGCAGTCGTAAAACCCTTTCACTCGGTATGCCTGACACATCAGCGTTACGGGTTTTGGGGCCGCTCCGCGACCCAACGGGGGTAAGCCCCCTCGCCACACAAGCCCGCGCCCACAGGGAGTTAGCGGTGATCTTCAGACTTGTGGGTTTCCATGACGGTGACTGTGGCGGTTGTTCCGGCGCGCAAGCTGTTTTTAGCGGCGTAGTCGGCGTCGATCCGGATTCGGACCGGCACCCGTTGCGCCAGTTTGACCCAGGTGTAGCTGGGGTTAATGCTGGCTAGCAGGCGACTGCCGGGAGCGTTCTCGCGATCGGCAATCGCAAAGGCAATGCTTTGCACCGTGCCACCAAATGTTTCACCGCTCATCAACTCGATCCTGACCCGGTCACCCTCCTCGATACGCGGCAGTTTGGTTTCTTCGAAGTACCCGCTGACATAAAACGAGTCGCTGTCCACCAGCGCCAGCAACGCGCTACCAGCCGAGGCATAGTCGCCCTGACGGGTCAGCAGGTTGGTGACATAGCCGCTAACGGGTGCTTCGACCCGGGTGCGCTGCAAATCCAGTTCGGCCTGACTCAGCGCCGCGATTGCCAATTGCACATTGGCTTGGGCCAACCCAAGGTTGGCTTGGTTGCGCAGCAACTCAGCCTGGGCCACCGCCACTTCAGTGCTGGATTTTTCCCATTCTTCGCCTGAGATCGCGAAACGCTGTTTCAGCGTTCGGCGCCGCTGCTCCTCGCTCTGACGCTGTTTGAGCAGCGCTTCACTGGAGACAATTGATGCCTGAGACTGGCCGAGGGCCGCTTTCGCCACTTCCACCGACCGCTTGGCCCGCTCCACCGCCAGGCTATAACGCGCCGGATCGATTTCCAGCAGCAGTTGCCCTTTCTGCACATGCTGGTTGTCCTGCACGCCCAAGCTGACAATTCGCCCCGTGACATCAGCGGACAGGGTCACCACATCGGCACGCACCCGGGCATCCCGGGTCCAGGGCGCACGGGTGTAATGCTCCCAGGCAAACCAACCAAGGATGAAGGCCAGCAACACCACCGCGACGGTCGCGAGTCGGGCAAGGATCTTCTTCAAGGCATCAGGCTCCCATGACCAAAATCAGCGTGGCGCAAACGCAGGCATACAACGCCCCTTCGAACAGTGCTTCATGCCAGACAAAACGCAGCACGCCCATGCGCCTGAGGATCCAGTCCAGCAGCAGAAAAATCGGTAAGGCCAACAGCAAGGCCTGGGCGATTGGCGGCAGATAGACGCCGCCAATTTCCAAATCAATGGGCAAGGGCCGGCACTCCTTCTGCGCCTGCAGATTGAAAGTAATCCCGGTATCGCTGCACAAACGACACCACGATCAACAACGCAACACGCATGCGGAACACTGACCACAGGTGCTCATGGACGACTACATGCAGGTCATCCATTTCGTCGCCCAGGACACGCAAGTTGGCGAGTAGCCGTTCAAGGTCAACCCCGGGACGCCTGGCGATCAATCTTCCGGTCTCACGGACTGCCGCCAATAAACGGTTTTGTTGCTCGGTCGTCAGTAAGGTGTTGCTCTGTCCTTGTTGCCTGAGCTGGTTCAACGCCACGCCCAGCGCCATGCAGCCGAGGCTGACTTCGAACAAGTCGCCGGTACGCCGATCATTAATCGCCGGTAGCAGCCCGAGCATCATGGTCAGGCGATCGACCATGCGACTTTCAAAGGCGAATTGCTGTTCATCGGTGGCAGCCACCTTAAGCAAGGCATAGACCTGCTCGCAGTTCTCATTGAACAACCGGCGCATCCGAAAAACCGGTCTGAACGGGAAGATCAAGGCGTAGACACTTAATGCCAGCGCGGTGGCGCAGATGTAAGCGCCGGAAAACTCGAACCACTGGATCGCACTGTTCTGACCGACCCCGATGTTTTGCGGCCCCAACAGCAGAAAAGTGGACAGCCCAAGACCAATGGCCGTCCCGGTGGTCGCCGGAGTGGTCAGCCCTACCGCGACGGCATACAGCAACGGCACCAGCAACAAGGCCAGCAGTTCGAAGTTACTGATCATCGGCAACAGCATAAATAGATAGAGCGCCGAAGCCAGCAGCGCCAGGCCCAGGCCCCGCGCATAACTCTGGGCCGCCAGCAGTGGTCGTGGAAACGTCGCCATCAGCGAACAGAGAATGCCCACCAGCACCATCCCGCCGCGTGCGCCGTCCCACCCGGTTTCGATCCAGATCAGGCCGGCCACCAATAAGGCAGTAAATGCGCGAATGGCGTTCATTGCCGCCAATGTGAAGTCCAGATGCAACGGGTTTTCCTGCCCGCGAAAGACGCAGCTCGCTTCGCGCCCGTCCTGTATCGCATCGCTCAGCTCCAGAATCTGCTCCAGTTGTTGCAGCAGCCGCGCTTGCTCCCAACGCAACGCCCAGACCAGCGAGCGCAAGGTGGCAGTCATGGTCTCGGTCATTTGTTCGGCTTTATAAGCCTGGTTATCAAAGCGTTGTTGCAGCGCCACGAAATGCTGGCGTGCTTGAGTCGATAACGATCGCCCCTGTCGGGCCAGTTCATCGAGAAAGGCCAATTCTTCGGCGCGTAAAGCCTGTATGTCTAGCGGCAACGCGCCTTGCCAGCGCTCGCTCAACAACTCTCGTTGGTGACGCAAAGCGGTCAGCCGAGAGGTCAGTAGCACCAGTTGATTGCCCAGCAACTGCACCAGGCCATTGGCACTGCGCAGCCGCGGCGCGTCGAAGTACAAATGTCGGCGCAGCCCTTCCAGCGCACTGATCTCGCCTAGTAGCTGCATCTGCCGACGATGGAAGTCGGCCTCGCTTTCTTCGGTACGAATGACGGCGGCGGCGTGAGTTGCGAGCAGCTTGATCACCTGATCGACCTTGGCGAAATAATTGCGAGCCACTGTCTCCGGTCGCGCAGTCAGCAGGCTGACCACGCACACGCAGGCGACCGCCAGCAGCGTCTCGGTCACCCGCGTGACGGCCAGCAGGAACGTGCCGTCCTGATCCGGCACCGCCAACAACGCGACGACCACCGCCGTGTAACCGCTGAGCACAAAAGCCTGGGAACTGGTGTAACGCAGCAGAGTGCCGCCAGCGGTACACAGCGCCAGCCACAACGCCAGGGTGATGATGAAGGCCAGCGGCGCCTGGGGGAAAATCGCCATGATCAGCACCGCGACCACGGCCCCTGCGGTAGTGCCGATGACCTGGCCAAAACTGCGGGCCAGGGCCATGCCGCCCAGTGGCTGGCTGACGATGACCACCGCCATGATCGACCACTTGGGCTGATCGAGGTCAAACAGGAACGCCAGATACAAGGTCAACAATCCGGCAACGATGGTTCTCAGGGCAAACAGCAGCGCCCCAAAGCCTGGGTTGAGCAGCATCTTGAAATATTGAAGCAACGGTTGCATGGGCGTGCTCATTGAGTCATCTAAAGCAAGCGTAGTCACTGCTTCAGCGGCTCGACAGGTTTCAGAGTCGACGCGTGTTGTAGGCAATTTCAATGATGAGTCAGACGTTTCCGATAGATACGCTCGATGGCTCCGTCAGCCATAGCGATTGGACAGAAACGCGCCCGCCCCCTAGGCTTTAAGCGCTGCGAAAGCGTCTCTTAATAAAGCCTTACCCATGATCGTGCGTCCCAAGCCGAACCTGATCGGCATCCTGTTTTCCCTCAAAGGCTCGATTGCCAAGCGCATTGCCTTGCGCAGCCTTTTGGTGACGCTACTTGCGTCGGTGATTGTGCTGATCGAGACCTGGCATCCGGAATCCTTTTCCAAGGTCAACGCCACGCCGTTTACGCTGCTGGGGTTGTCGCTGTCGATCTTCATGAGTTTTCGCAACAACGCCTGCTATGACCGTTGGTGGGAAGGTCGCAAGCAACTGGGGCAAATGATCATTGAGGTGCGCTCGCTGATACGCCAGACCCAAGGGTTGATGGACGCGGACGAACGCGAGCTGCTATTGCGCGAACTCTGTGGCTTCGCCCATGGCCTGATCGCTCGCCTGCGTCTTGAAAGTGAACCCCACGCCATCGCGCCGTGGGTCCACGACCCTATTGACCAGAAGCACCCGAACATTCCCGACGCGCTGTTGCAACGCATCGGCGCCCGCTGTTCGGAACTCGCCGAGCTCGGGCGAATCAGCGAGTGGCGCTACACCCAACTGGAGACTCGGCTGGTCAGCCTGAGCCAGGTCCAGGCCAGTTGTGAGCGAATCAAAAGCACACCACTGCCCTTCCCTTACACGCTGTTGCTGCACCGCACCATTTACCTGTTTTGCATCCTGTTGCCGTTTGCCATGGCCGAACCGCTGGGCTGGCTGACGCCAGTGTTCACCGCCATTGTCAGTTACACCTTTTTTGGTCTCGACGAAATCGGCGACGATCTGGAAGACCCGTTCGGCTTCGACGAGAACGATTTGCCGTGCAATGCGATTTTGCGCACCCTGGAGCGCGAAGTGCTGGCGGCGTTGGGGCAAACCGATTTGCCGCCGGCCCTCGAACCCATCGAGTACGTTTTGAACTGAGCCAGGGTTTGACTCAAAGCCTTGCCTGACCGAAGCTGACGACTTTGCAAAAGCTCGCCAGCCCCCGGATTCCTGCATGCCTCAGTCCCGCCGCTACCTGCTTATCAGTCTCTGCATCCTGCTTGCCATAGCTCTCGCCTGGTTTTTCATGCGCAGTACCACGCCCGTGGTGCCGGAGGCGATCAAGCATGGCTACAGCGACGCACTGACCAAGACACGCGCCGGGCAACCGGGGGCGGCGCGGGTTCTTTATCAGCAATTGGGTCGCCCTGATTTGTCAGTCAAACAGCGCCTCGGGCTGCTTGCAGAATTGCCGAATTACCCAAGCCCCCAAGCCTTGAAACTGGCCGATGCCGACATGCATAACATCTCGGTGGATGTCCGCGTCGCGGCGATCAAAAGCATTGTCGGCCTGGTCCCCACCGGGCAACGCAGCCTGTTGCTGGGGCCAATGCTCGATGACAGCGATCAAAGCGTACGCTTGGCCGCCGTCAATGCGCTGCTGGGTCTGTCGCCGGATGACCTGGGACTGTATTTCGGGCCGCTGCAGCAGGCCATCGATGTTTGGGAACTGACCCTCAAGAGCGAACCTGAAAGCGCCGACACACATTACCAACTGGCACGCCTGCACCTGCACAACGCCGAATTGAAAGAGGCGCAACAGGCGCTGGAGCGCACCTTGCAACTTGAGCCCGGAAACCTGCCGGCACTGGTCATGCAAATCGAAGTGCTGGACAAACAAGGCCAGAGCGATGGCGCCCGGCAGTTGTTGGCCAAACAACTGCAGACCCAGCCGGATTCCGCTTACCTGCAACATGCCCTCGGGCTCTGGTTGCTGCACCACGGGCAAAGTGAATTCGCCCTGCTCGGCCTTTCCAAAGCGGTTGAACTGGAGCCGGACAACAAGGATTACCGCTACGACCTGGCCACCACACTGCACGGTGAGGAAGAACAGGAAGCGGCGCAGAAACAGTTACAGGAAATCGTCCAGCGCCATCCTGCGGACCGCAAGGCCCGGGTGTTGTTGATCAATTACTGGAAGGAAAGCGGGCAGTTGCAGAACGTGCAGATCCTTCTTGCTCAGCTTGAGCAAATGAATCCGGATGACCCAGTATTGCAACAGGGCCTTTGATTTTACGAAGCCTCGATAAAGTCAAAAGATCGCAGGCTCCTACATCCATCGCGTCTTATCAGGTATAGCGGTCGAATCCTGCCTCCGTAGGAGCTGCCGAAGGCTGCGATCTTTTGATTTTTTACGCAAAAACAACAGTCGAATACAAAAGGTTGAACCGTCGTCTCGGCCAAGGGTCAAGAGAATCAGGCAGTCAATTCAGGCACTTCAGGCCTGCTGCCTCGCTTCCCCTGGTCATGAGAGGGCATTTTTTGTCTACATCTAACGAGTTGTTCAGTGCAAAAGCCGCCACCGGTATAGAAGGCCTGGATGACATCCTCGCCGGTGGATTGTCCCGCGGCCACGTGTTTTTGCTTGAGGGTGAACCCGGAACGGGCAAAACCACCGTCGCGCTGCATTTTCTCCTTGCCGGTGCCCGTGCCGGCGAGCGCTCGTTGTACATCACCCTGTCAGAAACCGAACGTGAACTGCGCCAAGGCGCGCGATCCCATGCCTGGGAACTGGATGAGAACATCCATATCTTTGAGCTGACACCACCGGAAAGCCTACTCAATGCCGAGCACCAGCAGAGCTTGCTGTATTCCTCAGACCTGGAGTTGGGCGAAGCCACCAAACAAATTTTCGAAGTGGTTGAGCGGATCAAGCCGACCCGTGTGGTCCTCGACAGCCTCTCCGAAATTCGCCTACTGGCCCAGAGCTCACTGCGCTATCGCCGGCAGATCCTGGCCATCAAGCACTACTTCGTGCGCTATGACGCCACCGTGTTGCTGCTCGATGACCTGACCACCGAGTCTCTCGATAAAACCGTGCACAGCGTGGCGCACGGGGTGATTCGCCTGGAAGAACTGACGCCCAACTACGGCGCCGAACGCCGTCGTATTCGCGTGGTGAAATACCGTGGTCAGAAGTACCGTGGCGGTTTTCACGACTTCACCATCATGGGCGACGGCGTCCATGTGTTTCCACGCCTTGTGGCAGCCGAACACCGTGGTGGCTATATTCGCCAGCAATTGACCAGCGGCATCAAGGAGATGGACACACTGCTTGGCGGCGGCATCGAAACAGGCTCCAGCACGCTGATCCTCGGCCCCGCCGGCACCGGCAAATCGCTGATCTCGATGATCTTCGCCGCAGCGGCTGTCGCCCGCGGCGAAAAAGCCGCGCTGTTTATCTTCGACGAAGAGCTGGGTCTGCTGTTGGAGCGCATGAAAAACATGGGCATCGACCTCAAGGCCTTGCAAGCCACTGGCAATCTGCTGATCGAGCAAGTGGACGCCGCCGAATTGTCTCCCGGAGAGTTTTCCTATCGGGTGCGTCGTTGCGTCGATGAGCGCGAGATCAAAACCGTGGTGATCGACAGCATTAACGGCTATCAAGCCGCGATGCCAGAAGAAAACGCCCTGGTGCTGCACATGCACGAATTGCTGCTGTACCTCAATCGCCGAGGCGCCGCGACGTTCATGACTGTCGCCCAACACGGCTTGGTTGGAGACATGCAGGCGCCGGTCGATATCACCTATTTGGCCGACACGGTCATTCTGTTGCGCTACTTCGAAGCCCTGGGCAAGGTGCGCCGGGCGATCTCGATCATCAAGAAGCGTACCGGCAGCCACGAATCGACCATTCGCGAGTACCGCATCAGCGGCAACGGCATGACCATCGGCGAACCGTTGGACGCGTTCCAAGGTGTGTTGCGTGGTGTACCGACCTATTTGGGCGCAAGCAAGCCACTGCTTGAGGAAGATAACCAGTGACGGCCCTGGCGGCGACATCCGAGCGCGCGATCATTCTCGCGCCGCTGGGTCGCGACAGCCAGATTGCGCTGATGATGCTCAATGAAGCCGGCTATGCCGGTGTCATCAGCCGTGACCTGGCGCAGTTGTGCAGCGAGCTGGAATACGGCGCTGGCCTGCTGCTGATCTCTTGCGAAGCGTTACTGGGCGCTGATCTGGCCCCCTGCTGCGGTTGATCGAGCAACAACCGGCATGGTCGGATTTGCCGATCGTGTTGTTAACCCACCACGGCGGGCCCAAGCAGAACCCGCTTCGCGACTTGGACCGCAGTTGGGTAACGTGACCTTTCTCGAACGCCCTTTCCACCCAGTGACCCTGATCAGCCTGGTCACCACTGCGCTGCGCGGGCGACGACGACAGTACGAAGCCAGGGACCGGCTGATCGATTTGAGCCAAAGCGAACTGCGGCTGCAAACCACCCTTGAAACCCTCGAGCAACAAGTCGAGGAACGCACCGCACAGTTACGGCACAACGAAGAAGCCCTGCGTCAGTCGCAGAAAATGGAAGCCGTCGGCCAGTTGACCGGCGGCATTGCCCACGACTTCAACAATATGCTGACCGGCATCATCGGCAGCCTGGAGTTGCTGCGCCGACGCTTGGCCCGTGGACGCACCGAAGACCTGGACAGCCTGATCGATCTGGGTGTGACCTCAGCCAATCGCGCGGCCGGCCTGACTCACCGTTTGCTGGCGTTTTCCAGGCGCCAATCCCTGGATTCAAAACCGGTGGTGATGAACACCCTGGTGACGTCAATGGGCGAGCTGCTGCAACGCAGCATCAATGAAAGCATTCACCTGGACATGCAACTGAGCGAACAGCTGTGGGTGGCCGAAGCCGATCCCAACCAACTGGAAAGCGCCCTGCTCAACCTGGTACTCAATGCCCGCGATGCGATGCCCGGCGGCGGCCAATTGGTGGTGAAGACCTTCAATCAACATCTGGATACGGGCTTCACTGAATCCCACGGCAACCTTCAGCCCGGGGATTACGTGGTGCTGAGCGTTACCGACACAGGCTGTGGCATGCCGCAAAGCACCATCAATCGCGCGTTTGATCCGTTTTTCACGACCAAACCCATCGGCCAGGGCACCGGCCTCGGATTGTCGATGATTTATGGCTTCAGCAAACAGTCCCGTGGCCACGTCACTATCCAGAGCGAAGTCGACAACGGCACCACCGTTAACCTTTACCTGCCCCGCTACCTAGGCAACCTGGCGCAGGATCCCCTCGTCGACATCGAGCAAGCGCCTTTCGCTCAGGACGGTGAGACCGTGCTGATTGTCGAAGACGATCCGGCGGTTCGGGTATTGGTCAGCGCGGTGCTGAGCGAGTTGGGTTATGCGTTTGTCGAGGCCGGGGATGCCAACAGTGCGGTGCCGATTCTGGACTCCGCCCAGCGAATCGATCTATTGATCAGCGACGTCGGCCTGCCGGGAATGAACGGCCGACAATTGGCAGAAATCGGCCGTCAGTACCGGCCGGGTCTCAAGGTGCTGTTCATTACCGGGTACGCCGAGCATGCCGCCGTGCGCAGTGGCTTCCTCGACCCGGGCATGCAGATGATTACCAAGCCGTTCACCTTCGATTTATTAACGGCGAAGGTACGGGAAATGATCCGGATCTAAAGCACAACATTCGCGTAGGAGCTGTCGAAGGCTGCGATCTTTTGATCTTGTTTTTGAACAGCAAGATCAAAAGATCGCAGCCTTCGGCAGCTCCTACGAAGATCAAAAGCGCTTAAGAGAGCATTTCCTGCATGAGTTCCTGCAGCACATCCAGATCGAAAGGCTTGCCCAGAATTGGCGCCTTGCGGGTGATCGGGCTGTCGGTCTCACGGATTTCCTGCGGATAACCGCTGATAAAAATCACTTTGAGCTCCGGACGCAACTTCACCGCTGGCTCGGCGATCTGCACGCCGGAAATCCCGCCAGGCAGTCGGAAATCGGTAATCATCATGTCCAGGTGCGGTTTGCTCGAGAGGATTTCGAACGCTTGCTCGCCGTTTTCAGCCTGCAGTACGCGGTAACCCTCACCCGACAGGTAGGCAGACAACACCATCAAAATCGAGGGGTCATCCTCGACAATGAGTACTACATCTTGCGCATCTTCACTCATGGGAAGCCTTTGTTCGGTCAATAGCTGCTGATACGACCGTGGGGTCGTTCAGAGGTTGCGTCTATCTGGCTGTTTTCCTACAGCGGCAGACAAACGCGAAATAAGGCGCCTTCGTTGATTTTGCTCTCGACGACGATGGATCCGCCATGGGCGGCAACGATTTGCTCGGAAATAAATAGCCCAAGCCCAAGCCCTGCTACAACGGTCTTGGCTGAAACCCGTTCGAACTGTTGAAAAATACGCTTCTGGTTCTCTTCACTGATGCCGATACCTCGATCCTGGACCTCGACCCGGGCCTGACCTTCGTGACTGTACACCCGCACGCCAATCGGGCCTTTGCCACCATAACGCAAGGCGTTGGTCAGCAAGTTGGAGATCACCTGCTCGATACGGAACTCATCCCACCGACCTTCCACCGACTCATCAGCTGTAAACGTCACCGCTGACTCGGCGGCATCGAATTGCGGCGCAAAGTTTTGCAGCAGATCGCCCACCAGCTTCTTCAGGTCGAAGCGACTCGGTCGGATCGACAGCTTGCCGGTGCGAATACGTGACACGTCCAGCATGTCTTCAATCAGCCGGATCAGACTTTTGATCTGCCGCTCATCGCGATCAACCATGGCGTGCATCTTGTCCAGGGTAAACGCTGCGGCGTTGTCCCGGGCCAGGTGCATCTTGCGCAACTGGGTTTCGAGGATCAGGCCATTGAGCGGTGTGCGCACTTCGTGGGCGACGATCGACATGAAGTCATCGCGCATGCGCACCGCTTGTTCCAGTTCGTTTTGGGTGTTCTGCAATTTCTTGAGCAGCGCTTCCTGTTCGCGGCGGCTCTGCTCCAGGGCTTCGACCTGTTGCTTCATCGCTTTGCTCTGGCGATACAAGTCGACGAAGACATTGACCTTGCTCTTGACCGCGTGGATATCCAGCGGCTTGTGCAGGAAGTCCACGGCGCCGCTTTCATAGCCTTTGAACGCGTAGTTCAGCTCACGACCGGCGGCACTGACGAACACGATTGGAATGTTTTTGGTCTTTTCCGTGCCGCGCATCAGCTCGGCCAGTTCAAAGCCGTTCATACCCGGCATCTGCACGTCGAGAATGGCCATGGCGAATTCGTGCTGCAGCAACAGCGACAACGCTTCGTCCGCCGACTGCGCCTTGTAGACCGTGCGATCTTCGCGCCTGATCAACGCTTCGAGGGCCAACAGGTTCTCCGGCAGATCATCGACGATCAGCAGTTTGGCTTGAATATTACTCAGCATGCTATTCGTTCCAGCTCGACAAGCAGACGGCCGATGCCGCGGACAGTAAGAATGTGGTCGGGTTGATGCAAATCCAGCGCAGCCTTGGGCATGGTTGCAACTTGGGCTTCGTGCGGATCTTGCACCACCGTCAGGCCACCGCGGTGTTTGACCTGAGCCAGGCCGCTGGCGCCATCGCGGTTGGCACCGGTCAACAACACGGCGGCCAGCGCGGGCCCGTAGGCGTCGGCGGCAGATTCGAACAAGTAATCGATGGCCGGCCGCGAATAGTGCACGCGGTCCTCCAGGCTCAACGAGAAACTGCGGTCCTGCTCCACCGAGAGGTGATAGCCGGGCGCTGCAAAATAGAGCGTTCCGGGGTCGACCAAGGTCTTGTCACCGGCCTCCACCACTGGCATCGAAACTCGCCGGGCAAATACTTCGACCAGCTGACTGCGGCGTCCGTCAGGCAAATGCAGCACCACGACGATCGGCAGCGCAAAACCTTCGCGCAGAGGGCTGAGGATATTCAGCAACGCCTCTACTCCGCCGGCTGAGGCGCCGATCACGATAGCCTCTACGGTAGGCAAACCGGCTGCACTGTTCATGATTTACGGTAAATCCGTTCGTGTTTGACCAATGGCTCGAACTGCTTGCCGAATGCCGAAAAATCCGGAGTTTCCTTGCTGCCCAACACCAGAAAACCACGATGACACAGCGACTCGTGGAACAATCCAAAGGCACGATCCTGAAGCTTTTTATTGAAATAAATCAATACATTGCGACATGAAACTAATTGAGTTTCTGAAAAGACACTGTCCGTCGCCAGGCTGTGATCGGCAAAGGTCACGTTCTCACACAGGCTCTTGTCGAAAATCGCATAGCCGTAAGCAGCCGTGTAGTAATCGGCGAATGAGCGCTGGCCACCGGCCTGCTGGTAATTAGCAGTGTAGGCGCGGACGTTCTCCATGGAGAAAATTCCCTGTTTGGCTTTGTCCAGGGAGCGAGGGTTGATGTCGGTGGCATAGATGATCGTGCGGTCGAGCAAACCTTCTTCGCGCAGCAGGATCGCCATCGAATAAACCTCTTCACCGGTGCTGCACCCGGCAATCCAGATCTTGATCGAGGGATAGGTCTTGAGCAGCGGCACCACTTCCTTGCGGATTGCCAGAAAGTGCGAAGGATCACGGAACATCTCACTGACCGGGATCGTCAGCAATTGCAGCAACTGCATGAACGCGGTCGGATCGTGCAGGACTTTTTCCTGCAGCGCCGAGATGGTGGTGCACTCGAACTGACTCAGCGCATGTGCAACCCGGCGTTTGATCGACGCGCCGGAATAGTCGCGAAAGTCATAGCTGTACTTGAGGTAGATCGCCTCGATCAGCAGCCGCAATTCGATTTCGGTATTCTTTTCCACTAAAAGCTTTCCACTAGAGGCGTTCCTAAATGCGTTCCATCTTCGGTAACCACACGCGAATCAACGAGAACAGGCGATCCAGGTCGATAGGCTTGGCCAGGTAATCGTTGGAACCTGCCGCCAGGCAGCGCTCCTGATCGTCCTTCATGGCCTTGGCCGTCACCGCGATGATCGGCAGCTTGCGCCAGCGCGGGTCCTGGCGGATCAAGGTCGTGGCCTCGAAACCGTCCATTTCCGGCATCATCACATCCATCAGCACCAGGTCGATGTCCTCGACTTCATTCAATCTTTCAATCGCCTCACGACCATTTCGACCGATCACTACGACTGCACCCTTTTGCTCCAGCGCACTGGTCAGGGCGAAGATGTTGCGCACATCGTCGTCCACCAGCAGCACCTTGCGCCCCTCGAAGACCTTGTCGCGACTGCGGGCGGTCTTGAGCATCTTCTGCCGCTCGTGGGACAACCGGGATTCGACTTTGTGCAAAAAGAGCGTCACTTCATCCAGCAGACGCTCTGGCGATCGGGCACCCTTAATGATGATCGAACGCGAATACTTGCGCAGGTCGGCCTCTTCGTCCCGGGTCAGGTTGCGCCCGGTATAGACGATTACCGGCGGGAACGAGCAGATGTCTTCGGTAGACATACGCTTGAGCAGATCGTTGCCGAGCATGTCCGGCAGTTTCAGGTCGATGATCATGCAATCGAAAATCGTCGTGCGCAGCAGGTCCAGCGCTTCCTGGGCGAAGCCGACGGCGGTGATCTCGATGTCTTCGTCGCCGATCAGACGGGCAATGCTGTCACGCTGCAAATCATCATCTTCCACCAACAGCACCCGTTTGACCTTCTGGGTCAGCTTGGCTTCCAGGCGGGCAAACACGTCCTTGAGCTCTTCGCGAGTGGTCGGTTTGACGGCATAACCGATGGCGCCCATGTGCATCGCAGCTTCGACCCGGTCTTCGACCGAGATCACATGAACCGGAATGTGCCGGGTTTCGGCGTGCTCCTTCAGGCGCTGCAACACGGTCAGCCCGGAATGATCCGGCAGGCGCATGTCCAGCAGAATGGCGTCGGGGATGAACGCTTTGGCCAGGTCATAGCCTTCGTCAGCGCCATGGGCAACCAAGCACTGATAGCCCAGTTCGTGGGCCAGGTCATAGAGGATGTGTGCAAAATTCTCCTCATCTTCCACCACCAGAATGCAGCGCGTAGCAAACGGCGCGTTGGCGCGGTCATCATCGAAACGCGGGATGTCAACGTCGGCAATCAGCGGCACCAGCGCGGCAACCGGGGCGCTCGACGAATAAGCAACCGGAGTGACCCGCATCGGTTCGACCGGCTCATCACCCGGCTCGACGTATTGCAGCGGCAACACCAGGGTGAACGCACTGCCCTGCCCCCGCTCACTGCTGACACTGATCGAGCCGCCCAGCAAATTCGCCAGGTCCCGGGAAATCGACAGGCCCAACCCCGTGCCGCCATAACGGCGATTGGTGGTGCCATCAGCCTGGCGGAAGGCTTCGAAAATGCTTTCCTGCTGCTCCGCCGCAATACCGATCCCGGAATCGCGAACGATGAAGGCGATACCTTCGCCAGCCTGACTGGAAACAGTCAGGCTGACGTTGCCTTTTTCGGTGAACTTTACCGCGTTGGACAGCAGGTTCTTGATCACTTGTTCCAGACGCTGGCGGTCGGTGAAGATCATCATCGGCGCACCAGCCTGCAACTCAATCTGGAAATCCAGCTTCTTGTCCGTGGCCATCGGCTCGAACATTGCGCGCAAGCCATCCACCAGACGCGTGACGCTGGTGTTTTCCGGGCGTATTTCCAGCTTGCCGGCTTCAACTTTGGAAATATCGAGAATGTCGTTGATCAGGTTGAGCAGATCATTGCCGGCCGAATAGATCGACTCGGCGAACTTGACCTGTTCGGCACTGAGGTTTTCCTGAGGGTTTTCCGCCAGCAACTTGGCCAGGATCAACGAACTGTTCAACGGCGTGCGCAGTTCGTGGGACATGTTGGCGAGAAATTCGGACTTGTACTTGCTGGAGCGCTGCAATTCTTCGGCTCGATCTTCCAGTTGAGTCTGGGCTTGATTGAGCTCGGTGTTCTTCTCATCCATGGCGTCGCGTTGATCGGCCAGGATCTGCGCCTGCTCGGCGAGCTGTTCGTTGGTCTGCTCCAGTTCCACCTGCTGGGTTTCCAGGTGCGCCTGGGATTCCTTGAGAATCCTCGACTGCTCTTCCAGCTCCTCGTTGGCGGACTTGAGTTCTTCCTGCTGAACCTGGAGCTCTTCGTTGAGCTGCTGGGTTTCGGCGAGTACTTCCTGCAAACGCTGGCGATAGCGCGCGGCTTCGATCGAGGTGCCGATGTTGCCGGCAATCAGCTCGAGCAGTTCGATGTCACGGTCGTTCAACGGGCGCAGGAAGCCGAGTTCGATCGCACCATTGATCTGGTCATCGTCGCTGGTCGGCACCACCAGCACACTGTGCGGCAAACCTTGGCCCAAGCCAGAGCTGATTTTGAAGTAATCGTCAGGCACGCCATCCAGGCGAATCATACGTGCCTGTTGCACCGCTTGACCGACAATGCCTTCGCCGTCGTAGATCGACTGACCCTGCTCTTCCTGCTCGCGGGACAAGCCGTAAGACGCCACGCGTTTAAGGCCGCCATGGTCTTCACGCACGTAAATGGCCGCCACGGCGGTGCCCAGGTACTGCGCGCAGAACTTCAGGATATTGCGACCCAACAGGTTGAGGCTCAGTTGCCCCAACACCTGCTCGGCCAGTTCGGTCTGGCCATTGCGCAGCCAGGCTTGCTGCTCCAGACGCCCGGCACTGGCTTGTTGCGCTGCGAGGTTGGCACCGTAGCTCTCGGAAAGATTGAGCAAGTCACGCCGGCCGACATACGCCAGCAACCCACTGATACCGGCCACGAACAGCAGGTACAGGGTGATGCTCCAGATCGTGGTGCGGCGCACGTCTTCGTTGCGCGTGGTGCGCAACTGCTGCTCCATGTCGATCACGTCTTCAAACTGTTTGCGGATTTCATCGGTCAGGCGCTTGCCGCGCCCGGCCTTCACCGCACCGCGGTAATCGCCACTGGCTCGCTGCAGATCGATCATCGATTGCGCGTAGGTGGCCCAATCGGTTTGCAAGGCCTGGAGCCTGTGCAAACGATCGGTCTGGACCGGGTTATCAGCCGTCAGTTCGAGCAAGGTATTGAGGGCCACCGCGATTCTCGGCTTGGCCGTTTCGTAGGGGTCCAGAAAGTGCTCGTCGCCGCTGAGCAGGAAGCCGCGCATCCCGGTTTCCAGATCAACGGTCAGCTTCACCGCTTCATTGGCGTTATTGATCACCCGGTCAGTGTGCTCGACCCACTGAATGACGGATAACAGATAAGTGATCAACGCCACAAAGAAAACTGCACTGATCACGCCCACACCCAGCGGCAAGCTGACGTTGCGGCTCAAGAGTTTACGGAATCGTTGCTCATCAACCGAAGGCGCAGAGGTCATGGGGAATGCCTTGTCGAACTGTTGAAAACCAAGGAGTTTGCCCCAAAACGGCCGCGCTGATCTAATTTTCTGACAGGTTTGATGGCAAATTCCTGCAATTAACTGCTCTTGATCAATGCCGCGCGTTATCCTCGCCGGTTCTTGTACCGCTATTGTTTTTTGTATCGGGTCGGGAACTTGTCGGGGTCCGACAATTACTCAAGCAAGAGACCGGCGTTTTTGATCGGCCGCCGACCCACCACTCCACCATTGAGAGCCCTACTATGTCCTCCAACGCGTCCATCATTCTTGTCGTCGAAGACGATGCCATCGTTCGCATGCTGATCGTCGATGTGTTGGAGGAACTGGAATTCAAGGTGCTTGAAGCGGATGGCAGCGAAAAGGCCCTGGAGTTTCTCAATGACGAAGACCAGTACATTGACCTGATGATGACGGATGTCGGCTTGCCGGTGATGGATGGTCGCGAGCTGGCCACCCAAGCGCGAATGCTGCGCCCCGAGCTGCCAATCCTGTTTGCCAGCGGTTATGCCGAAAGCATCGATGTGCCAGCGGACATGTTTGTCATTGGCAAACCGTTCTCCATTGACCAGTTACGCGAAAAAGTATCTGGAATACTATCCGCCCGCTGAGTTATTGCGTGCCCCTTTCTCAATGGCTCTTGTTTGCGCACAAACAAGAGCCATCCTTATTTAACAAACCTGCCCTCCTCCCTAAATAAACATCGCTGAAATAACTGGTTCAAATAACCATCTGGCTATCCGCATCCATTCAAACTAAGTTGCGTCTCGGCACGACTCACCGCCCGTTCATTATTTTCAATAACGTGTGCACAGCCGATATAAAGCCAGACAAAACAGGCACCCTCTCTTATTTAAAAGAGCGACACTGACTGCCTGAAATCTACTAAACCTTGAATGGATTCAAGATGAACAACACCAGCAACTGCACCATCGCCGACCGATACCTTTCTCGACCAGCAGGCACTTCCTACAACATTGTCGATCCAACAAGCAGCAATGACAGTGAGCGACAGGAAGTTATCAGCAGATTGAATACCATGCTGGCTGATGACAGCACAGGATTCGCCCCCACCTGGACAATGCCGCTTATTTCCCTGGAGCGCGATTCAAGTCTTGAGCACTTGATGGTGCCCGGCATCGAACTGTTAAAGCGAATGATCAAGAAAGACGCATTTCAACAGGTCTTGAGCAGACACCGGTTATCCGAAGACGCTGTGTTTCAAGTCGAAGAGAACGGTCGCATCACCGCACTGACCGTAAACTTCACCTACGACCTGACCAACCGAACCAAACTTGACCCCGAACTGAACGACGACCTGGAAACCCTCGCAGAAATGGCGGCGGTACTGGGTGGCGCGGTGACACTCGACGACCGGGTCAGCCTGACACAATGGCTCAGGTTCCACGACCATGTCATCCCGAAAACAGCCGAAGACACCCAACATCTCATTACGTTGCTGGAACTGCGCCTGCCGAAAAGTCCGCTACTGGGCAACTACTGGGACATGCTCTCGGTAGCTAACGACAGCCCGGTCAGTCTTAGCGACACCCAGCGTCGCCAAATCAGAGCCTTGACCCACTATTACACTCGGGGTCGAGGGAAGTTACTGGATCTTCTGTCGCAAGTTGCCCTGGGGCGGCAGATCACGACCCTCAACCAATCCGACGCCGATGAACACCTGCAGACACTCGCGTCCCAAGACATCGCCGCCTCTTGGGCCGAAGGCTATATCAAGGAACTGGAGTGGTATGGCGCATCGAGCGATGAGCCGTTATCCGATGTGTATAGACAGCAAGTTATGCTGACAGCGGTGCTCTTGGACATGCACCCGTCCATTGGCGAAGAGGAACCTCGCAATCATGTCGCCGGGTTTAATCTCTATGCCACTGAGCATGTTGAACACTCTTTCGCTGCCGTTCGGACAGCGTTGGAAAGTCATCTGGTTGCCAAGGCTGGCGTTAGCGAACAGACCGCGCCTCTCGCTGCCCATTTACTGTTAGCCGGCGCCGCGCCTGAATTCCTGGTCAAAGACTTGCCCTCGACCCTGCTGCTGGGCACACCGCAATGGGTTGAATTTTGTCGGACCGTGGCGATGGTGGAATTCAACGAGCCGGGCTCTTCGCGCCTGATGACGTATGCACAAATCAGAAAACTGGCAACGATTGACTGGTTGGATGAATCGCTGACGACGCTCAACAGCTTGCTCGCCATGGACACCCTCCTCGACTGGGCCCTGCTCAACGGCATTATCACGCTGGCCGACGTGCAGAATGCCCGCACCACGGCCATCGGCACCGCGACTTCCGCTTATGAAAAGCACCTTGGGCTCTTTGCCGAGGTCCAGGCCAAATTGTCGAAACCATTCCCTACAAGGCGGGATATCGCATTAAATATCCTGAAAATCACAGCCCCTGATTGCGATTTTATTGAAGATGAAATTCTGCGCAAAAAGAGCCCACACGCCCCCCGTCCGGGATTTGTGACATCAGAGCCGATGTCATTGGTAGAGTTGCTGATGGCCAATGAACTCGGCTCCCGCCAATGGAATATCGCGAACAACAGCCTCTATGACATTTATCCGTTTATAAACAATGAAACCTACCGGTTGAAACCCGAGTTCGATTATTTGTTCAGCCGGGCTCATACCCAGTTCTCGGAAGCCATGAGCAGCAGTTTCAAACTGGCTTTTACAACACTGCCACCGCTTGATCGAAGGCGACTGTCACAAGGACAGGTTTCGTTATTTACCGTCCGACCCTCCGTAGCGATCGTCCCCACGCCAGAAAATACATTCACGCTGAACCCGTTTAAGTTACTTATTCACACCGCCACCGAACTTACCCAACTGGGTTACAAGGAAAATCAGGCCGACAAAGATGCCGCTACCGGACGTTATGGCGTGGTGATCTGTGCTTACTTCGAGAATAAGTTGTATTGCTACGAACTGTTCACACTGCACGGCGTCTGCCGTGAAAATCCCGCGCTCGCCGAACTGATCAGCCATAACGGTTTGTTGAATCAGTCCCCACGCACGGATTTCTCTGGAAGTGCAAACCGCTACGGTCCTCCCTCAGCAACCTATCGTTTGCCGACTGATATCGAGTGCTATACCCACGGCGTAAACCCCGGCATCCAACCCACCAGCATTGGTGTGATTGAAAAGCTCGCCGTTCTTCCAGTTGCCGCTACACACTCAACCCGGCAAACCCGCGGTTATTACCATAGCTTTTACAGTGGCGAGTTCAACGAACTTGCAGCGTTCATTCAGAAGCACCGTCCCCTGGCGACCTATGACGAGCTATTAAAAGAGTGCTGGGGACAGACCAAACTGGAGAGGCTGCGGGCCGAGTACGATGGTGTTGTCGACACAGTGCTCAACGTCATTGTCCCGTTCAAATCGTGCATTCAGGACATCCTTTCGGACGACCCGGATCGCCGGGCAGAGGGTTGGGCGTCGTGCACCCTTGAAGCGGCCATGACACTTCTGTTGGTGGTCGGCGCGGTTGCCAAGGTTGTCAGCATTGCCGCCAAAACCGCTTCCGTCGCGGCAAAGGCCGCCAGCATGGCGAGAGTGGGCGTCGGTTTGTTGAACAGCGTGTTCAACCCACTGGACGGCATACCCGCCTTGGTACGCAAGGGCGTGAAAGTGTTGAAGCTCAGGAAACTGGGCACCGATGTACTGGAAAACGCCACGTTTCAACTGCGCAAGCTGACCGGCAGCGCGCAATCCTATGACTTGCTCAAAGCCGCCAACCGTGCAGACACTGGCCTGAGAACCTGGCGTCCATTGGCGTCGTCGACAGACTCGCTCGTCGTCTTGGCCACACGCCACAACGACCAATGGTACGCGTTGAATCGTCAGGGCCAGGCCATTGGACCAAAGTTAAAAAACTTTGACTTCCTGAACGTGCTTCGCCTGCCGGGCTTTCACAAACGCATGCCAGTGGTCTACAGCCGCAAGTTACTTAAGGACGCGTTGCCGGCAGCCCGGAGAAAAGTGGATGAGGCCATTAAAGTAATGACCAACAGCGCATCGGAATATGATTCGGGTTTAGTGCTGAAGCTGCTCATGGGAGACAACTCCCCCGAGGCTCGAAGAAAATTTCTGGACGCCCTTCAGGATGTCAGGAATGACCTGGCGAAGATTACTCCCGACAACTTCATCCTCGATACCAAGACACAAACAGGCGCCCTGGCTTCGCTTAACCCACAGGAGTACCAAAAGTGGAGAACAGCCAGCCAGGCTGATGCCCCTCAAACAAAATTCATGCGGATTTTCCCGGACAATTTCAATCGGCAATTTCGCAAGGAGGGATTCAGTCTGAATGTGCCCGCCGATGACCTGATCCATGAAGTGTTCCACGGCGCCCCCAATACGCTTGACCACGCTTATGCCAATGTGCCGCTGTCAGGCCGCATCGGCAACCAGCAGCGCCTGGATGTTACGCCACTGATGAACCTCGCTTCGGGTCATCTTCGCGACGACAATCTTAAGTTACTCAGTAAAACGATGGCTTTTGATAATGCGGATTCATTTGCCATGACCACCGCCCTGCTGAGCCAGTCTTCACGCAACAATCTTGTATTCCTGGAAAACATTAAAACCTTGCAGAAAGCCACTGACAGAAGCCGTGGAGGCTATATCGACTGGGAGGTCTTGCTTAGTTTCAACCCGGTTTGATCGATAGCCTGGTTGCCGGGCATCTGTGCGCAGGGCTGTGGTTTAATTGCGCTCTTTTTTCCATCGCCCTGCGCCCTCATCAGGAATGCCCCATGAGCCTGCCCCCATCAAAGTCCTGGTCATTGGTTACGTCTGGCCCGAACCCCGCTCTTCGGCGGCCAGCGGGCATGTCATGCAGATTCTCGAAACGTTTTTGCAGCAAGGCTGGAGCATCACCTTCAGCAGCCCGGCGGGGGTCGGCGAACACAAGGCCGATCTCGCCGCGCTGGGTATCCGTGAATGCCCTATCGAGCTGAATAACAGCAGTTTCGACACGTTTATCAGTGAATTGGCCCCCGATATCGTGCTGTTCGATCAGTTCATGATGGAGGAACAGTTTGGCTGGCGTGTGGAGAAACACTGCCCCGACGCGCTTCGGGTGCTTGAAACGTCTGACCTGCAAAGCCTGCGGCATGCCCGGCATCAGCGGCTCAAGGACCGATTGAAGGCCTGCGTCGACGAAAACGATTTCAGCGATCTGTTTGCCCCAGCGTTGCGCGAGGAATTCGAATTGATGGCTGGCACTGACCTGGCCAAACGCGAGATTGCCGCACTGTATCGCTGCGACCTGAGCCTGATGATTTCGCCGGTGGAAATCGACTTGTTGGTCGAACAGTTCAAGCTACCGCGGGACTTGCTGCATTGGTGCCCGTTGATGCCCGACATGCCGGCGACTGTTCACACGGCCTTTGAAGATCGGGCGAATTTTCTCAGTATCGGCAACTTCCGCCATGCGCCGAACTGGGATGCGGTGCTCTGGATGAAGACCTCGGTCTGGCCGCTGATTCGTCAACAATTGCCCGGCGCGCAACTGCATCTATACGGCGCCTACACCCCGCCCAAGGCCACTGCGCTACACAATCCGGCTCAAGGTTTCCATGTGATGAACTGGGCTGAGGATGCATTGCAGGTGATGTCCGCTGCGCGGATCTGCTTGGCACCCTTGCGTTTTGGCGCGGGGATCAAGGGCAAAATCGTCGATGCAATGCTGTGCGGCACGCCGACCGTCACCACGCCAATCGGTGCCGAGGGCATGAGTGATGGGCTGCCATGGCCGGGCGCTATCGGTGAGTCCGCCGAAGCACTGGCCGCCGCTGCCGTCGCGCTTTATCAGGACCAGGCGCTCTGGACCCAGGCCCAATCCGATGGTGATCGACTACTCGTGGCTCGATACAGCCAGTCAGAGCACGGCCCGGCCCTGATCGAGCGCCTGCAAGCCTGCTCTCGCGACCTTGCCGAACGGCGGCGAGACAACTTCACCGGCGCCATGCTTCGCCATCACGCGCATAAAAGTACGCAGTACATGGCCCAATGGATCGAGGCGAAAAATCGTCACAGTGAGTCGTCCGCTTCGGATTCCCGAGGGTGATATTTCGCATTATGAAAGTGGCGTAAGGCTATGTTTATGCCGATGTTTCTGCGCGTTGAAAAATCCATTGGCAGCTTCTAGGCTTAGGCCATGAGTTGGTTTTTCCACGAAATCTCGCCCCCACGGATGGGGGCCGAGTCACAGGCAGGAGCCTTGCAACATGCGAAACAGCCCTACTTCCAATGTCGACACGCAACGCTGGATGGACAAAGTCCCCGACATCGACCAACTGAAACTCACCGATCTCGTCTGGCCCGGCGCCCACAACGCCGGGATGGACAAAAAGCCCCCAGCTACGAAGTCGTCGTCGGTCACTGGACCACCTGCCAGAACGATTCATTTGCATGGCAGCTGGACCACGGTGCACGAGCTTTCGACCTGCGCCTGGGCTACTTGCCCGGTTCGCCCAAGGGCACGTACTACTTCCATCACAACGGCTACCGGTCTCATCGGGTGCTGGATGAATTGATCGACGCGGTGCACGGTGTTCTTGATCGCAACCCGGATGAGTTCATCATTCTCGACTTCCATCAGTTGCGGGACGGAGACAATGCCTTCGACTTCAGACAATTCAGTGATTTGCTGAAGCAACGCCTTGGACAGCGGGCCATTTCCCCCGAGGACGAGGAAAAGACCATCGGCGAACTCAAAGCCGCGAGCAGCAAAAAACGTATCGTGTTGGCCGCCAGCGGCTCGGTGGAGCTGGACATGGACTTCTTCTGGAACCGCATTCCCCACCGCTGGAGCGGCAGTCGGCTGACCGACGTCGACGATCTGCGTCGGCACATTGTCCGAACCCTCGAAACGCCTCGGTTCGGGTCCTACCTCTGGTCTCTGACTGCCACCAGCTATACGTTCCTCGGCGAGCCGGTGGACATCAAGCAGCACATCAATACCTGGTTTCATCCACACGGGGATTGGGTAAGTCAATGCGGCATCATCAGCACCGACTTTTTCGATGAGTCCGAAATCGTTGGTTATTGCTGGGTCGTCAACAGCATGAAGGCGGTGCAGCACAGTCGGTCACTGGCATAAATGACCCGGAAAGAGGCATGATCACGGCGCGATAACAATAAAAGCGCGCTGCCATGACCCGGACTGCCAGAGTTACCGATCCTTCCTACGAGTTGATGGACGACCACAACGGGTTGTCCATCATTTATCGCCAGCATGGTTTTCCGTGCCCGTTGGTGCGCTGGCACTTCCATAAGGAATACGAACTGCACCTGATCGTCGCCAGTTCCGGCAAGGTGTTCATCGGCGACTACATCGGTAACTTCTACCCGGAAACGCTGTTCCTGACCGGCCCCAACCTGCCGCACAACTGGATCAGCCAAGTGGCCGAAGATGAAGTGGTGCCCAAGCGCGACATGCTGGTCAACTTCACCGACGAGTTGTTCGACAGCGGCCACTTGGTGTTTGCCGAGCTCAAGACCCTGGTGCCGCTGCTGGAGCGCGCGCAGTACGGCATCGAGTTTCGCTGCAAGCGCACCATCCGCCAGGCCATGACGCTGATGCAGCGCATTGCCGACACCAAAGGCGTAACCCGGCTCGGGCATTTCTTGATTCTGCTGGAATTGCTGGCGGCCTCCGACGATTACCAATTGCTATCGGGGGCCACGACGCCGCAACTGGCGGATGAACACAACGTTGATCGCACGAACCGGGCGGTGGATTACATCTTTGCCCACTACGGCCGGGAACTGCCGCTGGAAGAAGTCGCCGAGCACCTGGGCATGAAGCCGACATATTTCAGTCGGGTGTTCAAGCAGGCCACCGGGCGTTGTTTTATCGAATTCGTTAATCGGCTGCGGATCAGCAAGTCCTGCGAGCTGCTGGCAGATGGCGACAAACCGGTGACCGACGTGTGTTTCGAGTCGGGCTTCAACAATATTTCCAACTTCAACCGGCGCTTTCAGCAACTCAAGGGCATGACGCCTTCCCATTACCGGCGGTTGGCGGTGCAGCGTTTGACCGAACAAAACCTCGGTTAAAGATCAAAAGATCGCAGCCTTCGTCAGCTCCTACATGGATCGCATTTCCCTGTAGGAGCTGCCGCAGGCTGCGATCTTTTGCATTTGGCGATCGAAACCTATACGCATTTCATCGTCGACAAACACCAAAAAGCCCTACCCCGTACTTTCCGCTAAAAACCCCAGTGCAAAAAAGTATCGATTTAAGTGCTACGGATGATTTGTCACATACTCAATTGAAGGCTGTAATCAGTGCAGATTCTTCCCTCCGCAGGAAGACACAAAAACAATAACTGTCCTTCTGCCCTCATTGGGTGCAGAAAAGGAGTGCACGATGCAACCTTCTGTAAAAGCTCTGCTTGCCCTCACCTGCATGACCCTCAGTAGCGTCAGCCTCGGCGCTCAGACCCTGACCATCGCCACCGTCAACAACAGCGACATGATCCGCATGCAAAAGCTCTCGAAAACCTTCGAGGCCGAGCACCCGGACATCAAGCTCAATTGGGTGGTGCTCGAAGAAAACGTCCTGCGCCAACGCCTGACCACCGACATTGCGACCCAGGGCGGGCAGTTCGATGTGCTGACCATCGGCATGTACGAAGCTGCACTCTGGGGCGCCAAGGGTTGGCTGGAACCGATGAAAGACTTGCCAGCCAGCTACGCCCTCGACGACGTGTTCCCGTCGGTGCGCGAAGGCCTGTCGGTCAAGGGTTCGCTGTACGCCCTGCCGTTCTACGCTGAAAGCTCGATCACTTATTACCGTACTGACCTGTTCAAGGACGCCGGGCTGACCATGCCCGAGCACCCGACCTGGACCCAGATCGGCGAATTCGCCAGCAAACTCACCAACAAAGATAAAGAACAGTACGGCATCTGCCTGCGCGGCAAGGCTGGCTGGGGCGAGAACATGGCGCTGATCACCACCCTGGCCAATGCCTATGGCGCGCGCTGGTTCGATGAGAAGTGGCAACCGGAATTCACCACGGGCCCCGAGTGGAAAAACGCACTGAATTTCTACGTCAAGACCATGACCGATTCGGGCCCGCCCGGTGCTTCCAGCAACGGTTTCAACGAAAACCTGGCGCTGTTCAACAGCGGCAAGTGTGCGATCTGGGTCGATGCCAGCGTCGCCGGCTCGTTCGTCACCGACAAGACCCAAAGCAAGGTCAGCGACCACGTTGGCTTCACCTATGCACCGCACGAGACCACCGACAAGGGTTCGGCCTGGTTGTATTCCTGGGCGCTGGCGATTCCGACCAGTTCCAAGGCCAAGGACGCAGCGAAAACCTTCAGCGCCTGGGCCACTTCCAAGGAATACGGTGCGCTGGTTGCGGAGAAGGACGGCATTGCCAACGTGCCGCCAGGTACGCGGGTTTCGACCTATAGCGATGCTTATATGAAAGCCGCGCCGTTCGCCAAAGTGACCCTCGAGTCGCTAAAAGCCGCCGACCCGAGCAAACCGACCCTCAAGCCTGTGCCGTATATCGGCATTCAGTTGGTGACCATTCCTGAGTTCCAGGGCATCGGCACCCAGGTCGGCAAATCGTTCTCGGCAGCACTGATCGGCCAGACCACGGTCGACCAGGCCCTGGCCGCCGCCCAGCAAACCACCGAACGTGAGATGAAGCGCGCCGGTTATCCCAAGTAATCGGTGCAACCAATGTGGGGGCCGCTTTTGTGGCGAGGGAGCTTGCTCCCGCTCGACGGCGAAGCAGTCGCAAAGCTTTTGGGGCCGCTTCACGCCCCAGCGGGAGCAAGCTCCCTCGCCACAAAAGCCTTGCTCCTACAGTTGATCTTCATCTGCCTGTTCCCAATCGGTTCTGATCGCCATGAATATTTCAACTGCCAAAGCTCATATGGAAGTTCCCCAACCGGTGCGTAAAAGCCGGTTGGCCAATCCCGGCTGGTTTCTCGTCACGCCTTCAGTGGCCATGTTGCTGCTGTGGATGATCGTGCCGCTGGGCATGACCCTCTACTTCTCGGTGATCCGCTACAACCTGCTCAACCCCGGCGAGAACGAGTTTGTCGGGCTGGACAACTTCACCTACTTCCTGACCGATTCGGGCTTCCTGCCCGGCGCCACCAACACGTTGCTGCTGGTGGGCAGTGTGCTGCTGATCAGCGTGGTGTTCGGCGTGTTGATCAGTGCGTTGCTGGAGGCCAGTGAGTTTCTCGGTCGCGGCATCGTGCGGGTCATGTTGATCTCGCCGTTCTTCATCATGCCCACCGTCGGTGCGCTGATCTGGAAAAACCTGATTTTCCACCCGGTGTCGGGGATTCTCGCCTACGTCTGGAAGCTGTTCGGCGCGCAACCGGTGGACTGGCTGGCCCACTACCCGCTGCTGTCGATCATCATCATTGTCTCGTGGCAATGGCTGCCCTTCGCGATCCTGATCCTGATGACGGCCATGCAGTCCCTCGACCAGGAACAGAAAGAAGCCGCACGCCTGGACGGTGCCGGTCCGATCGCGATCTTCTGGCACCTGACCTTGCCGCACCTGGCGCGGCCGATTGCGGTGGTGGTGATGATCGAAACCATCTTCCTGCTCTCGGTGTTCGCCGAAATCTTCACCACTACCAACGGTGGCCCCGGCTATGCCTCGACCAACCTCGCCTACCTGATCTACAACCAGGCGTTGGTGCAGTTTGACGTCGGCATGGCGTCCGCCGGTGGATTGATCGCGGTGGTGATTGCCAACGTCGCGGCCATCGTGCTGGTGCGCATGATCGGCAAAAACCTGACAGACAAAGCCTGAGGCCTGCGCCATGACTCTTCAACAATCCCGCCGTCTGCAAAGCCTGCTGCTCGGCACCCTGGCCTGGGCCATCGCGATCCTGATCTTCTTCCCGATCTTCTGGATGGTACTGACCAGTTTCAAAACCGAAATCGATGCCTTCGCCACGCCGCCGCAGTTCATCTTCACGCCGACGCTGGAGAACTACCTGCACATCAATGAGCGCAGCGATTACTTCAGCTTCGCCTGGAACTCGGTGGTGATTTCGTTCAGCGCCACGGCTCTGTGCCTGCTGATCGCGGTGCCGGCGGCCTACTCCATGGCGTTCTACGAAACCAAGCGCACCAAAGGCACGTTGCTGTGGATGCTCTCCACCAAAATGTTGCCACCGGTGGGCGTGTTGATGCCGATCTACCTGCTGGCCAAGAGTTTCGGCCTGCTCGATACACGCATTGCCTTGATCGTCATTTACACGCTGATCAACCTGCCGATTGTGGTCTGGATGATTTACACCTACTTCAAGGACATCCCGAAAGACATCCTCGAAGCCGCACGCCTCGACGGTGCAACGCTGTGGCAGGAAATGGTCCGGGTGCTACTGCCAATCGCCAAGGGCGGCCTGGCCTCCACCGTATTGCTGTCACTGATCCTGTGCTGGAACGAAGCGTTCTGGTCCTTGAACCTGACCTCATCGAAAGCCGCGCCACTGACCGCGTTGATCGCCTCGTACTCAAGCCCCGAAGGTCTGTTCTGGGCCAAGTTGTCGGCCGTGTCGACGCTGGCCTGCGCACCGATCCTGATCTTCGGCTGGATCAGCCAGAAACAGCTGGTTCGCGGCCTGTCGTTTGGGGCCGTGAAATGAATCAAAAGCAAAAGATCGCAGCCTTCGGCAGCTCCTACAAAGAGCTCAGGGTTCACGCGATCTCCGTGTAGGAGCTGGCGCAGCCTGCGATCTTTTGATCTTAAAGGCGCGCCCAACTGAATAACTAAAAGCGGAGGCCCATCATCATGGCCAACCTGAAAATCAAGAATCTGCAAAAAGGCTTCGAAGGCTTCTCCATCATCAAAGGCATCGACCTTGAAGTGAATGACAAAGAATTCGTAGTGTTCGTCGGCCCGTCGGGCTGCGGTAAATCAACGCTGCTGCGGCTGATCGCCGGCCTTGAAGAAGTCAGCGGCGGCACCATCGAACTCGATGGCCGCGACATCACCGAAGTCAGTCCGGCCAAGCGTGACCTGGCAATGGTGTTCCAGACCTACGCCCTGTACCCACACATGACCGTGAAAAAGAACATGTCGTTTGCCCTCGACCTGGCCGGTGTTCCGAAGGCCGAAGTCGAGAAGAAAGTCGGCGAAGCAGCACGCATCCTCGAACTCGGGCCGATGCTTGAGCGCAAGCCGAAACAGCTGTCCGGCGGCCAGCGTCAGCGCGTGGCGATCGGCCGGGCGATTGTACGCAACCCGAAAATTTTCCTGTTCGACGAACCGCTGTCCAACCTCGACGCCGCCCTGCGTGTGCAGATGCGCCTGGAACTGTTGCGCCTGCACAAAGAACTGAAAGCCACCATGATCTACGTGACCCACGACCAGGTCGAAGCGATGACCATGGCCGACAAAGTCGTGGTACTCAATGGCGGCAAAATCGAGCAGGTCGGCTCGCCGCTGGACTTGTATCACCAGCCAGCCAACCTGTTTGTCGCCGGGTTCCTTGGCACGCCGAAAATGGGCTTCCTCAAGGGCAAAGTCACCCGCGTCGAAAGCCAGAACGTTGAAGTGCTCCTGGACGCCGGCACCCGCATCACGCTGCCGCTAAGCGGTGCCAACCTGAGTGTCGGCGGAGCGGTGACCCTGGGAATTCGCCCGGAACACCTGAACCTGGCGCAAACCGGCGACTGCACCTTGCAAGTTACCGCCGACGTCAGTGAACGACTGGGCAGCGACACCTTCTGCCACGTTGTGACCTCGTCCGGCGAAGCCCTGACCATGCGCGTTCGCGGTGACCTGGCCAGCCGTTATGGCGAGGCGCTAAGCCTGCACCTGGACGCTGAACACTGCCATTTATTCGATGCCGACGGCGTGGCGCTGACCCGCCCGTTGCGCGCTGCAGCCTGACGAGACTATGCGATGAAACTGAATAAACAGAACCTCAATCGCCTCGCCCCCGAGGTGGCCCTGCCCGCCTACGCCCTGAGCGACACGCGCCAAGGCATTGCCCACATCGGCGTCGGCGGTTTCCATCGGGCGCATCAGGCGTATTACACCGATGCGTTGATGAATACCGGCGAAGGCCTGGACTGGGCGATCTGCGGGGTCGGCCTGCGCGCCGAAGACCGCCGCGCCCGGGACGATTTGAAGGAACAGGATTACCTGTTCACCTTGTTTGAACTGGGCGACAACGACGACGCCGAAGTCCGGGTGATCGGCTCGATACGCGACATGTTGCTGGCTGAAGACGGCGCCGAAGCGTTGATCGACAAACTCGCCAACCCCGAGATCCGCATCGTCTCGCTGACCATCACCGAGGGTGGCTACTGCATCGACGACAGCAACGGCGAGTTCATGGCCCACCTGCCGCTGATCCAGCACGACCTGGCGAACCCGAATGCACCGAAAACCGTGTTCGGTTTTCTCTGTGCGGCGCTGGCCAAACGGCGCGCTGCCGGTACGCCAGCGTTCACGCTGATGTCCTGCGATAACCTGCCGCACAACGGCGCGGTCACCCGCAAGGCATTGCTGGCCTTCGCCGCCCTGCGCGATGCCGACTTGCGGGAATGGATCGACCAGAACGTGAGTTTCCCCAATGCCATGGTCGATCGCATCACGCCGATGACCAGCACTGAACACAAACTGCAATTGCACGACAAACATGCGGTCGACGATGCCTGGCCGGTGGTTTGCGAACCGTTTGTGCAGTGGGTGCTGGAAGACAAGTTCGTCAACGGTCGCCCTGCCTGGGAAAAGGTTGGCGTGCAGTTCACCAACGACGTCACGCCTTACGAAGAGATGAAGATCAAACTGCTGAACGGCAGCCACCTGGCCCTGACGTATCTGGGGTTTTTGAAGGGTTACCGCTTCGTTCACGAGACCATGAATGACCCGCTGTTCGTGCGCTACATGCGGGCTTATATGGACCTGGACGTCACGCCGCAACTGGCGCCGGTGCCGGGGATTGATCTGACCGACTACAAGAACACTCTGGTGGCGCGTTTCTCCAATCAGGCGATTGCCGATCAACTGGAGCGCGTGTGCTCGGACGGCTCGTCGAAGTTTCCGAAATTCACCGTGCCGACGCTTAACCGCTTGATTGCCGACGGTCAGGAGACCAAGCGTGCAGCGTTGGTGGTGGCGGCTTGGGCGTTGTACTTGAAGGGGGTGGATGAGAATGGCGATACCTATTCGATTCCGGATCCACGGGCGGCGTTCTGTCAGGCGCTGGTGGCCGATGACGCGTTGATCACTCAGCGGTTGCTGGAGGTTGAGGAGATCTTTGGCACCGCGATCCCGCGTTCGCCAGAGTTTGTGACAGCGTTTGAGTGGTGCTGCAACAGCTTGCGAGAGGTTGGGGTAACGCGGACGTTGGAGCGGGTGTTGGCGTAAGTGCGGCGGTGAGTCTACTGCCGTCTTCGCGAGCAAGCCCGCTCCCACAGTGATCGTCGTCGTACACAAAACTTGTGTTCACTAAAAATCCCCTGTGGGAGCGGGCTTGCCCGCGAATGGCTTCACCAAGATCGACCTGACACACCAAGGATCTACCATGGCAAACCAACAATTATTCCTGGGCATCGACTGCGGCACCCAAGGCACCAAAGCCATCATCCTCGACGCCGTCAGCGGTCAGGTGCTGGGCCAGGGCGCCGCGGCCCACACGCTCATCAGCGGTGCCAATGGTCGCCGCGAGCAAGACACCAATCAATGGCTGGAAGCCTTCACCCTAGCGACCCGCCGTGCCCTGCTCGCCGCCAACGTCGACGGCCAGGACATCCTCGGCATTGGCGTCTCGGGCCAGCAACACGGGCTGGTGCTGCTCGACGACCAAGGCCAGGTCCTGCGCCCGGCCAAGCTCTGGTGCGACACCGAATCCACCGCGGAAAACGATCGTCTACTCGCCCATCTCGGCGGCGAAAAAGGCTCGTTGGAACGCCTCGGCATTGTCATCGCGCCCGGCTACACCGTGTCAAAACTGCTGTGGACCAAAGAACAACACCCACAGATCTTTGCCCGGATCGCCCGAATCCTGCTGCCCCACGATTTCCTCAATTATTGGCTGACCGGCCGCAGTTGCAGTGAATACGGTGACGCCTCGGGCACCGGTTATTTCAACGTGCGCACCCGCCAATGGGACTTGCAGATACTGCGGGACATCGACCCGACCGGCCGGCTGCAAGCGGCACTGCCGGAGCTAATCGACGCCCATCAAGCCGTCGGCACAATCCTGCCTAGCATCGCCGAGCACTTGGGCATCAACCCGCAAGCACTGGTCTCCAGTGGCGGCGGCGACAACATGATGGGCGCCATCGGCACCGGCAACATCCAGCCCGGCGCGATCACCATGAGCCTCGGCTCCTCCGGCACGGTTTACGCCTATGCCGAACAGCCCAAGGTCAGCCCGGACGCGTCGGTCGCGACGTTCTGCTCCTCCAGTGGCGGCTGGTTGCCGTTGATCTGCACCATGAACCTGACCAATGCCTCCGGGGTTATCCGCGACCTGTTCGCGCTGGACATCGAACAGTTCAACGATCTGGTTGCCCAGGCGCCCATCGGTGCGGAAGGCGTCAGCATGCTGCCGTTCCTCAACGGCGAACGCGTCCCCGCCCTGCCCCACGCCACCGGCAGCCTGCTGGGCCTGACGATGACCAACCTGACCCAGGCCAACTTGTGCCGGGCCGTGGTCGAAGGCACGACCTTCGGTTTGCGTTATGGGCTGGACCTATTGCGTCAGAATGGCTTACAAAGCCGCAGCATTTGTTTGATCGGCGGCGGCTCGAAAAGTCCGGTGTGGCGGCAGATCGTCGCCGATATCATGAACACCCCGGTCATCTGCACCGAACAAAGCGAAGCCGCCGCCCTCGGCGCGGCGATTCAAGCGGCGTGGTGCAAGTCCTGGTCTAACGGCCACGAAAGCACGCTGGCAGATTTGTGCGAGCGCTGCGTGAAACTCGACATGGCCAGCGAAACCCTGCCGATCGCCGAGAATGTGGCGGCCGCTCAGCAGGCCTACGAACGCTATCAACAGCATGTCGCAACCCTTTAAAGAGCGAACAATTATGTATCTGGTGTGTGGTGAAGCGCTGTTCGATTTCTTCAGCGAAGACGATGCCAGTGGTCTGGCTTCAAAAGTGAATTTCAAGGCGATTGCCGGCGGCTCGCCGTTCAACGTGGCGGTGGGTTTGCGCCGATTGGGCGTGGACGCGGCGCTGTTTGCCGGGCTGTCCACCGACTACCTCGGCCGTCGCTTGCAGCAAGTATTGCAGGATGAAGGCGTACGCCCGGACTACCTGGTGGATTTCGCCGCACCGACGACGCTGGCGATGGTCGCGGTCGGCGCCAATGGCTCGCCTCACTACAGCTTCCGCGGTGAAGGCTGCGCGGATCGGCAGTTGCGCCTGGAGCATCTGCCGGAACTGGGACCTGAAGTGCGCGGTTTGCACATCGGCTCTTACTCGCTCGTGGTGCAGCCGATTGCCGAGACGCTGCTGACGTTGGTCCAGCGCGAAAGTGGTAAACGCCTGATCAGTCTTGATCCCAACGTACGCCTGAATCCCGAACCGAACATCCTCCTGTGGCGGGAACGGATCGCGGAACTGGTGGAGTTGGCCGACCTGATCAAAGTCAGCGATGAAGACTTGAGCCTGTTGTACCCCGAGCAAGATCCACAACGGGTGATCGAAGGCTGGCTCCAGCATCGTTGCCAACTGGTGTTCCTGACCCGTGGCGGCGAAGGCGCGACTGTCTTCAGCCGTGCCCATGGTTCGTGGTCGGTGCCGGCGTGTTCGGTGAAGATTGCCGACACCGTGGGCGCCGGCGATACTTTTCAGGCAGCGCTGATTACCTGGTTGACCGAGCAGCAACTGGATTCGGTGGACGGTGTGCAACGGCTGAGCCGTGAGCAGATTGATGCGATGCTCAAGTTTGCAGTGCAAGCGGCGGCGTTGACGTGCAGCAAGACCGGGCCGGATTTGCCGTATCGGCAGCAGTTGGATTTGCGCTGATCCTGAGGGCCCCATCGCGAGCAAGCTCGCTCCCACATTGGATCGTTGCCGAACACCAAACCGGTGTTCGCATAAGATCTACTGTGGGAGCGAGCTTGCTCGCGATAGCGGTCGACCCCACACCGCCAATCTCACATTCCCTCCCCGTCCGCGCATCGAGTGCGTAAACTATCGCCCTTTTTATGCGCATGACAGGAAGATGGGCTTTTGAACTCAAGGCAGACGGCTGGACTTTTGTTACTCACGACATTGCTGGCCGGTTGCAGCACCTCACCACCTCGCTCCCCCAACGATATCTGCGATATCTTCCGGGAAAAGAGCGACTGGTACGACGCCGCGCAAGTCACGCAAAAACGCTGGGGCGTGCCGATCCAGGTGCCCTTCGCGATCATGTATCAAGAGTCCGGCTATCGTCACGACGCCAAGACGCCGCGCAAATACCTGCTCTGGATAATCCCGTGGGGCCGGGTGTCGACGGCATCGGGCTATGCCCAGGCCAAGGATGAGGTTTGGTCCGACTATCAAAAAAGTACCGGCCGAGGCGGCGCCAACCGCGAGAAATTCGATGACGCCATCGACTTCGTCGGCTGGTACATGGACAAAACCACGTCAATCAACGGCGTATACAAATACGACGCCTTCGGGCAATACCTCAACTACCACGAAGGATGGGGCGGGTATCGTCAGAAAACCTTCGCCAGCAAAGCCTGGTTGGTGGCCACGGCCGGCAAGGTTCAGGGCCGATCCGATATGTATGCGCAGCAGTACGCCGGGTGCAAGAACGATCTGAATCGGGGATTCTGGAGTCGGTTTTGGCATTGGCTTTGAGTGACTGACGACAACGCTCTGCAGCAGTGATCGCAAGTTGGGTGAGCAACACAGATCAAATGTGGGAGCGAGCTTGCTCTCGATAGCGGTCTTCCTGGCACATCGATGTTGAATGTGCTGCCGCCATCGCGAGCAGGCTCGCTCCCACAGGGGATTTGTGGGCTAAGCGTTTAGCCGCCGCGAACGGGTCGAAGGCGCACGTTAGTCTGAAAATGACTGTTAGTTCTTGAGTGAAATCGTCGTCCAGCGCCCCCTGACCCTGGCAGCATGCGGCTCAACTCCCCGTCTTCATTGGCCAGAACCCTGCACTTAGGGGTTTTCCCTATGCCCTAAGCACTCCACGCCTGGGGCATTTGCGCCTTGAACGAGGCGGTTTAATCCTGCACCATCCGCCCCAGCTTATTCAAAGGACGGAATTCAAGGCATGCTGGACGCGAACGCAACCCATATCACCCTCGCGCTGGAAGGTGTTTCCGCCGACCTTCAAGTGCTCAGTTTCGTCGGTCGCGAAGCCCTCAACCAACCGTTCTGTTTCGACATCGAACTGGTCAGCGCCCGCCCCGACCTGAAACTCGAAGAGCTGCTGCACAAGCCTGGCTGCCTGACCTTCGGCGCCACCGGCAAAGGCATCATCCACGGCCTGGTCTATCGCATCGAGCAAGGCGACTCCGGCAAGAAGCTGACCCGCTACAGCGTCAGCCTGGTGCCGCAACTCGCCTACCTGCGACACAACCATGACCAGCAAATCTTCCAGCACCTGACCGTGCCGAAGATCATCGGCCAGGTCCTCGAAGCACGCGGCATTCTGGCCGACGCCTACAGCTTCCAGCTCGGCGCGATCTACCCCGAACGCGATTACTGCGTGCAGTACGACGAATCCGACCTGCATTTTATCCAGCGCCTGTGCGAAGAAGAAGGCATTCACTTCCACTTCCAGCACTCGGCCAGCGGCCACAAACTGGTGTTCGGCGATGACCAGACGGTGTTCCGCAAGCTCGCGCCCGTGAGCTACCAGCAAGACTCCGGGATGGCCGCCGAAAAAACAGTGATCAAGCGCTTCAACCTGCGCCTGGAAACCCGCACCACCCGTGTCAGCCGCCGGGACTACGACTTCGAAAAACCACGCATCCTCCCTGAAGGCGCGTCCAAAACCGAATTCGCCCCGGACCTCGAAGACTACGACTACCCCGGCCGTTTCACCGACCGCGAACGCGGCAAGCAACTGGCGACCCGCGCGCTGGAACGCCATCGCAGCGACTACAAACTCGCCGAAGGCAAAAGCGACGAACCGACTCTGGTTAGCGGCCACTTCCTGGCCCTGAGCGAACACCCGCGCGCCGAATGGAACGACCTCTGGCTGCTGCTGGAAGTCGTCCACGAAGGCAAACAACCGCAAGTGCTCGGCGAAAACACCACCAGCGACGTCACCGACAACAAAGACGATTTCCACCAGGGCTACCGCAACCGCTTCCTCGCGACCCCGTGGGACGCGCACTTCCGCCCTGCTCTCGAACACCCGAAACCCAAAGTCCTCGGCAGCCAGACCGCCATCGTCACCGGCCCCAAAGGCGAAGAAATCCACACCGACAAATATGGCCGCGTCAAAGTCCAGTTTTTCTGGGACCGCGACGGCCAAGGCGACGACAACACCACCTGCTGGCTACGCGTCGCCACCGGGTGGGCCGGCAACGCCTACGGCGGCATCGCCATCCCACGCATCGGCATGGAAGTGCTGGTGTCGTTCATGGAAGGCGACCCGGATCAACCGTTAGTCACCGGCTGCCTGTACCACAAGGAAAACGTCGTCCCCTACGACCTGCCGGCGAACAAGACCCGCAGCACGTTCAAGACGCTCAGCTCACCGGGCGGCAAGGGCTACAACGAGTTTCGGATTGAAGACAAGAAAGGTGCGGAACAGATTTATCTGCACGCCCAGCGCGACTGGGATGAAAACATTGAGCATGACCAGAAGATTCGGGTCGGCAATGAACGGCATGACACCGTTGAGGCGAATACTTACAGCGAGTTCAAGGTTGAAGAACATCGCATTACGCATCTGGATCGCAAGACAGAAGCGCGGGCGGATGATCATTTGACGGTTGCTGTTACCCAGAATGTGAAAGTGGGGACGGCGCAGTTTGTGGAGGCTGGGCAGGAGATTCACTACAACGCTGGGGAAAAGGTTGTGGTTGAGGGTGGCATGGAGCTCACGGCGAAGGCTGGTGGGAGCTTTGTGAAGGTTGATGCGGGGGGCGTGACGATCAGTGGCGCGAATGTGAAGGTGAATTCCGGGGGAGGGCCGGGTGTTGGTACCCCTGCAGCACCTTTACTTCCAGGGCTGATGAAAATTGCCGATTCCGATAAACCAGGATTACCGCTTGAGGCGCTTATAAAACAGAACATCCTCTTCCGTCGTACCCGCGCAGGTGTCTGTGAAGTCTGTGAAGCAGCCAAAGCTGCTAAAGGAATTCAGCAATGAGCAACAATCAAAATGCTCAGGGATATCTACTGATTGATGGTGCTCGTTTTGATGATGCCGTGGCATGGCTGGCGAGGAGTTATCCGGGGCACCGCTTTATGCCTCTATTACAAGCGACTGCCTATGCGCCCATTGCTGAAGCAGGCCCAATTATTCTAGACGTCCCCGCCGGAAGCGCTGCTCAACAAGCTTGGTTACAGGGAGACGAAAACCTCATCAACGGCGTATGGCTACAAACCCAAAAACCGATGATCGAAGTATTCAAAATCTTGCAGCGCCGGACAAAAATCTACTCTCCGGAGCGAAAGGAGTACTGGTTGAGATTGGGTGACGCACTTCCATTGCGTCAGGCCTGGCTATCAGGTGCTAACTGGCCACCCGGCTTTTGGTTTGGAATAGAGAGCGTCTGGTTACATCATGAAAAGGTGGTGCAACGAGCCTGGACTAACGACCTTCCCAGCATCGACGGTGCACCTGCTGACACCGGAATCGATGCACAGATTGTTCTCGACTGGCCGCTGCTGCAAGCGCTAGCACCCGATACGGAAACTCCGCAGGAGGCGGTGTAATGACTCAAGCAACAGCGGTAAAACCAGACTTCAAACCAGCGGCGTGTCCATTAATAACCGCGGTCATTCCGTTGCGCTATGCCATAGGGCCTTCACACGCTATCGATGTCAGCGCATTTACATTGCCCACACTGAGCGGAAAGTTCCCCGAACTGGGCGATGACAATAGCGCTACTCGTGACAAAGAACTCAACTATACCGCTCGATTATTGCGCGATGGTTGGCTGTATGTCTGGCAGTCATCTCCAGAAAAGCTAATTGAATTCAACGTTGAAAAAGCGTCGCTCAAGGAGACTACACGTGGTGGGAAGGTCATCGATCCATCATCAAAACCTTATTTGATGTTCCCGGCAGGAACGCCTGCGATGATTTCCTGGTCACCCTCAAAATGGAGTGATGCACAGTTTTCGGCCGCCAAAGCTAATGAAAAAGTCCGCGCACGTGTAATGCGCAGCTTCACTCCTGGCGCTGCGCCGGCGAGCGGCAAGGCAATAAGTATTCACGAAAGTATCGGCGACTATATGGAGCCGATCGGCTTTAAATGGAGTTGTGCTCCGTCAACCAAGAACAAACCAAATTGGTCGTCAATGTTGGATGATATGAAACGCTGTGAGCAGCAGTCTTATGTCATTGCGGATGATCCTTGGGGAGTTTGGCTAGATTTATCGGCAATGATTCGAACACAGCAAAGTGTTTTTGATGAGCGTAGAAAGAAACGCGCCGATGATTGGGCAATGGCGGGAGCGCTAAAATCCCTAGCCGATAACGATACAAAAGTCAAAGAGTTACTCCCATCCATTACCCGTTACAAAGAAGTAAAAACAGCTTGGGATGAATTAGACTCCGAAGAAACGCGTTACAACGAAAACTGCCGTCGCCTATCAATACTATGGAACGACTGGCTGAAAACTTTTCAGAGTAAAGGCCCATCGACTCTAGATACAGCTGCTGGGCAGTTCGACATTACTATCCCAGACTCCCGTATTGCACTTGAAGTTAACTTTGCAGCTGCATCGTTTAGGCCCATCAAGTAGCAGTCTTTGTGCAAAAGCCATAGGAGATGCTCTTGACCCTGACAAACAGGCAACTGGACAACCTTGGTTACTTTGGGCTGTACTTGGTTTAGGTAAGCGCTTAGCCATTGCAGATATTAAGTCCATCATTGATCTTTCGGACGGAATCAATGATAACGCCTCAGGCCTGGCAAAAGCATCAGCCAAAGTAGGTAGAGCAATAGCACTCGCATCCGCGATCAATAAAAGTGCTGAAAAGTTGGCGACATATAGTCCTGCCAAAGCTCAAGAAGCTCTAATGCTGGCGTTGTCACCAGTCGTGGGGGCGCACATGCAAAACTCAGCATCGGGACCAGATAACGTTGCAAAAATATTCCTTGGATCTGCCATGGGCCGCAGTCAGCAACGGTTGATTGTTGCGCAAACAAACTCGAAACAGATTGGGGAATGGATAAGTGATTTAATTGACACTAACACTCCCACCAAAACCAGCATAGCAATAAGCAGTACCATAGCAATTGAGGATGCATTGCCATTCTACACTTTGTCACCACTAAAGGCGGCGGGCGCATCCAATGCCAAACTTGGCTCGATCGCAGATCTAGTCAAAAACGAAAGCAATTTAAAGAACTTATTAAACCTTAGCAAAGGTGCCTTGGACAACGCACCGATCAAATGCGTTGTTGCCATTATAGCGGCACTAAACCTGAGATCTGCTAGTCGGGATGCATGGAACACTCCATCTGCCAAAACGATTATTAACTCATTAGGCGGAACTTTTGGCATGGCGGCTGCTTCTGCGGCAGTTTTGCAAAAAGTAGCTGAGATTAACTGGGAAACTGCGGTAGCAGCATCTGGAAAAGAATCATCTGTTGCACGTATCGCACTGGCGGATGCATTAGGTCTAAGTTGGAAAGCTGCTGGATTTCAAACACTTTCTGCTGCAGTGGACATTGTTGCATATGGCTTAGATGCATTCGAAGCATATCAGTCAGGCGATTATGACACAGCCAGTATTAACGTTGGTTTGAGTGCGGTATCAACCGCAAATATCGCCCTTTACGTTAAAACATTTCGCGCTATACGTGCAGCCAGGGCCGCTGTAATAGCCGGAGATGCCGCAGCAATTGGAAGAGGCGTAACACAAGTCCCTCATATTGGTTTTAAAGCATTAGGTTTAACCATTTTGATAGTAGGAGGAATCGTCGCTAGATTATACACTCAGGACACACCTCTAGAAAAATGGATCAAAGGCACGAAGTTTGGTATAAGCCCTGCTGACTGGGCTGGCAACTATACCAAATCCATGACTGAATTTTATAAAATTGTTTTTCCAATCAGTTTAAATGCGTATCGCCTTAACGAATTAAACCCCTACAAGGGAATGGTAGAAAGTACGTATTTGATGCTACTACTACCAGGGAAAGAAATACTTACTGACAGCATGATAAAGTTTGAGGGCGAAGAGATATGGGGTGGTATTTTCGGAATGGGTGGCAAACACGAAAAAGTGTCTTGGAGCGGAAATAGCTTTGATCTTCATGCTGGAACTAGAGTCACTACGGAAGCAGGAACTGCTACCTACAGACGCGTATACCATGTAGATCGTGAAGGTCGTGCCTTGAACAGTATAAAAGGCAATCTCACCTACTCGCCTTTAGATGGCCTGAGTTTACCGCCTATCGAAATCAAGGAAATAATATGGCTTTGAAAGACCTCATGGCGCAAGCGGTGGCAAAATATGGAAAAACCTCCAACACGATTCTGCGCCCCAATGAAAGCACAGGGCAATCACCGCTCGAACTATTTATTACAGATGAACACACCACAAACTATTTAACTCTACAAATGGCAGGGGATGCTGATCGAGGCGGTATTACCGGAATGACAGCAGGCGTTGGCTCGCTTGCCAGCTTGGTTCTCGCGTTGATGATGATTTTGAAAGGACGTTGGGACTTGGTAGGGCTGTGCCTTTTTCTAGCAACTTCGATGTTCTTTGTTCCATTTTTTTGGAAACGAGGAAGTCGCTACCATTACCGGTACTTTTTAATCGCCGAACTCAAGAAGTTTATTTCGACCATAACGGTGACCTTTACCATACGCCGTGGGACGATATTCAAGCAATCGCCTGTGAATTTCAAATGACCGGAGTTTATACCGGAAGCATAAACAACGCGTCTCTTGAAATACTTGTAAAGCGCCTGGGGGAGCCGGAAAACGTACTTATGGTAAGCTTGGGCTCCCCAATGGGCAAGACGTTAGACTTGCAAAAAGGCTTCTGGGAATACATCCGCAGTTATATGAATAATGGCCCGTGGTTTGACAAAAACGGAAAGCATAGCGACTCAGATGAATTTATCAAGAGTCAACTATCCAGCAATATTAGACACTCAGACTTCCTGGGTTACTGGAAAAAAACAATTACCGACAAAAAGCTCAAGTCGGGAGACAGCAATTTCCTCACTGCGTCAGATGCCTTCATGTTTGTCGGGCATTTAGTATTTTACCCAACTAATGCGATACAGGACTTTACATACGACTATGTCAAACGCAAAACGCGAAAGCTCTGGCCAGAAATTGTAACCGAGCGGTTGAAACCTGACGGACCTACGAGTCGCCTGATAGATCTTGAGCGTGAGCGTGGACTGCCTGTGTAAGTACAAATCGGCAGAATATAAACAACTTCCAAAGGGACCAACAATCTCCCAGTCTTAAAGTAAATCTTTTCTAGTTTTGATTGGCTCACGACCAAGCTCCGCTAGGAGCTTGGCTTTATTAGATATTTGTGTGTTAGGCAGGCGCCTTCCACCCCAACATCCGCTGCTGCGCAACCTGCAACAGATCACACCCATCCTGCGTCAACAAATACAGCGCATGGGTAATGTGCGGAATGTCCTGCACATCGCCATCCTTGAAGCAGTGGCAATGAAGTGTTTCCAGCAAATTGCTGCCTGCACGGATCCGCTGTAGAGCGGCTTCGAGAATATCGTGAGGATTGGCCTCGGTGTCGATGACCAAGGGATTTGTGTCGGTGACGCTGCTTTTGATTGAGCGATAGCGATCAGGAAAGGCATTTAGCGTTGGCATAATTAGTTACTCATCTGTTTTGAGGTAACCGCCAGCACCGTGACCAAACGGTGGGAGACGGACTGTGTACAGGTTTGGTCAACCGAGAACAGTAACTCAGCTCGCCCGAAGGCGTCCTGCACACAGCCGCCACAACAATGCGCCATAAGGACATAGATGTCCGTAAGGCGAATCATGGCACACATATATGCACTGTTCTCAGGTGACCAAACCTGCTCGCTGATTTTGCAGCGAAGCAAAACAGTAATCCCGGCCCCCCAGTCAGCGAAAGTCGACAAAGCGCCCAAGCTTGTAGGAACGGGACGAAGCTTAACCGTGATTTTTTACGACTAACACGTAATGACGTAGGACAGACAACCTCGAACGTGACGGTATCGCCAAAAATCGCCAGCAATCATTGGCTAACACTCTGTAAATAGGTGTTTACCCGACGCAGGAGTACGCCCTCACCTACGGCATTTGCGCCTTGAACGAGGCGGTTTAATCCTGCACCATCCGCCCCAGCTTATTCAAAGGACGGAATTCAAGGCATGCTGGACGCGAACGCAACCCATATCACCCTCGCGCTGGAAGGTGTTTCCGCCGACCTTCAAGTGCTCAGTTTCGTCGGTCGCGAAGCCCTCAACCAACCGTTCTGTTTCGACATCGAACTGGTCAGCGCCCGCCCCGACCTGAAACTCGAAGAGCTGCTGCACAAGCCTGGCTGCCTGACCTTCGGCGCCACCGGCAAAGGCATCATCCACGGCCTGGTCTATCGCATCGAGCAAGGCGACTCCGGCAAGAAGCTGACCCGCTACAGCGTCAGCCTGGTGCCGCAACTCGCCTACCTGCGACACAACCATGACCAGCAAATCTTCCAGCACCTGACCGTGCCGAAGATCATCGGCCAGGTCCTCGAAGCACGCGGCATTCTGGCCGACGCCTACAGCTTCCAGCTCGGCGCGATCTACCCCGAACGCGATTACTACGTGCAGTACGACGAATCCGACCTGCATTTTATCCAGCGCCTGTGCGAAGAAGAAGGCATTCACTTCCACTTCCAGCACTCGTCCAGCGGCCACAAACTGGTGTTCGGCGACGACCAGACGGTGTTCCGCAAACTCGCGCCCGTGAGCTACCAGCAAGACTCCGGGATGGCCGCCGAAAAAACAGTGATCAAGCGCTTCAACCTGCGCCTGGAAACCCGCACCACCCGCGTCAGCCGCCGGGACTACGACTTCGAGAAACCACGCATCCTCCCTGAAGGCGCGTCCAAAACCGAATTCGCCCCCGACCTCGAAGACTACGACTACCCCGGCCGCTTCACCGACCGCGAACGCGGCAAGCAACTGGCGACCCGCGCGCTGGAACGCCATCGCAGCGACTACAAACTCGCCGAAGGCAAAAGCGACGAACCGACTCTGGTTAGCGGCCACTTCCTGGCCCTGAGCGAACACCCGCGCGCCGAATGGAACGACCTCTGGCTGCTGCTGGAAGTCGTCCACGAAGGCAAACAACCGCAAGTGCTCGGCGAAAACACCACCAGTGACGTCACCGACAACAAAGACGATTTCCACCAGGGCTACCGCAACCGCTTCCTCGCGACCCCGTGGGACGCGCACTTCCGCCCTGCTCTCGAACACCCGAAACCCAAAGTCCTCGGCAGCCAGACCGCCATCGTCACCGGCCCCAAAGGCGAAGAAATCCACACCGACAAATATGGCCGCGTCAAAGTCCAGTTTTTCTGGGACCGCGACGGCCAAGGCGACGACAACACCACCTGCTGGCTACGCGTCGCCACCGGGTGGGCCGGCAACGCCTACGGCGGCATCGCCATCCCACGCATCGGCATGGAAGTGCTGGTGTCGTTCATGGAAGGCGACCCGGATCAACCGTTAGTCACCGGCTGCCTGTACCACAAGGAAAACGTCGTCCCCTACGACCTGCCGGCGAACAAGACCCGCAGCACGTTCAAGACGCTCAGCTCACCGGGCGGCAAGGGCTACAACGAGTTTCGGATTGAAGACAAGAAAGGTGCGGAACAGATTTATCTGCACGCCCAGCGCGACTGGGATGAAAACATTGAGCATGACCAGAAGATTCGGGTCGGCAATGAACGGCATGACACCGTTGAGGCGAATACTTACAGCGAGTTCAAGGTTGAAGAACATCGCATTACGCATCTGGATCGCAAGACAGAAGCGCGGGCGGATGATCATTTGACGGTTGCTGTTACCCAGAATGTGAAAGTGGGGACGGCGCAGTTTGTGGAGGCTGGGCAGGAGATTCACTACAACGCTGGGGAAAAGGTTGTGGTTGAGGGTGGCATGGAGCTCACGGCGAAGGCTGGTGGGAGCTTTGTGAAGGTTGATGCGGGGGGCGTGACGATCAGTGGCGTCAATGTGAAGGTGAATTCCGGGGGGCTCCTGGTGCAGGCACCGGAATCGGCATTCTCGACCCGGTCATCCCATGGGCCGCCGCCAAGGACAAGCCCGGCGCCCCGCTCGTCCCGGCAGCCGTACAAATGGCCATGGCCAAAGCGGCCCGCGCCGCCGGCGACATCCGCTGCCCGATTTGCGAAGCCTGCCGTGAAGGCAAGTGCGACCTGGGAGCAACAGCATGAGCGACGCCCTTAACAACTGGCTCGGCGAGCAAGCCCGGCTCAATCGCGTACTGATCCTGGCCCTCGACAGCCTCGCCGAGCCCAACCCGGTCACGTCGTTGTACAGCGCCGGCCTGATGCAGCGCTCGGTGCAACTCTATCGAGGCACCCAATACGCCGAGTTCGCCCCCATCAGCCCTTGGCTGACCGAACTGCCCAGCGCCGACGCCGAGGCCTTCCGTAAGTTGCTGGACGAGCCACAGCGCAACTGGGGCTGGATCGGCAGCATGGATAAGGCTGACCTCGACAGCCTGACCCAACACTGGCGAGCGCGGATGGTCATTGACGAAGACGGCGAGCGCTCGCTGTTCCGCTTCCAGGATAATCGCGTCATTGCCCGATGCATTGCCAACTTGAGCGAAACCGAACGGCCGGTCCTGTTAGGCCCGATCAGCAGCGTGCTGTATTGGGATGAGGAACAGTGGAAAAGTGCGGATAACGCCAAGCCTGGGATGTACCCGGTGCCGAATCCGGCGCCGTGGTTGCGCATTCCAAACTCTCCCGACCGCAGTCGCAGCATCCTGCGCGAAAACCTGAAACGCTGGCTGCTGGTGTATCACGTCGAAGCCGCCGCCAAACTTTCCGAAACCCGCAACGTTCGCGAATGGCTGGAAGAACAGATGGACCTGCTTGACGCCTGGCACTGGAACACGCCGGAACAACGTGAGTTCATGCTCAGCCTGCGACTTGACCCCAAATGCGCGGATGACGTCGCTTGGCAGCCATTGCCGGGTGAGACGCCAGAGCAGCATTTTGCGCGGACCCAGCGGGTGTTTGATGCGAGTGTGGGTAAGTCTGAGCGTTTTTGCGCGGACCCAGCGGGTGTTTGATGCGAGTGTGGGTAAGTCTGAGCGTGAGTGAAGTTGTGGGTTTTTGTGTGGCTAAGCAGCTGTTGAGTCGCTTGCCTTGGGCGTTTGCTTTGGCAGGAGCGGTTTCCGGGTGTTCGGCCATCAAGCCTGCTGACAGTTTTACGCTGCTGACGGAGTTGCCACCGGGGTTCAAATTTAAAGGTGAGGCCTCCTACGTTCCTCGCACGGGGGAAAGCTGCACAGTCCCGGCTCGCGAGGGAAGAAACTACCCAGGCAAAAAGTTTTATAAACAAGATCTTAGTAACGAAGCGCAGACAGCAAACTTTGAAGTCCCACTGACTAGTAACGAAGATGGCTGCCCGTTGGTGCTTGATAACTTTGCATATCAGGTTGACGCGAAATATGGAGCTGCCCGGCTCGATTTGGGCAGGGCATTCACGGGGGTTTCCTTTCGGGATGGATCCACAGAAGCGCCAAGCCCTCCTCCTGTACTGGTATTGCAAAAGCAGTGCGAATGGTTATTTCGCACTGAGGGGCCTGATCGTTACATTGGGAAAATTCTGAAATGCAAGTCTGTTGCCGCACCCGATCAGGCAAATGACTCTAGTGTAAAAGGTCCCATGCAACGTGCAGAGTTCGCGGGAAAGACGATAAAAGTAGTGTTCAATATTTCAAGCGTGGAAAGACCAGCTGTTGGCGACAATTGGGTGCAATTCCCCAGTGGTTGGAAACGTTGTATGGGGGATAGTCTTGAGGACGCTTACGCGTTTTGTAGAGGCAATACTACTGACTTCAAGCCCTTTAAAATGCCAGATGGACGTGATTGCACCGTCTATCCCAACTGCACCGAATAAGGACTATAAAATGTTTTATCGAGAATTTTTCACTGGACTTGTTCGAATAGCGGTCATCGGCTTAGGGACGCTGGGGGCTGCTGGTTGCTCCGTCGCGCAACAGGATAGCTTCACGCTAATCACTGAACTGCCACCTGGATTCAAATTTAAAGGTGAAGCCTCTTACGTACCTCGCACGGGGAAAACTGCACAGTCCCGGCTCGCGATGGAAGAAACTACCCAGGCAAAAAGTTTTTTGAACAAAAGCTTAGTAACGAAGCGCAAACAGCACAATTTGAAATTCCGCTAACCAGTAATGAAGGTGGTTGCCCCTTGGTACTTGATAACTTCGGATATCAGGTTGACGCTAAGTACGGAGCCGCTCGGCTCGATTTAGGCAGGGCGTTCACAGGGATTTCTTTTCAGGATGGGTCTGCAGAGGCTTCAAGTCCTCCACCTGTCTTAGTATTGCAAAAGCAGTGCGAATGGTTGTTCCGCACTGCCGGGCCGGATCGTTACATTGAAAAGATTTTGAAGTGCAAGTCCGTTGCAACGCCAGACAAGACGGGTGACACCATTATAAAAGGCCCCATGCAACGCGTTCAATTCGCGGAAAAGACTATCAAAGTCGTATTTTCAATGGCGGAGGAAGAAACTCCATATATGGGAGATACATGGGTTAAATTCCCCGAAGGCTGGAAGCGGTGTATGGGAAAAAGCCTAGATGATCCTTATGCGTTTTGTCGTGGCAATACTACTGACTTCAAGCCCTTTAAAATGCCGGATGGACGCGATTGTACCGTCTACCCACACTGTACTGAATAAGGATATTTTTTATGGAGCCAACGGTGCCTTGCGACCCACTCTTAAGTGAAAAATCAGAAGCATGCCCCTTGCGGGGAGACTGGATCAGTTTTCAATTAGTTGATGAGACTGGTGATGGCAAGCCATATGCAGGCCTTTCCTATGTTCTTCAGGACAGCTCTAATCAAAAATACCCTGGAGTGCTAGACGCCAACGGGGCTGCGAAGGTTATCAATCACTACCAAGGGCCCGTAGTTCTGCATATTGACGCTGCCTATGCAGGAACTGAGGACTTTTATAGCGCGCTCGCCCAAAGAAAAAGTTATCCGCTTCCCATAACAGAACTTCAGGTAAGAGCGGAAAAAAGCCGTTTTGTTCGCAAAGATGGCTTGCGTGTAGAAAACAATCCAGCGAAGGGAAAGACAAATCAGTTCTTTCACGTTGAAGTAAGTGATCTTGTGAAAAGCTCTGCACACCTACCGCCAATCTCTCCACGAAAACACCCTCCAAATTTCAATTTACTCAAAGCCATGGGTGACCTCGGATTTGGACAAGAGGAAGCGGAGCTCTACGGACTTTGCTTGCTGCCTAACAAAAATACCGTTCTTGAAGTTCGACCGCTACGGGCATTTCGCCCAATGCTATCGAAAGATAATAAATTCAGCGCCTTGAACTTATACCAGTTATCTTTATTTGCCAGCTTGAGCTACAGCAACTTCGGTCAAGCACCATTCGAAAAGCCATTCGACACGATATCATTCCCACTAGACCCGAGCGTCGGATACTTGTTCGGAAACGGACTTGCAAGTTTCAGAGAAACTTGGAAGGTCAACAAAGACCAAACCACTGCTTACTACCCGTTATATGAAGATGTGGCTTACTCGAAGCGATTTGAAATCCTCCCTTTCGATCCAAAACTGTATGACCAAAATAAACTTGAACTGGGCCCCGACCAAGATTACCCTTCCAAATGGCACTTCTTTGATGATGGAGAAGCTAAAGGTGGCACCAACACACAGGCTTTTATAACTCATCACGACGAAGTTGTTTTAATTTCCGTCCGAGGAACAGCGGAACCGATGGACTTCTTGCGAGACACTGACGCGGAGCAAGTGCACTTTGAAGAGGGCGTAGGCAAAGCACACAAAGGCTTCTACGAAGCTTACAAGGCAATGAGTGAATTTGTTCAGACTTATCTTCAACAGTTTCACATCAATCAAAAAGTCATTATTTGCGGCCATAGTCTTGGAGGAGCCATTGCTACTTTACTCGCAGAAGCGCTACGACGCAGTCCCAAAAAATATGACATCCTTCTTTACACCTACGGTTCCCCACGAGCCGGCGACGCCGATTTCGTAGCGGGTGCCAAAGAGCTTGCCCATCACCGCATGGTCAACAACAATGATCCAATCCCCAGTGTTCCAGCACCGTGGATGAACACTCGCAAAAGTATCTGGCTGCCCGGCGTAATCCTCAGTTTTATCACTGCTCCGGTCGGCGCACTCATCTTCGCTATTGGTCTGACGCGAACCGGTGGTGCTCCCTACAAGCATCACGGTGAACTGCATCATTTCATGCCCGTTCATTTTAAAGGACGTGATCAATCTTCAATTCTCTGGGACCCTGGCTGTGACTCCATCGAACAGGCAGCTTGCACAACAGCGTTGAAAAAAATTGAAGACCTTCCCGACAGAGACGCTTTTTGGCTGCAAGCGATACAGATGGGAAACCACTTCATGGTGCCCTCGTACATTCCAAACTCATGGGCAACACTGCGACGCTGGCAGCAAACCCAAAAGACTGGCACGACGATTGTGACGGAGACTGAATACAAACAAGTGTCCTTCGAACTACAGGAAATGCAGATTCGTTTGAAAGACAAAGAGTCCCAACTGAAGTCTGGCGACCATTCTGATCGCATGGCAAACAATCAAGACCTTGGTGCATTGAGAGCCGAAATAGGACGTTTGAATACTTCGGGAGAACGACTGAACACGCTCAAGTTCCATAACTTGACACCCGAAGAAGTTTACGGTTCCGCTACCCACGCGCCTGAACATGAGCTCAACGTAGAACGCTGGATGGCGAAAAAGAAAATAAAATCGAAGTCCAAACCGCTATGATTCCTAAAGCGGGCAGCAGTGAACTGAGAACAGCATAGCATTCAGGACCAAATGACTAAGCATGCTCCCAACGAGCCAGCGTCGATAAGATGCTGGCTCGTAAAGCGCGCCAAACCGAGATTGAAATGAATAGCCAACTTATAAATCGGGGGCCCTCAGGTACGTTGACCATTAAAAAGTTTTTCTTATCGCGTGGCTTGTATTATTTTGCGTTCAAATATTCGCTGGGCAACCCAAGTTAATCACTAAGTTCGACTGTAAATCAGGAGCTAAAAGCACGGTAAGTTTGCTACGCGGCTCACCCATTGCTGACTCTTTCATCTATAAAATCCGTCACGCGAAGGAAACCAACTATTTATATGACGATGCCGGCTCATCCCGAGGAAGCAATGTGCAATGGCAATGCATCTCAAACCAGAACAACTCCAACCTGTTAGTGCTTTCAGGGGAGTTCACTTCAAATTTCCTACAGGGCGCCCTATTCTATTTCGACTCGGCGGGCGGGCGGGCGGGCGGGCGGGCGGGCGGGCGGGCGAATTGAACGCATCAATTTCGCCGAAAGGAACCGTCCTCGCTGGATAAAACTATCCAAACAGGGCGTTCAAGTTATTTTCGAAAATACCGGCAACGAAAGCTCGCATAAATATTTGAGTTACGGAAAAAATGGGGTGTACCTAGAGCTTGACGAAATCCCAGCGGCTTCAAGTGGAGACGGTGAAAGACTGATTGAGCTGAACAGTTTTAAACCGTGAAATCGATGTGAACAGTGGTATCCCGCATGCACCTCGGCACGATCTGATTGCATATGCCAGGAGCGCCGCAAACAAGTAAACTCCCGCCTCACCAAGAAAGGACTTCGGATTCAACGTCATGGAATTGCAATTCACTATTACGCCCAAACACACACAGGTCAGGGTCAATGAACAGCTTGAGCAGGAAATGCTCAAGGATGACCAACTGCAGGCCCGCATGCTGGGCTATGTCATGCGCTTTCAGAACCTTTTGCTCGGGCCGCTACTTTTTCTTCTGGGCCTGGCTGGCGGCATGCTGGCGATCTACCTCCCCGCGCGCGAGTTCAGCCCTCAGAAGATCATCTCCATGGCGCTGTTCGGGGTGATCTTCGTAGTGATCTGGTGGTTCTGCTCCGGCCGCCTACTTAGCAAGTTACGCGAACGTATTGCCGACAACCGTGCGAAGCCGCGCGCGCCTTTTCGCCGCGCAAACCAACGTCTGATCGAAATGAAACTGCGCATTCCCCTCAAGGCTGTCGAAGGTGCTTATCGCCTGCGACTCGACGACCACGGTTTCACCCTGATTAATGCCAAGGGAGGTAAAGGAGGTTTGGCTTGGGGGAGATTGTGCGCCTGAAGGTCACGCCCGATTTCTACTCAGTTGCCTGCGTCAAACTGGATCGCAAGGGCAAATACTTTCACATTCCCAGGTACAGTAATGACATGGACGCGGACCAGTACCATCAGGGTTTGGAGCTGTTCTTGAGCCGAGTGCCCGCCTCTGCCATCTGAAGCCTGCCCCACAGGAGGCAGGCGTGTTTCAGCGGTGTCAGACCGGCGCCTTCCACCCCAACATCCGCTGCTGCGCAACCTGCAACAGATCACACCCATCCTGCGTCAACAAATACAGCGCATGGGTAATGTGTGGAATGTCCTGCACATCGCCGTCCTTGAAGCAGTGGCAATGAAGCGTTTCCAGCAAATTGCTGCCTGCACGGACTCGTTGTAGAGCGGCTTCGAGAATGTCTTGGGGATTGGCCTCGGTGTCGATGACCAAGGGGTTTGTGTCGGTGACGCTACTTTTGATAGAGCGATAGCGATCAGGAAAGGCATTTAGCGTTGGCATAGTGATTACTCGATGATTAGTAAATTACCGCCAGCACCGTGACCAAACGATGGGAGGCGGACTGTGTACAGGCTTGGTCAACCGATACCATCAACTCGGCTCGCCCGAAGGCGTCCTGCACACAGCCGCCATTGCAACGCACTACGAAGACATAGAAGTCCGCAGGGCGAATGATGGCACACATATGTGCGATGGCATCAGGTGACCAAACCCGATCGCTGATTTTGCAGCGAAGCCAAACAGTAAACGCTGCGGGCAGGCCGGCGAAAGACGACAAAGCGTCCAAGCTTGTAGGACCGGGACGAAGCTGTCTTAGGATTTGTTACGACTGACGAGTAGCGCTGTAGGACCTGACAAAAAGAAGGGATTCACCAATGAAAACACCCTGGAAATACCTCTTCGCAGCACTGCTCACCACCCCGGCCTACGCGCAACCGCTCAAGCCCATCCTCACCTGTCCTTTAGCCGATAACACCAAGGTGTCGCTGTTGGCCGAACCCGCCGAAGACGGACAGCGCTTATTCATAAAACTCGACGGCAAAACCCACATCGCCTTCACCGACATGCCTCAATCAGATTTCGTCGGCCGAATTGTCCTGGCAAAGTGCGTTTCCTCAAGTTTGATTTTCGCTCTGGAATACGGCTCGCCTTATATGAAAGGCGTGGTGCTGCGCAAAAACCCCATCACCCACACCGTCGAGCAAATCGATTTTTCCGAGAAAGCCCTGCCCCGTTGGCTCTATCTGGGCCCGCAGCAAATGCGCCTAGTGATCCCAAACGAAGGCTATGAAGTCCCGAACAAGTTCTTGCTCTACGACTACATCACCGGCCAAGGTGAGCCCGAAACCGCCATTGGAATTGACACACTCCCCAATGCGCACGGCTTCAAGGTCGTGCACCTGGGGAAGTAACCGCGCCGTTTGGCCACTTGTTCCCCCTGTCCCTCATCAAGAATGTTGCGGATATTTCTTATCCGGAGACTGCTGCGCAGTCCAACGGGAGCAAGCTCCCTCGCCACAAGTGACTAGTTGTTTGTTCTACCGTTTGATTGCCGGCATTAATCCATGTTTTTAGTTGCCCACATGAAACCTCTGTCAGAAACAGCCTAACGACCGGTGGCACTCCGCTGGCTTAACCATCGCTTAACCCCGCGGTCCAAACCTGTACTGGACCGCACGCCTTCAGACTCTTTCTGATGCCCAGTGCGGCAGGTTCGTCGTGTTTCACGTCGGGCTGACTTTCCATTTGCACTGGAGATATCCCATGAACATGCGCACTTTGCTGATTACCACCGCCCTCGCCTGCACCGCTTTTGCCAGTTTGGCTCAGGCCGCCGATACGTCCTCGACTCAAGCCGTGCCTTATCGCTACGGCATGCCGCTGCATGTGGGCAAGGTCATTGCCATGACGGAGCCCTCGACGCCGGACTGCAAAGTCATTAAGGCTGATATGAAGTACATCGATAGCGCCTCGGGCAAGCCTGAAGAAATCACCTACAAGAAATTGTCTGACGCGTGCAGTTTCCAAAACTGACAGAAGGCTCTGATTCGGCACTTTGCGGTAGGCGTGTGAGGGTTCTGGCGCTATGCTCTGGACGCCTCCCTCACTGCCGCAAGGATTCGCCATGCAGTTATCGTTTCGTACGTTGTCGACGTTTACCGCCGCGCTGTGTGTCGTGCTGGCGTTGATATGGGGTTTGCTGCCGGATCGGTTGTTGGCGATCTGGAGCATTGAGTATTCGTCGGCGGCGGGTTTTGTCGCGCGGCGCTGTGCGGTGTTATTCGCCGCGCTGGGCGTGATGTTTTATCTGGTTCGCAACGAGGCGCCGTCCGTCAGCCGCAATGCACTGAGCACGGGCTTCACGGTGGGCTGCTGGGGGTTGGCGACGCTGGGTTTCGTCGAATGGCTGAATGGCCATGCCGGGCCGGGCATTATGCTGGCTGTAGGGGTAGAACTGGCGCTGGGCCTGGGGTTTTTCCAGACCCGGCGCGTGTCGGTTGAGCTTGAAGCCGCGGGTTAAAACGCTTTTCGGTCGAGGTGCAAAGGCTGAACGGTAGCCCTGTGCTGCATGTCTGAACGAAGTTCGGCGATCAAGTCATTGATTTCTCGACAACCATTCAAGCGTTTGGCGTTTATGCCGGTCACCAATAGATCGAGCTGATCCGTTTGCGTGTCGGCATAGACCTTTACGGTCATCGACAGGTCAGGCGACAGCGTGCATTGACAGCGCTTCGGCAGGAAGCTGCTTTCAATGATATTGCGTAGTTCCAGGGCAGAAAGAAACATGGCGACCCTCTCCTTAATGTGAGACTGCCAATCAAATAATCGTCGGTCGGCGATGAAGTAACCCGTTTGTCTTCCTTGCGGGCCTGAACACTCCATTACCTGACCGTTCTCTCGTAGCTACGCTGACTCATAAGTGCGGTCGGTCAGCTTAAGACCAGCTACAGCATAAAACATGCCTAAGATTTCGCTCTGCACCTCGTCGGTAAATCAAAGATTTAACGAAAGTGCCAGCAAAGCGCCTCATGCAATCTGCAAGAAAGGCCTCCTTGAGCCCTGCAATTTGCAAATCGGGCGACAGGTTTGCATAAGCCGCGCACGGCGGTAAAAATGCGAACACTAAATTTTAGTATCCGCTGACCACACTCACACGCAAGGAGGCATCATGGGTTCATTGACCTTAATCAATACCGTCGGGCTGATAGTTGCCGGGCTGTCTTGTGCAGCGCACGCGGCGAAACTCGAAGAGGTCGCGCCGTTTCCCAAAGCCGAGAGCGGTTTTACCCGCCAGGTCATTCATCTGGCACCTCAAACTCAGGAAGATGGCTTTCAGGTCGAAATTCTGGCTGGCAAGACGTTGACAGTGGATTGCAACCATCAGCGCTTGGGCGGGATGCTTGAAGAGAAGAATCTGGAAGGCTGGGGTTATCCGTTTTATCGGCTGGAACAGGTGATTGGGCCGATGAGCACGATGATGGGCTGCCCCGATGGCAAGACGAAAAAGGACTTCGTGCCGGTGGTCGGTGACGGGTTTATGTTGCGCTATAACAGCAAGCTGCCGATTGTGCTTTATGTGCCTAAGGATGTTGAGGTTCGTTATCGGATCTGGACGGCGTCGAGCAAGGTTGAGACGGCTGTTCAGGAATAGCTGATCCCGGTCAAGTGCGGTCCTGTGGCGAGCGAGCTTGCTCGCACTGGGTGGGCTGGGCTGGGCTGCGTAGCGGCCTCAAATTCTGCAACTATGTCAATTTTGTGAGTGCTGCGCACTCAAGCGGGAGCAAGCTCCCTCGCCACAAAGGCACCAACATGGCTTGAGATGACATTCAACCTTCTGGCCTTAGCCACAGGAGCAGCCCTTTGATTACCTGCCACGTCAAATATGTAATCGATCCATACCAATTGAGCGACTTCGAAGCCTACGCCAAGGCCTGGCTCGATATCGTCGAGCGCTTGGGCGGTACTCATCACGGCTACTTCCTGCCGTCCGAAGGCGCGAGCAATATCGCTTACTGCCTGTTCAGTTTTCCTTCGCTGGCGGATTACGAAAGCTACCGCCACATCGCGATGACCGATCCGGAAAGTACGGCGTTGGTAGCCTCGCTGCTCGATAAAAAGTTTATCGTCAGCTACGAGCGCACGTTCCTGCGCCCGATGTTGGCCTGACATCCGCTCACGCCGGGGTGCCGCAGACAGCGGCGCGCTCGGCGACGTGACGCAAGCTGTCGAAGTTGATGTTGGCGCCCGAGTCGATGGCCACAAAGGTCTGCCCTCGTACGCCGGTCTGGGCCACGTACTTCTTGATCCCGGCCACGGCCAATGCGCCGGAGGGTTCGGTGATCGAGCGCGTGTCGTCGTAGATGTTCTTGATTGCCGCGCAAAGTTCGTCGTTGCTGACGGTGATGACTTCGTCGACACAAAACCGGCAAACCTCGTAACCATAAGCGCCAATCTGCGCCACCGCCACGCCGTCGGCGAAGGTGCCGACGTTGGGCAGGACCACCCGTTCACCGGCCTGCAACGCAGCCTGCAAGCACGCGGAATGTTCCGACTCTACGCCGATGATCCGCACTTCTGGCCGCAGGTATTTCACGTACGCGGCGATGCCGGCGATCAACCCACCGCCGCCCACCGGGACGAAGATCGCGCCCAGCGGACCTTGATGCTGGCGCAGGATCTCCATGGCGACGGTGCCCTGCCCGGCAATCACATCTGGATCGTCGAACGGCGAGACAAAGGTGCGACCGGTTTGCTGCGCCAGGTTCAGGGCGTATTCCAACGCGAACGGAAAGCTCTCGCCATGCAGCACCCCGTCGGCACCTCGGCTACGCACCCCGAGCACCTTTAGCTCCGGCGTCGTGCACGGCATGACGATGGTCGCGGCAATCCCCAACTGACGGGCCGCGTGCGCCACGCCTTGGGCATGGTTGCCGGCTGAAGCGGTGATTACGCCACGAGCCTTTTGCTCATCGCTGAGCTGCACCAGTTTGTTGTAGGCGCCGCGGATCTTGAAGGAAAAGGTCGGTTGCAGGTCTTCACGCTTGAGCAGGATCTGGTTGCCCAGCGCCTCGGACAGCGCTGGCGCCGGTTGCAATGGCGTGCGCACCGCCAGCTCATACACCGGCGCGGCGAGGATCTTTTTCACGTAGTGCTCAAGCAAGCTCTGCTGGGCGGTGGTGCTGCTGTTCATGCTCATCTCCTGTTGTACCCGCCCGGCGCAGGAGCTGCCGAAGGCTGCGATCTTTTGATCTTCAAAAGCAAAAGATCGCAGCCTTCGGCAGCTCCTACGCCGGACGTGTTCCGGTTCAAGACCCAGGAGACAGAAAGTAAAAACCCGCCTCTAGGGCGGGTTGGGTGCTGCAGTCGTGAGCTAGCCCGCCAAATAAGGAATGGCGGTAATAATGCTTGGCTGGCAGCGCAATACGGTGGAAGTCATGGGTTGAAATTAGCCGGGCGCTGATGGCAAGTCAATGGCCAATTTTGTTGAGCCTCTGTAGGCTGGCCATTCTGCTCATCGTCCCCAAGGAAGGAAACCATGAAGTCTGTCGCCCTGCCCCTGATCGCCCTGATTGCGTTTGCTGGCTACACCGTTTCGGTGATGCTGTCGGCGGAACAGTCGTTGATTGATTTTGGCATCAGCCTGATGTCGCGGCCGGATACGGCGCAGGTGGTGATTGATTTGTATTTGCTGGCGACGCTGGCGGGGGTTTGGATGTACCGGGATGCTCGCAAACGCGGGCAGTCGGCGTTGTCCGTGATTCCGTATCTTTTGCTCACGGCCATTTTTGTGTCGATTGGGCCGTTGTTGTATTTGGTGGTTCGGGGGCTGCAGGGTCGCAAGGACTCGGTCAGATCAGCTCAAGAGGTCTGATCAAGGATTTGCTGTGTTGTTGAAATTGCCTTCGCGAGCAAGCCCGCTCCCACAGGAGATTTGTGGCGTTCACAGGTCCCCTGTGGGAGCGGGCTTGCTCGCGAAGGCGGCCTGATAGCCAACACAATTATTTGGCCAACCGCCGGAGCCCAAGCACCATCACCCCCGCCCCCAACATCATCGCCGTCAGAAACAGTGGATACGAAACCCACCACGGCGTCCCGGACGTCATCATGCTGAACTCGGACATGCCGCCAATGCTCGCAATCAGGTTCAACGGCAAAAACACCACGTTGATCAACGTCAGTTTGCGCAGCAGGTTGTTCATGCTGTTGTTCATCAGGTTGCCCCGGGCGTCGATCAGCCCGGAGAACACCGTGGAATAGATTTCCGCCTGTTTGTAGCACTGGTTGTTTTCGATGATCAGGTCGTCGATCAGGCTGATGGACTCGGCGCTGAAGTGCTCCTTTTCCGCATGGTTGCGCAGCCGGGTCAGCACCGCGCCGTTGCTGTGGATGGCGTTGATGTAATAGATCAGGCTTTCGCTGAGATTGAACATCTGGATCAGGTGCTGGTTTTCCATCGATGCATTGAATTTCTGCTGCAACTCCCGGGCAACCAGCTTGATCACCTTGAGGTGGCCCAGGTAGTGATGGATGTTGTTGAACAGTAAATCCAGCAACACATCCAGCGGCGTATTCAGCCGTTGGCGGGTGCCGAGCCCGTGCAGCGGCGAGTCATCGGTGGCGATCACCAGCAGGCTGCGCGGCGAAAACAGCAAGCCGCAGGACGACACTTCAAAGGCCAGGCTGCCTGCACCGGAGTAGTTTTCCGGGCGCTTCCAGATCAGGAACAGGTTGTCGGGGTGAAACTCGATGCGCGACACCTCGTCGGGGTCCAGGGCCGAGGCCAGGGCGTGTTCATCGAGCTTGAAATGGCTGTGCAGCAGATCCCGCTCGGCGGCATCGGCGTTGCTGAACAACATCACTTCGGCGTCCAGCCGTTCGACTGCATGCAGGGCGCCGTGGGTCAGTTGAAAGCTTTTGATCATCGGCCTCTCACCAGGCCTGGCCGCGGCGCTTGAGCTCCAGGCGACGGACGAACTCTTCCAGCACCAGCGAGTACAAATCGTCCTGCAAGTAAGCGTCTTCGATGCCGGCGTCCATGTTCGGGTTGTCGTTGACCTCGATCACCACTACTTTGTCGCCGGACTGCTTGAGGTCGACGCCGTAGAGGCCGTCGCCGATCAGGTTGGCGGTCTTCACTGCCAGTTCCACCACCGCGCGCGGCGCTTCGTGGACCGCCAGGGTGCGGCATTCGCCGTTGATGTCCGAGCCCTTGGCCTTGTGGTTGTAGATCTGCCAATGGCCCTTGGACATGAAGTACTGGCAGGCAAAGATCGGTTTGCGATTGAGCACGCCGATGCGCCAGTCGTACTCGGTGTAGAAAAATTCCTGGGCCAGCAACAGTACCGAGTGTTCGAACAGTTCGGCGGTGGCTTCGAGCAAGGCTTGCTGGCTCTCGACCTTGATCACGCCCCGGGAGAAGCAGCCGTCAGGAATCTTCAACACCAGTGGAAAGCCCAAGCGCTCGCCGACTCGCTCGAAGTCTTCCGGTCGTTCCTTGTAGAGGATTTCGGTGGCGGGCATGCCCAATTGATGGCTTTTGAGAAGATCGGTCAAGTAGACCTTGTTGGTGCAGCGCAGGATCGATGCGGGGTCGTCCATCACCACCAGCCCTTCGCTCTCGGCTTTCTTGGCGAAGCGGTAGGTATGGTTGTCGACGCTTGTAGTCTCGCGGATCAGCAACCCGTCGTATTCAGCGATACGGGCGTAGTCCTTGCGCTCGATCAACTCGACGTCGATACCCAGGGTTTTGCCGACCCGGACGAAATTATCCAGGGCTTTGGCGTTGGACGGCGGCAATGCTTCTTGCGGATCATGCAGGATCGCCAGGTCATAACGGGCCAAGCGCCGGGAGCGCGGCACGCGCCAGATCTTGCGACTGAAACTGTCCAGAGAGTTGGCGAACTGATCTTCCTGATCTTCGCGCAACTTGTGCAAGGCACCGGACTTTATACCTTCGATGTGCCAACCGTTAGTTCTTCTAAACTCAACTAGCAATATCGGACACGGAAAGACTTCAAATAACTGCCGCGCCAGATCCTGCAATGGCTCGATATTAGTCTTGCCAAAATAAAGGGTTAGCGTAAAGCCTTCGGTGTCGCTGTAAAGATGATTGCTGAGGGCTTTTTCCAGCGGTTTATCCAGATCATCGAGAGCCAGACCGTAAAGCGATTTACGGGTCAGTTCGCTGATGGTCCGCACCGACGGAATAACCTTGTGCCCCCGGGCCTCGGCCAGCAGCGAGCAGTAATAACCGTGCCCCAGGTACTTGTAGCTGCGGCACAGGTTGATCACCTGGACCCGTTTGCCCTGCTCGTTGTCACGGGTTTGTTCCAGGTATTCCTGGGCCGTGACGATGTCTTCGCTGGGAAAGTAGGACGCCCAGTCTTCCTTGCGTTCGACGATGATAATCAACTGACTTGAAGTTCTGATCGCGTCATTTAAATAAGTTGCCGCCGGCAAAGTTTGCTCGGATACTTCGCGCCAATGACCTTGTACCGCTGACATAGTGATTGATCCGTTGGAGAACAAGACCTTTCCTATTAAGCACGAACTTTTTTGAAAGTCCCGTTTCGTTACGCAACTTTTACGGTGGTCATATGAATCCTGTCTTTCGCTTGGCGGTAGTTGAAGACTTACCGGCGTTGCTGAAACTCGAAGAGCAATGCTTCACCACGGATCGGCTCACCAGTCGCAGCTTTCAGTGGATGATCACTCGCGCTCATGGACAGCTGCTGGTCGCCCAACACGGGGAACAACTGGTCGGCTACGCGGTGGTGCTGTTCCACCGAGGCACGTCTCTGGCGCGACTCTATTCGATTGCCATTGCCTCAGATGCCCGCGGCAATGGCTTGGGTAAGCAGTTGCTGGAGCGGATCGAGGCCTGTGCCCTTGAACACGATTGCGCCTACCTACGGCTTGAAGTGCGCACCGACAACCCGGCGGCGATTGCCTTGTATGAGCGCAACGGTTACAGGCGTTTTGCGCTGATTCATGACTACTACGAGGACCACGCCGACGCATTGCGCCTGGAGAAACGCATCCTCCAGCACCGCGACTCGCGCAATATCCAGGTGCCGTGGTACCGCCAGACCACCGACTTCACATGCGGCCCGGCCTGTTTGCTGATGGCGATGGGCGCGTTGCAACAGGGTCGGTTGCTAGAGCGCCGCGAAGAACTGCAAATCTGGCGCGAGGCGACCACGGTGTTCATGACCTCGGGCCACGGCGGTTGCAGCCCGCAGGGGCTGGCGTTGGCGGCATGGCGACGCGGGTTTCGTGTGCGGCTGCAACTGAGCATGGCCGGGCCGTTGTTTCTCGACGGGGTGCGCGATGAGCATAAAAAGGACGTAATGCGGTTAGTGCATGAAGAGTTCACTGCGCAGTTGCAGGATACCGATGTGGAACGGGAGGTTGGCGGGCCGCTGGATCTGCCGCAGTTGTTGGACGCTGGCGGGCAGCCGCTGGTGTTGATCAGTAGCTATCGGCTGACGCGCTCCAAGGCGCCGCATTGGGTGATGGTCACCGATTGCGACGAGGAGTTTGTGTACCTGCATGATCCGGATGTGGACCACAGCCAGCATCGCCAGCCGATGGATTGCCAGCATTTGCCGGTGAGTCATGGGGAGTTTGAGAAGATGTGCAGTTTTGGGCGGGGCAAACTTCGGGCGGCGGTGATTCTCTATCGCCGGCAGTGATCAAGTGCAGAGTGAATTATGTGGTGAGGGGGCTTGCCCCGTTCGACTGCGCAGCAGTCGCCTGCGGTGTACCTGACTTTCACAAGTGTGATGGTTTCAGGGCTGCTTCGCAGCCCAACGGGGCAAGCCCCTCGCCACAGGGTTTTGTGTTTAACATCAGAGCGATGGTTACTTCAGTCCGACCTTGTACAACGCTCCATCCGCTTCATCCGTCAGCACATACAAATACCCATCCGGCCCCTGCCTCACGTCGCGGATCCGCGCCTTGAGCTCTCCCATCAAACGCTCTTCATGCACCACTTTGTCCCCATCGAACTGCAATCGGATGAGTTCCTGGCTCGCCAGCGCGCCGATAAACACGTTGTGCTGCCAAGGCTTGAAGCGATCAGCGTCATAGAACGCCATGCCGCTGATGGCGGGCGAAACCTCCCAAACGTGGTGCGGCGGCACGGTGCCTTCGACCGTCTTGCCCTTGGACTCCGGAATCGGCTCACCTGAATAGTTGACGCCGTTGGTTGCCAACGGCCAGCCGTAGTTCTTGCCACGCTCGATCACGTTGATCTCGTCGCCACCCTTGGGACCGTGCTCGTTTTCCCACAGCGTGCCGTTCCAGGGGTTGATCGCCGCGCCCTGCGGATTGCGATGGCCGTAGGACCAGATCTCCGGACGCACGCCGTCCTGACCGACAAAAGGATTGTCATCCGGCACCTTGCCGTCCGGGTAGATCCGCACGACTTTGCCCTGCAGCTTGTCGAGGTCCTGGGCGGTCATGCGGTCGTTGTTTTCGCCCAGGGTGATGAACAGATACCCGCCACGGTCGAACACCAGCCGCGAACCGAAGTGGTTGCCGACCGAGAGTTTCGGCTCCTGGCGGAAGATCACCTTGAAGTCCTTGAGGGTCGTCAGGTCGTCGGACAAACGTCCGCGGCCGACCGCGGTCCCGGCCTTGTCGCCCTCACCGCCACCCTCGGCGTAGGACAGATAAACCAGGCGATCCTGCTTGAAGTCCGGTGACAGCACCACATCGAGCAAACCGCCCTGCCCCTTGGCCCAGACCTTGGGCACACCACTGATCGGTGCTGAGCGTTTGCCATCAATGGTGACCACACGCAGGTTGCCGGGACGTTCGGTCACCAGCATGCCTTGCCGATCAGGGAGAAACGCCAAGGCCCACGGATGTTCCAGGCCTTTGGTAATCGGCGTGACTTCGAGGGTGCCTTGTTCGCTTTTCAGTTCCTGGGTGGGTGCCGCGAATACGGGCGCGGCGGCGGTGATCAGTACGCTGGCGCAAAAGGTGGCCAGGAGAGTTTTACGCAACATGCACGATTCCTTTTGTCGTTAACGGCATTGTCGTTTGAATGGCTGACAGAACCTCAGTCCTGTCGTTCAACGGTTGCTGCTGTCCGAGTCTCGTGGCGGTGGGTTTGGAATGAATTTCGGTGGCGCGCTTGGCGCTGTTTTGTCCTGGGGATAGCGGTTACCGATGCCGCCGTTTTCCACGGTCGGCGGACGCGGAACCGGCGCGAAAGTCGGCTGCCGAGTGGCCGGGGCATTTGGTTGCGTGCCCTGCATGCTGTTGGGGTTGGCCCGGTGAATCGGGCTGTCGTAGGGATTGCTGCTGCTGCCGGTCGGGCTCTGGGCCTGGGCCACCTGGCCGAGCAAGCCGCTCAAGGCCAACACCGTGCAACCGAGCACAAATCTGTTCATGGGAGCCTCTCAACGTACGTGTGAATAGAGCCTTCGATACCACGCTACGCCCGAGGTTCGGATTTGTTAACTGAAAGCTCCTTCACAGATGTAACACCCGTTTACCGCACCGCTGATCCCCCCGCAGGGCTGGGGCTCACGCCGCTGAAACTTTTGCGCGGGGCCACAGGTCACCTGATCATCACTTGCGAGTAGACGACGATGGCCCGGGCAATCTGGAAAGGCGCAATCAGTTTCGGCTTGGTACACATCCCCGTGGCCCTGGTGTCGGCCACCTCGTCCCAAGGCGTGGATTTCGACTGGCTCGACAGCCGCAGCATGGACCCGGTGGGCTACAAACGCGGTCAACAAGGTCACCGGCAAGGAAGTCTCCAAGGAACACATTGTCAAAGGCGTCGCCTACGAAAAGGGCCGTTACGTGGTGCTCAGCGAAGAGGAAATCCGCTCGGCGCACCCGCTGTCGACCCAGACCATCGACATCTTTGCCTTCGTCGACAGCGAACAAATCCCACTGCAAAACATCGACACGCCCTACTACCTGGCCCCGGACAAACGCGGCGGCAAGGTCTATGCGCTGTTGCGCGAAACCCTAAGCAAAACCAACAAAGTCGCCCTCGCCCACGTCGTGCTGCACACCCGCCAGCACCTGGCAGCGCTAATGCCGCTGGAGTCGGCCATGGTGCTGGTGATGCTGCGCTGGCCGGCGCAAGTGCGCAGCCTGGATGAGTTGGCGCTGGGCAGTGAAGTGACCAAACCCGAACTGGCCAAGGGCGAACTGGAGATGGCCAAGCGTCTGGTCGAGGACATGAGCGCCGACTGGAAACCCGAGGATTACCACGACAGTTTCGAAGACAAGATCATGGCACTGGTGGAGAAGAAGGCCCATGAAGGCAAGATCGAAGATGTCGAGAGCACCAGCGGTGAAGAAGAACGTAAGACCGCCGATGTTATCGACCTGACCGAACTGCTCAAACGCAGCCTCGGCGGCAAGGCGACCAGTAAACCGGCAGCCAAGCCGCGCAAAGCCGCCGCCAAACCGGCTCCGGCGAAAAAAGCCACGAAGAGCTCTCGCGGCTGACGGCCCGTGACGCTCGCAGCACAAGGTAGTCCGCCATGGCTAAATCGGTGAGTGAATACACGCGTAAACGTAACTTCGAGATCACCTCGGAGCCGCCCGAATCAGCGCCTGCCAAGCGCGGCAAAAAAGTGGCCTCGGCCCTGCGTTTCGTAATCCAGAAACACGCTGCGCGTAACCTGCATTACGATTTTCGCCTGGAGCTCGACGGTACTCTGAAGAGCTGGGCGGTACCCAAAGGCCCAAGCCTCGACCCGGCGCAAAAGCGCCTGGCGGTACACGTCGAAGACCATCCCATCAGCTACGGCACCTTCGAGGGCAGTATTCCCGAGGGGCAGTACGGCGCCGGGGATGTGATTGTCTGGGACCATGGCGTCTGGCAACCGATTGGCGACCCGCAAGAAACCTACAAGGCCGGCAAACTCAAATTTACCTTGATAGGCGAAAAACTCTCCGGTGACTGGGCGTTAGTTCGCACTCACCTGCGCGGCAGCGGCGACAAAGAGCAATGGCTGCTGATCAAGGAGCGTGACCAGCAGGCGCGCCCGGCAAGTGAGTTTGATGTGGTCGCCGAGTTGCCCAAAAGCGTGTTGAGCGATGCCACCATTGGCGACAAAAACACCAAGAAAGCCGTGAAAAAAACCAAGGCGATCAAGCCCAAACCGACCGCGCTTCCCGAACAACTCGCCCCACAACTGGCCACGCTGGTAGACAAAGTCCCGGCGGGCGACTGGCGCTATGAAATCAAGTTCGACGGCTACCGAATCCTCGCTCGCATCGACAACGGCGAGGTGCGGCTGCTGACCCGCAATGGCCACGATTGGACCGCAAAACTGCCGTTGCAAGCCAAGGCTTTGGCCGAGATGAAGCTCGACGGCAGTTGGCTCGATGGCGAAGTGGTGGTGCTGAACGACAAAGGTTTTCCGGACTTCCAGGGGCTGCAAAACGCCTTTGAGATCGGCCGCTCCGTGGACATCATTTATTTCGTGTTCGACGCGCCGTTCCTCCACGATGCCGATCAACGCGAGTTACCGGTGGAAGATCGTCGTGCCGCGCTGCAAAAAGCCCTTGGGCGCAAGTCTCGGCAGATCGTGCGCTTTTCCGAGGCCTTCACGGCGAACCATCAAGACATCGTCGAAAGCGCCTGTGCATTGTCGCTGGAAGGCGTCATCGGCAAGCGCGCCGGCAGCCCTTATGTGTCGAGGCGCAGCCCGGACTGGATCAAACTCAAATGCCGTTTGCGCCAGGAATTTGTGATCATTGGCTATACGCAACCACAGGGTTCGCGCAGTGGTTTCGGTGCTTTGCTGCTGGGCGTTTACCACGATAAAGAGCTGGTTTACGCCGGACGTGTCGGCACCGGGTTCAATCAGGCCAACCTGAAGCTGTTTCATGGGCAATTGCAGAAAATCGAACGCAAAACTTCACCGTTGGCCAAATCATTGACCGCCGCTCAGGCCAGGGGCGTTCACTGGGTCGAGCCGACGCGGGTGTGCGAAGCCGAATTTGCCGAGTGGACCCGTGAAGGTGCGGTGCGCCAAGCCACTTTCATTGCCATGCGTACCGATAAGCCGGCGACAGAGATTGTTCGTGAGCAGCCACAATCCCCAAAGGCGACCAAACCCGCGAACGAAAAGCAAACCCGTAGCGCGGACAGCAGCGTCGCCGGGGTCAAGATCACTCACCCCGACCGTGTGATCGACAAGGACAGCGGCACCCGAAAACTGGAACTGGTGCAGTTCTACGAGCGCATCAGCGACTGGATTTTGCCGTTCCTGCGCAATCGGCCGGTGTCCCTGTTGCGGGCACCGGAGGGTGTTGACGGCGAACAGTTCTTCCAGAAACACGCTGAGCGCCTGGCCATTCCCAACATCAAGCATCTCGATCCGGAACTTGACCCGGGCCACGCGCGGCTGATGGAAATTGACACCACCGCGGCACTGATCGGGGCCGCACAAATGGGTGCAATCGAGTTGCATACCTGGGGCGCCACCACTGACCGGATCGAAACCCCGGACCTGTTTATTCTCGACCTTGACCCCGACCCGGCGTTGCCGTGGAAAAGCATGGTCGAAGCGACTCAGTTGACCCTGTCGGTGCTCGATGAGCTGGGGCTGGAGGCGTTTCTGAAAACCAGTGGCGGCAAAGGCATGCACATTGTCGTGCCGCTGGCGCGCAAGGAAGATTGGGAGACGGTCAAGGCCTTCGCCAAAGCCATCGCTCAGTTCATGGCGCAACAGTTGCCGGAACGGATCACCGCGACCATGGGCCCGAAAAACCGGATCGGCAAGATCTTCGTCGATTACCTGCGCAATACCCGAGGCGCCAGCACGGTGACGGCATATTCGGTACGGGCGCGGCCAGGGTTGCCGGTGTCGGTACCGATTGCGCGGGATGAGTTAACGAGCCTGCACGGTTCGCAGGAATGGACCGTGGCAAATTTGCTGGAGCGGTTGGAGGGGTTGAAAGGTGATCCGTGGGCGGGGTATGCCAATCGGCAGAGGATTACGGCGAAGATGTGGAAGCAGTTGGGCAGCAAGAAACCTTAAGTATTGTGTTGAATGTTATGGCCCCACCGCGAGCAAGCTCGCTCCCACAGGGAATTTGTGTACGCCACCGATCCAATGTGGGAGCGAGCTTGCTCACGATGGGGCCTGCCGCCCCGCTACAAAAATCAGATCAGAACGAAAACCGCCAATAACCCACCAAAAATCGCCCACTTCTCCAGGTAGTAACGCGTGCGGTTTTGCTTTTTCAGCTCCTTGCCCCGCAAACGAACCTTGTAGATTTTGGTGAACAAGCGGTTGATTGCCCCCGTTTTGTCGCCCGCATCGTTCGGCGCGCCCGCCGCGGCCATGACATAACGACTGAACCAACCGTTGAGCACCGCCGCCCAGCGGTACTTCATCGGCCGCTCGACGTCGCAGAACAGGATGATGCGGTTCTGGTCGGTGGTGTTTTCGGCGTAGTGAATGAACGTTTCGTCGAACATCACCGCCTCCCCATCACGCCAGTGGTAGTTCTGGCCGTCAACGTTGATGTAGCAACCGGCATCGTTCGGAGTTTCCAGGCCCAGGTGATAGCGATAGGAGCCGGCATACGGGTCGCGGTGACGCACCAGTTTGGAACCCGGCGGCAGTTCGGCGAACATCGCCGCTTTGATCGAACCGATGCTTTGCACCAGCTCGGTGGTGCGCGGGCAGAGCTTTTGCGCCGAAGGATGGCTGTCGCCGTACCACTTCAAGTAGAAACGCTTCCAGCCGCTCTTGAAGAATGAGTTGAAACCGACGTCGTCATATTGGTTCGAGCGCTTGATCTCCCCGGCCTTGAGCAGGTTTTGGCCTTCGGCGCGGATGACTTCCCAGTTCGCCTGCAATGGGCTCAGGTCCGGAAAGTCCGCCGGGTTGAGGTATGGCTTGCTCGGGGTTTTGGAGAACATATAAAGGAAGCAATTGATCGGCGCCAGAAACGTCGAGTGGTCGCTTAATTGGCGGCCCAGTTTGTGGCGCACGCGACCGCGCAGGTGAACATACGCGATGGAGACAACATAAATGGCGGCAATGATGAGTTTCACGGCATTCGTCACACGTCAGAATTGAACAATCTGCCCCTTGCCGGCCAAGCGGTCTGGGCAGTGTCTGAATACGAAACAGCGGTCCCTGTGGCACGTCCTTGAGCCCTTGCCTTCATTGGCAATGGGTTGATAGATGGCATTTTAGCCACTGTCTGTAACAAATAGTTAGCATCCAACTGTGAAAATGTGTCCGCTGATACTGCCAAAGTGCCCGAGGTCGCCGACAACGTGCGCGGAGCCCTGGACACCTTCGACAAGAATGAAGGGGTCATCAAGGTGACACAGACGTGATCGCTACCGGCCATGGCGCGTCAGGCCTGTAGTGTCGGAATCAGTCCCGCTTCCCGGTAGCTGAGGATCAGATCGTCAAACAGGCCAATATCGAGCCGGGTCCGCGCAATCAATTGAGCCCCGGCAACGGCGGTGTAAATAGCGCGGGCACGTCGGCCACAGCTTTCTGCGCTGCCCGTTCCGGCGTCAGCCAGCACCTGCGCCAGCCAAGCCACATTGGCGTCTGCAAACGCCTTGACCTCGCGCTGGACCTCCTCGGGCAAGTCTTCGTATTCCGCTGCCATGAAGCTGGACAGACAAAGCCTGTTGCCGTCTTCTAACGATGTTCGAAAGATTGACGGGTAGAGTTCCAGGCAACGAATCGGATCGGCGTTCAATTCGCGTATCGCTTCCAAAACGCTAGCGGTGTCCTGCCAGTAACGTGCAGCGACTGCGGCACCAAGGTCGGCCTTGCTCGCAAAGTGGTAGTAGATGCTCGCGTTCTTGATTCCCACCGCATCACCGATGCTTCGAAAATTGATGCCGTTGTATCCGTGCCTCTGCGCTGCCGTTTTCGCAGCCGCCAAGATGGCTTCCCGCGCGTTTTCGCTCAAGTTCAATTCCCCAGCTTATCCAGTCGATGAGGCGAATTCTACTCGCAGCGCCACCAACCTGCCAACTGGAAGGTAGGGATTGACACCGTGCGGAAATGCGCCCAACGTTTACCTACCAACTGATAGGCAGGTAAAAACCATGACCTCTTCAAAATCGCAGTTCGAAACATCTACGCTTCCTATGATGAAAATCCACGACTGGTTCGATGGCCCCTACCCCGCTCGCGTGCGCATCGCATTGGCGGAAAAGGGTCTGCTTTCTCGAATCGAATTTGTATCGGTCAACCTGTGGACAGGCGAGCACAAGAAACCCGAGTTTCTGGCCATCAACTACTCCGGAACGCTACCCGTGCTGGAGTTGAATGACGGCACGCTCATAGCGGAGTGCACGGCTATTACTCAATACCTGGACGCATTGGATGGTAATCCCACCCTTAGCGGGCAAACGCCTGTAGAGAAAGGCCTCATCCACATGATGACCAAGCGTGCCGAAATCGAGTTTCTTGACTCGGTCAGCGCGTACTTTCATCACGCCACTCCGGGGCTTGGTCCGCAGGTCGAGCTCTATCAAAACCCCGAATGGGGCGGCCGCATGCGCGACAAGGCGGTCAGAGGCATGCACTATTTCGACAGCGTTCTCAAAAATCAGCCGTTCGTTGCGGGTGACAAGTTCTCCATGGCCGATATCGCGGTCCTGGGCGGCATGATTTTCGCCTCGCTGGTCAAAATCCCCGTGCCCGATGAATGTGAAGCGTTGCGGGCATGGCACGCAACGATGCAGGAAAGGCCGAGCGTCCAGGAATGGCGAGCGATGGTGCAGCGTGGCGCACCTCAGCGTTGAGGGAAACGTGCTTCTGTCATCCCGGCTCCGGGATGGCGGATGCAGTTGCGCGACGAACTTATAAGGCGCTTCGACTGCCGGCCATCAGCGCTAGCAGCCCGACCTGCTTCTGCGCCGGGTTCATGCACCCCGCGCGTCTCGGTTGCAGTTATCACTTCTCTCCAGACAAAAAAATACCCGCACTCGGCGGGACCAATGGTTAAGCTTTGAACTCCATGCATGGAGGCATTTATGAAGTACACAACGATTCTTTTGATTGCCGCTTTGATCGGCGGCTGCTCCTCATACAGCGAGCGCGGCACCGGTGAAGGCGGAAGGGAAATCAACAACAAGGGCTACACCGTCCGCTGTGATGCGACACCAGCCAATCAGCCAGGCTGCTACACGCCCCCTCCGTCGTGGTCCTGGTGGCCTTCAAACAACATCAAATTTAAATTAGGGGCAAACTGAATCAGCTCCGCACCCTGCCCGTCAGGACCTCTCGCTGAGCAAAATAAAATAGCCGCTTGAGCATTTATTTTTAGAAAAATTGCCGAATTTGGATCACTGCCTACCCACTATTACCAGTAGAGCCTGCAATGTCGCTGGTTCTATTGATCATAGGAAACCATTCAGTACATCTGCCTTTACGCAATGACCATCACCATCATGTTCCACGGCTAGCGTTAACTGGCGAGCCCATCGCGGCTCGCCTTCTCTCTCCCCTTGATCACTCATCGCCCGGGCATGACCCGGCACAGGACGGCCCATGTGATACCGAGCCATCACTGCGATGTAGCTGGCACTACGGCGGGTCGAAATAAGAAGCCCACCTATTACGAAGTTATTGGTTTACCAGAGCGACTCGGCAAGCGGTTAGATTGCTCTTTAGTGACACGATGCAATAAAGAAACGTTGTAGTCGTAGGTCGATATCAACGGCACGGGTCCCTCGTGCCGAGCCATCTCAAGCCATTGCCTTGCTCGTTCAACGTCAAAGAATTCGTTCTTGAACTTCATCTTCGCAACAAGGTTCGCAGAGACCCTAAAGTGTCCACACCCAGCCGAGCATCTGATCTCTGACCAGCTACCAGTGATGTGGGCGGTTTTAGAGGCAGCCTGGCAAATTAAGCATTGCATGTTCGATCTCCTTTTCGATGACCTAACTACTGTAGCCGATCACCGGCCAAGGCTCTTCCCATGCCCAAGGAAAACGAAATCACTGATCCGCGGAAGATTGAGCGGTAGACCATCACGAATCTAGTCATCACCGGCGCGCCACTGCTCGAGCAGATCACCGTAATCCTCGAGGACTTGGGCGGCGCGACAGCCCTACCGGGTCCAACCCGAACTACCAAACGGACCAGGTTCGGCTGGTCGGCAACAGCGCCTGCCCTGACGAAGCGCAAGCCTGGGTTCGGGTAAACGCTGCTGACATCACCGACCTTTACCAGCGTCTTGGGGAGTACGCGCAGGCGTGGTGTTGAGCGGAAGGGAGATTGAGGAAGGTACGCACTTCAATTACAAGAGCGCGCTGAACCTGTGCTGGATGCCGCACCTAGCACTGACTGCCTGAGCACGATCATCACAATGATGCTTCGCAGGATCATCGGCGAAATTGACTGGCCTTCACCAGGTGTGAGGCGCAATGCCATGGTCAGGCTTGGCACCATTGATCGATGATGCTGCGCGTGAGGAGCTCATCGTAAAGCGGGATCTACGCGGCCTTTTTGAGTTTGCGTTCTTCACCGGCATGCGCCCCCAGGAAATTATTGCGCTGCGCTGGGATACCGTGGATTTGGAGAAGCGCCAGGCGCACGTCTGCCGCGCCGTAGCCCAAGGGGTGATCAAAGAGCGCACCAAAACGAAGAAGAATCGGCATGTCCTGCTCAATGGTCGTGCATTACACGTCCTTGAATTCGCGGCTCAGTACGTGAAACGGCGCAAAGTCGGGACCGGTTCTATCAAGGAATTCCCCTACGTTTTCCCGCCCTCCAAGATGAGCTAGTACATCCGACAGACCTCAGACCTGCACAAACGCCTTAGAAAGGCTGGAGACACGTTATCGGCCGCCGTACAACTGCCGTCATACTTATGCGACAATATGCATAATGTCTGGCATGAATCCCGCCTTTATTGCCCAACAGCTTGGACACAGCGTCCAGATGCTGCTCTCGACTTATGCGCGCTGGTTGAACTCAAGCGGCGACTGGGGAGAGATGGATAAACTCCAAAATGCCCCAGGAATGGCCCAAGCGCCAAATGCGCGGCCCGCAACCCATTGATAGGTAAAGTAATTGATCTCCACAGCTAACATCACGATGCGATCTTAATGGCGTTTCGGTGTTGCTTGAAGCTTAGAAAAATCAAGGATTTAGATCGCTTCAGAGCGCATAAAAACACCCAAAAATGCTTCGATTGGTATCAGAATTGGTATCAAAATCACCCCATTTAGAGGGGCGGGCTCAGGCCTCTCAAAACTGACGAATAGATTCTCTCAATTAACATTAGAAACCTGCTCAATATAATTAACAAGATCATTGGTTATATTGAACCACTCGCCATGGATACGCGCACCTGAAAACCTGGCCTGTATTTCTGCTTCTTTTCGTTTCGCCAGAATTGAAAATTCAACTCTTCCGAGTGTATCAAGCCCGGTCAACTTCCGTAAATCTATGGCGCCGACCAGCCTCAATTTTAGGTGATTTGCAGTTTGCAATTTAAGAATACGCTTCGCTAGCGGTTCTATTTTTGAACCTATTTTTATAGCCAGATCATCTCCAGCCTGAATGAAATAGACGTACCCCGTAACGTAATACTCTTCCATAAATACACCAAACTATAACTGACACCTAACTAATAACAAAAATACTACAGTGAAGAAAATATTCTTACCACCTGCTCTCCGGCGACTTTCTGTATGGCACGACCAGTTAGTCGGGATCGGTCGATCAATCGTGACAGAAAAAAGAGGGGGACCAGTCGTTCAAACCTGTCTAGAAAAGGCGTCTCGACCCACTGTACGATTGTAGGATCGCCTTAGGCGATCCTAATAATGGGCAGTCTAAAGTATGCTGAGAGGCACCAATCGGCCATAAGCAGTCATTCGTGAGTGGTCGTTTTCGACCCAGGCTGTGTGAAAACGCACTGAACACATCGAAAGTTGAGAACTACGGGCGTTGTCTGCGAAACCAGCAGACGGAAGCGCGAATTGCCCTAGTCAGCTACATAGACGTTCGTAATGCCGTTTGGACCGCGTCAGCGGCCCAAACGGCTACTAACGGGCGAGCCAAGCGGCTGGATTCACGCCCTGATCGCCTCAAGCAGTCCTGCGATGCCGAAGATGCTCATCATTCGTTTGAGGTTGTAGGCGAGCACATGAAGGCTCATCTCAGTACTTACCCGCGGTAGTGTTTTGGTCAGGAAGTGGGTGGCTCCCATCCAATATTTGAGCGTTCCAAAAGGATGCTCAACAGTCTGGCGGCGAACCTTCATCTTCCCCGGGTCATGCTCCAATCGAACCTGCATCGCATCAACTACCGCTTCATGTTCCCAGCGCTTAACCCGACGCTCCTTACCCGTCGTGCATTGCTTTTGCATTGAGCAGGACTGGCAGCCCGAGAAGTAATAACAATGCAATAACATGCCGTCTTCCGTCGACGAATGTCGCCTGGTTAGTAACTGCCCCGCAGGGCATCGATACTCGTCCGACGCCGCAAGATAGATGAAATCCTGCTTGCCGAATCTGCCTTCCGCTTTGCTGCCAGATGTGAGGGGTTTCGGTACGAAGGTAGTGATGCCGGCTTGCTCGCAAGCAAGGATTTCCAGACCTTTGTAATAGCCTCGATCAGCCACCACCGTTAGCGATTCAGCTCCAATTTCTTCACGCGCTTGGTTCGCCATATTGCTCAGCTGCCCGCGATCATTGCCAACGTTGGTCACCTCATGGGCAATGATCAAATGGTGTTTGTCATCGACAGCGGTTTGCACGTTGTAGCCAACCGTCCCGGTGCCTCGACCGCTCGTGGCCATTGAGCGTGCATCTGGGTCTGTGAGGGAAATCTGCTGGTCTGGACTTTCGTGGAGCTGTGCCTCGACTTCCTTGAGTTTCTGCATCTGCTTTTTTAGTGTTTCTATCTTTTCTTTCAGCCGCTCTCCTTTGGCCTCGGCCACTTCGGGCGTTGCCCGATCCGCCGAATCCATCGCCGCCAGATAGCGATCAATGCTCTGCTCGATCTGCTGCATGCGTGCCTTCACCTTGCCCTGAGTGAAGTTGCGATCGCGATTATTGACGGCTTTGAATTTGCTGCCGTCGATGGCGATGATCGACTGAGAGAAGAGATTGAGGTTGCGGCAAAGAACTACAAACTGGCGGCATACGCTGCGAATGGCTTTGCCGTTGTCTTTGCGAAAGTCGGCAATGGTTTTGAAGTCCGGAGCCAAACGCCCCGTTAACCACATCAACTCGACGTTGCGCTCGGTCTCACGCTCAAGCCGGCGGCTGGACTGAATTCGATTGAGGTAGCCGTAGATATAGATCTTCAGCAACACCGCTGGGTGATAGGCCGGACGACCAGTTGCGGCAGGATCGACGCCCTCAAAACCAAGTGCGCCCAGGTCGAGTTCATCGACGAAAACATCGACCACGCGCACTGGATTTTCTTCGGCTACGTAATCGTCCAGACACGCCGGCAGCAAGGTGACTTGCGTCCGAGCCTCACCTTCAATAAATCGTTTCATGATCGCCCCCGCTACGATCTCGACGATCAGAAGATTAGACAATTGCGGGAGTTTTCACACAGCCTGGACCCATAGTGGACATCTCGTCTAGGTCACGGTATTCGACGGTGCGGATAGGCAAGGAAAATATTTTGCCAAATCGGTGTGACTCGACCCTTTAAAGCGGCCGGTTGAGCAGCAGTAAACGTGCCGCCAGAGCTGTCATTACCGCAGCGAAGCCATAAGCACCAAGGCGTTTAGATATCATGCCTTTGCTGAGGCGCCCATGCAGCCGTCCGGCGCAAAATCCGAGCAGGGAATGGAAGATCAATGCGATCAGCGCAAGCAACAAACCTAAGAACATCAATTGCGAGGTGACGCTGCTGGCACCTACGCTGACGAACTGCGGCAGGAATACCATGAAGAACAACAGCGCCTTAGGGTTTAACAGACTGTTGAGCGTGGCTCGGGCAAGGATCTTCCGAAACGAAGCCTGTGTAGCTTGAGTATCAGTGTCCGCAGGAGGAGTCTTCAATGCCTGCCAGGCCAGCCACATCAGATAACAAGCCCCAGCCCACCGTAGCAAGTCAAACGCCGGCGCCCAACTCATCACCAGCGCACCGAGACCTGCGCTAACCATGACGGTCATCAGCACATCGGCCAGGGTTATTCCTAGTGCTGCGGCGAGGCCGGCGCGCCAGCCGTGGGCAACTGCATGGCTGCTGACGATAGCCATGTTAGGGCCAGGCACGATCAGCAACATCAAGGCGGCGGCAATAAATAGGTAGAGGTTAGTGGCGTCCGGCATAGAGCAATACTTCCTTGGATGAGGAGTAATGCTAACCGGTAGTAGTTAGGCAGAAGCAGATACAGTGGGGATGGATTTGGCCGCAACAGTCTGGCGTAGAGAGGAAAAATAATCCGTTCGACAGCATGGTGAAACAAGTTCGAGCGGCTGCTATTGGCCGATTCTTGCCTGTCGTCAAGGGCTGCATTCGGCCATAAGCCGTCATTCATGAACGACCGCTGCCAACCCAAATCGGACAGTCAGTTGCGGCAGAGATCGTCCGATAGCTTCCGCCCGCATCCCGCCTAAAGCACCCGCCGAATGTTGCTTCAGGTAGCACACGCGGTACGTCAGAATATTCGCGGCGTCTATGTCAGGGGGCCTGTTCTCACCGGGCATTGCATAACCCCTGGCGCTCGCCCCTATTTTCGTGCAGTCAGTGACTGCTAATTGGCACTCACGTATGACCACTGTCTATCTGGAGCCGCTGCGTTCCGCCGCCCAGCAGCTCTGTTACTGCAAGTATCCAGGGCCTGATTGCGATCGTACGTATCCCTGGTAGGTTTCCTAGGCTCTGTATGTAAATCCATTCCTGACCGCTGGCTCGGCGCTCAAAACCGGCCAAAATCGATATCAAGTGGCACGCTGGCTGCATAAAAACATGTCACAAGTAGCGCAGCTACAACTACCCAACGAAAGCCTTTAATTGCTGCGATGGATTGCCGGTATTTTTTCCAATAAAGCCACGTCCAGTGCGCGACCACCGCAAGGTACGGTGAAAAAACTCCGAACAACATCGGCCTTTGCCAGACGTTTTCCTTCCACAACACCATGAACAAAATGGCAACGAGACTGCCGGCGATACCCAGCCAGGTATTCAGCCCAACCCGGACCTGCGCGTCCCTGAAGTGTTTGAACAGACGAACCAGCCCGAGCAAACCCCACCACTGGAACAACGGGATGAGCAACAGTATCAATAGTGACACTGAGCCTAAGGCAAATAGTGCAATTAGGGGAACGTAGCGGAAGGAAAAATAAGTATAAACGCACATCGCCGGAAAGATGACGCAGTAGAGTTCCAGCTGTACCAGCCTGGTGTGAAAGCGGAGAAATCGATCCATGTACGCCTCCCTAAAGTCGAAGTTGCCCGCCGAGAGGGCCAGCGCAGCGTAGTGGAGGTGGCTACGCGGAGCAACCAGGTGGTCTCTTGCTGGGCATGAGTTCATCATGCCATTCAGCGTCTGTTCAGTAAGATTGGTGCTTTGGAGTCGAATGTGATTTCTTACTGCCTATCGGCAGACTACGCCCACTCGTGCTGAGGGGCAGCTATGGGTCGAATACGGTCATTGGAAAACCAATTACAGGATAGGGATTCGAACCCCTTCGCGTGTCCCTGAGGACCGCTCCAGACCATCAAACTCGTCGCTTTCGTCCTCTGTCGGTGGCGTACCACGGTCTATGGCGGCCCTGAATTTGCCCTAATTTTGCCCTAAACCTTTTACCTAAGCAGAGCTTACCAGTGGCCGGAGCTTTGCCTGTCGCAGCCGATAGCCTAACAATTGTAATGAACAGCCACGAGCAGCCTTCCAAAGCTATCTAGAGAAGCGCGGGCGATTCACCTCTACAAACTCTCACTGAACAAAACCTACCAAAACGGATACTTCGAGCGGACCTCAAAGAGTCGGGTATAGACTCCTGACATCCAGACTCCCCAAACTCGACGCCAGTTGAATGCGTGCGTTCTGCCAGCCAGCCAGCGCGCTGATCTGCTGTTGCAGCGCGTTGGCCAATGCCGTCTGGGTCGTGATGACCTCAAGGATACCGGTCACACCCTTTGCATAGCGCGCTTGCGCGGCATCGAATGCCTGATGGGCACTGTCGAGAATTTGTTGGCTGGTGTGCACGTTTTCCGTGTCTACCGTCAATGTCTGGTAATCGGTCCAGACACTGGACGCTACTTGCAGTTCAGCATCGCTCAAGCTGGCTTCCTTGCCTTCGACCTGAGCCTGCGCGCCGCGCACTTGATAGGTTCGGGTAAACCCCTCAAAAAGCGGGATGTTGACTTGTAGCCCGACCGAGCGGTCCCGAACGGTCTCACCAAAATATTGCTGACCGGCGCCGGAGCTCTGGGGTTGATTATCGTAGTTGTATTTACCGACAAAGCTGATCGTCGGTCGGCCCTGCGCCCGGACGACTTCTTCGTTGGCTTGCGCTGCCGCCAGATCAGCTCGGGCAGCGATTAATGAAGGGTGTCGCTCCTGGGCGGTTTGCAGCAATTGATCGACGGACTGCACAAAGGACTGGGTGGGCAAGGTGACGCTGTCCGCGTCGACCAGATGCAGGGGTTGATTGGGACGTCGCCCCATGTCGATCGCCATCAAGCCAAGTGAAGACAGCCAATCGCCCTCGGCCTTGTGGCGATTGAAGGTTGCCTGAAAATACGACGTTTGCGCTTGCAACTGATCGCTGACGGCCGCCACGCCGTGCTGTACTCGTACCGTTGCCGCGTCCAATACACGCTTTGCATCTGCTTCAATGTCTCGCGTCGCCTGCATGTTTTTTTGCGCGACGAAGGCGGCGTAGTAGTCCTTGACCGTATTGGCAAACACCGTCTGCAATGCGCTGTCTTGTCCCGCCAGAGCGGATGCGAGCTTGCTCTTGGCGTAATGGACGCCTGCCGATCGGGCGCCGAAATCATAGAGCAGCCACGTCAGTGTCAATCCGGCGCTCTGGTAGCGGCTGCTGGATTGAACGTCGAACGGATCGGCGGCGGTTCCGCGACTGTTCGAATTATCTTTCGCTGCCTGCATCGTGCCATTCAACGTCGGCAGATAGGCGGCCTCGGATACACCGACCTGCGCAGCTTGCACTTTGACATTGGCCCAGGCGTCACGGGTTTTCGGGTTGTGGCACAACGCGCTGGAGACGATATCGAGTAACGTCAGATCGGTCTTTGCATCGCCCGCACATACGTCCCATGCAGACGACGGATCGAACATGTGATTGGCCGGCGTTGTGGATACACCACTCAACTGCCGCAACGGATCAGTTGGCCCTAATTCGAAAGCAAAACTTTGGCCCGCTCCCACAAAAAAATAATACCCACGACGCTACTACGTAGAGCCGCTCTATAAAAACTCACCATGCCTGCCCACTCACTCTTTAACTTCACACTCACAACGTGATTGATCTTTGAGATCGAGCCGACACCCTCGACTTCAATAATGGTCACGCCACGCACATTGAGTTCAGCCTTTTCCCAAACGCACGACATCCGCTGGCAATTCGCAGCGGATGTCGTGACAGCTATTACGTTTGTGAAAACTGCCTCACATCCTCAATCAGGCTGCACGCGATGAGGCAACGAGCGTGATATTGCTCGTCAACAAAGTGGCCGGCAGCAAGGCGGTATCGGCGACACCGGCATCCGCATTGAAGGTGGACATGGCCTGAATCAACTGGCTCACACCACTACTGCCAACTGGCGAGGTCGTCGCGCCAGAACCATAGAGCGAACCGATACCGACCAGGTCCGTGCTGTCCAGCGTCTGATTGCTGGAAGTGAGCTGGTAGTTCATTACCGAGTTTTGATCGGCGTTATCTCCCAGGCCCAGCGCATGACCAATCTCATGCAGCAACACTTGGGACAGCGTGGCGTCAGTACCCGCGTAGGTCTGCTGCCCATCGGCTCCTGTCGTCAGCGCATCCTGCGCCGAGTCCTCCACCCGAACGATGGCGTCGGGCGCTATCTGACTACCATTGGCTTGATAACTGGTGTAACCGATGACCGCGGTGGTCGCTGTGTTGAAATCCCCAAAACCCACCCGAATATCAGACTGCGCAGAATCGCTGACCTCCTCAAAGGTCAGCCCCGGCGTGGCGCTAGCCCAAGTGTCGAATGCCGCCTGTACGACTGATTCGTCGGCGCTCCCCATATAGCTACTGAACTGCGCGGCCTGGGTTCCCTGAGTGTTGGCAAGGCTCCAGGTAATGACCTGTTGGTCAAATTTGGCGCCGTCCAGAACAGCCGTTCCCGTACCGGCAGTGGGTGTCGAGTTCGCCACCTCGACGGCTTGCTGGAAGCCCTTTTCCGCCGCCGCGGCTGCCGCCAGATTGCCTTGACTCAGCTCGTACTCGGCGATGGAACCGATGTTGCTGCTGAGTGCAGCTGACACCGTGGATTGACTACCAGCAAAGCCGTCATCGCCGAAATCGGAGGGATCGGAGGGATCGGGGGAATCGGGGGAATCGGGAGAGCCGGGGGAATCGGGGAAATCGGGGAAATCGGGGAAATCGTCACTCGATGGGGGAATACCCAATGCGGCAGGTTCATGAGTGTCAGTGACGCCACCTTGTACCGAGTCACCTGTGTAATTGCCGCCGTAGTCATAATCGTGGTCGGATGCGTTGCCGCTAGTAGAGTCGTAAGTGCCTTCAAGGGCTGTTACGTCATTAGACGCTGCGTCAATAACATCGTGACTACCGATGACACTATCGGTGGTGTTGTTACCCAGATAGAGGGTGCCGTAGGACAGATCTGCCTGATCATTGCTGCCCGTTATGTGCAACGTACCTCCCGCTCCCAGGGAGGTGACGTCGTTACTGCCGTACTCGACGACAGAATCGTTCGAGCTACCGTTTAAAACATCGCCGGAGCCAGTCAAACCGCTGCCGGTCAGCGTTGTGTTCGCCCCCAGCCAAATGGTGCCGCTCGACAGATTGGCCTCTTCATTGGTGCCGGTCATGGCCAACGTGCTTCCCGATCCCAGGGACGTGACGTCGTTATTGCCGTTCTCGACGACGGAGTCGCTCGAGCTACCGTTCAGAACATCGTTGGAACCGCTTAAACCGGTGCCGGTCAAGGTCGTGTTCGCGCCCAGCCAAACGGTGCCGCTCGACAGATAGGCTTCTTCATTGGTCCCGGTCATGGCCAACGTACTTCCCGCCCCCAGGGACGTGATGTCGTTATTGCCGTTCTCGATGACGAAGTCGCTCGAGCTACCGTTTAGAACATCGTTGGAACCGCTTAAACCGGTGCCGGTCAACGTCGTGTTCGCACCCAGCCAAATGGTGCCGTTGGACAGGCTAGCTTCTTCGTTGGTGCCGGTCATGGCCAACGTGCTTCCCGCTCCCAGGGACGTGACGTCGTTATTGCCGTACTCGACAACGGAGTCGCTGGCACTGCCGCCCAGTGTGTCGTTGGAGCCGGTCAGCCCGGTGCCGGTCAACGTCGTGTTCGCCCCCAGCCAAACGGTGCCGTTCGACAGGTTCGCTTCTTCGTTGGTGCCGGTCATGGCCAACGTGCTTCCCGCTCCCAGGGACGTGACGTCGTTATTGCCGTACTCGACAACCGAGTCGCTGGCGCTGCCGCCGAGCGTGTCGTTGGAGCCGGTCAGCCCGGTGCCGGTCAGCGTCGTGTTCGCCCCCAGCCAAATGGTGCCGTTGGACAGGCTAGCTTCTTCGTTGGTGCCGGTCATGGCCAACGTACTTCCCGCGCCCAATGACGTGACGTCGTTATTGCCGTACTCGACAACCGAGTCGCTGGCGCTACCGCCCAGCGTGTCGTTGGAGCCGGTCAGCCCGGTGCCGGTCAGTGTCGTGTTCGCCCCCAGCCAAACGGTGCCGTTCGACAGATTGGCTTCTTCGTTGGTGCCGGTCATGGCCAACGTGCTTCCCAGCCCCAATGACGTAACGTCATTGTTGCCGTACTCGACGACCGAGTCACTGGCGCTACCGCCCAGCGTGTCGTGGGAGCCGGTCAGCCCGGTGCCGGTCAACGTCGTGTTCGCCCCCAGCCAAACGGTGCCGCTGGACAGGTTGGCTTCTTCGTTGGTGCCGGTCATGGCCAACGTGCTTCCCAGCCCCAATGACGTAACGTCATTGTTGCCGTACTCGACGACCGAGTCACTGGCACTGCCGCCCAGCGTGTCGTTGGAGCCGGTCAGCCCGGTGCCGGTCAGTGTCGTGTTGGCACCCAGCCAAACGGTACCGTTCGACAGATTGGCTTCTTCGTTGGTGCCGGTCATGGCCAACGTACTTCCCGCGCCCAATGACGTGACGTCGTTATTGCCGTACTCGACAACCGAGTCGCTGGCGCTACCGCCCAGCGTGTCGTTGGAGCCGGTCAAACCGCTGCCGGTCAGTGTCGTGTTCGCACCCAGCCAAACGGTGCCGTTCGACAGGTTCGCTTCTTCGTTGGTGCCGGTCATGGCCAGCGTGCTTCCCAGCCCCAATGACGTAACGTCATTGTTGCCGTACTCGACGACCGAGTCACTGGCGCTACCGCCCAGCGTGTCGTTGGAGCCGGTCAGCCCGGTGCCGGTCAGTGTCGTGTTGGCACCCAGCCAAACGGTGCCGTTCGACAGATTGGCTTCTTCGTTGGTGCCGGTCATGGCCAACGTGCTTCCCAGCCCCAATGACGTAACGTCATTGTTGCCGTACTCGACGACCGAGTCACTGGCGCTACCGCCCAGCGTGTCGTGGGAGCCGGTCAGCCCGGTGCCGGTCAGTGTCGTGTTCGCCCCCAGCCAAACGGTGCCGCTGGACAGGTTGGCTTCTTCGTTGGTGCCGGTCATGGCCAACGTGCTTCCCAGCCCCAATGACGTAACGTCATTGTTGCCGTACTCGACGACCGAGTCACTGGCACTGCCGCCCAGCGTGTCGTGGGAGCCGGTCAGCCCGGTGCCGGTCAACGTCGTGTTCGCCCCCAGCCAAACGGTGCCGTTGGACAGGTTGGCTTCTTCGTTGGTGCCGGTCATGGCCAACGTGCTTCCCAGCCCCAATGACGTAACGTCATTGTTGCCGTACTCGACGACCGAGTCACTGGCGCTACCGCCCAGCGTGTCGTGGGAGCCGGTCAGCCCGGTGCCGGTCAGTGTCGTGTTCGCCCCCAGCCAAACGGTGCCGCTGGACAGGTTGGCTTCTTCGTTGGTGCCGGTCATGGCCAACGTGCTTCCCAGCCCCAATGACGTAACGTCATTGTTGCCGTACTCGACGACCGAGTCACTGGCACTGCCGCCCAGCGTGTCGTTGGAGCCAGTCAAACCGGTGCCGGTCAAGGTCGTGTTCGCCCCCAGCCAAATGGTGCCGTTGGACAGATTGGCTTCTTCGTTGGTGCCGGTCATGGCCAACGTGCTTCCCAGCCCCAATGACGTAACGTCATTGTTGCCGTACTCGACGACCGAGTCACTGGCACTGCCGCCCAGCGTGTCGTTGGAGCCAGTCAAACCGGTGCCGGTCAAGGTCGTGTTCGCCCCCAGCCAAATGGTGCCGTTGGACAGATTGGCTTCTTCGTTGGTGCCGGTCATGGCCAACGTACTTCCCAATCCCAGTGACGTAACGTCATTGTTGCCGTACTCGACAACGGAGTCGCTGGCGCTGCCGCCGAGCGTGTCGTTGGAGCCGGTCAGCCCGGTGCCGGTCAGCGTCGTGTTCGCCCCCAGCCAAATGGTACCGTTCGACAGATTGGCTTCTTCGTTGGTGCCGGTCATGGCCAGCGTACTTCCTGATCCCAGCGTGACATTTTCTCCGCTGCCTTGGATGGTGACAGTGTTGTCAATGCCGCCAGCAACGTTGGTAGTACTGCCATCAATCGCAACACGATCTTCTACGCCCAGTGATACATAGCTGTTGGTAGCGTGAATGGTTATGTCGTCGTCTGCACTGGCGAGGACAACTTCGCCACTTTTCATCATCTTCACGACGTCCCAACTCGATCCGCTTGACAGATTGACTGCGGCGTTCACTTCGGCGGTGATATCATTGTTGGAGCCGCCAATTGTGGCAGTACTGCCAGCATCAACATTCACGGTTGCGTTATTAAGTGTGGCGGTCGCGCCTACACCATCCATCGTCGCGACGATGGCGCCCTGACCATTATTTTGAACTACAGTTGCGCCAGTATTACTAGCGTTCATGGTGATCGAAATACTAGGGTCGCCAGGTTGAGTGTTGTCCGTAATCGTAGTTGTCGTGTTCCCGGATGCATCCGTTGTATACATCCCTTGAAATGTGTCTTGCTCCGCCTTTAGATAGTTGGAAAGCTGATCCGGTGTTGTCGGAAGCATGCTACCGCTTGCAGGCGTCAATGTTTGGTCCGCCCCAAACAGTTCCGTATTAGTTGGTAATGACACGCCGGCAGCAGCTAACGCTGTATTGGCAACACTGTTGGAGTTTTGTGTTGCTGGAGAGTAAGTTAGATTCAATGGGACAACATTATTGTACGTGGAAACAATAGTTCCCCACTGCGCACTTAGGTCGGACCCAGTCGCTAAGACCTGCGAAGCATATACTGTTCCGGAGTTTTCATTTGCGACGCCGGTATTCGGATCAAGCTGAGGAACCACATCCACTCCTGCAGTTGTATCCTTCGGGATAAAACCTCCACTGCCTTCAACTTTTAGCGTCCCCCAAATCGATGGGGTATTCGTTCCTACAGAAGCGGCGGCCAGGACTATATTTTCTGCCTTTTGCACATCATTCAAACCTAGGCTACTGTTGGAAATAGTAGGTCCAGCAGATATGTAATACGACCCGTTCGGGGTTGTGTATACGAGCGTCTCATGGTAAGTCATTGTGCCAGTGAGTGGGAGTGCCGCGACCGGAACAAACACTGCTGATATAGACGAAGTTGAGTCAGGCAAAGTACTGTCCCTTTAGTCAAGAGTTACAGGTTGGTTGTTCTTACAAAACAAGCAATAATTTGCCCGATTTTCCGAGGAGTCACACTTGCTTCCTGAGGTCTAAAGATAACTACAAATATAGAATTCGACACCAATGATCTGTCAAGAGCAAATCCACCACCGACGTCATTTCTGTCAGGGCTATTTTCTGGAAGCCCACGATTGTAGCTTGGAACTAAAATCATGCCGTGAGGCTTTGACGGAAGAGCTCCGCCCGCAACCAACATCACTTCAACATCAGAAAATAACGTACCAACCGGAAAGTATTTTTTACACACCTCAGTCAAATCATAAACTCGTTGCGCACTCACTTTACTCATTTTCAAAAAGTGCTATCCACTTCAGCTCTGAATTGCCGGCCACTTATTTGAAGCTCGCTGCTCCCCGTGTCTACAGGAATATCATCTTTCCTAAATTTATAAAAAATCAAAACACCAAGGACAATCAGTGCAATTAGCAGCAGGCCATAACGACTACGCATAAAACTACCGCCACTCTTCATTGCCCTTTTCTCCCATCTAAGATTTCAAAAACAACTACCCGATCTCAAACGAAAAAAGGGATTTTGTTTTTTCAGTACATCGTTCTAATTGATAAAGCCGCACCCTTTCGGACGACACACTCAAAAAGCGTAGCCAACCCCAATTTTTAAAGTCGTGTATTCGGTCTGGCTTTCTGGCTCCCATGCCACCCATCCGACTGCAACTCTGTGCGTAGCACTGCCACCATATTTAAAGGAGGTGTAATCGACACCCACATTTCCATGAAATTTTTTCGTGAACGCATAATCTGTAGATAAGCCGGCTTTATACAGATTGGAATTTCCGAGCGAACCAGTAAAGCCAAGAGAGCCATTCACATCAATGTCTGCTGCGAACGTGCGTCCAGCCAAGGCATTGGCGGTAAACACCAAACGGGAAAATGGCGAGTATTGGACAAGCGTGCCAGCACCATACCAGCTGTGGGTATAGGTTTCACCTGTATTGACACCGCGTTGCCATTCATGATGGCCAAGTTCGCCGTAAGGGGTGATCATGAACTCCCCGTCAATCGCAAAACCTTTTCCTAACCGCAGACTGTAGTCGGTAATGGTTGCGCTAGAGTCTGTAGTCACAGAACCAAAAGTTCCGCCTCGGTGTGAGCCCGTATATCCGGTATGTCCGTCGTTTTTACTGTACTGATATTGAAAATATTCGTTGTCCAGCCAGTCGTCCTTCATCATGGAAAAAGATAATGCAAAGCCGGGGACATTGCCGTTTTCCGTATCAAGCTTTCCGGTACGAGTGCCGAATCTACCATCGTTGGTTTCCTTATAATCGACTCTCGTGGAAATGGCCTGGATTTCAAGCTGATTATTCGATGCTTTTATATCATCTGTTCCGGCAAGTGCCGTTGTGCACAAAGCTGCAGCGGCTGCAAAAACTGCAATTTCATTGACTTTCAATCTGTTTCCCTCAATTTAAAAATTACAACAATCAACCGATTGCCAAGCTGCGATGAAGACCGCGCCTAGCTAGAGTTTTTCATATGTTTTCAGGCTACTGGTCATCGCTCCCTCAACGCCTCACTCTGATACTTCAACAACGGCGTCAACAAATACTCAATAATCCTTCTCTGCTCAGTCTTGATCTCCACCGAACTCGACATCCCCGGTTCCAACTGAACATCCTTACCATCCGCCACAATCACATGCGCACCGAGTTGAATCCTTGCCGGATAAACCAACCCCAACTTGTCATCCTTCACCGCATCCTGCGAAATCGACATGACCTTGCCCGGGATCGTGCCGTAGTGGGTATACGGAAAGGCATCCAGCTTGATTTCAGCATCCTGCCCCGGCCGAACAAAACCGATATCCCGGTTGAGAATCTGCGCTTCAATTTCCAGGCCGGCGTCATCCGGCACAATCACCAACAAGGCCTGCGCCGGGGTGACCACACCGCCAATCGTATGCACCGCCAGTTCCTGCACGGTCCCCCCACCGGCGCGGTCAAATGGGTCTGCCATTGCCGTTGCTGGGACTTGGTTTCATCGCCCTGGACCTGGGCCAACTGATGCTGCGCCTGGTTGAGCGCATCGAGTTGTTCACGGCGAAATTGCGCAATGGCGGTATCGATATCGTCACGCTGCTCCTGAATCGTCGCCTGCAATTCCTTGGCGTAACTCTGCTGCCCAGCCAACTCCTGCTCTTGCTGAATCCGCGCCTGCTCCTTTTCCAGATAGGCATGGCGCGGTACGTAGCTTTGCTGGAGCAAGGTCTGGTAGTCCTCCTCTTCCGCGCGGGTCATCGGCAAGGTCTGCTGCAGGCTGCTGATTTTGTGCTGGGTGGTTTGCAGTTCCTGCACGCGTTTTTGCAACTCCGAGCGCAAGCTGGTGAGTTTGCTGCGGTGTTCGTAGAAGGCGCCTTCGGCGAAGCGTTGGGTATCTCGTTGTCGATCCTCGGTAGCGTCCGGCACCGGTTGGACGGTCGGTGTCCGATTGACGGTTTGCGCATCGAGCAGGGCTTGGGCGCGGTTGATCGTCAACATTGCATCGACCCGCGCCGTCCTCGATTTACCGACATCCGCCGTGGCCTCGGTCGGGTCCAGCTCGATCAGGGCCTGGCCTTGGGTCACGTGCTGGCCGTTGTCGACCAGGATCGCCTTGACGATGCCGGCTTCCAGCGGTTGGATCGTTTTGCTTTTGCCGTTGGGGACGACCTTGCCCTCCGCCACCGCAACCACGTCGAGTTTGCCGACAGTCGACCAGACCAGGGCAATGGCGAACAACAGCATCAGCGCCCACATCAAGCCGCGACCGACCGGGGACACGGGCGTTTCCAGTACCTCCAGCGCCGCCGGCAAAAACTCGACTTCGTCACGCTGGCGTTGCAGGGGATTGCCTTGGGCTTTTTCAGCATCGAGTGCCGCGCGGGCAATGTCGCGGTAATGCTGCAGCCGTGGGAACCATCGATTAAGCAGCGACATGCAGGTGCCCTGTCTGATGACGCCACAGCGAGGCGTAACGACCGTCTTGTTGCAGCAGCTCGTCGTGGCTGCCTTCTTCGACGATGAGGCCTTTCTCGACCGTGATGATCCGTTGGGCAATTCTGACCGCCGACAACCGGTGAGCGATGATGAACACCGTACGATCCTTGCAGATCTTGTGCATGTTGCCGTGAATGATCGATTCCGATTCGGCATCCAGCGCCGAAGTGGCTTCGTCGAAGATCAGGATTTTCGGATTGGTCACCAGTGCCCGCGCGATGGCGATGCGTTGCCGCTGACCACCGGACAAACCATTGCCGCGCTCCCCCAGTTCGGTGTCGTAACCTTGCGGCAGTTCCAGGATGAACTCGTGGGCACCGGCCAGTTCTGCGGCTTCGACCACCTGATCAAAGTGCATGCCCGGCGAAGCGAAGGCGATGTTGTCGCGCACCGTGCCTTTGAACAGCATGTTCTCTTGCAACACCACACCGATCTGCCGCCGCAGCGACGCGGGATCGAGCACCGACAAATCCATGCCGTCGATCAGTACCCGTCCGCGCTCGGGTGAATAGAGGCGCTGGATCAATTTGGTCAGGGTACTTTTGCCAGAACCGGAGGGGCCGACGATGCCGATGACGGCGCCGGCTGCGGCGGTCAATGACAAACCGCGCAGAATCTCCGGACCGTCGGCGCGGTAGCGAAACACCACCCGATCGAACACCACTTCACCCTTGACCGGCGGCATTGAAGCTTGCCCGGCAGAGACGCCGGATTCCGCGCGGTTGTCGAGGATGTCGCCCAAGCGGTCCATCGACAGCCGCACTTGCTGAAAGTCTTGCCACAGTTGCGCCAGACGCAAGACCGGGCCGCTGACCCGACCGGAGAGCATATTGAAGGCAATCAGTTCGCCCACCGAAAGGTCGCCACCGATGACCAGCCTGGCGCCAAACCACAACAAGGCCGCGGTGGTGAGCTTACTGATCAGGGACGCCACTTGATTGGCCGAACTGGAAAGGCTGGAAGCCTTGAAGGCGCTGGACACGTAGCCGGCCAACTGTTCTTCCCAGCGACGCTGCATCAAGGGTTCGACGGCCATCGACTTGATGGTTTCGATGCCGGTCACCGACTCCACCAGGAACGATTGGTTTTCCGAGCTACGGCGAAATTTTTCATCGAGTCGGGCCTTGAGCACTGGCGTCACGATGACCGACAAGGCGATGTAGCACGGCAACGAGATAAACACGATCAAGGTCAGCATGGGCGAATAGGTCAACATCACCGCGAAGAACACCAGGGTGAAAAACATATCCATCGCCACGGTCAACGCGTTACCGGTGAGGAAGTTGCGGATATTTTCCAGCTCGCGCACCCGCGCCACACTGTCGCCCACTCGCCGCGCCTGGAAATACGCCAGCGGCAGCCCCAGCAAGTGATTGAACAGGCGCGCACCCAGTTCGACATCGACCCGGTTGGTGGTATGGCTGAACACGTAAGTGCGCAATCCACCCAGTAATGCTTCGAACACGGAGATGGTAATCAGGCCGAACGCCAATACATCCAGAGTCGACATTGATTTGTGCACCAGCACTTTATCAATCACGACCTGCATAAATAACGGCGAAACCAAACCGAATAGTTGCAGGAAAAACGAGCCAGCCAACACTTCCAGAAATTGTTTGCGATATTTGACAATCGACGGAATGAACCACGACATATCAAACTTGCCGCCGCCTTGTGCCAGGATGGCGCGGGAAGTAATCAGGATTAAACGACCGGACCAGATTTGTTCAAACTCGGCCAAGGTGAGTTGAAAGGTGCGCTGTTGCACTTCATCGTGCAGCAAGACGTTGTCGTTCGCACACTTGGCCACGACCAGAAAGCGTCCGTCCCGAAGTTCGGCGATAGCGGGAAGCGGCGTCTGCGCAATGCGGCTGATGTGGCTGGTGGTAGAGCGGGCCTTGAGCGCGACCTGCCGGGCCAGACGCACCAACGTCAAGGCATCGATAGGCCGGGACAGCCCTGACAGGTGTTTGAGGCGGTCGGCGCTGATGGCGACGCCGGACAACTGGGCAATGACGACGAGTGATGCAATACCACTGTCTTCACTTCCATTGTGTTGTGGCGTTTCGGGCGAAACGCTGGTCCTTGCGTTAGGGTCAGGCATAGCAACTCAACGGCATTAACGAATGATGAAAGCGCGTCGTGCTTACATCAAGCGCGTCGAACCAATCTTAAGCGGGCGAATACATTTAAAAAGCGTTGCCACTAAACGAGCGACTTGTCAGACATCAAGAACTTGATACTTGCCCAAACAAAATACCAAAGTGCCATTATAGGCTAGCATCTATTACCGCCGCCAAAAAGCGTTGTTTTCTGGCCAGAAATGCTAGGTTGCAGCCATTGCAGCCAATAATTTCAGCATCTAAATTGTATCAAAAATCAAACAATAAATTGACTCAGATAATTTGTAGATCACCCTATAGACCATACAAATCAATGATTTGGCCGATCGCCGACTTAACCTCAAACTGCATAGTCGTGTAACAACAACTGTACAATTAGAGGGTAAGATCCTACTTACTACACAAATAACAACACCTCTCAGGCAAGAAAAACGTCAATCTCTCTCCGATCCAACCCCATCAACTTCAACTCCGTTCAGCGTTCGTTCAACATGTCACCGGACCTCCCCCGGATCATGGCGAGCCGTTTCTCGGCAGGCTTGATCCAGCCTTTGCTTGACGACTGCTTCGCAATCACAAATCGCCGTTGATGTCGTTGAGGACGTCGACCGGTGCGGCTTGGCGAGTATCCAATTCCGGCCGCTCTTTTTTACTTCGGTGTTGACACTTCTTTGGCGTAGGCCTGACAGGCCGCCAGCGCGATCAGTCCTTGATCGCCGGCATCAGTGATGCCGATAATTCGTTGAGCATGCGCTGGGTCAAGTTGGGCTCTTGTGGGGCCATGAACCACGCCGCCGGTGGCGGTGGTGGCTGACACTGAGTCATTGCCGGCGACAGCGGTGGCGTCGAGTAGGACTGACAGGCGCAGATCAGCAGTGGCAAGGCGGTCGCGCAGGCGACCTTGATCACGTTGGGCATCGCTCAAGACTCGGTAATGGTTTTGTTCACTGGCAGAAAGCCGTTGCTCCAGCGCCAGGCGTTTGTCTTGCTCAGCTTGTTGCTGGGCGGCGGCCGCTAGCGTTTGTTGAGTGAGGGCTTCCGCCTGCAGGCGCGCTTGTTGTTCAAGCTGCAAGCCGTAGCGCCAGTCCTGGATCTGCCAGGCGAGCGCGGCAGATCCACCGGCCAACGCGGCCAGCAGCACACCATTGGCCAGCAACCGATACGGCGCAGGAATCAGGTCGACGAGACGCATAGCACTGCCCTCGCCCGGCCCCACAACTCCAGTCGATCCGCCAGACCGTTGAGGCCGCCGTTAATCTTGCGGGTGATCGCCTCGAACTCGTCCCGATCCGCCAGCGCGTTCAGCTCGCGAACCCACCAGAACCACGCGGCCGACTCGGCAGCCCATTGCGGTAGCTCGAGCAGCTCAGGGGTGCGCAGCAAGCGCTCGTCGCCGAACAAGGCCAGGCTGCAGCGCAGGTAGTTGTTGCGGCCGGTCACCTGGATCAGACCACGACCGCGATAACGCTGACCATCGCCGTCCGGCTCCGGGGTGTTGCCCAGTTTCTGAGCCAGGTTGCCGGTGTCGTATTTGCTCAGGTACTGATCGCCGCCCAGCTCGCGGACGTACTGCAGCTGACCCGACTCGTGACCGAGCTGCGCCAGGAACGCAGCCTGACGTTTCGGTGTGTTGATCTGCCGATGGGCCATCGCCGTGTTCAGGGCAGATACAAAAACGCCCGCTTGGCGGCGGGCGTTTGGCATGATGCGTTGCAACTGTTGTTCCGTGACGGACATAAAAAACTCCAGACATAAAAAAACCGCACTCAGGCGGCGATGGGATGGGCTACAACCTCTCGATGCTCACGACCTTGAGCGGCTTCGTTTCTTTCTTTTTCTTACCTTTGGATTTGCCTTTCTTGCCGGCATTGCACTCGACCGTGGTCGACCAGCCGGACTGGGTGAACACCTGCTCGACCGAATCCGCCAGGTACTCGCCATCAAGGCCGACTTTGAAGCCCTGGGCATTGATCGGTCGCTCGGCGAAGATGTCTGTCCGGCCGGGCATCTCAAGACGCACGTCCGCAGTCGAGCGATTGAACGCCGTCAAGCGGGCTTTGGCAGCCGCCTCGGCGGCGGACTTGTTCGGATAGATGTGCCGGTCTGTATGCACGGCCGGCAGACCATCCGGCGCGTCGTCGTTGTTGATGGTGACTACCGCGAGCTTGCCGTTCTTCTTGTCCTGGTGTTTGGTGGACACTGCCTTGTGCGAGTTGCGATCCCCGAGGCTGAACTGCCAACGACTGAGGTCACTACGGGTCAGGGTGATCGCGCCGAACGTCTTGCCGCTGGCGGTCTGGCCACCTTGACGCGGCATCACCAACAGCTTGCCGTCAGCGACCTTGGCCGTGCAGTCGTACTGCTTGGCCAGGCGCGTGATGAAATTAAAATCGGACTCATTGAGCTGGTCCACCCGGGCGACCTTTGTCGCCACCGGACACACCGGCTGCCAGCCATTGCGCGCCGCGATGTCGGCCACGATCTTCGACAGCGGCACGTCCTCCCAGCTTCCGCTACGGATGGTCTTGCCGCTGCCGCGCATGTCGCTGGCCTTGCCCTTGATCACAATCGTGTCCGGCGGACCCGACACCTCGACCGTGTCCACTGCGTAACGCCCCAGACGCGCCAGTGACGTTTCGGCATAGCCCAGGTAAATCTCGATAGAACTGCCACGCCGAGGCAACTGCACCTGGCCGTCACGGTCATCAATGCGCAACTCAAATTCGTCGGACTCCATGCCCGGCTTGTCAGAGGTGCGCAGCAACAGCAGCCGATCATTGATCAGCGCCGTGATATCGGCGCCATCGGCCACGATTCGAAATATGGGGGTCATGGATTTTGTCCAAAAGAAACCCGCACAAGGCGGGTCAAAAAAAGTGTTGTTACGCGTAACGCAACGGGGTGCCGGCACCGGCCGAGGTCAATCCCACAAGCTGATCCCCTCCTCGGTCGGAGTGGACAGATCTGGCAGCACGATCACCACGCCCGCGCGGTAGGGCTGGGGCTCATCCGCCAGCCCTTGATTGGCATCAAGCACCGCCTCAGTGCTGCCGTTCAGATGGCCATAAACGTTATGGCAAATGACGTCGAGCATGTCGCCGTCAGACGTTCTGCATGTCGTCGCCATAGCGTGCAAACTCCAGAGTGAACCCTTGTTTACGGGGAATCCCGCCGTGCAACAGCGCGCCCTGTTCCTCGTTGATGTTCTTCAAGCACCAGGTCCCCATCACCTCGCCATAGCCCGTGATCAGGGTCAGCGGCTGGACGGCCTGATCAAGCTCGGCCTCTTGGATGACGCCAAGTACGCCGAGCTATTTCCGGGATCGACTGTTTCACTCGGTGGCGTGCCGTCCTTTCACGAGTACGCGCAGTTATGGCTGGATGGCCGGGTTATCACCGACGGCACTCGCAACAACTATAAAGGCGCGCTGAACCTGTATTGGATTCCACCGCTTGCCCTGGTGCGAATCGATCTGATCACCACCACTCTCCTGCGCCGCATCATTGCGGCCACGGAGTGGACGTCTCCGGGTGTTCGGCGCAACGCCATAGTAAAGCTCTCGACCATCCTAGAATCGGCCGTCACTGAAGAGCTGATCAAAAGAACCCGGCGAAGATCATCGACCTCCCGAAGCGGGCGCGTAAGGAGATCAACCCGTTCTCGCTGGACGAGGCGAACCGGATCATCGCCCACCTGTACCAGACTACTCACTGGCCCAGCGGGATCTACGCCGCGTTCATTGAGTTCGCGTTCTTCACCGGACTCCGGCTCTCGGAGGTGGCGGCACTGCGCTGGGATGCCGTTGACCTGGTCAAGCGCCAGGTTCATGTCTGCCGCACCGTGGCGTTGGGTGTAGTCGAAGAGCGCACCAAAACCGGCAAGGATCGCTATGTGCTGCTCAATGAGCGGGCACTGCACGCACTGGAGTACGCCCGTCAGTACACCGAACGTCGCAAAAAAGGCGTCGGCAAGATCAAGGAAACGCCCTACGTATTCCCGCCATCGAAGAACAGCGAGTACATCAAACAGACGTCCGACCTGCATAAGCAGTGGGGACCAGCCCTGAAGGCTTTGGCGATGTCTTATCGGCCACCGTACAACTGCCGTCATACTTATGCGACAATATGCTTAATGTCCAACATGAACCCCGCCTTCATCGCTCAGCAACTTGGCCACAGCGTCCAAATGTTGCTGACGACGTATGCGCGTTGGCTCAACTCAAGCTCAGACTGGGCGGAGCTGGAAAAGCTCCAGATTGGTATCAAATCGGTATCAGGCAAAAACGACCAGCTCTAACCCATTGATAGGTAAGGTAATTGATTTCCACAGCTAACATCACGATGCAGTTCGGCGCCAAGCCGTTATTCGAGAACGTTTCGGTTAAATTCGCAGCGGGTAACCGCTACGGCCTGATCGGCGCCAACGGTTGCGGCAAGTCGACCTTCATGAAAATCCTCGGTAACGATCTCGAGCCGTCCGGCGGCCAGGTCATGCTCGAGCCGAACGTGCGTCTGGGTAAATTGCGCCAGGACCAGTTCGCCTACGAAGAATTCACCGTTATCGACACCGTGATCATGGGTCACGAAGAGTTGTGGAAGGTCAAGGCCGAGCGCGATCGCATCTACTCGCTGCCGGAAATGACCGAAGCAGACGGCATGGCTGTAGCCGAGCTGGAAACCGAGTTCGCCGAAATGGACGGCTACACCGCCGAATCCCGTGCCGGTGAACTGTTGCTGGGCCTGGGTATCGGCATCGAGCAGCACTTCGGCCCGATGAGCGAGGTTTCCCCAGGCTGGAAACTGCGCGTATTGCTGGCTCAGGCGCTGTTCTCCGATCCTGAAGTGCTGTCTGCTCGACGAACCGACCAACCACCTCGACATCAACACCATCCGCTGGCTGGAAAACATTCTGACCCAGCGCTCCAGCCTGATGATCATCATCTCTCACGACCGTCACTTCCTGAACAGCGTGTGCACCCACATGGCTGACCTGGATTACGGCGAGCTGCGCCTGTTCCCGGGCAACTACGACGAGTACATGACCGTGGCGACCCAGTCCCGCGAGCAACTGCTGTCGGACAACGCCAAGAAGAAAGCGCAGATTTCCGAGCTGCAATCGTTCGTCAGCCGCTTCTCGGCCAACGCCTCGAAAGCCAAGCAAGCGACCTCCCGCGCCAAGGCGATCGACAAGATCCAACTGGCCGAGGTCAAGCCTTCGAGCCGTGTGAGCCCGTTCATCCGTTTCGAACAAACCAAGAAGCTGCACCGTCAAGCGGTCATCGTCGAGCGCATGGCCAAAGGCTTCGACGGCAAGCCGCTGTTCAAGGACTTCAGCTTCGTTGTTGAAGCCGGCGAGCGCGTGGCGATCATCGGCCCGAACGGTATCGGCAAAACCACCCTGCTGCGCACCCTGGTCAATGAACTGACCCCGGATGCCGGTACTGTGAAGTGGACCGACGCCGCCGAACTGGGCTACTACGCCCAGGACCACGCGCACGACTTCGAAGACGACTGCAACCTGTTCGACTGGATGGGCCAATGGACCCAGGGCGGCGAGCAAATCGTTCGCGGCACCCTCGGCCGCATGCTGTTCTCCAACGACGAGATTCTGAAGTCGGTCAAGGTTATTTCCGGTGGTGAGCAAGGTCGCATGCTGTTCGGCAAGCTGATCCTGCAGAAGCCGAACGTGCTGATCATGGACGAACCCACCAACCACTTGGACATGGAATCCATCGAGGCGCTGAACCTGGCGCTGGAGAACTACCCGGGCACGCTGATCTTCGTCAGCCACGACCGTGAGTTCGTATCGTCCCTGGCCACCCGCATTATCGAGTTGAGCCCTAGTGGCGTGATCGACTTTAGCGGCACGTACGATGACTACCTGCGTAGTCAGGGCGTCGTGTTCTAAAAGCAGCTATTAGTTTCAAGCTGCAAGTAAAAGCCCTGTCCTGGTGACGGGGCTTTTTGCATTTCAATGTTGGGTACATTGTGGTGCAGAAACCTTCGCGGGCAAGCCTCGCATCCTACGGGTATGCACGTCCCCTGTAGGAGCGAGGCTTGCCCGCGAAGAGGCCCTCAAACCCAACGAACATAGTTAGCCTGCTTCCTTTTATTTCCCGCCCAAGCCATCATGCAGTTCTCCTACCGCCGCCCGCGAACGAGCCCTCATGTCTGCGCAGCAACTACCCCCGCAAAGCTCCATGGCGATCACCCTGCAGATCGTCTCCATCGTCTTCTATACCTTTATTGCCTTCCTCTGCATCGGCCTGCCGATTGCGGTGTTGCCGGGGTATGTCCATGAACAGCTGGGTTTCAGCGCGATCATCGCGGGGCTGACCATCGGCTGCCAATACCTGGCCACCTTGCTCAGCCGCCCGATGGCCGGGCGCATGTCGGACAACATTGGCACCAAGCGGGCAATTGTTTACGGCTTGTCGGGGATTGTGTTGAGTGGCGTGCTGACATTGATTTCAACGTTGCTGCAAAGCGTCCCGCTATTGAGTCTGATGATCCTGATCACCGGCCGGCTACTGTTGGGGATTGCCCAAGGTTTGATCGGCGTCGGCACCATCAGTTGGTGCATGGGCCAGGTCGGCGCCGAGCACACGGCGCGCTCGATTTCCTGGAACGGTATCGCGTCCTACGGTGCCATCGCCATTGGTGCGCCACTGGGGGTGGTGATGGTTGCCGAGTATGGGTTCGCCAGCCTCGGGATTGTCCTGTCGACGCTGGCCCTCGGGGCGCTGTTGCTGATTCGCAACAAGCCGTCAGTGCCGGTGATTCGCGGCGAGCGGCTGCCATTCTGGGCGGTGTTCGGGCGCATTGCTCCATTCGGTGCGAGCCTGAGCCTGGCGTCCATCGGCTACGGCACCCTGACCACTTTTATTACCCTGTATTACCTCAACCGTGGCTGGACCGGCGCCGCGTATTGCCTGACGGTGTTCGGGGTCTGTTTCATTCTGTCGCGGCTGTTATTCATCTCGGCCATCAGCCGTTTCGGCGGTTCCACCTCGGCCATTGCCTGCATGACCATCGAAACCGTCGGGCTGATCATGCTTTGGATGGCGCCGTCCACCGGTTACGCGCTGATCGGCGCCGGGTTGACCGGGTTTGGTTTGTCGCTGGTGTATCCGGCATTGGGAGTCGAGGCGATCAAGCAGGTGCCCAACTCCAGTCGCGGCGCGGGGCTAAGTGCTTATGCAGTGTTTTTTGACCTGGCGCTGGCGATTGCCGGACCGTTGATGGGTGCGGTGGCGTTGAACCTGGGGTATTCGTGGATTTTCTTCAGTGCGGCGTTGTTGTCGGTGACCGGGCTTGGTTTGACGCTGCTCCTGAAACGCCGTGCAACGACCTGACAACAGACCCCACTGTGGGAGCGAGCTTGCTCGCGATGGCGGCTGGACATTCAACAAATTAGTCAACTGTCAGACCACTATCGCGAGCAAGCTCGCTCCCACAGGGGTTATGCAGCGTTCAATACATTATTGATCAGCCGTCTGCATCCCCGCCCGCGTCGGTTTGGCCAAGGCATGTGAAAAGAAACGTCCGGCTTCAGAGACCAGGTTGCGGTGAATGTCTTCGCGATCAACGCCGTCGGCATCGGTGCACAGCGCCGGCATGGCGATGATCTGTTCCTCGTTGCAAGGCGCCATGAACACGAAGTGCCCAGCGCCTGCCAGCAACTTGAAGTCCGGCGCGATCGGCAGTTTGCGCGCCAACGCGGCGGCGTTCTTGTCGAAAGCCACCAGTTTGTCGCCATCACCGCTATAAAGCAGCACCGGCACATGCACGTCGGCCAGGGTATGCCGGCCGAATTTGAGACTCAGGGGCGCCATCAGCAGTAAGGCATGTACGCGCGGGTCGGCCACTGGCACCAAATCATCACGATCCACAATCAGCTCGCCCTGGGTGTTGCACGCATCGCGGTCATCCGGGCGTTGCTGGCAATAGCGCCGCAGCCGATCCAGGTCAGGTGTGGCGCCGGACAGAATCAACGCGGTTTCACCGCCCGCCGAGTAGCCGATAACACCCACCTGATCGGCGTCGACAAAAGGCGCCAGCATCGGGTCACCCAACGTGGCAGTAATCGCTTCGGAAATTTGCAGCGGCCGCCCATAAAGGTTGCTCAGCGTGCCGAGACGGCTGTGATCCTTGGAGTTGTCGCCAGGATGGATCACCGCCACCACTACGAAACCCTTGCGGGCCAGCGAAGTGGCGAGGTCGTGCAAGGCCAGCGGGGTGCCGACGTTGCCATGGGACAGCATCAGCATCGGGAAGCGCCCGATGGCGACTTTGGTGTCTGCACCGGCCTCGACGGTATAGCCCTCGAGTTTGCTGGTGTACGCCTGTTCGCTGGACGGGTAAAAAGCGATGGCGCGCATCGGTTGCAGATCCAGCGGATCGAGGAACGTCATCTCGTGATAGCCGACGCTCGAATATAGATTCGGCGCAGGCCTGGCTTGCACCGTATTCAGGCTGCTGAGTACGCAAATCAGTAACGTTGCACAGAGACGCACCATGGGATGCCCCACCTTTGTTACTTGACTGAAAAGCCCGAAGTGCTCCGAGTGGCGGAGTACGCGGCCTTGTGCCAGTGTTTGCGGCCACTAAGGTCGTTGCAGAACGGGGACGTTAACCCTCGACTGCATAACCTGGGCCAGAACATGAAAAATCGTTAAAAACAAAAAACTCTGTAACTGATCGTTACCATGATCAGAATACAGAGTTTTTCAGATGATGCCCGAGCTGTTTAGTATTCTTTACGCAATGCTTACGAAAGAACCTTAAGAAAGAATCTTAGGCCGCGGCAAACAGTTGCTCGCTGATTTGCGTGTGCGCGTCGCTCATGGCTTTGGTTCTCACTTCATCACCGTAGGCCAGGCCGTGGGCGCGGACGAATTCGATGTCGGTGATGCCCAGGAAACCGAACAGCACTTTCAAGTAGTCTTCGTGAGCGACGCCAGTCGCTTGACCAACGTGCATGCCGCCGGAGGTCGAAACGATTACGACTTTCTTGCCACCGCACAGGCCTTCAGGGCCGGCTTCGGTGTAGCGGAATGTCTGGCCGGCAACGGCGATGCGGTCGATCCAGGCCTTGAGTTGGGTCGGGATGGTGAAGTTGTACATCGGGGCGGCGATAACCACAGCATCCGCGGCAAGGAACTCGGCCAGGGTCGAAGCGCTCAGTTCTGCTTCGTGCTGTTGCGCGGCGTTGCGCAGTTCTGCGGTAGTGCCAGCAGCGACCAAAGTAGTCGAAGAGAAATGGCTGATGGCATCGGCAGCCAGGTCACGGTAAGTCACGACGGCCGAAGTATCAGCGGCTTGCCAGGCTTTAACCACTTCGCCACTCAGCTGACGGGAAGCCGAGTTGTCACCCAAAATGCTCGAATCGATATGCAACAGTTTCATAAGTGATCTCCAGGTGAGGATCGCCACCGGGCGATCTGATGGAGAGGATGCTACAGATGAATCTAATAGCTGATTAGCCCGCAACAATGCGATAGTTCGTCCCACTGATAGAACAGTCGAGTCTCAAACCCATGCAAGACCTTAATGACCTCTACTATTTTGCCAAGGTGGTCGAAGCGGGTGGCTTCGCGGCGGCCGGGCGGTTGCTGGGGATTCCCAAGTCGCGACTGTCGCGGCGCATCGCCGAACTGGAAGAACGCCTGGGCGCGCGCCTGCTACAGCGCACCACCCGGCAACTGAAGTTGACCGCCGTGGGCGAGCGTTACCTGCGTCACTGTCAGGCGATGTTGTTGGAGGCCGAGATGGCCGACGAAGCGGTGGCCAGCATGTCCAGCGAACCCCGGGGGCGACTGCGGGTGTCCTGCCCGGTGGGTTTGGCCAATCAAATGTTGCCGACGGTCATCAGCGACTTCCTGGAGAAGTACCCGCAGGTCCAGCTGGAGGTCATGCTGGTCAACCGTCGGGTGGATCTGGTCACTGAAGGTGTCGATGTCGCCCTGCGCGTCCGCGAGCTGGGGGATGAAGATCCGTTGCTGGTCACCCGGCGTCTGCGTCAAGCGCAGACGCTCATGGTCGCCAGCCCTGCCTTCATGCACGGCCGCGAGATCAATCACCCGGAAGACCTCAAGGGCTTGCCGGTGCTCGGCGCCCTTGAACCCGACCGCATGGTGCATATCCGCATGCTCGATCAACAGGGCAAAAGCTGCGACCTGGCACTGGAAGCACGGCTGGGCATTGACGACTTTATCGTGCGCAGGGCCTGCGCCCTCGCCGGCCAGGGTTTTACGATTCTGCCAATGATGTATTGCGAGTCAGAGCTGGCGGACGGCTCACTGATCCAGTTGCTGCCCGACTGGTCAATGCCTGGCGGCTGGCTGCAAGCGGTCTACCCTCATCGGCGCGGGGTGATGCCGGCTGTACGTGCCTGGCTCGACCATTTGATCGAATCATTCAATGCCTGTGGGGACCGTTTGATATGAAGGCTGGACGCATGAGCGAAGCGGATGTCGCACAGTTTTGCCTGACGCTGCCCGGCGCGCGGGAGGATTACAAATGGGGCGGCGTGCGGGTGTTTTCGATTGCCGGCAACAAGATGTTCGCGTTGCAGAACCTGCGGGGCGATTCCCTGGCGTTCAAGGTCGACAAGGATTTGTTTCTCGGTCATTGCGACCGACCGGGCATTCACCCGGCGCCGTACCTGGCCCGGGCGCAATGGATCATCATGCAGACGCCCTACCCGCTAGGCGCCGAAGAACTGCAAGGCTTGTTGCAACGATCCCACCAATTAGTGGTGAGCAAGTTGCCCAAGCGCACACAGGTAGGACTGCTGCTCTAGAAGAGCGCGAAAAGGTGTGCCCCAAGGAACAACTGGTCGATCCAGAACACCTGATGCAGCAGCACGATCAGCCAGAACACCAGTTGAAACGAGACCTTGCGGGTCTTGTGCCTGAACACCTGCTGAGCCAACAAAGCGCCGGGCCAGCCACCTGCCAGTTCCACTGCGTGCAAGATGTTTTCCGGCGTGCGCCAGGTATCGGCACGAGCCTTGCGCTTGTCGCCCCAGTACAGGAAAAACGCCAGCACGCTGACCACGCCGTAACCCGCCAAGGGAATCACCGAAACGCCGCGCAGCCATAACGACAACGCGCCATACAGCGGCAGCGCACAAAGAGCGGCGAACACCAGCAATTTCAAGCCTAGATGCTGGACCCCGCCCCCGGACTTGCGGCCGGGGTTGTTCCGCGCGCCGGAGTCGTTCATGGCTTGGCGGCAGCCCAATCGATCCAGCCAAACTGCCAGGTCGCCAGGATCACCAGGCCAAACGCAATCCGATACCAGGCAAACGCCGCATAGCTATGAGTGGCAATGAACTTGAGCAGCGCCTTGACCGCGATCATCGCGAAGATGAACGCGGTGATGAAGCCGACGGCGAATACCGGAAAGTCTGCCGGCACGAACAAATGGCGATACTTGAAGCCCGAATAAACCGCCGCGGCGACCATGGTTGGCATGGCCAGGAAGAATGAGAACTCGGTCGCGGTTTTACGCGACAGCCCGAACAACAGGCCGCCAATGATTGTCGAGCCGGAGCGGGATGTCCCCGGGATCATCGCCAGGCACTGGGCGAAACCGACTTTCAGCGCGTCCTGCCAGGTGATGTCGTCGACCGTTTCGGCATGCACTTCGTGCTGACGCTTCTCGGCCCACAACATGATGATCCCGCCGACGACCAACGCCGCCGCTACCGTGATCGGGTTGAACAGGTATTCGTGAATCAAATCGGAAAAAATCACCCCCAGCACCACCGCCGGCATGAAGGCGATCAACAGGTTGGCGGTAAAGCGACGCGCACTCGGCTGGGTCGGGAGGCCAGTGACCACGTCGAGGATTTTGCGGCGAAACTCCCAGACCACGGCCAGAATCGCGCCTAACTGGATAATGATGTTGAATGCAATGGCGCGCTCACCACCGAAGTTGAGCAAGTCCGCAACAATGATCTGGTGTCCGGTACTCGAAATGGGCAAAAACTCCGTCAGCCCTTCTACAACTCCAAGAATCAGCGCCTGAAAGGCGGTCCAAAGGTCCATCAATCCCCCAAAGGCGTTGCATCTAGGCACGCCCCGTTAATATTTTTAATACGTCACTGCGCTCAGCGTAGCTGAAGTTTCGTGCACACAGGATCCCTACGAAACGGTAAAAATTCCGTGAAAAATCAACTTGGATTCAGGTTTTTCCGTGCGAGGCCGAAATCCTATCAGAGATGCCTGATTAACGCCGTCGCGTAATTGGACTTGCGTCGCATAGCCCCAACCGGCAAAGCGTGGTTGGATGCTGGCGACCGTTTATTACAAGAAAAAGAATCCGGAGTGACAGCGTTATGAACAGCTTGCGCAGTGTGTCGATCAGCCGACGCTTGTGGCTCATCTTGATCGTGGCCATCGTGATGTTACTGACGCTGGGCGTGTTGATGCTCAAACAGATCCACGACGACCTGTACGACGGCAAAGCGCAGAAAACCCAGCATGTGGTGCAGACCGCCAGTGGCATTCTGAACTATTACCACGACCTGGAAACCGCCGGCACCCTCACCCGCGAGGCTGCGCAAAAACAGGCGCTGACCGTGGTTCGCGGACTGCGCTACGACCAGAACGACTACTTCTGGATCAACGACCTGACGCCGGTGATGATCATGCACCCGGCCAACCCGAAACTTGAAGGCCAGAACCTTTCGACGATCCGCGACCCGGATGGTTTTGCGCTGTTCAACGAAATGGTCGCCATCGCCAAGGCCAAGGGTGCCGGCATGGTCGATTACCGTTGGCCGAAACCGGGCGCCAGTGCGCCGGTAGAAAAACCTCCTACGTCAAACTGTTCGAGCCTTGGGGCTGGGTGATCGGCTCGGGCGTGTACATCGATGACATGCAAGCCGAGTTCTACGGCCAGGTCTGGGAAGCGTCGTTTATCGGCGTGGCAATTGCCCTGATCATGGCGCTGCTGGTGATCATGATTGCCCGCAGCATCGTGCGTCCGCTGCAAGAAACGGTGAACGCCATGGCCAACATTGCCAGCGGCGAAAGCGACCTGACCCGCAGCCTCGACACTCACGGCCAGGACGAAGTCACGCAACTGGCGCGGCACTTCAACGCCTTCACCGCCAAGCTGCGCCAGGTGATCAGCCAGTTGCAGGTCTCTGCCAGCGCCTTGGGCCAGTCTTCCAGCGATATGGGTAACGACGCCGCGCAAGCTCAGCAACGCAGTCAGCAGCAGTCCCAGCAAATGGAACTGGTGGCAACCGCGATCAATGAAGTGACCTACGGCGTGCAGGATGTGGCCAAGAACGCTGAACATGCAGCCAGCGAAATGCGCGACGCCGAGTCTCAGGCGCAGCAAGGCCAGGTCAACATCGATGGCAGCTTGCAGCAGATTGATAAACTCTCCAGCACCATTGATCAGGCGGTCGAAGTGATTCGCACCCTCGCCGCCGAAAGCACGCAGATTGGCAGCGTGCTGGAAGTGATCCGCTCGATTGCCGAACAAACCAACCTGCTGGCACTCAACGCCGCCATCGAAGCCGCCCGGGCCGGCGAGCAAGGTCGTGGGTTTGCGGTGGTGGCCGATGAGGTGCGTCTGCTGGCTCAGCGCACCCAGAAGTCCACGGCGGAGATCCAGTCGATGATCGAACGCCTGCAAAATCACTCCGAAGCAGCGGTCAAGGTGATCGGCGACAGCAGCCGGGCGTCGCAACTGACCATCGAACAGGCGGGGCTGGCCGGTGCGAGCCTGAGCGCTATCGGCCAGGCTCTGCGCAACCTCAACGGGCTGAACGCGTCGATTGCCAGCGCCACCCTGCAACAGGCCCATGTGGTGGAAGACATCAACCAGAACGTCACCCAGGCGGCCGGGCTGTCCCACAGCACGGCACTGGCGGCGGAGCAGTCGAGTTTGGCCAGTGTTCACCTGAAGGAATTGAGCGAGCAGTTGAACGGGTTGCTCAAACAGTTTCGCGTCTAGGCAACACCACTCACTGTGGCGAGGGGCTTGCCCCCGTCCGGCTGCGCAGCAGTCGCCAAACCCTACAACCGAGGTGTGCCTGATACATCGCAGTTGCAGGGCTTGGGAGCGCTACGCACTCCAACGGGGGCAAGCCCCTCGCCACAAAAGTCCGCTCCGGCACTCCCGTAGGAGCTGCCGAAGGCTGCGATCTTTTGATCTTCCCGCTACAATCCGCCCCCTCTTCGATTTCCCCCAAGGAACCTCCATGTCCGGGCTTGAACTGTTTGCGGCCGCCCTCGGCGTGATTGCCGTCTGGCTGACGGTCAAACAGAACCCCTGGTGCTGGCCGATCGGGCTGGCGATGGTGCTGCTTTACACCTGGATTTTCTTCGACGTGAAGCTGTATTCGGACATGCTGCTACAAGTGGTTTACGCCGCATTGCAACTCTATGGCTGGTGGCAGTGGACCCGCGCAGGCGACGCCCATGACGGCCGGCAAGTCAGTGAACTCGGTGCCCGCTCGACCATGCTCGGGCTGGCGGCGGGCGCCATTGGCAGCCTGTTGCTGGGCGCGGCAATGGCTCACTGGACCGATGCCGCCCAACCCTGGCTCGATGCCGCGCTAACTGGTTTCAGCCTGGTGGCGCAGTTATGGATGGCACAAAAGCGTGTGCAATGCTGGCCGTTGTGGATTGTCCTCGATGTGATTTTTGTCGGGCTGTTCATTTACAAAGGCCTGTACCTGACCGCGACCCTCTACGGTTTGTTCACAGTAATTGCGGTACAGGGCTGGCGTGAATGGCGCACCGATCCGGCGTTGCACGCATGAAAGTGCTGGTACTCACCGGCCCCGAATCCAGCGGCAAGAGCTGGTTGGCGGCCGGGCTCAAAACACAGTTCGGCGGTGTGCTGGTCGATGAATACGTGCGCTGGTTCATCGACCAGAACCCCCGGGACACCTGCCTCGCCGACATCCCCGAAATCTCCCGCGGCCAACTGCAATGGGAAGATCAGGCCCGGGCCGGGCAGCCGCACTTGTTGATTCTGGATACGCATTTATTGAGCAACATTCTCTGGAGCCAGACCCTGTTCGGCGACTGCCCGGCCTGGATCGAGCAGGCGCTGCTGGCTCGACACTACGACTTGCACTTGCTGCTGTCGCCTGAGCAGGTCAACTGGACGGACGATGGTCAGCGGTGTCAGCCCTCGCTTGATGAGCGTCGAGCATTTTTCAATGCCACCCACGCTTGGCTGGCACAGCATCAACAACCCTTCCAAGTGCTGCAAGGGGACTGGGCTGAACGCCGGGCTCAAGCAATACGAGCCGTCACCCTGTTGCTCGCCTCCTGACCTTGCCTTTGGGGCGAAAGCCCCAGTGTTTACCCCTGATTCAGAGGCAAAGTGTCCATTCCTGAAACACTTCCCTTCCCGAAAAAGCCCCGTTTGAGCACCCTTCATCGTCCTGTCATGGCACCTGTTAAGGTTCTGATACACCTTGGCGCAAACCCTTGTTCTAGAGCTTTTGGACTGCATCAGCCCATTGCACGCGGTAGGTAGTGTCTCAGCCATGAAACAGTTCAAACATCGTCTCTTCAGACCTTTCCGCTAACCCGTTGAAATAAAACAACAATCAAAAAGCGGCACAGCTTTCGCTCTCTCCTTCATAACGCTGACAGAAGCCAGCCCACAACGAAGAAGGAATTGCTGCCGTGGGAACTTTCAATAAAGGTTTGACGAATGTACTGCTGATCGGGTGTGCCGTCAGCGCCCTCACCAGTCTTCCCGTCATGGCCGATGGCAATGGCGTGATCATTCTCCAACGTCAGGTTCAACCGATTCCGATAGGCCGTACCGGCGGCAAAGACCCCTACCCGACCACTGTTAGTGCCAACCCTTCGGCAAACGTCGTCCAGGCGACCCAGGGTGGGGAACTCAGCGACAGTGATTTCGCAGGTGTCGCCAGCGGTTCATCGATCAGCAACATGGTCAACTTCAACGGTGCCGGCGCTCAGAACCTGAACGTTGTAAGTGGTTCCAACGGCATGCCTGGTGTGGGCGGTGGCAGCGGTAATGCTGCTGGGGCCGGGGCTTCGATCTCCGGAACCATTAACCACGCCCTTGGCGCCGGCCTCGCCCCGCTGACCAATCTGGGGGGACAATGAAATGAAGTTCTCTCTGATCTTCATCGCCCTGCTGGCCAGTGCCGGCGCCATGGCCGACTCCAATGTGCCTGTGGTCAACAGCGCCACTATTCAGAGTTCCGGCGCCCAGTACAGCGGCAATCTGGGCGTTAACCAAGCGGCTGGCGATCAATCGCAGCAGACCAACGCCCGGGCCATCGCCATTGGCAACAATGCCTCGGCGACCACCATCGTGAACCAGAACATCAATACACCCGCCGATCCGCGGATGAACGCAACCGCCAGCATCGGTGGCAACTCTTTCAGCAACGGCAGCGGCGTATTGGGCGTCAACCAATCGGCCGGCGCCAACAACCAGATGGCCAACGCTATGCGAATCAGCATCGGTGCCGGGCCGCAAAGTATCGACGATAGCGTCCTTTCTCAACAGAACGTGACGCCGTCAACCAGCTCAGGAGCAACTGACGCTTCAAACGGCAGCCGCCAGGTCACTACCAGTGACCAGGCCTTCACCGGCAGCCGCGGAGTGATTCAGGTGAACCAGAGTGCCGGGGTGGGAAACCAGATAGCTAACACCCTGAGCATCCGGGTCGCGAACTGACCCAATTGCAGTGCAGCAGGACGTACCAACACTTAACCAACTAATGAGCAAGGAGAAACACCATGAAACCTACAATGGCTCTTCAACCACTGGTTTTCGCTCTGGCAGCAGTGATGGCAATGGCAGCACAAGCAGGCGGTGGCAATGAGGGTGACCAACACGGTCACAAACCTCCTCCACACCAAATCACCGCAGGCGCAACTGCCACCGCAATCGACGCACAAGACAGCGACGGCAACGTGGTGAACAACCAAGGCACCCAAAACACCTCGACCATCGGCAATTCGCTGAACGGGTCCAGCGGCAACATGGCTGCAAACACTGCAGCCGGTACCGGCAACCAACAAGACAACGCCGCCGCTATCGCCTCCGACGAGGCCTTTATCTTCGGTACGGCCAACGGCGCCAGCTCTCTGTCTACAGTGAGCCAAGTCAACAACAACAACTATGCGAATAACTACTCGACATCTAACCTTGCCACGATCATGAACTCCGGCAACGGCAGCTCCGGCAACATGGGCCTGAACTCGGCGGCAGGCGACTTCAACCAACAGAAAAACAACATGGCGATTTCTTCTGGCACAAACGGCCAATCGCAGGCTATCGCTGCATCGACCCAGTCTTCCACCGGGCTGGTTGTTGAGAACCAAGGCGTTCAGACCTTCAAGAAAGATACTCTTACCGGTACTTTCCAAGGCGCTGGTGCCTTCGTGGCAACAGGCGTAGCCAAAACCAAAGCCGACGACGATCATGGCAGCCACGGCGGCTATGGCGATAATAACCGTGGCGGCAAAGGCAAAGGCGACAGCACCTCCACCTTCGTTGCAGTGGGCGCTTTCGAACTGGGCGGCGTGACTACCCAGCAAGTCCTGACCCCAACCGGCTGGACAGCACCTGTGACCAACAACGCCAGCGTTTGGTTCTCGGGCAACGGTTCTTCCGGCAACATCGGCGTGAACTCCGTGGCGGGTTACGGCAACCAACAAGCCAACAGCCTGTCGGTCTCGTCGGTCAGTCACTAATCTGGACCGTCAACAAAGCCCCGGCAACGGGGCTTTTCCACACTCCAGAAATAGGCGTATCGATCATGCGTATGGCCGCCTTCACCGTCTTGCTGTGCCTGTGTGGTGTTACTCAAGCCGCCCAGATGCCTGTAGCCGCCCTTCCTGGCGGCATGCTGGTCTTTAAGCACGTGCAAAGTATTCGTGAGCGCAAGTTCACCGATATCGTCGAGCAAAAAACTGATTTCAGTTGTGGTGCCGCTGCACTGGCTACCGTATTGCGCCAGGCCTATTGGCTCGACGTCGATGAGGAGCACATCATCAAAGGCATGCTGGTCAACGCTGACCAGAACCTTGTTCGTACCCAGGGTTTCTCCATGCTGGACATGAAGCACTACCTGGAAAGCATCGGCATGCGTGCCAGAGGCTACAAGATCCCTCCTGAAAAGCTGGATGCAGTCTCGATTCCGGTTGTCGTCCTGATGGACATTCGTGGCTACAAGCACTTCGTGGTGATGCAGCGGGCGGACAAGGATTGGGTCTACGTCGGTGACCCGGTACTTGGCCATAAACGCTATGCCCATGATGACTTTGTCAAAGGCTGGAACGGCATCGTCTTCGCTGTCGTCGGCCCCGGTTATGACAAAACCAACGCGTTACGCGACCCTCCAGCGCCGCTGACGGCCAAGAACAAACTCGATGAGTTCAGTCCGGTCAGAGACGCAGAACTGATGGAATTCGGTTTTATTCAGAGCGACTTCTTTTAGCGCCTAATAATGATAAAAGGGGCAGGACGCTCCGGGAGCAACAGATGAAAACCTCATACTGGCTGGCCGCCGCCTGCCTGGCAGCAAGTGCGTCAAGCTTTGCCAATGAAGGATTCAAACCTATCGCCGTCAGCGATCAAGAGCTCGGTGAGCTACGCGGTCGCTTCGTCATGCCGGGGCGCATCATCAGCTTCGGCATCGTCATGAGCAGTACCTGGCGCAATGCCAGTGGTGACCTGATCGGGGCTACCTCCTCGATGCAGATCCAGTCTTCCACCGTCAAACCCCAATTTTATGTATCCACCATCAAGCAAACCGGTAACGGCAGCACGCCAACCCAAGGCACCGGCAATGTGATCGGTGGCGCCGGTCTCAACTCTACCCAAGGCGTTACCCAGAGCGTACGCGCCGCAGGCGACAGCAACACGGCCTATAACGACGTTGGCATCAATGTCACTCAATCCAGTACGGCACCTGCACTGGCACCGGCCCAAGGTCAGGTGTTGATGAACGGCCAGACGATCAGCGGCAGCAACGGCGCCGGCAGTGTCGCCATTTCCAGTTTCAGTGGCGGTGTGCAAATGGCCATTCAGGCCAGCAACAATCAAGGTACAGCCCTGCAACAAGTGGCCCAGAGTGGCTTGCTCCAAAACACCACATTGCTGGGCAACAGCAACGCGGTCAACAATCAGACTTTGCTCAATGTTGTGCTCAATAACAACATCAATCCTGGCGCGGGCGCCTCGCAGAATCTTAATCAACTCAAGGGACTACGCAATTTAGGATATTGAACTACGCTGACTCTCGATCATTAGGCTTAAAGGGACGGCTTTTTCATGTATCGATCCGCATCGTTGCGCGCAGTCGTATGTTTGAGCACTCTATTTCCGGCGGCTATGTTGCAGGCGGCCCCGGATGCAGACGTAGAAACGTTGAAACAGGAGCTTCTAGACCTGAAACAACGTTACGAAACACAGCAAAAAGCCTTGGCTGTACTCGAACAACGGGTACGACAGGTTGAAGAGCAACCGGCCACGCCACAGCCAAAGCGCCTGGCCAAATCGCCGGCTGACCTAAAGGGCAATCCGCAGGTGGCCAATCGTGGCACGGGTGCGGCAGCGGCGTCGGGGGGCGCGGCCGGGGGCAGTGGCGCCTCGTACGGTCAATCGCTGGCTGACGATTCACAACCGGCACAGAGCGTAACCAACCTGTATGACGAGGCCAGTGGCTTTTTTGGCGGCGGCAAGTTCAGTTTTGAAACCGGTGTGACTTACTCTCACTACGATACCCGGCAACTGACCCTCAATGGCTTCCTCGCGCTGGATTCGATCTTCCTCGGCAACATCAACCTGGACCGGATCAAGGCTGACACCTACACCCTGGACCTCACCGGCCGGTACAACTACAACAACCGCTGGCAGTTCGACTTGAACGTGCCCGTGGTCTATCGCGAATCGACCTACCAGTCCGGCGGCGGCAACAACGGGGCGGCGAACGTGACCAGCGAGGGCGATGTAAACCAGGACCCGACTATCGGCGATATCAACGCCGGGGTGGCTTACAAGTTCCTGGACGAATCGGCCAACTCACCGGATGCCGTATTCACCTTCCGCATCAAGGCACCGACCGGCAAAGACCCGTTCGGGATCAAACTGGTCCAGTCGCCGACCAACACCAACTTGTTCGTGCCTGAAAGCCTGCCCACCGGTAACGGTGTCTGGTCGATTACCCCTGGCATCTCGCTGGTGAAAACTTTCGACCCGGCGGTGCTGTTTGGCACCCTGTCTTATACCCACAACCTGGAGGAGTCTTTCAGCGATATCAGCTCCACGGTCAATCAGAAGACGCCTGGCAAGGTCAGGATCGGCGACAGTTTCCAAGTCGGCATGGGCGTCGCGTTCGCCTTGAACGAGAAGATGAGTATGTCGTTCTCGATGTCTGACCTGATTCAGCGCAGGAGTTCGATCAAGCCGGACGGCGGGGATTGGCAGTCGGTTATTTCCAGTGATGCCAACGCCGGGTACTTCAATATCGGCATGACCATCGCGGCCACCCCTAACCTGACCATCGTGCCAAACCTGTCCCTGGGCATGACACCTGATGCGCCGGACTTCACTTTCAGCCTGAAATTCCCGTACTACTTCTGATCCATCCCAGCAAAAAGCCCCGCCGCGAGATTTATCGCAGCGGGGCTTTTTGTTGGGTGAAAACCGTGAAGATCAAAAGATCGCAGCCTTCAGCGACGCCCACAGGTGCGTAGGTGCTGCCGAAGGCTGCGATCTTTTGATTCTGCGTTGCTTTTATCGAATCTGATGTTTGTGCAACAACCGATAAAACGTCGGCCGCGAAACGCCGAGCACTCTCGCCGCCACACTCAAATTATCGCTATGGCGATTCAACACATCGCACAACGCCTGGCGTTCGGCGCGGGTCTTGTAGTCTTCAAGCGTGCCCATCGGTGCCGCGATCGTCTGCTGGCTGATCAGCCCCAAATCCCGTGCCTCGATCTGCCGTCCTTCCGCCAGCACCAACCCGCGGCGCACCCGGTTGGCCAACTCGCGAACGTTGCCCGGCCAGTCATGCTTGCCCATCGCAATCAACGCGTCTTCGCTGAAACTGCGAGGGCGCCGGCCGGTTTCATGGCTGTAGAAATGCGAAAAGTGGTTGGCCAGCATCGACAGATCGCCATGACGTTCACGTAACGGCGCGGTGACCACTTGCAGTACGTTGAGGCGGTAGTACAAATCTTCGCGAAAGCGTTTCTTCTCGATAGCTGCCTCAAGATCAACGTGGGTCGCCGCCAGCACCCGCACATCCACCGGAATCGGCTGACTGCCACCGACCCGCTCAATGTGCTTTTCCTGCAGGAAGCGCAGCAAATTGGCTTGCAACTCCAGGGGCAGGTCACCGATTTCATCGAGAAACAACGTGCCGCCATGCGCCGCTTCGATTCGTCCGACCTTGCGTTGATGCGCACCGGTGAAGGCGCCTTTCTCGTGGCCAAACAGTTCGGACTGGATCAAGTGTTCAGGAATCGCGCCGCAGTTGATCGCCACAAAGGGTTTGCTGTGGCGCTGAGATTGTCGATGCAAGGTGCGGGCGACCAACTCTTTGCCGGTCCCGCTCTCGCCACGGATCAACACCGGCGACTCGGTGGGCGCCAGTTTGCTCAGCAGCTTGCGTAGTTCACGAATCGGCTTGCTGTCACCGAGCAACTCGTGCTCCGGCTGATCAATGTGAATCGTGCCCTGCCCGCGCAGCCGCGCCATACCGAACGCCCGGCCCAGGGTTACCTGAACCCGGGAGACATCGAACGGCAAGGTATGGAAGTCGAAAAACCATTCGCACACAAAGTCCCCGACATTCTGCAGTCGCAGGACTTCCTGGTTGAGCACGGCGATCCATTCGGTGCCGCTACGGCTGATCAGCTCCTTGACAGCTTCCGGTCGCTCCAGGTGAAAAGGCTGCAATCGCAAGAGGCCGACATCGCAGGTTCGATCGGCGGCGTTTTCCAGCGTACAGCTGTCAACATCCCAACCCACAGAACGCAAACCCGGCAAAAGACGATGGCAATCGTCGCAAGGATCAACCACTAACAGACGTCGTAAGGCAGGCGCTTCGATCATGACTGTTCCTTGGCGCCAAATTTAAGGAAATATTATTAAAAACAGTCATTTGGCAGACCTGGCTGTAACATTAGCAAGAATTTGACGTGGCCTTGTATCGTTTGACTATAGGAGTCTTAACCAATTAGTTATATGAGGAAGTTTGTTAGTTACCTATCGAGTCGAACCTTTCAGCCAGCTTTCAAAAACTGCCTGAACATTGAGTATATGAAAGAAAGTTGAATTTTCTTTGGATTGTGTGTGACCCAACCCCCATTGAGGACATCAGTACAAGTAACCAGCCGAACGGTAAGCCCAACCGACGGCACATCACTTGATTGGGCATACAGAGAGAAGACCCCATGACCGCCCCGCTCCGTATCAACGAAGCTCTTTTGATTGCCGACCGCGCGTTCAAGCCATTTCAATGCGTGGCCTGGGCCCCACAGGACGGTAACGGCGAGCTCAGCCTGAGCGTCATCGACCGCACCAATAACCGCATCGGCCAAAAGCAGATCCCGAGCAGCGCTTATTCCGATCCGGCACAACTTGAATATTTGCTGCAGCAGGCTCGTAAAGAGCTGAGCGAAGATGGCTACACGCTGCAGTCGTGGTCCATGCCGCACTAAGAATTAATGGCTACACAGATCAAAAGATCGCAGCCTTCGGCAGCTCCTACATTGGAATGTACGTTTCCCTGTAGGCGCTGCCGAAGGCTGCGATTTTTTGCTTTATAAAGATTCAATTGTTGGCAGCCCCCTTGATTGGTTCCAAAAGACACTGTTCTGGCACAACGCGACCCTCCGCCTGTTAGTTATGACAGTTGTGCGACCAGGCATTCAGGGATTGAATGTTTCGCACATGCAGTCACCCTCCCGGCCCGGGATCGGGTCGACTGGCAAGGAGATGCGTGCATGCAAACTCAGACCGCTTACGCCCGTCCCGTCACCCTGAATCAAGCCGGGCACCTCGATCCGGACTTTGCCGCCGGCGGCAAGACCCAGGTGTATTTCGTCGGCAGTTCCTCAAGCATGGCCAACGGGATCGCCATCGACTCACAAGGCCGTTTGCTGGTCGCGGCCAAGGTCGGCACCCATGGCGGCAGCCGTTTTGGTCTGGCCCGTCTGCTTGAGGATGGCTCGGCTGACCTGTCCTTTGGCAACCAAGGCAGCCTGATCGGCCAGTTCGCACTGGGTTTCGAAGCCATGGCCAGCAAGGTCCATATCCTGCCCTGCGGGTCGATCCTGTTGGCTGGCCTGCATTACGAAGACGCTCACCGTACCTTGCCCGCGCTGGCGCTTTCGACCCCACCGGCCAGCCGGTTCGACACTTTGGCGACAATGGGCGATTAGTCGTGCGCCTACCCGGCGACCTGTCCCGGGGCCTTCGTGACGACTGGCTGCCACCAGGCGTGCCGGGCGCCGAAGCCTGCGATATCTGCGTGCAGGAGGACGGTCGAATCCTGCTGCTGGCCAATCATCATTTCGAACTGGCCGATCATGTCGGTCTGCTGATCCGTCTCAATACCGACGGCACGCTGGACCGCGAGTTCAACGGCCGCGGTTTCGTGGTGGTCAGGCATTTGCTGATGAACACCTGGCTCGGCAGCCTGATGGTGCAACGGGACGGACGCATCCTCACGGGCGGCTCGATCAACTTCCCCGAGGAAGGGCTGCTGGCGCGTTACCACGCCGATGGCAGACTGGACGCAAGCTTCGCCATCGATGGTTTCATGACCTTCCAGATACGCAAGCGGAGCGCCCAGGTCAGCCAGATCGTCCAGCAGGAAAATGGTGACTTGCAGTGTTTTGGCAGCAGCCGCGACCCGATGCATTGCCTGTCCCTGAAAATACACAGCAATGGCCGCCCGGATGCTCATTGCAACGGCGGCCAGCCACAACTGCTGGAAATCGGCCACAGTGGCAGCCAATGGACCGCCGCCCAGGTTCAGCCCGACGGTGGCGTACTCGCCGTCGGTGCCACGATCGGCGGCGTCGAAGCCGATTTCATCCTGGCGCGATACCGGCCAGACGGGCAACTGGATCGCAGCTTTGCCGATGGCATGGGTTGGATTCGTACCCGGCTAGGCCGCAGCCTCGACACTGCCACCTCCCTGGCCGTGCAGGGCGACGGCAGAATCGTCGTCGGCGGTTATTCACTGGACGGCAATTACCGGGCAGTTGTGGCGCGGTATCTGAGCTAGACCACGGTACTGCACTTGAACTTCAAGGTCGCTTACGGCAAGTTGCGCGCTTCTTTATACAAGGAGTAGCCGATGTCCGGTTCAATGGCCCAGGCGTTCGCGCATAACTTTCTCGGGCACTCCCCCGCTGGTACAAGGCGAGCATTGTCGGGTTCCTGATCCTCAACGCCCTGGTGCTGTGGACGGTGGGGCCGGTAGCCGCCGGCTGGTTGCTGGTCCTGGAGTTCATTTTCACCCTGGCCATGGCGCTCAAGTGTTACCCGCTGATGCCTGGCGGCCTGCTGCTGATTGAAGCGTTGCTGTTGAAGATGACCACCCCCAGGCGCTCTATGACGAACTGGTGCACAACTTTCCGGTGATCCTGCTGCTGATGTTCATGGTGGCCGGCATCTACTTCATGAAAGACCTGCTGCTGTTTCTGTTCTCGCGCCTGTTACTCGGGGTTCGCTCCAAGGCGTTGCTGGCGCTGATGTTCTGTTTCCTGTCGGCGTTTCTGTCGGCGTTTCTCGATGCATTGACCGTGACAGCGGTGATCATCAGTGCGGCGGTGGGGTTTTACTCGGTGTATCACCGCGTCGCCTCGGGCAACGATCCGCGTCAGGACAGTGAGTTCAGCGACGATCAGCATCTGCCGACACTCCATCACGAAGACCTCAATCAGTTCCGCGCCTTCCTGCGCAGCCTGCTGATGCATGGCGCCGTGGGTACTGCGCTGGGCGGTGTTTGCACCCTGGTTGGCGAGCCGCAGAACCTGTTGATCGGCCACGAGATGGGTTGGCATTTCGCCGAGTTCTTCCTGAAAGTCGCCCCGGTGTCACTGCCGGTGCTGGCGGCGGGACTTGTGACCTGCGTCTTGCTGGAGAAACTGCGTTGGTTCGGCTACGGCACGCTGCTGCCGGACAATGTGCGCGCAGTACTGGCCAACTATGCAGCCGAAGATAATGCCGAACGCACTTCGCGCCAGCGCGCAGCGTTGCTGGTTCAGGGCGCGGCAGCGTTGATCCTGATTGCCGGGCTGGCGTTTCATATCGCGGAAGTCGGGCTGATCGGTTTGATGGTGATCGTGTTGATCACTGCGTTTACCGGCATCACCGAGGAGCATCGCATCGGCAACGCGTTTAAAGACGCTATGCCGTTCACGGCGTTACTGGTGGTGTTTTTCGCGGTGGTGGCGGTGATACATGACCAGCAACTGTTCACGCCGTTGATTCAGTGGGTGCTGACCCTGCCGGCGGATCAGCAGCCGGGCATGCTGTTTATTGCCAATGGTGTGTTGTCGGCGATCAGCGACAACGTGTTCGTGGCGACGATTTACATCACTGAAGTGAAACAGGCGTTCATCTCCGGCCACATGAGCCGCGAGCATTTCGAGACGCTGGCGATTGCCATCAATACCGGGACCAACCTTCCGAGCGTGGCAACACCCAATGGTCAGGCGGCATTTCTGTTTCTGTTGACCTCGGCGATTGCACCGCTGATTCGCCTGTCTTACGGGCGGATGGTGTGGATGGCGTTGCCATACACCGTGGTGATGGGCTCGCTGGGCTGGTACGCAGTGAGTTTTTGGCTGTAACCCAAAACAATGTGGGAGCGGGCTTGCTCAAGATGGCGGACTGACAGACAACAATGATGTTGAATGTACTGACCTCATCGCGAGCAAGCTCGCTCCCACAGGGTAGTGCGTTGGTTATCGGGCCAGGATGTATTGCTCGATCGCCTGCGCCGCTCCGTCTTCGGTGTTGGTGCCCGTGACCACATCGGCCTGACGCTTCACCGCTTCCTCCGCCTGCCCCATGGCAATCGACAACCCGGCGCGATGAAACATCGCCGGATCATTGCCGCCGTCACCCAGCGCGGCAGTATGCTCCAGTGGCACACCGAGGTACTCGGCCAGTGTCGCCAGCGCCGCGCCTTTGTTGGCTTGCATCGCGGTCACGTCCAGATAAACCGGTTGTGAACGGGACACCTGAGCCTGACCTTCGACCTTGGGCAACAACAGCGCTTCCAGCTCAATCAACAAATCGGTGTTGTTGCTGGTGGCGACGATCTTGTCGATGCGCTCCAGGTACGGTTCAAAACTCTCGACCACCACCGGCGGATAGCCCAAACCGTGCTGCTCACGTGGGACCATCGGGCCATGCGGGTCCTTGAGCAGCCAGTCACCGCCGCTGAATACCCAGATTTCGATGTCCGGCCGGTCGGCAAACAGCGCCAGTGCCGTCAGCGCAGCAGTGGCCGGCAAGTAATGCGCGACCAGCAAGCTGCCGTCCGGTTTGACGATGGTGCCGCCATTGAAGGCGGCGGTCGGCACGTCGACGCCCAGGGTTTCGATCTGCTGCAACATGGCTTTCGGCGGGCGGCCGGTGGCCAGGCTGAACAAAACGCCGGCCTCACGCAATGAACGAACCGCGTCGATGGTGCGCTGGCTCAGGCTGTGATCGGGCAGCAACAAGGTGCCGTCCATGTCGCTGAGCAGAAACCGGATGGAATGTTGCGCGGACTCACTCATCCGAGGCCATGCCAGACGCGACCATCGCGGGTCAGCAGGTCCTCGGCAGCCTGTGGGCCGTCTTCACCGGCCGGATAGCTCTGCACGCTCGCGTCCTGCTGCCAGGCGTCGAGGAACGGCTGTACGGCGCGCCAGCCATTCTCAATGTTGTCGGCACGCTGGAATAGCGTCTGGTCGCCGGTCAGGCAATCGTAGATCAAGGTTTCGTAGCCGGTGGACGGCTGCATTTCAAAGAAATCCTTGTAGGCGAACCCCAGTTCGATGTTGGCCATGTTCAACGCCGGCCCGGGCCGCTTGGCCAACAGGTCGAACCACATGCCTTCGTTGGGCTGGATCTGAATCCGCAGGTAGGTCGGCTGCAACTCATCGACCTCGGTGTCGCGGAACTGCGCGTACGGCGCAGGCTTGAAGCAAATGACGATCTCGGTGTCGCGCACGCTCATGCGCTTGCCGGTGCGCAGGTAGAACGGCACGCCGACCCAGCGCCAGTTGTCGATCATCACCTTGAGCGCGACATAGGTTTCAGTGTTGCTGTCAGGCGCCACGTTGCCTTCCTGGCGATACCCGGTCAACGGCTTGCCGTCGACTTCGCCAGCCGCATATTGACCGCGCACCGAGTTGGCGCGTGCATCCTCGACGGACCAAGGCCGGATCGCCCCGACCACTTTGGCCTTCTCGCCACGGACCGCATCGGCGCCAAACGCGGCCGGCGGCTCCATGGCCACCATCGCCAGCAACTGGAACAGGTGATTGGGCACCATGTCCCGCAAGGCGCCGGTGTGTTCATAAAAACTGCCACGGGTTTCCACGCCAACGGTTTCGGCGGCGGTGATTTGCACGTGGTCGATGTAGTGATTATTCCAGAACGCTTCGAACAGGCTGTTGGAGAACCGGCTGACCAGAATGTTCTGCACCGTCTCCTTGCCCAGATAGTGATCGATCCGGTAGATCTGCTTCTCCGACATCACCTTGAGCAAACAGGCGTTCAAGCGCTTGCCGGTGTGCAGGTCGTTGCCGAAAGGTTTTTCGATCACCACCCTTCTGAAGGCTTCCGGTGTTTCTTCAAGCAAACCGGCAGAGCCGAGACGGCGCACCACTTCGCTGAAAAACGTGGCGCGGTGGCCAGGTAGAACACCGCATTGCCAGTGCCGCTGTCGGCGATTTTCGCCGCCAGCGCTTGATAAGTGCTGTCGTCCAGGAAGTCGCCCTGGACGTAGCTGATGCCTTTGGCGAGCTTGGCCCACAAGGCCGGGTCAAGGGCTTCATCGCCCTTGCCGACCTTGGTGGCCGCTTCGGTGCGAATGAAGTCTTCGAGCTTCTGCGCGAAGGCTTCATCGCTGATGGCGTTGTGGTCAACGCCGATGATCCGCAGTCCATCATCGAGCAGGCCGTCACGGCTGAGGTTGTACAGCGCCGGCATCAGCAGACGCTTGACCAGATCACCGTGAGCACCGAACAGGAACAGCGTGGTCGGTGGCGCGGGTTCTGCCTTGGATTTCTTGCGGATCGTATTGGTCATTTTTTCGGTGTCTCCACGTGGCCGCCGAAGCCGAAGCGTTGGGCTGAGAGAATCTTGTCGCCAAAGGTGCCTTGCCCGCGCGAACGGTAGCGAGAGAACAGCGAGTTCGACAGCACCGGTACGGGCACCGATTGCTCCATGGCGGCTTCGATGGTCCAGCGACCTTCACCGCTGTCAGCCACCGAGCCGGAGTAACCGTCGAGTTTCGGGTCGCTGGCCAAGGCGTCGGCGGTCAGGTCCAGCAACCACGAGGACACCACGCTGCCACGACGCCAGACTTCGGCGATGTCACCGACGTTCAGGTCGAAGCGCTGATCTTCCGGCAGGTTTTCGCTGGATTTGGTCTTGAGGATGTCGAAGCCTTCGGCGAAGGCCTGCATCATTCCGTACTCGATGCCGTTGTGGATCATCTTGACGAAATGGCCAGAGCCCGCAGGGCCGGCGTGGATGTAGCCGCGCTCGGCGCGATCGTCGTCGGACTTGCGGTCCTTGGTACGAGGGATGTCGCCCAGGCCAGGGGCCAGGCTTTCGAACAGCGGGTCGAGACGCTTAACGGTCTCGGCGTCGCCGCCGATCATCATGCAGTAGCCGCGTTCCAGGCCCCAGACGCCACCGGAGGTGCCGACGTCGATGTAGTGCAGGCCTTTTTCCGACAGGGTTTTCGCCCGGCGGATGTCGTCCTTATAGAAGGTGTTGCCGCCGTCGATGATGGTGTCGCCGGCTTCGAGCAAATTGCTCAGGGTGTCGATGGTCTCTTCGGTCGGCGCGCCGGCCGGCAGCATGACCCAGATCGCACGCGGCTTGGCCAGGCCAGCCACCAGGGCCGGCAAGTCAGTGACGCCGGTGGAGCCTTCTGCGGCCAGGGTTTCAACGAAGGCGGTATTGCGGTCGTAAACAACGGTGGTATGCCCGTTGAGCATCAGGCGCCGCGCAATATTACCGCCCATGCGGCCCAGTCCAATAATCCCGAGTTGCATGTGCTGATGCTCCTTACTGCAAATAATGTGTGTCAAAGGTTATAGCCCAACGCGACCAATGTGAGTTAGTCCAGAGCGTTGGGATGAAGTTTCCGGGCATTGTGCCCGATCCAGACTGATAACGTCGGGAATCGTGCCGAAGACACACCGACCATGAAAAATAAAAAAGTTCCAATTGAGGGCAAAAGAAACCAAAATCGGCGCCGATAGTGAGGGTGTCGTCCAGATGAACGACGCAATCACAGTTGATGCAGGCCATTTGCGAGGTGAGCAATGGACACAATCGTTACCGCACGTCCCCCACAAACTCTCTACGTGACTATTCGTCGTGATGAACTACGCCAATTGAAAGATGAGCGTGACGCCTTGAAGAACCAGGTAGCGCAGCTTCGTCAATTGTTGCAGCAAGCCCAGCTAGCCGGGCAAACAGTGCCAGCCCTGCATAACGCTTGAAACACAGCGCACGCGCTACCTCCTGCTTTGTGGCTCCAGGCACGGCAATGCGGTAAATGGTAGCGCCTGCGGACTGCCCTCCTGACAACACTTACAAATGTTTCATTTTGAGCTTCCCCACTTTGGGTGCAGGCTCTCTCCCGCATGCCTGATGCCCTGCTGAATCGGCTGCCCCGCGCCTCTCCCCATACACCCGGCCGACGGCCGCTCATCGCCGAACCTGTCGTTTACCTGAACGAAACTCACAAAGTTTTCACATTCGTCTGGCGATACTCCCGATCCTTGTGGCTGTTCGGTTCTCGGGCAGCGGTTTCTCGTGGGTTGGTTTGATGACGCCGGTGACTCCATGACGCCGGCGGGAGTATTTACTTAATGGCATTGCTCAAACGCAGCAAAACGTCTGCGAAAGGTTTCGATTGGGCCGGGTTTATCTGGCTATTTGTATTCTTCTGGTATTTCTCCGGCATCACCCAGCTGCTGATTCAGTTGACTGGCACTTCCGGTTTCAGCGGATTTCGCCAGGCATTCGTAATGAGTGCCGTGTGGCTGGCGCCGATGCTGTTGTTCCCCAATCGCACCCGCCTTCTGGCAGCGCTGATCGGCGTCGTGCTGTGGGCTTGTTCGATGGCCAGCCTGGGCTACTTCTTCATCTATCAGCAGGAATTCTCCCAGAGCGTCATCTTCATCATGTTCGAGTCGAACATCTCTGAAGCTGGCGAATACATGACCCAGTACTTTGCCTGGTGGATGGTGCTGGCCTTCCTGGCGCACACCGCGTTCGCCTACTTCCTGTGGACCCGCTTGCGTCCGGTGTACATGCCACGCTGGCAGGCATTTGTCGCCGCGACCGCGATTCTGGTGGCCGTGGTCGGTTATCCGCTGGTCAAACAGACCGCCCGCACTGGCAGCTTTGCCGGCGGCTTCGAGAAATTCGAAACCCGGATCGAGCCAGCCGTGCCTTGGCAGATGGCCGTGGCTTATCACCGCTACCTCGACACTCTGGCCGGCATGCAAGACATGCTCGACAGTGCGAGCAAGATCGCGCCGCTGAAAAACCTCAAGAACACCATGTCCGATCAGCCGTCGACCCTGGTTTTGGTCATCGGCGAGTCCACCAACCGTCAGCGCATGAGCCTGTACGGCTACAACCGGGACACCACCCCGGAACTGGACAAGCTCAAGGATCAACTGGCGATCTTCAATAACGTCATCACTCCACGCCCGTACACCATCGAGGCGCTGCAGCAGGTGTTGACCTTCGCCGACGAAGAGAACCCGGACCTGTACCTGACGACGCCGTCGCTGGTCAGCATGATGAAACAGGCGGGTTACAAAACCTTCTGGATCACCAACCAGCAGACCATGACCAAGCGCAACACCATGCTCACGACGTTCTCCGAACAGGCCGACGAGCAGGTATACCTGAACAACAACCGTAACCAGAACGCCGCCCAGTACGATGGCGACGTGATCGAGCCGTTCAACAAGGCGCTGGGCGATCCGGCGGCACATAAGTTGATCGTCGTGCACCTGCTCGGTACGCACATGAGCTACCAGTACCGTTACCCGCCGACCTTCGACAAGTTCAAGGACCGCACCGGTGTTCCGGCTGGCGTAACCGACGACGAAGTACCGACCTACAACAGCTATGACAACGCGGTGCTGTACAACGACTTCGTGGTGTCGAGCCTGATCAAGGACTATTCCAAGAAAGATCCGAACGGCTTCCTGTTGTACCTCTCCGACCACGGCGAAGACGTCTTCGACTCGGCGGGCCACAACACGCTTGGCCGTAACGAAAACAAGCCGACAGCGCCGATGTACACGATTCCGTTCATGGCCTATGCCTCGCCGAAATGGCGTGAAACCCACGACTGGAGCTTTGCCGCTGACTTGAGCCGCCCTTACAGCAGCTCGCAGTTGATCCACACCTGGGCCGATCTGGCGGGCCTGAGCTTCGATGAACTGGACCGCAGCAAAAGCCTGGTCAGCGACAGCTTCAAGCCGCGACCGTTGTTGATCGGCAACCCTTACGAACGTCAGGTGCGTCCGTTGATTGACTTCAGTCTGCTCAAACCTAAACCGGTGTCTGGCCAAGACCCGGCGGTGGTCAAGCAGTAACCCATTAAGGGGCCGGAAACGGCCCCTTTTTTGTGGGAGCGAGCCTGCTCGCGAAAGCGGTGGCACGCCCAACAATGATGTTGAAAGTGATTACGCCTTCGCGAGCAAGCCAGCTCCCACAGTTTGTTCGGCGTTAACCTCAACTTAATGGGGTGCGCCAATACTGCGCCCACGCCCTTGAATCACGGATGAAAGGCCCCCCGTCATTCTTAGTGGGAGATACATCATGAAACGAGTCAGCCTGATCTTCGCCGGTCTGCTTATCGTCGGTTCCGCCAGTGCATTTGCCGAAGGCGGCGCGCAGCGGATGAAGAATCACTGGGACAACTTTCCGGTCCACACCGCGCAAACCCAGACCGATCAACGCCAAAGCGGCCAACTGCGGGTTCCGGACGATCAAACCGCGCAAGTGACCGAAAGCTACAAACCTTAAACCGATGGACCTCTGACGGCTTGCTCCGCCGTCAGAGCTGACACTTGGGCGTCCTGATGGACGCCCTTTTTTGCCTGGGATTTACAGCGCCTTGATCCAGAACAACATGCGGCCATGGGCCGGGTCGAACATGCCGGCGGCAAAACCAAACTTGGCATAGGACGCCTGGGCCACGTCATTGCCTTCCAGGACTTCGAGGGTGATCTTGCAGCAACCGCGCTGACGGGCGATCTCTTCGACCTTTTGCAGCATCTTCTGGCTCAGGCCCAAGCCGCGAAACTTCGACACCACCGCCACATCATGGACGTTGACCAATGGCCGGCAGGCAAAGGTCGAAAAGCCTTCAAAGCAATTCACCAGCCCCGCCGGTTCGCCGCCGACGAATGCCAACACACTGAACGCATAAGGACGCTTGGCCAGCTCCGCCGGCAGTTGGCGCAGCACATCGGCGGACAACGGCTCGCCGATACCCATCGGGTCTTCGGCGTAGTCGTTCAGCACCAGGCAAATGGCCTCGGCATGAATTGGGTTGGTGTAGCTGGCTTGAAGTACAAGTATTTCTGCGGATTCCATTTCCACCCTCGATCACACAACAGTTTGCCTCAGTGCGCGTTGCGCGCACTGGAAGGACGGAGGGACATTAGCGCGAGTTAAGGGGAAAGATCAAAAGATCGCAGCCTTCGGCAGCGCCCACAGGCGCGTAGGAGCTGCCGAAGGCTGCGATCTTTTGATCTCAATGCCCCCAAATCAACTCTTCAGTCCAGCCCAACTCAGCAAAATCCTCGGCCCGCAACCCCGCCTCCCCGACACAGAAAAACTCATCCAGTTGCGGTGGTTTGACGGCAGTCCCGCTGAGCATCGCGTGAACCTGTCCGCGATGATGGATCTGGTGTTCGAACAAATGCGACAGCATGCGCAAACGGCTGTCGTTTTGCGGCGTTTCACGAGCGATGGTCACCAGCCGCCCGAGGTCGGCGTCACGCAATTGCTCGCAATAAGCGATCAGCCGATTGTCGACGTGGGCTTGCTCACGCTTGAGGTCGGCAGCCGCCGTGAACGGCTGATCGTCTTTGAAAAACACGTAGCAGTCGTGATGCGGATCATCTGCGCGTCGTTCGCGCTCAAGGGCATCCACATAGAACCAGTCGCAGGTCAGGATGTGATTGAGGGTCGCGACGATACTCGGGAAAAACTGACGCGCGGCGCCGCCAGTTCCACCGCGCTCAACTGCCCCCAGGCCTTGGCCAGTCGATGGTTGGCCCAGGCGTTTTGGTAGGCCATGGTCAGCAAATGGTGAGACAAAGGCTGATTCATCGTCGCTCCTCCTAGATCTCAAGCGTCGGCAAAGCGTTGCAGCTGCATTTCCTGTAGTCGGCTGAGGGTGCGGCGGAACGGGAATTCCAGATAACCCTCGGTGTACAACGCATCCATCGGCACTTGGGCTTCAAGGTACAGCGGCACCTTGCGGTCATAGCATTCGTCGACCAGCGCGATGAAACGCCGCACACCGTCGTCGTGCACCGATAACTGCGGCAAATCGCGATCACCGGCCACCACCCGTTCCACGCCATCCTCAGTGCCCCGGGCGATGCGCCCTTCGCGCTTCTGCGCGCTGAGGTTGGGCACCTCACTCATCAGAATAGCGCTGAAGGTGTCGCACAGCGCCATGAAGTCCATGGCAGCAAATGGTTGCTCGCATAGATCAGCGTAGCGACACCAGAGCACCGTGGCGCTGGCCTGCACCGCGTTGACCGTGCGATAGCCAACCTCGACCGGATCGCTGGACACCGACTGGCCGACCGTCAAGGCCTTGAACGCCTCGGCCAGCCCACTGGCCTGCCCCGGCGCATTCACCCAATAACGCTGCAACGCCGCGCCAGGATGCAGGCGATGATCTTCGCCGCCATCCACCGCGATCACCAGCATGTGCTTTTTGATCGCCTCGATGGCCGGGACAAAACGGTCGCGATTGAAACCATCGGCATACAGCTGATCCGGTGGCTGGTTGGAGGTACAAACCACCACCACGCCCTCATCGAACATCACCTGGAACAAACGGCCGAGAATGATCGCGTCGCCGATGTCGTTGACGAACAGTTCATCGAAACACAACACCCGGACTTCCTGGGCCAACTCACGGGCCAGGGCTTTCAATGGGTCGGCCGTGCCGGTCAGTTGAAACGAACGCTGATGCACCCAGCCCATAAAGTGGTGGAAATGCTGACGCCGGGCCGGCACCTCCAGGCTGTTGTAAAACTGATCCATCAACCAGGTCTTGCCCCGACCGACCGGACCCCAGAGGTAAACGCCGGTAATCGGCTTGCGCCCTTCATGCAGCGCTTCGTAGCACTTTTGCAGTGCCCAGACGGCATGTTCCTGGGCTTCGTCCTGGACGAAGCCCTTCGTTTCGATGGCGTGTTGCCAGGCGTTCAAGGGGGATCGGAAGTCATAAGGGCCGCGCTTCAGGGCTGAAGCTACGCAGTATGCCAGTCACCCACCCATTTGAAACACCGCAATCCCCTGTGGGAGCGGGCTTGCTCGAAAGCGGTGGATCAGTTGATAGAGATGTTAACTGACAGGACGCTTTCGCGAGCAAGCCCGCTCCCACATTGATTGAGTGGTGTCAGAGGGAGATGTCTAGCCGGGCAATCTTGCCCTGTTCGTTAAGGCGAAAGGTGTAGCGCAGTTCCAGCGGGCTACCGGGAAACGTCCCGGAGATCAGATTGTGCACCAGCACCTTGCCAGTGCGCAGTTGAACGTCGAGTACCTCGACCCGCGGCTGATAACGCTGTGCGGTGTCTTGCATCCATTGGGCGATGGCCTGAGTGCCGATCTGATGCTCACCTTCATCAAAGACGTTGGCATCCTCAGCGAAAAAACTGGCGACCCTTGTGGTGTCGCGCGCATTGGCAGCGGCAATGTAAGCAGCGATGGCCGGTGCCAGTGAAGTGGCTGGGTTAGACATGTTACGGCTCCTTGTTGTTTGATTCTGGAGCCATGCTAAAGCACCGTTGTGTCAGTTCTTGTCAGGAGTGAATCGCCCGGCTTCGTCCAATTCCATCTGCTTGCGCCAGGTGCGCAACAGGTCGCTGCGCCGACCGGGATAGCGCTCGCCCTGCTCGCTCGCCGCCGATATCCGGTCAGTACGAAAAGTCCGATAGGCGCTGCGCAACTCGCACCAGGCGACGATGATCCGCACCTCGTTGAGAAACCCCAGCGCCAACGGCCAGATCAAACGCTGCGTCGGCACCTGCTTGGCGTCCGCGTAATCAATGTGCAGTTTGGCCTGATTGCGGATCGCCTGGCGAAACACATTCAACGGCACAATGTTTTGCGCAAAGCCGAAACCCGGCGGGCCGGGCATGACTGTCGGGTTGTGCAACGCTTCCAACGCCTCAGGCGCCAACACCGCGGCAATCTTGGCCAACGCATCCGCTGCCGCTTTGCTCAACACCTCATCCCCGCGCTGATCGACGTAGCGCAAACCCAGCACGATGGCTTCGGTTTCGTCGGCGTTGAGCATCAATGGCGGCAGAAACAGACCGCTGCGCAACACGTAGCCAATCCCCGCCTCGCCATAAATCGGCGCGCCAAGGGCCGTGAGTTCGGCGATGTCGCGGTACAGCGTGCGTTCGGAAATCTCCAGTTCGCTAGCCAGTGTCGCGGCGGTCGCCGGGCGACTTTTACCCCGCAGCACTTGCAGCAAGGTGAGTAAACGAGTGGTTCGCGACACGATCGGCACGCTCAGTCCGGGAAAGTGCCCGCAGCTTAGCAAAGGCTCCTGTCAGAAACTGGCAGTAGCGATTTGTCCGATGGTCGATCCGATTGCGACGGATGGAAAAGCCGGTTGACGCTGGATATTACTAACATCATATTAAATACATGTTGATAGACATTTAAATTAAATCCCGGCGCTTTTCCCCAAGGGGTCATCCCATGCATTACAAAGTCTTCGGCCGCAAAACCGGCCTGCGGGTCTCGGAACTGGCGCTGGGCGCCGGCAACTTCGGCACCGGTTGGGGCCACGGCGCCGAGCGCGACGAAGCCAAGCGGATTTTCGACGGTTACCTGGAAGCTGGCGGCAATTTCATCGACACCGCCAATGGTTATCAAGGTGGGCAGTCCGAGGGCATGCTCAGCGAGTTCATTGCCGCAGAACGGGATCGTCTGGTGATCGCCACCAAATACACCATGGGGACGGAACGGGTTGCCGGTATTTCCTTCACCGGCAATAACCGCAAAAACATGGTCCGTGCTGTGGAAGAGAGCTTGAAACGCCTCAACATCGAACACATCGATTTGTTCTGGGCGCACATCAGCGACGGCGTCACGCCGATGGAAGAAATCCTCCGTGGCTTCGATGACTTGGTGCGCGCCGGCAAAATTCACTACGCCGGTTTGTCCAACTTCCCTGCCTGGCGTATTGCTCGCGCCGACGTGTTAGCCGAGGTCCGCGGGTTCGCACCGATTGCGGCGATCCAGACCGAATACAGCCTGGCCGAGCGCACCGCTGAACGTGAATTGCTGCCCATGGCCGAAGCCCTTGGCTTGGCCGCAACGTTATGGTCACCGTTGGGTGGCGGCTTTCTAACGGGCAAGTACCGCACCAACGACGAGAACAACCGCGCGGCCAAACTCGGCATGTTGATCCACGCTGAAAAAGGCGCTCGGGAAACAGCTCTGCTCGATACCTTGCTGGCGGTTGCCGCCGAACTGGAATCCAGCCCTACACACGTGGCGATTGCCTGGTTGCGCGAGAAGGCCAAGCGCTCGACCACGGCGCTGATTCCGATTCTGGGCTCGCGAACCAGAGAGCAGCTGGACGCCACGCTGGGCGCGCTGAACGTGCAGTTGAGTGACGAACAGTTGGCGCGGCTGGATGGGATTAGCGCTGTGGAACCGGGTGTGCCGCACGCGATGATTGCAGGGTCGGTGGCGCGCTATACCGGAGTTGAAACACCTGGATCTGCCGAAGGCTCCGGTGGCCTGAAAAAGCTCCGCGGGCAAGCCTCGCTCCTACGGATCGGCGTCGATGGCCAAATTTTCGAACGCCGCCAAACCCGTAGGAGCGAGGCTTGCCCGCGAAGGCGGCCTCACGCTCAACAGAGATGCTGGCTGTTCCACCGCTTTCGCGAGCAAGCCCGCTCCCACATTTTGGGCTGAGTGTTACTTGTCGACTTTGTGTTTAGCCGCATACAGGCACAGCATTTCCATCGCCAAGGTCGCTGCCGCCAGTGAGGTAATGTCCGCGCTATCGTAGGCCGGGGCCACTTCCACCACGTCCATGCCCACCAGATTGATCCCGCGCAAACCGCCGAGAATCTCCAGCGCCTGCACCGTGCTTAAGCCGCCGCACACCGGAGTTCCGGTGCCCGGAGCGAACGCCGGGTCGAGGCAGTCGATATCAAACGTCAGGTACACCGGGTTATCACCGACCCGCGCCCGAATCGCCTCGACAATCGCCTCGCAACCCTGGCGATGCACTTGCCGTGCGTCCAGCACTTGAAAGCCCATGTGATCGTCGTTGGTGGTGCGCAAACCGATCTGCACCGAACGCGACGGATCCACCAGCCCCTCTTTGGCCGCGTGCCAGAACATCGTGCCGTGATCGACGCGTTTGCCCTCCTCGTCCGGCCAGGTGTCGCTGTGGGCGTCGAAGTGGATCAGCGACAACGCTCCATGTTTGCGGGCATGGGCCTTGAGCAGCGGATAGGTGATGAAGTGGTCACCACCAAACGTGAGCATCGCGCTGCCAGCGTTCAAAATGTGTTCGGCGTGGGCTTCGATGCTTTCCGGCACCGATTGCGGCGTGCCGTAGTCGAAGTCGCAGTCGCCGTAATCAACCACCGCCAAGTGATCAAACGGGTCGAACGTCCACGGCCAGTGGCGCTCCCAGGCAATCCCGGTGGACGCGGCACGAATGCCGCGCGGTCCGAAACGTGCGCCGGGGCGGTTGCTGGTGGCGGTGTCGAACGGCACACCGCTGACCGCGACGTCGACCCCGCGCAAGTCGCGACTGTAGCGACGGCGCATGAAACTGGTGATACCGGCGTAGGTGCTTTCGGCGGCAGTCCCGTAAAGACTGTCGCGGGTCATGGCCTGGTCGTTTTGCACAGGGACATCCATGGTGAGTTCCTTATTATTGGCGGCTACGGAAAGTGGTCCACATGCGGGTACGCTGGCGCATGTCTTTGAGGTTCATGCTTTGGTCTGCGTACAAGCGGTCGCGCACATCGGCGGGAGGATAAATGTCCGGGTTGGTGCGCACCGCCTCATCCACAAGCGGTGTTGCGGCCTGGTTGGCGTTGGCAAAAAACAGGGTGTTGGTGACCCCGGCAACGGATTCGGGACGCAACATAAACTCGACAAACGCCTGCGCCGCTTCAGGGTGTGGCGCGTCCTTGGGAATCGCCAGATTGTCCTGCCAGACCAGCGTGCCGTCCTTGGGAATGCGGTAAGTCACCTCGTATGGCTTGTTGGCCTTTTGCGCCTGGTCAGCGGCGATGCTGGCGTCACCGTTGTAGGCCAACGCCAGGCAAATGCTGCCGTTGGCCAAATCGCTGATCTGCCGGCCGGTGGCGACGTACAGCACATTGGGCTGAAGCTGATGCAATAACGCCTCGGCGGCGGTCAGGTCGGCCTTGTCGCTGCTGTAGGGGTTTTTACCAAGATAGTGCAGCGCCAAGCCGATCACTTCCTGAGGCGAGTCGATAATCGCGATGCCGCAATCTTTCAGCTTGCTGGCATATTCAGGTTTGAACAGCAGGTCCAGGCTGTTGAGCGGCACATCCGGCAGACGCTTCTTTACCGCCTCGACATTCAGCCCCAACCCCAAAGTGCCCCAGGTATACGGCACGCCAAAGCGGTTGCCAGGGTCGGTGCCGGCAGCTTTTTTCAGCAAATCCGGGTCGAGGTTGGCGTGGCCCTTCAAACTGTCGAGAGGAATCGGCTTCAACGCATTGGCGGCAATCCCGCGCGCCATCAAGCTGGAAGATGGCACCACCACGTCATAGCCGCTGCCACCGGTCAGCAGCTTGGTTTCCAGGACTTCGGAGCTGTCGAAGGTGTCGTAACGCACCTGGATGCCGGTTTCCTTCTCGAACTGCTTGATGGCCTCGGGGGCAAAGTAATCCTGCCAACTGTAGAGGTTGAGAATCTTTTCCTCGGCCTGGGCCGACACAGCGACAGCGAGTAACAACGCGGGGCAACACAGCTTGAAGAGAGGAGCCATGACAAACACCTGACCTGTTGGAGTGGTTGCAGCGTGCGCCGTCGGATACATTGGTGAAATATCAAGTTTATTAACCTGACATTATCCCGGAGTAATGTGTGATGCTCGGTCAACTGCACGATCTGGACCTGCAACTGCTGCGCCTTTTTGTCAGCGTGGTCGAATGCGGCGGTTTCAGTGCGGCCCAGGGTGAACTGGGCTTGAGCCAGTCGAGCATCAGCCAGCAAATGGCCAAACTCGAAACCCGGCTCGGCTATCGGCTGTGCAGTCGCGGCAAGGGCGGCTTCAAAATCACGCCCAAAGGTGAGCAACTGCTGATTGCGACCCGTGGATTGTTTGAGTCCATCGAAGCCTTCCGTCATCAATCCAACGGCGTCGCCGGGCGCTTGATCGGCGAGGTGCGACTGGGGCTGTCCGAAGCCCTCGATCAATCGGTGCTGCAACGAGTAGCGGACGCGATCCGGCGGTTTCGCGAGCGGGATGAGTCGGTGCGGATCGAGCTGATCAGCGCCATGCCCGGCGAAATGGAGCGTTTAATGCTGCAACAGCGGTTGGACCTGGCGATCGGCTATTTCTCACAGGTGCAAAGCGCTTTTGACTACCGTGAGTTGTTCAGCGAGACACAGCATTTGTATTGCGCGCCCGGCCATCCGTTGTTCAGCAATGAGACGCCGGATGATGAAGCACTTCAGTCCAGCGACCGGGTGGATCATCCTTATCGGTTTCTACGCAGTGATGAGCCGTTTCAAGGCAAGTTGTGTTCGGCGCGCTCGGAACAGGTTGAAGGCACCCTTGCCTTTATTCTTTCTGGCAAACACGTTGGTTACTTGCCCAGCCACTTTGCCCGGAGCTGGGAAGACAAGGGACTGCTGCGGGCCGTGAGGGTTGGGGAAATGAGTTTCGATGTTGGGTTTCATCTGGCTCGGCATCGGGCGCAGGTCGCGGGGGATGCGCAGAAGGCGTTCGAGGAGGATTTACTCGCGGCGTTTGCCTCGAACGGCTAATCACCACCGCACCTTGTGGTGAGGGGGCTTGCCCCCGTTCGGCGGCGCAGCCGTCGTAAAGCCAATGAATGCGGTATGCCTGTAAAACCGCATTGGCAGGTTTGGGGGCAGCTACGCAGCCCAACGGGGGCAAGTCCCCTCACCACAATAAGTGGCTGGCCACAGGTTTTGTGTCAGCGTGTAAGTTTTCTGGCATCCTGCGCCTCCATTTTCTGACCTGGCCCCTGGCGCTTTCCTCGTGACCTCATCTGAACACGCAAAACCCCAGCCCCGCTCCGACCTCATCTACGGCCTCAACGACCGCCCGCACCTGACCGCCACGGTCTTCGCCGCCCTGCAACACGTACTCGCGAGTTTCGTCGGGATCATCACCCCGACCCTGATCATGGGCGGCGCGCTAGGTCTGCAAAGCGAGATCCCGTACCTGATCAGCATGGCGCTGTTCGTCTCCGGGCTGGGCACCTTCGTTCAGGCGCGGCGGTTCGGCCCGGTGGGTTCCGGTTTGCTGTGCCTGCAAGGCACCAGTTTTTCGTTTATCAGCGTGATCCTCAGCGCCGGTTTCATGGTCAAGGCCCGGGGTGGCGGCACCGATGAGATCCTTTCGACGATCTTCGGCGTGTGCTTTTTCGCGGCATTCATCGAAGTGGTGTTGAGCCAGTTCATCGGCAAACTGCGGATGCTGATCACCCCGGTGGTCACCGGCACCATCATCACGCTCATGGGCCTGTCGCTGATCAAGGTCGCCATGACCGACATCGCCGGCGGCTTCGGCGTGGCGGACCTCGGTGCCAGTCACCATTTGGCCCTGGCGGCGCTGGTGCTCGGGACCATCGTGGTGTTGAACCGGGTCGATGTGCCGTTCCTGCGCCTCGGCGCCATCGTCATCGGCCTGACTCTCGGCTACGTCGTCGCGTGGCTGATGGGCGATGTCGATTTCGCCAGCCTGCCCGCCGTGCCGCTGGTGAGCGTACCGGTGCCGTTCAAGTACGGTTTCAACTTCGATTGGGTCGCGTTTGTGCCGGTGGCGGTGATTTTCCTGGTGTCACCGCTGGAAGCCGCCGGTGACCTGACGGCCAACTCGATGATTTCCCGGGAACCGGTCAAAGGCCCGATCTACATTCGCCGGATCAAGTCCGGCCTGCTCGCCGACGGTCTCAACTCGGCCATGGCCGCGGTGTTCAACAGCATGCCGATGGTGACCTTCGCCCAGAACAACGGCGTGATCCAGCTCACCGGCGTGGCCAGCCGTTATGTCGCCTTCTTCATCGCTGGGCTGCTGGTGCTGTTGGGGTTGTTCCCGATGATCGGCGCGGTGCTGCAACTGATGCCCAAACCGGTGCTCGGTGGTGCGGAATTGGTGATGTTCGGGACCGTGGCGGTGGCCGGGATCAAGATCCTCGCCGAAGCCGGCCTGCATCGCCGCAACATGCTGATCGTCTCGATTTCCCTCGGTATGGGCCTGGGCATCGCCGCCGTGCCGCAAGTGTTGCGCGAATTGCCGCAGGCCCTGCACAACATCTTCGAATCGCCGATTACCGTCGGTGCACTGTGCGCGATCATCCTCAACGTGTTCTTGCCCGAGGAATTCATGGAGCTTGAGGAAGACGATTTCGACCCGGAAGCGTCGATCCTGCAAGTCATGGAAAACCCGCCGGCCACAGAAACAGCGCCAAGCCTGAACCGCTGAACGGAGCGTGCTACATTCCCAGCGACTCCGCTTGGCACAAGGTTGACCGCACGTTGAACAAGAAGACCGGCATCCGGGCCGCCCAGGCCCAGCAGACCCGCACACGGATACTCGAAGCGGCAGTGAAAGTGTTCACCCGCGACGGTTATTCCGGGGGCCGTGTCGAGAGTATTTCCCGGGAAGCCGAGTCCAACGACCGCATGCTCTATTACTACTTCGGCAGTAAGGAGCAGTTGTTTATCTGCGTGCTGGAACACACCTACGAACAGTTCAACAAGGCCGAAAGCCGCCTCAAACTGGACCTGAGCCAACCGCTGGTGGCGTTGCAGGAACTGGTGGCGTTTGTCTGGCATTACTACGTCAAGCACCCGGAATTTGTCGCGATTCTCAGCAATGAAAACCTGCACAACGGCAAACATGCGCAGCAGTCCAGCGAGCTGCGCAGATTGTCGGGCGAAGCGGTCGGGGTGTTGCGGCCGATCATCGAGGCAGGTCAGGCACAGGGGGTGTTTCGTGAGGTGCTGGACATCAAGCATGTGTATTTGATGATTGCCTCGCTTTGTTACTTCTATAACTCCAACCGGCATACCCTGAGTTCGTTTTTGGGCGAGGACTTGGCGGACAAGGGGCAGCAGCAGGATTGGTTGGGGTTTATTCAGGATCTGGTGGTGCGGGGGGTGATGAAGTTGCCTGGTCAGGATTTGCGGTGACAGGGCCGGCCCCTTCGCGAGCAAGCCCGCTCCCACATTGGATCTACGGCAAACACAAATCCAATGTGGGAGCGGGCTTGCTCGCGAAGCTCTTAATGGCTGCCGGGATTCGCCCTGAGATGAGCCACTTTCGACTCCAACCCTTCCCAACCCGGCGCATTCCCGGCAAACCGACTGCGCAAATACGCCGCCAATTCCGCCACCTGAGTATTCGACAAACTGTCCTTGAACGCCGGCATGTACCCCAGATCCTTGGTCGCCGGCGTATCGATGCCCTGCAAAATAACCTTGATCAAATTATCCGGCTGATCGCTGTGCACGTTGGTGTTGGTCGCCAGCGACGGACTCACGCCAAACAGTTTCGGCCCCAGGCCATCGGCATGACAGGCCTTGCACGAACCTTCGAACACCCGTTGCCCGTTGCTCAGCGACAGGCTGGTCACCGGCCGCGTGGCTTTCTCCACCACTTGCGCCTCAGCCTGCGCACCATTGAGTGACGCCAAATACACCGCCATCGCCCGGATATCATCCTTGGGCAACTTCGCCAGTTCCGAAACCACCGGCCCCATCGGCCCGGTCGCCACGCCATGTTCAGCGGAATAACCGGTACTCAGGTAACCGAATAACTGATCCTCGGTCCACGGCGTCGGCGACTTGGACAACCCGTTCAGCGCCGGCGCTTCCCAACCATCAATCATGCCGCCGCCGAGGAACGACGCACCGCCCTTCTCCGCCCCCATCAGGTTGCGCGGTGAATGACAGGCTGCGCAGTGGCCCAAACCGTTGACGAGGTAAGCGCCGCGATTCCATTGTTCGCTGCGCTCCGGCTGCACGCTGATTTCACCCTTACGCAGAAACAACGCATTCCACCCCGCCATCAACGGCCGCAGGTTGAATGGAAAGCGCATGTCGTTGGCCTTCGCCGGTTGGCTGACCGGCGTTTGCGACATCAGGTACGCGTACAGCGCCTGCATGTCCGCATCATTAATGTTGCGAAACGCGGTGTAGGGAAACGCCGGATACAAATTGCGCCCATCGCGGCCAATGCCGTCGCGCATCGCCCGCTCGAACGCCGGATAGGACCAACTGCCGATCCCGGTTTTCACATCCGGGGTGATGTTGCTGCTGTACAGCGTGCCGAACGGCGTCTGCATCGCCAACCCGCCGGCATTGGTCACGCCGCCGGGCGCGGTGTGGCAAACCGCGCAATCACCGACTGCCGCCAGCAACCGTCCGCGCTCCAGGGTCGCCGTCGACCAGGTGCCGGCACTCGGCGGCGCAATCGGTGCGATTTCACCGTGAAACGGCCACGCCGTCGCCGCCATGCCGAGCACCGCGCCGAACGCGGCAAACAGTGAACCGAACAGCCATTTCGAACGCTTGGCCGGGGACTTCGGCGGTTCATCGCAGGTGCCGGAATTCAACGCGGCCAAGACCCGTTCCGGGGTGATCGGCAGCTCGCGAAAACGAATCCCGGTAGCGTCATAGATCGCGTTGGCAATCGCCGCCGCGCTCGGCACAGAAGCCGATTCTCCGGCACCCATCGGCGGCTGGTCCTGACGCGGCATCATCAGCACGTCGATCTGCGGCACCTCGGGAAAGGTCAGGATCGGATAACCGCCCCACTCCTTGCTCGCCACGGTGGACTCTTCGAAGGTCACCCGCTCCTTGAGCACTCGGCTGGTGGACTGGATCACGTTGCCGTGAATCTGATGCTGCACCCCCGCCGGGTTGATCATCATCCCCGAGTCATGGCCGATCACCACCCGCGTGACCGAGACATCGCCGGTCTGGCGGTCGATCGCCACGTCCGCCACCCACGCCGCCCACGCCGCGCCGAAACCGGGAAACTTGCTGTGGATGTAGCGCGCATAGGCAAAGCCGCGACCGCGCAGCAACTGATCCTCATTTGGGGTTTGCATCGGCGCAGTGCGTGGCGTCCCAGGCCGCACGTTCGGCGGTGGACTTCACCAGGTCGATGGCGCGCTCGTCCTGCAGATAACGCAGCCGGTATTCCACCGGATCGACGCCGGCGGCGAAGGCCAGTTCATCGATGTACGACTCGTGGGCGAAGGTGTTCGGCAGCGCGGAAACCCCTCGCATCCACGAGGCACGGACAATCGGCGCCATGTCGTTGATGGTCACGCGCATGTTTTCGAAGTCATACGGCGGGATGGAGGTGCGGTCGCCCATTTCGAACATCGCCGCCACCGGCTCAACCCGCCCGGTCAGCAGCAAGGCCAGGGTCGGCGCGCCGTTGGATGGGTAGCTGGTCTGGAAGTCATAAGCGGCGACGCTGCCATCGGCGTTCAAGCCGCCGTCGACGTCCATCAGTTGCGCGGTGCCTTTGGGCTCCCACAAGTGTTCCTGCTCGCGGGTCAACTGCACCCGCACCGGTTTGCCCACCGCTCGGGATAACAGCAAGGCATCAGCGCAGACATCGTCGGCACAGTTGCGCCCGTAACAGCCGGACGCTTCCATGCGAATAATCTCAATGGATTCCTCCGCGCATTCCAGCAACCACGCCAGGTCGGCCCGCAGCAAATGCGGATTCTGGCTACCCGACCACACGCGACTGCCGGACGGCTGATAATCCGCCACGCCGCATGACGGGCCGATCGAACCGTGCATTTGGTACGGCCACATATAGGTGCGCGGCATGCGCTGAGTGGCGTTGGCCAGGGCTTCATCAACGTTGCCTTGGTCGAGCACAACCCTTTGCACTCGCGGGTTGTCACGGATCGCCTGCTCGACATCGTTCAAATCCGGCACGCCCTGATTCCAGGCTTTCCAGGTGATTTTCAAAGCCTGGGCAGCCTTGATCGCCTGCTCCTCGCGCAACGCTACGACCCCGACAAAATCACGGATCACCACCACCGCGACAATACCGGCGATGTGCGCAATGGAGGATTCATCGACTTCCAGCAGGCTGTTGCCGACGAAGTCACCGCAATCGAGCCCGGCATAGGGCGGACGAATTACCCGGCCGTGGAGCATGTCCGGCACGCGCATGTCGTGGACGTAAGTCAGCTCGCCGGTGGCTTTGGCCGGAATGTCGATCCGCGCGGCGCCCTTACCCACCAGTCGATACTCTTCGGCAGGTTTGAGCGGCGCGGTGCCGGAGATGCGTAATTCGATGTGTTCGCCGCGAACCAACTCGGCATAAGTAGCGGTGCGCCCGTCCTCAGCGTGAATCACTCCGGCCTCAATTTTCAGGCTGCTCGAGTCAAGAAACCAGCGCTCCGCTGCCGCGTCCAGCAGATAGCGCCGAGCTTCAGCAGCCGCATTGCGCAACGGGATCGCGGAAATCTGCAGCGTCGCACTGGCAATCGTCGCGCCCTGATTCGGCGCACGCTCGGTGTCGCCGAGCACCATGCACACCTGCTCCAGTTGCAGGTCGAGTTCTTCGGCGACGATCTGCGCCAGCGAGGTGCGAATGCCGGTGCCAAGGTCGACGTGACCGTTGAACGCATACACGCGCCCATCATCGCTAATGGCGATGAACAGGCCCAGCTCCTTGGGTTTGATCAGCGGCGTACCGCCCTTCGCGACCGGACCGGACGGCGGCAGGATGTCGTCGACGATCAATAGCACGCCGGTCTTGGCCAGTAGTTGGTCGCGGGTTGGGATGGAGTCAGTCATGGTCATCGATCCACGTTCAAGGCATTTGACGGGCGGCACGCAGCACCGCGCGGAGGATTTCGATATGGGTGCCGCATCGGCAGAGGTTGGCCGAGAGTTCGTTGCGGATCTGGGTTTCGCTGGGGTGCGGGATACGGTCGAGCAAGGCCTTGGCGGTCATGATCATGCCGTTGAGGCAATAGCCGCATTGCGCCGCTTGCTCGTCGATAAAGGCTTGTTGCACCAGGTGCGGCTCGGCGCGAGAGCCGAGCCCTTCGAGGGTGACGATCTGTCGGTCGGCGGCGCCGGCCAGCGGAAACACACAAGAACGCGCCGCCACGCCATCAATGATCACCGTGCACGCCCCGCACTCGCCCAGGCCGCAGCCGTACTTGGGGCCGTTGAGTTGCAGGTCATTGCGCAAGATCAGCAATAACGGCGTGTCGGCCATGGCGGTGACGGTGCTGGTGAGGCCGTTGACCTCAAGTGCTACGGTGATTTCCTGGCTGCTCATTCGCTTCGCCCACTTCGGTTGATGAAGTGGCCACTACACCAAAAGGTCAAAAAAACGTCGCGGGCCAAATGGGTTGTGGCGTCGCGACACACTCGACTGGTGAAGTGGCTACTACATGAAATAAGAGCAAAAACGATGCCAGAGACTAGTGCCAGCCAGCTAAACCTGACACCGAACCTGTGGCGAGGGAGCTTGCTCCCGTCGGACTGCGCAGCAGTCCCCTACTTTTTAGCTAGAGAGGGCCGCTTCGCAGCCCAGCGGGAGCAAGCTCCCTCGCCACAGGTTATTGATCGTCAGTAATTCCAGCGGGCACCTTTTTAAAGCTGCAGCGCCGATCAGTCTTGTGGGTCGTCGATCATTTTGCGCAGCAGGAACAGCACGGCGACCCGTTCTGCCGGGTTGAGGTTGCTCAGGGTCAGCTCGGTGATTTTCCCGGCGCAGGGCACGGTTTGCTGGACCAAGCGGTCGCCGGCCTCGGACAGGCCGACAATGACTTTGCGCCGGTCTTGCGGGTCGGGTTCGAGGGTAATCAGTTCCCGGGCCTTGAGCCGCTCGACGATGCCACGAATGGTCGCCTGGTCGACGGCGGTGGCCTTGACCAGTTCCGTCAGGGAGCTGGGACCGTGATCGCGCACCGCGCACAGGGTGACGAACTGCACCGCCGTGAGCTGGGAGTCGCCGACGTTCTGCTGGAAAATCGCCATGTGCCGCTGATAGGCCTTGCGCAGCAAATGCCCGACTTGTTCGGAGAAAACGTAAGAAGAATCAGGAGTTTCAGGCACGGCAGACTCGAAAGACGATGAGTGGTGGGGAGGCATGATGGACAGGTTGGGTGGCGGACTCAAGCGTGAAGTAGGCCACAAGGATATGCACAAACCCTGTGGGAGCGGGCTTGCTCGCGAATGCGGTGGATCAGTCAGTATTTCTCTTGGATGTGAAACCGCATTCGCGAGCAAGCCCGCTCCCACAGTAGATCAGTGTGGATCACAGTATTTGTGCAAGGCAGTTAACCCCGGTGAACGCGCGAAGCCTCCGGCGCCACCACATCCCCACCAATCACCACCGCCTGGTCATCCAGATACACATCGCAATTACGCAGCGGAATGTCCAGGTGACACGGGGTTTTGCGCTTGCCGCCGACTTCGGTGTTCGGCCCGGTTGAGAACAGGAAGTTGCCATAGAACGCCCGGGCGTCCATGCACATGCCGTCGTTTTTGTCGTGCAGGCCCATGGCGGTCCACTGGGCTTTTGGCTGCAAGCCCCAGCCGATGTGAGAGATGCCATATACCTCGGGATCGTTGAAGTACTTCATGTAGTCGCGCAGGTACTCAGCCTCGAAACCGCCGTGGATCGAGGTGATGAAGCCCTTGTCGATTTCCAGGGTGATCTTTTCCCGGGTGTAGGTCTTGAACGGCAGCAGGATGTCGCCGACGTCCAGCACCAGCACGCCTTCGGCGGTTTCTTCGTTGGGCCAGGAGAACAGAAAACCGCTGGGCCAGTGGTCCCAACGCCCCGGCTCATCGGCGAAGCCGTACTCGGTGACCGCCGGATATTGCCCCAGCGCCGCGCGAAAATCGCTGCCGGCGCGGGACGTGACGTGGATCGAGCGCGCCTGTTTCAGCAGCTTCTCCGCCGCCATCACCCGCACCTTGTCCTCTTCGGTCGGCAGCATCCGCGCCAGCACTTCCGGGGGCTCGACGGCCAACAGAATCCGCGTGCCGGTCTTGAGGATCTGCTCCTGCTCCGGCGAATGCAGCAGCATCATCGTGTCGACGATCAAGTCCGCGGCTTCCAGCGCCCGCTGCGCCGCGTGATTGCCGGTCAGCGCGGTGTCGCCGCAGTAGGCAGTCATGTCGTTGCCCATGGCGGTCGGGTGGTTGAACGACGGCAATTCCACCGCGTACACCTTGGCGCCCAGCCGCTGGGCGGCGTCCATCGCGGCGCGCACGGTGCGCGGGTCGGAATAGTGGCTCTTGAGCACGGCGACGCTCTGGGTCGGGTCGACCTTCGACAGCTTCAACACGTGTTCGAACATCTGGGTCAGTTCGCAATCGCTTACCGGCATTTTCTCTCTCCTCAATCTGCTGCGCACCAAGTCGAGGCGCCCCGCCTCACCTTAGTGCATTTTTATAGCGTATACGCTATTTGTTAGCGATAAGACCTGAAATGACTGCGGACTGCAAGAGCCAGACCATAACGTTACCAACTCACACAAACCCAGCAAACAATGGTTACATTCGGTGACTACGGAGAAAAACCACTGAAAATTAATTTTTCCAGACGGCTCTTTCTTTTTCAAAAATACAGCGTATACACTTTAAAAACCTTGCGGCGACCCAGCCAGCGACCATTCGAAGAAGAGGAACAAGCCCCATGGCCCAAACACAAAAAATCGCCATCGTCGGTGCAGGTCTTGGCGGTGCAGCCGCTGCGACGTTGCTGCAACAAGCCGGGTTTCAAGTGGACATCTACGAACAGGCCCCGGAGTTCTCCCGTCTCGGCGCCGGGATCCACATGGGTCCCAACATCATGAAAATCTTCCGGCGCATGGGCATCGAGCAGCAGCTCGACCTGATGGGCTCGCACCCGGATCACTGGTTCAGCCGTGACGGCTTGAGCGGCGACTACCTGTCACGCATCCCGCTGGGGGATTTCGCCCGCAAGGAATACGGCGCGTCCTACGTCACCGTGCACCGCGGCGACCTGCACGCCTTGCAGATGTCGACGATCAAACCCGGCACCGTGCACTTCAACAAACGCCTGGAAACCCTCGAAGAAACCGACAGCCAGGTGCGCCTGACTTTCAGCGATGGCGAAGTCACCTACGCCGACATCGTCATCGGCGCCGACGGGATCAATTCGAAGATTCGTGAAGAGCTACTCGGCCCGGAAAAACCGCTGTACAGCGGCTGGGTCGCGCACCGGGCGCTGATCCGTGGCGATCAACTGGCCAAGTACGATTTGAAGTTCGAGGACTGCATCAAGTGGTGGACTGAGGACCGGCACATGATGGTCTACTACACCACCGGCAAGCGCGACGAGTACTACTACGTGACCGGCGTGCCGCACCCAGAGTGGGATTTCCAGGGCGCGTTCGTCGATAGCAGCCGCGAAGAGATGTTTGAGGCGTTCCAGGGTTATCACCCGACCGTTCAGGCACTGATCGAATCCACCGAGAGCGTGACCAAATGGCCGCTGCGCAACCGTAATCCTCTGCCGCTGTGGAGCCGTGGACGCCTGGTGTTGCTGGGCGACGCCTGCCACCCGATGAAACCGCACATGGCCCAGGGCGCCGGCATGGCCATCGAAGACGCGGCGATGCTCACCCGCTGCTTGCAGGAAACCGGCCTCGGCGACTACCGCACCGCGTTCGAACTCTACGAAGCCAACCGCAAGGAACGCGCCTCTCGCGTGCAGTCGGTGTCGAACGCCAACACCTGGCTGCGCACTCAGGAAGATCCGGCCTGGGTCTACGGTTACGACCTGTACGCCCAACCGCTGAAATCGGGGGTGGCCGCGTGAGCACTTTCGTCCACGGCGGCAACGTCCAGGCCAACGGTATTCGCCAGCATTACCTGCGCTACGGCGGTAAAGGTCCGGCGCTGGTTTTGATTCCCGGCATCACCAGCCCGGCGATCACTTGGGGCTTTGTCGCGGAACGCCTCGGCGAGCATTTCGACACCTATGTGCTCGATGTTCGCGGCCGCGGCCTCTCCTCCACGGGCCCGGAACTGGACTACAGCGCGGACGCCTGCGCCGACGATATTGGCGCTTTCGCCCAAGCCTTGAAGCTCGACAACTATCACTTGGTCGGCCACTCGATGGGCGCGCGGTTTGCAGTGCGCAGCGCCGTGAAGCATCCGGCCGGGGTCAATCGTCTGGTGCTGATCGACCCGCCAGTCTCAGGCCCTGGCCGACGCGAATACCCAAGCAAACTGCCGTGGTACGTCGATTCGATCCGCCAGTCGTTGATCGGGATGGATGCCGAGGCGATGCGCGCCTTCTGCGCCACCTGGACCGATGAACAACTGCAACTGCGCGCCGAATGGCTGCACACCTGTTACGAGCCGGCCATCGTCCGGGCCTTCAACGATTTCCACGACGTGGATTTCCATCAGGACCTGCCAAAACCTCCAGGCCCCGGCGCTGCTGATGATCGCCGGACGTGGTGGTGTAATTCAGCCCGAGGACGAAGCCGAAATCCTCGACCTGCAACCAAAAATTCGCAGCGTCCACGTCGAAAACGCCGGGCACATGATTCCTTGGGATGACCTCGAAGGCTTCTTCAGCGCCTTCGGTGACTTCCTCGGCCCACGCCTGAACTAAACGCAACGGGAGACTTTATATGCTCAAGCCTTACCGCATCGGCCAGATTGTGCCGAGCTCCAACACCACCATGGAAACCGAGATCCCGGCGATGCTCAACGCACGCCAGTTGATCCGTCCGGAACGCTTCACCTTTCACTCCAGCCGCATGCGCATGAAGCAGGTACGCAAGGAAGAACTGGCGGCAATGGACGGCGAGTCCGACCGTTGCGCCGTGGAACTGTCCGACGCCAAGGTTGATGTATTGGGTTATGCCTGTCTGGTAGCGATCATGGCCATGGGGCTGGGCTATCACCGTAAATCCGAGCAGCGGCTGCGCAAGGCCACCGCCGACAACGACGCCAATGCCCCAGTGATCACCAGTGCCGGCGCCTTGATCGAAGGCCTGAAAGTCATGGGCGCCAAACGCATTGCCATCGTCGCGCCGTACATGAAGCCGCTGACTGAGTTGGTGGTCGATTACATTCGTGAAGAAGGCTTTGAAGTGGTGGACTGGCGAGCGTTGGAGATTCCCGACAACCTCGCCGTCGCCCGACACGACCCGGCGAATCTGCCCGGCATCGTCGCTGGCATGAATCTGGAAGGCGTCGATGTGATCGTGCTCTCGGCGTGCGTGCAGATGCAGTCGCTGCCGGTGGTAGCGCAAGTCGAAGCGCAAACCGGCAAACCGGTGCTCACCGCCGCCATTGCCACCACCTACGCCATGCTCAAGGCCCTGGATCTGGAACCGATCGTTCCGGGTGCCGGCGCCCTGCTCTCCGGCGCTTACTGAGACGGGCTTGAGCAGATTTTTTGTGGCAAGCGGGATTTTGTGGCGAGGAGGCTTTTGTGGCGAGGGGTTTACCCCCGTTGGGCTGCGCAGCAGCCCCAAAACAGTCACTGCGATATATCAGACAAAACTCAATGGGGCTGCTTCGCAGCCCAACCGGGGCAAGCCCCTCGCCACAGGTTATTTGCAGTGCCAGAGAGAGTATTTGCCTTGCCAGAGAGAGTGTTTGCAATGCCAAAGAATGAGGACGCGATTAAATGAGCGAACAAACCGCCAACGACAACTATCAAGGCGTGTGGGGCCAGCGCATCGGTTTCGGCCAGAAAGCCGCGTTGCTGATGATTGATTTCATGCGCGGCTACACCACCGAAGGCGCGCCGCTGTTCGCCCCCGGCGTGGTCAGCGCGGTGGCGCAAAGCGTTGAACTGCTGGCCAGCGCCCGCCGTCAGGGCATCCCGGTGGTGCACACCAACATCCGCTACCACCCTGGCCATTTCGCCGACGGCGGAATCTGGGTGAAAAAAGCCCCGGTGATGAAAGACATGGTTGAGGGCAATCCTTTGGCGGCGTTCTGCGAAGAAGTGCTGCCTCAGGAAAATGAAGTGGTCATCAGCAAACAGTACGCCAGCGCCTTTTTCGGCAGCAGCCTGGCCTCAATGCTGCACGCTCAAGGAATAGACACCGTGGTGCTGGCCGGTTGCTCGACCAGCGGCTGCATTCGGGCGACGGCGGTGGACGCGGTGCAACACGGCTTCCGCACCATCGTCGTGCGCGAATGCGTCGGCGACCGCCATCCGGCGCCCCACGAAGCCAACCTGTTCGACATCGACAGCAAGTACGGCGATGTCGTCAGCAAACAGGAGACCATCGCCCACTTCGAAAAAATGTAGTGAGTGCCACAAGAACCGCGCCATAGAGCGCAGGTCTTGTCGGGTTTGAATGCAAGATTGCCACACAGTGAAGACCTCACGTCGAACACTGCCCTGTGGCGAGCGAGCTTGCTCGCGCTGGGCTGCAAAGCAGCCCCAAAATATCGGCAACACAGGCCGTTTTTGCGAGTGCTGCGCACTCGAGCGGGAGCAAGCTCCCTCGCCACAACAGCAGCGTATGACTGGAGGTTTCCTTAGCTGTCCGGCATCGGGCCTGCCAAACCCAAACGTAAAAAACTGAGCCCAACTCGCCCACGAGCGAGCGCCCAGTCTTCTGACACTGCCTTTGGACGTCGCTTTTGCAGCGCGCCAGAGCGCTGGAAAAAGCGGCTGTATAAAAACCATAAGTCACCGCCAGGAGACATCCAATGCCCATTGCGAACGCAGCACCTGCGACCACGGTCGCCGACCCGATTCAAGCGCTTTACCACAAGATCACCTGGAAGCTGATTCCGTTCCTGTGTTTCTGCTACCTGGCCGCGTACCTCGACCGGATCAACATCGGCTTCGCCAAGCTACAAATGCTCGATCAACTGCACTTCAGCGAAACCGCGTTCGGCCTCGGTGCCGGGCTGTTCTTTGTCGGCTACATCCTGTTCGAGGTGCCAAGCAACCTAGTGCTGGAAAAGGTCGGCGCGAAGATCTGGATCGCCCGGATCATGATTACCTGGGGCCTGCTCTCAGCCTGCACCATGCTCGTGACCTCAACCACACAGTTCTATGTGCTGCGATTCTTGCTCGGCGCCGCCGAAGCCGGGTTCCTGCCGGGCGTGCTGTATTACCTGACCACTTGGTTTCCGACCTATCGACGCGGCCGCATCATTGCGTTGTTCATGATCGGCTTGCCGCTGTCCAGCGTCATTGGTGGGCCGCTGTCGGGCTGGGTGATGAGTCATTTCGACAATTTTGGCGGCCTGCACGGTTGGCAATGGCTGTTCCTGATCGAAGCGGTGCCTAGCGTGTTGCTCGGCGTGCTGACGTTCTGGGCGCTGCCCAACAGCTACCAACAAGCCAAGTGGCTCAACAACGAAGAGAAAGCCCTGCTGGAGCAGGAGCTGCGCGCCGACGAGGCCAGTGCCGGCGACAGCAAACACAGCTTTCGCGATGGTTTCTTCAACCTGAAAGTCTGGATGCTCGGCGGGATCGACTTCTCGATCCTGCTCAGCGCCTATGCCATGGGGTTCTGGATGCCGACCTTCATTCGCAACGCCGGGATCGTCGATACCTTCCACATCGGCATTCTCACCGCATTGCCAAGTATCGCCGCGCTGCTGGGCATGCTGCTGATCGGCGCCAGTTCGGACAAACACCGCGAGCGCCGCTGGCACATCATCGTGCCGTTCCTGGTCGGCGCGGCGGCCATGGCCAGTGCGCCGTTCTTCGTCCACAACGTGGTGGCGACCGTGGCGCTGTTCGCCATCGCCTCGGCGGCGATCATTGGCGCGGTGCCGGTGTTCTTCAGCCTGCCAGCGACCTTCCTCAAAGGCACGGCGGCGGCCACCGGTTTCGCCCTCGCCTGTTCGTTGGCGAACATCGCCGGGCTGGTCAGCAACTCGTTGATGGGTGTGGCAATTGACGTCACCGGCAGCAGCGCCGGGGCGCTGTGGTTCTTCGCCGGTTGCCTGATCCTCAGCAGCTTCCTGGTGATCGCCTTGCCGGCGAAACTGGTTAACCGCTGACACACCAATGCTTTTGTAGGAGCACGGCTCGCCGGCGAAAGCGATTTCAAGGATGCCTTCGCGGGCAAGCCTCGCTCCTACAGGTATTCATTCCAAATTATCAGGTGAGTATCCATGCAACGTTTGATCAAACGCTGTGCCCTGCTTGTCGCCGCCGGCCTCTGCGCCGGGTCTCTGCAAGCGGCGGAAAAAGTCATCTTCGACACCGACTTCAACGTCCTCAACGATGACGGACAGGCCTTCATCATGCTCGCCCAGCTTCACGCGCAAAAACGCATCGATCTGCTCGGCATGACCCTGGTCAGCGGCAACGCCTGGGTCGATCAGGAACAGGTTGACGCGCTCAAAGCCGTCGAGCGTATGGGCGTGGAAAAGGACATCGGGGTGTACTCCGGCGCGGCCTACCCGCTGCTCCACGACTTCGCCACCTACGAGCAGGAAAAAGCCCTGTTCGGCGCCGGTTGGCCGGGGGCGTTCAAGGCGCCGCGCCCAACCTCCGCCACGCAACTGGTCGCGCCTCCGGATGGCCTGGCGACGCATACCCAACTGCGTAAAGAGACCGCCGCGCAGTTCATCGTCGACAGCGTGCGCGCCAATCCCCATGAAGTAACGCTGCTGGCGGTCGGGCCGCTGACCAACATCGCGCTGGCGATCCGCTCCGCGCCAGACATCGTGCCGTTGATCAAACGCATCGTGTACATGGGTGGCGCCCTGGAGATTCCGGGCAACACCACGCCGGCCGCCGAATTCAATTGGTGGTTCGATCCCGAGGCGGCGAAGATTGTCCTTCGCTCGCCCATCGAACATGTGATCTTCCCTAACGATGTTTGTGAAAAGGTCACCTTCGATGGCTCGATCTACAAACGGGTGATCGCGCAACCGGGACCGATTGCCGACCTGTACAAACATGAATTCGGCCCACTGTTCAGCAAGGACCCGGCGTATCACAGTTTCACCTGGGACAGCCTGCCAGCGCTGTTTCTGGTCGAGCCGAGCATCGTCACCGAGTCCCGCGACTTGTGGGTAGATGTGGACGCGCAGTTCGGCGCCGATTACGGCCGGGCGCTGGGCTACAAGAAAAGCCCGCCGGTGGGCACGCAAAAAGCCAAGGTGGTGTTCGCCATCGACCAGAAGAAATTCTGGGATGGCTACGTAAGTCTGGTGACCTTGCCGACACCGGTAAAGGGCAACTGAAACCGCTCGCAATCATGAACAAGTGACAGCCTTCGGCGAACCCCTCACAGTGAGCTTGGTCGCACAGGTGAGCCGCCAGATATTGTTCAATGGCGGTTCAGTCCCTTTTTCTGTCGAGAGCCTTTTACATGCGCAGACTCCTTGCCCTGTCCCTTTCCTTGCTGTTGCTCTCACTGAGCGCCTGCGCGCTGTTCCCCAATCGTGATCCGCTGAACATCAACGTGGTCGGCATTGAACCGCTGCAAAGCCAAGACCTGGAAGTGCGTTTCGCGGTGAAGATCCGCCTGCAGAACCCAAATGAAACCGCCATCGACTACAACGGCGTGGCACTGGATCTGGAAGTCAACGGCCGACCGTTGGCGTCCGGCGTCAGCGATCAGTCGGGGACGATTCCGCGATTTTCCGAAGCCGTGCTGACCGTACCGGTGAGCGTCTCGGCGTTCTCGGTGTTGCGCCAGACCCTGGGCCTGAGCCAGACCCAAAACCTCGACAACCTGCCCTACGTGCTGCGCGGAAAACTGGCCGGCGGGTTGTTTGGCACGATGCGGTTTGTTGATACCGGCAAACTGAGTTTCCCGGGGTCGAGCGCAGCAACCTGGTGAACAGTTGCTGGATTTTTAGTGACTGACAGGCCGCCATCGCGAGCTAGCTCGCGATGGCGCCAGATCAGTCAACATCTTATGCGGTGAAGCGCACGCCGGGTTTGGCGCGCTCATCGACGCTCAACTCAAACACATCCGGGCGCGCATAGTGCCCGACCACGTCGAAGTCATAACGGGCGCGGATCAACTCGTCGGTGTCAATTTCGGCCGTCAGTAAACCGGGCCCTCCCCGCAACGGCCCGGCCAAAATATCGCCCATTGGCCCGACGATCACGCTGCCGCCGGCAATCAATGGCCGATCCGCCGGCCAATTGGCGATGTCCACGCCCAACGCTTGCGGCGAGTCCTGCACCTGACAAGCACTGACCACAAAGCAGCGGCCTTCATGGGCAATGTGACGCATGCTGACCTGCCACATCTCCCGCTCATCCACCGTCGGCGCGCACCAGACCTCCACGCCTTTGGCGTACATCGCAGTACGCAGCAACGGCATCATGTTTTCCCAGCACACCACCGCCGCAAGCTTCCCGACCTGACTGTCGATCACCGGCAGCGTCGAACCATCGCCCTTGCCCCAGATCAGCCGTTCGGTGCCGGTCGGCATCAGTTTGCGGTGCTTGGCTACCAGCCCGGCCTGCGGATCGAAGTACAGCGCGGCGCAATGCAAGGTGCTGCCCGCGCGTTCGATCACGCCAATCACCAGATTGGCCCCGGTACGCGCCGACAATCCAGCCAGAGCTTCGGTCTCGACGCCGGGCACATCGATGGCGTTGGCGAAATAGCGTGCGAACGCCTCACGCCCCTCGGGCAGGCGATAACCGAGTTGCGTGCCGAAGGACTCGCCTTTGGGATAGCCGCCCAACAGCGCTTCCGGCATCACCACCAGCGCGGCGCCGGACTCCATGATTTGGGTTTCCCAGGAAAGGATCTGCTCCAGTGTTTCACCCTTGCCGCCGGGCAAAGCGCCGATTTGCAGGGCCGCAACAATTGACTTGGGCATCGTGATAACTCCGTGGGCAATGAGGTGTTGCTCATTCTCGGCCGTCGCCGGATCATGAATAAAGCCCCGTTCGCTGCTGAATGATATGAACCTTATGAATATCGCCACCGTCGACCTCAACCTGCTCAAAGTCTTCGAAGCCCTGCACGAGGAGTCCAGCGCCAGCCGTGCCGCCCTGCGCCTGGGCGTCACGCAATCGGCGGTCAGCGCCGCGTTGCGGCGTCTGCGGGCGTTGTATGGCGATCAGTTGTTCGTCCGCACCGGCCGGGGGTTGTCACCGACCCTGCGGGCCAATCAATTAAAACCGGTGGTCAGCGATGCGTTGAACAAATGCCGGCAGAGCCTCGCGATGGTCGATCCGGCGGCCAATCATTACGAGGGACGCTCGGTCACCGTGGGCCTGTCGGACGATTTCGAGATGGCCTACGGGCGGCGATTGATTGAAGAAATCGCCCAGCGTGCGCCAAAACTGCGGCTGATTTTCCGCCAGACCCACAGCCAGATCGTCGCCCATGCCTTGCTCGACCGCAGTATCGATCTGGCGATCACCGCCGGCGGCTTTGCCGAGCGCTTGCTCAGTCGCCAGGTGCTGGGCGAAGGGGGTTATCTATGCCTGGTGGACCCGCTCAGCCTGGCCGAAGGACAGCAAACCATCAGCCTGGAAGAATTCGTCGCGCGGGAACACATTCTGGTGTCATCGGGTGGATTTATCGGGATTACCGATGAAGGGCTGGCGGCGTTGGGACTGAGTCGCCGGGTGTGCGCCTCGACCACGCACTTTGCGGCGTTGCCGTATTTGCTCAAGGGCAGCCAAGCGGTGGCGACCATTCCGGCCCATGCCGCGCAAAGCATCGCGGCACTCAGTAGCCTGGCGCTGCTGCCCTGCCCGCTGGCGCTGCCGCGTTACCCGATCGAATTGGGCTGGCGCACCAGCACGCAGCTTGATCCGGTGGTATTGAAGGTGCGCGAGGCGATTGTCGCGAGCTTTGCGCAGGAGCTGCCGAAGGCTGCGATCTTTTGATCTTACTTTTTAAGAACAAGATCAAAAGATCGCAGCCTTCGGCAGCTCCTACAGGGGTTGGTGCCAAAAACGGGAACGGCAGTTCACGTACAGATTATTTAGCGGCCATCAGACGATTGACTTCGCTGCGCACCATGTTGGCGAACTCGGGCGGCGACATCAGATCAAGCTCGGCGCGAACCCATTCGGCCCATTTGCCTTTGCGCTTGGCCCGCTCACCGAACAACCGCGCGGCTTCGCCCTTGGACTTGCCCAGGTTGCTTTGCCAGAGGTCGAACAGACGGGATTTTTCGTCTTCCAGCGCAGCGCGCTCGGCAAGGGGTTTGTCGGCCAGATTGAAGCTCATGGAAAATTCCTGCTGCGTAAATAGGCGACATCTTACACTGTAGGACGAAATTTCCGGCCCTGGATTTTTCTTCAGGTTGGTGTCGGGATGCAAATTTACTGCAACTTTTCCAACCCCGGCAGACTCCATTGTTCACTGCCCACTTACCCGCAAGGAGTTACTCAATGGCCCGCAAAACCAACGCACAAGCCGCCGCAGACCAAATCAAGGATCAGGCATTCAGTGAACTTCAGGCACTGATCGAAGAATCCGACAAACTGCTCAAAAGCAGCTCCTCACTGGTCGGAGAGGAAGCAGAAACACTTCGTGGGCAAATCGCCCTGAAACTGCAGCAGGCGCTGGATTCAGTCTCCAGCGTCCGTGAGCGGACCAAACCGGCGGTCGATGCCACTGAAACCTACATTGGTGGCCATCCGTGGCAGACCGTAGCGATTTCCGCCGGTTTCGGCCTGGTGGTCGGGTTGCTGCTGGGTCGTCGTTAATTCCCATGAATTAACTGCACACCACAAACCCTGTGGGAGCGGGCTTGCTCGCGAATGCGGTGTGTCATTCAGCATTGATGTTGACTGACACTCCGCATTCGCGAGCAAGCCCGCTCCCACATTTACGATGCCGAGTTCAGAGCCCCGCGAGTTCCCGCAAACTTGCCAACACTCCAGCCTCCAAATGAATACCTTCAGCCGCAGACCTGGCGCGCTGATGATGACGCCGATCCCCCGGCAATCGCTTGAGCCCGACACCGTGCATCTGCCGTACCAATTCCTGGCTGCGCTCGGCGAAGTTTTGCCCGGCGGCCTTGCTCGGATCGATCACGATCAGCAGTTGCCCGGTCCACGGTGTCTTGGCCCCGGGATGGTTCGACCAGTCGAACTCGAAGGAAAAATTGCCGCCAGTCAACGCGGCCGCCAGCAACTCCACCATCATCGACAGCGCTGATCCCTTGTGCCCGCCAAACGGCAGCAACGCGCCACCTTCAAGAATCGCTTTCGGGTCCTGGGTCGGCTGACCAAGGCTGTCCACGCCCATGCCCGGCGACAAGCGCTCGCCTTTGCGCGCGGCAATCTGTACGTCGCCATGAGCAATGGCGCTGGTGGCCAAGTCGAAGACAATCGGCTCACCGTCGGCCCGAGGGGCAGCGAAGGCGATCGGGTTGGTGCCAAACAACGGTCGATCGGCACCGTGAGGCACCACGCAGGTCATGCTGTTGACCACGCTCAAGGCGACCAGCCCTTCATAGGCAAAGGGCTTCGACATCCGGCCAGAGGGCGGCGAAGTGATGGGAGTTGCGGATCGCCAATACCGCAATCCCGGCGCTGCGGGCTTTCTCCACCAGCAAGGCATGCGCGGCGGCCAACGCGGGTTGGGCAAAACCGTTCGCGGCATCGACCCGGACGAAGCCCGAGGCGACATCCTCGACCACCGGCACGGCCTGACCATTGACCCAGCCGCTTTGCAGTGTCGACACATACCCGGGAATGCGAAACACACCATGGCTGTGGGCGCCATCGCGCTCGGCGCCGGCGCAGTTGAGGGCCAGCGTGCTGGCGACATCCGCCGAAGTACCGTGACGCAGAAAGATTTGCTCAAGCAACTGGACGAGTGAATCAAAATCGAGGGTTTGCGCGTTCGGGTTGACGGGTGTTGCGGTCATCTGAGGCTCCAGTTTTATTATTGAGTTCGGGCTACAGGCTGAAACGGGGTTGCGCGGCAACCCACAAAACGTCGCCGATTAAGCGCTGTTTTAGAGGGGTCCTGTCAAGCCTCGGAAAAATGATCAGCTCAAGCAATATGTACCGCACTCAGACTTTGTATCGACCGTACTGTTTTTCCTCAATCCAACTGCCGGTGCTCACGGCACACAGAGGAAAAACCATGACGGCTCCCCCGCTACCGTATTTTTTTGACGAGGCCGAACTCGCATCCAACGCCAAGCAGCCTGGTGATCGAGAAAAAGCCCTGGCCTTTACCCTCGACGACCTCACGTGGCTGCAGGCGGTTTACCTCGCCAACCACGCATCCCGCGCGACCAACCTGCCCGGGATGCATGTCCATCGACTGCTGTTGACCGCTGACGCCGGCTCACCGATCACCCTGACCGGGGCGTTTGTCATGAGTAAACCCGACGATGGCGAAGCAACGCTCTATACGCCATGGAAAGGCCTGATCAAATTCGCCGACATCGCCGACCTCAACAGCAAACTCGAACAATGGCTGACCGAGCCCGCCGGCAAACGCGAGTTACTGCGATATCTGTCCGTCGAACAGCGTTGCACCGCCCTGGCCGCAAAGACGTTAAGCGTGTCTACGCAACAAATCGACGGGGCAGTCTTTCAGGACCAGGAAGCGCTCATCGAGCGCAATCAACAACACAACATCACGACGATGCTGGCTGAACTGCTCAAGCTCCCGACGCTGCAGTCGATGCTCGATACCGTGCTGAAAAACGCATTGACCAAGCGCTTTGCGGCACTGGACCAGCGCTGAGCAAGCTTGCCGTGGCAATTAAGGCTGCAAAGGTTCTTTTGATCATTTTTTCACTCCATTTGTGGATAGTAGGCGTGCATGTCCTGTTTTTTGGCCCTCACCGGGGAAAATAAATTCCACTTTGATGGGCAATTGCCATGACGGATGTTCTCGCCGCCTTACCCGCAAGGTTAGAATGCAGCAAATCAGGATGAGTCAATGACCGAACACTCTCTCTCGGAAGCCGAATACGACGCCGTCACCGATGCCGCTGCGCACTGGTGCATGCGTCTGCACGCCAACGACTGCACTGCCGAGGAGCGTCAGGCGTTCGAACAATGGCACGACGCTCATCCGCTGCATGCGTTCGAGTACGAAGCCATGCTGGAGATCTGGGACGTAGCCGGCGACTTGCCGCGCCCGGCGTCCACCACGCCAGCGCTGCCCGTCAGACCTTCAACACCGTGGCGCTCCCTGGGTATCGCCGCGGCTGTCTGCGCAGTGGCACTGCCGCTGGCGGCGTACACCGGCTGGAACCTCGGCTGGCTGCCCAACGCCTACCAGCACTTCGAAACCACCGACAATGTCCGTCAGGTCACCCTGAGCGATGGCAGTCAGGTGGAGCTGAACCTGGGCACCGAATTGACCTTCCGTAATTACAAGGATGAGCGTCGGGCCACGCTGAAAAAAGGCGAGGCCTTCTTCAGTGTCAGCCATGACATGACTCACCCCTTCATCGTCAAAGCGGCCGAAGGCAGGATTCGGGTCACCGGTACCCAATTCAACGTCTGGCTGTATGAAGATCAAGTGCGGGTGAACCTGATTGAAGGCTCGGTATTGGTCACCAGCAATGACACCCTTAACGGGGACGGTTTGCAGTTGGGACCAGCGATGCAGGCGCATTTTCGACACGGCGACTTCATGCCGCAGATCAGTCAGACCTATACCAACGACCAATCTCTGGCGTGGCGTAGCGGCAAACTGGTGCTCGATGACCTGCCGTTGAGCGAGGCATTGCCGCTGATCAATCGCTACCTGAGCAAGCCGATAATGGTGGCCGATAAAAGCACGGCATCGATCCGCCTCGGTGGCATTTACAACATCAAGGAACTCAACAATTTGGTGGCCTCCCTGCCCAAGGTTTTGCCGGTGTACCTGACCCGCAACGAGAACGGTAACCCGGTGCTCAATTTGATTCCGCAACAAACGCCAAAAAGCTGAAGGCCGCGCCCCCTGAGGGTTGCGGCCTTCATGTTCGCTGCCAGCGCAACTGGTTTTTACTGTGCAGCCACCTTCCCTGAGTTTTCATCCGACTCGCGAATCGTCTGCACCTGATACTGCGGATCAGACTTGATCTGCTGTTCGGTAAACGGCAACACGCTCAGCTGTTTCTTCGAGAACGCCAGCGTCTGGTCCCGTGAATATTTCGAAGCCGGATCACTGGACAACGAGAACGCCAGCAAACCCTGAGCATGTGGGCCTTTTTCATCGAAGGTAACGACTTGCAGGTAACTGGTGCCACTGACCACTTCGAGTTTGCCGTCGGTTCTCGGCACGCTTTGAATGGCGTTATAAACGCCCAGCGTGCCGGGCCCACCGTGGATCGGTGTCTGCTGCCCGCCGCTGCTGACCACTTGAATATCGCCCCAGCGGCTGTCGGGCTTGAGCCCCATCTTGTTGGTCAGTTCCAACGATGCGAGCATCGCTTCGCGTATGGCTTTGGCCACTTCTGCCCGCTCGAACGCCAACCCGCGAGGGGTGTGCTGCGCGTCTTTCGGGTCGAAGGCGACGCGCCAGATGTCGGGCGTTTGCTGCAACGCCTCCATGACATTCTGGAAATGCACCAGGCCCACGCCGCTGTCCAGATTTGCCCGGCCATCCCACGCCTTCAAACTGGTACATAACGGTGCGAGGATCGCCGCATCGGCGCCCAGGTCGGCACTGCAGAACTGCAACAGGTCCGGCATGACTTGCGCCGCCTGATACACCTGATCATCCATGACCATTCGCTGCAAATCCGCAGCGGCCACCGGCCCGGCCTTGGCCAGTGAACCCAGGCGATCCAGCGCGAAGCGCGAGCGCAGCCCCAACGGCTGACTGTCCTGGCTGATCAATGGCGAGAAGCCGGTCAATGGCTGCGCCGGGTTGGCCAGCCAGGCGGAATCGTTGGAATGCTGCACAAAGTCTTTGCGCAACAGTTGCGGCAATTTGTCTGCCGCATAAATACCCTTTTGCGCGGCGTTCGGATCGATGTCCCAGGCGCAGGTGCTGTTGGAGCCGTCGAGCACGATCATCTTCAACCCGGCGCGCGGATCGCTGCACTTGGCCAGTTTGTCGGCATTGACGTTCGGCACCACCGACAGGTTCATGTAAAGCGTCTGTCCCTGATCGTCCGCCGCCAGAGTGTTGACCCACGGAATGCCCTGAATCTTGTGCACCGACGCCTGCAAATCCTTGAGGCTGGTAGCGCGGTTCATCGCATACCACTGCTGCAAGACGCGGTCATTATCCAGGTTGGCATCGCGCAGGCTGTAGGCGAACTGGTTATCCCAATCGAGCTTGCCGGGCCATTGCACGACTGGGCCAAATACCGAACTGTAGATCACGTGGGACATCGGCTTGATCTGGCCATCCGGCTGTTTCACGTTCACCGTCAGAGTCTGTTGATCCAGTGGCAGGGACTTGCCGTCCAGCAGGTAACGGGTCGAATCCTTGGGGTCCAGTTGCAGGCGATACAAGGTGAAATGCTTGGACGAATCGACGGTGTGCGTCCAGGCCAGGTGCTGGTTGAAACCAATGTTGATCATCGGCAGACCGGGCAGCGCAGCGCCCATCACATCCAGCTTGCCGGGAATGGTCAGGTGCATCTGGTAAAAGCGCATTCCGCCCACCCAGGGGAAATGCGGGTTGGCCAACAACATGCCGCGACCGTTGAACGAGCGCTCACTGCCGATCGCCACCGCGTTACTGCCGCGATCCAGTGCAAATCGCTGCTGATGCGTGTCGGCCAGTTGAAATGCCTGCGCAGCGTTCGCCACGTGAGCGACGGCCGCTGGTGGTGTGGCGCCGGCCAGGGCTTCGGCAAACTGCCCGACGCCGCCTTCGACCAACAAGCGACGCGTGAGCTTCACCAGATCCTGGGCCGCAATCGGGCGCACCCAGTCACCTTGGCATTGCGCTGGCAAACCCTGGGCCTGACGCTCGGCCAGCGAGCGGTTGTAGCCCGCCACATAACCATCGATGAGATCGCGTACTTCAGGGGTTTGCGCCTGCCAGAAACCAGCTACGGCCTGCGGTGTGTTCAGCCAGTTGAAAAACAGGTCGCTGGCCAGGTTGGCGCGCTCTTCAAGCGTGAATTGATCCGGGCCGAAATACCGTGATCGTTCGCCGTTGACGGTGACGATCTCGTTGGCCATCAGGCACAGGTTGTCCTGAGCGTAGGCGTAGCCGATACCGTAGCCGAGCCCGCGCTCGTTTTCGGCGCGAATGTGCGGCACACCGAAACTGGTGCGGCGAATATCGACGGCCGAAGGTTCTGGCTGGCTGCGGGCGTTTGCCGCAAGGCTGAGCCCCAGCAACACACCTGCAAGACTTAACCCGGTTAACTGCCTGCTAATAATCACGCGCGCTCCTGATGCATAAGACGACGACCAGGATCGGGACGGTTTGACGCCCACACAGCTACACCGAACCTGGCCTAGGAAAATCACACCCTGCGATCTACACGGAATGTGCCTGGCCTTAGGAACGAAAAAATCATCAGGAAATTTAGGCGCCGTAAACACTCGCCCGATGCCGTATCACATCCCGCCGACATGGCATCGACAAATTTTCTACATTACAGCCTTCATGATTTGCTTGGCTCATTCGTCTTAATGATGGAGAGCACCTTCACTTCTTCCTGATCAGGCTCTGATAAGGAGTTTTTTGCATGTACAACTCGCATCTGCCAACGGACGGTAGCCGTGCGTCAAAGGGTATTGCCATGAATCCTGGCCCCGGAATGTTCGAACACAGGACTGATCGCCACGCAAACGAACGAATCAGAGTGCTGCTCAAGAGCTTTGGCCTGAGAACCAGCCTGATTCGCCTGAAAGTCATCGACGCCTTGCTGAGCGCCGCAGAAAGCGAGCGCAGCCTGGGCGTGCGCGGCGTACACACACATTTGCTGGACCTGGATATTCCCCTGTCCTTCCTGAGTGTGCGGGAGGTATTGAAGCGCTTGTGCATTGAGGGCGTGATCACGCTCAATCCGGACAAAAGCTACAGCCTGCATCCGCAGGCCATTGCCATTCTCTGCGGTGAACCCGCCTCGGGTGCGTCGCTTAAGGCTTGACCTTGCGGCGCATCACGCCATTTACCACCACCACGATCACTGCCACGCCAATGGCGATGTACTGAAACAGCTTCTCGCTGATGACCCCTGTATTTTGCAGATACGAAAGGCCGAACATGATCCCCAGGACCACCAGGGAGATCAGAATCGAGTATTTCAAACGTTGCGATTGGGTCATTGCGGGTTCCTGAACCTTGAAATGTATCCGGTTTGTATCCGCTTGCATGCCAAGCGCCTACCTTTGTACGGGGATGAACGGCAGCAAACGAAGTCTCATGTTACAGACGATGAAGTGTTTTGGCTTCATCGCGGCGATAACCATGAGGATTTTGAAATGCTCCGTCGAATCACACTGCTGATTCCCCTGATCGCTCTACTTTCCCTGAGCGGCTGTATCATTTTCCCCCACGGAGGCTGGCACGGTGACCGCCATTATGATCGTGGCGGACCGGGTTATTACGAACATCGGTAGTCCATTCCCTTGAACAACGTGTAAGACAAAATAGCTTTTTTAATCAGCCCTGAACAAATGCCCGCCCTGTTGCGGGCATTTTTCTTACAGCCGATTTTTCGTGTTTTTGGGTCCTTGACGCCTTCTACTCTTAACGCAACCCGAGCACGTGCAATACATGGCAATCCATTGAAACCCCACGCATCCATCGGACACTGGAGCACCCAAGCGATCCCCCGGCCAATCGTTCAGCGGCCTGATTCGCTGCGGTAAAAGTGCTGGCCCGGTTGTGCACAGAGTTCAACCAGCCAATCGACAAATACCCGCACCCGCCGGGACAACTGGCGGTGTGGCGGGTACAGCGCCGTAAGCGGCATGGCCGGCGGCGGTGCGTCGCTGAGCACTTGGCACAGACGCCCTTCCTTCAGTTGCCGGGCAACGTGATAGTACGGGGCCTGGACCAAACCATACCCGGCCTCACACGCGGCCATGTAACCGTCAGCGCTGTTGACCGAAACCTGCTTGGGCAAATCGAGTTGCTGCAACTGTCCCTCGACCACAAACTCCAGCCCGAAGCGCGCGCCGGTGGTAGCAGAGAAATACTCCACCATCTGATGGCCCGGCAAATCGGCCAGGCACTGGGGTGTGCCGTGACGTTGCAAGTACTCGGGGCTGGCGCAGGTCACCTGATCCAGCATCACCAGCGGCCGCGCCACCAGCGAGTCATCCATGGGCGAACCACCCCGCAGCACGCAGTCCACACCTTCGCGAATCAGGTCTACCGTGCGGTCATTCAAACCGATTTCCAGTTCGATCAACGGGTACCTGGCAGTGAACTGCGGCAATGCAGGGATCACGATCAACCGCCCTATCCCCGCCGGCATATCCACTCGCAGCAAACCCTTGGGGTTGTGCCGGGCAGCGGAAAATACCGCTTCGGCTTCCTCAAGATCCGCCAGCAAACGCACGCACCGTGGGTAATACGCCGCGCCGTCGAGCGTCAGGCTGATCTGCCGGGTGGTTCGCTGCAGCAGTTGCACACCCAGATGGGCTTCAAGCTGCTTGATCAGAATGGTCACCGAGGCACGGGGCATTTGTAGGCTGTCGGCAGCCTTGGCGAAACCGCCCAGTTCGACGATCCGGGTAAACACGCGCATGGCGTTGAGACGGTCCATGGTTCGGGCTCAGTGGGTAATTATTTAGAAATAACGAATAGTGATAGCAGTTTTAGCCGGTTTATCTGGTTTCTGTCGAGGTGAACAATGGTGGCTCACATTTTCAAGGAGCTGATCTCATGCAAACACGTCAACTGGGCAAGAACGGACCGCAAGTGAGCGCCATCGGATTGGGCTGCATGGGCATGACCGATTTCTACACCACCGGCACCGACACCCGTGAAGCCACCGCCACCCTGCACCGGGCGCTGGAGCTCGGCATTAACCTGCTCGACACCGCTGACATGTACGGCCCGCATACCAATGAAGAACTGATCGGCAAAGCCATCGTCGGCAAGCGCGACCAAGTGTTCCTCGCCAGCAAGTTCGGCATCGTTCGCGACCCGGCCAACCCCTCAGCACGGGGTGTCGACGGTCGGCCGGAATACATTCGCAAGTCCATCGACGGCACCCTCAAGCGCCTCGGCGTGGATACCCTGGATTTGTACTATCAGCACCGGATCGACCCGCAAGTAGCCATCGAAGAAACCGTCGGCGCGATGGCCGAGCTGATCAAGGCCGGCAAGGTCCGCTACCTGGGTTTGAGCGAAGCATCGGCCGCCACGCTTGAACGGGCGCACAAGGTGCATCCGATCAGTGCACTGCAAAGTGAATACTCGCTGTGGAGCCGCGATCAGGAAGACAACGGTTGCCTGGCCGCGTGTCAGCGCCTGGGCATCGCTTTTGTCCCGTACAGCCCGCTGGGCCGTGGCTTTCTGACCGGTGCGTTGAAAAGTCCGGACGACTTTGCAGCTGACGACTACCGCCGCTTCAGTCCGCGTTTTCAAGGGGAGAACTTCGGGAAAAACCTGCAACTGGTGCAGCAAGTCGAGGCGCTGGCCGCCGACAAAGGCGTGACTGCCGGGCAACTGGCGTTGGCCTGGGTCCTGGCGCAAGGCGATTACTTGATCCCGATTCCCGGGACCAAGCAACGTAAATACCTGGAGGAAAATGTCGCAGCGCTGGAGGTGAAACTGAGTGCTGGCGAGTTGCAGGCGCTGGAAGCGATATTCCCGGCCAACGCCACCGCGGGCTTGCGCTACCCGGAAGCGGTGATGCAAATGCTCGACCGCTGATCAACCGGTTTCTGGCCCGTTCAACGTATTGAGCGGGTCAGAAGATTACTTGTCCTTCTTCTTGACCGTCGAGCCGTTGGTTTCGCCGTAGGTCTTGAGGTTCTGCAGCACGTAGATTGCTTTTTTGTACTCAGGGACCAGGTAGTTAGCGTACTTGTTGCCCTTGAGGTTGTTGGTCTGGATGTTATCCAGTTGAACGGCAAAGTACTCCAGGGCGTTGAACTTCGCATCGGGGTCGGTCGGAACACCGAATTTATCGAATTTGGAGCCTGCGTTCAGCAACGTCAGGGCGGTCACATCGCCGATGATGCCCTTCTGCTTCAGGTAGGTGCTCATGTTGCTTAACTGCTTGACCGAGATGTTTTCCGGATCGAAGCCCTTGACCTGCTTGAACAATGATTGAGCATCCATTTTCGCCCGGTCGAGCACCAGCGGATTGGTGCCCACCATGGATAGGATCTCTCGCACCTTGGCACTTTGGGTTACTGGTTTGGCATTGGGCGAACCCTGGCGAAGCAGCACTCCCGGTTTGGCAGTCCAGTTGCCGACCAGACCGATAGTCATGACCGTGCTCCTGACAGCGCGACGATATTCCAATGTCCGTGCGACATAAAAAATCCTTGTTTAAGCGAGATGAATGCGCGGAAGTATCGGCGCGATGAGAATGCCTACCTACAAGTATTTCGCCTTTTTACAATTTTTGTACATTTACGATACAAATCACTGAAGCCCCTGTTTCATTGGCCTACACGATATTTTTCATTTTGGTATAGCCGAGGCATCGCTGTCATATCCATCTGATCCTGCTTATTTGTACCAAGACCGTTACTCACCATCCGTCCTCCTAACACCTTTCTTGTACGTCCGTACCTAAAGCTCACCCCAAGCGGGCCGATAAAGCTTCGAAGCCCGCCATTTTCGAAATCCGAATCCCAACAATAAAAACGCAGCACAAGGACCGGTCCCATGCCCGCATTCCGTACCATTCAGGCTCGCTACACGCTGTTTCTGGTCCTGTTCATCCTGCTGCTTTCGGTACTCACGGTGGTGGGTATCAGCCAGTTGGTCGCGCCGAAACTGCGCCATACCGAAGAACAGGTCGCCCTCAACCGCATTGCCGAAGTTGCCGAGCAAATCCAGGGCGAACTGAACAAGGTGCAAGCCCAGCAACGCAGCATCACCCAGACCATACCCCTGCTCGACAGCGCCGCCATTGATACGGTGCTGCCCGGTTTGGTGGACCAGTACGGCGAGCTGAAAGTGTTTGGTGGCGGGATCTGGCCTTTGCCCGGCCAACGTGAAGCGGGACGCAACAAGTTCAGCACCTTCTGGCACCGTGACAGCTCCGGCAAACTGGCCGTCAACACCTTCTGGAACAGCGACGCCGCGCCCAACTACTACGACCAGAGCTGGTACAAGGGCGGCATGCAAACCCCGCGCGGTCAGTGCGCGTGGGCTGCCGCCTATAAGGATGACGCCAGTGCCGAGCCGCGCACCAACTGCGCGATGGCCATTCAGAAAAATGGCGTGGCCTACGGTGTGTCGACCATCGACGTGACCCTGGGCTTCTTCAACGATCTGATCGCACGCAAGGAAAAAGACCTCGGTGCCGAAATGCTGATCGTCGAAGCCGACGGCAAAATCATCAGCAACAGCTCACGCATCAGCGGGCCGGTCGTGCTGAAGAACATCAGCGAACTGGCCGGCAACTCGCCGTTCGCCAGCCAGGTCAAGGCGGGCCTGCAAAACCGTGACCAGGCGCAGCGGGTCGAATTCGACAACAACGGCGAAGCCAGCACCTTCTTCATGCGCCCGATCGAAGGCACGCCGTGGTTCCTCGCGACTGCCCTGCCGACCAAGCTGATCACCGCTCAACGTGACGATGTATTGAACACCTTGAGCCTGTTGCAGATTCCGATGGTGATTCTGTTGGTTCTGCTGCAGATCTACGCGATTCGCCAACTGATTCATCGCATGAAAATCCTCAAGGCCAACATCGATGCACTGTCTGCCGGCGATGCCGACCTGACAAAGCGCATCACCATCCGTGCCGAGGATGAACTGGGCGCCATCGGCCACTCGGTCAACGCCTTCATCATCTACTTGCAGAACATGATTGGCGAAGTCACCCAAGCCACCGGCGCCATGGCTTCGGGTCTGGACAACCTGCAACGCACTTCCGCGCACACCAGTCAGATTCTGGTGCGTCACGCCTCGGAAACCGATCAGACCGTTACTGCCATCACCGAAATGAGCTCCACCGCCGACAGTGTTGCGCAGAACGCTGCTGAAACTGCTGCTTTCACCCAGCGCGCCAGCGAACACGCGGATCGCTCGCGGGTTGTGGTCGGCGAAGCTTCCAGCAGTGTCGTGGCGCTGATTGATGAAGTGGCCAGCGCCACCCACAAAGTTGAAAACATGCAGCAGGACGCACAACGGATTACCGAGATTCTCGGGGTGATCGGCGCGATTGCCGGGCAAACCAACCTGTTGGCGCTCAACGCGGCAATTGAAGCGGCACGCGCCGGTGAACAGGGCCGGGGCTTTGCGGTGGTGGCCGATGAAGTCCGCGCCCTCGCCGCCCGGACCCAGGCCAGCACCTCGGAAATCAACGAAATGCTCAAACGCCTGACCCAAGGCGTGAGCTCTTCGGTGGCGGCCATGGAAAACACCCAGGCCAGCTGCCAATCCGCTGCGGATGCCACAGCGCGGGTCAACTCCGGCCTGGATGAAATGGCCGGCTCCGTCAGCCATATCAACAGCCTGAGCACCCAGATTGCGACCGCCGCCGAGCAGCAAAGCGCCGTGACCGAAGAGATCAACCGCAGCATGGTACAGATCCGCCATATGGTTGATGAGTTGGTTAAAAGCGGTCATGCCAGTGAACTCAACACTCAGCAGTTGCTGGAAGCGAATAGCCGGGTGAGCGCGATCATGGGGCGGTTCAAGGTTCGTTAACCCTTTAGCTGACTGACGAAGCTCCCTGTGGCGAGGGAGCTTGCTCCCGCTGGGCTGCGAAGCGGCCCCTCTTCAGACAGATCCTGCACTCAGATCTTGCGACGGCTGCGCCGCCGAACGGGAGCAAGCTCCCTCGCCACAGAAAGCCTCGTACATCACACCATCCTGCATTACTTCGAAACACTCTCGCCCCTCTTTGTTGGTTAAAGTAGTCAAAATGCCTCTTTTTTGGACCGCCCTCCGAGTCGAGATCCTCCCATGCGAACCCATCTGCGTCTGATCGCCCTGAGCGCCCTGTTTATCTCCTCCCTGGCCCAGGCCGCCGATCTGATCCCCATCGAAGTGCACCGTGATGCCAATTGTAGTTGCTGCAAAAAATGGATCAGCCACCTCGAAGCCAACGGCTTCAAGGTCGAGGATCACGTCGAAGCAAACATGAGCGAGTTCAAGCAGCAGCACGGCGTGCCGCCACGCCTGGCGTCCTGCCACACGGCGCTGATCAACGGCAAGTTCGTCGAGGGTCATGTGCCGGCCGAGCAAGTGCTGGCCCTGAGCAAGCGTGACGATCTGCTGGGTGTGGCGGCTCCCGGCATGCCGATGGGCTCGCCCGGTATGGAAATGGATGGCATGAGCGACGCCTATCAAGTCATCGGCCTGACCAAGACCGGCACCGACGTGGTGGTGGCGGACTACCCCGCCCATTGATGTTCGGCGCGTACATCGGGCTTTTTTGCGGCGTTCGGTGCGGCGACGCTGCTGCCGTTGCAGTCCGAAGCGGTGCTGGTGGGGTTGTTAATCAGCGATCGTTACTGGATCTGGGCACTGTTGGCGGTCGCGACCCTGGGCAATGTCCTCGGCTCATTGCTGAACTGGTGGCTGGGACGTGGCATCGAGCGCTTTCGCGAGCGGCGCTGGTTTCCGGTCAGCCCCCGGCATCTTGAAACGGCCCGAAAGCATTATCAGCGCTACGGTCATTGGTCGTTGCTGCTCAGTTGGGTGCCTGTGATCGGTGATCCGCTAACCCTGGTGGCTGGCGTCATGCGTGAGCCCCTGGGGCGATTCCTGCTGATCGTGAGCCTCGCCAAAGGCGCCCGTTATGCGGTGCTGGCCCTGATAACACTCGGCTGGATGGGTTAAAAACTGTGGGAGCGAGCTTGCTCGCGAAAGCTGTGTATCAGCCAACATTTATTTTGAAGCTGCCGGCCTCTTCGCGAGCAAGCCCGCTCCCACATGGATTGCATTGGCTGACCGGCATTGAGTCATTGCCTGTTATTAATGTCACCCTAATCGTGCCCTTCCAGCATCCGCAGATTTCCCACGGAGTTCTTCTATGACCCTCTCACGCTGGCTGCCCTGCCTGCTGCTGACCGCCACTCTACCCATCCTGGCTCACGCCGAAGGTCCGGAATATGGACCGGAACTCCAGGGCTTCGAGTATCCCTACACGGTCAAGCATTTTGCCTTCCAGTCCCAGGGTAAATCCCTGCAAATGGGTTACATGGACGTCGCCGCCCATGGCAAGGCCAACGGGCGCAGTGTGGTGCTGATGCATGGCAAGAATTTCTGCGGCGCGACCTGGGACAGTTCGATCAAGGCCCTGAGCGAGGCCGGCTACCGAGTGATCGCCCCGGACCAGATAGGCTTCTGCACCTCCAGCAAACCAGACAATTACCAATACACATTCCAGCAACTGGCGACCAACACCCAGAAGCTACTCAAGGCCCTGGGCATCCAGAAGGCCACCTTGGTCGGGCACTCCACCGGCGGCATGCTCGCCACCCGTTATGCGCTGCAATACCCGGAACAAGTCGAGCAATTGGCGCTGGTCAATCCCATCGGCCTGGAAGACTGGAAAGCCCTCGGCGTACCGTATCGCACCGTCGATCAATGGTATGAACGGGAGCTGAAAGTCACCGCCGACGGGATCCGCACCTATGAACGCAACACCTATTACGCCGGGCGCTGGAAGCCGGAGTTCGATCGCTGGGTCGACATGCTCGCCGGCCTGAACAAAGGCCCGGGGCATAAACAAGTGGCGTGGAACTCGGCGCTGATCTACGACATGATCTTCACCCAGCCAGTGTTCTACGAGTTCAAGGACCTGAAAATGCCGACCTTGCTGCTGATCGGCACCTCCGACACCACGGCCATCGGCAGCGACATCGCCACCCCCGAGGTCAAGGCGAAGCTCGGTCACTACGACGTGCTCGGCAAGCAAGTGGCAAAACTGATTCCACACTCGACCCTGGTGGAATTCCCGGGCATGGGCCACGCACCGCAGATGGAAGAGCCGACGCAATTTCATCAGGCCCTGCTCGACTGGCTGAACAAAACCAACCCTGTTCGTTGATGAGGTAAGGCTGATGGCTGTGCAGATTGCGGTGATCGATGACTGGCAGGACGTGGCCAGCGGCGTGGTGGACTGGTCGGTGCTGGACAGCATCGGCGAGGTGAACTTTATCCATGACTACCCGGCCGACAACGACGCACTGGTCGAACGCCTGGGCGCGTTCGAGGTGATTTGCGTGATGCGTGAGCGCACGCGCTTCGACGAAGACCTGCTGCGCCGCCTGCCCAAACTCAAGCTGCTGGTCACCGGCGGTATGCGCAACGCGGCGCTGGATCTGAAAGCCGCTGCTGCGCTGGGCATTCAGGTCAGCGGCACCGACAGTTACAAGCACGCCGCCCCGGAACTGACTTGGGCGCTGATCATGGCCGCGACCCGCAACCTGATGGTCGAAGCCAATGCCCTGCGTGCCGGTCTTTGGCAGCAAGGCTTGGGCGGCGACCTGCACGGCAAGACCTTGGCGATTCTCGGTCTGGGCAGCATCGGCAAACGCGTGGCGCAGTTCGGTCAGGTCTTCGGCATGCGGGTGATCGCCTGGAGCGAAAACCTCACCGCCGAACGAGCCGCCGAATCCGGCGTGAGCTACGTCAGCAAGCAGGAACTGTTCGAACAAGCCGATGTGCTGTCGGTACACCTGGTGCTCAGCGAGCGCAGCAGCGGGATCGTTGATGCCCAGGCGCTGGACTGGATGAAACCCACGGCGCTGCTGGTCAACACCGCACGCGGGCCGATTGTCGATGAAACGGCACTGATCAAGGCACTGCAGAAGAAGCGCCTGGCGGGCGCAGCGCTGGATGTGTTCGAGCAGGAGCCGTTGCCCGAAATGCATCCGTTCCGCACGCTGGACAACGTGCTGGCCACACCGCATGTCGGGTATGTCAGCCGGCAGAATTACCAGCAGTTCTTTTCGCAGATGATCGAGGATGTTCAGGCCTGGGCGGCGGGCGCGCCGATTCGTTTATTGAGCTGAAACCGCGTCATCGTTCATCGCGAGCAAGCTCGCTCCCACAGGGATCTAGGGTGTACACAAAATGTGCGTCCACAACACTTCCCCTGTGGGAGCGAGCCTGCTCGCGATGAGGCCCTGACAATCACCACACCCCTCAAACCCTGCGCACCACAACAGTGCAAAACCCCATTTCCCCTTCGCACACTCATGTGTCTCCCACGTGACATTTTGGCCCGCGATCAAAAATAAACCTGCACTTCGTCGGTGCGTTTGCCCTCCAAGTCGGTACGTCCGTACCTCTTTAAACCGATTGTCGAACAATTTTGCCATCTGGCCTGTGACGCTCTAAGTTCTGGCCTAGACTGATTTCGCGGGTCGAAACCGGTCGGTCACAAAGCGGAAAAAAGTCGAAACTTTTACCTGTAGCGAAGAGTCCTCTTAGAGACAGGTGCGTTCCGACTGGTGCAATCCTTGCAACAGCCCCTCCAGCCTTTGTGCTTTAGCGTATTGGCAGCGTTTGCTCACCGATGCGTAGCGCGTTTGCGCCCGGCCACAGGATTTGGCCACGAACACCGTTTGTGCCAGACCTAGAATTAGATCAACAACACGGGAGATTCATATGATCAGTGCGGCTTTAGATATTCAGGGAGAACGTGCTCATCAGCAGGTCGGCGAATCGAGCGCCGTGAATGCCCCGAGCAGCAAGGCAATCAGCATCCCCAAGGCACTTGTACCGGTCGCCAGTCAGAATCCCAACAAGAAGAAAGTCTTGTTCGTGACCTCGGAAATCGCCGACCTGGTGAAAACCGGTGGCTTGGGTGACGTCTCCGCTGCGCTGCCGCGAGCCATGGCTCATTTGCACGACGTTCGTGTGCTGATCCCCGGTTATCCGCAAGTGCTGCACAGCGAAAATCCGATCCACATCATTGGTGAACTCGGCGGTCATGCCGCATTGCCGCCCTGCAAGATCGGGCGCATGGACATGCCTGATGGCCTGGTCATCTACGTGTTGATCTGCCCCGAACTCTACGAGCGCGAAGGCTCGCCTTATGGCGCCAACAACGGCCGCGACTGGCCGGACAACCACATCCGTTTCGCCCGTCTGGGGCTGGCCGCTGCCGATATCGCCGCCAACCTCGCGCAAATCCACTGGTGCCCGGACCTGGTGCACGCCCATGACTGGCCAGCCGGCCTGGCCCCTGCGTATATGCACTGGCGCGGGCAGCGCACACCAACCCTATTCACCATCCATAACCTGGCCTATCAGGGCGTCACCAGCCTCGGCTCTTGCCCGGAACTGGGCATCCCGATGCACGCACTGCAACAGGAAGGCATGGAGTTCTACGGCAAGATGTCGTTCCTCAAGGCCGGCATGGCTTATTCGAGCCACATCACCACGGTCAGCGCCACCTACGCCCAGGAAATCACTACGCCTGCCTTCGGCTGCGGCCTCGACGGTTTTCTTGCCGCCAAGACCCAGCAAGGCCTGCTCAGCGGGATTCCCAACGGCATCGACGAGAGCTGGGACGCCGCCACCGACCCGCACCTGTTCTGCCCGTTCACCATCGGCGACTGGGACGGTAAAGCCGTCAACGCCGCTCACGTGCGCGAGCTGTTCGGCCTGGAAGCATCCGAAGGTCCGCTGTTCGCCGTGGTATCGCGCCTTGTCTACCAGAAAGGTCTGGACCTTACCGAAGCCGTGGCCGAATTCATTGTCGAAAACGGCGGCCAGATCGCAATCATCGGCCGTGGCGAACCGGAAGAAGAACAAGCCATGCGGGTGCTGGCCCTGCGCTTCCCTGGCCAGGTTGGCGTGCGCATCGGCTTCAATGAAACCGACGCCCGCCGCATGTTCGCCGGCAGCGATTTCCTGTTGATGCCTTCGCGTTACGAACCTTGCGGTTTGAGCCAGATGTACGCCCAGCGCTTCGGCTCGTTGCCGGTGGCACGGAATACCGGCGGCCTGGCCGACACCATCGAAAACGGCGTGACCGGTTTCCTGTTCGACGAATCCACCGTTGAGAGTTACCGCGAAGCTGTGGGCCGCGCATTCAAGGTCTTCGCCTTCCCCGACCTGCTGCACGCCATGCGTTGCCGCGCCATGGCTGCGCCGTTCAACTGGTGCAAAGCGGTCGAACCCTACGCCGAACTCTACGAACAATTGGTGGCTAAAGCCCTGGGTAAATCGGGTCACAAATAACACGAGGTTTTCAACGATGCCGTTACGGACTCTTGAGACCTGGCCCCACGGCGCAATCATGCTGGACGCAGAACACACGCGTTTTGCCTTGTGGGCGCCAGATGCGTTTTACGTCAGTGTCGAACTGGAAAACGGGCAATCCTTGCCGCTGCTGCCCCAGGCCAACGGCTGGTTCGTGATCAAGACCCGTTGCCCGGCCGGCACGCGTTACCGCTACAACATCGATGGTGAACTGGAGGTGCCCGACCCGGCCTCCCGCGCCCAGGCCGGGGACCTCGACCGCCACAGCGTGGTGGTCGATCCCCTCGCCTACCACTGGCAACACGCCGCCTGGCAAGGTCGGCCGTGGAATGAAGCGGTGATCTACGAACTGCACGTCGGAGCCCTCGGCGGTTTCAGTGAAGTCGAGCAACACCTGACGCGCCTTGTCGAACTGGGCATCACCGCGATCGAACTAATGCCACTGGCGCAATTCCCCGGTGAGCGCAATTGGGGCTACGACGGGGTTCTGCCCTACGCGCCCCAAGCCTCCTACGGCTCCCCCGAACAACTCAAACACCTGATCGACACGGCCCACGGCCATGGCCTGGCGGTGATTCTCGACGTGGTCTACAACCACTTCGGCCCCGACGGCAATTACCTGCATCGCTACGCCAAGGGCTTTTTCCGCGAGGACAAACACACCCCATGGGGCGCGGCCATCGACTTCCGCCGACGCGAGGTGCGGGACTTCTTCATTGATAACGCGCTGATGTGGTTGTTGGAGTACCGCTTCGACGGATTGCGCCTGGACGCGGTGCACGCCATCGAAGACCCGGACTTTCTGCAAGAGCTGGCGCAACGGGTACGCCATCAGACCGACCCGCGCCGACACGTGTGGCTGACCGTGGAAAACGAACACAACCAGGCCAGCCTGCTGGAGCAAGGTTTCGATGCGCAGTGGAACGACGACGGCCACAACGCCCTGCACGTTCTGCTGACCGGCGAAACCGACGCCTATTACGCCGACTATGCTCAAAACCCTACCGAGCAACTGGCGCGTTGCCTGAGCCAGGGTTTCGTGTTCCAGGGCCACATCACCCGCCACGGAACGCCGCGCGGTGAGCCCAGCGGCCACTTGCCGCCGAGCGCGTTTGTGCTGTTTCTGCAAAACCACGACCAGATCGGCAATCGCGCCTTTGGCGAACGGTTGCATCAACTGGCGCATCCCGAGGCGTTGAAAGCCGCCACCGCGTTGCTGCTGTTGTCGCCGATGATTCCGCTGATGTTCATGGGGGACGAGTTCGCCGCCGAGCAGCCCTTCCTGTTTTTCACCAGCCACCACGGCGAACTGGCCGAATTGGTGCGCGAAGGTCGACGCAACGAGTTCGCCGCATTCAGCGCCTTCAAAGATCCTGTCAAACGCGCACAGATCCCCGACCCGAATGCGCCGCAGACCTTCGAAGCGTCGCAGCCCAGGCACGCTGGCGACCCGGCGCAGCAGGCGATGCACGACCTTTACCGGCAATTGCTGCAACTGCGTCATCGGCACATCTCGCCGCACTTGCCCGGCGCTCAAGCCCTGGGCGCCGAGGTGCTGGCCGAAGGTGCGGTGACGGCGCGCTGGCGACTGGGCGACGGCAGTCTGCTGCGCATCGACCTGAACCTCAGCGCAGCGCCTGTGGTCCACCTATCACAGGCCGATGCTTTGCTGCTGTTCGAACACCCACCCGCGTCCGACCTGTTGCACCAGAGCAATCTCGCACCGTATAGCGCCCTAGTCAGCCTCACGGCCGCAACCCCTTTGCTACCCCCGGATGGAGAGCGCCTATGAGCGATGCGCAATTGGAAATACTGGCCAGCCGTGCTGGCCTGGCAGTCGACTGGATCGACGCCAACGGCCGTCCGCAAAAAGTCGCCCCTGCGGTGCTGCGCTCGGTACTGACCGGGCTCGGTCATCCGGCCGGCAGCGCCCAGGAAATCGACGCCAGCCTGCTGCAATTGCAGCAGGTGCAACAGACCCGTTTCCTGCCGCCGCTGATCACCGCCGACATCGGCGCTGGCCTCGACCTGAGCCGCTATTTCGAACCTGAAACGCCGTGCGAAATCCATCTCGAAGACGGTTCGCGCCTGCACCTGAAACTCGATGCCGAAGCGATCCTGCCGGGCTTGATCCCGGTTGGCTATCAACACGTCAGCATCGACGGACAATCCTTCACCCTGGCCGTGGCCCCCGAGCGCTGCTACAGCGTCGGCGATGCAGTCGACAGCCCGATCCCGCGCACCTGGGGCCTGAGCGTGCAGTTGTATTCGTTGCGCCGCACCGGCGATGGCGGCTTCGGCGATACCCAAGCCCTTGAAGACCTGGCCCGTGTCGCCGGTGAACGCGGTGCCGAGGCATTGGCCATCAGCCCGATGCACGCGATGTTCAGCAGCGACACCCATCGTTACAGCCCGTATTCACCGTCCAGCCGTTTATTCCTCAACAGCCTCTACGCCGCACCGGGAGCGATCCTCGGTGAACGCGCCTTGCGCGATGCGATTGACGCCACCGGGTTGGCCGAACAACTGCAACACCTGGAAGCCCTGCCCCTGATCGACTGGCCGGTCGCTGCCGAAGTCAAACATCAGCTGTTGCAAGCGCTCTACGAAGGGTTCGTCCAGGGCGAACATCCGCTGCACGAAGACTTCAGCAGCTTCCGCCATGCCGGCGGCGAAGCCCTGGAAAACCATTGCCGTTTCGAAGCCATTCAAGAGGCCCGCGCCGCCCGCGGTGAAGACCTGGACTGGCGCCACTGGCCCGAACAATGGCAAGACCCGCGCAGCGCCGCCCTCGCCGACTTCGCCGAGGAAAACTCCGGACGCATCGGCTTCTTCGCCTTCTGCCAATGGCTGATCGACCGCTGCCTGGCGCGGGCCCAAACCGCAGCTGTCAGCGCGGGCATGGGCATCGGGCTGGTGGCTGACTTGGCGGTTGGCGCCGACGGCGGTGGTAGCCAGGCCTGGAGCCGTCAGGACGAACTGCTCGCGTCGCTGACCGTGGGTGCACCGCCGGACATCCTCAACCGTTCCGGCCAGGGCTGGGGGATTTCCGCGTTTTCCCCGGAAGGCTTGGTACGCAACGGCTTTCGCGCATTCATCGAAATGCTGCGCGCCAATTTCGCCCACGCCGGAGGTCTGCGGATCGACCACGTGATGGGCCTGCAACGATTGTGGGTGATCCCAAACGATGCGCCGCCCGCCGACGGCGCTTATCTGTATTACCCGGTGGACGACTTGCTGCGTTTGCTGACCCTCGAATCCCATCGGCATCAGGCGATTGTCCTCGGCGAAGACCTCGGCACGGTGGCCGACGGCCTGCGGGAAAAACTCATCGCCCGCGCGATCCTCGGCATGCGCGTGTTGCTGTTTGAACAAGACAACACCCATTTCAAACCGATCCTCGACTGGCCGGACAACGCCCTCGCGACCACCAGCACTCACGATTTGCCAACGATCAACGGCTGGTGGCACGGTCACGACATCGACTGGAATTCCCGGCTTGGCCTGATCGACGCCAACAGCGAGATCGAGTGGCGGCATCACCGCGAACGCGAGCGCGAAGGCTTGCGCCGGGTGTTGAGCGAAGATCCGCAGAATTTCCGTGAAGAACACCACGAAACCGATCAGGTGCTCGACGCCGCGATTCGCTTCCTTGGCCATACCCGGGCGCCGCTGGTATTGCTGCCGCTGGAAGATGCCCTCGGCATCGAGCAGCAAGCCAACCTGCCCGGCACCACCGACACGCACCCCAACTGGTCGCGGCGCCTGCCCGGCAACAGTGAAGCCTTGCTCGATGACCCGGACGCCGCCCGACGCCTTGAACTGCTCGCCTGCGCGCGACTTCAGGCGGGTGAGCGTGACCAATGAATCAAGCGTTTATCCAACCGCTGCGGGCGACCCTGCGGCTGCAATTTCATAAAGGCTTTACCCTCGACGATGCGGTGCCATTGGTGCCGTACTTTGCCAGCCTGGGCATCAGCCATGTCTACGCCTCGCCGCTGCTCAGCGCCCGGGCCGGTTCCATGCACGGCTACGACGTGGTGGACCCGACTACCGTCAACCCGGAGCTGGGCGGCGAAGCGGCATTGCGGCGGCTGGTCAATGCGCTGCGCCAGCAACAGATGGGCCTGATCCTCGACATCGTCTCCAACCACATGGCCGTCGGCGGCAGTGACAACCCGTGGTGGCTGGACTTGCTGGAATGGGGACGCTTGAGTCCCTACGGCGAGTTTTTCGACATCCAGTGGCATTCACCCGACCCGCTGATGGAAGGCCAGTTACTGCTGCCATTCCTGGGTAGCGACTACGGCGTCGCGTTGCAGGACGGCACCCTGCCCCTGCGTTTCGATGCCGGACACGGCGCGTTTTATGTCGAGCACTACGACCATCACTTTCCGATCTGCCCGGCTAACTACGGCGAACTGCTCAAGCCTGACGAACGACTGAACGCCGAACAAACCGAACAACTGAAGTTTCTCGCCGACCGCTTCGCCGCCCTGAGCTACCAGACCGACGCCCACGGCCTGGCAATTCCTCTGCAAGAGGAACTACGAGAACTGGCCGGTGATCCGGCGATACTGCACGCCATCGAGCAGCAGCTCGGCGCCTACGACTCGCTCAACCCGGAAGGTTTCCAGAACCTGCACAACCTGCTGGAGCGCCAGAGTTATCGTCTGGCCAGTTGGCGCACGGCGGCGGATGACATCAACTGGCGGCGCTTTTTCGATGTCAACGAACTCGGCGGTTTGCGCGTCGAGCGCCCGGCAGTGTTCGAAGCCACCCACGCGAAAATCTTCGAGCTGATTGCCGAAGGCCTGGTGGACGGTTTGCGCATCGACCACATCGACGGCCTCGCCGACCCACGGGGTTATTGCCGCAAACTGCGTCGTCGGGTCGACAGTCTGTCACCGCAACGGCACTTGCCGATCTACGTCGAGAAGATCCTCGGCGAAGGCGAAACCCTGCACCGCGACTGGTCGGTGGATGGCACCACCGGTTATGAATTCATGAACCAGTTGTCGCTGCTGCAACATGATCCGGCAGGTGCCGAAACCTTGGGTGAACTGTGGAGCCGCCACAGCGAACGGCCCGCCGAGTTCATCCAGGAAGCGCGATTGGCGCGGCAGCAGATCCTCAACGGTTCGCTGGCCGGGGATTTCGAAAGCGTCGCCCAAGCCTTGCTGCAAGTCGCCCGGGATGACCTGATGACCCGCGACCTGACCCTCGGCGCGATCCGGCGGGCGTTGCAGGAATTGATCGTGCACTTCCCGGTGTACCGAACCTATATCAGTCCTCGTGGACGCTGCGCTGAAGACGATGTGTTTTTTCAACAGGCCATGGACGGTGCGCGCCAGACCCTGGGTGAGGCCGACTGGCCGGTGCTCGATTGCCTGGCCGGCTGGCTCGGCGGCGAGCCCTGGCGCAAACGCCCGGTGGGTCGTCAACGCAAGATCCTCAAACACGCTTGCGTGCGCTTTCAGCAACTGACGTCGCCGGCCGCAGCAAAGGCAGTGGAAGACACCGCGTTCTATCGCTCGGCGGTGTTGCTGTCACGCAATGACGTGGGGTTCAGCACCGAACAGTTCAGTGCGCCGGTCAGTGACTTCCACCAAGCCTGCCTACAACGCTTCAAAGCATTCCCCAACAATTTGCTGGCCACCGCGACCCACGACCACAAGCGCGGCGAAGACACCCGCGCACGGCTCGCGGTGTTGAGCGAACGCAGCGGCTGGTACGTCGAACACGTCGAACACTGGCGAACCCTGGCCCGCGAACTGCGCACCGACGACAGCGCACCTTCGGCAGGTGACGAGTTGATTCTCTATCAAGCGATCCTCGGCAGTTGGCCGCTGACCTTGTGTAGCGTCGATCAAACGGCGCTTGCGGACTATGCTAAACGCCTGTGGCAATGGCAGCAAAAAGCCCTGCGCGAGGCCAAGTTGCAAAGCAGCTGGAGCGCGCCGAACGACGCTTACGAACAGGCTTGCGAGGCCTTCCTCAATCGTCTGTTGCTCAGCCCCGAAGGTCAGCCGTTGCGTTCGGCCCTCGGTGAAGCCGCCCAGGCGATTGCCGCGCCGGGCGCGTTGAATGGTTTGGCGCAAACCTTGCTGCGCATGACAGTGCCAGGGGTGCCGGACCTCTATCAGGGCGACGACTTTTGGGACTTTACCCTGGTCGATCCGGACAACCGCCGGCCGGTGGATTACGTCAGTCGTCAGCAGTCTCTGCAAGTGCCACTGGACTTGCCCGAGCTGTTGGCGAACTGGCGCGACGGGCGCATCAAGCAACGCCTGATCTCCGGTACGTTGAACCTGCGCGCCGAGCATGCCGAGCTGTTTCGCCAAGGGACGTATCAAGCCCTTGAAGTACTCGGCAGCGAGGCGCAGCGAGTGCTGGCGTTTACCCGCTCGCTGACAGGAAAACGCGTCATCGTGATCGTACCGATACGGTGTGCCGGATTGCTGGAAAACAGTGCCGAACCTCAGGTCAACGCGCTGCTGTGGGGCGATACGCGGGTCAAATTACCGTTCGCCGCCCCGGGCGAAAACCTGAAGGGACTTTTTTCAAACACAGCAGTCACAAAAAACAGGGAGCTGAACATCAGCGCCGCGCTGGGGGATTTCCCGGTCAATCTCTTTATCCAAACTATCCACACTTGAGTTCAGTTCAGGAGCATTGCGATGAGTACCGACGATAAACGCATCCGCGAGTTCGCCTATCAAATCTGGGAATCGGAAGGCAAGCCCGTTGGCGAGGAAAGCCGCCATTGGGAGATGGCACGCAAACTGGCCGAAGCTGAAGCCCTGGCGCCCAAGAAGTCGCCCAAGGCTGCCGCTGGCAAGACCTCCGCCGCCAAACCGGCCGCTGGCAAGGCAGAAGACAAACTCAACGGTAAAGCCCCGGCACCGGCGGCTAAAACCAAAGCCAAACCTGCCGCAACGGCGGCAAAAGTAACGCCACCGGGCGAAAAAGCCGCCGAGAAGAAACCGCGCGCCGGGAAAAAACCGCCTGCGGTCTGACGCTTAACGCCTTCGTCCTGATTGAACTCGTGGCGAGCCCACTCGCCACCGTGGGCGCGCTCGCCCTGAAAAAGAACACCGCACTCCATGTGAGAGCGGGCTTGCTCGCGAAGAGGCCGGTACACCTGACGCAAATTCAGGGCCTGGAACACCGCTTTCGCGAGCAAGCCCACTCCTACAGGATTGCGTAGCACCACTCGTATTCGTTTCCCCCATTTGCAGGAGCATCTATGACCAGTCCAAAGAAAGCCGCGCCAGAGCCTCACGCCGAGGCCTCGCGAATCCGTGAAGGCTTGCCCTTCCCGCTGGGCGCGACCTGGGATGGCCTGGGAGTCAACTTCGCACTGTTTTCCGCCAACGCCACCAAGGTCGAACTGTGCATCTTCGACGATGCCGGTGAAGTGGAACTGGAGCGCATCGAGCTGCCGGAATACACCGACGAGATCTACCACGGCTACCTGCCGGACGCGCATCCGGGGCTGATCTACGGCTACCGGGTCTACGGCGCGTATGACCCGGCCAACGGCCATCGCTTCAACCACAACAAATTGCTCATCGATCCCTACGCCAAACAATTGGTCGGCCAGTTGAAATGGTCCGAAGCGCTGTTCGGCTACACCATCGGCCACCCCGACGCCGACCTCAGTTTCGATGAACGGGACAGCGCACCGTTTGTGCCGAAATGCAAAGTCATCGACCCGGCCCACACCTGGGGCCACGATCATCGGGTCAGCGTGCCGTGGGACAAAACAATCATTTATGAGACTCACGTGCGCGGCATCAGCATGCGTCATCCCTCCGTCCCCGAGAACGTGCGTGGCACCTTCGCCGGGTTGATGGTCGATGACCTGCTCGAACACATCCGCAAGCTCGGCGTGTCGACCGTGGAATTGCTACCGATCCACGCGTTCGTCAACGACCAGCACCTATTGCACAAAGGCATGACCAATTACTGGGGCTACAACAGCATCGCCTTCTTCGCCCCCGACCCGCGCTACCTGGCCAGCGGCAAGATCGCCGAGTTCAAGGGAATGGTCAAGCTCCTGCACGAGGCCGGCCTCGAGGTGATCCTCGACGTCGTCTACAACCACACCGCCGAGGGCAACGAACAAGGCCCGACCCTGTCGATGCGCGGCATCGACAACGCCTCTTACTACCGCTTGCAGCCCGACGACAAGCGCTTCTACATCAACGATTCCGGCACCGGCAACACCCTGGATTTGAGTCACCCGTGCGTGCTGCAAATGGTCACCGACTCGCTGCGCTACTGGGCCACGGAAATGCACGTGGACGGCTTCCGCTTCGACTTGGCGACCATTCTCGGGCGTTACCACGACGGTTTCGACGAGCGCCACAGCTTCCTCGTTGCCTGTCGCCAGGACCCGGTCTTGCGTCAGGTGAAAATGATTGCCGAGCCCTGGGACTGCGGCCCCGGCGGTTATCAGGTCGGTGGATTTCCGCCGGGCTGGGTCGAGTGGAACGACAAGTTCCGCGACACCGTGCGCGCGTTCTGGAAAGGCGATGACGGCCAATTGGCGGACTTCGCCAGTCGCATGACTGCCTCCGGCGAGATGTTCAACCAGCGCGGACGGCGTCCATATTCGTCGTTGAATTTCATCACCGCCCACGACGGTTTCACCCTCAACGACCTGGTGTCGTACAACGACAAACACAACGAAGCCAACGACGAAAACAACCAGGACGGCAGCAACAACAACCTGTCCTGGAACCACGGTGTCGAAGGCCCGACTGATGATCCTGAGATCAACGCACTGCGCCAACGGCAGATGCGCAACTTCTTCGCCACGCTGCTGCTGTCCCAAGGCACACCGATGTTGGTAGCCGGCGACGAATTCGCCCGCACCCAGGAAGGCAACAACAACGCCTATTGCCAGGACAGCGAGATCGGTTGGGTCAACTGGGACCTGAGCGATGACGGCAAGGCGTTGCTCAAGTTCGTCAAACGCCTGATCAAGTTGCGCCTGGCCTACCCGATCCTGCGTCGTGGGCGGTTCCTGGTGGGCAATTACAACGAGGACATCGGTGTAAAAGATGTCACTTGGCTGGCTCCGGATGGCAGCGAGATGTCCATCGAACAATGGCAGGAAGGCCACGGTCGCTGCCTTGGCATGCTGCTCGATGGTCGCGCTCAGGAAACCGGCATCCGCCGCAAGGGTGGCGATGCGACCTTGCTGCTAGTGGTCAATGCGCACCACGACATCGTCAATTTCACCTTGCCGGAAGTGCCGGACGGCGGTTTCTGGACCTGCATGATCGACACCAATCAACCGTCGATTCGCGGTCAGGAGCGCTTCGAGTTCGGCCATGAATATTCGGTTACCGGCCGCTCGCTGCTGCTGTTCGAATTGCAGCATGAGGAAGAAGAGTGAAATGGACCTTCAAGCGTTTCTCCAACAATCGCCACCGCACTACGCCGACACACAGGCGCTAGGCCGCTGCTTGCAGGCGTTGGTGGAGGCTGGTCTCGATCAGCTGCCGCTGCCGGGAAACGGCCAGACGCTGGAACGCTTTCAGCGGCTGGCCGAGGTCGGTGGCCACGACCTTGGGTTGTGCAAGTTGTACGAGGGCCATACCGACGCGCTGGCGATCATCCAGCAACTCGGTGGCTCGCCGACGCCCGGCAGCACCTGGGGCATGTGGGCCGCCGAACCACCGCAAGCCAGGGTTCGGGTCAGTCCGTCGGGGCACATGGTGCTGCTCAACGGGCGCAAGGCCTGGTGCTCGGGCGCCGCGGTGCTCAGCCATGCCCTGCTCACGGCGTGGGATGAGCAGGATCGGCAGCAATTGGTCGCGGTGGCGCAGGATCAACCGGGTGTGAACGTCACCCATGACGGCTGGCAAGCGGTGGGCATGGGCGCCACCGGTAGCGTCGAAGTGTTGTTTGAAGGAGCCGAGGCGCAAGCCATCGGCAACCCTGGCGATTACTTGCAGCGACCGGGTTTCTGGCAAGGCGGAATCGGGATTGCCGCCTGCTGGTACGGCGCCGCCCAGAGCATCGCCGAACGCTTGCGCCGCCACTGCGCGCAACGCCAGGAACCGCATGCCTTGGCGCATCTCGGGGCGGTGGACAGCGCCTTACATGCCGCTGCCGAAGTGCTACGGGTTAGCGCGCTGGCCATTGATGCGGCGCCGCTGGACGATGCAGAACTTCTGGCCCGTCGCGCCCGTTCCGTCGTCGAGCACAGCACCGAACTTGTGATCCAACACGTCGGCCACGCCCTCGGCGCCGGCCCCTATTGCAAGGACCGGCAGTTCGCCCAACTGATCGCCGATCTGCCGGTGTTCCTACGTCAAAGCCATGCCGAACGGGATCTCGCCGCCCTCGGTTTGAAAGTCATCAACGAGGCATGGACGCTATGAAAACCAACCCTATCGTCGGCCAGGGCACGCCCCTGCACCTGTGGCAAACCTCCCATCATCTGGCGCAATTGCCGGTGATCGACATTCTCGAGCTGGTGCCCGAAGGCTCCCGCGCCGTGATCATCGCCCCGCACCCGGACGACGAAGTCCTCGGCTGCGGTGGTTTCCTGCAATTGCTCGCCGCCGCTGACCGGCCGTTGCAACTGATCTCGGTGACCGATGGCAGTGCCAGTCACCCCGGTTCCCGTCGTTGGTCCGTGGAGCGCCTGAGTGCCGTGCGTCCGCAGGAATCGGCCGAGGCCCTGCACCGACTCGGCTTGCCGCTGCACAGCTTGAAATGGCTGCGCGCAGGCTTCGCGGATAGCCAAGTGGCGGCGCGGGAAGAAGAACTTGGCGCGTTCATCGAGCGTCACTTGCGGCCCAACGACGTGGTTTTCACCACGTGGCGCGAGGACGGCCATTGCGATCATGAAGCCGTGGGGCGCGCCAGTGCCGACGCGGCAAAACGGGTCGGTGCAACCCTGTATGAATTACCGGTCTGGACCTGGCACTGGGCAGCCCCGGAAGACAGCTTTGTGCCCTGGCATCGCGCCCGCAAGATTCTGCTCGATCCGCACCTGGTTGCCCGCAAGCGCCACGCGATTCACGCCTTCGCCAGTCAGTTGGAGGGCGATCCGCGGGTCGGCCTGCCGCCGGTGCTCGCGCCCTACGTGCTGGATCGCTTGCTGCAACCGTTCGAAGTGGTGTTTGTATGAGCGTCGAGGATCGTTATTTCGACGGTTTGTACGCCGGCAACGATGATCCCTGGGCGTTTCGCCAACGCTGGTACGAACAACGCAAACGCGCGATCACCCTCGCCGCCCTGCCCCGGCCCCGTTACCGCGCGATCTTCGAGCCGGGCTGCGCCAACGGTGAATTGAGCGCGGAACTGGCCAGTCGCTGCGACCGCCTATTGTGTTGCGACACCGCCGCCGCAGCCGTGGGACTGGCGCGCACGCGGTTGAGTCCGTTCGACCACGCAGAAATCCGCCAAAGCCGTTTACCAGCGGACTGGCCCGAAGAGAAATTCGACCTGATTGTCCTCAGTGAGATCGGCTATTACCTGGACGCCGACGACCTGAAACACCTGATCATCAAGGCTGAACAGTCACTGACGGCTGACGGCCAACTGCTTGCCTGCCACTGGCGCCCGCCCATCGACGGCTGCCCGCTGAACGCCCGCCAGGTCCATGACCTGCTCCACGAACACTTGCACTTGCCGCGCCTGGTCCTGCACCAGGAAGCGGATTTCCTGCTCGAACTGTGGAGCCGCGAACCGCGCTCCGTGGCGGCTCTGGAGGGCTTGCGATGATTGGTATTCTGATCCCGGCGCACAACGAAGAAGACTTGATCGAGGAATGCATCCGCGCCGCCCTGCGCGCCGCGTGTCATGAGCGATTGGCGGGTGAGACGGTACTGGTGCTGGTGGTGCTCGACAGTTGCACCGACCGCTCCTCGGCGATTGTCGACCGTTACCCGGTGCACAGCCTGGCGATCGAGGCGCGCAATGTTGGTCAGGCCCGGGCCGCCGGTGCGCGGTTTCTGCTGGAACGCGGTGTGCGCTGGATTTCCTGCTCCGACGCCGACAGCCGGGTCGCCAAGGACTGGCTGGTTGCGCAACTGGACCTAGGTGCCGACGCGGTGTGCGGCACAGTGACGGTGGATCAGTGGAACGCCGCGTTCGATGAAGCGGCACAGATTCGCTATCACCAGGGTTATCAGGCCCGCGATGGCCATCGACATATCCATGGCGCCAATCTGGGCATCAGCGCCGAGGCGTATCAGCGCGCTGGCGGGTTCGAACCATTGGCCTGCGATGAAGACGTGCAACTGGTCCGGCAACTGGAACGGTGTGGCGCGAACATCGCCTGGAGCCATGGGCCGCAAGTGCTGACCAGCGCCCGCCTGGACAGTCGGGCACGGGGTGGTTTCGGTGATTTTTGCGGAACATGGTACAGATTGACTAAAAAAACCGGATCAGATGAAACAGCGAGGCGACGAATAGCGCTGTATGAGCAATACTCTGCTCGCAGCAATCCAGGGTTCGGAGCGCCGCAGTTTGCCATCAACCAGCCTTCACGGGTCTGCCAGGCTTGATCAACAAGCGTTGTGCACGACTGAGGGCGAGACAGAACAAGGACGTGACCCCATGAAATCGGTCTTCATCAGCGAAAGCAGCGCCCCTGCACAGATCTGGAATAACGCGGCGCAACTGGACAATATCCCGGTCATCAACACCCAGTCCCTGGTTCCCGAAGGCGCGCGCGCCGTGGTGGTCGCCCCGCATCCCGGCGACGAAGTGGTCATGTGCGGCGGCTTGCTGCAATTGTTGTCCTCCCTCGGCCATCCCTTGCAATTGATCTCGATTACCGACGGCAGCGCCAGCCATCCGGGCTCGCAGCAGTGGTCGGAGAAACGCTTGAGCGTGTTCCGCCCACAGGAAAGTGTCGAAGCTTTGCGCCGCCTCGGGCTGCCGATGCACAGCCTGAAATGGATTCGCGGCGGCTTCGCTGATAACGCCCTGGCCGAACGCGAACAACAATTGGCCCACTACATTGCGCGTTACCTGCGACCTGGCGACGTGGTGTTCAGCACTTGGCGCGAAGACGGCATCGATGACCATGACGCCGTCGGCCGGGCCACGGCCAGGGCGGCGGCGATTGCGGGGGTGGCGTTCAACGAAATGCCAGTCTGGGCCTGGCACTGGTCGACACCGCGACCAAGGGCTGATCCCCTGGCACCGGGCCCGCAAGGTGCGGCTCGACACCTGGACCGTCGCCCGCAAAAGCCACGCCACCCACGCCTACGCCAGCCAACTCGACGGCGAACCGGCCATCGGCATCCCACCACTGCTGCCCCGGGTACTGCTGGAGCGGATTCGCTTGCCCTATGAAATCGTTTTCGTCTGAAACATAGTCATCAACATCACCATGACCCAATGTGGGAGCAAGCCCGCTCCCACAGGGGGTTGCGGTGTTCTTGAGTGTTCACTCAGCTCCCGAAGTGATAACTCACATCCAGCCACCACTGCCGTCCATAGGGGTCATAGTTGCCGGTCGGGTAATACGGCCAGCCTGCCGAATCGTCTTGTTTGATCTGGTTCAGCACGTTGTTCACCGTCAACCCGACACTGGCCCGGTCATTGAGTTTGTAGCGCGCACTGGCATTGAACACCGTCCACGGCGATAAGCGCCCATCCCCCGCGCCATTGGTGACGCTGCCATAACGAATGCCCATCAACGTCGCCGTCGCTTTCTGATATTCCCAGGTCAGGCTGGCGTTGACCTTGCTGCGCCAGTCGAAGTTGCTCCGTGAGGTCCGCAGGTCTTGGGTCGGCGCATCGTCGGATTCCTTATAGAAGTGCGACAGCACCAGCGTGTAACCCAACGCCGAACTGAAGGCACCGTACTGCCCCGCGCCCCAGCGAATGTTGCTCTTGAAGTCCAACCCACTGACTCGCTCGCTGGCGGCGTTGATCGCGTTTACGTTCACCTTGTTCAACTGGTTCGGATCAATCGCCGCGTTAGCCGGGTTGCGATCAATCCGCGCCAACGTCGCCTGGCAACTGGCGGAGTTGATGTCCTGAGTGCCATTTCGGCAGGCGTTTTCATCTTGCAGTAAGCGGTTTTCATCGACCGTGGTCAGCAGATCATCGATCTCCACCCGCCAAAAATCAGTGGAGAAATCGAAGTTGCGTGACGGCGACCAGACAAAACCATAGGTCCACGACTTGCCTTGTTCCGACTTGAGATCAGGCGTGCCGCTTTGGGTGTAATCGACCCGGCCCCGATCACAAGCGCCCTCCACGCCTTTACTGCAACCGTAGTAGTCGATCTGCGCCGGGTAGTAGCCGTTGCTGTCGGACTGATAGATGTAGTTGAGGTCCGGCGCACGGAAACTGGTGCCATAGCTGCCGCGCACTAACAGGCTGGTGAGCGGGCGCCATTCCAGGCCGAGGTTGTAGGTCTTTTGCTGCTCGGTGCGGCCGCTGAACTTGTATTGATCCCAGCGTCCGGCCGCCGTGGCCAGCACGCTGTCCGTCACCGGAATGCTGAACTCGCCGCCCGCCGCATAACGTTTGCGCGAGCCGCCGGAACTCTGGGATGGCGTAACGCCGTAGAACGTACCGTCGTTGAGCGCGTCATCCGTATCGACGTGATATTCCTGTTTGCCAGCCTCCAGAATCCCGGCGAAGCCCACCGGCCCGGCAGGCAAGTCAAACAACTCGCCATTGATCGAGGCGTTGTAGCTCTGGGACACCGACTTGCTGCTCTGGGTCAGATTGCCGCGAAACTGGTCCCACTCTTGTGGCGTCAGTGGCCGGTCGAGGCGCGAGGCGTCGGGGGCGAACACCGGGTAACCGCCCTGCTCGCCCAGTTGCGGCCCTAGGTAGAAATCGCGAATCGTCGACAGCGGCGTGTACCGGGTGGTGCGCACACTGCGGTATTCCGAGCGGTTGGCCGCCAGTTCGTAGCTCCAGTTGCTGTTGGCGATTTTGTCCGAGAGGCCGAGGGTGCCGGTCCACGAGGTGTCGCGCCATTTGCTGTTGTTGCTGGTGCGCCCGCCGATTTCCTCTTCGCCGAAACGCCGGTACCAGCGTTCGAGGTTGCCGCTGTTCTGGTTGATGAAATCCGGCGAGGTGAAGGTCGGGCCACGGGTGTTGTTCTGGATGTGGTCGAGGCCGTACATCAAGTCGGCGAACACCTGGCCGTTGTCGTTGAAATGCCAGGTGCCACGGGTGTAGCCGTCGTAGTTTTCTTTTTGAGTCTGGATGGTCCAGTAGTCGTTGTAGACCTGATCGGTACGGCAACGGCCGCCGCTGTTGGTTAGTTTGTTGTCGAACACCCCTTGGTAAGCGCCGCAACCCGGCCCGAGGTATTTACCGCCGCTCAAGTCGCGGCGATAACCAACGTCGGCCAACGGACTGCTCTGCATAAAGCCGCGATCTTCGGCCCAGATCGGGTCGCGATTGGTCAGTTCCAGGCCAAACAAACCGTCGAAATCCCCCAACTGCCACCGCCGCTGAGTTGCAGGCGTTGATTGTCACCACCGCCGCGCTCAGTGGTGCCGCCCTTGAGGTTGACGTCGATGCCGTTCATTTGCTTCTTGAGGATGATGTTGACCACCCCGGCAATCGCATCGGAACCGTAGATCGCCGAGGCGCCGCTGCTGAGGATTTCGATACGCTCGATGATTGCCGAAGGAATGTTCGCCAGGTTGGTGAAGTTGACCTTGCCGTCATACGGCGTCGGGTAATCGGCGACGCGCCGGCCGTTGATCAACACCAACGTGTGATTAGGCCCGAGGCCTCTTAAATTCAGCGCACTGGCAGCCGGTTGCCAGGTGTTGCCGTAGTCTTCGCCCTGGGTCATGCCGGTGTTTTGCGTCTGGGTGGCCAAGGCGTCGTAGACGTTTTTGTAGCCTCGGGCTTCCATTTCTTCGTGGGTGATCACGTTGACCGGCGTGGCGCCGTCGGACTGCGCGCGGGCGATGCGCGAACCGGTGACGGTAACCTTTTCCATGCGGTAATCGGCATTGCTGGCCGGCGCAACCGCTGTGACTTTCGCCGTGGCGCTGGCCTGATGCACCGTCAAACCTTGTTCGCTGTGATCGACTTCCAGGCCGCTGCCCTGCAAGGCCTTTTCCACCGCTTGCTGGCTGCCCAATGTGCCGCGAATCGCCGCGCTACGCTTGCCTTGCACCAGGTTCTGACTGAAGGAAATCGGTACGCCGGTCTGCCGCGAGATGTCCAGCAACACTTCATCCAGTGGCCCGTTGGCGATGTCGAAAGTGAACACGTGGCTGGACGAATCCTGTGCCCATGACAGTGAAGGACAGATGCCGAGCGCCAGCGCGGCGGCCAGCGTCAGGCGCGGTAATTGTTGTTTGAGTGAGAACATCGAAGGGCTTCCCTGTTGAAGACGTATGCAGGGAATGAGCAGTGGCGTGTCGATTTTTATAGGGAAGCGGATAGGCCAAGAAGTTATGGCGTTATAACGAACATCATAAGACCACTCCTACAGGTGTTCGATGCTGACCCAGTAAGTGCTGTGGTAGATCACCCGAATCGGCAACGAATGCTCCAGCAACTGCAAGGTCCGGTCGCTGTCGTCCAGTGGATAGATCCCGCTCAAACGCAACCCGGCGACGTCCGGACTGAGGCGCAGAATCCCGCGTCGATACCCGCGCAGGCTGTCGACCACCTCGCTCAACGGCCGGTCGCGGACTTCCAGTCGGCCCTGAGTCCAGGCAATCTCATGCCCCTTGGTACGCTCCAGCGCCAAGATGTTTTGCTCATCAAAAAGCAAACTTTCCCCCGCCTCGACCACTTGCCGCGCTCCGCCGCGTGTCACCACTTCAACCTGCGAATGCAACATCACCAACCGGGTCGAGTCATCGCCACGCTGCACCAGAAACCGGGTGCCCAAGGCGCGCATGCGACCGTGCTCGGTCTCCACCACAAACGGTCGCGCCGGGTCCTTGGCCACGTCAACCAGCAACTCGCCGTCACGCAACTCCAACAAGCGCTGGTTGGCATCAAAGCGGCTGATCACCCGGCTACGGGCATTGAGCGTCAGGGCGCTGCCATCGTCGAGGGTGAAGTCCCGGCGCTCGCCAGTGCCGGTGTACAACGCCCCCGTCTCGGGCAACAGCCCATAACGCCGCCCGAGCAAACCGGCGGCCACGGCCAGCCCCAACAGGCTCAAGCTGCCGGTGACAAATCGCCGGCGACTGGAAGGTGCATTCAGGCTGTGCAACAGGCTTTGGCTGGGCAAACCGCGCAAGGCATTGCTGCGCAGCACGTTCAACCCGCCGCTCATTTGCTCGATCACCAATCGGTGCCGGGCATCAGCCCCACGCCAGGCCTCAAATGCCTCGCGCTCCTGCGCGCTGACGTCCCCCGATTGCAGCAACGCCATCCACTGCGCCGCTTCATCGACCACCGCCTCGTCCGGCCTCGGCAAGCTCATATCTGCGCCATCGCCTGATAGCAACGCTTGAACGCATCCGCCATGTATTGCTGCACGCGACTGGTGGACACCCCGAGGCGTTCGCCGATTTCGCTGTACGTCAGGGCGTCGAGTTGATGGTAAAGAAACGCGGATTTGGCCTTGGCCGACAACCCATTGAGCAAGCGATCCACCGCCAGCAATGCCTCGATCACCAACACACGTTCCTCAGGCGACGGATGCACCAGCGCCGGCGCGAGGGCCAGGCTTTCGAGGTAGGCGCGCTCCAGATCTTGCCGACGCCAGCCTTCATACACCAGGCGCCGGGCGATGGTGGTCAGCAGTGCCCGAGGCTCGCGAATGGCCAGCGGGTCGGGCAACGCCAACACCCGCAAAAACGTTTCCGAGGCAATGTCCTGGGCGCTGTGATAGCAACCGAGCGTGCGGCTGACGGAGGTGCACAGCCACTGGTAGTCCTTTTGGAACATTTGCCCGATCAACGGGTAATGAGGGTTCTGATGTCCACCCATGCCTTGCTCCCTCATGAAACGGGTCCGACCCGCTTCGAAAATCACTGGTTCTGCCGGGATCGTCCGGCTCTGGATTAGGGGAGCGACTGTGCAACAGCGTTTGATACATTTGAAGTAATAAAAAATAAGGATCTGCTAACCAGCAGGAATAAGCAGCATTCATCGGGATGAAACACTCGCTGACACAAGCGTTGATCCCGGTCAGTTGTCCCACCGCCTTCAGTCTCTACTATCGCGCTTCCATCGAAAGCCAGGGACGGCTCATTGGGAGCCGCGGCTGACCATTCTCAAGGAAGAGGCAATCATGCGTTCACTGAAGATCATTGTGCTGGCATCGGCATTCAACGGCCTGACCCAGCGGGCCTGGCTGGAGTTGCGTCAGGCCGGTCATTCGCCCAGCGTGGTGCTGTTTACCGACGAAGACGCGGTGTGCGAACAGATTGAACACTCCGGCGCGGATCTGGTGATCTGCCCGTTCCTCAAGGACCGGGTGCCGCAACAGCTGTGGAGCAACCTTAAGCGCCCGGTGGTGGTCATCCATCCGGGGATTGTCGGTGATCGTGGCGCCAGTGCCCTGGACTGGGCGATCACCCATGAGCTGGAACGCTGGGGCGTCACCGCGCTGCAAGCCGTTGAGGAAATGGACGCCGGGCCGGTCTGGGCCACGTGCGAATTCAACCTGCCCCAAGGCCTGCGCAAATCCGAGCTGTACAACGGACGGGTCAGCGATGCGGCGATCCTGTGCATCCGCGAAGTCGTGGAAAAATTCATCGCAGGATTCGTACCGGTGCCGCTGGATGACACCCGACACCCAGTGCGGGGTCGCTTGCAGCCGAACATGAAACAAGCCGACCGAACCTTTAGCTGGCACGACTGCTCGCGCTTTATCAAACGCAGCATCGACGCTGCGGACGGTCAACCGGGGGTGCTGGCCAGCCTGGCTGGCGGTCAGTACTACCTGTATGACGCCCATCTGGATGCGCGCAGCGGGACGCCGGGGGAAATTCTCGCGGTGCATGACGACGCGGTGCTGGTGGCGACTGGTGATGCCAGCCTGTGGATTGGCTCGCTGCGCCGCAAGCCGCTGCCTGGCGAAGAAACCTTCAAGCGCCCGGCCCGGCATGCGCTCGCGCAGCAACTGCGGGAAGTGCCGACCCTCGACTGGTCGATTGCGTCCAACCCTTTCAACATCGAAGCCTATCAACCGATCAGTTATCGAGAATCCGGGCAGGTCGGCGAGCTGACCTTTGAGTTCTACAACGGCGCCATGAGCACCGAACAGTGCCAGCGGTTGGTGGAGGCGCTGCGCTGGGCCAAGGCTCGGGACACGCGGGTGTTGCTGATCAAGGGTGGCCGCGGCAGTTTTTCCAATGGCGTGCACTTGAATGTGATTCAAGCAGCCGAGGTGCCGGGGCTGGAGGCCTGGGCGAATATTCAGGCCATCGATGACGTCTGTCAGGAACTGCTCACGGCCCGGCAACTGGTGATCAGCGGCCTGACCGGCAGTGCCGGGGCCGGTGGTGTGATGCTGGGGTTGGCCGCCGACATTGTGTTCGCCCGCGCTGAAATCGTGCTCAACCCGCACTACAAAACCATGGGTTTGTACGGCTCCGAATACTGGACCTACAGCCTGCCCCGCGCCGTCGGCCAGGCCATGGCGGAAAAAATCACCGAAGAATGCCTGCCAGTGAGCGCGACCCAGGCGTTGCAAATGGGCATGGTCCAGGAAATCGGCCCGCGGTGTCCGGACGAGTTCGGTCTGTGGTTGTTGCAGCGGGCCAATGGGGCGTTGAGTGATCCGGCGTATGCCGAGGTTCGCGCGCGCAAGGGTCGCAGCGATACGCAACTGATGCAGCATTGCCGGAATGCGGAGCTGGAAGAGATGCACCTGGACATGGTGCAGAACCGTAAACAGTTTGCCGAGAAGTGCTGCAATTTTGTGTTCAAGCGCAAGGCGTGTGGGACGCCGTCGCGGTTGGTGGCGGCGTGGGCGCGGGTTCGGGAGGTTGAATTAGCCGGGTAATAGTTGGCGCCTGCTAGGGCCTCTTCGCGAGCAAGCCCGCTCCCACAGTAGATTTGTGGTGTTCACACAATCTGTGCAGACAACGCAAAACCCTGTGGGAGCGGGCTTGCTCGCGATGAACGATGACGCGGAGTCAGGGTTGTAAAAGCAGCGCCACCAACGCACTCCACCCGGTCTGATGGCTGGCCCCCAAACCACGCCCGGTCTCGCCATGAAAATATTCATGGAACAGCACCAGGTCGCGACTCGCCGGGTCAGCCTGCAACTGCGCATACGCGGCCATCGACGGCCGTTTGCCCTCTTCGTCCCTTAGAAACAGCTTGGTCAGCCGATGGCTCAAGCTGTCCGCAACCTCTTCCAGCGACGCCAGAAACCCCGAGCCCGTAGGGTATTCCACCGAGAAGTTCTGGTCGTAGTAACGGTGAAACTCGCGCAACGATTCGATCAGCATGTAGTTGATCGGCATCCACACTGGCCCGCGCCAGTTGGAGTTGCCGCCGTACAGCCGCGACTCGGATTCCGCCGGTTCATAACGGGCGCACAAACTGTCACCGTTTATGCGGATGCCGAAGGGTTGCTCCGCGAAGGCCTTGGACAGGGACCGAATGCCAAACGGCGAGAGAAACTCGCTTTCGTCGAGCATGCGTTTGAGCAAGTCCTTGGTCCGTTCACCCCGCAACAGCGCCAGCAACATGCGATTGCCTTCACCGGGTTCGGTCCAGCGCGACACCAGGCTGGCCAGGTCCGGGCGATGGCGCATGAACCCGAGCAAACGCTCGCGCAAACCCGGCAAGCCTTCGTGTTCGTGCTGCTCCAGCACCTGCACGGCGAACAGCGGCATCAGGCCAACAATCGAACGCAACCGCAGCGGTTCGTTGACGCCGTCCGGGCGGTGCAGCACGTCGTAGAAAAACTGGTCCTGCTCATCCCACAAGCCTTCAGCGTCGGAATCGATTTTGTTGATCGCCCCGGCGATGTAGAGGAAATGCTCGAAGAACTTCACCGCGATGTCGACGTACACGCTGTTGCGCTTGGCCAGTTCCAGGGCGATGCGCATCAGGTCCAGCGCATAGGCGGCGACCCACGCCGTGCCGTCGGCCTGATCGAGTTGGTAACCGGGCGGCAGCAGCGCCGAGCGGTCGAACAACGCGATGTTGTCGAGCCCGAGAAAACCACCCTGGAACAGGTTGCGGCCCTCGGCGTCCTTGCGGTTGACCCACCAGGAAAAATTCAGCAGCAGCTTGTGGAAGATTCGCTCAAGGAAATCCATATCCCCGACGCCGGTTAGCGCCCGGTCCTGCTGATACACCCGCCAACAGGCCCAGGCATGCACCGGCGGGTTGGCGTCATCGAAGCGCCATTCGTAGGCCGGCAACTGGCCGTTGGGGTGCATGAAGCGGTCTTTGACCAGCAACAACAATTGATGCTTGGCGAACCCCGGATCAATCAGCGCAAACGCCACCGCTTGAAAGCCCAGATCCCACGAGGCGTACCACGGGTATTCCCAGGTGTCGGGCATGGAAACGATGTCAAAATTCGACAGGTGCCGCCAATGGGTATTGCGAATGTGCGTGCGTTCGGGCGGCGGTGCGGGTTGCGTCGGATCACCGTCGAGCCACTGATTGACGTCGAAGTAATACAGCTGTTTCGACCAGAGCAACCCAGCCAGGGCCTGACGTTGAACGTTACGCGCGTCGGCGTCTTTGATCTCGGTTTGCAGGGCGGCGTAAAAGCCATCGGCTTCGGCCCGGCGAAGTTCGAACAAGGTTCGGGCGTTGATTTGCGGGGAACCGGCCGGAGCAAATCGCAGGAACACGCTGCGACTTTGGTCGGCGTCGAAGGTCAGGATGAAATGCGCGGCGACCTTCGTTCCGCTGTCATGACGCACCGCGCCGGCGGCGCCATCGACAATAAAATCGTTGATCCCGTCCTTGAACGGGCCGCTCGCCGACACAGCATCGAGTTTGGGAAAGTTGCTTTCGTTTTCGCAGAACAGCCATTCGCAATCGGCCTCCCCCAAGCCGTGACCTGTCGATCAGGCAGTAGAGGATGGCTGGCCATGACCTGTTTACCGTCAAGAGTCAGGCTCGGCTTTTGCCCGTCGGCGACCCAGCTCCAGGTGTTGCGCGCCCACAACTGCGGCAACACCTGCAAACGCGCCGGTTGATCGGAACGGTTGTGCACGGTGACACGCATGAAGACATCGTCGGGGGTGTGCTTGGCGTACTCCACGGTCACGTCGAAATAGCGGTCATCTTCGAACACACCGGTGTCGAGGATTTCGTATTCGGCGTCGGCCGGGCCTCGCCGGGCGTTCTCGGTCACCAGGTCCGCGTAGGGGAATTCGGCCTGCGGGTATTTGTAGAGCATGCGCATGTAGGCATGGCTCGGCACGCCATCGACGAAGAAATACAGTTCCTTGACGTCTTCGCCGTGGTTGCCTTCGCTGTTGTTCAGGCCGAACAGACGCTCCTTGAGAATCGGGTCGCGCTCATTCCATAAGCCCAGGCCGAGACACCAATGCTGGGCCTTGTCGCTAAACCCCGCGAGGCCATCCTCGCCCCAGCGATAGGCGCGGCTGCGGGCATGCTCGTGAGGAAAATAACGCCAGGCGTCGCCATCGCTGCTGTAGTCCTCGCGCACCGTGCCCCATTGGCGTTCGCTCAAGTAAGGCCCCCACTCGCGCCAGTCCTGAGCCTCGCTGCCGGCCAAGCGCTGACCTTCAGGGGTGGCGAGGATGTTGGCTGCGGGTTTTGCCGTCATGAGGTGGTCCGTTGGAGGCGGGAGACGGTTGCAGTGTAGTGCGCACGGTCGGAGGGTAATGTGAAAACTCTGACACTTTGGAAATCCACGGTATCTGCAGACCCCATCGAACCTGTGGCGAGGGGACTTGCCCCCGCTGGGTCGCGAAGCGGCCCCTCTTTTGATAGACCGAGTTGTATCGATTTTACGACTGCTGCGCAGCCGAACGGGGGCAAGCCCCCTCGCCACAGCAAGGTCCCTCGCCACAGGATCGAGTACAGTCATCAAGGTAGGCGAACGCCGTGGCTGCTCTTACAATGCCGACACCTCCCACACCGGCCACCCCATGGACATCGACCTCGCCCGCACCTTCCTGGAAATCGTCCGCCACGGCAGCCTCGCCGCCGCCGCGGAAAAACTCCACGTGACCCAAACCGCGATCACCGCCCGGGTGCAGAAGCTCGAAAGCCAATTGGGCAGCACGCTGTTCGTGCGCAACCGCGCCGGCGCCCGTCTGACCCCGAACGGCGAGGCCTTCGTGGTCTACGCCAATCAACTGGTGCAGACCTGGGAAGCCGCCCGTCGCGACCTGCCGCTGCCCGAAGGCTACCGCGACGTGCTGCACATCGGTGGCGAAGTCAGTTTGTGCAATCCGCTGATGCTCAGTTGGGCCGCCGAGTTGCGGGAGAAGATCCCCAGCCACGCCCTGCGCATGGACATCCGCGACGGCGAACACCTGCTGCGTCAACTGGAACTGGGCGTGCTCGACGCGGCGCTGGTCTACCAGCCCGAATACTGGCCGCGCCTGCAAGTGGAGCAGGTGCTGGAAGAAAAACTGATCCTCGTGCGTTTGGCCGGCAAACCCGATCCGTACGTATACATCGACTGGGGCCCGGACTTCCGTCGTCAACACGACGCCGCCCTGCCGGAAAAGGCCAAGGCTGCGTTGAGCTTCAACCTCGGACCGCTGGCCTTGCAGTACCTGCTGGAGCATGGCGGCAGCGGTTATTTCCGTACTCGCGTGGTCAAGAGTTACCTGGAAAGCGGTGTGCTGGAGGCCGTGGCCAAGGCTCCGGAGTTCAGTTACCCGACCTACCTGGTTTACTCCCGGGACCGCGATTCGGCGACCCTGCAACAGGCCTTCGACCTGCTGCGCGAAGTGATCAAGATCGACGATGACTGGTCCCAGCGCTGGAACCCGTTGGGCTGAGCACATCGAGAGGCCGCTTTTGCACCGGAGCATGGCGTTTGTGTCCTCAAGGTTGGACCGGCCTGCCCGGCCGGATCGGCTAATCTGCTGTGATAACAACCATCACAGGTGATTGCAGTGAGGCAAACCACCCAGGCATTCCGCTCCCGATACCGTGCCGACATTCATCGACTCTATAACCCGTGGCTGCACGGGGCTTTTGTGCTGTTGTTCGGCATCCTGGCCATCGGCGGGTTCTGGCGCACCGTGCAGCAGGTCCAGCCGCTGGAATGGCTGGCGGTGCCGCTGACGCTGTTGTTTTTCAACTTCGGCGTGTACGTGGTGCACCGTCACCTCGGGCACCACAAGAAAAGCTTCGCCCGGATGTTCTACGCCCGGCACGCCGGCGATCACCACAGCTTTTTCGCTCCCGGCCACATGACCTATGACAGCGCGCGGGACTGGCGGGTGATTCTGTTTCCGGCCTGGCTGATCGTAGTGCACACGGTGGTCATCACCCTGCCCGTCTGGTGGCTGATTTCACGGTTCAATACCAACGTCGCCGGGCTGTTCGGTGGCTGCATGGTCCTGGGTTACCTCACCTATGAAGTGTTCCACGCCTGCGAGCATTTGCCGCCGCGCAACCCCGTTACGCGGCTGCCGTGGATTCGCCAGATGCGCCACCTGCACGAGTTGCATCACCGCCGCGAGCTGATGCAGGAGCGCAACTTCAATATCGTTTTCCCACTGATGGACCACTTGTTCGGCACCCTGTACTGGGAACCGGAGCACGCCAACCCGCACCCGACGAGAACGCCCATGACCCGCATGCAGCATCAGATCGACATTCCCGGCAATCCGATTGCCGTGCTCGCCTATGCCAGCACCGTGACCCGTTGGCCGGAGTGGCATCCGTCGTCGCTCAAGGTCGATGGCCAGGCTGGCCCGCTGCATGCCGGGTCGCGCTTCGAGGAAGACATCCGCGCCGGCGGGCGCGACGGCCACCTGCGCTGGGAGGTCGAGGAGTATTTGCCGGGACGCCGCTGGAGCGCTCAGGCCCGGGGCGATCATGGTCTGTCGCTGGTGGTGACTTACGAGTGCGAGGCGTTGGGTGACAGTACGCGGTTTGTTCGGACCCTGGACTACCAGTTCAGCGGTTTGGGGATGCGCATCGTCAATCAACTGCTGCTCAAGCGGCGGATCGAGCATGAGTCGGCGGCGTCGATGCTTGCGTTGCGTGACATGGCGCAACAGCACCTGGCCCCGGCAGGAGCCAGCGTGTGAGAGCGTTTTTGCGGTTTGTGTTGCTGCTCATTGTCGTCATTGTTGCCTTCTTGCTGCTGATGCCGACCAAGGTTCAACCGGTGGCCTGGAACCCTGCACCGGCGCCGTCCCTGGCCGGTGGCGTGTATGCCGACAATCAGAAGCTTGAAGACGTGGAGCGCGTGGGCGCCGCGGACATCGATGGGCCGGAGGCATTGCTGCTGGAAGGCAGTGAGCTGATCACCGGCCTGCACGACGGCCGGGTGATCCGCACCAGCCTCGATGGCAAAGTCACCAAGGTGTTGACTAACACAGGTGGCCGACCGTTGGGCCTGGCCCGGCACCCCAATGGTTTGTTGGTGATCGCCGACGGGGTCAAGGGTTTGCTGTCCCTCGATGCCCAGGGGCGGCTGACTCCGTTGACCACCCTCGCCAATGGCGTGCCCTTCGGCTTTATCGATGACGTAGCCATCGACAAGTCCGGACACTATGCCTACTTCAGTGACGCGACGAGTCGTTGGGGCTACGGCAAGGATGGCGAGGCGATCATTGAGCACGGCGGGGATGGTCGTTTGCTGCGGTATGACTTTCAGACTGGCAAGACCAGCCTGTTGCTGGACAAACTGGAGTTCGCCAACGGCGTCACCCTCGGGCCGGACGATGCCTTTGTGCTGGTCAACGAAACCGGTGCTTATCGCATCAGTCGCTATTGGCTGACCGGGCCGAAAGCCGGGACGCATGATCTGTTCATCGACAATTTGCCGGGGTTGCCGGACAACCTGGCGTTCAATGGCCACGACCGTTTCTGGGTGGCGCTGTATGCCCCGCGCAACAAACTGCTGGATGCCACGGCACCGCATCCGTTTATTCGCAAAATGATTGTGCGGGCGTTGTCCGTGCTGCCCAAACCGGTGGAGAAACGCGCGTTTGCGCTGGGCCTGGATCTGGACGGTAAAGTGATCGCCAATTTGCAGGATGCCAGCAACGGCAATTACTCGCCGATTACCACCGTGCGCGAGTATGGGGACTGGTTGTATTTCGGATCGTTGAAGGCCCAGCACATGGCGCGGTTGCCGTTGGCCAAAGCACTGCACTAAACACCGAATCCCCCTGTGGGATCGAGCTTGCTCTCGATAGTGGTCTGTCTGCTACATCCATGTTAGATGTGCCGACGCCTTCGCGAGCAAGCCCGCTCCCACATTAGATTGGGTTTGGCCGCAGACTCTCGATAAACACCCCATCCCCTGTGGGAGCGGGCTTGCTCTCGATAGTGGTCTGTCTGCTACATCCATGTTAGATGTGCCGACGCCTTCGCGAGCAAGCTCGCTCCCACAGGGGATCTATGCGTCTGGGATTTTGGGGTTTACGGGCTTGCGCTTCTCATCATCCGGAAGTTCATCGCCATCCGGCTCTTCGGGCTCAACCGTATAGTGCTGCGGGCTCAGCGGTTCAGGATGGGTCGGTATGGGGTCATACCCGCCCTGCTCTTCGCTGGGAAATTTGGGGTGTGTCATGAAGGCACCTCTCAAGCGAGTCATAAATGGAAAGGCTCTGTACTTTCGAGGTGCCGGGGTCTGACGCCGTTCCAATTATTCAGTCACCGGCCATCGGTGGTTCAGGACGACGCCTGGAGTTGTTTGACGATCTTGTCCTTGACCAGCAAGCGCCGCTCCTTGAGCTTCTTTAGTGCGTCATCACTGGGCGCGTCTGATTGGGCGGTTTCAGCCTTGACCACCTCGGCATCCGCTTGCGAATACTTGTTGATCAGTGAATCCAGTAACGGATCCTTGGTGCGTTTTTGCTGGATATCTTCCTTTGAAAAACTCAGGTCCTGATAAAGGTCGTGTGGCACCGGCATGGAACACCTCCGTTTGTTGATCGGTAGCAAACGCGATCGATTGCGTTCACCAGCCATCAGAATGGCCTCGGTTACCCGGTTCTGTCGACCACCTGTCAGACCAGCGGTGCCCGTTCGTCGTCCTGATGTATTTGCAATCAAACCTTTGGTCATGCGCCGGCCTCCACTGTTTAACGATCACTCGATCGCCCAAGAACACCTGTGTGGAGAATAACCAATGGACGGATTCACCCTACGCCACCTCGCCCTGGCCGTTGCCTTGAGCAGCAGCATGGGCGCCGCTTTTGCTGCCACTTCCAACAGCTTTGTCGATAACGCCGCGGCGGGCGGCATCGCCGAAGTCGAAACCAGCAAACTGGCCCTGGAAAAAGCTCATCGGCGGACGTCAAAACGTTCGCCAACATGATGATCAGCGACCACTCCAAGGCCAACGATGAACTGGCGGCACTGGCGAAAAAACATGACATCAAGGTGCCGGACAGCACAACGCTGGTAAAGCAGGCGAAAGAGAAGATCCTCAACATGCGCGATGAGTCGTTCGACGCGGCCTATGCCAACAATCAGGTGAAGGCACACGAAGAAACTATCGCGTTGTTCAAGAAAGAAGCCGACACCGTGACCGACGATAAAACCCCGGGCGGCACCGAACTCAAAGGCTTTGCCCAGCAAATGCTGCCGGCGCTGGAAAAGCACCTGGACGCGGCAAAAGCCCTGCAAGCGGCGCATCCTGGCAAGTAACCTTCACACCCCTGTGGGAGCGAGCCTGCTCGCGATAGCGGTCTTACATTCAACATCTGTGTTGTCTGACAGTCCGCTTTCGCGAGCAAGCCCGCTCCCACAGTTTTATGCGTGGCGTTAGCCCCCATCAGTATCGATATCGGCATCAGTTTCATCGCCAGGCTTTGGCCGGTCGGGATTGGGCTTGAAGCCGGGGCTGAACTCGTTGTCGTTGTCGGTGTTGCGATTTTTCTGGTCGACCGCTGTATTGGCACTGTCCGGCTCAGTGGTTTTTTCGTCGGTTTTGCTACCATTTTCACCGCGGACCTGAGGATCAATCGCCGGATCGTTGCGATTGACCGCCTGATCCTGTTGCTGAGTCATTGATTCGTCTTTCATAGGTACCTCATTCGTCACTGCACGTGCGCGGCTGAAACAGTCGGGCCTTGAAGATTCGAAGCCATGCGGCGGGCAACGTTCAATAGGATCTATCGCCAGATGCGCTCCACGCAGGAGCACGGCTTGCCGGCGATGACGTCCTTGAAATTGCTTCGAGAGCAAGCTTTGCTCCTACGACGCCAGTCAAAAGATCGCAGCCTTCGGCAACTCCTACTCGTTCCCACGCTCAGCGTGGGAACGATCATTGAGCGAGGACCTTGGCCAAAAACGGCGCCGTGCGGCTTTTCTTGTTTTTGGCGACGGTCTGCGGTGTGCCGGCCACCACGATCTTGCCGCCCTGATCCCCCGCTCCCGGCCCGATGTCGATCACCCAGTCACTCTGGGCGACCACGCGCATTTCATGCTCGACCACGATCACCGTGTGTCCTGCCTTCACCAGCGTATCGAGTTGTTCCAGCAATCGATCAACGTCCCGTGGGTGCAAACCGGTAGTCGGTTCGTCGAGCACGTACAGGGTCGCGCCGCGCTGGCTGCGTTGCAGCTCGGTGGCCAGTTTGATCCGCTGGGCTTCGCCGCCGGACAATTCGGTCGCCGGCTGACCAAGTCGCAGATAACCGAGACCGATATCCCGCAGCACTTCCAGCGAACGGCGAATGCCCGGTTGCTCGGCAAACACCATCACCGCCTCATCCACCGTCAGCTGCAACACCTGGGCGATACTCAGCCCTTGCCAGGTGATTGCCAGGGTCTGCGGGTTGTAGCGGGCACCGTGGCAGGTTGGGCATGGTGCATAGACGCTGGGCATAAACAGCAACTCGACACTGACGAACCCTTCGCCTTCGCACGTCGGGCAACGACCCTTGGCGACGTTGAAGGAAAACTGCCCGGCGTCATAGCCCTCAGCCTGCGCCTCAGGCGTGGCGGCGAACAGTTTGCGCACGTTGTCGAACAGTCCGGTGTAGGTCGCCAGGTTCGAGCGCGGCGTGCGGCCAATCGGTTTCTGGTCGACTTGCACCAGACGCTTGATCGACTCCAGCCCCGCCGTGACCTGACCACCGCTGACTTGTGGGGCGTCGTCCTCGAGACTCAGTTCTTCTGGCTCGCTGGCCCCTCGTCCCAGATGCGCGCCCACCAGTTCGAGCAACGCCTGGCTAACCAGGCTCGACTTGCCGGAGCCCGAGACGCCCGTCACTGAAGTGAAGCAACCCAAGGGGAACTCGACGCTGAGGTTGTTCAGGTTATTGCGGGTGATGCCTTCCAGTCTCAGCCAGTCCTTGGCCTTGCGAACAGCGCGCGGTGCCGTGACCTGTTCGGCGAACAGGTAAGCGCGGGTCTGGGAATCGCTGACGTGCTCCAGCCCTGAAGGATGCCCGCTGTAGAGGATGCGCCCGCCATGCTCGCCCGCCGCCGGCCCGACGTCGATCAGCCAGTCGGCGCGGCGCATTGTTTCCAGGTCATGTTCGACCACGAACAGCGTGTTGCCCGCTGCTTTCAAGCGTTGCAGGGCTTCGAACAGCGCTTCGCACATCCGCCGGGTGCAGGCCGGCGGACGGCTCATCAAGGACGTAGATCACGCCGAACAGTTGCGAACCCAACTGCGTCGCCAGGCGCAAACGTTGCAGTTCGCCGGACGACAGGGTGGGCGTGCTGCGTTCCAGCGCCAGGTAACCGAGGCCCAGATCGGTCAGGGTGCTAACCCGCTCCAGCAAGTCCTGAGCAATGCGCTGCGCCGCCAGGCGTTTCTCCACCGACAGATTTGGCGTGTGGCGCACGTCCGGGGCGTTGGCGTGGCCACTGGCGCCGTGGGCGACTCGCTGCTCACGGGCCTCGCGGGTCTGGCTGTGAGTCAACACTTCGCCCGGCTCATCGGCCTGTTCCAGATAAGTCTGCGCTGCCACCGGCTTCAGCACCTCGGCCACTTGCAGCAACGGCATTTGCGACAACTCGCCGATGTCGTATCCGGCGAAGGTCACCGACAATGCTTCACGCTTGAGCCGTTTGCCGTCGCACAACGGGCACGGGCTGCCGAGCATGAATTGCGAAACGCGCTTCTTCATCAACGCGCTTTGGGAATGGCTGAAGGTGTGCAGGATGTAGCGCCGGGCGCCAGTGAAGGTGCCTTGGTAACTCGGTTCCATTTTGCGCTGGAGGGCGACTTTGGTTTCTTCCGGAGTCAGCCCGGCGTACACCGGCACGGTGGGGGCTTCTTCGGTGAAGAGAATCCAGTCGCGCTGTTTTTTCGGCAGTTTGCGCCAGGGAATGTCGACGTCGATGCCCATCGTTACCAGAATGTCCCGAAGGTTCTGTCCCTGCCAAGCCAGCGGCCAAGAGGCAATCGCCCGCTGGCGGATGGTCAGGCTCGGGTCCGGGACCATCAGCGCTTCGGTCACTTCATAAACCCGGCCCAGACCATGGCACTCGGGGCAGGCGCCTTGGGGCGTGTTTGGCGAAAAGTCCTCGGCGTAGAGCATCGGCTGCCCCGGCGGATAACTGCCAGCGCGGGAATAGAGCATGCGGATCAGGCTCGACAACGTCGTCACGCTGCCCACCGAAGACCGAGTGCTCGGCGTGCCCCGCTGTTGTTGCAGGGCCACGGCCGGCGGCAAGCCTTCGATGGAATCGACGTCCGGCACCCCGACTTGATCGATAAGGCGTCGGGCATAAGGCGCCACGGATTCGAAATAGCGTCGTTGCGCTTCGGCGTACAGGGTCGAAAACGCCAGGGACGATTTGCCCGAACCGGAGACGCCGGTGAACACCGTCAGGCGACGTTTCGGGAATGTCGATGGTCGACGTTCTTGAGGTTGTTCTCGCGGGCACCACGCACCCGTACCATGCCGGAGGGAGGGGTTGAAGTGCGCTTTGAAGTCATGAAGTCGCCTTAATTAAACAACTGAATAAACACCGATCCATGTGGGAGCGGGGTCAACCATTCAGGACCGTGCGCACCATCCGGGTCAGCGCTTGCGGCCCATACGGTTTGCTGAGCAGATGCGTATCAGGGCTCAGTTGGTGATTGCGCGAGATGATGTCCCTTGTGTGGCCAGAGGTAAACAACACCGCCACCGCCGGGTCCTGCACTTTGGCCCAGGCCGCCAGGTCCGAGCTTTTGATCAGGCCGGGCATGACCACGTCGGTGAAGATCAGGTCCACCGCCACGCCTTCCAACAACATCTGCATAGCCGTGTCGCCGTTGCTGGCGGTCAGCACCTGATAGCCTTCTTCGCGTAGCAACTCCACCGCAGAAATACGCACGGCTTCGTTGTCCTCGACCACCAGAATCGTTTCATGCCCGCCCCGTTGCTGTGGCACGTGCAGCGGCGTTTCATCGGGCAACGGTCGCAGGCTGCGCGGAAAATACAGCTGCACCCGAGTGCCCTCGCCAACCACGCTGTAAATTTCGATATGCCCGCCGCTCTGTTTGACGAAACCGAACACCATGCTCAACCCCAGGCCGGTGCCGTGGCCGTCAGCCTTGGTGGTGAAAAATGGCTCGAATGCCTGGGCCAGCACCTGAGGCGGCATGCCTGACCCGGCGTCGGTCACCGTCACTCGAAGGTAGTCACCGGCGACGATGCCCTTGTCCGTACAAAACCGGTAGTCCAGGACGATATTCTCGGCGTTCAGATCGATCGTGCCCTCGCCGTTCATGGCATCGCGGGCATTGATCGCCAGGTTGAGGATGGCGTTTTCCAGTTGGTTGCGGTCGACATGGACGCGCCAGGCGTCGTCGACCACCTGCATATTGATCTGGATGGTTTCCCCCAACGCCCGTTGCAACAACTCCCCCAGCCCTTCAAAGATCTGCCGTGGGTCGCACACGGCCGGCGACAATGGCTGGCGCCGGGCGAACGCGAGCAGTTGCGAAGACAGCTTGGCCCCGCGCTCGACCGCCGCAATCGAGGCACTGACCCGGCGCTGTACGTTGAGGTTGTCCGGTTCATGGCGGGCCAGCAAATGCAGGTTGCCGGCAATCACTTGCAGCAGGTTATTGAAGTCATGGGCCACGCCGCCGGTGAGGCCGCCAATCGCTTCCAGCTTCTGCGATTGGCGCAATTGCTCCTCGGCCGCCAGCCGCGCACCGACTTCGTCGGCCACCCGCTGCTCCAGATTGCGGGTGAACTTGAGCAAGGATTCTTCAGCGGTCTTGCGTTCGTGGATGTCGATCAACACCCCGGGAAAGCGGAACGGTTTGCCCTGCTCATTGAACTCGCAGCAGCCGCTGGCCAGCACCCACAGGTAACTGCCGTCCGGGCGCAGCACTCGATATTCGGCGTTGTAAGGCGCTCCGCTTTTCACGGCTTGATCGACCTGCTCCTGAACCCAACTGCGGTCGTCGGGATGAATGCGTGATTCGGCGATGCTCGATGGCAGGTCGGCCAGCTTATGCTCAGCGGGATAGGAAAACGTGCAGGCGAAGCGCTCGTCGCCGGACAACACGTTGGTTTCGATGTCCCAGACGAACGAGCCGAGCAAGGCCCCGGCATTGAGCGCCAGACGCACTCGCTCGTTGTCGGCGCGATAGGCGTACTCGGCTTCCTCGCGGCGGCGTTCGGAAATCACATGGGCGGTGGTCTCGACCACCATCGCCATGACCCCGGCAGGTCGCCCTTCATCATCGGCGACCGGGCTGTAATAGAGGTCCATCCAGACGTCTTCAGGCACGCCGTCGCGCAGCAATACCAACTCTTTATTGCGAAAGGACAACGTCCCGCCAGCCAGGCAGGTATCCAGCACATGGCGGTTGAAGTCGGCCACTTCCGGCCAGCCGAGTTCTACCGGCGTGCCCAGCAGATAAGGATGGCGGCCACCGGCGAAAATCGAGTAGGCGTCGTTGTAGATCATGTAGCCGAGCGGTCCCCAGAGCATCACCATCGGCAGTGGCGAAGCCAGCACCAACTGCACCGCACTGCTCAGGCTGCGTGGCCAATGATCGATGCTGCCCAGCTCGGTCTGGCCCCAGTCGAACGCACGAATCCGTCCGGCCATTTCACCGTTCCAGCCTGCACACCCGTGGCTATCAGATAGAAACTGCATCGGCTGACTTTGTGTCCTGTAGTGGCACCCGTTTGTTTCGAGCACGGTGGGCGCCAATGGTTTCATGGAGGTATAACTGATTCACGCATGCCAGGCTTTTGTGGCGAGGGAGCTTGCTCCCGCTCGGCTGCGAAGCAGTCGTAAACCAGACGCCACGGTGGAGACTGGCGTTGGGAGTGCTCCGCACTCCAGCGGGAGCAAGCTCCCTCGCCACAAGTGCAGGCTGGGCAGATATAGCTGCGAGCACTACACCTCAATCAAATGCTTAAGCGGATGGTAGCCAGTTTTCAGGGGGACGGCGATGTCGAGAAAGGACTTCTCGATGCGGGGAAGGAAAAGCTTCTAGCCCGTAGGCGAATGATCGTTCCAACGCACAGCGTCGGAACGATCATGGTCGGGACAGTTTCAGTCAGTGCCGTATTTCGGCGAACGCGGTCCATACAGCAAACTTGCCGGGTGGCCGGCTGACAACAAGCGGTTGCTGGCGACGCCGGCAATCGGGTAACCGGCGTCGGTGGAGCTGTTGATGACCTGTTTCACCGCCGCCGTAATCAGCGCGCCAAGCAACCCGCCACCACTGTTGTTACCACCCTCTTCGCTCGACGCACGCGCCGAGCCCGTCCACAAGGTGGTACCCGTTTTCAGGTCCACCAGTTTTGCAGTGGCGGTGACTGCCGTTTCGCTGCTGATCACCATGTAGTGAGTGCCGTACTCAGTCACGGTGATGTACAGCGCCGCGTCGGCACCGAAGATATTGCGCAATTTGTCGGCCGGGGCCTGGTGAATATCTGCCGGTGTGGTCAGGCCATTCTGGCGAAATGTTTCGTCGACCAGAGCGATCGGCAACACGTAGTAACCCGCCTCCGCCAAGGGAAAGGTCACTTGGGACAGCATGCTGTAGCACGCCTTGACGTCCGGGGAATCGTTCAGCGGCGGCAGCACCAGAATGGTTTTCGGGCGGCTTTGCTTGTACGCAGAGTAGTCCACGGTCTTGGGGCTGACACAACCGCCGAGAACGGCCAGTGCCAGCAGACCAGCCATCAGTTTCAATGAGCGCGAGATCATTTGACGTCTCCGGTTTTAGCGTTCTTGAGCAGAAAATCCATGTAGGTCCCCGACTCGGGAAACAACGTCTTCTCGGTTCGGAACTGCTGAACCATCTGATCATCCTTGCCCATGCTCAGGTACAACAGGCCCAGGTGGGCGTGGTAACCGGGTGGCGCTGTCTTGCCAGTCGAGGCGATTTTCTGCAAATCACGCTCCAGGGCTTCGGCCTGTGCTTCCTTCGGGGTTTCACCCTTGAAGTACTCGTAGACTTGCGGCTGGTAGCTTTCCCACTGGTAGAGGGTTTTCGGGCCGCTGTTGCAACCGGCCAGCAACGCGCTGCCGGACAGAGCCAATGCCATCAATGGCCACGACAGATACTTGTTCATGCGATTAGCGCTCCTTGTCATCGACCTTGATCAGTTGCCCGGTTTCCACGCACCGGAGTTCATGCCATCGACCAGGCGATTGATCGCCTCGCGCATGGCCAGGTCGAGCACTTTGCCGTTGAGTGTCGAATCGTAGGACGCCGTGCCGCCGAAACCGACGACTTCACGGTTGGACAAGGCGTATTCGCCCGCGCCCTGGGTCGAATAGACGACTTCCGAGGTGCTGATGTTGACGATGTTCAGGTTGACCTTGGCGTAAGCCACTTGGGTCTTGGCACGACCGAGAATGCCGAACAACTGCTGGTCGCCGGTTTCCTTGCGACCGAACTCGGTGACGTCGCCGGTGACCACGAAGTCAGCACCCTTGAGGCGCTGAGCCTGGCCCTTGATTGACGCTTCTTGCTGGATCTCGCCCATGTTGTCGCGGTCCAGCACGCTGAAGCGGTTGGTCTGCTGCAAGTGAGTAATCAGAATGGTCTTGGCCTGACCGCCGAGGCGATCTACGCCGTCGGAGAAGATCCCGCGCATGTAACTCGAGCGGTTATCAAACTTGCCCACCGCCATCGGTACGCGAACACCGGCCCAGGCCTGGCTGGCGCTTTCGACTTTTTCCACCGGCAAAGCCCGGGAGCTTTCGGTCGCACACCCGCTGACCGCGCTCAGTACGGCAATCGCTGCCCCTGATACCAACATCCGAGAGATCATTCTCACTGTGCATTCCTTCTGAAGTGCTGTTGATCCCGGCACGGCAATGGCCAACCGCTGCGGGTTGCAGCGACGAAAAAGCGATGGGGATTTGGATCAATAATCGACGTGTGGGACGTCGGCGGCGGGTATTATGCCAAAGTGCCACTATCTGTAACAGCATTTAAATATTTTTGGCGTCAGATCGTTGACCCTACACTGACCTGTGGCGAGGGAGCTTGCTCCCGTTGGACTGCGCAGCAGTCCCCTTGTTTTTGGGGCCGCTTCGCGACCCAACGGGAGCAAGCTCCCTCGCCACAGGTTACTCATCGCTCGGACTATTTCTTGAATATTGCCGGTTCAACGGAAATCCCGGCTGCGCACGCTGATGCCGTCGAGCAACGGGCTCAGGTCGCTCAGCCGTCCGGCAATCAGGTGCCGCACCTCACCTTCCAGCTCCCAACGGCCATCGACCTTGAGCAATTGCGAACCCACCAACACCTGGCGCTGCCGTTCAGCCAGGTCGCGCCAGACCACCACGTTAACGTTGCCAAACTCATCTTCAAGGGTCACGAAGGTCACACCGCTGGCGGTGCCCGGTCGTTGGCGGCCGGTCACCAGTCCGGCGACGCTGACGGGCCGGCCATGCTCGACGTCGAGCAATTCCTTCGAGCTGCGGCAACGCCGGGCCTTCAACTCGGCGCGCAATAACGCCAGCGGATGCGGGCCGAGGGTGGTGCCAACCGCCGCGTAATCGGCCTGCAGGTCTTCGCCCACGGTGGGTTTGGGCAGCGACACCTCGGGTTCTTCCTGACGCGGTAGTCCCGCAAATAACCCGAGTTGCTTCTGCACCCCGGCCACTTCCCAGCGCGCCCGATGACGGTCGCCAGCCAACCCGCGCAAGGCCCCGGCATCAGCCAATTGTTCCTGGGCGCGGGCATCGAGTTGCGCCCGTTCGCCCAGATCGGCGATGTCGGTAAATACACCCCTCGACCGTGCGCCCTCGATGCGTCGGGCATCGTCTTCGCGAAACCCCTTGATCATCCGCAAGCCCATGCGGATCGCCGGTTGCGCCCCGGTGATCGGTTCCAGGCTGCAATCCCAATCGCTGGCGCGCACGTCCACCGGGCGAATCTGCAAATGATGCCGGCGGGCGTCCTGCAGAATCTGGTCCGGGCTGTAGAAGCCCATCGGCCAACTGTTGATCAGCGCACAGGCGAAGGCTGCCGGTTCGTGGCATTTGAGCCAGCAACTGGCGTAAGTCAGCAAGGCGAAACTGGCGGCGTGGGATTCGGGGAAACCGTAGCTGCCGAAGCCTTTGATCTGCTCGAAGATCTGCGCGGCGAATTCTGCTGTGTAACCGTTTTTCTTCATCCCGGCGGCCAGACGCTCCTTGTGCGGTTCCAGCCCGCCGTGACGTTTCCAGGCCGCCATGGAACGGCGCAACTGATCGGCCTCGCCGGGGCTGTAGTCGGCGGCGACGATGGCGATCTGCATCACCTGCTCTTGGAACAGCGGCACGCCAAGGGTGCGCTTGAGCACGGTTTCCAGTTCCGGGGAGGGATAGACCTCGGGTTCTTCCTTGTTTCGACGGCGCAGGTACGGATGCACCATGCCGCCCTGAATCGGCCCCGGACGGACAATCGCCACCTCGATCACCAGGTCATAGAAATTCACCGGTTTGAGCCGGGGCAACATCGACATCTGCGCCCGGGACTCGATCTGGAACACACCGATGGTGTCCGCACGGCCAATCATTTCGTAGGTCGGCGCGTCTTCGGACGGAATCGTCGCCAGGCTCAGGTCAAGGTTGCGGTGACGGCGCAGCAGATCGAAACATCGGCGAATCGCGCTGAGCATGCCCAGCGCAAGGATATCGACCTTGAGCAAGCCGACCGCGTCTAGGTCGTCCTTGTCCCACTGGATGATCGTGCGCTCGGCCATGGCGGCGTTTTCCACCGGCACCAGGCTGTCCAGCGGCTGCTCGGAAATCACGAAACCGCCAGGGTGTTGGGACAGGTGCCGGGGAAGCCGATCAACTGCCCGGTCAGGCTCAAGACCCGATGCAACACCGGGCTCTCGGGGTCAAAGCCGCCTTCAAGCAGGCGCTCGACCGGCGGGGTCTTGTCACTCCAGTGGCCACAGCAATCGGCCAGCGCATTGACCTGATCCGGCGGCAGGCCCAACGCCTTGGCCACATCGCGCACCGCGCCGGCCGCATGGTAAGTGCTGACCACCGCCGTCAGTGCGGCGCGGGTGCGACCATAGCGCTTAAACACGTACTGCAAGACTTCTTCGCGGCGTTCGTGCTCGAAATCCACGTCGATGTCTGGAGGCTCGTTGCGCTCCTTGGAGAGAAAGCGTTCGAACAGCAGCGTGGTGCGATCCGGATCGATTTCCGTGATCCCCAAGGCATAACACACCGCCGAGTTGGCCGCCGAACCCCGCCCCTGGCAGAGAATTTTTTGCTCGCGGGCGAAGCGCACGATGTCATGCACCGTCAGAAAATAGCTTTCGTAGCCCAACTCGGCGATCAGCTCCAGTTCCTTATCGATCTGAATCAGCACTTCGGCTTTCGGCGCTTTTTCCCAGCGCCACTGGATACCTTCTTCGGTCAAATGACGCAGCCAGGAAGTCGCTGTTTGACCTTCCGGCACCAGCTCCCGAGGGTATTGATAACGCAACTGGCCGAGGTCGAAAGTGCAGCGCCGGGCGATGACCAGCGTTTCATCGAGCAACGCTGGCGGGTAGATCGATTGCAGTGCATCGAGGCTGCGCAGATGCCGCTCGCCATTGGGGTGCAGGCGCAACCCGGCGGCGGCCACCGGCAGGTGATGGCGGATCGCGGTCATGGTGTCCTGCAATGCCCGCCGGCCACGGGCGTGCATGTGCACATCGCCGCTCGCTACAGCCGGGATTCGCAGTTCCCTCGCCAACGTCAGTAACGCGTTTAATCGCCGGGTATCGTCCTGCCCGCAATGCAACTGGACCGCCAACCACAGGCGTTCGGCGAAGACCTGTTTGAGCCAATGACCGCTTTGAAAATCATCCACCGCGTCCGGTACCCATAACGCCAACAACCCCGGCAACGGTTCGCTGAAGTCCTCGCGCAGCACTTGGTACTGGCCTTTTTGCGTGCGACGCCGGGCGCGGGTGATCAGCCGGCACAACGTTTGATAGCCCTCGAGGTTTTCCACCAGCAGCACCAGTTTCGGCCCGTCTTCGATGCGTATTTCGCTGCCGATGATCAGCGGCAGTTCCACAGACTTGGCCGCTTGCCAGGCGCGGACGATGCCGGCCAAGGTGCATTCATCAGTGATCGCCAGCGCCTGATAACCCTGTTGCTTCGCCCGTTGAAACAACTCCAGAGCACTGGACGCCCCACGCTGGAAACTGAAGTTCGACAGGCAATGCAGTTCGGCATACTCGACGCTCATGCAAACCAGCCTTGCAGCCACAACGGGCCGCCCTCGCCCACCACTCGGTAGGCCCAGCCCTGTTGGCCGGCGCGGGTCTGGATCAGGTAATAATCGCGGCGCACATCGGCGCCATCCCACCAGCCGGACTCGATGCGTTCCGGGCCCATGAGGATGCGCGCCGAACCCTCGTGCACCGCCAATGGTTCGGTCAGCAGCCAGCCCGGCCGTTGCCCCCCGGCAGCCCGCCGCAGAATTGATTGTCGACTGTGGTCTGCCATGCACATTCGGGGCGGTGATCGGCCTGAAAGCGCAAACCCTGCACCGCTTCATCGCCGAGCCGTGCCCGCAGGCGTTCGCGCAGTTGCTCCCAGGGCAAGGACTGCTGCGGACGGTCGTCGAACAGTTCCTGGCGTTGGGGCACGAAGCTCGGCAGGTCTTCGGCGCGCAGGCGAAAACCGCGTACCGGGGCCTCGACCTGCACCTGTTCCAGTCGGCCACGGGCCAGTTCAAAGAGCATCGCCGGATCGCGCTCGGCGCTGAGCAGCCCGACCTTGATCAGCGTGTCCGGCAACCCGGCGTGTTCCAGGTGCAAGTCGAAACGCTGCACGCCGCTGTCTCGGCCACAGAGGAACGCCGACAGATCACCCGTCAGCCGGCGCAATGGAAACAGCAGCGCCTGATGAGACTGCACATCGAAGTTGAGCTCAATGCGCACATCGAAGCGGTCCGGCGGCAGGTAGAACGCCAGGGCCAGGTGCCGCAAACCGAGCAACGCGTCCAGATGCTTGAGCACCTGAGCCTCGAAACGCCGGGCCAGGGTATGCCTAGGCAGCGCTTGCACTTGGCTCAAGGTGCGCAGGCCCATACGTGATAACGCTGTGGACACCGTCGGCTCCAGGGCGATGCGGTCCACGGGTAATTGCCCCAGGTGATAGCGCAAGGCTTGATCGTCCGGCACCACCAAGCCGTCATAAACGTTGGCCAGCACCCGCGCCGCCACCGGGTTGGGTGCGGCGACAATCCGGTGGCGAAAGCCCAGTTCGGTGAGTTCGGTGCGCAAGCGTGCTTCGAACTGCGGCCAGGCACCGAACAGACCCAGGCTCGATTCGATTTCAAACACCACGGCGCGGGGGTAATGCACGCTGACCTGGGAACTGAAGCGATAGGCCCAAGCGGCGAGAAACTGCTGCCAGTGTTCTATCTCGGCGGCATCGTATTCAGCCGTGACAAAGCCTTTGCTCAAGGCTTGGGCGGCGGCCATGGATTGGCCGGGGCGCAAGCCGAGCGCCCGGGCCGGGCCATTGACCGCTTGCAACACGCGGCGCTGGGCCGGGCCGGTCAGCAGCGCCAACGGCTCATCGGGATCGGGGCGTTGACGCAGGACCGCGTCCAGCGCCAGTTGCGGAAAAAGAATGCAGACCCAGCGCATGGCAACCTCAATGTCCCATGGCAAAGGCAATCGGCGCCGTACGGGCCAGTCCGCCCCGACACTTCAATACCCGCAACTGCGCAGGCTTGGCGTCGATGGCAATGCGCAGGGCCGCCGGCGAAGGATTGACTGCTTCGGCCATCGAGCGATAGGCAAACGCCAGGGTCGAGCCGGTTTCCGCCGCCACCTGCAAACGCCGCAGCGCCCGGTCATCGGCCTTGCGTGGCCAACAGAGCACCGCGCCGCAACTGCCGGAACGCAGGCATTGCTCCGCCGCCCACAGCGCATCGCGCTCGCTGGCCTGGATGATCGATAACTGGCGCAGATCGACCCCGGCGTTCTGCCAGGCCTGAGGGTACGGCACATACGGCGGCGCGATCAGCACGATGCGCTCGCCCGCCGCCGACAACCGCGCCAGCGCTGGCCACACCAGTTGCAACTCGCCGACGCCCTGCCCGGCCAACAGGATTTCGGTCAACGCCGCTTCCGGCCAGCCCCCGGTCGGCAGCGCCGCATCCAGCGCGGCATGCCCGGTGGGTTGCGGGCTGACGGCCGGGGGCGCAGGCCGGCCCTTCCAGACCTGGCCGCCATTGAACAGCGTATCCAGCGCAACGACGGCGCCCATCACCCTTGCCTCACCAGACCGCAGAACACCCCTTCGATAGCCAGGTCCTGATCGGCTTCGACAATGATCGGTTTATAGGCTGGGTTGCGCGGCAGCAACCGCACCGTGTCGCCGATCCGTTCGAAGCGTTTGATGGTGACTTCGCCGTCGAGCCGCGCCACCACGATCTGGCCGTTGAGCGCCTCCGGGTTGCGATGCACACCCACCAGATCGCCGTCGAGAATACCGTCCTCGATCATCGAGTCGCCCTGGACCCGCAGCATGTAGTCCGGCACCCGGGAGAAGATCGACGGGTCGAACAGCAAACGGCTGTGTACCTCGGCATCCGCGCCAATCGGCGCCCCCGCCGCCACCCGACCGAGCACCGGGATCTCCAGTAGTTCGGGCCGCGCCGGTTGCCCGAGCAAACGAATGCCCCGGGCCTGATGCGGGTTGACCTCGATAAAACCGGCTTCGGTCAGCGCCAGCACATGCTTGCGCGCCACGCTGCGAGAGGCAAAACCAAAGGCCTCGCTGATTTCAGCGAGGCTCGGGGACTGACCGTGCTCCGCGATTCGATCACGGATAAAGGTCAGGATGGCGGTACGGCGGGGAGTGAGAGTCGTCATGGAGTACATTTGTACTCTTTCCGGGATTTCCTGACAACAACCGTCAATCCGGTAGGCGCTGTCGAGAGAAACGAGGCTGCGATCTTTTGACCTTGCTCTTTAAAAACAACATCAAAAGATCGCAGCCTCGTTTCACTCGGCAGCTCCTACAGGGGGCGCAAGCTCAGCCAGAAATTGCGCGATGTAATCGATAAACGCCACCACTTTGGCCGTCGCCCGCCGATGGCTCGGGTACACCGCCAGGATGTGCGAGCCAAAGCTGTCCGGGTCGATGTTGTAGTCGGCCATCAGCCGCACCAACCGCCCGTCAGCGATGTACGGCGCGGCGCTCCACAACGGCGTGTGCAGCAAGCCGCGCCCGGCCAGGGCATTGGCCAGCAGCAAGTCGTAATTGTCACTGCGCAACCGTGGCGACTGCGGTTGCGGCAGGCTCAAGCGCTGGCCGTCACGCTCGGCCCACCAGAATTCGCGGCTGAGCAACGGGTGGCGATACAACAGCCATTCGTGCTCATCAAGGGTTTGCGGCGTGACCGACAAGCCCTTGCGCGCCAGATAGGCCGGGCTGCCGCAGAGCGCCAAGCGATTACTGCCGACGACCCGGGCGATCAACCCCGGCAAGTTGTCGTGACCTTCGCGCAGGGCCAGGTCATAGCCGCTTTCCAGCAGATTGACGAACTCATCGCACAGGTCAACTTGCAGGTTGATCTGCGGGTATTGCTCGAGAAAACCGCCACACACTTGATCAAGAAACGCCTGCCCGTACGCCAGCGGCGCGGTGATTTTCAGGCTGCCGCGCAAGCCATGCTGCATTTGCTCGACTTCCTCGCCGGCCTCCTCCAGCCGCTGCAACACCTGACGCGCAGTTTCCAGGTAAAGCCGCCCCACTTCCGTCAGCAAAATCCGCCGGGTGCTGCGCTCGAGCAGCCGGGCGCCGAGTTCGGCTTCGAGGTGATTGACCGCTTTGGTCAGGGCCGACGGAGTCTTGCCCAATTGCTCGGCGGCGCGGCTGAAACTACCGAGCTGCGCGGTGACCACGAACATTTTTAATGCACCCAACTTGTCCATGCTTTTTCCATTCCGGCAAAAACGTTTTTCGTGAGGGAGGCGTTCTGCTGTGGCTGAGCAGCCACTAATCTGGCCATCAGACGCAATAACAAGGAAATGTTCAATGAAAAGATTCCTCCCGAATCTATTGGTGGCCGCGGTTAGTTTTGCCTCGATGGAAGCCATGGCAGCCACCGACCTGGTGCTGCTCAACGGCAAGATTTTCACCGCTGACCGCGCCCAACCGCAGGTGCAGGCCTTGGCGGTGGAAAACGGCAAGGTGCTGAAAGTCGGCACGGATGCGCAGATCAAAGCCTTGATTGAATCCGGCACAAAAGTCGTCGACCTCGGCGGTAAGACCCTGATGCCCGGCCTGATCGACAGCCATTCCCACGCGATTTTCGGTGGCCTGGAAATGGTCTCGGCCAACATGGAAGACGAGATGGTCGACCTCGATGAACTGGAAAAACGCCTGCGCGGCTGGCGTGACGACGGCAAGGCCAAGCATGGCGATGTACTAAGCGTGGCCGGCATGAGCTCGGCTTACTGGGCGCAGGCAGAAGCCTTCGACAAGAAATTCAACAGCGGCGAATGGGCCACGGTGCCGGTGGTGTTCACCGGCAGCGACCACCACACCGCGTGGGCCAACAATGTAATGCTGGCGCGCGCGGGCATTGATGCCGCGCTGCTGAAAACCCTGCCGGATGCCGAGAAAGACACGATCGGCAAAACCGCCGATGGCCGCCCCAATGGCTTCCTGGTGGACGCCGGTTGGGACCGTGTGGCCTCGAAAATGCCGGTGCCGAGCGCCGCCGACATGCTCAAAGCCGCGCAATCTGCCATGCGTTACAACAACAGCCTCGGCATCACCGCGTGGATGGACCCTGCCGCCAACGCTGCGCCGGGCGAGCCAGTGTTCGCGCTCAAACCCACGGAAAAAACCGTCGGCGTGCTGCCAGCCTATAAAGCGCTGTCCGAGACCGGCAACATGAGCGTTCACGTCGCCGCCCTGCTGGGTGCGCCAATCCAAAAGCGTACCGGCCGATCTCGACACCCTGGACAAGGTCCGCCAGCAATTCCAGGGCATCCCCAACCTGACGTTGCCGGGGATCAAGATCTTCGCCGACGGCGTGATCGAATACCCGGCGCAGAGCGCGGCAATGATCGACCCTTACACCAACTCGCATAAACAGGGTGAGTTGCTGATTGATCCGAAGCATTTCGGCGAACTGGTCAGCGCCATCGACCAGCGTGGCTGGCTGGTGCACATCCACGCGATTGGCGACCGCGCGGTGCGCGAATCCCTGAACGGCATCGAGCAGGCGCGCAAGGATCGTCAGAGCGGCATCACTCACTCGATCACGCACCTGCAAATGGTCAACCCGAAGGAGTTCGCGCGGTTCAAACCGCTGAACGTGATCGCCTCGATGCAACTGCTGTGGGCCACCGCCGACGACTACACGCTGGACATGATCAAGCCCTACGTCAGCGCCCTGGCCTTCCGTTATCAATACCCGGCGCACTCGCTGCTGAAACAGGGCGCAACCATTGCCGGGGCCAGCGACTGGCCGGTGTCCTCGCCGAATCCCTTTAATGCCATGGCTCAAGCCATCACCCGAGTCGGCCCGCTGGGCGTGCTAAACGCCGATGAACGTCTCGACCGGGAAACGATGTTCTACGCCTACACCCTCAACGCCGCTCGCACCATTGGGTTGGAGAAGCAGATCGGCTCGTTGAGTGCCGGCAAGCAGGCTGATTTCATCGTGTTGGACCGCGATGTGTTCAGCGTCGACAACAAAGCCCTGCACGACACCCAAGTGCTGCAAACCTGGTTCGCCGGTCGCGAAGTCTACGCACCAACCTTATAAGAAAAATCTTTGCTGCCCGCCCCCGCGACAGTCGCCGGGGTGTGGCGCAGCTTTGCCCGCCCTCTGCCCAAAACAATCAAAACAAAGGCACTGACCCATGAAAGCTTTCACCTTGTTCGCCCTCGGATCCTTGAGCTTATTGCCCTTGAGCAGCCAGGCCATCCCCTTGAATGATGATTTTTCCGTGCAAGTGGACCTGACCCTGGCCAGCGACTATCGAACTCGCGGCATCTCGCAAACCCTGAACGACCCTGCCGTGCAGGCCGGCACCACCCTGGCCCACAGCAGCGGTTTGTATGTGGGCGTGTGGAGTTCGAACGTGGATTTCGGCGGCGGCCTGAAAACTCGCCAAGAACTGGATTACTACGCCGGTTGGCTGTGGCAGGCGACCGATGCGGTGAGTCTGGATGTTGGCTATCTCAAATATGCTTATCCGAAAGAGAGCCAGTTCAACCAGAGCGAGGTGTACGGAATTCTCAGTGCCTACGGGGTGAAACTCGGGGCTTATTACTCGGCGGATGCGCCGGGCATCGACAGCAAGCAGGGCACGTTGTACAGCTACGTAGGCTACGAAACCGAATTGCCTTATGGGCTGGGCCTGAAACTGCGCTACGGCGAAATGGACTTCAAGGACCCGCGCTTGTACTCGTCTGACGGCCATGCCGAGGACGCGTACCACGAATGGGAAGTGAAGCTGAGCCATGAACTGGCCGGGATGATGTTGGGCTTGAGCTACATCGATACTGACCTGTCGCAAAGCCAGTGCATCAGCAATTGGGGTTATGGCGATGTGTGCACCGCGACGGTGGTGGCGAGCATCAGCAAATCCCTCTGACCACCACTAATCACTGTAGGAGCGGGCTTGCTCGCGAAGAGGCCATCTCATCCAATATCAATGTTGACCGGCAGACCGCTTTCGCGAGCAAGCCCGCTCCCACATTTGATCTCGGGTGTTCACTCAATATATGCCCACCGAAGATCCCTTGTAGGAGCGAGGCTTGCCCGCGAAGGCGGCGGCACATTCGGCATTGATGTGACTGACCCACCGCTTTCGCGAGCAGGCCATCACATTCAATATCAATGTCGTCTGACGGGCAGCTTTCGCGGGCAAGCCTCGCTCCTACGGGTTTGGGATTAATCCTGAGAGATAGGGCCACGGGTAGATGCCGCGTTCGTGGCCGTCGCTGAAGATCAGTTGCAGGCCGTAACCCTGGGGATTCAACTCGACCACGCGGATGCGTGAATCGACTTTACCGTCAGGCCTTGCAACCGAAACGCCCGACATTGGGAGCACGGACATTGACGGCGTAACTCGGCGTGATCCAGCAACTGTTCGCGCCCATCCGGCCAGTTCAACCGCAGTTGCTGTTTGTTCTGGGAGTTACCGACGGCCAGCGGGTTCATTGCAACTGACTCAAGGCAATCCGCACCGCTTTGCGCACTTCCGGGTCGCCATCATCCTGGGCGGCCAGCAATGCGGCGATGGCTTGGCGATCATTCAACTCGCCCAACGCCAGCGCCGCTTCCTTGCGCAGGTTGCTGATGCGGTGACCGAGGGTGTCGATCAGCGCGTCCAGGGCCGGGGCATAGCGCAAGCGGCCGAGGCTGCGGGTGGCGCGCAAGCGGACTTGCCAATAATCGTCGCTCAAGGCTTCCACCAGCGCCGGACCGGCGTCAGTGTGGCCGACCTTGCCCAGCGTGGTGGCGGCTTCTTCGCGTACTTGCCAGGCGTGGTCCTGCAACGCCTGGCGCAGCGCCGGCAGTACTTGAATGTCGGACGCCAGGCCGAGGGCGCCGGTGGCGGCGCGGCGGACTTCAGTGTCCGGGTCGGCGCTGGCCAGTCTGGCCAAGGCTGGCAAGGCATCGAGTTGCTTGAGCCAGCCGAGCACGCCGACGGCTTCACGGCGCACGCTTGCATCTTTATCGTTTAAAGCGACCAACGCAGCGCCGGCGGCATCGGGGAACCGCAACTCGCGCAAGGCCCTGAATGCGGCGATGCGCACGTTAACCTCGGCATGCCCGGTCCACGGCAGAATCACCCGGCCCGCGGCTTCACTCTTGAGCAGGCTGAGGCTCTGCGCGGCGGCAGCTTGCACGGCCAACGAGGGATCGGTCAGCGCCTGGCACAACGCTTCAACCACCGGTTCATCCTCCCAGGCTTCCAGCAGCCGTGCGGCTTCGGCGCGGACTTCTTCGGTCGGGTCTTCAGCCAGGCGATCGACCAGCCAGAGCAAACCGTCCGGTTCTTCAAGATCAGCCAGTTCGATCAGCGCGATGCGGCGCACGCCGGGGTCGTCGTCGGTCAGACGCGGTTGCAGGGCAAGGATGTCGTCGTTATCGGTTACATCGAAGAGAGAGGTCATAGGGCAAACCGCGGCAGTTTGTTTTCAGGGGGAAGTCCGAGGGGATTCAGGCGAGGTAACTGCCGACCGTCCTCGTGACGCAGCAACTCGAGGCAATGACGCTTCAAGCGGGAAAATTCGTGGCTTGTCACCAGTTCGGTGGTGCGTGGACGGGGAAGTCCAGGCGCAGATCCTCGATGATTCGCCCCGGCCGCGAACTCATCACCAGCAGGCGATCAGCGAGGAACAACGCCTCGTCGATGTCATGGGTGACGAACACCACGGTGGTGCGAATTCGCGTCCAGATGTCCAGCAACAGTTCCTGCATGTTCAGCCGGGTCATGTCGTCGAGGGCGCCGAAGGGTTCGTCGAGCAGCAGCAACGGAGGGCTTCAGCATCGAGCGACCCGGGCGATGGACGACCCGCTGCCGCATTCCGCCGGAGAGCTGATCCGGCCAGCGTTCGGCAAAGCCTTCCAACCCCACTAACGCAAGGATTTCATCGGCGGCTTTATGGCGTTCGGCTTTGCCGATGCCGCGCATTTTCAGGCCGAAAGCGACGTTGTCGCGCACCGTGCGCCAAGGGAACAGCGTGTGGTGCTGGAACACCATGCCGCGTTGCGGGGACGGGCCATCGATAGGCGCCCCATCGACATTCAGCGTGCCAGCGCGGGGTTGCAGGTGTCCGGCCAAGGCGCCGAGCAAGGTGGATTTCCCACAACCCGACGGCCCGAGAATGCAGACGAATTGCCCCGCTTCAATTTGGCAATCCAGGCCTTGAACGGCTTCAAACGCCGCGCGGCCCTCCCCCAGGCTGATCGACAAACCGCGAATCTCGATTCGCCCTTCCGGGTGTTGAAAGATGCTCATCAGGCTTTTCCTCGTGGTCGATGCCAAGGTGTGAACAGCCCGCCCAGACGCTTGATCAGCAGGCTGCTGCCCATCCCGAGCAGGCCGATCAGCAACATGCCGACGACGATGTCGGCGTAGTTCTGGATGGTGTAGGACTCCCAGGTGTAATAGCCGATGCCGTACTGGCCGGAGATCATTTCGGCGGTCACCAGGCAGAACCACGAAGTGCCCATGCCGATGGCCAGGCCGGTGATGATGCTGGGCGCGGCGCCAGGCAGGATCACTTCCAGCAAGATCGCCCGACGCCCGGCCCCGAGGCTTTTCGCTGACGCGATCAGTCGAGGGTCAACCCCTTCGACGCCGTGCACGGTGTTGAGCAGGATCGGGAACAGCGCGCCGGTGAAGGTGATGAAGACCATCGACAGTTCTGACGAGGGAAACATCAGGATCGCCAGGGGAATCCAGGCGACAGCCGGGATAGGTCTTAATACTTCCAGAGGCGGCAGCAGCAAGTCCTCGGCCCACTTCGAGCGGCCGATAGCCAGGCCCAGGGCGATGCCGATGATCAGCGCCGCGAGGTAACCGGCGAAGACCCGGCTGAGGCTGCTGCTCAGGTGCTGGGCAAGTTTGCCGGAGTCACCGAGGCCGAGGGCGGCGTGGATCACGGCCAGTGGGGTCGGAACGTTGGCGAAGGTGACCAGGCCAAGGTTCCAATGACCGCTCGCTGCAAGTTGCCAGAATAAAAGGCAGAGCAGCAGTGAGGCGGCTCGGGGGAGCCAGCGCAAATAGGATTCGTACACAATAATTCCTCTCAACCCAAAACCTGTGGGAGTGAGCCTGCTCGCGATAGCGGTGGGTCAGGCAACATTGTTGTTGAATGTCAGCCCGCCTTCGCGAGCAGGCTCGCTCCCACGGGGATTGTGGTGCTCCAAGGGTTAGCGAGCGGCAACGGCTTGGGTGGTGGCGTCGGTGAAGTCGAAGACTTTGCCGCCCTGGGCCGTGGCGAATTGTTGGGCCTGGCCCTTGAGCAGGAACGCACTGAGCCGGCCTTTCGCGTCACTGGCAAACCACGCCTGATCTGCCAGCAACTTGATCCCGCTGTCACTCGCCTGGGCATACACGGCGCGGATGTTTTTGCCGTCCTGCTTCAGGGCAGCCAACGCGGTGAACGCCGACTCCGCCGAGGCGTACTGCCGGACTTTCGGCTCACCGCGCACCCAAATCTCCGCCACATGGCTGAAATCGCTGATGGCTTTGCCGCTCGACGCATCCACTGCTTTGAGCGGCGCCTGCGCGTAGTTGGCCAATTGCGCGGTGTAATCGAGGTTCGAAGCCTTGAACGCGGCGCGAATGTATTGATCGTCAATAAACGTATTGAGATCGAGCCCGCGATCAGCCTTTTTCAGCAGCTTGAGGGTATCGATAGCCGTACCCACCGCCTGACGGTATTCCGGCTTCCAGCTCAGGTCGCGGGTTTGCACGCCCAGTGGACCGTGGAACAGGTAATTCACCTCGGCATCGACTCCGGTGACTTTGGCGATCAGCTCGCTGTACTTCTCCGGTTCTGCGGCCAGCAGTCGATTCGCCTCAATGCTCGCCCGCAGGTAAGCGACGACGATTTCCGGATACTTTTTGGCGTAGGCCTGATCAACCAAAGCGCCATGGAACGTCGGCGCGTTGGCCTGGGCGCCGTCATAAATCTTGCGAGCAAAACCACGACTCGGGAACAGTTCAGCGAACGGCACGAAGTCGGCGTGGGCGTCGATTTTCCCGGCCTGCAACGCCGAACCGGCAACTTCCGGCGGCTGGGCGATGATGTTCACGTCCTTGAGCGGGTCCCAACCCTGGGCTGCCACGGCACGCAGCAACATGCCGTGGGCGGTGGAAGCGAACGGCACGGAAATGGTCTTGCCCTTCAACTCCGCCAGCGACTGCACGCCCGACGCGCTCGGCACCACGATGCCGTTGCCGCTGCCCTTGATGCTGCCCGAGAGCACGCTGATAAACAGGCTGTGCTTGCCGGCGGTTTCGAACGCCACGCCATTGAACGCGCCGGGGAAATCGGCCATGGCGCCGAAGTCGAGCTTGCCGGCGACCATCTCGTTAGTCAGAGGCGCGCCGCTGGTGAAGTTCTTCCACTCCACTTCATAGTTGGCGTCTTTGTATTGGCCATCGTGGGGCAGGTATTTATCCAGCAGGCCAAGCTCGCGGATCAACAGACCGCCTGCGGCGCAATTGATGGTGGTGTCCTGGGTGCCGATGGCAATGCGGATGGTTTCCGCTTGCGCGGAGAAGGTGAATGAGGCCAGTACCAGACCGACTAATGCTGCACGCAGCAATGTTTGCAAAGACATGGGTGAATCCCCTCGAATCATTTATTGGATATTCGTCTCCGCCACGATCAGGGCGTGGTGGGAAACGAGGGGTGTTTGGAATCTGGCGTCCGGTGGTTGCCGGATGGCTTCTTGGGCGTTTGGGCTGGCCTCTTCGCGAGCACGCTCGCTCCCACAGTTGATCGTTGGTGAGCGCGGTATTTGTGTTCGACATTCGATCCAATGTGGGAGCGGGCTTGCTCGCGAAAGCGGCGGGTCAGTCGACATCAATGCTGGATATACCGACGCCTTCGCGAGCAAGCCCGCTCCCACATTGGAACTGTGTTTCAGCGCAACAGGTACGGGATCTCTACTTTCACCGCCCCGGTCGGGCAGTCCTTTTCACAGGGCATGCAGTACCAGCATTCGTCGAACGCCATGTAGGCCTTTTGCGTGGCCGGGTTGATCGCCAGCAGGTCCATCGGGCAGACGTCGACGCACACGGTGCAGCCTTTGTGGGCGATGCACAGGTCTTCATCGACCGTGACTGGCGCGTTGGAGCGGAAGAAGATTTCCTGGGGTTGATAGGCCATGGTTCGGACTCTCTTGGTGCTCTCTTGGTTTAGGCGTCAGGCCGCAAACGCGCCGACCCGCAGCCGGTCGTAGGCCTGCATTTCTTCGGCATCGAGCGGGATGATGTAAGGCTCGACGGCTTTCTTGAAACTGGTCATCTGGCCGTCGTCGCCCTTCTTCAGGTGGCAATGGCAAAACCAGTCGCTGTCGTTACGTTGCGGGTGGTCAACCCGGTAGTGGTAAAGCCCCCAGCGACTTTCGGCGCGAAACAACGAGGCCCGGGCGGCCATCTCGGCGCAGTCGCGGATCATGCTGACTTCCATCGCGCGCATCAGTTCGTGGGCGTTGTGGGCCTTGATCTGATCGAGGTCGCGCTGGATATCGCTGAAGCGTTGCAGGCCGATTTGCATCTTCTTCGTCACTTTCGGCGGTTGCAGGTAGTCATTCACAAAACGCCGCAGCTTGTATTCGACTTGCGCGGGCGGCAGACCATGTTCGCGATCCAGTGGTGCGTAGACCCGTTGTTTTTCCGTCTCTATCTGCTGGGCATCGACGGCTGAAAACTCGCGCCCGGCCACGAAATCCGCCGCGTTGGTGCCGGCAAACCAGCCATACGTGAACGCCCCGAGCATGTAGTTGTGCGGCACCGCCGCCATGTCACCCGCCGAATACAAACCCTTCACCGACGTCTCGGCCCGTTCGTTGACCCACACGCCAGACGCCGAATGCCCGCTGCAAAAGCCGATCTCCGAGATGTGCATCTCGACCATTTGCGTTCGGTAGTCAGTGCCACGATTGGCGTGGAACTGGCCGCGACTAGGGCGCTCGTTGCTGTGCAAGATCTCTTCGATGTTCTGGATGGTTTCCTCGGCCAGGTGATCGAGCTTGAGGAACACCGGGCCGTTGCCGCTTTCGAGTTCCTGGTGGAACTCCCACATCATCTGGCCGCTCCAGTAGTCGCACTCGATAAAGCGCTCGCCCTTGTTGTTGGCGGTGTAGCCACCCAATGGGCCGGTGACGTAGGCGCAGGCCGGGCCGTTGTAATCCTTGATCAACGGGTTGATCTGGAAGCATTCGAGGTTCGCCAGCTCCGCGCCGGCGTGATACGCCATCGCGTAACCGTCACCGGCGTTGGTCGGGTTTTCGTAGGTGCCCATCAGGTAACCCGAGGACGGCAAACCCAGACGCCCGGCCGCGCCGCAGCACAGGATCACGGCTTTGGCCTTGATCACATGGAAGTCGGCGGTGCGGCAATCGAAGCCCATCACGCCGTTGACTGCGCCCTCTTCATCCGTCAGCAACCGGGTGCAGACCAGCCGATTGGTGATACTGACCCGCGCCCGTTTCAACTGGCGATACAGGACTTTTTTGATGTCGTGCCCTTCCGGCATCGGCAGCACGTAGGCGCCCATGTGGTGGACCTTTTTCACCGCGTAGTCGCCGGTTTCGTCCTTCTCGAACTTCACGCCCCAGCGGTCCAGTTGCTCGATGGTTTCAAAGCTGTGGGTCGCGTAGGCGTACACCGCTGCCTGATTGACGATGCCGTCATTGGCGATGGTGATTTCCTTGGTGTACTGCTCCGGCGTCGAGTGGCCGGGAATGATCGCGTTGTTCAACCCGTCCATGCCCATGCTGATCGCGCCACTGCGTTTGACGTTGGCCTTGTCGATCAGCAACACCCGCAGATCGCGATTGCGTTCCTTGGCCTTGATCGCCGCCATGGGACCTGCGGTACCGCCGCCGATCACGACGATGTCGTATTCCTGTTCCAAAGTGGCTCTAGTCATGGAGTTGCGAGTCATGCCTGATCCCCTTTTTGCCGGTCGATCCGCAAGCGGTACTGGAAGGCATCGCCGCGGTAGTAAAGGTGTTCGAAGTCCACGGGCTGGCCGCTGGCGTCGTGGGTCAGGCGCTCGATGCGCATGATCGGCGAGCCGGGTTCGACGTTCAGAGCCTGGGTCAGGTCGCTATCGGCCAGCACAGCGTCGATGGCCAAATCGGCATGTCCGAGGGCCAGTCCGCAGTCGTTTTCGAGGATCAGGAAGATGTCGCGGGTGACCAGGTCAGCCTTCTCCAACCGCTCGCCGATGGCTTTTGGCAGGTAGGTGATTTCCAGCGAGATCGGTTCACGGTTGATCAGCCGTACGCGTTTGATCTGCGCCACGGTTTCACCTTCGGCGACCTGCAAGCGTTCGGCGACCAGTTTGTCGGCGGCGATGAATTTGAAGCTGCGCAGGCGGTTGATCACCTCGTAGCCGCGACCGGTCATGGACTCGGCCAGGCCTTGCAGGGTGCTGACGTTCTGGAACGTCTTGGGCTTGGCAACGAAGGTGCCTTTGCCGTGAATCTTGAAGATCAGCCCTTCTTTTTGCAGATCGCCGAGGGCCTGGCGCACGGTGATGCGGCTGACTTTGAACAACGCACCGAGCTCGCTTTCGGACGGCATCTGGCTGTCTTGCGGATATTCACCGTCGAGGATGCGGGCGCGGAGTACGTCGCGCAGTTGAGTGTGCAGTGGAACGCTGCTTAGGGAGAGAACGTTATCGGTCATCTGAGATCACTTGTTATAACGAGTTATGACGTGATCATAGAGAGGTGATGCGGGGGTTGAGAAATATTGTTTGGGTATAAGGTTAGAGCGGTCTGTCAGACGAGCACAAACCATTGTGGCGAGGGGCTTGCCCCGTTGGAGTGCGAAGCGCTCCCGTGCATTCTTTCAGTCATACCAAGTTTGCAGGTTTTGCGACTGCTTCGCAGCCGAACGGGGGCAAGCCCCTCGCCACAGGAGGTCACTAGCCACAAAAAGCGAAGCTGCGAAAATATTCAGCCGCGCTTGAGGATCTGGTCCATCACCCAATCCGTCTTCAACGCTTCGCCGGCCACCGCCGGATGCTGCGCTTCACCACGGATATGCGCATTCATCCCCAGCACGTGATGCCACTGGATGTGTTCAGGATGATCGATGTTCAGGCTGAGGGTTTCGTCGGCTTCGAGCACCACAGGATGCTCATCAAACACCGAAAAGCTGATCCGGCCCTTACTGCCAATCACCTCGACCCGATCCTCACGCCGATCCGCCACAAAGTTCCAGCAACCCATGCCCGTGGCACCCGAAACAAAGCGCCAACTGGCGGTAACGGCATCTTCAGCCGCATACAACCCGGCTTGCCGCGCAGTAAAACCGGCGACTTCATTGATATCGCCGAGCAAGTACTGAAACAGGTCGAAACCATGGCTGGCCAGGTCGGCAAAATAACCACCACCGGCAATCACAGGATCAGTGCGCCAGTTATCCGAGCCACCCAAATCCGCCGGTGAAGCAGCCTTGGTCAGCGTCCAGGTCAGGTGCCGAACCTCGCCGACCCGCCCTTCTTCCAGCCATTGCCGAACTTGCTGAAAGCGCGGCAACGAACGTCGATAGTAGGAAACGAACAAGTGCAAACCGGCAGCGCTGAACACCTGCTGCATTTCTCGACTTTGCCCGGCATTCAGCGACATCGGTTTTTCGACGCAGCAATGTTTGCCGGCGGCAGCAACCATCAGGGCATAAGCGTGGTGACTGTCGGGGGGCGTGGCGATGTACACCGCGTCCACCTCGGGATCGTTGATCAGCGACTCGGCATCGGTGTAGACCCGGGCGATACCGTGGCGTGTGGCGTAATCGCTCACGACCTCCAGCCGTCGCCCCATCACCGCCACCAGCGCCGAACCGGGCGCTTTGTAGAACGCCGGCCCGCTCTTGCGTTCGGTGACATCCCCACAACCAATCATGCCCCAGCGCACCACGTTCATACTCACTCCTTGATGTGTTTAGCCAATGCGCAAAGCGCGCAGGTCCAGATGACCGTCCTTGAGCGGCGGGCACCAGTAGTAGCCGCCGGTGATCGGACGACTCATGCGATACAAACCATCCGTGATGCCGTCTTCCAGACCGCTCATGCGCCGCAGTTGCGCTTCGAAGGCGTCGAGGGAGAAGCCGAACGCAAGGAACATCAAACCGGCGCGATGGCCTTCGATCCACGGCATCGAGCGGCGCACCACGAAGGCTTCGGGGGCGAAGCTTTCCTGGGCGGTGCGTTTGACGTGAGCAGAGATTGGCGCGTCATCGAGTTCTTCGTTGTCGCTCAGGCGCCGGCCCATGATGTTGTCCTTTTCATGGGACGGTATGGCGTTGAAGCCCTTCAAGTCATGCTGCCACTGCTGAATCGCGGCGAAGCTTCCCCCACCATGCCGTCAGCGCCGTCGCCGACCAGTGCGGCGGCTACGGCGGCTTCATCGTGAGGGTTTTCAGTGCCGTCTTCGTAACCGGTCAGGTCATGGCCGGTGAGGTGGCGGAAGGTTTCGTTCATCTGCACCAGGCGAAACGCCGGGGCCAGCGCGGCTTCGATGGCGGTGCTGCGATTGAGCAACTCGCCACGGTCAACACCGTGCAACCAGCACCAGAGGGCGTGTTGGGTCGACGGGTTGTCGACGCCGACGCCGGTCATGGCCGGGAACGCTCGCAGGCCTTCGACCTGACCGTGCAGGGCCTTGACCAGGGATTCACCGAAACCGACCACCGCCGACTTGCCGTCCACCAGTTGCATCAAGTTGTCGAGCGCGGCCGGCAGTGCGGCGACGGATTCGAGGGCGAAGAACATATGACGGGCTTGAGGCGGAACAGGGGTGGCGAGAATGCCCGGCTGGTAGTAACTCATATGAACTCCTTTAGAAAGAAGCGCGAAGTTTAACCGTTGCGGGGGCATGAAGGGCAAGGAAACTGGCAATACCCGAGGGCTGAACACAGCCCCGTGGTAAGAAACACTGTGGCGAGGGGCTTGCCCCGTTCGGCTGCGCAGCAGTCGTAAAACCTGCGGACTCGGTATGACGGAAAGAATGCAGGGGAGCGCTTCGCACTCCAACGGGGGCAAGCCCCTCGCCACAGAGCTCGCTCCTACAGGAATTGGCGGCGCTAAGTTTATGAACTGACCCGAAACGCCGTCGGGCTCATCCCGGTCCAGCGCTTGAACGCCCGGCGAAAGCTGCGCACATCGCTGTAGCCGACCTCCTCGGTGATCCGCTCGATCGACATCTCGGGGTTAGCCAACAGGCTCAGGGTCCGCGCCTGGCGCACTTGTTCCAGCAAGGTTTCGAAGGTCAGGGCATGTTCGGTCAGGCGTCGGCGCAAGGTGCGGCTGCTCATGTTCAGGTCGCCGGCAATCTTTTCGATGTGGCTGCCTTGGGTCAGGTCCCGGGCAATCGCCCGCTCCACGGCTTGAATCAGATCAATTTTCTGGTGAACCTGCGCCGCTTCCAGCTCCAGCAACTTGACGGCCTGACGCAACGCCAGCGAGTGATGGTTGGGCAGTCGCACGTCCAGCCAGTGAGCGGCGATCACCATGCGGTTTTGCAGGCAACCAAAACGCACGTCCGGCCCGAGTAAACGCTCATATTCGGCGACGTAATCCGGCGCGGCATGGACGAACTCCACCGCCATCGGCTTGAAATCGGCCCCGACCAACGCCCGTCCGTACACCAGCAGGCTGGCGAAAAACTCCTCCACCGCAAACAACTGCACCTCGGTAAACGGCAAGCGGCATTCGATATCGACAAACACCCGATCGCCCGCCTCCTCCACGCTCGACACCACGATGCCGCCGGAGGTGTGTTGATGGCGGATGCCCAGCTCAAACGCATCGCGCAGGGTCTTGCACAGCGACAACACATGCCCGAGCAGCCCCAGGGTGCCAAGCACGTTCTGCGCGCCAACCCACAAGCCCAGCCCGCGATTGGGCAAGACCTTGAGCGCGCGCTGGATCATCGCCACGGCCTGGCGGTAGGAAATACGCTGCGCCGGGTCCTGGAGATCTTCAAGGGTGAAGCCCAGCCCCCGGCAAAGGCTCTCGGGATTGACCCCTTTGAGCTCGGCGACTTCGGCCAGGGTTTGCAACAGGAATGGCGAAACCAGCGCCAGTTCGTAGGTAGGGTCGACGACTTTCATTGGCATGGGGCAAGACATCCCGGATCAAGCTGAATTCTTATTTTTTGTTACCGGTTATCTCGAGGAAAGTTAGCACAGGGTTTGACGACTGTCCGCAGAAGTCCCCCTATGTGGCCGCCAATACCCTGCCCGCCAAGGCCCGAACCGCTTATTTCTATGCAACGGCCCGCGCGGCCGGCGGTGCCTCCCTAACAATAATAATGAGTACACCCATGAACCCGACCCGCACGACATTCTGCTTGCGACTGGCCGTCAGCCTGGCCGGCGTGTTCGCCATTCACTTGCAGGCCTTGGCCACCGAGGCCGGCGTGGACAATATCGGCCCTGGCACCGACGGTTTCTTCATGCTGCCGCTGGATGTGAACAGCCTTCCGGACAACATGGTGGCGTTCAACGTCTACTACAACCATTACAAATCCACCAAATTCCATATCAGTTCCCTCGGCGGCAAGGTGCCGGATGTCGATATCGAATCAACCGCCGTGATCCCGCGCCTGGACTACCTGAGCCCGCTGCACGTGTTCGGTGGACGGTTAGCCGGTTACATCGCGCAACCCTGGCTCAAGCAGGAAGTCTCGGTGTTCGGCTTGCATGACACCCGTGAAGGCATGGGCGACACCACCGTTGCGCCGATCATTCTCTGGGACATGGGTAAAAACCTGACCCTCGGTGCCGCCGTGGAAGTCACCGTACCGACCGGCGAATACAGCTCTGATCGCCTGGCCAATACCAGCAACAATTTCTACACCTACAAGCCGCTGTTTTCCTTCACCTGGCTGCCGACGGACAACACCGAGGTATCGATGAAGACGACGTACAGCTTCAACGAGAAGAACAAGGACACCGATTACAAATCGGGGCAGATTTTCCACTTCGACTATTCCGCCAGCTACAAGATCACCGACGACCTGATGCTCGGGGTCAACGGCTACTACTTGAAGCAAACCACCGACGATAAACAGTTCGGCCGCACCGTGCAGTTCAACGGCGAAGACGTGAACGACGGCGTGCGCGGCCAGGTGTTCGCCATCGGCCCGGCGCTGCACCTGACCTTCCTCAAGTACGCCAGCGCCGAGATTCGCTGGGCCAGGGAGTTTGATGTCGAGAACCGTCCGGAGGGCGACATGCTCTGGGCGAAGGTCAGCATTCCGTATGCGTTTTGACCGGTTACCCACCAATCAATTGTGGGAGCGGGCTTGCTCGCGAAAGCGGTGTCACATTCAAAATTGATGTCGGCTGACCCACCGCTATCGCGAGCAAGCTCCCACAGGGGACAGGTGTTCTTTTCGGCATCGGAAACCACCTACGGGCAAAGCAGCCATTTCAGGCCTTGCGCCGGTTGACTGCCCTGTCCTCACTCCCTATCCTCGCGCCTGTCACGACTCATTCGTGATCGGGTTTGACGGCCTGGCTTCAAATCTCAAGACGTATGGTTTCCTTAACTTTGCACGCGTACAACTTCGTCCGCAGCAAAGTCATATGGTGACTGTGCGTGGGGCACCTTCGGGTGCGCCGGGTGCTTGAGACCGGTCCGTCAACCTGCGCACAGTTGCCACCCATTCGTTTGACGGCGAGCAAGTGGTAACCCCTACTTTCTCAAGAGTTAAACCAATGACCAACGCAACCACAAAATCCACCCCCTTCGCCCCCTGCGATCACGTTGACCACCACCTCTTCGCCGTTCAACCCGACATTCCACTCCTCGACGTCCTGGAACACGCTTGCGTCTATCTCAGCTGCGCCGAAGCCCTCGCCCATCAAGCCCCCACCGCCACCCGCCCGGAACACATCGCGTCATTACGCTGGGCCAGCAAGCACATGCTCGACACCGCGCGCTCACTGGTGCAAGCCTCCATCGACGGTTTGCATGCGGCGCAAGCGGGAGGTGAGGCATGAATACGCATATGCCGATGACCAACAACGATGTCGATATTCCAGTGTTGATGGTCGCCACACAGGCGCCGTTGGATGTGTTGCACGGTAGCGCGGCCAGTCGTTTCCTGGCGGTGACGCAGATGATGGAGAGTTTGGCCAGTCTCGACATTACTCAGGCCAAAGGCGCTGATGTGCAGCAACTGGCGAATGCGGCGGCGATGCTGCTGCGTGATGGCTGTGATGTGATGGATGTGTTGGGGCGGCGGATTCGGGCGCGGGTTTGACTGCTTGATTTGATGTTGTTTGTGCTGACGTCTTCGCGAGCAAGCTTTGCTCCTACAGAGGAGCTGCGGTGTACGCGGAATTTGCGGACGGCGCCAATCTACTGTGGGAGCGGGCTTGCTCGCGAAAGCGGTTTCACATCCCACATCAATGTCGACTGACACTCCGCCATCGCAAGCAAGCCAGCTCCCACATTGGTTACACACGCGAACTGTCGGCGCGCAATACCTCATGCCAGCCCTTGCGCGCCAGTGGCAGGTGCAGCAGCCGCTGGCCCGTGGCGTTCGCCATGGCATTGCCCAACGCCGCAGCCATCGGGCCCTGGACAATTTCTGCGGCGCCGAGGAATGCCTCACCCGGTTGGTCAAGCAGGTGCACTTCGACCTGCCGAGGCAGCGCCGGGAAACGGATGATCGGGTAACCACTCCAGTCATAACTGCGCACACCTTGCGGGTCGTATTCGACCTGCTCGTACAGCGTCCAACTGGCCGACTGGATGATCCCGCCTTCCACCTGATTACGCAGGCCGTCCGGGCTGACGATTTGCCCGACATCCACTGCGGTCACCACCCGATCGATCACCACTTCACCGGTCTGTCGCTGCACATGCAACTGCACGGCTATCGCGCAGTAGCCCATGATGTTCTTGTACCGGGCGAACGCGAAGCCGATGCCGCTCCCCGGTCCTGGAGCCTTGTGCGGCCAGCCGAATTCCTTTGCGACCCGCAAGATCACCGCCTGGGCCCGAGGATCAGTCAAATGCTGCAAGCGAAATTGCAACGGATCCTGTTGCGAGCGTGCGGCCAGTTCATCAACGGCGGCTTCGATCGCGAACACATTGATGTGCGCGCCCAGGGAGCGCATTGCCGAGGTCCGGAAAGGCATTTTCAGCAGGAAGTTCATGTTGATCTGGCTGTTAGGGATGTCGTAAAGCGGCACTGCGTTGCGATCGCCATCCCCTTCAGGTTGAGCAATAGGCACCGAGGGCGCCGGTGCGAAGGGTTTTGCCAACAGCCATGCCGGCAACAAACGCCCGGCATTGACGATGCGTTCGTTGTGGGGGTGGTCCAGAGTTCGTACGTCCAGTTCTGCAATTTCCCCTGGGCGTCCAGCCCGGCGTCGAGTTCGGTCAGCATCGCAGAACTGTAGGGTTCCCAGAGATTTTCCTGCTCGCGCATCCATTGCACCCGCACCGGTTTACCCGGCATGGCCATCGCGATCAACGCGGCATCAGCGGCGGCATCGTCAGCACCGTTATGCCCGTAGCAGCCCGCTCCTTCGACATGAATACAACGGACCTTTTCAAGCGGCAGGCCGAGCAGTTCGGCGATGCCGGCGCGCAACGGGTAAACGCCTTGGGTGTGGGTCCAGACCGTCAACCCGCCAGCCTCGAACAAGGCCAGCGAACAGGAGGGGCCAATGGAGCCGTGCATCAGGTATTGCTTGGTCACCCGCGCCTTGTATTGATGCCCGGCCGACTGACTGACGGCGCCTTTGTTGCTCACCGGATAACGTCGTGCCGGCAGTTGGGTCAACAGTTCATGGATGTGTTGTGAGTCCGGCAACGGATTGCCCTCGGTCCAGCGCGCACTGGCGTAACCGGAACGCATGGCTTTGATCGCCTGCCACTCATCTTGTGCGACCACCGCCAGGTAGCTGCCATTACGCACCAGTTTGATAACCCCCGGCATCTGCTCAATGGCGCCCTGATCAAGTTCCAGTAACTGGGCGCCGCGTCTCGGCGGACGAATCACTCGGGCGTGCACCATGCCGGGCAGTCGCATGTCCTGCACATAACTGGCACCACCGCTGACCTTGCCCGGGATATCGATCCGCGGCAGCGAATGGCCGATCTGAGTGAACGTATCGGCGCTCTTGAGCGGCGAATCGGCAATCGCGTAACGGTGCAATTGCACCCCCGCCACCGCTTGCACGTAGCTCATCGACAGTCCGCCGGTGCCATGGATCAACGCATCGCTGGTGCGAAGATCACCGACCTCCTGCTTCCATTGTCGCGCTGCCGACTCCAGTAGCAGCTGACGCACCTGAGCAGCGGCATTGAACAATGCCGTACCACTGTCGAAGATCGAGTGACTCCCGGCGGTGTAGCCCTCGTTAGGCGTCAGCGCCGTGTCCGCGGTCAGAAAACGAATCGAGCCAGGCGCGACATCCAGCCGTTCGGCCGCAATTTGCAACAGCGCCGTTTTGACCCCGGTGCCCAGCTCGACCTTGCCGGTGTAGACGGTAATGCCATCGCGCGCATCGATGCGAATCCAGGCATCCAGATAAGGATTGGTCTTCAAGCTGCCCGGCAGATCCGGCGCCAGCACTGTGGTCCCGAGGGTGTCGACCTCGGTGTCGGCAAAAGCATGGCGAGCCCCCGGCACCAAGGCGAAACCCACCACCAGTGCGCCGTTGATGAGGAATGAACGTCGACTCTGATCCATGCCATCCACGATGATTTTCATAGCTTCACTCCGCTGGCGACCACGGATTTGATTGCCGCGAGGATCCGCACATGAGTGCCACAACGGCACAGGTTCGGCGCCATGTGTTCGCGAATCTGTTGCTCATCCGGCGTCGGATTCACCTCCAGCAAGGCCTGGGCACGCACAATCATCCCGGCGATGCAGTAACCGCACTGCGCCGCTTGCTGCTCGATAAAGGCTTTCTGCAACGGGCCGGGCTGGTCGGCACTGCCGAGGCTTTCGACCGTACGCACCGGTTTCCCCGACGCGACCACCGCCGGCACCAGACACGAAAACACCGGTTTGTCGCCGAGCATCACCGTACAAGCCCCACACTGCCCCAGGCCGCAGCCATATTTGGCGCCGTTGAGTTCCAGGTGATTGCGCAGCGCGTAAAGCAGCGGCATGTCTGGATCGATGTCCAAGCGATGATCCTGGCCGTTGACGTTCAAGGTAATCATTTCGGCTCGCCTTCGCTGCGAATAGTTGTGACGGTTTTGTCCAGATTGGCCCACGGCCTGCCCGCGCAGCTTTGAGTGCGCAGATACTGCGCGAGGGCAACGAGTTGCTGGTCGTCCAGGCTGTCGGCAAAAGCAGGCATGTAATGGCTGGAGGTGCCCGTGGACAGCGGGATGCCTTCGAGCACGGTCTTGATCAGGTTGCGCGGGTCGTCCGCCTGCAATGCCGAAGTCATTGCCAGGCCGGGGCGGCCATCGACAGCCCGCATAGGCGCACCGTCACCGTGGCAACTGGCACAGGCCCCGGCGAAAATGGCGGCGCCTTCACTGGCAAGCGGCGCTGCGGGCTTCAGTGCCTGGCAAGGCGGCGCCGGCGGTCCATCGACGGTGCGCTGCAAACTCAAGAGGTAATCAGCGATAGCCTGGACGTCGCTGATCGGTACTTGCGCCAGACTCAGGCTCACGGGGAGCATCGGCCCCGCCGCACCGCCATGCTCACTGGCGACTTCGCCGCGCAGGTACGCGACCAACTGCATCTGAGTCCACGGGTTCGCGGCTGTGGCCATTCCTTTCAGTGTCGGAGCGTGCCAGCCATCGACGATGCCACCGTTGAACAGCTCGCTGCCCTTCTCGCCGCCGATCAGGTTGAGTGGCGAATGGCACGAGGCACAATGCCCGGCGCCCTCCACCAGATAACGCTCACGCGGTTCCAGGTCGCCGACTGCGCGGGATCGTCCTGCGGCGGGTCGCCGTGCAGGAACAGCAGGTTCCAGAAAGACACCAACGGGCGGAAATTCATCGGGAACATCATGTGATTGTCCGGCGCAACGGATCGCACCGGGTCGACGCTCATGAGAAACGCATAAGCATCGCTGATGTCTCGATCAGTCATTTTGCTGTAGTGCACGTAAGGGAATGCCGGATAGAGAAAGTGTCCATCCCGCGCAATGCCTTTGCGCATGGCCCGAGTGAAGGCGGCTTCAGACCAGCGGCCGATACCGGTGTCGCCATCCGGCGTGATATTGGTGGTGTACAACGTGCCGAACGGCGTCACCAGCGGCAAGCTGCCGGCCATGTAGGCACCTCCGGGGCGCGTATGGCAAACGGCACAATCACCTTGCTCGACCACTCGTGCGCCTCGGCTGGCACTGACCGCATCACTGACTGCTGGCTGCGTCAGCGGTGCGATGGCCGGCCGCCACATCATCACGCCACAAAAGGCCAGACCGGCCACCACGACCAACAGCCCTGCGCCATAAAGTGTCCTGCGCTCCATCCTCTACCCCTTGCGTCTTGTGCTATTTCAGTGCGGCTCAACTCGCTCCGGGCCATTGCGCATGCCGAGACGCGCGGTGTTGCTGCTCGACGCCTCACGTTACGTAAAGGTTGCCGTTGGCAAAATCAGGTCGCTGCGCAACACAGCGTTGCGTGGGGCGCAACAGGCCGGTTTTCCAAGCGAATATCGAAAGGATAAATCTAGTAAGCGAGGCCGGATTTGTCTTGTACACCCGTGCTCACTGAGGGGCGCCAAGCCCCGTGGCCCGCGAGACACCGCAGGGGTTGAGAAATTATCGACAGGTGCTGGAGCCGCCGGATTAACTGAATCCCCAATCCCCTTCGGCAGCTCCTGCAGGGGGTCTGCGTTCAACTCAGGATTGGAACCACTCCCGCCGCTCGGCGAAGGTGTTGCGGATCAGTTGCGCAAGCATCTGCACTTCAGCCTCTTCGCCGGAGTCAGTATTCACAGCCAGCCATACCTGATGCTGCATCGGTTCGCTGAACAACCCCGGCAACGCAACAAGGCTACGATCGTAGCGGCTCATGTAACCGGGCAGCAGGCCAATGCAGGCGCTGCACCGGATCATGTCGAGCATCAATTCATAGGACTGCAACGTCACCACCCCCGCCAGGCGTTGCTCCACCAAATTGTTCCAGGGCCGAAAACTCTCGATCTGACGTTCATGCTGCCATTGCACCAACATGAAATCCGCCAGGTCATCGACGCTATCCGGCCGGGACGTGACCCGGGAATATCGCTTGGCGATGTGCGGCAAGTAGTTCAGTTGAGCGAGGTGCTGCGGTTCACTGGTGGCGAATGTCGGGCCGGGCAGCGGCGAATCCCCGGCCGCCAGCCACAGCACCACGTCGGCGCTGATGGTTTGCAGGGCGAGTTCACTGTCCAGCGAGATGATCTCCAGGCGAATGCTGGCGTTGCGGCGCAGCAGCGCCACCAGGTCCCGGCCGAGGATGTCATGCAGCAACGACTCCGCCACGGCCAGGCGAATCGAACGCTGTTCGACCACCGGCAACTTGCGTTCATGCGCCAGAGCAGTCAATTGCTCGTGCAACTGCTGACCGTCGCGGCTGAGGGTCAGGGCGCTGCCCTGGAAGCTGAACAGTGAACGTTGCAAACGCTCCTCCAGTTGCGCCAGCTGCTTGCGCAGCAGCGTCGCCCGGACATTGAGACTACGCGCAGCCTGCATGAAACAGCCGCACCGGGCACTGACCATGAAGTACTGTGCGACCTCGTCCTCGATCCCGGCAGCGAGCGCCAGCCAGGGACCAGGCGTATGCGGCGGTGAACGGTAATCGGTAGTGCCCTGGCGTCCCGTGGACTCTATGAATGACATCGATGACTCCCTGTCGATCTTTGTTTGGTTTAAAGCATGTGCTCCCCCTGTAGGAGGGAGGCTTGCCCGCAAAAGCGATGGTTCAGCCAACATCATCGCGGAATGTGATGACATCTTCGCGAACAAGCCCGCACACATTGGTCGGAGTCCTTCACCCTGCCTGGTTACAGTGCCGGAACCTCGTCTGCCGCCGCCTCGACGGTATCCGCCTGCGCCTGTAATTGCGCGGCGTTCTGGCTGTATTCACGCAGGTAAACGATGAACTCCTGCAGCAAGCGATCCCACAATTCCAGATTGCCCTTCAGGTGTTCGGCACTCACCCCCGCAGCCACCACCACGTCCATTTCCATCACCAGGAATTCCCCTTGCACCGATAACCGGGCAAACCGTCGCGAGGCATTCCACAGTTCCGCCAGCCCGGCCGGCAATTCGCCTTGCACGCGCAACGCACAGCTGAAGGTGAAGTCGACGTAGCTGCCCTGCTCTGTTGCCGGGTTGCCGAAACGCACGGCGTAGCCGATGCCCTGGCTGGCACTGAGCAGTTGCACGATGCCGTTCTGTTCGGTCTGGTTGACCCGGTAACCGGCGGCTTGCAGCACGTCGGTCAGGGATTGCGGCGATACGTGGCTGATCAATTGGGTCATGTGGTTCATCCTTGGATTGAGTGAGCGAGCGCCGCCTGTGGCGCGTCGTGAAGCATAGACCGTTCTGCCACTTTGACACGGGACACCCATCCACTGTGGGAGCCTGCTCGCGAATGCGGTGGGTCATTCAGTATTGATGTGGCTGACAGTGCGCATTCGCGAGCAAGCTCGCTCCCACAGGGATATCGCAAGTTTCAGTCACTGGGGGTTTGGCGGAAGCTGACGGCCAGCCTATTCCAGCTATTGATGGTGGTCACGGCAATGGTCAAATCAACCAGTTCACCTTCACTGAACTGCTCTCGCGCCTGAGTGTAAACATCATCCGGCACATGGCTTTCAGAGAGCAGCGTCACCGCTTCAGTCCAGGCCAACGCCGCCCGTTCCCGAGGGTTGAAGAAGTTGCTGTCGCGCCAGACCACGACCGAATACAGACGCCGATCCGTCTCCCCCAAACGCCGGGCATCCACCGAGTGCATGTCGGTACAGAACGCACAGCCGTTGAGTTGCGAGGCGCGGATTTTGATCAGGTGCAGCAAGGCCGGTTCGATGCTCAGGTTGCCGGTCAACGCTTCCATGGCGATCATGGCTTTCATCGCTTTGGGCGACGCGCTGTAGTAGTCCAGACGCGGATTCATGGAAGGACCTCAGAGCGCAGATGGGTGTTTCCACGTTAGGCGCTGATAGATCGGCATTACAGATCCAATTCAACGAAAAACCCATGGACCACCCGCCAGCAGACCAATCCGGCGCTTTTCGCCTGCGCAACTTCTATGCGACGGCGCAATGGGGGTAATCTGGCGCGACCCACAGTCGCGTCACCGCCCCAGGAGCCCCGCCGGTATGGAACTTCATGTTGTGATCAACGGCCGCAAAGACCTGGCAGGCCAGTTGTACCAACAACTGCGCAGTGCCATCGAAACCGGCCGCCTGGCAGCGGGCACGCAACTACCGCCCAGTCGTTTGCTGGCGGAACAGCTGGGGATTTCACGCAAGACCATTTCCGACACGTACTCGCAACTGACCTACGAAAACTTCCTCACCGGGGTGACCGGCAAAGGCACGTACGTCAATGCGCGGCCGGCGAAAATCCAGCGCAAGCAGAGCCATTCGGAACTGGCCAGTGCCGAAGTCATCGAGTCCTGGCGAAACTTGCCGGTGTTCCTGCGCCACCCGACACTGGAAGGTTCGCTGCGCTACGACTTTATCGGTGGCGCCACCAGCAAGGGCCAATTCCCTCAGGACGATTGGCGGCGCTGCACCTCTCACGCCTTGCGGCAGATGGCCGGGGCCAAGGGCTTTTACAGCCTGCCCGAAGGATTGCCGGCGCTGCGCAATGCGATTGCCCGGCACATCGCGTTTTCCCGCGGGGTCAATTGCCAAGACGAAGACGTGGTGGTGTGCAACGGTGCGCAGCAGGCCCTGGACCTGATTGCCCGAGTGCTGATTCAACCCGGTAGCCTGGTGGCGATGGAAGACCCCGGTTATCCACCCGCGCGTCTGCTGTTCGGCAGCCACGGCGCCACAGTGGTCGGGGTGCCGGTGGACGCCGAAGGGATTCAAGTCGAGTTGATCCCGGATGGCACGCGACTGATTTACGTCACACCGTCGCACCAGTTCCCGCTGGGCATGCCGATGAGCCAGACGCGTCGGATCGCCCTGCTGGCAAGGGCGCATGAGCTGGGCGCGATCATCATCGAGGACGATTACGACAGCGAATTCCGCTATGAAGGCCGACCGACCGATTCGCTGCAAAGCATGGACGAGCGCGGCATGGTTGCTTACGTTGGCACGTTCTCGAAAACCCTGCTGCCGGAGTTGCGGCTCGGTTATACGATCCTGCCGCCGGCGATCCTTGAAGCGGTGATCCGCGCCAAGCAGCTTACCGACCTGCACACCTCGACCCTGCCGCAATGGGCACTGGCCAAGTTCATTGCCGAAGGCTGCCTGCTCAAGCACATCCGTCGATGCCACACGATCTACGCCGGGCGCCGCGAGCGGATCCTGACGCGAATGACCGGTGATCTTTCACCGTGGTTTGAGGCCGTGCCGACCGTCGCCGGGTTTCACATGGTAGTGCTGTGCAAAGTGCCGATCGACACTGCACTGGTCATCGCACTGGCCAGAAAAGTCGAAGTCGGGCTCTATTCCATTGAAGGCTTTTTCTATCAGCAAGCGCCGCGCGCCGGGCTGCTCATGGGTTTCGGCGCCATCGAAACCCTGGACATCGACACCGCGCTAGACCGTTTAAGGGACATTTTGCAGCAGGTCGCCTGACACATTGGTGTGGGAGTTTATCCGGCGATTGGCTATTGGCGGCCCCCCAGTGCAGGCCTATTCTGCAAATGCGTTATCCCTCAATGAGCAGGATTCGTCCGGCCTGATTCAGGAGTGTGAGTAATGTCCAACGAAGTGATCAACACCGTACAGGTGCAGGCCGCCGCCGGCCGCTCGGAAGAACTGGGCAAGCAACTGCAAAAGATTGTCGAAACCCTGCGCGAACTTCCGGGCTGTGATTCCTATATGGTCGACCGCTGCCCCGAGGACAGCAACCGCTGGAACGTCAGCGCCCGCTGGCAATCGGAAGCGGCCATGCAATCGCATTTCAACTGCCCTGAAGTGCAGGGGTTTATTGGGTTGATCGACAGCCGATTGGCCAATTCCGTCGACTTCAACAGCTTTCCGATCGTGTAAAACCTTCCGATGCCTTCGCGAGCAAGCCCGCTCCCACAGATGATCGAGTTCCTACAGTGGAATGCGATCAAATGTGGGAGCGAGCTTGCTCGCGATGGCGTCTGTATTGTCGACCCAACTTTGTGCTCAGACCACTTCAATTGGTCCCCTCACCTTCCCGAAAATTGGCCGTTTTCTTGCCTCGACCCTCGGCTTACTGTGGTCCCTGACGACTAACCACCCCAGGTGATCAACCATGAAAGTTCTGAGTTTACTCGCCGCCCTGGCCCTGACCGTTTCCGCTTCGGCCTTCGCCCACGACCCTTCGGAAAAGGTCACCGTGCTGCAGGATGAACTGCTGCAAAACGTGCCTGGCAAAAAAGCCATGATGATTGAGGTGGACTACAAACCCGGCCAATCGTCCATCGCCCATAAACATGACGGCACGGCCATGGCGTATGTGCTCTCGGGGCAAATCACCTCTCAGGTCAAAGGCCAGAAGGCGATCACCTACAAGACTGGCGAGTACTGGTATGAACCGGCGGGCTCCGAGCATTTGATCTCGAAAAACGCCAGTGCAACCCAACCGGCCAAACTGTTGGTGTTCATGGTGTTATCGCCGGACGAGAAAGTGTTGATCCCTTTGAATAACTGATGGCTGTTACATCAGCCATAAATAAACTGGCCCGAATGTACAATTCGGACCTTTTTATGACTGCTCGCAATTAGCTTGAATCGTTTACATCAAACAAAACTATGACTCACTCAACAAGTGTACGCACAGACAGGTTCCATTCAGTGAATACAGGTTTAGTCTAAGTTCATCGCCGGTCGATACCGGCAATACTTAAACGTTCGCTTCACGCTGTTTCACTGGAGATACAACATGAAACTTGTGCTTGTTAGTACGTTAGCTGTCGCAGCGCTGTTAACCGGATGCTCCATTCCCACTGCACCCAAAGCGGTCTCCTCGCTCGATATGCCGGTCACTCGCTCCAGTGCCGCAAGCGTCGCCAGCGGCAGAACGGTGTCGCTGGGCATCCTCTACAGCCCGAGCACCCAGGCCAACCGCGATTACCTGCGCAACTACCAGGCCAACGCCGGCACCGGTTTCGGCCAGAGCCTGCTGGATCAGCCGATCCACGACGCCTACGTCAAGACATCCAACCCGGACTTTGCCGTGGATGGCGTCAAGGCCTCGTTGCAGCGCCAGTTCGGTTCGGTGACGGTCTATCCGGACATGCAAAGCCTGCGGGCTGCCAGACCCGACGTGGTTGCCATTGTCGATACCCACAGCCAATTGATGACTTCACGCAGTTCGGATATCAAGGTGGATGTCAGCGCGAGCTTCTATGATTCGAAGTTCAATTACATCGGGACTGCCCAGGGCCATGACGCTAAATCATTGAGTCCTGTATGGGCCGACTTTAATCGCAGCGAAGAGATTGTGGCGGATATTAACCAGCAACAGGATGTGCAAGTTCGGGCGCTGCAGAAGTTTGACCAGTCGCTCAGTAATTTACTGACCAGACCGACAACTAATGTGTCGATGATCAGCAATAGCACGGATCAGAAGTTGTATTGAGGCGGATGGCCTCATCGCGAGCAAGCTCGCTCCCACAGTTGACTTTGGTGTACATAAATTGTGCATAAGACAGAGATCCCCTGTGGGAGCGAGCTTGCTCGCGATAGGGCCCGACCAGCCACCCCAAAACCCTCTGGCAAAAAAAGCCCCCGCATCTCTCGATACAGGGGCTTTTTCATTCAGCGCCTAAATCAGGCCGCCGGTTCCAGCTCAAGGGCAGCAGCGACAGGCACTACCGCCTGACCGCTCAACGCCAGGTCCAGCAGTTCGCGGTTGGCGACTGCATACATGGCGTAGTCAGTGCCGCTCGCGGCACGGATTTCCACCAGCATGGCGCGCCAGCGCTCGATCATGCCTTCGTGCTCTTCCATCCACAGCGCCAGGCGTGTTTCCACGTCCTGGGTGCCGTCGCCCTGTTGCAGGACGGAGATGGTGATCGCACGTTGCTGCCAGTCCACATCATCGCGGAACGCTTCACGGGCCAAGGCCTGCCAGTTGTTTTCAACCGGCAGGGCGCTGATCTGTTGCAGGTACCAGGTGATATCCAGAGCGCTGCCGACAGCGAAGTAAGCCTTCGCGACGTCTGCTGCGTTCTGGCCAGTCACGTCGGCTGCTTCGATGATCGGCAGCAAGGTGTACAGGTGAGTGGTGCCTGCAACCATGCGCGCCAGCAATTCAGGTACGCCAGCCGCAACGTAAGCCTGATAACGGGTCTGCCAGCCTTCGCGGGTCGGGCCTTCCAGCAGTTCGTCGAGCTTGAGGCCCAGCGCTGCCAGATGTGGACCGAAGTGCGCGACGTCACGGGCAGCATTCTGCTCGTTGCGACGGCTACGCAGGAACCAGCGCGTAGCGCGACGGCCCAGACGCATCAGCTCGTCCATCAGCTCCAGTTGGACGTCAGCGGAAACCTGGTAGTCCAGGGCTTCGATCTGACGGAACCAGTGCGGGAGGTGGAAGATGTCACGCACGATCACATAAGCGCCGGCCACGTTCGCCGGGCTCATGCCGGTCGACTCTTTGAGTCGTTGAACGAAGGTGATGCCCATGTGGTTCACCAGATCGTTGGCGATCTGGGTGCTGACGATCTCGCGCTTCAGACGGTGACGACGCATTGCTTCGGAGAACTTGCTCACCAGCATCGGCGGGAAAGCGGTTTCCATGTCGCGGGTCAGGTAATCGTCGTCCGGCACTTGCGAGTTGAGCAGCGCTTCTTTGAGGTCGATCTTGCTGTAGGAGATCAGCACCGACAGCTCGGCACGGGTCAGGCCATGGCCTGCCGCAACGCGCTCGTTGATAGCCTCTTCCGCCGGCAGGAACTCGATGGCGCGATCCAGCTTGCCACGGCTTTCCAGATCGTTCATCAGGCGCTTGTATTCGGCAATCCGCGGCAAGGCGCGACGGGCGGCCAGGGACAGTGCCTGAGTCTGCTTGTAGTTGTTGCCCAGGACCAGGCCGCCGACTTCGTCAGTCATGCTGCCAAGCAACTGGTTACGTTGCTTCTCGGTCATGTCACCGGCCTGAACCACTTCGTTCAGCAGGATCTTGATGTTTACTTCGTGGTCGGAGCAGTCCACGCCGGCGGAGTTGTCGATCGCAGTCGGTGTTGGAACCGCCGCCATTGAGGCCGAATTCGACACGACCCAATTGGGTCATACCGAGGTTACCGCCCTCGCCCACAACTTTGCAGCGCAGTTCGTTGCCGTTCACGCGCAGCGCATCGTTGGCCTTGTCGCCGACATCGGCGTGGCTTTCGGTGCTGGCTTTGACGTACGTGCCGATACCGCCGTTCCACAACAGGTCTACCGGTGCCTTGAGCAAGGCGTTCAGCAGTTCGGTCGGGGTCAGCTTGTCAGCCTGAATGTCGAAGCGCTCTTTCATCTGCGGGGAAATCGCGATGCTTTTCGCGCTGCGGGAGAAGATCCCACCGCCTTCGGACATGATGCTGGTGTCGTAATCCGACCACGCCGAACGCGGCAGATCGAACAAGCGCTGACGCTCGACGAAGCTGTTAGCCGGTTGCGGATTCGGATCGATGAAGATGTGCAGGTGGTTGAAGGCCGCGACCAGTTGCAGGGTCTCGGACATCAACAAGCCGTTACCGAATACGTCACCGGCCATGTCGCCGACGCCGACAACGGTAATGCTGTCTTTCTGAACATTGATGCCGCGCTCGCGGAAGTGACGCTGTACGCCAACCCAGGCGCCGCGTGGCCGTGATGCCCATGGCCTTGTGGTCGTAGCCGATCGAGCCGCCGGAGGCGAAGGCGTCGCCGAGCCAGAAGCCGTAGTCGGCGGAGAGGCCGTTGGCGATGTCGGAGAACGTGGCGGTGCCCTTGTCCGCGGCGACCACGAGGTAGGAGTCGTTGTCGTCGTGACGCACGACGTTCGACCGGCGGCACCAGTGCGCCGTCCTTCAGGTTGTCGGTGATGTCCAACAGGCCCGAGATGAAGATGCGGTAGCAGGCGATGCCCTCGGCCGCGATCTCGTCCCGACCGCCGCCCAATGGCAGGCGACGCGGCAGGAAGCCGCCCTTCGCGCCCACAGGCACGATGACCGAGTTCTTCACTTGCTGGGCTTTTACCAGGCCCAACACTTCGGTGCGGTAGTCTTCTTCACGGTCGGACCAGCGCAGGCCGCCACGAGCCACGTTACCGAAGCGCAGGTGCACACCTTCAACGCGAGGCGAGTAAACGAAGATTTCGAACTTCGGTACTGGCTTCGGCAGCTCAGGAATCTGGTGCGGGTTGAACTTGAAGCTGAAGTAAGACTTGTTATGGCCGTGCGCATCGGTCTGGTAGAAGTTGGTGCGCAGGGTGGCCTTGATCAGGTCCAGGTAGCGACGCAGGATGCGGTCTTCGTTGAGCACCTGGACGTCGTCCAGGGCGGTGACGATGGCTTGTTCCAGACGTTGCTGCTTGTCTTCCAGATCGTCGCTGGCCAGTTTGCGCGCCAGGTAGAAACGGGTCTTGAACAACCGGGTCAACTCACGAGCGATGTCGGTGTGGTTGTTCAGGGTGCTGGCGATGTAGCCCAGGTCGAAGCCCAGACGAATCTGCTTCATGTAACGGGCGTAGGCACGCAGCAGCGCAACGTCGCGCCATGGCAGGCCGGCGGTCAGTACCAGACGGTTGAACGCATCGTTTTCGGCATCGCCACGCACGATGTGGACGAACGCGTCCTGCAAGGTGTCGTTGAGCTGCTGGATGTCGAGTTCCAGGCCTTCGGCAGCGGTGAACGCGAAATCGTGAATCCAGAACTCGCGGCCATTGTTGTGACGCAGGCGATACGGGAACTCACCCAGCACGCGCAGGCCGAGGTTTTCCAGGATCGGCAAGACGTCGGACAACGCCAGCGGCGTGTCGGCGTGGTACAGCTTGCAATGCAGTTCGCGCTGACCGGAGACCTGACCCAGCGGCTGATAGAAGCTCATCACCAGCGGGTTCTTTTCGTTCAGGCTCAGCAGGTGTTGCATGTCGACCACGGCCGAGTGCGCAGCGAAGCGCTCGCGGTAACCGGCCGGGAAGCCTTTCGGGAAGTCCGCCAGCACGTTGGTGCCGTGGGCTTCGCCGAAGCTTTCCACGACCAGGCTGGCGTAGTCGTCCTGCCAGCTGCGGCAGGCTTGAACCACTTCTTTTTCCAGCAGAACCGGGTCGATGTCCAGACGGTTCTTCGGGTCAACCCGCAGAATCAGTTGTACACGGGCCAGCACGGACTCGGAGAAGAAGGTCCAGAACTCGCAATCCGAGGCTTTCAGGCGATCCATCAGCACTTGCTGGATCTTCTGGCGCACTTCGGTGGAGTAGATGTCGCGCGGCACGTAGGCCAGGCAGTAGCAGAAACGACCGTACGGGTCTTTGCGCAGGAACACGCGGATCTTGTTGCGTTCCTGGATCTGCACAATCGACATCACGGTGCTGAACAGCTCGTCGACCGGCGTCTGGAACAGATCGTCACGCGGCAGTACTTCGACGACCTGCGCCAGTTCCTTGCCCAAGTGAGCCTTGGCCTGGAAGCCGGAACGGCGTTCGATTTCTCGACCTTGCGGCGGATGTCGGAATGACCCGCACGCTCTCGCCATACACCGAGGAGGTGTAAAGGCCCATGAAGCGGCATTCCTTGATGACCTTGCCGTCGGCGTCGATCTCGCGGATCGACACGTAGTCCGGGTAAGCCGGACGGTGTACGCGGCTTGGGTGCGCAGCCTTGGCGAACGACAGCAGGGTCGGTTCGCGCAGGTAGTTCACGGCGTAGTCTTCGATGCGCAGGTCATCGTAGGTCAGGCCGGTACGCAGCAGTTTGGTCAGGCCGAGGAAGGAGTTCTGGTCGTACTCGATGTGGCCGCCGTCGGCCTGGTCGCTGACCACGAATTCTTCATAGCCCAGGAACGTGAAGTGGTTGCCCACCAGCCATTCCAGGAAGCTTTTGATTTCGGCTTTTTCTTCGCCATCGACTTTGAACTGGCTGTTGTCCAGGCCGGTCAGGATTTCCTGAACCTTGGCTTTCATTGGTTCGAAATCGGCGACCGCAACGCGGACTTCACCGAGAACCTGTTCCAGCTCTTTGCTCAGTACATTGAGCTCGGCCGCGTTGGCGCAACGGTCGATTTCCAGGTACATCAGCGATTCTTGCAGAATGCCTTCGCCATGGGTGCCCTTCGGCAGGATTTCCAGCAGCTCACCCTTGCTGCCGCGACGCACGCTCAGCACAGTGGTTTGCAAGGTATGGATGCTGTAGCCGCGACGGTTCAGCTCGGTACGCACCGAGTCCACGAGGAATGGCAAATCGTGGTGCAGCACTTCGACCGCAGTGTGGGTCGACTGCCAGCCGTGGCGTTCGTAATCAGGGTTGTAGACGCGCACTTGTGGTTGCGCGTGATCGAAGCGCTCAAGCAGGCGCCACGCAGAAAGGGTGCAGCCGGCGAGGTCGGACAACCGACGTTGAGTCAGCTCGTCGAGGGAAATGATGCCGAAAAATTGTTCAGCAAACAGCGCCACTTGTGGCAGTGCCTGTTCACTGATGTGCTGCGCCAGTGCCGCTTGCAGTTGGTGCTGGAAGTCGGCTTTGCTGGCTGCGGTGAAGAACGCCATCTGTGGTACTCCGCTTGGGCTTGTTATTGATGGAAGCGTCGCGTGCAAAACCCCTTTCGGGGCGATCCGTCACCCTGTTCCTGATTCTCGGGCAGAGGAAACAGGGAGACAGGTGGGTGAAGCTGGACGAGACACTCAGGTCACATTCACCTTCCAAGAATGGGTATCGGCAAAAGCGACTGTACGATGAATTGCACAATGCCTTTACGGGTATCCATTCGATGCGCAGCTTAACGAGTGCGACAACGTGCCTGCTTGCGGTGCTGCGACATATTCGGTCATCGGCACGCAGCTTGCGCCTTGTGCATCGGACAACACTAGCAGTCACGGGGCAAAATGGGTTGCCCGGCGCAGCAAATGCTCACTTGCAGCCCTGCTAAAGCCCGAAAACGACGACGCCCATGACCAAAGGACTGACCATGGACGTTTTCCGAGCTTTCTGAAGGAAGCGTGACCGGATCAGTCGATCAAGTCTTCAATGGCTTGAAATCTGCTCACGGTGGCACAGTCGTAACACAGCATTTTCACCGTCAGTTTGTCCATGCTGGCGTCTATGTTGCTTGAATCGCACTCACGGCAGAACAGCTGCAGGTGTCCTGTCAAATCCGTCCCGAACGTCGCCCCGGCGAAAAACTGCGGCACCAGCTCATCACGCCAGTAAATGCCCGGCGACTTGGAAAAACCGGCACCGCTGTCCTTGAGCACGACGTCATACAGTAAGCGATGCAAGGCCGATTGCGGGACTCGCGAATCACGACAAGCCGTTTTACGCCAGTTACGCGCCAGGGCATCCTGCGCCGTCCCCAACATATTGCCCGGAATGGTGTTGGACGCATGGGCGCGGCCCTTGGAATTACCGGTCTGGTAGAAATGCGCGGCATTTTTTACTGCCAGACGCGCGAAGTAGTAGATGTGGCTCACCGAGAAGTTCTGCAAAAGCTGCCCGACTACCGCCTCCGCTCGACTTTCAGCGGTGAAGGCGAAGCTCACCTCGTTGGCAAGCACGCGGATGTACTGGATAGATTCATCCCGGGCCAGGCTGAACATCAAAGCGTACAGTTCGCTTTTCCAGGTGGGCTGTACGCTGCCGGACAGTTCTTGATATAGCGCCAGATACAGTGCATCGCGGGCGCAATGTACGCCGCTATCCACTGCAACATTCGGCAACCATTGCACGGCGCAGAAATCGCTAATCCGATAGCCGGCCGTTCGGTCGAAGGCCTTGATGTCTGAATCAGGATCGACCAGCAACACACCCGACTCGAACAGGTTCTTCACCAAGTCTGCGCTGGTCTCGTCGTTGAGTGCCAAGTATTCGCTCCGGGTTCCAGCCTTGAGCGCGGAAATGCGGTCGGCACCGGCGCTGCTGCCGTCATCCAGCAAGGCGAGCAGTGCCAGCTTCTGGACGAATCCCAGTGCTGCATAGGATACGGGTGGCCGTTGTGTGCCATAACACTGCTCCAGTTCACAGCGGTCGCGTTGCGCCTGAGCCGCAATTTCCTGCTGGCGGACCTTGTAACACTCAGCGCACATACAAAGTGTGCGTCGTCCATAGTTGCCGGGCACATAGTAACGGTGCTCGCATCGTACGCATTTGAACGGATCGTGGATTGAGGCAGGGGTGCCTCTGGCGTGCCGACGAACCCACATGGGCAGGTCGCAATAGGGGCATGACAGGTCTTTGCTGACAATCGGCGGCAAGATTTTCAGCACGCTGCGGACTGTCGAGGGAAGACCGAACGCCGCCAACAGTTCAGCAATTTTCTCACCGCTCAGGTAGCGCTGATACAGTTGCTCGACCTGCTCTTCAGACAAGTGCTTGATCTCATCTGCCCGCTCCAAATAGTGACTCATTGAAAGAGGTCCTTTTTTTCGTGGTTGTCTTCGCACTCCATTGCGTTCTAAACCGCAAAGTAAGGTAATGAATTCAATCGGGACAAGTAAAAAAGCCGACGGCACACGTTATTTTCACCGCTGTAAAACGCCCTACATCCGCGACGGAAATTTCACAAAGTTCGACGGGAAATGTCCCGAAGAAAAAACTTGCTTCATTCATCGGGCGCGGCGTTAGGCGAGTAGGACATTCATCGATCTGATAATACAAAGCGGGGTTTTCCAAGCGTCAGCCGCAGGTGTTGCAGCAGAATTTCTCCGGGGGTGGCAGAATCGCCCTTTGTTCGTCTTCACAATGCTCGTCGGCCAGGAATTACCCATGCAAATGACCACCGCCCTCTTGATCGTCAACCCGTGCGATGACGAAGAAGACAACATGGCCATGCTCTGCTGCCACAGCGATCAGGGCGACATGTTCCTGATGACCCGCTACCCGGACGAGGACGCGCTGGACATCACCCTCGACGGCGAGCCATCGACTCTGGACGGGGTGAAAGTCACCCTCAGCCCTACCCGCCTGTTGATCGAAATCGCCGCTGGCGATGCCGATGCGCTGAATGGCGATGATTCTTTGGAAATCATTCACAACACCGATGCCAGTGACCTGGCGGAAGTGGAAGAAACCTTGCAGAACATTCTCAAGGGGACTGGCACCTATATAAGCGAGCTCTAAGCTTCAGTAACTCGGGTGCCTGAACCGGCCTCATCGCGAGCAAGCTCGCTCCCACAGTGGATCGGATGTGTCTGACAGAACACCATCAACTGTGGGAGCGAGCTTGCTCGCGATGAGGTCCGAAAGAACACCACCGCTCCTCCCACCTACAAATTTCAAACAATTCCCCCAGCCCTTTCCCGCAGTTTGCGCAAAATGCCGTTAGTCGCCACCCCCCGCGATGCATTAAAGTAACGCCCCCAGCCCTGGCGTTATTTGAACGTCTTCGGTCACCCTTTCCAGGAACAGTCATCGATGGAACATCGTGAAGCGCTGCTTGCGCTGCGAACCTTTCTTTCAACGCAGATTCTCGGCCAGGAAAAACTCATCGAGCGTTTGCTCATCGCCTTGCTCGCCGACGGCCACATGCTGGTCGAGGGCGCCCCGGGCTTGGCCAAGACCAAGGCCATCAAAGAACTCGCCGAAGGCATCGAAGCGCAGTTCCATCGCATCCAGTTCACCCCCGACCTGTTGCCGGCCGACATCACCGGCACCAGTCTATCGCCCGGAAACCGGCAGCTTCGTGTTCCAGCAAGGGCCGATCTTCCACAACCTGGTGCTGGCGGACGAAATCAACCGTGCCCCGGCCAAGGTTCAGTCAGCCCTGCTCGAAGCCATGGCCGAGCGTCAAGTCAGCGTCGGGCGCAGCACTTACGAGTTGTCGCCGCTGTTTCTGGTGATGGCCACGCAAAACCCGATTGAGCAGGAAGGCACCTACCCGCTGCCCGAAGCCCAACTCGACCGTTTCCTGATGCACGTAAAAATCGGTTTCCCGGACGCCGCCGTCGAACGCCGCATCCTGCAACAGGCCCGTGGCGAAGCCCTCAACGGCGAAACCAAGCCTGAGCGCCGGGTCAGCCAGCAGGCGATCTTCGCCGCGCGCAAGGAAATCCTCGGTTTGTACATGGCCGACGCCGTGGAGGAATACCTGGTGCAACTGGTCATGGCCACGCGCACGCCGGCCAAATTCGACCCGGAGATGGCCGAGTGGATCGCCTACGGCGCCAGCCCGCGTGGTTCGATTGCGCTGGACCGTTGCGCCCGCGCTCACGCCTGGCTGGCCGGTCGCGACTTTGTCAGCCCGGAAGACATTCAAGCGGTGCTGTTTGACGTGTTGCGTCACCGCATCATCCTGTCCTTTGAAGCCGAAGCTGCTGGCATTGACCAGGACCGAGTGGTCCAGCGGATTCTCGACGTCGTAGCCGTCGCTTGACCTCGATGAACGCCAGCCTGCCGCCCGAGCCGGGCATCCGTGTCAGCCTCGCCGAGCTGATCGAGATGCGTCATCGTGTGCGCGAAGTGCAGCTGTTTTCCACGCCGAGCCAGCGCAGCCCGCTGATCGGCCTGCACCACTCCAAGCTGCGTGGCCGTGGCGTCGACTTCGATCAGGTGCGGGTCTATCAGGCCGGCGACGACGTGCGCACCATCGACTGGCGCGTCACCGCCCGCACCCAGGAGCCGCACACCAAGCTGTTTCACGAGGAACGCGAACGACCGATTTTCATCATGGTCGAGCAAAGCCGTCGGCTGTTTTTCGGCTCGGGGCTGATGTTCAAGTCGGTGCTCGCGGCCCAAGCCGCGAGCCTGATCGGCTGGGCGGCCCTGGGGCATAACGACCGGGTCGGCGGGCTGGTGTTCGGCGACAACGAGCACTACGAAATCAAACCACGGCGCAGCAAGCAGAGCCTGCTGCAATTGCTCAACCGGCTGGTGCGGGTCAACCAGTCGCTGCACACCGAAAGCGAGCAGAACCGCGACTCGCTCAACATGGCCCTGCGCCGCGCCCGGGAAGTGTTACGTCCCGGCAGCCTGGTGATCGTGATCTGCGACGAACGCGCCTTGACCGAAGGTTCCGAGCAACAGCTGAGTCTGTTGTCACGCCATTGCGACTTGTTGCTGCTGCCGCTCTCCGATCCGCTGGACCACGCCCTGCCCGCCGCCGGGCTTTTACGCTTCGCGGAGCGTGGCGCGCAGTTGGAACTCGACACCCTGAATTTCGACCTGCGCCAAGCCTATCGCGCCCAGGCCGAAGCCCGCATCGCCCGCTGGGAATTGCTCGCGCAAAAGCTGCGGGTACTGTTGATGCCACTGAGCACCCAGAGTGAAATGGTTGAGCAACTGCGCGAGTACCTGAACCCACAGAAACCGGGGAAAGGTCGATGAGCAGCCTCGAACAACTGCAACCGCTGATGACCCCGCCACCCATCGACTTCTGGCCACCGGCGCCGGGCTGGTGGCTGTTGCTGCTGTTATTGCCGCTGATCGGTTTCGGCCTGTGGCAGTTGCGGCGCTTCATTCCGAACAAACGCCCCATCGTGCGCGCCGAACAGCCGCTGGACCCGGTACGCCTCGCCGCCCTGGTCGAACTGGCGCAAATGCCCAAACCTTACGACGGCGCGCCGGCCGGTGCCTGGCTGCAGCAACTCAACGGCCTGCTCAAACGCCTGTGCCGCAACCATTACCCCTACAGCCAGAGCCACACCCTCAACGGTCGCAAATGGCTGGCATTCCTCGACAACCGCTGCCCGGCTGCTGGCCTGACACGGTGGATGGTGCTGGTGGAAGGCGCCTACAAACCCGAATGCAAACTCGACGACAAGGCCATTGCAGGCCTGACCCACGCCGTCGACACCTGGATTCGCAAACATGTTTGAGTTCGCCTGGCCGTGGATCTTTGCCCTGCTGCCATTGCCGTGGCTGATGCGCGTGCTGCTGCCGGTGGCCGACAGCGGCGAACCGGCGCTCAAAGTCAGCTTCCTAGGCGACCTCGAAGGCCTGACCCGACGCCGTGCTCGCGCCCACCTACCGGCCTGGCGCCAGCAAGCGCCGTTCATCCTACTGTGGCTGTTGCTGCTGATCGCCGCCGCCCGACCGCAATGGCTCGGCGAACCGTTGCCGATTGCTGCCAGTGGCCGCGATTTGCTGGTGGCGGTGGACGTGTCCGGCTCGATGGATTTCCCCGACATGCAATGGCAGGACGAAGACGTCAGCCGCTTGTCGCTGGTCCAGCATTTGCTCGGCGACTTTCTGGAAAGCCGCGAAGGTGATCGGGTCGGGCTGATCCTGTTCGGCAGCAAGGCCTACCTGCAAGCGCCGCTGACCTTTGACCGGCGCACGGTGCGCATCTGGCTCGACGAAGCGCGGATCGGCATCGCCGGCAAGAACACCGCCATCGGTGATGCAATTGGCCTGGCGCTCAAGCGTTTGCGCATGCGTCCGGCGCAAAGTCGTGTGCTGATTCTGGTGACCGACGGCGCTAACAATGGCGGCGAAATCGATCCACTGACCGCCGCTCGACTGGCCGCCAGTGAAGGCGTGAAAATCTACCCGATCGGCATCGGTGCCGACCCGGAGCAAAGCGGTACGCTGGGTTTCCTCGGCGTCAACCCGAGCCTGGACCTCGACGAGCCGGCATTGAAGGCTATCGCTGAGGCCACCGGCGGCCAGTACTTCCGCGCCCGCGACGGCAAAGAGCTGGAGGCGATCAGGGCCACCCTCGACAAACTGGAGCCGGTAACCCAGCAACCGACCCAGGCCCGCCCGGCCCAGACGTTGTATCAGTGGCCGCTGGCGTTGGCGCTGTTATTGAGCATGTTGCTGGTGGTGCGCGAGCGCTGGCCGGACAATCCGCTGCAACGTTTCTTGAGCAAGGATCTGTTTTTGCAAACCCAACTGCCAGACTGGCGCCAACGGCTCAAACGCCTGCGCTTGCGGAGGCGTCGATGAGCGCGCTCTGGCCTTACTGGTTCCGGCCCTGGTGGCTACTGCTGTTGCCGTTGCTGGGCTGGTTGCTCTGGCAACTCTGGCATCGGCAGAAACGCGCCGGGCGCTGGCAGATGATCCTGCCGCCGGCCTTCCACGCGGCACTACTCAGTGGCGGCAAAGGTCACGACAGTAAATTGCCGTGGGTGGTGCTGGGCCTGGCCTGGGTGCTGACCATCGGTGCTCTGCTCGGGCCGAGTTGGGAACGAGTCGAACAAACCAGCCAGAAACCCGCCGACCCGCTGGTGGTGCTGCTGGAGCTAACCCCGGAAATGCTCGCCACCGACAGCCCACCGACGCGACTGGAACAGGCGCGGCGCAAGCTGTTCGACCTGTTGCAAAGTCGCAGCGATGCCCAGACCGCAATCGTCGTCTACGCCGGCAGCGCTCACACGCTGGTGCCGTTGTCGGATGACTTGTCCACCAGCCGTAATCTGCTGGACGCGCTCAAGCCTTCGTTGATGCCCGAGGCCGGTCATCGCGCCGATCTGGCGGTGGTCAAGGCCTTGGCGCTGCTGGATCAGGGCGCTCTGGGCCAGGGCCGGATCCTGCTGATCGGCTCGTCCCTGACCGAACAGGAACGCCAGGGTATTCGCCGCGCACTGGACGGCAAGTCCACGGAGTTTCTGATGCTCGGCGTCGGTACGCCCGAAGGCGCGCCGGTGGCTCAGGAGGACGGCAGTTTCCTCAAGGACGCCCAAGGCGCGATTCTGGTGCCGCACCTCGACAACCAAGGCCTGAAAGCCTTCGCCAGCGACCTGGGCGGTCGCTACCACTCGTCAAGGCTGGACGACGCTGATCTGGGCGCCCTCGGCCTGCTCGATGGCCCGCGCAACTTGCGTAACGATGGCCAGATCCTGCGCCTCGATACTTGGGCCGACCAGGGTTACTGGCTGTTGCTGCCACTGTTACTGCTGGCCTCCTTTGCCGGACGCCGGGGTTGGTTGTTCTGCCTGCCGCTGTTGTTCCTGATGCCGCAACCGAGTTACGCCTTCGACTTTGAAGACCTGTGGCTGCGCCCCGATCAACGGGGGCTGCATTTGCTCAATCAGGAGCACCCGGCCGAGGCCGCCCAGCATTTCGAAGACCCGCAATGGCAGGGTGTGGCGCTCTATGAAGCCGGCGACTACAGCGGCGCCGCCGAGCGCTTCGCCCAAGGCGACGACGCACGGGCGCACTACAATCGGGGTAACGCCCTGGCCAAGAGCGGTGAACTGGAAGCGGCGCTGGATGCTTATGACCAGGCCCTGGAGCGCCAGCCGGATTTGCGTCCGGCACTGACCAACAAGGCGTTGGTCGAAGCCTTGATCAAACAGAAAGCCACGCCACCGGCCGTTGAACCGGACAAAACCGAAGGCGACGAGGCCGGGACTGCCAGCGACGGCCCGCCGCCCGGCGCCGCCACCCAGCCTTCGAGCAGCGGCGAGCCGAAATCCGATACCCAGGCCACCGCGCCCGACACCGAACAACCGTCTAACGCGCCGCCGCAACCTGGCGCCAATGAAGTACCGGGCAGCGATCTGGGGGACGAACAAAGCACCACGCCTCCACGGCGCCCGGCCAACGACAGCATTGAAGGCGAACAAGCCCAGGCGCTGGAGCAATGGCTGCGCAAGATCCCGGATGACCCGGGCGAACTGCTCCGGCGCAAATTCTGGTACGAACAGCAACAACATCAGGATCAGGGAAAAATTCGATGACCCGCTTCACCGCTCTCTTGCTCGCGCTGCTCTTCTGGTCCTTTCAGGCCCAGGCTGCGGATCTGGTCGCCAGTGTGGATCGCAGTCGCCTGAACACCGGAGAAACAGTCGAACTGACCCTGGAATCCAACGACGTCACACAGTTCGGCAAACCGGACCTGACACCACTGGAGCCGCTGTTTGAAGTGCGCGGCACCCGCCAGGTCAACCAGTTGACCACGATCAACGGCGACAACCGTGCCACCACGCGCTGGATCATTACCCTACTGCCCAAGCAAAACGGCAGCGTGGAGATACCGTCGCTGCAACTGGGCGAAGTCCGCAGTCAGCCGATCAGCATCCAGGTGGTAGAGACCGAAACCCAGGACACCAAGAACACCTTGGCGCCGGTATTCATCGAAGCCAGCCTCGATCAGTCCAGCGTGTACGTGCAGGCCCAGGCGATTTTGACCTTGCGCATCTACCATTCGGTGTCGCTGTACGACGACAGCAGCCTGACCCCGTTGCAGATTCCCGATGCGCGCATCGAACAACTGGGCGAGTCGCGCACTTATGAAAAAGTCATCAACGGTCTGCGCCATGGCGTGATCGAAATGCGCTACGCGATCTTCCCCCAACACAGCGGTGTGCTGACCATCCCGACGCAGGTGTTCAGCGCTACCCTGGTCGACGCGCAACCGTCCCAGGATACCAGCGCTCAAGGGCCGAAAACCGGCAAGTTGCTGCGCGTCAGCTCGGCCGAGATCCCACTGACGGTCAAAGCCAAACCCGCGACCTACCCAGCCGATTCGCCATGGCTGCCGGCGCGCAGCTTGAGCCTCAGCGAAAGCTGGAGCCCGGAGCCGGATCACGCGCAGGTTGGCGATTCACTGACCCGCAGCCTGACCGTGAAGGCTGAAGGCCTGGCCAGTTCACAGTTGCCGCCGCTGCCCGCGACCGACGTCAACGGCTTGCGCCGCTACCCGGACCAACCGGTGCTGGGCAATCAGAACAGTGAGCGTGGCCTGATCGGCAGTCGTGAAGATCGTGAAGCTTTGGTGCCCGCCCACAGTGGCGCCATCGAGTTGCCATCGGTGGACGTGGTCTGGTGGAACACCTTCGAAGATCACCTGGAACACAGCAATCTGCCGGCCCGAACCCTGCAAGTGACGAATAATCCGAGCCTGGTAGTCGACACCCCGGCGGGTTCTCCACAAGTGAGTTACGGCGCCGACAGCGAAGCCCTGTGGTGGTGGAAACTCAGCACCGTGATCCTGGCCTGTACCACCCTGCTCGGCTTCGGCCTCTGGTGGCGCGCCCGCTGGCAACCGGCGATCCTGCGCGCCGCGCAAACCGGCCCGAGCCCGCGCACCGTGCTCGACGACCTCAAGCGTGCCTGCCAGGCCAACGACCCCCACGCCACCCGCCAGGCCCTCGACGCCTGGGCCCGGCAACAACCGGAAACCCTGGCCGACATGGCGGCGCGTTTTGTGCCGCTGTCGGATGCGCTCGATGGCTTGAACGGCGCGCTGTACAGTGAAACCGGCCAGCATTGGCAAGGCGAAGACCTGTGGCGCGCGACCCGGGCGATCCCGATGGCTGAGCGGGTTCACGACCCGGTGGGTGACAGCGGGTTGCCGCCGCTTTATCCCAAATAGCTGTGAGAAAAGTCGCCTTCGCACCGGTAATACCGTCTCGCGGACAAGTCCTACAGTAATTATCGACTCGACTGACTGCGCCAACCCGTAGATTCACGCAAAGTCCCGTGCCTTAAAAAGCCACAGGGATGCGCGGATGTTCAGTACGGCCAACGAAGTCGTTTTCAGACTCGATATTGCAGGTTTCCCCTACGACCTTCAGGTACTTGAGTTCCGGGCCAAGGAAGCGCTGAACCAACCTTATGAGGTCAACCTCGAACTGGTCAGCGAACGCCCCGACCTGGAACTTGAGTCACTGCTGCATCGCCCGGCCTTTCTGACGTTTGGCCCCGACAATTCCGGCCTTCATGGCTATGTCTATCGAGTCGCCCAAGGCGACTCGGGCAAACGCCTGACCCACTATCAGATCACTCTGGTTCCCCGTCTCGCCTATCTTGCTCACCGCCACAATCAGCGCATTTTTCAGCACCTGAGCGTGCCGCAGATCATCGGCAAAGTACTGGCCGATCACGGAATCCAAGCGGATACCTGGCGCTTCCAACTCAACGCAGAGTACCGGCCACGACTCTACTGCGTGCAATACACCGAGTCAGATCTGCACTTCATTCAACGGCTGTGCGAGGAAGAAGGTCTGCACTTTCATTTTCAGCACAGTGCCTCAGGACATGTGCTGGTGTTCGGCGATGACCAGACGGTGTTCCCGAAACCCAAGAGCCCGACGGCATATGTTCAGGGTAGCGGCATGGTTGCCGAAGCTTCGGTAATTGATCGCTTCCATATAAGCCTTGAAACCCGTACCACCCATGTCAGCCGCCGGGATTACGACTTCGAAAAACCGCGCCTGCAACTCGATAGCGAAAGCAAGAGTTCACAGTTGCCCCTGTTGGAGGACTACGCCTTCCCAGGGCAATTCACCGAGCGTGAACGCGGCAAGCATCTGGCCAGGCGGGCTCTGGAGCGCCATCGCGCCGATTACCGGCAAGCCCGTGGGCGCGGTGATCAAAGCGTCATGCGCAGCGGGCATTTCGTTGACATGACCGAACACCCACGCGGCGACTGGAATGGTTTGTGGTTGCTGATCGAGGTTGAGCACGTCGGCAAACAACCTCAGGTGCTGGAAGAGTCAATAACGCACGTTAACCCTGATGACGGCTTCAGCCAGGGTTACCGCAATCAGTTCGTCGCGACACCATGGGACGTGATGTACCGACCGGCCCTTGAACACCCAAAACCCCGAATGACCGGCAATCAACATGCAGTGGTCACCGGACCACCCGGTGAAGAAATCTACTGCGACGAGTACGGCCGGGTGAAGGTCCAACTGCCGTGGGATCGCGACGGTCAGCACAACGAACACTCAAGCTGTTGGCTACGAGTTGCCGCCGGTTGGGCAAATGACCGCTATGGCAGCGTGCTGATCCCGCGAGTAGGCATGGAAGTGCTGGTGGGCTTCAGCGAGGGCGATCCCGACAAACCTTTTGTGCTGGGCTGCTTGCCTAACGCGGCGACACCCGTGCCGCTGGACCTGCCCGCCGAACAGACGCAAAGCATCTTTCGCAGCCAGAGCAGCCCCGGCGGCGGCGGTTACAACGAGTTGCGCATCGAGGACAGAGCCGGCTCAGAGGAAATAGCCCTGCGAGCCCAGCGCGATTTCGTACAGCTCGTGCTCAACGATGAACGCATTCAGGTCGACAACCAACGCACCGTCGTGGTCGGCGGCATCGCCAGCCACGACCTGCGCGCAGAAGAACAACTGTGCATTCACGGCAACCGCCTCACCGAACTCAAACAGGACGATCACCTGCTGGTGCTGGGCGAGCAACACATTCGCGTCAACAATCAGCGACTCAGCGCCTCGCAGCATATCCACCTCAGCGCCGGGCAACAGGTTGTCCTCGATGGTGGAGCCCACCTGACGGTCAAGGCTGGCGGTCATTGGCTGACGCTGGGACCGGAAGGCATTCTCAGCAGCGTGGCGATTGTGCCGGGCGGCGCCCCGGCCGTGGGCATGCCGGCAGTGCCGCTGATGCCGGGTGCATTGTCGCTGCGCAAGGTGACCTTCGATGCAGCGCGGCAACGCCATGCCCTGGTGTCAAACCGCAGCTCACGCTGCCTGATTTGCGAGGCGGCCCGAGCATGAGCCTCTCAACTTCACTGCCGGCAGACCTGCCCTGGGGCGAGCAACAGGCGTTTGTGTTGCTGGATGGCGCGACCCTCAGCGATCTACCGCAACGCTTGAAACAATTGAGTCCCGGCGCAAACACCCTTGCGCTGTACGACTGCCCGCCCTTCACCGAGCTGCGGGATATTTCACCGCTGTTAGTGATGATCGAGCAGCCTGCGGCGCCAATTTTTCAGTTCTATCTGGAGCACGCACACGAGGAATGGGGCGTGTTGCTGTTCAGCCCGGAGTCGACGGATAGCGTTGTCCGCCACTTGCGCAAATTGCTGACAGTCGAGCTGTCGCAGGGTCAGCAGGTGTTCCTGCGCCTGGCCGATGCCGGCGTGCTGCACGGCTTGCTCAGCAGCGGCGATCAGCGCTTGTTTGGCCCGGTTTCTTGTGCCGTGATTGCCGACTGCGTCAGCGCCAACTGGCATCGCCATCAGCCACGCCTGACCGGTTGCTCTGAACTGCCGATGCCCTACCGTTTGAGCCTTGAGCAAGAGGCAGCGCTGGAACAGGTGGATCGGCGCCGTGCATTGCTGGAACTCGACACGCATCTATGCCGCTTTTTCCCTGAACACCAGGCCGGTCAAACCGTTGCCCTGCGCTGGCCAATGCTCGAACAACGCTTCGAGGAGGCCCACGCCCTCGGCTTGAGCAGCCAATCCGAGTTGTTCTATTACGCCAACGTCATGGCCTCGTTGGACGGCTCACCGCTCGATCAGCACCCACACATCAATCGACTGCTGCACACGCCGTCGCTGCAATTGCCCGGCGAGCGCATTGCGCTGGCCGCTGACCTCGCCCACCAGTGGGCCATCCAACGGGGCCGCCCATGAACTCACCCGCTAACCTCGCCGCCGCTGCGGCGCCCAAAACCGCCATTGGCTCGCCCGGTGCCTGCCCTTTGCAGCAAGCCCAGGTACAGCTCCTGCCGTTGCGCTATGGCCTGGTGGAAAAACCCTTCGATCCTCGCGCCGAGTTGAAGCTGCCTTACGCCCTTGAAAACCGCCCGCTGGGCATTCGCCTGTTGCGCGATGGCTGGTTGTACGTGATCGATAGCGTCACCGGCCACCTGCACGAATACCGTGTCATCAATGGATTGGTCAGCGCCCTGGTGCACAAGGGTGCCAAGGTCGCCAGCGATCAGCGATCACCCATCGAGGAGCAGCCGGCATTGGTGTTTTCGAGGCGCAGCACTTTGCATGTGAGCTTCGCCGAGGTGCAGTGGACCGCCGCCAAATGCACTCAGGTGACCGACAGCCGTGAGGAGCGCGAACACTTCATGCAGGTCGTCGCACTCGGCGCGGTGGATTGCAAAAGCGGTGGTGAGCATCTGCTGACGGTCGAGCAAGGCAAGCAGTGGTTGGCGGAGGTTGCGAATCAAAAACCGCAAGCTGCTCAAGAGAACACTGAGCCGGAAAAAGGGTCGCCGACGGACGCGGTTCTTTTGCCGACGGTGCAAGTCAGCGACACCCCCGAGCACGAACGCGAACCCTATCTGTGGGAACAGCCTCGACGCTTTCGCGAGGCGCACATTGGCGAGTTTCTGGGTCAGGTGCGCGCGCCCTATCAGGACGACACTTTGTTTCTCGTGGTGCAGGATGACCTCGGCGTGTTGCGCGACCTGGCCGAGTATCAAGACCGTGTGGTCGGTTGGGTCGACGACTGGACCAATGCCGGTCACAACGAGCGGAATTACTTGCTGGCCTGCTACATCGAGTCGCTGAGCCAGCTCAGCCCGGCGGATATCGAAAAATTGTCCGAGGCCAGCGATGACCCGAGGGTCAAGGCCCTGCTGGGCGATCTGGAACAGGTGCCCGAACCCGACCGGGAACAGACTCGCAAAGCCTTGCTCGACTACCTGAACAAGGGCGGCAAAGTCGAACCACAGGATGCCCCGGTGACACCGGAGCTGGAGCAACTACGCAAGCAGGCCCACGCCGAAGCGTTCGAGATGGCCAAGTACCAAGGCGCCAGCCCCGATTTCACCGCGCATAGCCGCGCCAGTGATGATGCAGATCGCCGTTACTACGCCCGCCAACACTTTGCAGTGGCCCCTGCTGACTTCGTCGAACGCCACCTCGACACACTGATCAAACTCGGCAGGGAGCAAAACAAACGCATCAAGGAGCTGGTCGAAGGCTCCCGTTTCAGCGGCAAACGCGGGATCAACGACTTCATCGACCGCCCCACCATGGACAACGAACTGTTTCAGTACCGCGCCGACCTCGGCCGCTGGAACCGCGTGCTTGAGCGCATCACCGCCGACCGCACGATGCTGGTGTGTGCCGGGCGCTACCACCGTTCGGCCTGGTACTACGACGCGCACGAGCCAGCGCAACTGGGTCAGGCCTTCAGCGCCGAATACGCCTGCATCAAAGACATCTGCCGCAGTGATCACGCGAGCAAGAAAATACTGGGCTATCTGGAAAAACACCCGGAATTGACCCGGCCATTGTTCTACACCCTGCCCTTGCGCCTTCAGCAGGAACAGGCCGCGCAGTACAGCACGCTGTTCAACGCCGGCATGGCCCTGTTCAACAACCTGCCAAGCTGGCTGGCCGAACTAAAGAAAATCGAACAACCGCACCTCCCTGCCCTCGACGATTTGCCCGAGCACACCCGCGCCGTCGCTGACGCCGCCCAGCACAGCTTCAGTCCTGCGCTGAACCTGGGCCTGAGCCAGGCGCTGGAAGGCTTCGACCTGACGGGAGACAAAATCCCTGACCTCGACGAACTGTTCCAGCGCCTGCCAAAAGCACTGCACACCCGGCTACTCGATGCCGCGAAAACCACCGGCGTGACCTTTACTGTCGCCACCCCGGCGGAACAGGCGGCGCTGCAAACCAACCTCAAGGAACTGCTCAGGGAGCGCGACTACCTCAAAACCCTGACCCGTGAACGCAACCAACTCACCCACAACAAAAACCGCCAGGGGCACAAGACGCCACGGGCGGTGGAGTTGCAGGGCGAGATTGCTCGGGTGCGAGGGCAGTTGGCGCAGCTTGAGGGGCAGTTGGCGGGGGCGCTGAGCCCGATTGCGGAGTTGCCGGATCAGTCGGCGCGGCTGTATGGCGCTACGCAGGCTCGGGCGGGGGTGACGGTGATGTTTCCGCCGGCGCAACAGCAGGAAGTGCGGGGGTTGCTGAAGAATATTCGGATGGGGGTTGGGACGGTGCCGAATGCGGGGTTGATTCGGAGTGAAGGGATGGGGTTGGTGGTGTTTTTGGTGCAGGGGGTGAATTTGGTGGGGGTTATAAGCGAACTCACGAATCAATCCAAAAACAAACGAATTTGGGCTCCTGTTTTTAACGCAGCCATGGCTACCGGAGCGGCAGGTTTCACGGCGGCGCAGAGTCTTGCTGATACGGCTTTGAAGGCGCGTAGTGCAGAGCTAGTCGCAGGGCTTCAACGCCATGCCTTGCAGAACATGCACGTGCAGATGGGGAAAATGCATATTGGGCTGGGCACCTTTACCTACGGTTTTGGTTTTGTTGCTTCAATGTTCAGCCTTAATGCGCAATATCAAAATTGGCAGCAGGCCACCCGCAGCGGTAACGGCTCGGCTCAGAGCAGCGCGGTCCTTGCCGGGCTGGGCGCGAGCGGTATGGCGACAGTTAATGCCTATGGGCTTAGTCACACCGTCCACGCCACTTTCAAAGTATTGACTGCGCGGAACACTGAAACGCGAAAAGCCGCTTGGGCAGCCGCAGGCACTCGTCTCTCTACGGTATTTTTTCGATTCAACCTGGCCGGAGCGTTGTTCACCGTACTGGAACTGGGCGGAACTTGGCTTTACAACCGCTACAACATCAGCGCTCACGACAAATGGCTCAAAACCACACCATGGAGCCTGGATGCCGATGTGCGCGGCGACCATACCTTGGATGAATACAAAAGTTATCTGACCTTTTTACTTCATGCGCCTTATGTGCAACTCGGTCCAAACGAGCATGATTCGTGGCTGAAAAACCTGCTGTTAAAGGCCAAACCCAAAGACATCCATCTGGTGCTGCCAGGGCTCAAGCTCAATGATTTTAAGCCTCCCTTAAATGGTCAGCCAGCCCGGCGCCTGGGACTTGGTGCTCACCGCACCGCCATTCCCCTCCACAGTCGCGGCACGCCGCGAGAGCGCAAGGACGCCATCAGCGGTGAAGTGGTAAACAGTCTGCGCATCGTAGAAACAGGACCCGATCGGTTGGTGCTCTGCCTGCAATATCCACTGGATCCTGATGCCGAATTTACCCCCGCTTCCGAAACACTGGAATTGACGGTCTACCTACAGACCTTGAACGCCAATGGTGTGTGGGTTTCTCGCAATCGCATCATTCGTCTCAACCCCCGTGGCGAGGGGCATTTTCCTGTGTCGCCCTCTCAATCCGTCAGCACGCCTCCACCGATTTTACTGATTGAAACCCATTTGCTGGAGACGGCCGATCATGCCCACCAAGATTGATAGCGCCATGTCCGCTCCGTATCTCGAACAACAGCGAAAGGCTGGTGATATCGAGCCGTTCCCAAGCGGGAAAATCACCTATCTCGCGCCCTTGCCATTGCCGACACCGCTACCACCCCATGGCCCTCACATTGGGGAGTTAAATGATGTGTTCATGGACTTCGGTTTGGGATCTCCTCAGATATTTTCGTGGCAGGTCATACTAGGTTTGCCATTTAGCGGCGCTTTTATGATCGCCTTTATTTTCCCGTCCATCATTGGCTGTCTTGGTCTCATGCTCGGTTATGACTTTGCGTACACGTGGGAGTTTGTCGTTGATTTTTTCCACGCTATCTATGGTTACGGCTTAGTAACCTGTTTCGCCACCGTCTTCATCGGCCTCTGCACCTGGCACCACAACCACAAAAAACGCCTCCAAATCATCCCCACCCGCTTCAACCGCCAACGCCGCGAAGTCTGCTTCAATCCCGAAGGCGCCACCGAACCGGTCTTCGTCCCCTGGGAATCCCTCTCCGCCTGGGTCATCGAAGCCCAAGGCGCCACCCAATACGGCATCCACCGCCAATACGGCATGGGCATCGGTTTCCGGCATGGCGAAACCCTGACCAGCGTCGAATTCCCCTGCTTTGGCCTGCCCCTCGCCATCAGCCACTGGGAAGCCATCCGCGGCTACATGGAATACGAAGTCAACGACCTCAAAGCCATCCAGGACCTCGAAGACCTGCAACTCCCCGACGACCCACCCCACGAAGGCCTGCACACCTTCCACAACGCCCGTGCGCGTATGCATCAGGAGATTCGCGACGGCGAACGCAACCGGCTCTCGGGGTTTTTCTGGTACCTGTACCACGTCATGACCCTATGGACGATTCCCAACTACCTGACCGAATGGGAAGTGCGCCGCCTCCAGAAACTGGGCCCGCAGGCCATGCCGGAAGTGATGCAGAAATGGTCCGAGCCGCTGCCGAAGGAGCAATGGGCGAAACCGAGTGAAGAACTGGTGTGGATGAGCGAACAGGTCCGGCAACTGCACAAACGCCAGCCGAGGCGGCCGATTACCGAGATTTTTGCTGAAGTGCAGCGGTTGAATCCAAGCGGTAAGCGTCGCGCATGAGCTCTTACACCTATAGAAAGAGGCATTTTTCCTGCGCCACCTCAATCCATTACCGAGCGTCCACCGATGTTGCTGGTTGAAACCCACCTGCTGGAGCTGGCCGACCATGCCCAAGAAGGTTGATAGCCTTGCGCCTACCCCGGCCCTTGAGCAATCCCGGAATGCTGGCGATGTCGAGCCGTTTCCCGGAGGAAAGATAACTTATCTCGCACCTTTGCCATTGCCGACACCACTACCACCACATGGCCCTCACATAGGGGAACTAAATGACGTCTTCATGGACTTTGGCCTGGGGTCGCCTCTAGTTTTTATGTGGCAGATGACATTAGGCGGACCATTTGCCGGTACTTTTTCTGTTGCATTTTTGTTTCCGCTGCTTGGAGGTTTCCTTGGTCTCGTACTTGGATATGGTTGGGAAGATATTAGAGACTCCATTGAAGGGATCTTCCATGCATCCTACGGCGTAGGTTTGCAAGCAGGCTTTTTAACCCTACTCGTCGGCCTCTGCGTCTGGCACCACAACCACAAAAAACGCCTCCAAATCATCCCCACCCGCTTCAACCGCCAACGCCGCGAAGTCTGCTTCAACCCCGAAGGCGCCACCGAACCGGTCTTCGTCCCCTGGGAATCCCTCTCCGCCTGGGTCATCGAAGCCCAAGGCGCGACCCAATACGGCATCCAGCGCCAGTACGGCATGGGCATTGGTTTCCAGCACGGAGAAACCCTCACCAGCGTTGAATTCCCCTGCTTTGGTCTACCCCTCGCCATCAGTCACTGGGAAGCCATCCGCGGCTACATGGAATACGAAGTCAACGACCTCAAAGCCATCCAGGACCTCGAAGACCTGCAACTCCCCGACGACCCGCCCCACGAAGGCTTACACACCTTCCACAACGCCCGAGCGCGCATGCATCAGGAGATTCGCGACGGCGAACGCAACCGACTCTCAGGCTTTTTCTGGTACCTGTACCACGTCATGACCCTATGGACGATCCCCAACTACCTGACCGAATGGGAAGTCCGCCGCCTCCAGAAACTGGGCCCGCAGGCCATGCCCGAGGTGATGCAGAAATGGTCAGAGCCGTTGCCGAAGGAGCAATGGGCCAAACCAAGTGAAGAACTCGTGCGGATGAGTGAACAAGTCCGACAAATGCACAAACGCCAGCCTCGCCGGCCGATTACCGAGATTTTTGCTGAAGTGCGGCGATTGAACACCGGCTGCAAAGTTAGCGGGTAAAGCGACTTTTTGTGGCGAGGGGGCTTGCCCCCGTTCGGCTGCGCAGCAGTCGCCCGACCAGGCAATTCGTTTTATCAGGCTGATCGCAGGGGGCCGCTTCGCGCCCCAACGGGGGCAAGCCTCCTCGCCACAGGTAAGCCTCATAGCCACAGGTAAGCCTTCTGGCCACAGGTGAATTCGGTCAGATCCGTCGCGCCCTTCCTCGTATTTGCCAGTAAACTCCCCTTCCTTTAGCCGCCATCCTTTCCCACGCGGCCATCACCTTATTTCCTACGGAGTACGCCTTGCGTCTGTTCCACACCTCCGACTGGCACCTTGGGCAGAACCTGCACGGCCAGGACCGCGATTTCGAGCACGGTTGTTTCCTCGAGTGGCTGTTGCGCCAGCTAAAGCTGGACCAGCCCGACGTGCTGCTGATTGCCGGCGATATCTTTGACACGGTCAACCCGCCGGTCACCGCCCAGGAACGCCTCTACGACTTTATCGTCAGCGCCCATGAGCAGCAGCCGTCGCTGACGATCGTGATGATCGCCGGCAATCATGACTCCGGCTCGCGAATTGAACTGCCCGCACCGTTGATGCGCCGATTGCGCACCCACGCGTTGGGCCGGGTGTTGTGGCTTGATGACGGTCAACTCGATGCCGAGCGCCTGTTGCTGCCGCTGCCGGACGCCAGCGGCGAGATTGCCGGTTGGTGCCTGGCGCTGCCGTTCCTGCGGCCTGCCGAGGTGACTGGTGCGCATTTGGGCGACAACTACTTGCGCGGTATTGGCCAGGTGCATGAATGGCTGATCGAAGCGGCGAACGCCAAGCGCAAGCCAGGTCAGGCCTTGATCGCCATCAGCCACGCGCACATGGCTGGCGGTTCGGTGTCGGAAGACTCCGAGCGCAGCCTGATTATCGGCAACGCCGAAGCGCTGCCCGCCAGCCTGTTCGGGCCAAGCATCAGCTATGTGGCCCTCGGTCACTTGCACAAGCCGCAGAAGGTCAACGGTGAGGAACGCATTCGCTACAGCGGCTCGCCGATTCCGTTGTCGTTCTCCGAGATCAACTATCAGCATCAGATTCTCGACATCACCCTCGATGGCGAGACCCTGGTCAGCGTCGAACCGAAACTGATCCCGCGGGCGGTCAATCTGCAACGCGTCGGCCCTGCGCCATTGGCGGAAATCCTCCTGCAACTGGCCGACTTGCCAAACATTGATCTGCTGGAAGACCTCCAGCGCCAGCCGTGGCTGGAAGTGCGGGTGCGCCTCGACGAGCCGCAACCGGATCTGCGTCATCAAGTCGAAACCGCCCTGCAAGGCAAGGCTGTACGACTGGTGCGGATCGCCGCCGAGTACGCCGGCAACGGCGGTAAAGATGGCGCCGATGACGGCACCACGCTGATCGAACTCGATCAACTTTCGCCTCAGGAACTGTTCAGCCGCGCCTGGCAGGACAACTACGGCAGCGAGGTCGATGAGCAAACCCTCAAGGACTTTGCCGAGTTGCTGCAAGACGTTCAGATGGAGAGCGAACAACCATGAAGATCCTCGCGATCCGCCTGAAAAACCTCGCCTCGCTGGCCGGGCCTTTTGAAATCGACTTCACCGCCGAGCCGTTGGCCAGCGCTGGACTGTTCGCCATTACCGGGCCGACCGGCGCCGGCAAAAGCACCTTGCTCGACGCCTTGTGCCTGGCGTTGTTTGGCGCCGTGCCGCGCCTGAACAACACTGGGCGCGACGCCAAAGTGCCGGACGCTGACGGCGAAATCGGCACCGGCGACCCGCGCACCCTGCTGCGTCGTGGCACCGGCGAAGGTTATGCCGAAGTGGATTTCGTCGGCATCGACGGCCGCCGCTACCGGGCGCGCTGGGAAGCCAATCGCGCTCGGGAAAAGGCTGGCGGCAAGCTGCAAGCCAGTCGCCAAAGCCTGCGCGATATCGATCAGGATCAACTGCTGGCCAGCCAGAAAGGCGACTATAAAACTCAACTCGAAGCCGCGCTGGGCCTGAACTTCGAACAGTTCACCCGCGCCGTGCTGCTGGCCCAAAGCGAGTTCAGCGCCTTCCTCAAGGCGGACGACAACGACCGCAGTGAACTGCTGGAAAAACTCACCGACACTGCGCTCTACACGCGCTTGGGTCGCCGGGCGTTCGACAAGACCAAAGAGGCTCGCGAGGCCCACAAACTGTTGCAGGATCAGGCCACCGGCGTCACGCCGTTGTCCCCCGAGGCGCGCGCCGAGCTGGATGAGCGCTTCAACGAAGCCCAGCAGCAACTCAAGACCCAGCAAGCGCAACTCAAGCAACTTGAAGAGCAACACACCTGGCTGAAGAACCTGCGCCAGTTGCAGGACGACCAACAGAGCGCCAACGAACAACTGCAATCGGCCCAGCAACACTGGGAGAGTCTGGCCGGCGAACGGCTGAAGCTGACGCGCCTGGAGCAACTGGCGCCGCAGCGGCATCAATTTGCGCGCAAAACTGAACTCACCGCGCAGCTCACGCCGCTGGCGGCGCAGATTCAGCAGCACACGCAACAGCAACAGGAACTGACCGAGCGCCAGACTCAACTCGAACAGAGCCTGAGTGGCGCCCACGTCGCGTTGACTGACGCGCAAAACCAGCACAGTGCCGGTGCGCCGTTGCTGCGTCAGGCCTTTGAAGAGCAAAGCACCCTCGCCCGTCTGGCGAAAGATGCGAGCCTGAGCGCCGACCTCAAGCAACAGGCCGAACTGGCCTGCACTCAGGGTCAGAGCACCATTCAAGGTTTGCTCGACCAGCAAAAACAAGTTGCTGAACGCTTACAACGCATCGCCGGGGAGCTTGAGCAAAGCGTTCACCTGGCGCCGTTGAGTGAGGCCTGGAACGCTTACCGCGATCGTCTGCAACAACTGATGCTGATCGGCAATCGCCTGAACAAAGGCCAGGCCGAACTGGCCGCCCTTGAACATAGTGCCACCCGCGCCGCCGAAGAACTGGCCGAGCAAAAGCAGAATCTGGAAGTGCTCTACAAAGAGGCCGGCGCCGAACCTGAAGCCGTGGCCGAGCAGATCCAGTTGTTGAGCACGCTGCTACAGGACAACCGCAAGCAACTGCGCGCCTTCGAAGAACTGACGCGTCTGTGGGCCAGTCAGCAGGAACTGGACAAGCGCGGCGCCGAGCTTCAACAGCGCCAGCTCGCCGCCCAGCAAGAACGCGAGCGCCTGACGCAGGACGGGGTGAAAACCAAGGCTGAACTGACCGTCGCCGAGCAGACCCTGACCGTCACTCGCGAACTGCTGGAGCGCCAACGCCTGGCCCGCAGCGAAAGCGTCGAGGAACTGCGCGCGCAGTTGCAGGACGATCAGCCGTGCCCGGTTTGTGGCAGCCCGGATCATCCTTATCATCAGCCCGAAGCGTTACTGCAAAGCCTCGGCCGGCATGATGAAAGTGAACTGACCAACGCACAGAAAGCCGTCGACCTGCTGAAGGAAAAACTCACCGATCTGCGCACCGAAGTCGGCGGCTTGATCGCCCAGCAAAAAGAACTGCTGCAACAGCAGGAACAGCTCGCAACCCAGCAACAAAGCTTGGCGCCAAGCCTCGAAGCCCATCCACTGTCGGCTCAGTTGCTGAATCAGGACGTCGCCAAACGCGATGCCTGGCTGACGCAACAAAACAGTCAGTTGAACCAGAGCATCACCCAGGACGAACAACGCCAGACCGCCCTGCTCACCCTGCACGTCGCCGCGACGCCTGGCGCAGCATCTACGCAGCGCCGAAACGGCTAGCCAGCAGGCGACCCAACACCTGAGCACTCAGCAGCAGGCGTTAAGCAGTGATCGTCAGCGGCTGGACGAAGAGCTGACGGCGTTCAGCACGCTGCTTCCGGCCGATACGTTGGACGCGTTGCGCAACGAGCCGGCCGCGACCTTCATGCAGCTCGATCGGCAGATCGCCCAGCGTCTGGAACAACTGGACCAGCAGCGCGACGAACTCGGCGAACAGCAACAGCGCCAGCAGACGCTGGAGAAAGAGCAGTATCAACAGCTGAATCGCGTCCAACAGTTGGAAACCGCACAACAGCAGTTCATCGTGCTGGCCGAGCAGCAACAGGCTTGCCAGCAGAAACTGGCGCAATTGCTCGGCGAGCACAGCAGCGCCGAACAGTGGCAGCAGCAACTTGATCAAGCCGTCGAACAGGCACGCCATGCCGAGGCTGCGGCCAATCAGGAACTGCAAGCCGTGCGCACGCGATTGGTGCAACTGGCTGCTGAACTCAAGGCGCAGCAAGAACGCTCCGAAGCGCTGGAAACTGAAGACCGCGAACTGAGCGGCAAGATTGCTGACTGGCGCGCGCGGCATCCGGAGCTGGATGACGGTGGACTGGAAGCGTTGCTCAGTGTCGACGATCAACAGGTCAGTGAACTGCGCCAGCAATTGCAGCTCAGCGAAAAAGCCATCGAACAAGCCAAGGTGCTGTTGCAGGAGCGCGATGAGCGCTTGCTCAAGCATCAAGCGCAACACAACGGCAACCTCGACGCCGAGCAACTGGCAGCCGCGCTGACGGAACTGCAAAACCTGTTTGCCGCCAGTGAGCATTCTTGCGCCGAACTGCGCGCCGAACAGGCCGAAGATCAGCGCCGGCAAAATGCCAATCAGGCGTTGGCCCAGCAAATCGCCGACGCCTACACCGAGTACCAGCGTTGGGCACGTTTGAATGCCTTGATCGGCTCGGCCACCGGCGACACCTTCCGCAAGATCGCCCAGGCCTACAACCTCGACCTGTTGGTGCATCACGCTAACGTGCAGTTGCGGCAACTGGTGCGGCGCTATCGCCTGAAACGTGGCGGCAGCATGCTGGGTTTGTTGGTGATGGACACCGAGATGGGCGACGAACTGCGCTCGGTGCATTCGTTGTCCGGCGGCGAAACGTTCCTGGTGTCATTGGCATTGGCGCTCGGCTTGGCGTCGATGGCGTCGAGCACACTGAAAATCGAATCGCTGTTCATCGACGAAGGCTTCGGCAGCCTCGATCCGGAATCCCTGCAACTGGCCATGGACGCCCTCGACGGCTTGCAGGCGCAGGGCCGCAAGGTCGCGGTGATCTCACACGTACAGGAAATGCATGAGCGGATTCCGGTGCAGATTCAGGTCCGCCGTCAGGGCAATGGCCTGAGCACCCTGGAGGTGAAATGACCACGCTCTATTCCTTCCGCCGCTGCCCCTACGCCATGCGCGCTCGCATGGCACTGCGTTATTGCGGGGTTGAAGTGCAGATTGTCGAGGTCAGCCTGAAGGCAAAACCGGCCGAGATGCTCGCGCTGTCGAGCAAGGGCACGGTGCCGGTGCTGGAGGTTGATGGTCGGGTGATTGATGAGAGTCTTGCGATCATGCACTGGGCGTTGGCGCAGAACGATCCTGAGGATTGGTTGCTCAAGGATGACCCCGCCGGGCAGCAACGCATTGCTGAACTGATCGAAGAAAACGATCAGGTGTTCAAGGTGCATTTGAATCACTACAAGTACGCCGAACGCTATCCCGAGCAACCGATGGAACATTATCGGGCTGAGGGTGAGGTGTTCTTGCGTAAGCTGGATGAATTGCTAGAGGGCCGAGACTACTTGCTCGCCGGGCACCTAAGCTTGGCAGATGTCGCGTTGATGCCGTTTGTGAGGCAGTTCGCGCACGTGGATCGGGACTGGTTCGGGCAGACGCCTTTCCTGCGGTTGCAGGCGTGGCTCCAACACTTCCTCGATTCAGAACTGTTTACCGGCGTAATGAAAAAGTAAGAACACATCAACACTGTGGCGAGGGGCTTGCCCCCGTTCGGCTGCGCAGCAGTCGTAAAACCAAGCAACTCGGTTGGTCTGAAAAACTGTGTGGGGCTGCTTCGCAACCCAACGGGGGCAAGCCCCCTCGCCACAATTGACCGCGTTCTCAGGCTAAAACAGAGCACATCCCCAATGCCGAGCAATCCACCTGAAACGGCCCGAAAAACTCGGCCCGGACCTTCAACGGCGGATTCCCCACCAGTAAGCCCAAGCCCTTGGCCGTCTGAATGTTGTGGGCGATGCTGTGATTGCATTCGATGGCCCGCGCCACCGACCCCGCCGAGCCCTGCCCGATCCCCAGCAAAGAAAAACCATTGGTGATGAACGCCAGAAAGGCGACGACCCAGAGTTTGCGCCCTTTCATGCTCCCACCACTCCCGCAACGTCCGCGTGATCAACCACCACGCTTTGCGCGCGGTGTTCGAACTGGATGCCGGGATAGGCGACTTGAATCGGCGCTTGGAGGTCGTGTTGCGATTGGGCCGACAGGCTGACAATGAGCACCATGGTCACGTAAAGACCGATGGCCAGGTAGGCGCCGTGTTTGGCAGAAGTGAGGATTGCGCTGGCCATGGTGTTCTCCGTGGGCATGTTTCAGTGCCCACAGGATCGATCAAAAAACCGAAGTTAACTAGCGACCTTTATGCATAGTAGCCATCAGTTTTATTGATCATGAACCCGGCCGGATTCAGTCCTCGATAAAGCTCATCAAGCGCTCACGGGCCGCATCCGGCTCGTCAAAAGCGGGCTGAGCAGCCGAGAGAATCGGGGTGGAGTAGAGAAACAGAAGAACCACTGCCAGACGCATCGCCATGCCGCCGATCCTTTTCAAAGAGGAGGAGTCAAAAAATCAGCGTCAAATTTAAACTGATGGCTACGTGATATCAAGCAAGGGAATGATATCAATGTGATGCTGTCGTAAACGCGTTATGCAGGAGCGACATCACTCATTGTTTTTCGAACCGTTGGCGGTCGATCAAAACAAGTGACTTCGCTCCTGCATAAAAGGTGCAGGGCTTGAATTTCAGGCTTGGGTTTTGTGATCCAGCGCGGCATAGAAGTTGGCGCTCTGTTGCAGGTATTTCTGGGTGTAGCTCTGGGTGTGAGATTTTTTGCTGTTGATTTCAACGTTGGCACTGGCGGGCAGGGCAACGGTGGCAGAGATAGCGGATGCAGCGATGATGGAGAAGAGATTGAAGTTCATGGCGGTATACCTCGGAGTTAGTTAGCTTGCTTGCCTTGTCAGGCCGTGAAGCAAACTTACTCCCCGAGGGTCCGCGCCTTGAAATGCTTTGTAGCATTAGCGGATATCAATCTCATTAATACTAGGGTGCAGGCCCCATCAACCGGGGCCTGCGGCCTATTGACGCACCAGGAACTTGAGGTCGCTCGGGGCATCCATCGGCAGTTTCTGCACGGTTTTGCCGAGCAGACCGGTCTTGGCATCGCGCTCGACGACGACAATCTCGTTACTTTTCTGGTTGGCGATCAACAGGAACTTGCCACTCGGGTCGAGGCTGAATTCCCGCGGGTGATCACCCTCCACCGAGCGTCGCTGCAGCTCCTTGAGCTGGGCGGTGGCCGGATCGATGGCAAATACCAGCATCTGGTTGGCGGTACCACGGTTGCTGACGTAGAGGAACTTGCCATCCTTTGATGCGTGAAGCGCAGCGCCGGCCTTGTCGGAGGTGGGTTGCCCCGCCGCCAAATCGACCATCTGGGTTTGCTTCAGTGTGCCGTCCTGGTAATCGAACACCGCCACCTGGGCGCTCATTTCCATGCTCAGCCAGGCGTGCTTGCCATCGGCGCTGAACAGCAAATGACGTGGTCCACTGCCCGCCGGCAGCGATACCGAGGCCGGAGTGGCTGGCGTCAGCGGTAGTAGCGGATTGGCCTTGGGATTGAAGTGGTAGACAAAGATCTTGTCCGCCCCCAGGTCATTGGAGAACACGTACTTGCCGTCCGGCGAGGAAATCGTCGAATGCACGTGGGCCGACATCTGCCGCTCCGGGTTGACCCGGCTCGACGGATGGCTGCTCATCTGCACCACAGGCTTGAGCTTGCCATCAGCGCCCACCGGCAACACCGCGAGGGTGCCGCCCGGATCTTCGACTACCGAGTAGTTGCTGACGAACAGGTGAGTGCCATCGCCGCTGAGGCTCGAATGGGTCGGCTCGTTGCCCAGACTCTGGACCTGACTGATCAGCTTCAATTCAAAGGACTTGGGATCGATCGAATAGCTGCTGACTTTCCCGACCGGGTCAGCCTGTCCTGGACCGTTTTCGTTGACCACAAACAGGTGATGCTGGTCCTTGGACACGGTCAGCCAGGACGGATTTTCGCTCTTGACCACTTGCAGTGGCTTGGCGTCGATCTGCCCAGTGGCGCTGTCGAAGTTCAGGCGATAAATCCCCTGGCTCTGGCCCGCGGTGTAAGAGCCGACCAGCAGTTGATAATCATCGACGGTTGCAGCCTGAACGCCCATGGCGCCAACGCTGCCCGCCATCAACAGTGGCCAGAAATTACGCATCTTCATGCTCTACTTCCTCGTCGTCAGCACCACCGAAGGCGCTCATGCACACCAGCCGATGCTCACCGGAATCACCGGTAACGAGCCAGCTTTGCAGGGTTGGGTCGAAGGTGGCTGCCTCAATTTGAGCCTTGCTGAATTCCCAATGCTTGAGCGCCCGGCCGTCCATGCATTCGATGTTCAGACTGTCGTCTTCTTCACCGAGGTAGAAGTCGGAGGCGTGCAAGCCGTCGATTTCCAGCATGTCGCAGTTTTCGAGAGCATTGAGCAAGGTATCGGTTACGGCAGTCATGGTGATCAATCATTCAATTGGAAAGAGGCAATGATAGCTCATCACTCCCACAGGACCTGTGCTGAACACAAAACTCATGCACAACACCGAACAAATGTGGGAGCGGGCTTGCTCGCGAAAGCGGTGGGTCAGCTTGCATTAATGTTTGATGTGCCGCCGTCTTCGCAAGCCCGCTCCCACAGGGGATTGCGTTTGGCTGTTAGAGCGCGTCGCGCGAGGGTTTGCCGTCCACCAAGCGCTGAATTCGCAGCGGGTTGCCGTTTTTCAAGGGCTCAGGCAGCAAGCTGTCGGGGTAGTTCTGGAAGCACACCGGGCGCAGGAAACGGTCGATGGCCAAGGTGCCCACCGAGGTGCCGCGTGCATCGGACGTCGCCGGATACGGCCCGCCGTGAACCATCGAATCGCAGACTTCCACGCCGGTCGGATAGCCGTTAAGCAGGATTCGTCCGACCTTTTGCTCCAGCAACGCCGTCAGTTCGTTGAACTGTTCAAAGTCTGCCGACTCGCCAATGATCGTCGCCGTCAGTTGCCCGTGCAGCCCGTTCAACGCGGCGCTGAGCTGCGCCTGATCCGCGACTTCTACGAACACCGTGGTCGGACCAAACACTTCTTCCTGCAAGACTTCATCGCCATCGATCAACAGGCTGACATCCGCCTTAAACAACTGCGGTTGCGCCTGATTACCCTGTTGCGGGCTACCGGCCAAATGCTCAATACCCGGATGCGCCAGAAGCTTTTGCAGACCCTTGCCATAGCTGCTCAACGTCCCGGCGTTGAGCATGGTTTGCGCCGGCTGATCACCGATCAACCCCGCCACCAGTTGCGCGAACGCGCTGAACTGCGGCGAACGAATGCCAATCACCAACCCCGGATTGGTACAGAACTGACCACAGCCCTGCACGACCGACGCCGTCAGGTCACGTGCGATGGTTTCAGCCCGGACCGCCAGAGCCTGAGGCAACACGATCACCGGGTTGATGCTCGACATCTCGGCGAACACCGGAATCGGTTGCGGCCGTGCGGCGGCCATGTCGCACAAGGCGCGACCGCCCTTGAGCGAACCGGTAAAGCCTACCGCCTGAATCGCCGGATGCTTAACCAGCGCTTCACCAACTCCGCCGCCGTAGATCATGTTGAACACACCGGCGGGCATCGCAGTTTTTCCGCCGCTCGGATGATTGCATCGGCGACCCATTCTGCTGTCGCCATATGACCGCTATGCGCCTTGAACACCACCGGGCAACCGGCCGCCAGCGCCGAAGCGGTGTCACCACCAGCGGTAGAGAATGCCAACGGAAAGTTACTCGCACCGAATACTGCCACCGGGCCGAGGCCGATGCGGTACTGACGCAGGTCGGGACGCGGCAGCGGTTGGCGCTCAGGCAAGGCCTGATCGATCCGCGCGCCATAGAAATCGCCGCGCCGCAGAACCTTGGCGAACAAACGCATCTGGCCACTCGTGCGACCTCGTTCACCCTGGATACGGCCGGCGGGCAACGCGGTTTCGCGGCAGACCACGGCGACAAAGTCATCGCCCAACGCGTCGAGTTCATCGGCGATGGCGTCCAGGAATTGCGCCCGTCGTTCGGCACTCAGGCTGCGATAGGCCGGGTATGCGCTGGCAGCAGCCTTGGCGGCAGCGTCCACTTCTTCCGGAGTCGCCTGGTAGAAATCGCCGGGCAAGGCATCGCCCGTCGTGGCGTCGACGCTTTGCAGTTTAACGGCGCCGGTCGCGCGGCGCTGGCCGCCGATGTAGTTGTGGCCAAGGATCTGGGTCATGCGGATCTCCTTAAAGGGTGCCGACGGCGCCAGGTTCGAACGCCGCGGTCACCGGCGCTATGCCGTTGATCAATGGCGCGCCGAACTCGGCCTGGCTGATTTCAAACACGTCACCCGGTTGGGTGCGGATGCCATCGGCGAAGGACAGGGTCGCGGTGCCGAAGAAGTGAATGTGCACGTCCCCCGGTCGCAGGAACTGGCTGTATTTGAAGTGGTGGTATTCAAGGTTTTCAAGGCTGTGGCACATGTTGGCTTCGCCGCTGAGGAACTCGTTCTGCCACAACACCTCACCATCACGCAGGATGCGGCTGGTGCCTGCCAGGTGTTGAGGCAGTTCACCGACCCGAAGTTCCGGACCATAGCTGCAACTGCGCAATTTCGAGTGCGCGAGGTAGAGGTAATTCTTGCGCTCCATCACGTGGTCGGAGAACTCGTTGCCCACCGCGTAGCCGAGGCGATACGGCTTGCCGTCGTGGCCAATAACGTAGAGGCCGCTGAGTTCGGGCTCTTCGCCGGCATCTTCGGCGAACGGTGGCAGCGGGAACGGCTGGCCCGGTCGAACCACGATGCTGCCATCGCCCTTGTAGAACCATTCCGGTTGCACGCCCGCTTGGCCGGCCGCCGGTTTACCGCCCTCCACGCCCCACTTGAAAATGCGCATGGTGTCGGTCATCGCCGCTTCATCGCCAGTTTGCTGGTGCATTTTGTCGCGGGCCGAAGCGCTGCCTAGGTGAGTCAGGCCGGTGCCGCTGACCAGCATATGCGCCGGGTCCGGGTGATCCAGAGGTGGGAGGATACGCAAGCTGCTCAGCAACTCGGCATAGTCATGACTGACGCGCAGGCCCTGGTGTTGCACCTGTTGCTCAAGATTGATGCCCGCCTCGATCGCCGCCAGGGCCAGGTCGCGGACTGTGTACGCGCCCTTCACTTCCAACACTTGACCGGCTTCGACCACACCAACCCGGCGTTCGCCGTTAATCAATTCGAACTGAACTAAACGCATGATTTTCTCCTGTAAACAAATCTCGAAAACGCCGCAGCCCCCTGTGGGAGCGGGCTTGCTCGCGAAGGCGGTGTGTCAGTCACCACAGATGCTGAATGTGATGCCCCTTTCGCGAGCAAGCCCGCTTCCACAGGGGATTTGTGTGATATTTCAGGTACGAGTCGCGCCCCGAGCACTGGCCGCAAACTGATCCGCCGGCAACACATGCTTACGCTCCAGCAACCGGTAAACCACCCCCGTCAGCACCAGCCCAAACACCATTACCCCAGACAAGAAGTACAACCCCGAGGCCAGATTGCCGGTGTATTCCTTCAGCGCGCCGATCACGAAGGGCCCGATGTAGCCGCCGAGGTTGCCCACCGAGTTGATCAGCGCAATCCCCGCCGCCGCACTGGCACCGGCGAAGAACCGTCCCGGCAACGTCCAGAACACCGCCGTGCAGGAAAACAGTGCGAACGCCACTAGGCACAGCGCCGCCAGTTGCGCCACCGGCAATGTCAGCCAGGCGCTGAGAAACAGGCCGATGGCGCCCAGCACATACAGCACCGCCAAATGGCCGTAGCGATCATTCAAGCGGTCGGAACTGCGCGGGACGATCAGCAAACCGATGATCCCGAAGATATACGGCACCGAGGACACGAACCCCGTCACCAGGTCACTGCCGCCGAACTGCTTGATCAGCGTCGGCAACCACAAGCCCAAACCATAGATGCTCAACGTCACCGGCAGGTAGAACAGCGCCAGCAACAACACGCGCTTGTCTTTCAATGCATGCAATGGGTTGCCATGGCGGGTCTGGCCGTATTCGGCGAGGTCTTTTTTCAGTTCGCCGGTCAGCCAGTCCTTCTCGGCCTGGTCCAGCCATTTCACTTGTTGCGGGCCGTCGGGCAGGTAACGCAGCACCGGCCAGGTCAGCAGGATCGCCGGGGTGCCGATGACAATAAACAGCCACTGCCAGCCATGCAGACCGAGGGTGCCGTCCATGCCAAGCAAACCGCCGGACACCGGGCCGGTGATCATCATCGCGATGGGTTGGGAAAGGATGAACAGCCCGAGGATCTTGCCGCGATGGCGTACCGGGAACCATTGGGTGATGTAGTACAGAACGCCCGGGAAGAACCCGGCTTCAGCGGCGCCGAGCAGAAAGCGCATCACGTAGAAACTGTGCGGTCCCTGGACGAAGGCCATGCCGATGGTGATGGCGCCCCAGGTGATCATGATTCGCGCAAACCAGCGCCGCGCGCCGAAACGTTCGAGCATCAGGTTGCTGGGGATTTCCAGCAGGAAGTAGCCAATGAAGAACAGCCCGGCACCGAGGCCGTAGGCGGCGTCGCCGATACCAATGTCCGCGCCCATGTGCAACTTGGCGAAGCCGACGGCGGAGCGATCCACATAGGCGATCAGGTACAGCAGGATCAGGAAGGGAATCAGTTTCAGCGTGATGCGACGAATAAGCCGCAGTTCCTCGCTCATGGGGTCGGTCTCCGATTGTTGTTGTTATAGAACCTCGGGGGACGCCTCTCGCGGAAAACCGCCAGGGCCAATCCCTCCGTTGAAACCGACTATATAGTAATACTAATTAAGCAACAACGCTTCCAAAGCGCCGTTTTTGCGCTTATGTTATCCCTCATGTTGAACAATATAGTCATACAATAAGAGAGGCGATCATGTCTGATAAGAAACCCACCCTGCGCTCCGCCCAATGGTTTGGCACCGCCGACAAGAACGGCTTCATGTACCGCAGCTGGATGAAGAATCAGGGCATCGCCGACCACCAGTTCCACGGCAAGCCGATCATCGGCATCTGCAACACCTGGTCAGAACTGACCCCGTGCAACGCGCACTTCCGGCAGATTGCCGAGCACGTCAAACGCGGCGTGATCGAGGCTGGGGGCTTCCCGGTGGAATTCCCGGTGTTTTCCAACGGCGAATCGAACCTGCGCCCCACCGCCATGCTGACCCGCAACCTGGCGAGCATGGACGTTGAAGAAGCGATTCGCGGCAACCCGATTGACGGCGTGGTGCTGCTGACCGGTTGCGACAAAACCACCCCGGCCTTGCTGATGGGCGCGGCCAGTTGTGACGTGCCGACGATCGTCGTCACTGGCGGGCCGATGCTTAACGGCAAGCACAAAGGCCAGGATATTGGCTCGGGCACGGTGGTCTGGCAGCTCAGCGAACAGGTCAAGGCTGGCACCATTACCATCGACGATTTCCTTGCGGCCGAGGGCGGCATGTCCCGCTCGGCTGGCACCTGCAACACCATGGGCACCGCGTCGACCATGGCCTGCATGGCCGAAGCACTCGGCACTTCCCTGCCCCACAATGCGGCGATTCCGGCAGTGGATGCGCGGCGTTATGTATTGGCGCACATGTCCGGCATGCGCGCGGTGGAGATGGTCCGCGAAGACTTGAAGCTGTCGAAGATCCTGACCAAGGAAGCCTTCGAAAACGCCATTCGCGTGAACGCCGCCATCGGCGGTTCGACTAACGCCGTCATCCACTTGAAAGCCATCGCCGGGCGCATCGGCGTTGAATTGGACCTGGACGACTGGACCCGCATCGGGCGCGGCATGCCGACCATCGTCGACCTGCAACCGTCCGGGCGTTTCCTGATGGAAGAGTTCTACTACGCCGGTGGTTTGCCGGCGGTATTGCGCCGCCTCGGTGAAGCCAATCTGATCCCGAATCCGAACGCCTTGACGGTCAACGGCAAGACCCTCGGCGAGAACACCAAGGACGCGCCGATCTACGGCCAGGATGAAGTGATCCGCACCCTCGACAACCCGATCCGCGCCGACGGCGGCATCTGCGTGCTGCGCGGCAACCTCGCGCCGCTGGGTGCGGTGCTCAAGCCGTCCGCCGCCAGTGCTGAACTGATGCAACATCGCGGGCGTGCGGTGGTGTTCGAGAACTTCGACATGTACAAGGCGCGGATCAACGACCCGGAACTGGACGTGGATGCCAACTCGATTCTGGTGATGAAAAACTGCGGACCAAAGGGTTATCCGGGCATGGCTGAAGTCGGCAACATGGGTTTGCCGGCCAAGCTGCTGGCCCAGGGCGTGACCGACATGGTGCGGATTTCCGACGCGCGCATGAGCGGCACGGCGTATGGCACCGTTGTGCTGCACGTTGCACCGGAAGCCGCGGCAGGCGGGCCTTTGGCGGTGGTGAAGGAAGGCGACTTTATTGAGCTCGACTGCGCCAACGGGCGGCTGCACCTGGACATTCCGGATGCTGAACTCGCGGCGCGGATGGCCGATCTGCAACCACCGCCGCAGTTGATCGTCGGTGGTTATCGTCAGCTGTACATCGACCATGTGCTGCAGGCGGATCAGGGCTGCGACTTTGACTTCCTCGTCGGCTGCCGCGGCTCCGAAGTCCCGCGCCATTCTCACTAATCGAAGCGCAATATTGCTGAAACAGAAAACCTGTGGCGAGGGAGCTTGCTCCCGTTCGCCTGCGCAGCAGGCGCCAATAGATCAACGCGGCCTGCCTGACAAATCGTGATTACCGTTATGGGGGCTGCTCCGCAGCCCAGCGGGAGCAAGCTCCCTCGCCACAGGTACCCGCTAATTTCAGGCCTGATGATTGCCCACGACGCCTGCTATCATGCGCCAAACCCCCATCGCCCAGGATCGCGCCGTTCCCCATGGATTACCGCAAACCCTCCGACCGCAAAAGCATGCACTCGCGCATTGTCCAGGAACTGGGCATGCAGATCGTCTCCGGACGCTTCAAGCCCGACGACAAACTGCCCGCCGAAGCCCTGTTGTGCGAAGAGTACGCGGTCAGTCGTCCGGTATTGCGCGAAGCCACCCGGGTGTTGGTCGCCAAGGGCCTGGTGTATTCCCGTCCGCGGGTCGGCACGGTGGTCAAGGCGCGCAAGGAATGGCACATGCTCGATCCGGATGTGCTGCACTGGCTGATGCAAAGCAGCCCGCAAAATGAATTTTTCAGCCTGCTAACCAGCGTGCGCAGCATCATCGAACCGGCCGCTGCAGCCCTCGCCGCGCAATACGCTACCGACGCGGACATCGCCTCCATCGGCGAAGCCTACCAACGGATGGAAGCTGCACCGACGCCCGAAGCGCTGTTGCAGCCGGACCTGGACTTCCACAGTCGCATCGCCGATGCGACCCACAACGACTTGCTGGCCAACCTGTGCAACATGTTGTCGGTGGCGATTGCCGAAGCGTTGAAGCATTCCAACCAGCGACCGAACCTGCATGAACTGGCGTTGCCAAGGCACAAGGCGATTCTGACCGCTATCGAGAATCGTGATGCGCTGGGTGCGCGGCATGCGACGCTGGTGCAGCTCGATGATGCACGCAGTGCTTTGAATGTCGTGCTTGGCACAGATCCTACAAACCAGCACTGAACCCCTGTGGGAGCGAGCAAGCTCGCTCCCACATTGGATTTGTGTGAAGCCGTCAGGCATAAAAAAGCCGCAACCTGAGTTGCGGCTTTGTTGTTTCAGCGACTGATCAGTGAGCAAACAACGAATTGCCCTTCTGCCCCGCCAGTTTCTCCGGTTTGATAAGGAACCGCGCCAGCGCCGGCAGCAGCCACAGTGCGCCGAACATGTTCCACAACAGCATGAAGGTCAGCATCAAGCCCATGTCGGCCTGGAACTTGATGGCCGAGAAGATCCAGGTGCACACGCCGATGGCCAGGCACAGACCGGTGAACAGCACGGCTTTACCGGTGGACTTCAGCGTCTGGTAATACGCCTCTTGCAGCGGCAGGCCGGCACGCAGGAAGCTTTCCAGACGGCTATAGATGTAGATGCCGTAATCCACGCCAATTCCCACACCCAGCGCCACCACCGGCAGGGTCGCGACTTTCACGCCGATGCCCATGAAAGCCATCAGGGCGTTACCGAGCACCGAGGTCAGCACCAGCGGCAGCACGATGCACAAGGTCGCCGCCCAGGAACGGAAGGTGATCATGCACATGGTCGCGACGCAGATGTACACCAGGATCAGGATCGTCAGCTCCGATTCCTTGATGACTTCGTTGGTCGCCGCTTCGATCCCGGCGTTACCGGCGGCGAGGATGAATTCCAGGCCGTCCTTGTTGTTTGCCTTGGCGAAGTCCTGCACCGCATGCACCGCGCGGTCCAGGGTCGCGGCCTTGTGATCGTTGAGGAACACCAGCACCGGCGCCAGGGAGCAGCTGTTGTTGTACAGGCCATCAGCCCGGGCGATGGAGTTGTTCAGTACATCCGGGTTGCGCGACAGGGTTTCCCATTTCAGGTTGCCCTCGTTCATGCCCTTGATCATCTGCTTGGACACGGTCACCAAGGAGATCGCCGACTGCACGCCCTCGGTGTTCTGCATCTTCCACATCAGCTCATCGATCGGCGCCATGGCTTCGTAACGCGAGCAACCTTCAGCCTTGGTCTTGACCATCACCACCAACACGTCGGAGCTGGTGGAGTAGTTGTTGATGATGAAGTTATTGTCCTTGTTGTAGCGCGAGTCTGGACGCAATTCTGGTGCGCCTTGGTCGAGGTCACCGATTTTCAGGTTTTGGCTGTACCAGAGGCCGCCACCGAAGGCGAACAGGGCCAGGACAATGGAAACCGGGGCGACTTTCTTGCTGGCAAAGTTCGATAACAGGCGCCAAAACGGGTGCTCGCGGACCGCATCTTTTTTGCTGCGCTCGACCGCACGTTTGCTGATGCCAACGTAGGAAATCGCCACCGGCAGCAGAATCAGGTTGGTGAACACGATCACCGCAACGCCGATGGACGCGCCGATCGCCAGTTCGCGAATAACGCCAATGTCGATAATCAGCAACGTGATGAAGCCGACCGCGTCCGCGAGAATCGCGATCATCCCTGGCAGGAACAGTTGCCGGAAGGTTCGCCGCGCGGCGGTTAGTGCGTTATCGGCCTCGCTGGACTGCAAGGCGATCCCGTTGATTTTCTGCACGCCGTGGGAAATACCGATGGCGAAGATCAGGAACGGCACCAGCATCGAATACGGATCGAGCCCGAAACCAAAGGCGTGCATCAACCCGAGTTGCCAGACCACCGCCACCAGCGTCGTACTCAACACCGCCACGGTGCTGCGCATGCAGTTGGTGAACCAGTACAGCAGGATCAAGGTGATAACGAAGGCAATGCCGAAGAACATCACCACCATGACCAGCCCATCGATCAGGTCGCCGACTTTCTTGGCGAAACCGACAATGTGGATCTTCACGTTAGGGTTCTGGGCTTCAAACTTGTTGCGGATCTTGTCTTCGAGTTCGTGGGAGAACTGGCGATAGTCCAGTGCCAGCAACTTGCCCTGGTCTTGCGGGTCCGGGTAGGACTCCAGCAGCGGAATGTCGACGATGCTCGACTTGAAGTCGTTGGACACCAACCGCCCGACCTGACCGGACTTGAGTACGTTGTTGCGCAGCAGATCGAGACTTTCCTGGGAGCCGTCGTAGCTCTGCGGAATCACTTCACCACCGGCGAAGCCCTCCTCCGTCACCTCGGTCCAGCGTACGCTCGGGCTCCACAGCGACTTGAGGCCGGAACGGTCAACGCCGGAGATGTAGAACACCTCATCGTTGATCTGGCGCAGGGTCTCCATGTACTCCTTGGAGAAGATGTCGCCGTCGGTGGCTTCCACCGAGATCCGCACCGTGTTGCCGAGGTTTGCCAGATCGTTGCGGTGCTCCATCATCTTTTGAATGAACGGATGCTCGAGCGGGATCATTTTTTCAAAACTGGTGGACGGCCGAATTAGCGTCGCCTGCCAGAACAGGAAAATACTCACTAGCAGGCAGATGACGATCACTGCCGGGCGGTTGTTGAAAATCAGGCGTTCAAGAAACGTCGCCTTGTCTTGGTGATGACTTGTCATGGATGTCATGTCTCCGCCCTTCTTATTATGTGGCCCGGCTTATTTGCTGAGCTCGGCGCCGGTTGGCGAAGTGGCGCGAACGCCGCCCTGTCCTGCCAGAATCAGATTGCCGTTACCTGCGGCAGTGACCGCCGACACGGAAATCCGGTCCGGGCGGTTGAACACCGTGAAGGTTTCGCCGTTGTCGCTGCTGCTGATCACCGAACCGCCGTTGCCGACGATCACGATGGAGCCGTCATCGAGCAACGTCGCGCCGGACAGGCCGAACTCCAGCATGCCGCGTGCGGCCTTCAACTCGATCGGCGCCCAGGTGGTGCCGAAATCGGTGGAGCGAAACAGATTCCCGCGCAGCCCGTAGGCCAGCAAGGTGTTGGGCTGCGCCGTGCCGATCACGCCGAACAGCGAACCTTGATACGGACCTTCGAGCTTTTCCCAGGTCTGGCCCCAATCAGCGGAGCGAAACATACTGCCCTGCTCACCGACGACAAACAGCCCGGCATCCTTGACCGCGGCAATGGCGTTGAGGTGGAACTGGTCGGTGTTGTCGAGGCGGTCGCTGACATCTGCCCAGTTCTTGCCGCCGTCAGTGGTTTCCAGCAACGCGCCATAAGCACCCACGGCAAAGCCGCTGTTGACGTCCTTGAACCAGACATCGAGCAGCGGTGCTTCGCGTTTCAGGTCTTCGAATTGTTTGGTCCAGGTAACGCCACCGTCTTCACTGGCGAGGATTTGCGCGTCATGCCCGACGGCCCAGCCGTGTTTGTCATCGACAAAAAACACCGCCGTCAGCAGTTGCCGGGTCGGCACTTTGGCCTGGGTCCAGGTCGCGCCCTGGTCATCGGAATACAGGATATGCCCACGATCCCCGACCGCCACCAGGCGTTTGCCAGCGTGGACGACATCGAGCATCAGGCTTTTGGCAGCCTTGGCGGATTCAACGGCATACACCGTATCGGCTGCTTGCGCGTCGGCGGCAATCACCGGTGCCGACAACACGGCGCAGCCCAACAGCGAGAGCGCTGTAGCCAGCAACGCGAACTTGCGTAATGCCGGCGGGCGGCAAATACCCACACCCATGACAGGCTCACTCATAGACCTTCCCCCATTATTATTGTTAGGTCGTTCAACCTTTCAGGGCGCCGTAAGGGGTGCTCGTGGCGATTGGCTGTTCAGGAGCATAGTCCTGAAACCCGCAATCCAGAGCCCCTTCGGAAGCTGGCTTATCCTATCGGGCTTTGGAAAGGTCTGACAATCGACGCCACGTTATGTTTTGTTAACCTGAGGGGGTTGGGGTTTTTCTGAATGATTGGGTATTAGATCGGGTGATTGGGCTGTGCTGTTGGATGGTTGGATGGGTTGCTGAGGGTTGTGTGTATATCCGTTGCTGCGGTAATGGCTTCTGGCGGTTTCGCTCTTACAGCGACTCACTTTTCCAGACGCCGAAAAGTAAGCAAAAGGCTTCGCCCCGGCGTACGGCATCTCGCTTCGCTCGATGTACCCTCGCTACGGTGTCCATCAGGGGGCATCGCCTACGGTCTGCTTCGCTACGACCTCCTCTCGATGTGTTCGGCTTCGCCGAACGGCGCTGCGCGCCTAACCCCCTGATGAACACCTACGCTCGGCCTGCCGAAGGGGCGAGAGATCAAAAGCAGGATCAAGATCCAGATCAAAAGCCACAGCCACAGCCACAGCCACAGCCACAGCCACAGCCAAATCCAGGTCGAAATCCAGAGCCAGATCAAAAATCGCAGCCTTCGGCAGCTCCTACAAAGCCCGGTAAATCCCCTCCGCCCTTCACCACTCATCAGGCCGAGCGTTAGCTCGCCTGCAGCTTTTGATCTTGCTCTGCCCGCCCCTTCGGGAGGCTGAGTGGAGGTGTTCAGCTGGGGGTGGGCGCGTAGCGCCGTGCGGCGAAGCCGCACACATCGAGAGGAGGTCGAAGCGAAGCCGACCGTAGGCGATGCCCCCAGATGAATACCGGAACGAAGGCACGCCGAGCCTAAGCGAGGGGCCGGACGCTCGGGGCGAGCCTTTTTTTGCTTACTTTTTTTGGCGTTTGAAAAAAAGTGAGTCGCCGTAAGGGCGAAACCCTAAGCCGCCGTTACCGCAGAAATGGATATGTACTCAGTCAACAAATAATAGGTCGGCTATCAGGCCGCCTTCGCGGGCAAGCCTCGCTCCTACAGGGTTCGAGTGAACCCTGAGGGAACAAGACCAAACTCAAGCCAGGCTCTTGCTGACCACTTCAAACACATCACTGGACAACTGACCCGAACCACGAATCCGCTCCAGCTCACCTTTCATCAACGCCTGACGAGCACCGTCATACTTGCGCCAGCGAGTCAGCGGCGCCAACTGTCGAGAAGCGATCTGCGGATTAAACCCGTTCAACTCAATCACCAAATCAGCGAGGAAGCGATACCCCGAACCATCCGCCGCATGGAAGTTGATCAGGTTCTGCCCGGCAAACGCGCCCACCAAAGCCCGCACCTTGTTCGGGTTCTTCATATTGAACGCCGGATGCTCCATCAACTGACGAACCCGCGCCAAACCACCCGGCAACGTGCTGCCGGCCTGCACGCTGAACCACTGATCCATAACCAGCGGATTGTCCTTGAAGTGTTCGGCGAAACTGGTCAGGGACGTGGCTTTCTCGTCTTCGAACGACGAGTTGACCAATACTGCCAACGCCGTCAGGCGCTCGGTCATGTTGTCGGCGGTTTCGAACTGTTCCAGCGTCGCCGCCAACACCTCAGGCTTACCGCTGAGCATCAGGTACGACAGCGCAATGTTCTGCAACGCGCGACGAGCGAAATGCTCGGCCTCGGCCACGTATGGGGTTTTCTTCGACAGGTCGCGGTTAGCCTGATAACGCAGCCACAGCGCTTCGAACAAGTTTTCCGCCAGTTGCTTGCGAACGAACTCGCGAGCGGTGTGAATCGCATCGACATCAGCCACTTCGCTGATTTCCGTCAGATAGGCTTCACCCGGCAGCGAAAGCATTTCCGCGACCATGGCCTGATCCAGCGTCTCGTCGGTCAACACAGTGTGCAATGCCGAAATCAGTCGCTGATCCAGTACCAGTTTCTCGCCCTTCTGTTGCTGGGCAATCAGCTCTTGCAGCACCTGCACCGACAACTGCTGACCGGCATCCCAGCGGTTGAAACCGTCGCTGTCGTGCTGCATCAGGAACATCAGTTGATCGCGGTTGTACGGGAAGCTCAGTTTCACTGGTGCCGAGAAGCCACGCAGCAGTGAAGGCAACGGCTGATCAGCGATGTCGACGAACGTAAAGGTCTGTTCGGCTTCGGTGACCGAAATCACCCGCGAAGTGCCTTGTGCCGCAGCTTCGCCGGACAGACGCAACGCAATCGCCGCACCTTTTGAATCCAGCAGGCCCAGTTCCACGGGAATCACGAACGGCAGCTTTTCAACCTTGTCCGGAGTTTGCGGGCAGCTCTGGCGGAAGGTCAGACTGTAGGTTTTCGCAGCCGCGTCGTAAGACTCGCTCACCGCCAGTCGCGGTGTACCCGCCTGGCTGTACCAGCGTTTGAATTGGGTCAGGTCGACACCGTTGGCGTCTTCCATGGCTTTGATAAAGTCGTCGCAGGTCACGGCCTGGCCGTCGTGGCGATCGAAGTACAGGTCGCTGCCTTTACGGAAACCTTCGGCACCGAGCAAGGTGTGGATCATGCCGACCACTTCCGAGCCCTTTTCGTACACGGTCAGGGTGTAGAAGTTGGAAATCTCGATAAAGCTGTCCGGGCGCACGGCGTGAGCCATTGGACCTGCATCTTCAGCGAACTGGTGGGTACGCAGGTATGCCACGTCCTGAATGCGCTTGACCGTGGCCGAGTTCATGTCGGCGGAGAAGCCGGAATCGCGGAACACAGTGAAGCCTTCCTTGAGCGACAACTGGAACCAGTCGCGGCAGGTCACGCGGTTGCCCGACCAGTTGTGGAAGTATTCGTGGGCAACGATCGCCTCGACCCGCTGGTGCGCAGCATCGGTCGCGGTTTCGGCCCGGGCCAGCACGGCGCTGGAGTTGAAGATGTTGAGGCCCTTGTTCTCCATGGCGCCCATGTTGAAGTCGTTGACCGCTACGATCATGAAGATGTCCAGATCGTATTCGCGACCGTAGACCTCTTCGTCCCAGCGCATCGACTTCTTCAGGCTGTTCATCGCGTGCTGGCACTTGTCGATGTTTTCCGGCTCGACGTAGATGCGCAGCGCCACGGTGCGCTCGGTCATGGTGGTGAAGGTGTCTTCGACACACCACAAGTCACCGGCCACCAGCGCGAACAGGTAGGCCGGTTTCTTGAACGGGTCTTCCCAGGTCGCCCAGTGCCGACCGTCTTCGCCAGGGCCGCTGGCAATCGGGTTGCCGTTGGACAGCAGCACCGGATAGCTGTGCTGCTCGGCGACCACGGTGGTGGTGAACGTGCTCATCACGTCCGGGCGGTCGAGGTAATAGGTGATCTTGCGGAAGCCTTCGGCCTCGCACTGGGTGCAGAACATGGTGCCGGATTTGTACAGGCCTTCCAGCGCCGTGTTGGTTTCCGGGTGGATCTTGACACTGGTATCGACTGTGAACGTGGTGCTGGTCGGGTGCAGGGTCAGGTGATTTTCCGTCAACTGGTAGTCGGCAGCAGTCAATTCGCTATCGGCCAGGGTGACCGACAGCAACTCAATCTGCTGGCCGTCCAGTACCAGCGGCGGCAGGCCCGGGCCACGCTCGGGATTGCGGCGCATCACCAGTTGCGCATGGACCAGACTGTGGTCCTCGAACAACTCGAAGGTCAGGTGTGTCTCGTCGATCAGGTACTCGGGCGCCTGATAGTCCTTCAGGTAGATCATCTTCGGTTGTTCGGTGCGCATACTGGAGTCCTTACTGATGCACGGCGAGCTGGTAAGCCGTGTATTTACGAATATTGATCACGCCGGTGTCGAAGATCAGGTATTGGCCTTTGATCCCCAGCAGCGTGCCTTCGGCAATCGGGTTCTTGTCCAGGTTGAAGCTGACGATTTTGGCCGGGTATTGCTCAATTGGATATCGGATCTCGAGGACGTCTACGTCGGCAATAGTCTGGATTGCCTGTAGTCCAAATCGTTCCTGCAAACCTAGTAAACCTTCGGCGCAGCTATCAAACAGCTGATCACGGATTTCCATCAGGTTCACTGGCACAGCATCGCCCTTGAGTAAAGCACGCCAATTGGTCTTGTCAGCTACCTGACTGCGGAACAGGTCTTCGACGAAACCGGACTGCTGACGGGTCGAGACACGCATGATCGGCAAGGCCTGACGGGCGCCCTGGTCGATCCAGCGAGTCGGCATCTGGTTGGCGCGGGTAATCCCGACTTTCACCCCCGACGAGTTGGACAGGTAGACGATGTGATCGGTCATGCAGAACGTCTGGCCCCACTCCGGCTCACGGCAGGTGCCGGCGTCGAAATGGCAACGCTCCGGACTCATGATGCAGATGTCGCACTGGGCCAGTTTGGTCATGCACGGGTAGCAGTAACCCTGGCTGAAACTGGTTTTGGTCTTGCGTCCGCAATGGGAGCAGAAAATCCCCCCAGGTACTCCAGGCGCACGGTCGTACCGATCATTGGATTGACCGGCACCTCGGTGTCGCCCAGACGAAAAGCGTACTGCACGTTCGGCCCGTCAAGGCGCGCCGACATTTTGCTGATTGCACCGCGGCCAATCTCGATCAATGGATGGCATCCGACTTGAACAGGATGTTCGGCACGCTGATCGACTTCGAGCTGCATTCCTGCGGGCCCATGTAGCCGGTGCGTTCTTCTTCGGGCAGGTTCTGGATTTCCCAGGCGATCATCGCTTGCAGGGACAGTTCGCGCTGCTCGGCGGTGAGTTTGCCACCGTCGGACCATTTGCCGATTTCCACCGCCAGTTTCAGGCTCTGGTAGATATCGGGGGTGATGTTTTTGATCATTTCGTTAAAAGAGGACATCAGGGTCTCCGCGCTCTTTATTCAAATACGGTTTTAGACGGCGAGTTTACGGCGGTTGTACAAACCGCCCAACAAACCGGTGAAGCATCCGATGAGTAACCCGCCGACGTGGGCCGCGTTGGCAATTTCACCGAAACCGATCATCGAGATCAGTCCGGACATGCACAACACCAACCACACCAGCATCATCACCAATACGCCGCGCGGCAGGCGATAGGCCGGGTTTGGCGACAGCAACTGGAAGATCCAGCAATGCCCGAGCAAGCCGTACAGCACGCCGGACAAGCCGCCGAACAGGTTCGCACCGCTGTAATAATACTGGGCGTAGTTGGAAACAAGGCTGAACAGCAAGGTCAGGCCAATCAGGTTGATGCTGCCCTGACGCGCCTCGATGCGCCGCCCCAGTTCCCAGTACCACATGCCGTTCATGGCCAGGTGCAGGAAGCCAAAGTGGATCAGCATCGGCGTCACCAGACGCCACCACTGCCCCGCTGCCAGGCTGTCGGCCAGCGGTCTGAAATGGATGTACTCGCCGACCACGCGGAAATCGAGGAAGGTAAACCAGCGCATCGTGTCGAGGTTTTCGCCCAGCAGCGTGATGGCGCCGACGATCACACTCAGCAACAGAACAAATGCGGTCGCCTTGCTGTAGCGCAACTGTTCGACAAAACCCGGGCGACGCATAGTTTGCGCTACCGGAATGTCAAGTTGCTGATCGGGATCACCGGCCGGGAAGCGTTCATACAACGAACGCACGTCCTCGCTGATGTTGGCAGGCACCCACAGCACCTGCTCGCCCGCCTCCTCGCTGACCCGATGCGGCACTTGCATGCGCTGCAACAGCTTGACAAACCCGCTCAGGTCCGCCGTCAGAGGCAGGCGTAATACGGCAACGGTACTCATTGCAGCACCTCCGGCCGTTCGACATCGACCCAGACAAATTTATGCGGGTCGAGATGGGTTTCCTGGTCTAGGCGATAGGCCACGAGCTTGCCGTAAAGCACCGCGCTGTAATCCAGACAAGCGAGGTTCGGCCGGATCGGCGCCGGTTTGCCGCTGCGCCAGTAGTGGCCGACGAACAACAGAGGCTCATCGATGCCGTAACGCAGCAAAGTGTTTTTTTCGCTGGACGACAGTGGCGTACGGGCCACCGGTTCAGGCAAGGCGTCGGGTTGGAACACAATGTCTCCATAGGTTTGCGGGTCGTCTTCCCAGAACTTGGTGCGGAAGAACGAACGCGTCAGGCCATCGCCACTGGTCATGGTCTGGCCATCGGGCAGGCGCATATCGGTGCCGCGCAGCAGGCGATCGAATACGGTGCAGGCGAAACTGCCCGGCACGGCCGAGGCCTGGAGAAAATGCTCATCGACGCAACCATTGGGAAACAGCGCGCGCAACGGCTCGATCAGGCCGGCGTCCCAGCAGGCATGCACGACGCGGAAACGTCCGGCATCGACGAACAAGGGCAACTCGTAGAACCATTGCTGGAAGTCATGCCAGTCGCCGGGATGATCTTCAAATTGCGTCAGGGTTTCCCCCAGCAGCCGGGCGTGGCGCGGGGTGTGCTCACGCACGAAATGCTTGCCGCTGCCGGGCGGTGCCGGAGTGCTCCAGCCCAGCGCGTTGAACTCATGGTTGCCCATGATGCACAGCGCCTGGCCGGCCTCGACCATGCCGTGGACGATGTGCAGCGCTTCGCGAATCCGCGGGCCACGGTCGATGATGTCACCGACGAACACCGCCATACGCGACGGATGCCGCCAGACGCCACCTTGTTTGTGATAACCGAGCCGGTCGAGCAAGTGCTCAAGGGTCAGAGCGCAACCGTGCACGTCACCGATCAGGTCGTAGCTTCGCGCGGGATCGAGCATCAGTCGCCTCCACCACCCAATCGACTGCCCCAACCGAGCTTGGTCCGGCACACTTCGTAGTAGTTGTGGTCGAGGGGGTGAATCAGCCGCAACTTCTGGGCCTTTTTGCTGATGGTGATGGTGTCGCCCGGCGCGCAGGTGAAGTGGTTCTGCCCATCACAGGAGACTTGCGGGTAGATCTGCATATCCTTGGACACGACGATTTTCAGCTCACTGTTGCCATCGACCACAATTGGCCTGCCTGACAAGGTATGGGGGTACATCGGCACAATCACAATAGCGTCGAGCTTGGGGTGCATGATCGGCCCGCCTGCCGACAGCGCATAAGCGGTCGAACCAGTCGGTGTGGCGACGATCAGGCCGTCGGCCTTCTGGCTGCAGACGAACTGGCCGTCGATGTACAGCTCGAACTCGATCATTCGCGTCGATTTGCCAGGATGCAGCACCACGTCATTCAGCGCATCGCCCTGGCCAATGGCCTCGGCATGGCGACGGACTTCGGCTTGCAGCAGGAAGCGGTTTTCCACCAGATAGTGGCCGTCGAGCACTTCGGCGACTTTGACTTCCAGCTCATCGGGGCGAATATCGGTCAGGAAACCCAGGCTGCCGCGGTTGATCCCCAGCACCGGAATATTGTGCCGGGCCAGCGCACGAGCGGCGCCGAGCAGGCTGCCGTCACCGCCGACCACAATCACCATGTCACAGACTTCGCCGAGCATCTTGCGCGACGAGGTTTGCAGGCCATGGCCCGGCAGGACTTCGGCGATGGTGTCTTCGAGGATCACGTGCAGGTGACGATCGAGCAGAAACCGTTTCAGTCGGCGGACGGTATCCAGCACCTGCGAACTGCCCAGGCGACCGATGATGCCGATATTACGAAATTGCTCCATGGGGCTCCTGCGAGTTTCTGCGACGGGCTAAAGCGACGATTATGGGCGAAAGCACGGCGTAGACAAAACCCTTTCAGCCATGACTTAAGAGGCTATGCTCGCAGAATGATCTTATTCCCGGACTTGCTCCAGCTACCCCACCAGTTGCGCCACCCTGAAGTGCGCGACCTGGCTTGGGTCATCCTCGCGCCGCCGATGCTCGATGAAGTGCCGTGGCCGCAGCGCCATCCACTGGCCGGCAGCGACTGGGTGCAGGCGCCGGAACGCCTGGAGCACTGGCTGCGGCAACTGGATCGTGACAGTTATGACTTGCTGCACTGGCTGGCGCAGGCCCGGACCCGGCGTCTGGGCCTGTATTACGAACGCCTGTGGCAATACGCCGTGCGCCATGCGCCGGGCATCGAGCTGATCGCCGCCAATTTGCCGATTCGCCGCGAGGGTCACACCTTGGGCGAACTGGACATGCTGCTGCGTGATCGTGACGGCGTGCATCACCTGGAGCTGGCGATCAAACTCTACCTCGGCCCACAGAATGGCGATGGACACGACACCGCCCAGTGGCTCGGCCCCGGTTGTCATGATCGCCTGGACCGTAAACTGGCGCACTTGAGCCAGCATCAATTACCGATATCTGCCCGGCCAGAAAGCCGCGAAGTGCTGGCGGCGCTGGATATTCAGCAGTTCAGTGCGCATTTGTGGCTAGGCGGCTATCTGCTGTACCCGTGGCCGGGGCAGTCCGAGTCGCCGAGTGGCGCGCATCCGCAGCATTTGCGCGGTAGCTGGCTGCATCAGAAGGATTGGGCGGACTTTGTCGTGCAGCGCCCGCCAGGTCGTTGGCAACCCCTGCCCCGCCATGCCTGGCTGGCACCGGCGCACTATCCGGCGGAACAGACCTGGACCACTGAGCAGTTGGATACGTGGATCAGTGAGCTGGAGCCGCTGGCCCCGGCGCAGCTGATGGTGCGGCTGGCCGAGAATGCCAGTGGGGATTGGGAAGAAGCCGAGCGGTTGTTTCTGGTGGCGGATCTTTGGCCGAATGTGCCGGGTAGTGGTTGAGGATTTGTAGTGCCTGGACTGGCCTCTTCGCGAGCAAGCCCGCTCCCACATTGGATTTGTGTACGCCGCAAATCCCCTGTGGGAGCGGGCTTGCTCGCGAATGGGCCGACGCGGTTTAAATGGATAACCGCACAGCCAACGCCGCCAACGTCACCAACAACACCGGCACCGTCAGCACAATCCCGACCTTGAAGTAATAACCCCACCCGATCGTGATGTTCTTGCGCTCCAGCACATGCAACCACAACAAAGTCGCCAAACTGCCAATCGGGGTGATTTTCGGCCCCAGGTCGCTGCCGATGACGTTGGCGTAGATCATCGCTTCCTTGACCACGCCCGTGGCCTGACTGGCATCAATCGAGAGCAGGCCGATCAGCACCGTTGGCAAGTTGTTCATGATCGATGACAACAACGCCGTCAGCACGCCAGTGCCCATGGCCGCGCCCCAGACGCCGTAACCGGCAAAGCCGTTCAGCCAACCGGCCAGGTAGTCGGTGAGCCCGGCATTACGCAGGCCATAGACCACCAAATACATGCCCAGGGAAAAAATCACGATCTGCCACGGCGCTTCTTTCATCACCTTGCGCGTGGAAATCTTGTGGCCGCGAGCAGCAATGCCCAGCAGCAACGCAGCGCAGACGGCGGAAATCGCGCTGATCGGAATGCCCAGCGGCTCCAGGGCGAAGCAGCCAACCAGCAAAATCACCAACACCACCCAACCGGCATAAAACGTGGCTTTGTCGTGGATCGCCGTGGCCGGGTCGTCCAGTTGCTCTGGGTCGTAAGCCTTGGGAATGTCCTTGCGAAAGAACCACATCAACATACCCAGCGTGGCGGCGACGCTGACGAAGTTGACCGGGATCATCACCGCCGCATAACGGTTGAAGCTGATATGAAAGAAGTCGGCAGAAACGATGTTCACCAGGTTCGACACCACCAACGGCAAGCTCGCGGTGTCGGCGATGAAACCGGCACCCATTACGAAGGCCAGGGTCGCAGCGGGCGAAAACCGCAATGCCAGCAGCATGGAAATCACGATTGGCGTGAGGATCAACGCCGCACCGTCATTGGCAAACAACGCCGACACCAGCGCCCCGAGCAACACCATGAACGCGAAGAGTTTGCGCCCATTGCCCTTGCCCCAGCGCGCCACGTGCAACGCCGCCCAGGCAAAGAACCCCGCCTCGTCCAGCAGCAAACTGATGATGATCAGCGCAACGAAGGTACCGGTGGCGTTCCAGATGATCTGCCAGACCAGCGGGATGTCACTCAGGTGCACCACCCCGAAGAGCAGCGCCAGAATCGCGCCAAACACCGCGCTCCAACCAACGCCCAGGCCCTTGGGTTGCCAGATCACCAGGGTGATGGTCAGCAGGAAAATCAACGACGCGATGAGCATGCACAGCAACCTTGAACAGACAATCGGGATGGGGATTTGTAACAGAGTGAATGGCCAGGGAGATAATTCCGTGGAGGGATACAAAAATCCCCGCCACACCTCAATCCCCTGTAGGAGCGAAGCTTGCTCGCGAAGGCGGCTGTACATTCAACGATGATGTTGACTGATACGACGCCTTCGCGAGCAAGCTTCGCTCCTACAGGGATTGTCGTTGAGTCAGCAAACTACAACTTGATGACATGCCCCTCGCCCGGCGCAACCTGCCCATGAAACAGCCGGGATAGTACACGTTGTGCCGCTTCGTAGCCTTCGTTCTCGACCACTTCAAGCAATGGCGTGGATTTCGCTGTCAGCAACTTATAAAACCGCTGCAACCCTTCGCCAATATGCTGGCTGACCTTTTCCGGCCCCCATTCGGCATTGCGTTTACGGATCTGGATCGGAGCAAAAAAGAACACGGGCTGCGGCCCTGCAATGGCGCTCAGCTGCGCCTTGTCGGTGCTTTGGGCGGAACCGGCGAAGCAGCTGTAAACCAATTGGCCGGCGAAATGCTGATGCACCCGATCACGCAATTTCAGGTCGCCGGAAAAATCCACATACAGCGTCAGACGATCATTCGGCAGGCTATCCAGTTCCTCGTAGGACACGGTACGTTCGTAACAACCCAGCGTTTCGACAAAGGCTTTGTTACCGGAAGAGGTCAGCGCGATCCGCTCAATATCCGGATTATTTTCAAGGCATACCGCCGTGCCGAAAGCGGTTTTGCTCGATGCACTGGAGAACACCAGTCGAGTGGCGCCAAAGAACTCCTTGTCTTGTAGGAAATCCGCCAACATCGATGACGTCAGAAACAGCGGCTTGAGCAAAATCTGCAGGTTTTCGGTTTCAGGCGTGTAGTACGCATCCCAACTGCAACGGGTGTACTGGTTGTAAGCCGAGGTCAGCGCCTGGCGATGCTCGGCCGCGTCATAGAAACCCCGCTCGGTGACCCGATCCGGACGCATCCACAAATAGCTGGCCAGCGGGAAGTAGCCGTAGAAGCGCTCGCCGACCTTGATGCCGACGACATCCGACGCCACCACATCGGCAAAACCCCAGGCCGGAATGTGGCCCCATTCCGCCTGCCCCGTAGGAAAGAAGCCCCAGTAGTTCATCGAATCGCCATACGCGGCGTAGGTAATGTTGTTGGTGGTCAGCGCGCAGCGGTCGATCTTCAGGATCACCTCGCCGGCCGCCGGAATCAGGCTGCGTTGTTCCTGCTCGATCCGGCTCTGGTCGAGGGCGTTTTTACGGGTGATCAGCCGTGTTACCGTGCTCAGGCTTTGCATCTTTCAGACTCCTGCTGCGAGTGAGTGGCGGGTAGCACCAGAGTAACGGCAGCCAATGAAGAGCGGGTTCGGAAACACCAAGGGCAGCACGCCAGCCTTCAACCCTCGCGCCAAGCCGTTGAAACGGCCGAGTCAAGCGCGGGCGATCTTCACCGTGGAAGCGATTTACCAGGCGTTTGTTCGGATTTGGCAGCGTGACGGCTGGTCGGGGCTGACCACCCGCGAAGTGGCGCTGGAAGCCGGCGTGGCCATTGGGACGCTGTACGACTACTTCCCGAGCAAAGAAGCCTTGCTGTCAGGTTACATCCGGCATGCCCTGGAGGGTTTATTGCTGGATCTGGAAGAACAGGTCGTACGCGCCAACGATCTGGATTGGCGAACCCGGATCAAACGCCTGATACGCCTGACCTGCGAGCCGGACGAGGTGCGCCAGCCACTGTTCAACCATGAAGTGTTTGTGATTGAACATCAGTTCACCGAACCCAAGCACCATCGACGACTGTTCCAGGAACTGTCGCAGAAATGGCGTGAGGCCTTCGCAGCGTGTGGTGACTTGCCTACGCAACCGACAGACGTTTGCATCGACGCCTGGGTGATCATGGCCTGGGGCGGCCGGCGTTATTGCGTGACCGCACAACCGACGGCGGAGCAAACCGCCGCGTGGCTGTCGGAAATCGAGATGATGATTTGTAGCCGGCTGACCAGCACCGAATAACCCCTGTGGGAGCGGGCTTGCTCGCGAAAGCGTCGTATCAGCCAACATTAATGTTGAATGTAAAACCGCATTCGCGAGCAAGCCCGCTCCCACAGGTTTTTGTGGTGTCAGACTTTTTTGTGTTGTTCGACGAACTGCCCGTAAGCATTGATGAAGCTCTGCAAGAACGGCTTCACCGATTCGCTAAGCTTGCCCGCCTCGTCGAAGGCTGTCCCGGCACCACTGAGGTAGGCTTCTGGCTGCTGCATACACGGCACATTGAGAAACACCATCGACTGACGCAGATGATGATTGGCGCCAAAACCGCCAATGGCGCCCGGCGAAGCGCTGATCACTGCACCCGGCTTGCCATTCCAGGCACTTTTGCCATATGGACGCGAACCCACGTCAATCGCGTTCTTCATCGGTGCCGGCACCGAACGGTTGTATTCAGGGGTCACAAACAGCACTGCGTCGGATGAGCTCACTTGTTGTCGGAAAGTGCTGTAGGCTGCCGGCGGTGAAGCACCATCGATGTCTTCGTTGTAGAGTGGCAAGTCGCCAATTTCGACGATGTTCAGTTTCAGATTGGCAGGCGCCAGATCAGCCAGGGCCAGCGCGACCTTGCGATTGATCGATTCTTTTCTCAAGCTGCCGACTATGACGGCGATCGTGTAGACGTTGCTCATGGAAGGTTCTCGACTATCGATGGAAAGAGCCTGTAGTTATAGATGACGATTCATTCAGCGGGCGAGCGAAAATCGCCGCCCCTGACTATTTTTTTCCTGTAGGAAAACTTACCTCGCCCAACCACGGTCTACTGAGCCGCAAATTGAGTGATTTATCTCCAGAGGTTCTAAGCAGATGGCAGCAGTACTCGTCGGTCAGTTCCATGCAAGAGACGCGGAAGGCCGCGTTTATTCCGTGCATGAGTTCCAGGAATCCACCCCGTCGGCAGACGGTGTCGAAGGCACGGAGCCTGTCACCACCTACAAACTGGCCATCGGCGATCGCATGAAGAAGCTCGATGACAACCGGTTCCAGTTGATCCAGTCGGATATCACCCTCACTCGCGAACCGGACACTTATGTCGGCAGCCTGCCGGAAACCACCATTGCCTCATAACCCTGTGTTATGAGCAGAAGTCATATGCGCGCACTTGAGTTAGGATTCAGACACTGACTCCCTCACCTGCTGAACATGGACTTCATGCATGCGTTTACGTCATATCGAAGTGATCCAGGCGCTCTTGCAGACCGGTCACCTGGGCACCGCCGCCGAATGGCTGCAGTTGCCCGTGACCGAGGTCGAAGGGATTTTGCGTGACGCCGAGGGTCAGTTGGGCTTCATGCTGTTCTCCAGCGTGCGCGGTCGCTTGCAGGCCACGCGCGAGGCGCGGGAGTTGCAGGTCGAGATCGCTCATGTCTATGAAGCTCTCGAACCGGTGCAACGCCTGGCCAACAGCCTCAAGCAATATTTGGCGCCACCGCTGCGCATCATCGGCACCCCGCCGCTGACTCAACAGTTATTGCCTCACAGCATCGCGGCCCTGCGCCGACGCTTTCCCGATGCACCCTGCACCCTCCTCAACCAACCCACCCGCGAGATTGTCCGCAGCCTGCTGTTGCGCGAAAGCGATTTGGGCCTGAGCCTGCATGACCCCGATCACGCCGACATCGATTGCCAAGTGATTGCCCAGGGCAAACTTCAGCTGCTGGCGCCTCATGGCTGGCTGCAACCCAAGCAGAAGTATGTGTCGGTGCAAGACCTGGCTGGCCAGGCGATGGTGGGTCTCGACGGCCATGATCCGTTGAGCCCGGCGCTGGAAATCAAGCTGCAAGCACTACGCCCGGCGCTGATGATCCAAACGCGAGTCCAGACCCATCAGATGATGCGCAGCATGGTCGAAGCCGGCGAAGGCCTGGCCATCGTCGACCCCTTCACCGCCCTCGGGGCCAAATCGTCCGGGCTGGATGTTTGCCCGCTGGCGCCGGCCGTGCCGATCAGCCTCTACGCCCTGACCTTGAAAAACGCCGAGCCCTCGCCCGCCGTTCAGGCCTTGCTGGCGATCATCACGGAACAAGCCGTGGCGATGCTGGCGAACTGATCGGATTTTCCAGCGGATTATCGAACAGCCGATACCAGAACAACGCCACTTCGGCGGTGTTCGGGTCGATGCCGCGATAGCGCAGATGATCGATCCCGCCAATCACAAAACCACAGCGCTCATAGAGCCGGCAGGCGCCCAGGTTGTTGTTTTGGGTTTCGAGCATGATGCCCGGCAGTTTCTTCTTGCGACTCCAGAACTGCGCCACATCCAGCAGCGACTTGGCCACGCCGTGACGACGGGCTGGCGCATGCACCGCCAGTTCGTCGATGTGGGCAAAGCCGTTCCAGTTGGTGCTGACCACCAGGTGGCCGACCGGCTCGTCATCCAGATAAGCCATGAAAATCGCACTGTCGGCGGCATCGCGGAAACTGCTGAACTCCTCGGGATCAATTCCGTAGCACTTTCGATAAGGGGTGATCGGCGTTACCGGCCACTGCGCCACCGGTTTACCGATTTCGGCGGCACCGTAGGCGGCGACTTCAAAACTGAAGTCGCTGCCCCAGATGTAGGCCGCAAAACCATCGTCGGCAACGCGCACCGACAGCCCTGGGTATTTCGGATTCATGACCGGTTGCATACTGGGAAAGGTCCTCATTCCTTGATGCAATCGACGGTGTAGTGCCGCCCATTGCCCTCATCTTCGTGTTGCAATCCGTGCACATCGGCGACAAACCCGGGGAAGCTGCTGTCGAAGGTACGGGCGAATGCAAGGTAATCAATGATCGATCGAGTCGATTCGGTGAAGCGCTCGCCAGGCATGATCAACGGAATCCCCGGCGGGTACGGCACCAGCATCACGGCAGCGATTCGCCCATTCAGGGCATCGATCGACACCGCCTCAACCTCACCTCGCACCAATTGATCATAGGCGTCGGCGGGCTTCATGGCGATTTCCGGCAGCACGGTATACATGCGCTTCAGGTGTTTGGCCGTGGCATTGCTGCGGTAGCAGGCGTGCAGTTGATCGCACAGGTCGCGCAGGCCCATGCCCTGATAACGCGCAGGATTTTCCTGAGTGACACAGGGCAGGCAGGTGCCAAGGCTGACGTTGGCGTCGTAACTGCGCTTGAACTCCAGCAACTCGGTCAGCAGCGTGCTCCATTTGCCCTTGGTGATGCCCATGGAGAACAGCACCAAAAACGAATACAACCCCGTCTTCTCGACCACCAATCCGCGTTCCCAAAGGAATTTACTGACCACTGCCGCCGGAATCCCGCGTTCACTCAAGGCGCCGCCGGCAGTCAGGCCGGGCATGACCAGCGTGACCTTGATCGGGTCGAGCAGCACGTAGTCATCCGTCACGCCGCCGAAGCCGTGCCAGTCAGCGTCGGGTTGCAACAGCCAGTCTTCGGTAACGACCTGAGTGATCCCTTCCACCGACGGCGGCTGCCAGATGGAAAACCACCAATCATCCGCCGCAATGTGCAGACGCAGATTGGCCAGTGCGCGGCGAAAACTCAGGGCTTCATCGAACATTTCCTGCAGCAGCGAACGCCCGGCCGGGCCTTCCATCATCGCCGAAGCCACGTCCAGCGACGCGATGATGCTGTACTGCGGCGAGGTGGAGATGTGCATCATGAACGCTTCGTTGAAACGGTCGCGATCCAGTTGCCGTGCACCGCCGTCCTGCACGTGGATCATCGACGCCTGACTGAACGCCGCCAGCAGTTTGTGCGTGGAATGGGTGGTGAACACCAGCGGGCTGTCCTCACTGCGCGACGTGCCCATGCCGTAACGGCCGGCGAAGAACTCGTGAAACGCCGCGTAGGCATACCAAGCCTCGTCGAAGTGCAAGACCTCGACGCTATTGCCCAGGCTCTGCTTGATCAACTCGGCGTTGTAGCACAAGCCGTCGTAGGTCGAATTGGTCACCACCGCCAACTTGACCTTGGGCGCACGGCCCTTGGTCAGCGGGCTGGCATCTATCTTGGCCTGGATTGATTCGCGGCTGAATTCGCTGAGCGGAATCGGGCCGATGATCCCAAGTTCATTGCGCTCCGGGCACAAGTACAACGGGATGGCGCCGGTCATGATGATCGAGTGCAAGACCGATTTGTGGCAATTGCGATCCACCAGCACCAGATCATCCCGGGCAACCATGGAGTGCCAGACGATCTTGTTCGCCGTCGAGGTGCCATTGATCACGAAAAAGGTGTGATCGGCGCCGAAATTGCGCGCAGCTCGGGCCTCGGCTTCAGCCAGTGGGCCGGTGTGATCGAGCAGCGAACCAAGCTCCGGCACGGACACCGACAAATCGGAACGCAGGGTGTTTTCCCCGAAAAACTGGTGGAACGCCTGCCCCACCGGGCTCTTGTGATACGCCACGCCACCGCCATGGCCCGGAGTGTGCCAGGAATAGTTGGAATCGGCGGTGTGCTGCACCAAGGCCTTGAAGAACGGTGGCAGCAGACCATCCAGGTACTTGCGCGCCGCCCGGGCCACCTGACGGGCGAGGAACGGCACGGTGTCTTCGAACAGATACAGAATGCCGCGTAGCTGATTGAGCTCGGCCATGGCGTCAGCCGGGGCGTTTTCCAGGGTGACCTGCTCGCCGAGAGCGAAGATCGGCAGGTCCGGCGCTCGCACCCGCGCCAGACCGATCAGCTCGGCCATGTTGTGCAAGAGATGGGAGTTGGTGCTGGCGTCTTCGGCGGCGATCAACATGCACGAGAGGCCGTGATGGGTCGAGGCGACCAGCCGCCCTTCGGTGTAATCCACCGCACTGAGAATGCTGAAGCCTTCCTGTTCCAGCTCCCGTGCGATGCCACGCACGCGGTCACCGGCAACGGTGTCGGCCTTGATGTCGCGATGGACGATCAAGACCGGGAATTTCAAATCTTTATACATGGGGCTCAGTGTCCTGAGGCGGCAGACCATGGCCTGCCAATCACCTCAGGGTAGAGGGTTGAGGCGGATGTGGCGAGCGCCAATGCCCCGAAGAGGGTCAGTGGGCGCACCATCATGTGGCCATCAACCTCAATCTGAAATGGAGAATTTTTGGCTGTCGCAAGACCTGTGGTGGGAGGGTTACCTGTGGCGAGGGAGTTTACTCCCGCTGGGACGCGAAGCGGCCCCCTGCATTTTTTCAGAGATACCGCGTTCGCGGGATTGACGACTGCTGCGCAGCCGAGCGGGAGTAAACTCCCTCGCCACAACAGCCCTACCCCCAAAACAGCCCGACATTCTGAGAAATAAGCCTCAGGCCTGAGTCTTCGCATCCACCAACTGCTGCCACAACGACGGCGCACCGGCGGATTTGGCCACCGCTTCGAGGCGAACCAAGTGCTGCGCCAGGTCATCTTCGCTAGCGCGGATGATCCGGGTTGGCTGGCGATCGGCAGGCAGGCGGCGAATCTCGGTGGCGGAGTTGTCCGCGCCCTCACCCGAACCATTACCGTCAGACGCATTACCCGCCAGGGACAGGCTGGTCTGGCCGCCGGTCATGGTCAGGTAAACGTCGGCGAGAATCTCGGAGTCGAGCAACGCGCCGTGCAGTTCGCGGCCGGAGTTGTCGACGCCGTAGCGTTTGCACAATGCGTCGAGGCTGTTGCGCTGCCCCGGGTGACGTTCCCGGGCCATCATCAGGGTGTCGAGGATCGAGCAGTGCTGCGTGATGTCAGCGCGATCTTGCTGACCCATCAGCGCGAATTCGTTGTTGATGAAGCCAACGTCGAACGCCGCGTTATGGATGATCAGCTGCGCACCCTTGATGAATTCGAAGAACTCATCGGCCACTTCAGCGAAACGCGGCTTGCCCACCAGGAATTCGTTGGTGATGCCGTGGACGCCGATGGCGCCTTCATCACTCTCGCGGTCCGGTTGCAGGTAAACGTGAAAATGCCGGCCCGTGAGACGCCGACCGATCAACTCGACACAACCGATTTCGACAATACGATGGCCGTCGGTCACCGGCATGCCGGTGGTTTCGGTATCGAGTACAACCATCCTTTGAGCCATATTCTGTTAAATCCTCATCTCTCATCACCCTGCCGTCACCCTGCGAAGGCCGGCGATATTAACACACCCGATCAATACGAAAACGAACGCTGTTTCCGAGCGGGGCGGTGCCGGCGATGACTTGTTGCCGGCGTAGCCAGGCAGCGCAAAGCGCTTCACCAGGTCATGCAATGAAACCGTTCAAGCGGTTTTGGCAAGGTGTTCGAACTGACATTGGTCCCGGGCATCCTTGAGACTGGCTTCGAACTCCGCCAGCCCTGCGTAGACCTTCTGTAACCCTTCGATCCGGGTCATCAGTTCCTGTTTTTTGTCGGCGATCGCCTTGTTGGCCAGGTCCCAGGGTAACTCCTGGCCCCGGTGATCCTGCAGGATCGCCTGCATTTCCTTGAGCCTGAAGCCCAATTGCTGAGCGCATTTGATGAAACTCAGCAACTCAACGCTCTGCAGGCTATAGACACGATATTTCCCTTCGCGCTGGGGCGGCGGCAACAAGCCAATGTCTTCATAGTGACGGATACTTTTGATCGTCGTACCCGACAACTGGGCGGCTTTGCCGATATACATGAAAAGTCCTTTTTATGGCCAGAAAGAGGCGCGCGCGGCATCTTCACATAGGTGCGCGAAGGCGGGAACCCGAAGACGTTAAATGGCGGGGGGATGGCAGGGATGAAGCTGGCATCGCCTGTTGCAAGGCGATGCTGCACAACGTACGTATCAGTGGCTGGCGATTGCCTGGGTTTGCTTGAGCCAGGCATCCCGCTGGTTGGGCCTGGAACCGAGCAGCGGTCCAAACGTCAGGGTCTTCAACGGCTTGATGCCACAGAACTCCAGCGTGGTCTTGCGCATCTGGTGCAGGCCAGGCATGCGATAGACCCACTTGTAGTACCACGGTGGCGTATCCATCGTGACCAGCAGGTGAGCCGTTCGTCCTTTCAGGAGTTTGTCGGGAAAGGCTTGGCCTTCGCGGTACTTGAAGGCAAAACCGGGCAGGAATATCCGGTCGACGAAGCCTTTCATCAAGGCCGGAATGCCGCCCCACCAGATCGGATAGACAAATGCCAAGTGCTCAGCCCAGGTGATGTCAGCCTGGGCCTTGAGCAGATCGGGCTCCAATTGCTGAATCTGTTTATAGCCATCGTGCAGCACCGGATCGAAACTCAGCGCATCCAGTCGTAACAGACGCACATCATGCCCGGCACTTTTTGCCGCCTCGACATAGGTCTCAGTCAAGGCACCACAGAAACTGTCGGTTGAAGGGTGACCCAGAATCACCAGTACTCGCTTGCTCATCTTCACTGCATCCTGAAAGTGGAGCGTTGAGGGTAGAGTGTGCCCCTAACGGGAGAGTCAATGGTCGGTTTGGCCAGGGTTAAGGAAAATCGGGTTTGCGACAGTTCGTGGCGATCTTGACGCATTCGCGAGATCCGGCCCGCGCCACCAACGTGACCGGCGCTCATGCAGTTTTTAACAATCATTAGCAATGTTCATAAAGTCTGGACGCAAGCCGCTTGTTAGCGTGGGCGGCTTGTATTCCAGGGGTTTGAACGCGTCATGAAGACTGCACGGTTTGTTTTGTTGAGTACCTGCCTGCTGGGTTCTGGCGCCCAGGCCACCAGTTTTGTCATCAGCACCGATATCACCATGAGCCTGATTCTGAGCTCAAGCAAAGGCACCAGCGGCTCATTCAAGGACGATAAAATTGTACTGGCGGCGAAGGATGATGCGGCCGCGTTTGTAGCCAGTGACGGGGATATTCGCGGGGTGAGGATTGAAGCGGCGTTTGCGCGGATTCGTAGGGTAATTACAGAGAACTCCTACACAGATCAGCAATTGGCGAACGCCATCTTGATGCTGTGAACCCGATCCCGGTAGGAGCTGCCGAAGGCTGCGATCTTTTGATCTTCGCTGTTAAAAGCAACGTCAAAAGATCGCAGCCTTCGGCAGCCCCTACACGGGAATCGTGATCAGCCGTCAGTCTTGTTTGTAACCACGCACATCATCCACACCACGGTTGGCCAACTGGTCGGCCCGTTCGTTGCCGTGGTGGCCGATGTGGCCGCGGACCCACTTCCAGGTCACGTTGTGGCGGTTGACCTGTTCGTCCAGCAGTTTCCACAGGTCGGCATTTTTAACCGGTTCCTTGGCAGCCGTTTTCCAGCCACGCTTCTTCCAGTTATCCATCCACTCGTTGATGCCTTTCATCACGTACTGGGAGTCCGTTACCAGCAGCACGTCGCAGGAACGCTTGAGTTCTTCCAGGCCTTTGATCGCGCCCATCAGTTCCATGCGATTGTTGGTGGTGTTGGCTTCGCCGCCCCAGAGTTCCTTTTCGACGCCCTTGCACACCAGCAGTGCGCCCCAGCCGCCGGGGCCAGGGTTGCCTTTGCAGGCGCCATCAGTGAACAGTTCTACGCTATCGCTCATGCCAATCTATCCAGAAAATGCGGTGGCTCGCCGATCCAGGATCGACGATGCCCGAGGCCGGGCAAGCCCGGCCGGGAAATAAAGAGTGTTTATGGCTCGATGTGGCGACGATTGACCTTGGCCATAGGCAATGGAATCAACTTGCCCATCGGTTCGCGCCGTTCCTGGCGCACCGGCCGCAGGCCGACCACGATCTTGCGCGCGACCAATAAATAGAAGCCGCCGCCCGATAGCTGCCAGTCACCAGCCTTGCGCTCCCAACCCGCCAGACGGGCCTGCCATGTGGGCGACGCAAGCGGCGGACGATAGCACCCGAAGCGGCGTTTCTCCAGCGCGAAGCCCAGCAGGTTCAACCAGTCGCTGACCCGCGATGGCGAAATACAACGGGCCTGGCGCATGGCGTCGTTGGCAAAGACGTGGCGCAAGCCCCAAGCGCTCCATGGATTGATACCGACGATCAGCAAATGCCCGCCGGGCCGCACACTGCTCGCCGCTTCGCGCAGCAAACCGTGGGGCGACAGGCAGAAATCCAGCCCATGCTGCAACACCACCACGTCCGCGGCGTGCTCGCTCAAGGGCCAGGCCTGTTCTTCGCAGACGATCTCGACGCCGGGCAATGGCGCGCCGAGGCGTACGTTACGCTGCACTTGCGGCGCGGACGGCGGTGTCTCGGCCTGCGGGCCGTAGTGCACCAGGTAGCCGCCGAAGAACCGACCCAACTCGTCTTCGAGCATGCGCCGTTCTTCGTCCAGCAGAAATTGCCCAATGGGGCCGGACAGCCATTCACGGGCCGCGCTGATCAATGCCAGCCAGTCAGGATCAGCCTGAGCGAACGCTTTATCGGTCATTGCATTCTCCAAAGCGCCAGGAAGTTCTAAGATGCGCCATTGTTTTCCGCTTGGCGAATCCGACGATGATACAGATCAGTGCCCTACCCGCCTTCACCGACAACTACATCTGGTTGTTGCAGGACCACCGCACCCAACGCTGCGCCGTGGTCGATCCGGGCGACGCCGCGCCGGTCCAGGCCTGGCTGGCGGCGCATCCGGGCTGGGTGCTCAGCGATATTCTGATCACTCACCACCATCATGACCATGTCGGCGGCGTCGAACAGCTGAAAAAAGCGACTGACGCAACTGTCTACGGCCCCGCCAGCGAAACCATCCCGGCACGGGACGTCGCGCTCAAGGACAACGACCGCATCAACGTGCTCGGCTGGGACTTCGATGTGTTCGCCGTCCCCGGCCACACCCTGGGGCACATCGCCTTTTATCACCACGGCCTGCTGTTTTGCGGCGACACCCTGTTCGCCGCCGGTTGTGGTCGGTTGTTCGAAGGCACGCCGGAGCAGATGCACACCTCGCTGACGCGCCTGGCGTCCTTGCCTGAGGATACGCTGGTCTATTGCACCCACGAATACACCCTCAGCAACCTGAAGTTTGCCGCAGCAGTCGAACCGGGTAATCCGGACACCGCCGAACGGCTGGCCAAAGTCACCGCTCAGCGCGAAGCCGGGGTCATGACATTGCCTTCGACAATCGCCCTGGAAAAGCTCACCAACCCATTTTTACGTGTCAGCGAAACATCCGTTAAAGAAAAAGTGGACGAACGGAATGGAACCAATAACCGGGTCCCGAGTGCGGTTTTTGCTGCCTTGCGAGCTTGGAAAGATAAGTTCTAAGCAGGCTACCTATTGGTACAAAAATTCTGAATGGTTGACCGCGACGGGTACGCTTTCTAGAATCCCCCGACATTTTTGCCCGGAACTTACTTCCAGCCAATGTCGTCATCTATTCGTAAAGCCATCAATTCAGACGCATTGACCCGCTTGGCTCAAGCCATAGCGGTGGCTGTGTCCGCCACTTTGGCGGGCTGTTCAAGCCATGTGCCGCAGACCGACGCGGCCCACACTCCGAATATCGCCGCTCGAGCCAAGCAAAAACCTATCTGGCTCAGCGAAAAACCTACTCCACAAGTACCTCAGGACGTCTGGGAGCGCATGCGCCAAGGCTTCCAACTGCAGGATGGCCTGGGCGTCAACCCGCGTATCGAGCAACAACGACTGTGGTTCGCCAGCAACCCGTCCTTCCTCGAAAACGCCGGCGAACGCGGCAGCCTGTACATCCACTACATCATCGAACGCCTTGAAGAACGCAACATGCCGCTGGAACTGGCGCTGCTGCCAGTGATTGAAAGCGCCTACAACCCGATGGCCTATTCCCGGGCCGACGCGGTGGGCCTTTGGCAATTCATCCCTTCCACCGGGCGTTACTACAACCTGCGTCAAACCCGTTTCTATGATGGCCGTCGCGACATTACCGCCTCGACCACCGCGGCCATGGATTACCTGACCCGCCTGCACGACATGTTCAACGGTGACTGGTTGCTGGCCCTCGCTGCTTATAACGCCGGCGAAGGCACGGTCAGCCGGGCCATCGAGCGTAACGAGAAGCTTGGTTTGCCAACCGACTACTGGAACCTGCCGCTGCCGGCCGAAACCCAGGCCTACGTGCCGAAGTTGCTGGCCCTGTCGCAAGTGGTGCTGTCGCCGGAAGCCTACGGCGTGAACCTCAGCCCGATCGCCAACGAACCGTACTTCCAGGTCGTCGAAATCAACCAGCGCATGGACCTGTCCAAGGTTGCCGCGGTGGCCAACATCGACGAAGACGAACTGTTCCAGCTCAACCCGGCCTTCAAGCAGCGCACCACCATCGACGGTCCCCAGCATTTGCTGGTGCCGACGTCCAAGGCGCAACTGCTGACTGCCAGCCTGTCGACCATGCGCCCCGAAGAGCTGATCAGCTCGCGACCACTCAAACCAGTGTTCGAAGGTGCCGACGACAACGAAATCGCCAAACTCAAGCGCGCCTATCGCGTCAAACGTGGCGACAACCTGGCGACCATCGCCAAAGCGAACAAGGTCGATGTCAAAGACCTGCAACGCTGGAACAAGATGACCGGCAAGAACCTCAAGGTCGGCCAGACCCTGGTCATGCGGGACACCACCAAACGTAGCGCCGGTCGCGTCAACACCGTCGTGGCAGCCAACTCCAAGGCGAACGGCAAGACCACCAGCAAGACGGAGCAAACCCAATACAAGGTCAAGCAAGGCGACTCGCTGTACATGGTCGCCAAGCGTTTCAACGTTGAAATGCAACACCTCAAGCGCTGGAACCCGCGGGTTGGCCAGGCGCTGAAGCCAGGTCAGATGCTGACGGTGTCTTCGCCACGCTAAAAAAAGCCCCTGGATCCAGGGGCTTTTTTTGCCTGCGATTTGAGGGTTGTGGTGGCTTTTGTGGCGAGGGGCTTGCCCCCGTTCGGATGCGAAGCAGTCGCTAAACCTATTAGCACGGTTTAATTGAAAGAATGCCGGGGCCGCTTCGCGACCCAACGGGGGCAAGCCCCCTCGCCACAGGCAAGCTCGCTCCCACAGGTTCTGCGAGTCGCCGGACCTCCACGCCAGCAATTAACAGCGCATTACCCCCTGTCTTTTTCCTGTCGATACAAGCTGTTACTGTACGGCCCACAAAGCCCAAGCCGCCTGGATCGGATCTCTGACTTGAAGCGCGCCCTCCTCCTGCTCCTGATCAGCCTGGCCTTGAGCTCACCCGCAAGCGCGACGATCAGCGAAAGCCATGGTTATGCGCAGTTCGGCACGCTCAAGTACCCGGCCAGATTTACCCACTTCGACTGGGTCAACCCGCAAGCGCCCAAGGGCGGTACGTTGCGGGTGATGGCGTTTGGCACCTTCGATACGCTCAACCCTTACACCTTCAAGGGCTCAAGCCCGGTTTCCACCCCGAATTTCCTGCAATACGGCATCAACGAGCTCAACGAACCGCTGATGGTCGGCACCGGCCAGTACGCGCCGTCCGGCGACGAGCCAACGTCCAGCTATGGCCTGATCGCCCAATCGGTGGAATACAGCGAGGACCGCAGCTGGGTGGTGTTCAACCTGCGCCCTGAAGCGCGTTTCCACGATGGCACGCCGATCACCGCTTACGACGTGGCGTTTTCCTACCGGTTGCTGCTCAAGGAAGGCCATCCGCAGTACCGCACCGCCCTCCAGGAAGTGCTGCGGGTCGACATCCTAAACCCGCAACGCATTCGCTTTGTCTTCAAGCGCGCCGGCAATCCGTTGCAGATCCTGCGTCTGGGCGAGTTGCCGGTGCTGCCCCAGCATTACTGGAAAGGTCGCGACTTCAAGGCCACCACCTTCGAGCCGCCGCTGGGCAGCGGGCCGTATCGCATCACCTCGGTGCAACCGGGGCGGCAGATCATCTTCGAACGGGTCAAGGATTACTGGGGCAAGGACCTGGCGGTCAATCGCGGCAAGTACAACTTCGACCGCATGGAAGTCGAGTTCTACCGCGACAGCGACGTGGCCTTCGAAGCCTTCAAGGCCGGCGAATTCGACATCTACATCGAGCATCAGGCGAAGAACTGGGACAACGGTTATAACTTCCCGGCCGTCACCCGTGGCGATGTGATCAAGGCGCAGATCCCGCACCAGATCCCGACCCAGAGCCAGGGCCTGTTCATGAATACCCGGCGCCCGACTTTTTCCGAGGTCAAGGTCCGCGAAGCGCTGGGGCTGATGTTCGATTTCGAGTGGACCAATCGCACGCTGTTCAGCGGCGCCTACAAGCGCGCCACCAGTTACTACCCCAACAGTGAATTCGAGGCCACCGGCCTGCCGGTTGGTCACGAATGGCTGATGCTCAAGCCCTATCGCGAACAGTTGCCCGCCAAGCTCTTCGTCGAGCCCTTCAGCCTGCCGCAGACCGACGGCCGCGGCATCCCCCGGGAAACCTTGCGCAAAGCCTTGGGCCTGCTCAACGAGGCCGGCTGGAAGCTCAACGGCCAACGGGTCGAAAACGCCAAAGGCCAGCCGCTGCGGTTTGAGATTCTGCTGGTCAACCCAAACCTGGAACGCATCCTTCAGCCCTACGTCGAGAACCTCGCCAGCATCGGCATCGACGCCCGGCTGCGTACGGTGGATCGCGCCCAGTACAAACAACGCCTGGATCAGTTCGATTTCGACATGATCCTGATGACCCTCAACCAGACCCTCAGCCCGGGACTGGAGCAATGGCAGTACTTCCATTCCAGCCAGGCCGGGGTCAAGGGCAGTAAAAACTACGCGGGCATCGCCAACCCGGTGGTCGATCATTTGCTTGAGCAACTGCTCGCCGCGCAGACTCGCGATGAACAGGTCGCCGCCGGCAAGGCCTCGACCGGGTGCTGCTGTGGCAGCACTACAGCATTCCCAACTGGTACCTTAATTATCATCGCCTGGCCTACCGCAACCGGTTCGCCTTCGTCACCACGCCGCCCTACACCCTGGGCATTTCTGCGTGGTGGCTGAAATCTTCGGAGAAAGGTCAATGAACCCCGTACGCGCTCTGCTCTTGCAGGCCAGCGGTCTGTTGTTCGCCGGGCTGGCCTGCGCCGCCCCGCAACATGCCCTGACCCTGTACAACGAGCCGCCGAAATACCCGGCCGACTTCAAGCACTTCGATTACGTCAACCCTGACGCGCCCAAGGGCGGGATCTTCCGCCAGGCCGGTTTCGGCGGGTTCGACAGCCTCAACCCGTTCATCAGCAAAGGCGTGCCGGCCGACGATATCGGGATGATCTACGACACCCTGGCCAAGCAAGGCCTGGACGAACCGTTCACCGAATACGGGTTGATCGCCGGCAAGATCGAGAAGGCCCCGGACAACAGCTGGGTGCGTTTCTACCTGCGCCCGGAAGCGCGGTTCCACGACGGTCACCCGGTGCGCGCCGAAGACGTGGTGTTCAGTTTCGAGACCCTGATCAAGGACGGCGCCCCGCTCTATCGCGGCTACTACAGCGACGTCGCGGAGGTGGTCGCCGAAGACCCGCTGACGGTGCTGTTCAAGTTCAAGCACAACAACAACCGCGAGCTGCCGCTGATCCTCGGCCAGTTGCCGGTGCTGCCAAAACATTGGTGGGCGACCCGCGACTTCAACAAAGGCAACCTGGAAATCCCGCTGGGCAGCGGCCCCTACAAGGTCAGCGAAGTGAAGGCCGGGCGGTCGGTGCGTTACGAACGGGTCAAGGATTACTGGGGCAAAGACCTGCCGGTAAACCGTGGTTTTTACAACTTCGACGTGATGACCTCCGACTATTACCGCGACAACACCGTGGCCCTCGAAGCACTCAAGGCCGGGCAGTTCGATTACTGGCTGGAGATGACCGCGAAGAACTGGGCCAATGCCTACAACATCCCGGCCGTTACCGAAGGTCGGTTGATCAAGGAACAGATTCCCAACGGCAACCCGACGGGCATGCAAGGCTTCGTGTTCAACCTGCGTCGCCCGGTGTTCCAGGACATCCGCGTGCGTCAGGCCCTGACGTTGCTGCTGGATTTTGAATGGACCAACAAGCAACTGTTCAACGGCGCCTATGCGCGCACTCGCAGTTTCTTCGAAAACTCGGAAATGGCCGCCACCGGCCTGCCGGACGCCGATCAACTGGCAATCCTCGATCCGTTCCGCAGCAAGCTGCCGGCCGAGGTGTTCAGCGAGGCGTTCCAAAACCCGACGACCGACGCCAGCGGCATGATTCGCACCCAGCAACGCAAGGCCTATCAGTTGTTGCAAGAGGCCGGCTGGCGGATCGTCGATGACAAAATGGTCGATGCCACCGGCAAACCGGTGAGCATCGAATTTCTGCTGGCCCAGACCGAATTCGAACGGGTGCTGTTGCCATTCAAGCGTAACCTCAGTGACCTCGGCATCGATCTGGTGATTCGCCGGGTTGACGTCTCGCAGTACATCAACCGCGTGCGCTCCCGGGACTTCGACATGATCGTCGGCAGCTTCCCGCAGTCCAGCTCGCCGGGCAACGAACAGCGCGAGTTCTGGATGTCCGCCGCCGCCGATAAACCCGGCAGCCGCAACTCCATGGGCCTGAAAGACCCGGTGGTGGACCAATTGGTCGAGGAACTGATCAACGCCGATTCGCGTAAAAGCCTGGTAGCCCACGCCCGGGCGCTGGACCGCGTGCTGCAATGGGGTTATTACGTGATCCCCAACTGGCACATCAAGACCTGGCGCGTGGCCTACTGGAACCACATCGGCCACCCAAAAATTTCACCCAAGTACGACGTCGGCATCGCCACCTGGTGGGTCAAGCCTGACGCAAAACCGGCTGTAGAAGTCGAAACCAAACTGCAAGCCGACCCTGCGGGCACGGAGTAATCAGATGCTGGCGTATATTTTTCGGCGACTGCTGCTGATCATCCCGACCTTGTTCGGTATTTTGCTGATCAATTTCCTGATCATCCAGGCCGCTCCCGGTGGCCCGGTGGAACAGATGATCGCCAAGCTCGAAGGCTTTGAAGGCGCCACCAGCCGCATCGCCGGTGGCGGTGCCGAAGTCTCGGTGGCAGGCTCGGCCTATCGCGGCGCCCAGGGCCTGGACCCGGCGCTGGTCAAGGAAATCGAGCACATGTACGGCTTCGACAAATCGGCGCCGGAACGCTTGTGGATCATGGTCAAGAACTACGCGACCCTGGATTTCGGCGACAGCTTCTTCCGCGACGCGAAGGTCATCGACCTGATCAAGGAAAAGATGCCGGTGTCGATCTCCCTCGGGCTGTGGAGCACGCTGATCATGTACCTGGTATCGATCCCGCTGGGGATCGCCAAGGCCACGCGACACGGCAGCCATTTCGACGTCTGGACCAGTTCGGCGATCATCGTCGGTTACGCAATCCCGGCGTTCCTGTTTGCCATCCTGCTGATCGTGGTGTTTGCTGGCGGTAGTTATTTCGACTGGTTCCCGCTACGGGGCCTGACCTCGAACAACTTCGCCGAACTGAGCATGGGCGGCAAGATTCTCGATTACTTCTGGCACCTGGCCCTGCCGGTGACGGCGCTGGTGATCGGCAACTTCGCGACCATGACCTTGCTGACCAAAAACAGCTTCCTTGATGAAATCAACAAGCAGTACGTGGTCACCGCGAAAGCCAAGGGCCTGACCAATCACCGAGTGCTTTACGGCCACGTATTCCGCAACGCCATGCTGTTGGTGATCGCCGGGTTCCCGTCGGCGTTCATCGGCATTTTCTTTACCGGCTCGCTGCTGGTGGAAGTGATTTTCTCCCTCGACGGCCTCGGCCTGATGAGTTTTGAAGCGGCGATCAACCGCGATTACCCGGTGGTCTTCGGCACGTTGTTTATCTTCACGTTGTTGGGGCTGGTGGTGAAACTGATCGGCGACCTCACCTACACCCTGGTCGATCCGCGTATCGACTTCGAACACCGGGAGCATTGAGATGAACCTGTCTCCCCTCAATCGCCGTCGTTTCGAATTGTTCAAGGCCAACAAGCGTGGCTGGTGGTCGCTGTGGCTGTTTCTGATCCTGTTCGGCGCCAGCCTCGGTGCCGAATTGATTGCCAACGACAAACCGCTGGTCGTGCATTACGACAACAGTTGGTATTTCCCGGCACTCAAGCGCTACCCGGAAACCACCTTCGGCGGTGAATTCCCGCTGGAAGCCAACTACAAGAGCCCTTACATCCGCGAACTGCTCAAGGCCAAGGACGCCTGGATTCTGTGGGCGCCGATCCCTTACAGCTACCAGAGCATCAACTACGACCTGAAAGTCCCGGCCCCGGCACCGCCCTCGGCAGACAACCTGCTGGGCACCGACGATCAGGGCCGCGATGTGTTGGCCCGAGTGATTTACGGCTTCCGGATTTCGGTGTTGTTTGCCCTGACGCTGACCATTCTCAGCTCGATCATCGGCGTGATCGCCGGGGCCTTGCAGGGTTTCTATGGCGGCTGGGTCGATCTGGCCGGGCAGCGTTTCCTCGAGATCTGGTCCGGGCTGCCGGTGCTCTATCTGCTGATCATCCTCGCCAGTTTCGTCCAGCCGAACTTCTGGTGGTTGCTGGGGATCATGCTGCTGTTTTCGTGGATGAGCCTGGTGGACGTGGTCCGTGCCGAGTTCCTCCGTGGCCGTAACCTTGAATACGTGCGCGCGGCCCGGGCGCTGGGGATGCAGAATGGCGGAATAATGTTCCGCCACATCCTGCCCAACGCCATGGTCTCGACCATGACCTTCATGCCGTTCATCCTGACCGGCGCCATTGGCACGCTGACGGCGCTGGACTTCCTCGGTTTCGGTTTGCCGGCCGGCAGCCCGTCGCTCGGCGAACTGGTGGCCCAGGGCAAATCCAACCTGCAGGCGCCGTGGCTCGGCATGAGCGCGTTTGCGGTACTGGCGTTGATGTTGAGTTTGCTGGTGTTTATCGGCGAGTCCGCTCGCGATGCCTTCGACCCGAGGAAGTGAAATGAATCAGGACAATCTGATCGAAGTGCGCGACCTCGCCGTCGAATTCGTCGTCGGCGAGCGCGTGCAGCGGGTGGTCGAAGGCGTCAGCTTCGATATCAAGCGCGGCGAAACCCTGGCCTTGGTGGGCGAAAGCGGCTCCGGAAAATCGGTGACCGCGCACTCGATCCTGCGCCTGCTGCCCTACCCGCTCGCCCGGCACCCGTCCGGCACCATCGAATATTCCGGGCAAGACCTGCTGAGCCTGAAAGAGAAAACCATCCGTCACATCCGTGGTAACCGGATCGCGATGATCTTCCAGGAGCCGATGACCTCGCTCAATCCGCTGCACTCAATCGAGAAGCAGATCAATGAGGTGCTGGGCATTCACAAGGGTTTGACCGGCAAAGTCGCGACCAAGCGCACGCTGGAGCTGCTGGAGATGGTCGGCATCCCCGAGCCGCACAAGCGCCTCAAGGCCCTGCCTCACGAATTGTCCGGCGGCCAGCGGCAACGGGTAATGATCGCCATGGCCCTGGCCAACGAGCCGGAACTGCTAATAGCCGACGAGCCAACCACCGCTTTGGACGTGACCGTTCAGCTGAAAATCCTCGAATTGCTCAAGGAATTACAGGCCCGTTTGGGCATGGCGTTGTTACTGATCAGTCACGATTTGAACCTTGTGCGAAGAATTGCGCATCGCGTATGTGTCATGCAGCGCGGTTGCATCGTCGAACAGGCATCGTGCGAAGAGTTGTTCCGCGCGCCGCAGCATCCGTACACTCGGGAACTGCTGGCAGCGGAGCCCAGCGGCAAGCCGGCGACCAACGTTATTGGCCCGCCATTGCTGCAAGTCGAGGACCTGAAAGTCTGGTTCCCGATCAAGAAAGGCTTCTTGAAAACCACGGTGGATTACGTCAAAGCGGTCGACGGGATCAATTTCAGCCTGCCCCAGGGCCAGACCCTGGGGATTGTGGGAGAAAGCGGTTCCGGTAAATCGACACTCGGTTTGGCGATTTTGAGGTTGATCGGCAGCAAGGGCGGCATCCGTTTTGAAGGCAAGCAGCTAGACTGCCTGACGCAGAGCGAGGTTCGGCCGTTGCGCCGGGAGATGCAGGTGGTGTTCCAGGACCCGTTCGGCAGCCTGAGCCCACGGATGTGCGTGAGCCAGATCGTCGGCGAAGGCCTGCGAATCCACAAGATGGGCACCGAGGCGGAACAGGAACAAGCGATTATTGCGGCATTGAAGGAGGTAGGCCTGGACCCGGAAACCCGGAACCGCTACCCCCATGAATTTTCCGGCGGGCAACGGCAGAGAATCGCCATTGCCCGGGCATTAGTGCTAAAACCGGCGTTGATACTGTTGGACGAGCCGACTTCGGCCCTCGACCGGACAGTCCAGCGCCAAGTGGTGGAGCTTTTGCGTTCACTGCAAACCAAGTACAACCTGACGTATCTGTTTATCAGCCATGACCTGGCTGTCGTCAAAGCGCTGAGCCACCAGTTGATGGTGGTCAAGCATGGCCAAGTGGTCGAACAGGGAGACGCGCAAAGTATCTTTGCCGCCCCCCAACATCCGTATACACAGCAGTTGCTGGAAGCCGCTTTCCTGGCACCAGCCACTGCGCAATAACCTGAAAAGAGGAGCAACACATGGGTTTTCTCGCCGGTAAGCGCGTACTGATCGTCGGTGTCGCCAGCAAGCTGTCCATCGCATCCGGCATCGCTGCCGCCATGCATCGCGAGGGCGCTGAGCTTGCCTTCACTTATCAGAACGACAAACTCAAGGGTCGTGTCGAAGAATTCGCACAAGGCTGGGGCTCGAGCCCTGAGCTGTGCTTCCCGTGCGACGTGGCCAGCGATGAAGAAATCGCCAAGGTCTTCGAAGAACTGAGCAAGAAGTGGGATGGTTTGGACGTGATCGTTCACTCCGTCGGCTTCGCCCCGGGCGACCAACTGGACGGCGACTTCACCGAAGCCACCACCCGTGAAGGTTTCCGCATCGCTCACGACATCAGCGCCTACAGCTTCGTGGCCCTGGCCAAGGCTGGTCGCGAAATGATGAAAGGCCGCAATGGCAGCCTGCTGACCCTGTCGTACCTGGGCGCCGAGCGCACCATGCCGAACTACAACGTAATGGGCATGGCCAAGGCTTCCCTGGAAGCTGGCGTTCGTTACCTGGCCGGCTCCCTGGGCCCGGAAGGCACCCGCGTCAACGCTGTATCGGCTGGCCCGATCCGCACCCTCGCCGCTTCCGGCATCAAGAACTTCCGTAAGATGCTGGCCGCCAACGAAGCGCAAACCCCGCTGCGTCGCAACGTCACCATCGACGAAGTCGGCAACGCCGGCGCCTTCCTGTGCTCGGACCTGGCGTCCGGCATCAGCGGCGAAATCATGTACGTAGACGGTGGTTTCAACACGACCGCCATGGGCAACATCGAAGAGTGATCTTCGGTTAGCCAATAAAAAACCCGCCGAGTCAGGCGGGTTTTTTTATGCCTGCAATTTAAAGACTGACTCGATCCACTGTGGGAGCGGGCTTGCTCGCGAATGCGGTGTGTCAGTCGACATTTCTATCAACTGGAAGACCGCATTCGCGAGCAAGCCCGCTCCCACAGGGGGGTTATGTATTTTGCATGAGACACTGCGCAAACAGTTGCTGAATCGGCTGCATCCGCTGGCTATAACGCTGCAACAGCACAATCTCGCGATAGAAGGTCAATTCACCCAACCGAATCACCCTCACCTTTGCCCCATGCTCAACCCACAACCCCGCCTCCGGCAGCAGCGAAACCCCCAAGCCGCATTCGACCATTTTCACGATGGCCTCCAGCTCATCCAGTTCCAGCCCGACCTGCACGTCAATCTGTTGCTCGCGCAGAAACCGCGTCACCAACCGCCCGCCGAACGAATTGCGGTCGTAGCGCACCTGAGGATGCTCGGCGAGCAGTTGCAGCGGATCATCACCCTCCAGGTCCGCCGGCACGATCAGCACAAACGGTTCTTTGCGAATGACCTGTGCCGACAATTCCTTGGGCAGCTCGAACGGCGGCTTGATCAGGATCGCCAGGTCCACTTCGCCAGTATCCACCTGACTCAACAGGTTCAACGAAACACCTGGCACCAGTTTCGGCTCCAGCAGCGGCGCCTGCTGCCTCAAACGCAATAACGCCTGAGGCAACAACCCGGTCTGGACCGTGGCCACCGCGCCAATTTTCAGTTCGCCGCGATACTCACTGACGTCATCGCTGACCGCCATGCGCGCGAAGGTTTCCAGCATCTCCCGAGCCATCGGCAAGGCCCGCTGCCCCGCCGCGTTGAGCAGCGCCTGGCGCCCGGTGCGGTCGAATAGCCGAATGCCCAAGGCCTGTTCCAGATTACGGATCTGCGCACTGACTGCCGACTGCGTGAGGCCGATGTGCATGCCGGCCGCGGCGAACGTGCCGTAACGGGTCACGGCGATAAAGGTTTTCAGTTCCCGCAACATACGCACCGCCGTCGCCATTGATCGAAATATTTTGTGCTCGATGCAAAAATTATCGTCTTTTAATCAAAAAGCACAGAGCTAAACTCAGCTTCAACTTTCGACCGTTGAGGATTACCCAATGCCGCTCTCCCCTTTTCACTTGGCCATTCCGGTGTATGACCTGACAGCCGCACGCCGTTTCTATGGCGACGTGTTCGGTCTGGAAGAAGGCCGCTCCAGCGATCACTGGGTGGATTTCAACTTTTTCGGTCATCAGTTTGTCATTCACCTGGCGCCGAAAAACGCCTCTCAGGAAGCGGCCCACACCAATGCCGTGGACGGCCATAACGTGCCGGTGCCGCATTTCGGCGTGGTGCTGGGCATGGCGGAATGGGAAGCCTTGGCCGAACGGCTGAAATCCCTCGGCACGCAGTTCGTGATTGAACCCGGCATTCGTTTTCAGGGACTGGTGGGCGAGCAAGCGACGATGTTTCTGTTCGACCCGTGCGGCAATGCGCTGGAGTTCAAGGCGTTCAAGGACATCAATCAGTTGTTCGCCAAATGATCGGCCCTGGAATGGACGCCACCGCCCTCAGTGAAGCGGTGAACAACGGTGAAACCACAACCGCCGAGATTGCCGATACTTTTCTTGAGCGCATTCAAACTTTGGAACCGCAGATCCAGGCTTTCGTCTCGTTCAAACCGTTGCAGGTCCGCCTGCAAGCTGCACTTAAAAAATAAAGGCCTGTTGGCTGGCGTGCCGGTAGGCGTCAAAGACATCTTCGACAGCGAAGACCATCCCACGCAGTTCTTCTCGCCGATCTATGCCGACCATCAACCGTCCCGGGACGCCCATGCAGTGACGCTGCTGCGCGAGGCCGGCGCGTTGATCATGGGCAAGACCCACACCACCGAATTTGCCTACATGCACACCGGCCCGACCCGCAACCCGCATGATCTGGACCGCACGCCGGGCAGCTCAAGCGCCGGCTCCGCGGCCGGGATGGCGGCGGATTTCTTTGCCGTGGCGCTGGGTACCCAGACTGCCGGTTCGCTGCTCAAACCGGCCTCTTACTGCGGGTTGTTCGCCTTTAAGCCTTCGACAGGAGTGGTCTCGCTGGAAGGCGTGAAACCGCTGGCGCCGAGCTTCGACACCGTGGGCTGGTACGGTCGCTCGGTGCGGGATCTGCACCTCGTGGCACGCGTTCTGATTCCTGGCTTTGCCCTACCTGAAACCCCACAACGCCCGCTGAATTTGGGCTTCTACCGCACCGCGCGCTGGGATCAAGTCGACCCCGAGGTCGCCAGCGCTCTGGAACACGCCCTTGAGCATCTGCGCAACGCTGGCCATCAGATCAGCGAACTGCAATTGCCGGACGAATTTGCCGGTGTGTTCGATGATCATCAGCTAATCAACGATTGCGAGGGCGCCCGTTCGCTGGCGAAGGAATTTCAGCAGCACCGCGCGCTGTTAAGCCCCTCGATACTGGCGATGTTCGACCGAGCCGCAGCCACGACATGGGAACAGGAATCCGCAGCCAAGGCCCGGTTGGCAGCCCTTGCACCGCGTCTCAACGAGCGATGCCAGCCTTTCGACGCCATGCTCGGCCCTTGCTGCGGGATGGTTGCGCCGCTGGCCGTGGACAGCACCGAAAACACCGGGCCATCGGACTTCATCAAGTTCTGGGGGGCGTTCGGCTGGCCACAGGTGAACATCCCACTGGCGCGCGCCGAGGGACTGCTGCCAATCGGGTTGCAGATGATCGGCCGGTTCAGAAACGACGGTTTGTTATTACGAACGGCGGAACGGGTGGCTGCCGAACTGTTCACTGAAAGCCGCCAATAGCCTCTCAGCCGTCTGGTCAAGCGATGGATGACACTCGATCTGGCCGATACTGAAGCGAATGGCATAGCCGCGGTGCACCGTGGCGTTGCGCTCGTCGAGCATCTCTTCGAGCCGCGCCCGGATGGCCTCGATCTCCACTCCATTGGCACCAGTCAGCAGCGCCGCGAACTCGTCGCTGCCCATACGGCCAATCACATCACTCTCGCGAAAGGCAATCCGCAGCACATCGGCGAAGGTTTTCAGGGCATCGTCGCCTTCGGCGCGGCCATACAGCTCATTGATGTGTTTGAAGTTGTCGAGGTCGAAAAACAGCAAGGTCGCCGGCTTGCCTAATCGCAAGCATGCGTCCAACCCCGTTGAGCCAGCGCCTCGAAGCCATGACGATTGGGCAGCAGAGTCAGTTCATCCATGCTCGCCACCTGCACCGCCGTCAGTTCTTGCTCGGCCTGGCGCGCCAATTCGCGCAACAGTTCGCGCTCTTGTAATGAAGCATCCGGCCCGCGCAGGGTGTCTGCACAAGCCCCCGGCTTGACCGGTTTGCCTGGAACCAACATGTCTCACTCCTTTGATGGGTCTATACGTTAGAGGCGCACAGACCCGGTTTGACTCCTGATAAATCCGCCGCTGGTCAGATGCCCGCTACCGGGCACGGCCCTCCGGCGTCCGCCCAGAGCTTGAACTGGGTAACGAAAATGTCGTGAGGCACCGGCACCGGCGCCCGATTGCCACCCGGATTCCAGCCCCAGAGCACCAGTTTGTCGTCGCTGACGTGTTTGATCAGCGCGGCGAAATCACGGTCGCCATTGCTGGAGCGATCCTTGATCAACGCGCAGAGTTTGTCTGGCGGCAGGCCGATCCAGGCCATTTTGTGCGCCGCGGACGGCAGGCTCCAGTGCGGCGCGCCTGGCGGTGCGTGGGGGCCGAAACTGGCCGGCGGGTTGTTTTCGGCATGGCAGGTGGCGCAGGGCAAACCGGCGGCGCCCTTGCCGTCCATGCCGCGCACTACGTTCATCGCGTGCGGGATGCCAGCATCGAACTGCAACGGTGAATCGCCTGGGATGTGGCAGTTCTGGCAGCGCGGGCTCTGGAAAACCTTCTGCACCGTCCCGAAGGCTTTCAACGCAGCCTGATCGTCGGCGAACAGCTCCGAGGCGTAGCCGCCCAGTCCGATCAGCACCACGGCGCCCAGTATCAAATGTCGTTTCATCTCACACCCCCGACAGTTGCAACGGCAGTTCCCGCAGGCGTTGCCCGGTCAGGGCAAACACTGCGTTGGCCACCGCTGGCGCCATGGGCGGCACACCGGCCTCGCCGATACCGCCTGGTTTGTCGGTACTGGGCACGATGTGCACCTCCACCACCGGCATTTCGTTGAGCCGCAGCACCTGATAATCGTGGTAATTGGACTGCACCACCTGGCCGTCCTTGAACGTCACTTTGCTGTGCAGCGCAAACCCCAGGCCGAAGGTAATGCAAGATTCCATTTGCGCAGCGATGCTTTCGGGGTTGACCGCGATGCCGCAGTCCACCGCGCACACCACCCGATGCACGCGGATCTTCAGATTGTCCTGGGACACTTCGGCGACATGCGCAACGAAGCTCCCGAACGATTCGTGCACCGCAACACCCAAGGCGTGACCGTCCGGCAGCGGCGCGCTCCAGTTAGCTTTTTCCACGGCCAGGTTCAGTACGCCCAGATGCCGTGGATGGTCCTTGAGCAAGGTTCGGCGGTATTCCACCGGGTCTTTGCCGGCGGCCGTGGCCAGTTCGTCGATCAACGACTCCATGACGAAGGCGTTGTGGCTGTGCCCAACCGAACGCAGCCACAGCACGTTGATGCCGGTTTTCGGTGAATGCAGCTCCACCAGATGATTGGCCATGCCTTCAAGGTAAGGGCTGTCGGCCACACCTTCGACCGAGGTTTTGTCGACGCCGTCCTTGACCATCGTCGCCGCAAACGCCGTGCCGTCCATGATCGACTGCCCGACCATCACATGCTTCCAGGCCAGCGGCATACCGGCCGCATCCAGACCAATACGCGCCTGATGCAGGAACATCGAGCGGTAATAGCCGCCACGAATGTCGTCTTCCCGGGACCAGACGGTTTTCACCGGCATACCGGCGGCCTTCGCGACTTGCACCGCTTCACTGACAAAATCCGAGGTCGGGTTGGCCCGACGGCCAAAACCGCCGCCGAGGAATTCGGTGTGGATTTCCACCTGTTCGGGTTTAAGCCCGGTGATCTTGCCCGCGATCATTTGATCGAGGGTCTGGAACTGGGTGCCGGTCCAGATTTCGCATTTGTCCGCAGTGATTTTCACCGTGCAGTTGAGCGGTTCCATTGGTGCATGGGCCAGGTACGGCACGCTGTATTCAACGTCGATGGTTTTTGCTGCTTTGCCCAATGTGGCGGCTGCATCGCCAGCCTGACTTGCTGGCATGCCGGGGGTGGCGGCGAGTTGGCGGAAGCTTTCCAGCAGTTTCACGCTGTCGAGGCCGGTGTTCGGGCCCAGGTCCCAGTCGATGTTCAGCGCATCGCGGCCCAGTTTCGCCGCCCAGTAGTGATCGGCAATCACCGCCACGCCCGTGGGCACCTGCACCACTTTGTGCACCCCCGGCACCGCCAGGGCCTCGGCGCCTTCGAAGGATTTGACGCTGCCGCCAAACACCGGCGGGCGCGCAACCATGGCGGTCATCAGCCCTTCAAATTGCACGTCCATGCCGAACTTGGCCCGGCCGGTGATTTTCTCCGGGGTGTCGAGCCGTTTGGTCGGTTTGCCGATGATCTTCCAGTCCTTGGCGTCCTTGAACTTGATCGAGGCCGGGTCCGGCACCGGCAGCTTGCCGGCGTCATCCGCCAGTTCACCGTAGGTCGCGCGTTTGTCGCCAGCGATGACCACGCCCGGTTCGGTGCGAATCTCGGACGGCGCGACGTTGAAGCGCTTGGCGGCGGCGTCGATCAACATCAGGCGCGCGGCGGCGCCGGCCTGACGATAGCGGTCGAACTCCATCCAGGTCGAAGTAGACCCGCCAGTGATCTGCATGCCGCCAAACCCGGCCAGACCATAATCCTTGGCCGAGGCGGGTGAATGTTCGACGCGGATCTTCGACCAGTCGGCGTCCAACTCCTCGGCGATCAGCATGGTCAGGCCGGTCCAGATGCCCTGGCCCATTTCCGAATGGCCGAGCAGGATGGTGACGCTGTTGTCATTGGCGATTCGCAGGAAGGCATTCGGCGCGAAGACATTGCCTTGATCCTCGGCGCCCAAAGCAAAACGATGGCCGCCGGGAATGACAAACGCCACCACCAACCCACCGCCAAGCACCGCACTGCCCTTGAGAAAACCACGGCGTGAAACAGGACTGAAGCTGTTCATTGAACTGACTCCCCCGGACGTGGCATCAACCGATCTCGGCGGCGCGTTTGACCGCCGCACGGATCCTTGGGTAAGTGCCGCAGCGGCAGATGTTGCCGGACAGCGCCTGATCGATGTCACTGTCGGTGGGTTTGGGGATCTTCGCCAGCAAGGCTGCGGCCGACATGATCTGCCCCGACTGGCAGTAACCGCACTGCACCACGTCTAGCTCAGCCCAGGCTTGTTGCACCGGGTGCGAACCGTCGGTGGACAGGCCTTCGATGGTGAGGATTTTTGCCCGTTGGCCACGGCCGTGACAGGAGTGATACAGGAGCGCAGCGGCGCGCCGTCGACGTGCACGGTGCAGGCACCGCACTGGGCCATGCCGCAACCGAATTTGGTCCCGGTCAGGTGCGCGACATCGCGCAAGACCCACAGCAAAGGCATGTCCGCGGGGACGTCCAGTGCCTGGTCCTTGCCATTGATATTCAGGGTAAGCATTACGGATTTCCTCAGACTCACGGTGTTCTGAAGGGGCGCCGTTGAAACGACGTCGTTTTTTTGTAGGAGCCAGGCTTGCCGGCGAAGGCGTCAGGTCTGACAAACCACGTTACCGTTCATCGCGAGCAAGCTTTGCTCCTACAGGGTCGGCGGGTCTACGCGCCTCGGGCTATCCATACAGCTAAGCGCAGATTGAACGAGTGGCCAGATTCAGCGACCGCCGGTCACGCAAGATCGAACACAAATACCTGATCTATTGAGTTACCCCTGTGGGAGCGAGCCTGCTCGCGATGGCGGTGTATCAGTCAACATCTCTACTGACTGGAAGACCGCTATCGCGAGCAGGCTCGCTCCCACAGGTGATCTTCGGTGCGCACAGGGTTTTGTGTACGACTTCAATCCAGTGTGGGAGCGGGCTTGCTCGCGAAAGCGGGGTGTCAGTCAACATCTCTACTGACTGGAAGACCGCTATCGCGAGCAAGCTTTGCCCCTACAGAGGTCAGCCGATTGGTTTAGAAGTCGGTGGACTCTGACAGCTTGCGCCAGATGTTCAGTTCTTCGGCAACAAACGCATTCTTGGCCGCGATATAGAGCACCGAATCCGAACCCAATGGCAAACGCAGCGGCGGTTGTTCAGCCTCGACCAGCGTGATCAGCGCCTGGGCCAGCTTCTCTGGGTCACCGGGTTGTTGCTGATTGATCGCCTTGGAGAGTTTGCGCACTTCGCCGGCGGTCGAGGCGTAGTCGGCGATCGTTTCCGGCGACTCAACCAGGGAATTGGAATCAAGGAAGTCAGTGCGGAAATAACCCGGCTCAACCACCGTCACTTTCACCCCCAACGGCGCCAGTTCGCCGTGCAGGGCTTCGCTCAGGGCTTCGACGGCGAACTTGGTCGAGCAATAAATGCCATAGCCCGGCGCCGACTGATAACCGCCCACCGACGAAATGTTGATCACATGCCCGCTGCGGGCGGCGCGCATGTGCGGCAAGACCCCACGTGTAACGTTCAGCAGGCCAAAAACGTTGGTTTCATAAAGCCGCTTGATTTCATCGCTGCTCGCCTCTTCCACCGCCCCGATTAAACCGAAACCGGCGTTGTTGACCAGCACGTCGATGCGCCCGAAATGCTCGATGGCAGCTTGAGCTACCGCCGTGCTCTGGGCTTCGTTGGTCACGTCCAGGGTGGCGGCCAGCAAGCCCGGTTGATCGCCGAAACGCTGAACGATTGTGCTCGCGTCGCGAGCCGTGGCCACCACCGCATCACCGTTGGCCAGCGCGGCGGCAACGATTTTCGCACCGATACCACGGGAAGCGCCGGTGACGAGCCAGACACGTTTGAAAGAATGAGAAATGCTCATGTTCGATACCTTGTGTGGGGTTGGGATAGACACCAAGGTACGCAGGAAGATTGGTCGGAAAAATGCCCTCGTGTTACAAGCACTATGAAACGCTCTTTCATAATGGTTCGACCATGAATCACGATCCGTTCGACGGCTTGACCGAGTTCCTCGCGGTAGCCGAGCACAAAAGCTTCACCCTTGCCGCCACCCGGCTGGCCGTCACGCCCACGGCGGTCAGCCATGCGATCAAGTTGCTGGAGCGGCGCACTGGCGTGTTGTTGTTTCAGCGCACCACCCGCCGCGTGGCGTTGACCGAGGCCGGCGCCAGCCTGTTTACGCGCTTGCGCCCGGCGGCCAGTGAGATCGATGAAGCGCTGGCGGTGCTCAGCGGCTTTCGCGATCAACCGATGGGCACCCTGCGCATCACCGCGCCACGTTTGTCTGGTGCGCTGTTGATCGAGCCGCTGATTCCGTTGTTTCGCCAGGCCCACCCGCAAGTCACCCTCGATATTTCCCTGGATGACGCCACGGTGGACCTGATGGCCGGCGGCTTCGATGCCGGGATCCGTTTGGGTGAATCGATCGAGAAAGACATGGTCGCCGTGCGCCTGACACCGGACCTGCAATGGTCAGTGGTGGGCTCTCCGGCCTACTTCGCCAAGGCTGGCCAACCCGCCAGCCCGGAAGAACTGACCGGGCATGAATGCATCGGCTTTCGCTTTTCGACCTCGGGCAATGCCCATCGCTGGGAGTTTCAGCGCGATGGTCGCGACTTTACCGTCGGCGTTGCCGGTGGCGTGATCGTCAACGACCGCAAGTTGCTGGCGGCCGCTGCTCGAGATGGCTTGGGCCTGGCGTATGCCTGCGACCTGGAGATTACCGACGATCTGGCGGATGGACGACTGCAACGGGTGCTGCAGCCATTCGTGCCGCTCAGTTCGGGGTTGTACCTGTACTTCCCGAGTCGCACCCAGACCCAGCCGAAACTGCGGGCGTTTATTGATTTGGCGACCCGCTGGATCGCTGAACGCGGCGGCCTCGGACGCTAATGTCAGTCAATTAAGCCTGACACCGATTCTGTGGCGAGGGGCTTGCCCCCATTGGGTTGCGGGGTAACCCCCGGCTTTTCTCAGTGTCACCGAGTCGTCTGGATTTACGACTGCTCCGCAGCCGAACGGGGCAAGCCCCCTCGCCACAGGTTTGATTATCAGACCACCACTCGGGATAGGTAGATACTCAGCCGATGCGGGGTCAGCAGGCGCATCACATAACCGATTTTGAGCAGGGTTGGGCCGATAATGGTCATGGCATGCATCGAAATCAGCGTCAAAATCGACAAATACCCGGTGTAAAGGTAAGCGCCGGAGATGCTGACCAGCGGTCTTAATGACTCGAGATCACGTCATTTTGACTGCTGATAGCACGGTGGGATTTCTAGCCCCCTGCCTCAAGGTACTTTTACATAACCGCCGCTGTATTTCTGATACTCACCGTAACCCGTCACGCTAGCCGCACCGTTGAGCAATTGCAGGCGAAAAATCGGCCCGCCCTGGGCATCCAGCACAATGGCCAGATTGCCGGCCAGCAACGTCGACTGATAATGGATCTCGCTGGGTGGATCCTTAAGCTGGAAAGCGTTGAGGCTGATGTCTGCGGTCTCAGGGCCGTTGTCGACCCCCGGCAGTATTTTCACAAACATCTCACCCACTCGCTGCTCTGCGGCATTGCTAATCATGTAGTGGCCCTGACGTTGATTGTCGGCAACCCGCTCGAGTTTTTGCGGCGCAACTTTGAAAGCGGTGGGCCGCATTTTGATGCTGAACTCACGGCTGGCGCTACGCCACGTACCGGTCTGGGTCCCCTGTACGTTCGGCGTGCCTTCCAGGTACCAGTCGCCGGTCATCTGACCGTCGTCGCTCAATTCGTGCAACAACACACCGCCATCGTCGTACGCCCCACCGACCAGCCGGATCGGCTTGCCGCTGCCATTCTTACCGTAACGAACTTCACCGACGTACACCGCCCCCTGAAGTTGCCACCAGAGTTCGACCGCGATCTTGTCGTCGAGGGTGCCACGCAACATCACCGGAGGCTCAGTGTCCGGGCCCTCAAGATGATGTCGTTCGATCCACTGACCCGCCGTCAGTTCGCGCTCGGTGACGTCCATGTAGCCCGCCGGCATGAAGGGGTTTGCCTCCGTCGGCATCTGCGCGGCCATGATCTTTTCGGCGACCATGACCGGTTGATTTTTCTCTATCTGCCAAGTCGCGTACTGATGCCAGCAGCAGCCGCTTTTCGAGCTCGTATGCAAGCGCTTGGCGACTGGATCAACACCGAACATGCCCAACTGCCCATCACGGGTCAGGTAGGAGTAATTGGGGTTAAAGACCAGAGTCGGGCTCGCGGGATCGGACAGGTAGATGTCATAGGAAGGGCCGCCGTAACCGCCCTCACTGCCGTTGCGTACCGCCATATCCTGTTGCCCGTCGAAATTGAAGTCATCGAAAAACAGCAGGCTCTGATCGCCGTAGGCCGGAGCCTGGTTGATCTCCATCATTTTGCTGTTGCGTTCTAAATCGACAAACGCCTCGGGCGACTCAATGCGTTGCAGCTCCTGGCCACTGGACTTATCGCGCAAGGTGACCTGCGCGGGCGCGCCCTCGAAGCTTTGGGCTGGAGGATTGGGGAACACCACCTCAATCGCATACTTCTGTGCCGGATCGGTGAGGTGAAAAGTCAGCGGCTCAGCACTCGCACAAACGCTGGCGAGCAGGCAGGCAACAGCCAATAAACGAGGGGTAACCATGATGCTGAGCGTCCTTGCGGCAAAATCGGGGCGGCAAGTCTAGCGACAAACAGTTCGGGCCGATATGTCTTCTCGACTTGTCGATCTACGGCACCGCCAACCGGCTACCGAGTGACTACGCTGATAGTCCAGCGTGCTAACCCCGTAGAGGAGAACACCATGCAACGCGTGCAAAAACTCACACCCTGCCTCTGGTTCGATGATCAGGCCGAAGCGGCTGCCAAATTCTATTGCTCGATCTTCGATCACTCCAAAATCACCGCCATCACCCATTACGGCAAGGCTGGTTTCGAGCGCCACGGTCGCCCCGAAGGCTCGGTGCTGACTGTGAGTTTCGAACTCGATGGCCAGGGCTTCACCGGGCTCAATGGCGGCCCGGTGTTCAAGTTCAACGAAGCGGTTTCGTTCCAGGTCAATTGCCAGACTCAGGAAGAGGTCGACCATTACTGGGGCGCGTTATCTGCCGTACCCCAGGCCGAGCAATGTGGCTGGGTGAAGGACAAGTTCGGGCTGTCCTGGCAGATCGTCCCGGTGGCCATGATGGAGATGCTCAAAGACCCCGACACGGTCAAATCCCAGCGGGCCATGCAAGCGATGATGCAGATGAAAAAACTCGACATCGCTGAACTGCAGCGGGCCTTTAACGGCGAGAGCTAATACACTCAAGCGCTGACCTGCCAGGACACTAACGATGAAGCATGCCGCTGCCAAAGATGCCGACAAAGCTCCACGTTTCTGGCGCGACGACGCCCTGCCCTTCATCGAAGCCCGGGCCATCGCCGATGGCCGCGAAGTCTGCTACGCCCGGCATTCCCACGCGCACTTTTCCATCGGCGCGATTACCGCCGGGCTCAGCACCTATGTGCATGAGCAATCGGAGTTTCAGGTCAGCACCGGCACCGTGGTGCTGATGAACCCCGGCGATGTCCACGCCTGCAACCCGATCGATGACCAGCCCTGGTCGTACCTGATGCTCTACGTCGAGACGCCGTGGTTGACCGACCTGCAGCATCAACTGGGGTTCAGCCAGGACCAGGCGTTTCGCCGGTTTGCCATCACCCACAATCGTGACGCCAGGCTGTTTGTCGGCCTGAAGGATCTGTACGCCGTGCTGGTCGATGAACAGCAAGACATACTGCGCAAGCACAGCGCCGCAGTGGAATTTTTCACCGAGATGCAGCAGTGCCTCAACCCTATCGATCAGCCGCTGCGCGAGCCCAATTTCAAACTCGAGCGAGCCGCCGACTACATCCGCGACAACTGCACGCAACTGCTCAAGCTTGAAGATATTTGCGAAGCTGCGCAGTTGTCACCGTCCTACCTGATCCGCGCGTTCAAGCAGCATTACGGCATGACGCCCCATGCGTTTTTGCTCAATCGGCGCATCCAGTTCGCCCAGGACCGCTTGCGCAGCGGCAAGCTGATCGCCGATGTGGCGCTGGAAGCCGGGTTTGCCGATCAGGCGCACTTTCAGCGGGTGTTCAAACAGCATCTGGCTGCGACTCCGGGGCAGTATCGCGGTTAGAAGTAATCGCCTGTTGAAGGTTTGGTAAACCAATAGTCCCGTGCAACTTTATACAATCAGCAATACACCTCCCTGGCTAACTCCGCCCTGACAACAACCTATAACGGCGCTATTGCTGACTGCCCAGCAATACGGTCATCTGCAAACAAACATGCAGACATACAGCAACAATGGCAACGCTGCATGTTTGCCTTTAGCCTGCAAACCCGAACAACTTCTAAACATACTTGCACCCTTCAACAAACACCAAATCAACAGTAACAACATCCGAAGATGGAACTTCAGAGCATGCAAAACCAGAACAACAACCCAGTTACTTCCAGCAATGAACTTCAAAAACCAGCCATCACCAAAGCACTGGAAAACTTTCTCACTGACGATCATGTTCAAAGCACTCTTCAATGGTCCTGGGATCGCCTGGCCATGAAAAGCGTGAGCGGTTCCAACTTTGATCTGGTTCATCGCTCTGGGAGCATTTGCCTTTCGAGACTGATCCGGCATCCGGCTTTTCTGAAACTGCGACGGGAACACGCCCTGCCCGACCAGGCGGCATATCAAGTCGATAAACATGGCCGTATTTATCACGTTCGGCAAAACCTGAGTTCCATCGAGCGTCCGGGGAGCCCTCCCGTCGTCATTACTAACGCCTACTTCTCGCGCACAGACATCACCGCTCACATCGCCGGTATTCCGGCGCTGGACGAAGACCTGAAACTACTGACGAAAATGGCGGCATTGACCGGTGGGTTCATCAGCTCAAGCGAGTGGATTTCGGTAGGCCAATGGCTCGACTTCCAGGGTTTACCGTTGCCAACCAACGAACAAGACGCCAGAGGGCTGATTGATCTGCTCAACTTCGCGACACTCCCCGAGGCCCCTAGATTTGGTAACTACTGGCAACTTCTGGATGCCCCCGAAGACTCGCCCTTCAAACTCACCGATAACAATCGCGCAATCATTCGTAAGGTAACCCGGTATTTAACCGGTGGCAAAACCTCCCTGGTGGCACATTTGGGCAAACACTTGCTGTTTGAAATCGCCTCGGCGGGTCAGTTACCCACCAGCCAGGATTACCGCTTACAAAGGCTGATCGAAATTACTTCAGGGACGTCGGAACAAGGGCAAGCGTACTTCGATGCCCTGGGCTGGTTCACCGACGAAACCAAGCCGAAACCGTCACCCGAGTTTGTCGAGCAGTTGCTGATCGCCGCCATGCTGCTCGACCTTGATCCTACCGTCGACAGTGCCAATACAACATTTGCCGGCTTCGATCTCTATTCGGCCGATGACTTCATGCTTCATCCGTCCACTGTGCGCACGCGCCTGGAACAGCATCTGGTCGACAGTCTCAAGCTTCATCAAGCGTTCGCACCGCTGGTTGCGCAGCTGGTGCTTGGCGGCATGGCGCCGCAATACCTGTTTGCCGACTGGCCTGGTGAACTGCGCCTCGGAACGCCAGCCTGGGTGGTGAGTACTCAAGCGGTACATTTTGCTGAAGCCCTTATCCCTGGTGTTTCGCGCAAGTTGAGCCATCAACATCTGCTCGGCCTGGGTCAGTCTTCCCAGGCAACCCCGCAACTGGCTTCGTTGCATGCCGCCCATACGGTGGACCCGATGGTCACCTGGGCGCTGATGAACAAAATCATTGCGAGGGACACCAACGGCAACCTGACCCAGGAAGCGCTGACCCTGGCCGCTAAGGAATACGAACAGTACCTCGATAAAATACTCAACGCCGCCACAGCACTCGGCCAGGCAATACCCCACCGCAAACCACTCGCGCTGAAAGAACTGAAATCCACCGCACCCGCCTGCGATCCTGGCGAACTGTTGGTCAAACACCGAGGCAGCGGTGGCGGTGCCGGGCGAAAGGTCTCGGTTCTTGATCTTTACATGGGCGATGAACTTCACAGCCAGGATTGGGATCGCGTCAGAGGCACCAGTATTTACCAATCATTTCCCGAGTTGGCAGAACTGTATCCCGTTGCCGACTTGTATGAAGAGGCCATCAATCGGCATCACAGCGCAACAACAGAAGCATTGGCCAGCAACATCGAAGTCACTCTTTCGCAATTGTCCCGCAGTGAAGCTTCATTCATCGAGTACGGCGCTGTCGGTATTTATTGCATTGAGGAATACAACACGACCCGCTTTCCAACTTTACCGTCACCGGGAGGTATACCCCGTCCCTTGACCCCTATTCCAGGAGAAACCGGTCGTTACGGTGTGATTCTCTGTGCGCAAATGAATTCGCAGGTTCGTTGCTTTGAGCTGTTTCCATTACGACTGGAATGCCGACTCAATCCGAAACTCGAATCCGTGTTCCGCCCCCTTGTGACGCAAGAGGGGAATGGCCGCAAGGTGAAATTTGCCGGCCGTGAAAAGTTCGATAACGTCCCTCTGGACATACGGGCGTACTTACAAAACCAGGCACCGCGCAGCAATGCGCAATCAAGGATGTTCATCCGAAAGATCGGAGAGTTCCAGGCACCGTCGGCCACAACCGTTTCGAGCGTTGAAAACCCCTTCTTCCGCTCGGCACGCAAAGAAGCACTCAGCAAGCTTATTGCTGAAGAAAACCCCTATTTCACCGTCAAAGAACTGAAGCAGATAGGCCTCGACCAGACCGAACGGGAACGAGCGATCGAGAAGACCGATGCCATCTTCAATACAGTGCTCAATATGATTATTCCGTTCAAGGAGTGCGTCGAAGAGATGTCCTCGGGCAACCCCTCCCGCCAACAAAACGCACTCCTGGGGTGTGTCATGGATGCAGCGGCACTTGTCCTGGTCTTTGCGCTCGTGCCGGGCAAAATTGCCGTCACCAGTGCCAAAGCCACGACCGTGGTAACGAAACTGCTTTCTGCATCGAGGGTCGGTGCCCGTGCCGTGGTCGGGTTGATCAACCCTTTGGACGGTATTCCGAAACTCCTCAAGGGCGGCCTGAAGCTGATTGGCAAAGGCGCCTTGAAAGTTGGCCATTACTCCGCCTCTAGCGCCCAGATCGCCCGGGCGCAGTTACGGCATCTGACCGGCACCCACTCTTATGATCTGATCAAGGCAATCAACCACACCGGCAGCGCATCGCAGATCCGCATGAGCCTGGACACCTTGGCCCATGCACGGGCGTTGTTTAAAAGTGATGGCCTGGAAACTGCCGAGCACGTACTCAAACACCTGCACGCCAATGACGTGAAGTTGCTCAAGCACGTGCCTGAACAGGAACTTCAGCATTTGTTGGAAAACTCGTTGGCCGAGATAGCGCGCAAGTCTGGCGACACCCAATCGCTGACGAAGCTACTGGATGCTGACGTTGTCGGCTCGCTGATACGCCAGCAAGCGCAAAAGTATTCACTGGCCAACCTTCGCCAGTTCAAGGATCACGCTGTATTGCCGGAGCTCTTCCACGACACCCTGAAGGTGGAATACAAAAATCTGACGGCCATGAATCAACACCAAACGACATTACTCGCCTCGGACCTTGGCAAGTCGCCTTACAACGGCATCCTGGAAGATGTGTCCTTTAACCCTGACCGTTTGACCGACAACGCAGATCGAGCCACCGCCTGGATTCTCAAAGCGTCGAATTCCCGAAACGAGGCTGACAACATCAGGACTTTGCTCCACGAATACAGCAACAATGGCAAGTCCCTGACTGATCCTGCGGTTTACAAGGAACTGCATCGACGTCTGGTGCCCGAGACGACAGATGCCCTGCGCAGCCCTACCGCTCAGGCTCGTTACCCTTCCAACGTTTCGGGCGCGGCGATGTTGGAGAAACACCTGGCAACCCTGGATCCAGCCCATGAGCATTTCGGTAAGCAGATGCTCGGCTCCTTTCTGGGCTACCACAGCTTCGTCGACGGAAATGGCCGTACCGCACGGGCGATCTATGCCATCACGGAACTGCGCGCCAATCGATTCAACGCCCTGCCTGTCTCGACAGAAAATGCCCTGAGCGGTCTGGCGTGACACAGGGAATCTAGGTCCGGATCAGATACCCCGCACACACCACCAGCAGCAACGCCATGCTCCGGTTGAACAGCCGCATGCCCCTGGCGTTGCTCAAATACCCGCGCAAGAAGGTCCCGGCATAAGCCCAGCAGCCGACCGAGAGATAACAGACCACCAGATAAATCGCCGCGAATTGCCAGACCAGCCGCGCGTCGCCGTCCGCGACAAAGGCGCCCATGCCCGCGACACAGGCCAGCCAGGCCTTGGGGTTGAGCCATTGCATCATTGCGCCGTAAAACATCGAGGGCGCCTTGCCCTCCTGACTGGCGCCCAAGTGACCGTTATCGACCGCCAGTTTCCAGGCCATGAACAACAGAAACGCCACCCCAGCCACTTGCACCACCCGGGTCAGCACCGGCCATAACCGCAGCAACTCGTGCAGGCCCAGGCCCATCAACACCAGCAGCAAGACAAACCCCAGGGTTGCCCCCGCCACATGCCGCTGACTGGCACGAAAACCAAACTGCGCCCCGGAACTCAACGCCACGATATTCACCGGCCCCGGGGTTATCGAAGCGACCAGGGCAAACGCCGCCATGGAGATCAACACACTCATCACACACCTTCTTCAATTCAGTTGAACCGGACCTCAAGGTAAAGAGCGCACCGATCACTGTATTGAACAAAACACCCCTCCCGTGCCCACCACAAAACAATGTGGGAGCAGGCTCGCTCCCACAGGGATGTTTTCGTCAGGGTATACCGCGGCGGCGGCGCGGCAGGATTGTTGGGTGGGGTAACCCTGACGGTTGCTAAGGGTGGCGACCATCAATAGGAGATGAAAGTCTTTTAACAGCGGCGACCTGCACCACTGAGTCGCTCATGAGTGCCCTGAACTGGGCCTGCGTCGCTGCATCCGGCTCGCGGCCCTGATTTCCCATGATGACTGCCACGCGATACATTTTCCGATTGTCGTCGATGTAGCTCAGGATCGCTTCCCGTAGTGCAATTCGTGGCGAACCGTTTGGTAGAGGGGCATTCTCGAAGGAGGCATACAGCTTTTCCCATTGAGGGACGACTTCCTGCATGATTTTGTTGGCTATCGCATATCTTTCGCCTGGCGTATGCACAGGTACCCGCAAGAGCGCGCCCCCTCGCTCATCGCTTTTGCCAAGCTGGGGGCAATAGTGTGCTCCAAACTTGTGAATTGAAGCTCTTCATTGTAAGCCTCGCGGATATGCGCCAACAGGTAAGTCGACGAGCCCAAAACGACGAGTGCCAGCGCAGAGGAAAGCAACGCGCTTTTAAGCGCTACTTTTGCGCGAGCCGGCTCGTTGAGCGGCCTTGCCAGCGTCAAGCCGAGTAAAACGCCACCCACCAACCCGCCAAGATGCGCGCCGTTGTCGATGCCCTGGTGCGTAAAACCGTAGAACAGGTTGTACGCGATGAGCACCACGATCGAGATGCGTTGTTGCAGAGCAATCGACGTCGGCAACTCGTGGCGGAACTTCAGCACATACACCAGCAGCCCACCGAACACCCCGAAAATGGCGCCCGATGCACCCGCACTGTTGACGGTCGGATGCCACAGCACACTGACAATGCTGCCGGCCACGCCGGCAAACAGGTACAGCGCCAGGAATCGCCCACTCCCGTACAGGCGCTCCGCCAGTCGGCCGATCTGGAACAGTGCGAGCATGTTGAACATCAAGTGAACCAGGCCGAAATGGACAAACACCGATGTGAGCAGGCGCCACCATCCACCACCCAGGGTTTCAGGGCCGAAGTTCGTGCCCCATCGGACGGTCATAGGAATGTTCTGCGCCATGATCCCGACGCCGCCCGCGCACATCGCCAGGTAAACCAGAACGTTTATCGCGATCAGCCCGTAGGTGACCCTGGTGATCGGCGTCAGCGCAAGGATTCGTTCGGAGTAGCTGGATAACGCTGTTTGCTCCGCCTCATGGGCAGGCGTTGTTTGCCTGGGGAGCCATTCCAGGATTTTTTTGCTTCGTCGCCGCTGGACGCGATCAAGAAGACACGTTGAATTCCGGCTGGCGCATGGATGTCGAAATAGACGTACTTGCGGATGGTTTTTGCATCAAAGATCTGGTCGCGCGGGATAACCCGCTTCGTTTCGAAGGGGCGCTGAAACAGCTTAAGACTCGACTTGATGAGCGCTACATCCTCATCGGTGACGCAAAGCTCGCCTTTCCTGAGCATTGAGCGCAGAACAGTGCCGCGCTGTCCACGTGGAGGCCGGACCGCGAACCGGACCCTCGACGTTCCAATTGGCGTCCCCTGCGCAACTTCCGGAGGTTGCGAGGTGTGGGTGAAGTCGTCCATCGTTGGCTCGATCCGTTCCATCGTCTTACCCTCTCTCGCAAAGATCAAAAGCCCCGGAGATGAGCGCACTCACTGCGCTCATCGCCTGTTCTTTTGCAAGCACTGGCGGGACACCGAAATGGCTCGAATAGTACGTCGCCAACTCATCGCTCGCGTCCCGAATTGACGCCTGATGCCGTGTAATAAAATGCGGCTCGTCGACCTCTTTTTCCGCTCCGTCGTTGTTTTCATCCTGAGCGCCGGGACTTATATCGAGTGCTTTCGCCTTCCATAAGTCAGTGCGGTGCAAACGAACGGCAACCAGTGTGTAGTCAAACTCACGTGCGAGACTGAAGCGAATGGTCCCCGGGCAAGAGGGTTGTACCGCCACCGCCGCTTCCGTCAGTCGATCCACCGTTTTCAATCGCGACGTCATCGCCTTGCAGTCACTCTGGGTCAGTCGACCATCGATTGCCCCGCCGTATTCCGAACGCAGAACGCCCAGCAACCCGGGCCGCCGCACAAGCGCCGAACACGGAATTGTCAGCGAATAATCGTCGACCGATGCGACATTCAAGAATGCGGAAAAGTTTTTATCCGATGACGCCGCTTCATGTGCATTTTTAACGCCGGACAACGGCGATGCCACCGGTTTGTCATGAAGCGCTTCGAAAGACGGGGCAATCAGCCTCTCCACAGCTGTCGCACGATCGGCGCCATCCTCGATGGTCGCGTAGCGATAGATGGCTTCATACAACGGGGCGGATCTGGAATTCTGTCGGGCAAGTTCTGCCAGCGCGACATCCGGCGCCCGGAAAAGCGCCGCAACGGCCAGTTGGTTCAGCCGCTCATCGTAGGCACTGACGAGACACGCATGCATGTCGTCATTCGAACATTGCTTGTCGCGCGTTTTCAGCCATTGCCGTTGCACGGTTTGCTGCTGCGACAGACCCCGATCTGACGCGTCCGAACGGGACGCTGCGAACAGGACAGCCATTGTTCGATCCCGTGTCGACAGCGCGGGATCATTAAAGATCATCCTTTCGATGGCGTTACTCGACGCCTCACATGAAAAGCTCGGGCCGGACATCGCCGGATCCTGCGCGGAATGTGCGATGGGCACTCCCAACGCAGCACCTTGCAGGGATAGAACGACAATCAGGCGTGTTATTCGACTCGCGTATGACGTGACCTGCACTCCAGCCTTGGTTTTCAATACGCGTGTCCCGTTAGCTTATTGTTGTATGTCAAAATGCTACCACCGCCACCTACCCTTTCCTAATGAATACCGTGAACAGATATTCGGGCGCCCTTGCCTTCAATTCGCGCGGGGTTGTTGTCGGCGGCGGCTTCGATACTATTGATGGCGCGCCGTGCGTGAACAGCGCAAATCCTGCGGGTTACGTTGACTCAATGCCTTGGAGCCCTGAATGAACCTGAACATTGTCTACGCCCTGGGCGCCGCCGCCCTTTTCGGTGCGAGCACGCCGCTGGCCAAGTTACTGGGGCTGAACGTCTCGCCAATTCTGCTCGCCGGGTTGCTGTATCTGGGCAGCGGCGTAGGGCTAACCATCGTCCGTTTGATCCGCGATCGGGGCTGGCAGCCCAGCGGCCTGAAGTCCTCGGAATGGCCGTGGCTGATCGGCGCCATCGCTTTTGGCGGCGTGCTGGGGCCGGTGGCGTTGATGTTCGGTTTGACTATGACCTCCGGCGCCACCGCCTCGTTAATGCTCAACCTCGAATCGGTACTCACCGCCGTGCTGGCCTGGCTGGTGTTCAAGGAGAACGCTGACCGGCGCATCGTCGCCGGGATGCTGGCGATTGTCGCCGGTGGCTTGCTGCTGGCCTGGCCCCAGGGTTCGGCGCAAACACTGGGCTGGATCGGGCCATTGGCGGTGGCGCTGGCCTGTGCCTGTTGGGCGGTCGATAACAACCTGACGCGCAAGGTCTCGGCTTCGGATGCGCTGTTCATCGCTGGCATCAAGGGGCTTATTGCCGGGCTGGTCAATTGCAGCCTGGCGCTGCTGCTCGGCGCGAAACTGCCGCAGTTCAATGTGCTCGGGCCGACACTGATCGTCGGCTTCCTGGGCTATGGCATCAGCCTGGTGCTGTTCGTACTGGCTCTGCGAGGGCTGGGCACTGCCCGTACCGGCGCGTACTTTTCGACGGCACCGTTCCTCGGCGCGGCGATTGCCATCCTGCTGCTGGGCGAACCGGTGACGCTGACGTTCTGGGCCGCCGCCCTGCTGATGGGCCTCGGGGTGTGGATTCACCTGACGGAAAGCCATGGCCACGACCATCAACACGAGGCGCTCCAGCACGGTCATCGGCATGTGCACGACGAGCATCATCAGCACGAGCATCCCTTTGAATGGGACGGCACCGAACCCCACAGCCATGAACATGAACACACGCCGATGCGCCACAGTCATCCGCACTTTCCGGACATTCACCATCGGCACCGGCATTAATTCAACGCCGCGACGCCTGAGCGAAATTACCTGTCGATTTTCCGGTGGAGGCGCCGCATGTCCCGCCTTATGCTCAGGCCATGAACCTACAAAACGCTGTGCTGCCGCCCCACGCCGAGATGGTTCGCGCCATGCTCGAACGAGACACCGCCTACGAGGGGGTATTTTTTACGGCGGTTAAAACCACCGGAATTTTCTGCCGCCCCAGTTGCACGGCGCGCAAACCCAAGCCGGAAAACGTCGAGTTCTTTGCCCATGCCGACGAATGCATGACCGCCGGTTACCGCGCCTGCCTGCGTTGCAAACCGCTGGATGCGGCGGCCATCGCGCCGGACTGGGTGCAGCGCTTGCTCAACCGGGTGGACGCCGAACCCGACCAGCGCTGGACCGACATTCAGTTGCAGGCCGATGGCATCGAGCCGCTGAAATTACGGCGCTGGTTCAAGCAGCATTTCGGCATGACCTTCCACGCCTGGCTGCGTACCCGGCGCCTCGGTATGGCGCTGGGCGGGATCAAACAGGGCGAGTCCATCGACAACGTGGCGTTCGATTCCGGCTACGAATCCCTGAGCGGTTTTCGCGATGCGTTTCAAAAGTTCTTCCACACCACGCCGGGCCGCGCCGCCAACAGCGAGCCGCTGCTGTTCACCCGGCTGACTACGCCGCTGGGGCCGATGATTGCCATGGCCGAAAGTCGAGGGTTGGTGCTACTGGAGTTTCTGGATCGGCCGGCGCTGACCAAAGAGGTCGAGGCATTACAAAACCGCTATGGTTATGCGGTGGCGCCGGGACACAACGCGCATTTGCAGCAGATCGAAGCAGAACTGGCGCAGTACTTTGCCGGTCAACGCACAGAATTCAACGTACCGCTGCACTTGCCGGGCAGCGAATTTGCCCGGCTAGTCTGGGCTGAACTGGCGCAGATACCCTACGGCCAGACCAGCACCTACGGCGCCATCGCGGCGCTGCTGGGCAAACCCGGCGCCAGCCGCGCGGTGGGCCTGGCCAACGGACAAAATCGGCTGGCGATTGTGCTGCCCTGTCACCGAGTGATCGGTGCGGACGGCTCGCTGACCGGCTATGGTGGCGGACAACCGCGCAAGGCGTTTTTGCTCAGGCTGGAAAAAGCTGCGGTGCAGATCACTCAACAATTGGCATTCTGATTATTTCAAAGGGAAGGAAATTCGATGCAATCGTTAGATCAACAGTTCCACAGGCTGCACCACCGACGGCCTGCTGATCCTCACCAACGTCGCCGACGCCGCCGGGGCGCGACTGGTGGAGCAACTGGGCAGTAAAGCCGTGGCCACCAGCAGCGCGGCGGTGGCCTGGGCTCATGGTTATCCGGACGGCAACACCCTGCCCCTCGAACGGCTGGTGTCGACGGTCGAATCCATCGCCCGGGTCATTCGCGTGCCCTTGACCGTGGACATCGAGGCCGGCTATTCCGATGACTTGGTGCGGGTGGCCGAAGTGATCGACGCGGTGATCGCCGCCGGTGCCGTCGGGATCAACATCGAGGACGGTGCTTCACCGCCCGAGTTGCTGGCGCGCAAAATCGAGATCGCCCGTCAGGTGGCGGAACGCCGGGATGTGAAACTATTCATCAACGCGCGAACCGACGTCTACCTCAAGGGCCTGGTGCCAGCCGAAGATCGTGTCGCAGAAACGCTCAAACGCGCTGCGTTGTATCAGGCTGCCGGGGCTGACGGGTTGTTCGCGGCGGGCGTCACGGCGGAGTACGAGATTGCTGCGATCTGCCGGGGCACGCCACTGCCGGTGAACGTACTGGGCTTTGCCTGCCTGCCGTCGCCTGACGAATTGAAAGCCCTCGGAGTTCGACGCCTAAGCGCCGGTTCGAGCATTGCCGAGTTCTTGTATGGCGCCATGGGTACCCTGGCGAAGAGCTTTCTGGAAACCGGCAAGCTCGACACTCACGACCTCAAGGCCTTCACGTATGGCGAGGTGAACGGCCTGCTGAAAAATCCTGACCTGCATGCCTGACCTCTATCGGCCTGCCAGTACTTTTCTAGCGTCCCTCGATGAGGACTGGCAGCGCCACATCGCCGCCATCGGCCCTTGCCTGCATCAACCGCATCCAGCGCGCGATCCTTATGAATCGCTGGTGCGGGCAATTGCCTATCAGCAACTGCATGCCAAGGCCGGGGATGCGATTGTCGGGCGATTAGTGGCGTTGTTTCCTTCAGGCGGGTTCCCTCGGCCCGAGCAAATACTGGCGACAGACTTTGAGCAGATGCGCAGTTGCGGGTTTTCTGCCAGCAAGATTTCGACGATTCAGGGGATTGCCCAGGCAACGCTGGACGGTGTCGTGCCGGATTACGCCACCGCGCTGGCCATGGACGATGAAGCGCTGATCGAGCGCTTGATTACCTTGCACGGTGTCGGACGCTGGACCGTGGAAATGCTGCTGATCTACAGCCTGGAGCGGCCGGATATTTTACCGGCGGATGACTTCGGGGTGCGCGAGGGGTATCGGCGGTTGAAGGGGTTGGAGGTGCAGCCTACTCGCAAGCAGATGATTGAGATTGGATTGGGGTGGAGTCCGTTTCGGACGGTCGCTTCCTGGTATTTGTGGCGGGTGCCTGGCAGGTAGACCGCGTTATCGTTCTTCGCGAGCAAGCCCGCTCCCACATTAGATCTGCTGCGAACACAAAATATGTGACCAACACCGATTAAATGTGGGAGCGGGCTTGCTCGCGAAGGCGATCTCACATCCAATACATCAACCAACGCCAATCACAACCCCGACTTCAACCGACTAAACGCCCGAACCAAAGCCCGGTTAAAGTCTTTCCCATTGTCATTCTTGCTGTACAACGAAGCCCGCACCTGCGCCGACGGATACGTCCCCGGATCATTACGAATCGCCGGATCGATCAACCCGTCCGCCGCTGTTATCGCGTTGGCGTAGTGAATGGTGTCAGTGATCGGCGCAATCACTTGCGGCGTCATCAGGTAATCCATCAACGCCAGCCCTGCCTGCGGATGCGGCGCGTCCTTGGGGATGACCATGGCATCGAACCAAATCAACGTGCCCTCCTTCGGGATTCGGTAATTCAATTTGAACGGCTTGTTCGCCGCCGTAGCCTGACCGGCAGCAATGGCGACGTTACCGTTCCAGGACATCGCCACACAGGTGTTGCCATTGGCCAGGTCGCTGATGTTCAGGTCGTTGTCGAAGTAGCGGATGTACGGCCGGATCTTCGCTAATTGCTGTTCGGCGAGTTTCAGGTCATCGAGGCTCTGGCGGTTGATGTCCAGGCCCATGTACTTCATGACCGCGGCAAACACCTCGTTGGGATCGTTGAGCAGGCTGACCCCGCAATCGGCGAATTTCGACACCACGGTCGGATCGAACAACATTGCCCAACTGTCCCGTGGCGCATCAGGCAAACGCTTTCTGACCGCCTCTTCCTGTGCACCTACGCCGGTGGTGCCCCAAGCGTAGATCCCGGCGTAGCGATTGCCCGGGTCGAACACCGCCATGTGCTGGCGGAACTCTTCACCGACGCCGGCAAAGTGCGGCAGTTGCTGGTGGTCCAGCGGCTGGATCGCGCCACTCTGGATCGCCCGGGACAGATGCTGCCCCGCCGTCAGCACCAGGTCATAACCGCTACGGCCGGTGAGCAGTTTAGTCTCGACGGTTTCCAGGGAATCGAAGTGATCGGCCACCACATGAATACCGGTCTGCTTCTCGAAATTGCTCAGGGTATCCGGGGCCAGGTACTCGCCCCAGATGTATAGGTTGACCACCGGTTTTTCGGTGTCGGCGGCCTGCACACACAGAGGTGCGAGCATCAGCATTAACGCTTGAGTCAGTTTGTGCAGGCCCATGATCACACTCTTTTTTGGGTGCCGGCGTATTGCGGCATGGTGATGCACGCGACGTTGCCGCCGCCGAGGAGGATTTCCCGGGAGTTTTCGATGCCGACAATCTTGTGCTGCGGGAACAGTTCAGCGAGGGTCGCCAACGCGGCCTGATCCTGACGATCACCAAACAACGGCACCACGATCGAGCGGTTGCCGGCGTAATAGTTGATGTACGACGCGCAGATTTTCGTCCCGGCCTGACGGGTATGGGTGCTGTCTTGCTGATCGAGGCCTTCGGCTTCTTCAGCGGTCCATTCAAGCACGTCCGGTTGCGGCAACTTGTGCACGATCAACTCGCGGCCACGGCTGTCGCGGGTGCTGCGCAGGATGTCGTAGGCTTCCTGGTAGATCTCCCACTGCGGGTCATCGCGGTTGTCGGTCCATTGCAGCACCACTTCGCCGGGGCGGATGAAACAGGCGAGGTCATCGACGTGGCCATCGGTTTCGTCGAACTTACAGCCCCGGGGCAACCAGATGATTTGCTCGGCGCCGAGGTAATCGGTCAGCCGCCGAGTGACTTCCTCCTTGCCCAAATGCTGGTTGCGATTGCGGTTGAGCAGGCATTGCTCGGTGGTGAGGATGCTGCCCTGGCCGTCAGCCTGGATTCCGCCGAGTTCGGCAATCAACGGGGCGCGGTAACGGTCGAAGCGTTCGATTTCGAGGATCTTGCTGGCGATCTGGTCGTCCTTGTCCCACGGGTAGTACAAGCCGCCGTCTAGGCCGCCGTAGGCGTTGAATTCGAAGTCGACGCCGCGCACTTCGCCACTGGCGTCATTGACCACAAAGCACGGGCCGCTGTCGCGGAACCAGGCGTCGTTGCAGGTCATTTCCACTACGCGAACCTGCGGCGGCAATTGACGGCGTGCGGTGGCGAATTGTGCGGCGGAGGCACACACGGTGACGGGTTCGCTCTGAGAGATCGCGGTGACAATCTGCACCCAGACCTTCTGCGCAGGCTTGGCGCCGTTGCGCCATACATCAGTGCGCTCCGGCCAGCCAAGCCAGCAGCCGGACTTGGTTTCGAACTCGCCGGGCAGGCGAAAACCATCGTGCTTGGGGGTGGAATCGAGCAAATGTGCCATGGGCAAACCTCATCAGTGGGGATTGGAATGACCACAGGCTAAGGTCGCAGGCAGACTCCTCGCCAACGATGATTATTGCGGAATACTTGAATTTAACTCATCAATCGACCAGCTGATCGTTGAACCATTCCAGCATCTGCGCCACCGCCGGCCGCTCCATTCGCACCCGTTCGCAGACCAACGCATATTGACCGAGCGCGGTCATGCTGGAGGTAAACGGCCGCACCAAACGCCCGTTGAGCAGGTCTTCCTGGGCCGTCAGATTGTCGCCCATGGCCACGCCCTGCCCTTGGGCCGCCGCTTCCAACGCCAACCCGGCGTGGGCGAAATACAGCTGCCGTTGCGGGCGCTGGTCGCCGGCATGGCTGGTGAGCCAAGCGGTCCAGGTCTTGCCATCCTGATCGTCGTGCAGCAGGCAATGGCGGGCCAGATCCTTTGGGGTTTTCAGCGTGCCCTGGTTGAACAGGCCAGGGCTGCACACCGGGAAGAACTGCAACGCCGGCAGCGGCCGGACGAAGTACGCGCTGCTGTCCACCGGGCCGGTGCCGTAAGTGATCGCCAGGTCGATGTCTTCCCCCGGCGCGGTCGCGTCGATGGGTTGTTCGTAGAGGTGCAAGGTGATGTGCGGATAGCGCGCGTAGAAATCCGTGAGGCGGTTCATCAACCACTTTTGCGCCAGTTCGGCGGTGACCGCCAGACGTAATACCGCCAGCGATGACGGATCGCGCAGTTCATCGCAGGCCTCGCCGATCAGTTCGAAGGCTTGCTGCAAGCTCTGCATCAAGCGCCCGGCGGCCATGGTCGGGCGAATCTGCCGGCCTTCGCGGATGAACAGCGACACACCCAGTTGCTCTTCGAGCTGGCGGATTTGGTGGCTGACGGCGCTGTCGGTGACGCACAACTCGGCGGCTGCCCGGCCGAAATGCGCATGGCGGGCGGCACATTCGAAGGTTTTAAGTGCTGCCAGGGAAGGTAGACGTCGCATCGATCAAGCCCTTTTTTGAGGCGCTCATGCTGACGTGGTGGGCGGTGGGCGTCCAGCGGGACCGCGTTATCGTTCTTCGCGAGCAAGCCTGCTCCCACAGGGATATGCATTCCACTGTGGGAGCGGGCTTGCTCGCGAAGACGCCGGTACATTCACCACAAATCCAACCGCCCATCACCCGCCCTTATCCACCATGACTTCCCCCAAACCCGGCGCATGTTGAACCCTCAACCGGAGGGATTCGACATGCTCAACACACTCAAACAGATCAATTCAACCTCAGCCTTCAACCGCTGGGCCGGCATTGAAGTCACCCGTGCCGTAAGCGGTGAGGCGGATTTGTCCCTGGCTTTTCGCGAAGCCGACATGGCGCAATATGCCGGTTTCCTGCATGCCGGCCTGATTGGCGCCTTGCTCGACACGGCCTGCGGTTTTGCTGCCGGGACGGTCGCGGGCAACGTGCTGGCTTCGCACTTTTCGGTCAACTGCGTGGCCCCCGCCGTCGGAGAGGTATTTATTGCCAAGGGCCGAGTGGTGAAGGCCGGCAAGAAGCAGGTGTTCGCCCGCGCCGAGCTGTACGCGCAAACCGGCGATCAACTGAAACTGGTGGCGACCGGCGACGCAATTCTGGTACCGGTCGAAAGCCGCTGAGGGTCTAGGGGCGTTCTCAATTAGTTTTCCCGCCGCGAAAACTAATTGAGAACGCCCGCTAGGCTGTCTTGAATCCATTCAAGAACAGTTGGAGGTCGAAATGCAGCTCGAAGGTTCCTGCCATTGCGGCGCGGTGTCGTTCAGTTTGACCAGCGTCCACCCCTACCCTTACCAACGCTGCTATTGCTCGATCTGCCGCAAGACCCAGGGCGGTGGCGGTTACACGATCAACCTCGGTGGCGATGCCGAAAGCCTCAAGGTTCACGGGCGCAAGCACATCGCGATCTACCATGCGCGGCTCAAGGACGAAGGCGATAAGCGCGCCCACAGCAGCACTGCCGAGCGGCATTTCTGTTCGGTTTGCGGGAGCGGTTTATGGCTGTTCAGCCCGGAGTGGCCGGAGCTGATTCACCCGTTTGCCTCGGCCATCGACACCCCGCTGCCGGTGCCGCCGGAACACACACATTTGATGTTGGGTTCGAAGGCTTCGTGGGTGGAGGTTGAGGTGCAGCCCAAGGACCAACAGTTTGAGGTTTATCCTGAAGAATCCATTGCTCAGTGGCATGAACGGCTGGGTTTAACCAAGTGACACTGGATTAAGAATAAACACTGTCCTGTGGCGAGGGGCTTGCTGTGGTGAGGGGGCTTGCCCCCGTTGGACTGCGCAGCAGGCCCATCTTTTGGGGCCGCTTCGCGACCCAACGGGGGCTTGCCCCCTCACCACAGCAGCCCTCTCACCACAGCAAGCTCCCTCGCCACAGGTTATCCGTCGGTCGTTCAATCTGTTCACAGTCTTTGACAGTTTCCCGACAAAGCTCTCAAAGATTGCTGGCCTCCGGCCGCCTAGCATGGGCGCATCCAACCTCCCTCGGGTGCCCCCATGTTTCGTTCGATGTGTTTGTCGCTGACTTCACTTTGCCTGCTGGTTCCCAGCGCCTCGTTGCGCGCCGAAGACTGGCGCTACACCTTGCGGGCCGGCGCCGCCAGCGTGCCGCGTTACAGTGGCAGTGACGAGCGCACCGTAGCGCCACTACTGGGCGCCAAAGTCGTCAGCCCTTACGGAGTTTTTCTCGACACCGAAAAGGGCCTGGGCTGGGCCTTTGACGAGGACGACTTCGGCCTCAGCGTTTACATCGGTGCCAGTGACGTGCGCAAGGATCGCAAGACTGGCTTCAAAGGTTCGGACGAGCTCAACGGCATGGGCTCGATCAAGGCGCGCCCGGTCATCGGCCTCGACGGCACCTATCACATGGGCCCGATCATTCTCGGTGCGAGCTTCGAACATGCGCTGGAAAAAGACGATGACGACCACGACACCGATTCGGCCTGGAACCGTTTGAAGCTGAGCATCAGCGCGCCGTTTTACAAAGGTGACTATGGCAGCGTGGTCGGCAGCCTCAACAGTCAGTTCGGCGACAGCAATTACATGCGCACTTGGTATGGCGTCAGCAATGCCCAAGCGTCGCGCAGTCAGTTCCGGGCGTATGACACCCATGGCGGGATGGTCAGTCGCGGGGCGGATCTGACCTGGTCGTTGCCGATTGATGAGCAGTGGAGTTTCACCACGGTGCTGGCGGTGCAATACCTGGCGGGAGAGGCGGCGGACAGCCCGATTGTCGAGCGGCGGTTGCAGACTTCGGTGGCTGGGCAGGTGGTCTACACCTTTTGATTTGGGGGTGTTGCTGATGGCCTCTTCGCGGGCAAGCCTCGTTCCTACAGGTCATGTATCGATTATGAATACACCGATAACCTGTAGGAGCGAGGCTTGCCCGCGAAGGCGTCCTCGAGAACACACTAATCCAGATGCGCCCAGGTCATGCGAAACGACGCCCCACCCCACGGCGAGTCCGCCACTTCCACCTGCCCGCCATGGGACTGAGAAACCCGTCGTACCAACGCCAACCCCAGCCCAAAACCACCGGTGCGCCGATCACGACTGGCATCCAGCCGCGAGAACGGTTCGAAGATCTTCTCCCGCCCGTCCACCGGCACGCCCGGCCCGTCGTCGTTGACCCGCACTTCGTAATGATCACCGCAGCGCGCCAACGACACTTCGACCCGCCCATCGGCATAGCGAATGGCGTTGCGTAGCAAATTGATCACCGCCCGGGCCATGAAGCGCGGTTCGATACGTACCTGCTCGATCTGGCATTCAACTATCAGCAGCTGCACCCCCGCTGCTTCCGCTTCCAGCGCCACACTGCCGACCACGCTGTCGAGCCAACTGTTGGCCTGAATGTTTTCCCTGGTAATCACCGTAGCGCCGCGCTCCAGGCTGGCGTAGGTCAGCAGTTCCGAGACCATTTCCTCCAGCTCGCCAAGGTCGGCGTACATGTCGGCGATCAATTCGCGGTTTTGCGCCGGATCGGGCTGTTGCTTGAGCTGATCGAGTTCAAACGACAGCCGGGCAATGGGCGTGCGCAACTCATGGGACACCGCGTTGGTCAGCTCGCGCTGGTTGGCGATCAAGCCTTCGATACGCGCGGCCATCAGGTTGAAGTGTTCGGACAGGTCGCGGATGTTCGAGCGTTTGGACAACTGGATTCGCGACGACAAATCGTTATCGCCAAACCGCTCGGCAGCCAGGCGTAGTTTTTCCAGATCCCGCCAGTGCGGCCGCACCCAAAAGAACAGCACGATACCAATCAGCACCGCCAGCATCAGGTAGGCCGCCGAAATGTAAAACGGCATCAGGCTTGGCTCGGCCGGCAACTTGATGCTCAGCAGTTGAGGGCCGCCATCGATGGACGAAATGAACTGCGTGTACTTCTCCCGAATCACCAGCAGGCCTTCGGCCAACAAGGCTTTTTCCTGATCATCCAGGGCCAGTTGTCCGGCATCGACCAGCGTCAATCCCAAACCATAATGCGGGCGCAACGAGTCCAGCTGTTGTTCCCGGCCCTGACCTTCCAGACCGCGCAGTTGCTCGACCAACGAGTACGCCTGACCGCGCACGGCCTCGCGGTTATACGCCTGCATCTGATTGTCGAGCAGCGCATTGAAGGTGTGCTCGACAGTCTGCAAGGCCGCCACCAGTCCAACCGCCAGCACCAGGTACAACCCCAGAAATAACCGCAGCATTTACAGCTCCCACGCGAACGGATTGAACAGGTAGCCCTTGCCCCAGATGGTCTTGATGCACACCGGTTCGCGAGGATTGTCCTTGAGCTTGGCCCGCAGTTTGCTGATGTAGACGTCGACGCTGCGGTTGAGGCCGTCGAAGGCGATGCCGCGCATGCGGTTGAGGATGTCATCGCGGGACAGAATCTTGCCGGCGGCGCTGGCGAGCAACCACAGCAGTTCGAATTCCATGGTGGTCAACTCGATGCCCTCACCCACCAGGCGCACTTCGCGGCAACTGCGGTCGATGCTCAGGTTGCCGAATTCGAGGGCACTGCAGACGCCGGTGTCCGGCGCCTGCCGACGTTGCAAGGCGCGCAAACGGGCCAGCAGCACCGGCGGTTTGATCGGCTTGGTCACGTAGTCATCGGCGCCGGATTCCAGGCCCAGAATGTGGTCGAGGTCGTCCTCCTTGGCGGTGAGGATGACGATCGGCGTGTCCGACACGCTGCGAATCTCCCGGCACACATGCAGGCCGCTCTGACCCGGCAACATCAGGTCGAGCACGACGACTTTCGGTTTGAATTCAAGAAATGCGGCCAACGCCAGGTCGCCACGGTGCACCGCCCGGACCTCGAAGCCATGTTGGGACAGGAAATGTGCGATCAGCCCGGCAAGCTTTTCGTCGTCTTCCACCAGCAATACTTTGCCAAAACCCAGGTTATCCATAACGACCGTCTGCCAACCCTTGTTTGAAGTAGGCGGCATTATGGCGGCAATCGGTGGCGGGACGGTTATGGCAGGCAGCAAAAACCGGCCATGGGGGCCGGTTTTCAGAGATCTTTCATACTCTTAAGAGTTTTTAACAATATTGAATCAAAACATCACAGCCTGCGGCTGACGTTTTTTGTAGGAGCGATCGGTGCGGCGATCCGACAAGGGTTACGCGGCGGTTGGGATGCCGCTGTGGAAGCGGAATTCCACGTCCGGCGACTCGATCAACTCCTGCTCGGCGGCACGAACCCGGTCGATCACCTGAGCGATGTCCTTGGCGTCGCCGTACTGATAGGCCAGTTTCAGATAACCCTGAAAATGCCGGGCCTCGCTTTTCAGCAGGCCGAAGTAGAACTTGCCGAGTTCCTCGTCCAGATGCGGTACCAGCGCCTCGAAACGCTCGCAGCTGCGGGCCTCGATGAACGCGCCAACCACCAGGGTATCCACCAGTTTCACCGGCTCGTGGCTGCGCACCACTTTGCGCAGGCCCGAGGCGTAACGCCCGGCGGAGAGTTGGCGCAGCTCGATCTTGCGCTTTTTCATCAGGCGCATGACCTGTTCGTGGTGCACCAGCTCTTCCCTGGCCAGACGCGACATCAGGTTGATCAGATCGACATGCGAGTGGTACTTGGCGATCAGGCTCAACGCCGTGCTGGCGGCCTTGAATTCGCAGTTCTTGTGGTCGATCAGCAAGGTTTCCTGATCGGCCAGCGCGGCCTGGACCCAGCCGTCAGGGTGCGGCAGCCGAGGAACTCGTGAATTTCGGGAAGGATCATGGGGCTCACGGATAAAAGGTTCAAAACGAAGGGCGCCGATTATACCGGCCTGTCGGCAGACCACCAGTCGCCGCCATTGATATGCATCAAGTCCCGGGTTGCCGGGCAGCAACTATAGTTGTCCAACGCAGTGTTTTTACTTCTTGGAGATCCCGCTCATGCAAGCCATTCGCAGCATCCTGGTGGTCATCGAACCCGAACACTCGGAAAGCCTGGCGCTCAAGCGCGCCAAACTGATCGCGGGCGTGACCCAGGCCCACCTGCACTTGCTGGTTTGCGACCCCAAGCACGACCACAGCGGCATGTTGGGCGTGCTCAAGGCCGCCCTGATCGACGACGGCTACAGCGTCACCACCGAACAGGCCTGGAACGAGAGCCTGCACGAAACCATCGTCGATGTGCAGCAAGCCGAAGGCTGCGGGTTGGTGATCAAGCAGCATTTCCCCGACAGCCCGCTGAAAAAGGCCCTGCTGACCCCGGCCGACTGGAAACTGCTGCGCTACTGCCCGACGCCGGTGTTGCTGGTCAAAACCTCGAAACCGTGGACCGGCGGGGTCATTCTGGCGGCCATCGACGTTGGCAATACCGACGGCGAGCACCGCACGCTGCATGCCTGCATCGTCGACCACGGCTACGACATCGCCAGCCTGGCCAAGGCCCAACTGCACGTGATCAGTGCCCATCCGTCGCCGATGCTGTCATCGGCCGACCCGGTGTTCCAGCTCAGGGAAACCATCGAGGCCAAGTATCGCGAGCAGTGCAAGGCGTTCCAGTCCGAATTCGACATCGACGACGAACACCTGCACATCGAGGAAGGCCCGGCAGATGTGCTGATTCCGCATATGGTTCACAAGCTGCAAGCGGCGGTGACAGTGATTGGCACCGTGGCGCGGACCGGGTTGTCCGGGGCGCTGATCGGCAATACGGCGGAAGTGGTACTGGATGCGGTGGAGAGCGATGTGCTGGTGCTCAAGCCGGATGAGATCATGGATCATCTGGAAGAGGTTGTGGCCCAGCATTGAGGTTTGCCTAGCCTTTGTGGCGAGGGAGCTTGCTCCCGTTCGGCTGCGCAGCAGTCGCAAAATCTGCTGGTGCGGTATTCCTGGAAGAATGCAGGGGCCGCTTCGCGACCCAACGGGAGCAAGCTCCCTCGCCACAGTCTTAGTGCTTACCCGCCGAAGGCGTCCTTGAGGAACCCCGGTGCGATGTAGCGCTGGTAATGCGCCTCAGACAGCAAAAAAATTCCCGATCAATGGCATCACGCAATTCCGGCAGGTTCCAGTCGCGAAACTCCGGCATCAGCACCATCCCGTAAGCCTCCAGGTTGTTAATGACCCGCGCCCCGCGAGCGATCAACTGATAGGCCCAGCAATATTCCGACTGATGGGGTACAAAGCGGATTTTCCGTTGTTCAAGCTGCAAGCGCAGGCGCTGCGGGTCGAACACTTCCAGCTTGCTGGCCATCACTTGGGACAGCAATTGCTCAAGACGCAGCCACACCGCGCGCTTTTCTTCCTCGTTGTAACCGTTCCAGTTGATCACTTCGTGGTGGAAACGCTTGCAGCCACGGCACACCAGGTCACCGTAAACGGTGGAGCAGAGGCCGACGCAGGGGGTCTTGATGGTCTGATTGGGCATAGGTAGGCAAAACACGGGAAAGCAGAACAGGTCCGCATGTTAGCCCTTTGTCCAACATTGATCACCCCTCAATCTTGAGGGCCTCAGGGTCTATTGGACTTTGATGACGGCCGCGACGGATGCCCGCGCCTTGCCTCGCGCACGTTGACCCGGCAACGCGGCACGCCACCAAAGTCCAATAGCCCCTGACTTACCTTTAATTTTTTTGCCGTAGAATCAGCCAGCCTTTTAAGGCGCCAATGTCCGTTAGAAGCTGTTTTCAAAGCGTCACGAGCACAGTCGTTCCTACAGAGCGGTGTTGGCGAAGGGTTTTTCCAGCGGGGAAAAGCTCTACGCCAACCCTCATCAGCTCCCCGTTCTGCAGGCGTAAAACTTTGAAAGCAGCTTCTGTAAGGAATTGCCGGTAATTCTGGCTAAGTGGCCCACAACGCCACGCAGCGCATGAGTACGGCCATTTCGGGATGAGCGTCCCGGACACCCATTTGGGACCACTGATGAGGGTAATAACTGTGCTTGAAGCCTACCGCAAACATATCGAAGAGCGTGCAGCACTGGGTATCGTTCCCCAGCCGCTTAACGCCGAACAAACTGCAGGCCTGGTCGAGCTGCTGAAGAATCCCCCGGCTGGCGAAGAAGCTTTCCTCGTTGACCTGATCACCAATCGCATTCCACCTGGCGTGGACGAAGCAGCCTATGTAAAGGCTGGCTTCCTGTCTGCCCTGGCCAAAGGCGAAGCAACCTCCCCTCTGATCGACAAGAAACGCGCTGTTGAATTGCTCGGCACCATGCAGGGCGGCTACAACATCGTGACCCTGGTTGACCTGCTCGACAGCGCCGAACTGGCCCCAGTCGCTGCCGCTCAACTCAAGCACACCCTGCTGATGTTCGATGCGTTCCACGACGTCGCTGAAAAAGCCAAGAACGGTAACGTTCACGCCAAAGGCGTGCTGCAATCCTGGGCTGACGGCGAGTGGTTCCAGAACCGTCCGACCCTGGCCGACAAGATCAGCCTGCGCGTGTTCAAGGTCACCGGCGAAACCAACACCGACGACCTGTCCCCTGCCCCGGATGCCTGGTCCCGCCCGGACATCCCGCTGCACGCCTTGGCCATGCTGAAAATGGCCCGTGAAGGCATCGTGCCTGACGTCCAAGGCGTGACCGGCCCGATGAAGCAGATCGAAGAAATGCGCGGTCAAGGCTTCCCTATCGCCTACGTCGGTGACGTGGTCGGTACTGGTTCGTCGCGTAAATCGGCTACCAACTCGGTACTGTGGTTCTTCGGTGACGACGTTCCGCACGTGCCGAACAAACGTGCTGGCGGTTTCTGCTTCGGCAGCAAGATCGCTCCAATCTTCTACAACACCATGGAAGATGCTGGCGCACTGCCAATCGAGTTCGACGTTTCCAACATGCACATGGGCGACGTGATCGACCTGTACCCGCATGCTGGCAAAGTCTGCAAACACGGCACCGACGAAGTCCTGACCACCTTCGAAATGAAGACCCCGGTTCTGTTGGACGAAGTTCGTGCTGGCGGCCGTATTCCGCTGATCATCGGTCGCGGTCTGACCGACAAGGCGCGCGCCGAGCTGGGCCTGGGCCCTACCGATCTGTTCAAACTGCCTGAAGCACCTGTCGACACCGGCAAGGGTTTCACCCTGGCACAGAAAATGGTCGGCAAGGCTTGCGGTCTGCCAGAAGGCAAAGGCGTTCGTCCTGGCACCTACTGCGAACCGAAAATGACCACCGTCGGTTCTCAGGACACCACCGGTCCTATGACCCGTGACGAACTGAAAGACCTGGCGTGCCTGGGCTTCTCGACCGATCTGGTAATGCAGTCCTTCTGCCACACCGCGGCTTACCCTAAGCCGATCGACGTGACCACCCACCACACCCTGCCAGACTTCATCATGACCCGCGGCGGCGTTTCCCTGCGTCCGGGCGACGGCATCATCCACAGCTGGCTGAACCGCATGCTGCTGCCGGACACCGTCGGTACCGGTGGTGACTCCCACACCCGTTTCCCGATGGGCATTTCGTTCCCGGCCGGTTCCGGCCTGGTTGCGTTTGCCGCGGCCACCGGCGTTATGCCGCTGGACATGCCGGAATCGATCCTGGTGCGCTTCAAAGGCAAAATGCAACCGGGCGTTACCCTGCGCGACCTGGTTCACGCCATTCCTTACTTCGCGATTCAGGCTGGCCTGCTGACCGTCGAGAAGAAAGGCAAGAAGAACGCTTTCTCCGGCCGCATCCTGGAAATCGAAGGCCTGGACAACCTGAGCATCGAGCAAGCTTTCGAGCTGTCCGACGCCTCGGCTGAACGTTCGGCTGCCGGTTGCACCATCAAGCTGTCGAAAGACTCCATCACCGAGTACCTGAACTCCAACATCACCCTGCTGCGCTGGATGATCGGCGAAGGCTACGGCGATGCGCGTACTCTGGAACGTCGCGCTCAAGCGATGGAAGCCTGGGTTGCCAACCCTGAGCTGATGGTTGCCGATGCTGACGCCGAATACGCTGAAATCATCGAAATCGACCTGGCCGACATCAAAGAGCCTGTGCTCTGCGCGCCAAACGATCCGGACGACGCCCGTCTGCTGTCCAGCGTTGCTGGCGAGAAGATCGACGAAGTGTTCATCGGTTCGTGCATGACCAACATCGGTCACTTCCGCGCTGCCGGCAAGTTGCTGGATCAGGTCAAGGGTCAGTTGCCAACTCGTCTGTGGCTGTCGCCGCCGACCAAAATGGACGCTCACCAGTTGACCGAAGAAGGCTACTACGGCATCTACGGCAAGGCCGGCGCACGCATGGAAATGCCGGGTTGCTCGCTGTGCATGGGTAACCAGGCACGTGTAGAGCCGAACTCGACTGTTGTGTCGACCTCGACCCGTAACTTCCCGAACCGTCTGGGTGACGGCGCGAACGTCTACCTGGCTTCGGCTGAGCTGGCGTCTGTTGCTTCCATCCTGGGTCGCCTGCCGACCGTCGAGGAGTACATGGAATACGCTGGCAAGATCGACAGCATGGCGGCTGATGTTTACCGCTACCTGTCCTTCGACCAGATCGCCGAGTTCCGTGAAGCTGCTGCGAACGCCAACATTCCGGTCGTTCAAGCCTAACGCTGCAACGCAATAGAAAACGCCGCCCATCGCGAGATGAGCGGCGTTTTTTTATGCCTGTAGGGTTTGCACTAACCCTGTGGGTTTGACTTGAGGGCTTGTTGCACCGCACCGTCAACACTCAGGCCGCTGAGAATGACCTGTTCCAACTCTTGCGCCGGCAACATCGAGAGCACGGCCTGCGCCTCATGCTTGAGCCGCGCCAGGATCAACAATTTATCCAGCGCCCGCACCTGCAAAAAGAACCCTTCCAGCACTTCGATACTGGTGCCATCCAGGTCCGGCGATTCTTCCAGACTGAGAATAATCGTATGCACCGGCGGCGACGCATGCCGCGCCAGTCGCAGCGCACCGCCCAAAATACGCTCCACGTTGGCGAAAAACAGTGCCTCGCTGGGCCGCACGATCAGCACGCCGGGTATCTCCTGAGCGTCAGGATGGCGTTGCACATCGACGTAATCGTGACCACTGCCCATTTGCCCCAGCACTTGAATATCCGCCGACGACATCTGTTTGAGCATCAGCACCACACTGATCGCCACCGCCACCAGCAAGCCGTCCAGCACGCCCAGCACCAACACCGCCGCTACCGCGCAGATCACCAGCACCCGATCGCGGCGCCAGATGAAATAGCGGCCCAATGGCTGCAGGCTCAAGCCGCGCGCCAAGGCATGAATGACAATGGCAGCCAAAATCGGCTCGGGGGTCAGGGCAATGTAGGGCAGCACCGTCAAGACGATCAGCAACACCACCACCGCTGCGACCACGCCGGACAGACGTGAACTGGCACCCGCCGCCTCATTGGCCGACGTCGCCGAGTAACCAGCGCCCGCCGGCATGCCATGGAACAGGCCGGACAACAGATTCGCCGCACCGAGGGCCAGCAGGTCGCGGTTCGACGACACCCGGTCGCCATGCTTGAGCGCAAACGAGCTGATCGAGCCATAGGATTCGGCGTACAGAATCATCACCATCGCAAACGCCAATTCCCCCAGGCGCAGCCAATCGGCAAACGGCAACACCGGCAGACGCGGCACTTCCAGGCTCAGGTCGATCACGCCGATCAGCTTCACCCCGTAGGCCGGCAGGTTCAGCCATTGGCTAGCCGCAATTCCCAGCGCCACCACCAGCAAACCGCCCGGCACTCGCCGGAACCGCGCGCACACCCACAACACCAGCAGTGCCACGGCTGCGACCAATAAGCCGACCCGATTCCACTGCGGCCACTGTTCCAGCAGCTGTGGGACGAATCGGATCAAGTTGCTGTTGCTCAAGTGCACGTCAACGATGCTCGCGACCTGCTTGAGGATGATGGTCACCGCCAGGCCAAACGCAAAGCCGCGCAGCACCGGTTTGGCGATAAACGAGGTCACGCTGCCCAGCTTCAGCAGCCCGGCCAGCAGGAAGAGCCCGCCCGTTATCAGCACCAGGCCGATCGCCAGGGTCATGCGCAAGGCCGGATCAGCGCTGGCCAGGGTCGCAGTGGCGGCGGCCAGTACCGCCGCCGAAGACGAGGTCGCCGAGACAATCGCAAACCGGCTGGTGCCCAGCAGCGCGTAGCACAGCAAACCGGCAAACAACGCAATCACCCCGGCTTGGGGCGGCACGGCGGCGATGCTCGAATAGGCCACCGCCTCCGGCAACAGCAAACCGGCAATCGACAGCCCGGCCAACAGATCCTGCCAACGGTTAGGGGTGTCGGTACGGGGTTGCACCGATGCGCCTTGAGCACGAGCCATGCAGCGTCTCCAGAGAAAGATCCACACGCTCTACGACGCGTAAATTCAGGCTCTAGCGTAGCCGTTTATCCGGTTGGATGTGTGCTCTGAGTCAGGTGCTGAGCGCAGGCCATAAAAAACGCCGCTCCCTTTGCAAGGAGCGGCGTTTTTTATGCCTTCAGAATCAAAAGATCGCAGCCTGCGATCTTTTGATCTTAAGCCGTCAACGAATAGATCAACGCCGAAATCGCCACCAGGCCCACCGCCGTCACGAAGACATTGGACGCCTGACCGCGATAACGCGCCATCGCCGGCACTTTGCGGATCGCATACATCGGCATCAGGAACAGTATCGACGCGATGATCGGGCCACCGAGTGTTTCGATCATGCCGAGGATGCTCGGGTTCAGGGTCGCGACGATCCAGCACACCACCAGCATGAACGCGGCGGTCATGCGGTCCAGGGCTTTAGGCGAAGGACGCTTGCCGCTTTTGACGATCAAGCCTTTAAGACCTTCGCTGGCGCCGATGTAGTGCCCCAGGAACGACTTGGAAATCGCCACGAAAGCAATCAACGGCGCCGCGAAGGCGATGGTCGGGTTGCTGAAGTGGTTGGCCAGGTACGACAGGATCGACAGGTTCTGCGCCTTGGCTTCGGCCAGTTGCGCCGGGGACAAGGTCAGCACGCAACTGAAGACGAAGAACAGCACCATCACCACCATCAAGGCGTGGGCGCGGGACAGGATCTGCGAGCTGCGCTCTTCTGCGTGTTCACCGTAACGACGCTTCTGGTCCACGGCGAACGCCGAGATGATCGGCGAGTGGTTGAACGAGAACACCATCACCGGAATCGCCAGCCACAAGGTGTGCAGCAGCGCAGACGGTGCAGGCAGCGTGGACGCGGTGCTGAGGATGCCGCCGTTCCAGTGCGGAATCAGGAACACCGCCAAAAACAGCAGCGCGACGATAAACGGATACACCATCAGGCTCATGGCCTTGACGATCACCTGCTCGCCACAACGCACCACCGCCAGCAGGCCGAGGATCAGCACAAACGACAGAATCGCCCGTGGCGGCGGCATGATGTGCAGTTGATGCTCGAGGAAGCTGCCCACGGTGTTGGTCAGCGCCACACTGTAGATCAACAGGATCGGGAAGATCGCGAAGAAGTACAGCAAAGTGATCAGCGCACCAGCCTTGATGCCGAAGTGTTCTTCCACCACTTCAGTGATGTCCGCGCCTTCGCGGCCGGACAACACAAAGCGGGTCAGGCCACGGTGTGCGTAAAACGTCATGGGGAACGCCAGCACCGCCAAGACCATCAACGGCCAGAAACCGCCCAGGCCCGCGTTGATCGGCAAAAACAACGTACCGGCCCCGATCGCCGTGCCAAACAGGCCCAGCATCCAGGTGGTGTCATGGCGATTCCAGCTCTCAAGGGTCGCTGGTGCCGCCGCTACATAGCGTTCGTCGACGCTATTGGCCTGATCATTCATCCGGTGGGATCTCCACATTCCGGTCAGTTGCTACCCGGTCAGGACGAGTCGGAAAAACCCGACAGGCAGCGCCCTGGCCGAAACAGGGGCGCGATTCTCCGGGATAAATGAGCAGAAGCAAAGACTTAGCTGAGGAATGGTTATGCGGATCAGATGCCAAGTGCGCTGCAGGCCCCTGTGGGAGTGAGCCTGCTCGCGATGGCTATTTCACTTTCAACATTGATGTCGGCTGATACTCCGCTGTCGCGAGCAGGCTCGCTCCCACTGGGATCTTCGTTGTTGTCGGGATTGTGCAGTTCGTCTGCCGGACAAAATGCATGCTTGATAAAGGTTAACCATCATGTATTTTGAACTAACCCACATTCTGTCTGGAGTCATCCCATGCCACTGGTTCGCGTTGACATCAAAAAGCATCAGGACCCGACTTTCGCCAAACGCGTGGGTCAGTTGATTTACGCCGCCATGCGCAGCGCGATCGGCGTGCCGGAACACGATAATTTCCAGATCCTGGCAGAGCACGATGAGCAGCATTTCATCTTCGACACCCAATACCTGGGCATCCAGCGCACCGACAACCTGGTGGTGATCCAGATCACGATGAATGAAGGCCGGACCCTGGAGCAGAAAAAACTGCTCTACAAGACCATTGCCGAGAGCCTGAACAGTGAACTGGCGGTGCGCCTGGAAGATGTTTTCATTAATCTGGTGGAAGTGAAGAAAGAGAACTGGTCGTTTGGAAACGGGATTGCCCAGTACGCCAGTTGATTCCTGTCCACTCAAACCTGTGAGCCGCTGATGCCCCGAGTCTCCCGCAAACAAGCCGACCTCAACCGCGAAATCATCGTCGAGGCGGCCACTCGGCTGTTTCGTGAGCACGGCCTCCACGGCATCAGCGTCGTCGACGTGATGGGCGCGGCCGGGCTGACCCACGGCGGCTTCTACGGACACTTCGAGTCCAAGGAAGCCTTGGCCCGTGAGGCCGGTGGTCGGGCGTTCGAGCAATCGGCAGAGCGCTGGAAAGCCAGGATCGCCGAGCATGATGACAAAAACGCCGCCCGCCACGCCTTGGTCGATCCGTACCTGTCGGCCGCCAGCCGCGACAATCCCGGCGACAGCTGCCCGGTGGTCGCCTTTGCCGGGGACATGTGCCACGAAGCGGCCGATAGCGGCTTGCGCCAGACCTTCATGGAAGGCCTCAACAAACTGCTGGAGTCTTATGGTTCGCTGCTCAACTCTGGCGATGCGGAACGTGATCGACGACAGGCGTTGGTCGAGTATTCACTGATGGTAGGCGCTCTGACTCTGGCCCGAGCGACCCGTGGGGAGCCCTTGTCCGATGAAATCCTCGAGGCGGCGCGCACGTTTTTGACCGCCGACGATGCCGTTGACAAGCCAGAAGCGCCCACCGCATGATCGGCCTCATGAACCTTTCTGCGCTGAACCTCACCCGTACCACCACGACCGCTTCCGGCGGGTCGTGGGGTGGCTGGCTGAGATAATCCCAGCGCAGTAAACCCAAGGCCCCGCCAGCAATGGACGGGGCCTTGTTGTTTCTCCCGTCCGTTCGGCACTTCACGGAGAAACACCTATGTCATCGGCACTTTTGATCATTGATATGCAGGTCGGGCTGTTCAACGGCCCGGACAAGCCCCACGACGGCGAGCGCTTACTGGCCAACATCCAGCAGCTCATTCGCCAGGCCAGGGCGCGCAAGGTGCCGATCTATGCCGTGCGCCACACCGGCCCTCAAGGTTCACCGATCGAGGCTGGCAGTCCTTTTGGCAGTTGCTGCCCGATCTGGAGCTGAATGCCAGCACTGATATCTTGTTCGACAAGGGCAAACCCAATGCCTTTTTCGCCACATCGCTTGCGCAGCAGTTGCGGGCTGGCGGAATCGACGAGCTGTTCATCGTCGGCATGAAAACCCAGTACTGCATCGACAGCACCTGCCGAGCGGCAGCTGATCTGGGGTTCAATCCGGTGCTGGTGGCCGATGCCCATACTTGCATGGACACGCCTGCGCTGCCGGCCCGGGCAATCATCGAGCACCATAACGCGACCTTGAAGGGTGCGTTCGCCAAGGTCGTTGACACGGCGGAAGTTGAATTTTGATTGATTGAAAAGATCGCAGGCTTCGCCAGCTCCTACACTGATCGCATTCGTCGACACGTTGTCGACAACCGCAATCGTGCAGGAACTGCCGAAGGCTGCGATCTTTTGATCCTTTTCGGCGATCCCTGGTGATTGCCAAACCGCTCTGGAATCAGCAATCTGCACCCATATTCGAGCCCCCGACATTCCGATGCCCACAGGAGCCCAGCATGACCGCAACCGTTCTGGTATTGGTTGAAACCATCAATGACTACCTGCCGATTCTCGAGCATCAGGGCTTTCACCTGATCCTGGCGCCGACGCCTGCCGAGCGCGCCCAAGCCATCACCACTCACGGCGCCCGTATCGATGCCGTGCTGACGCGTGGCCCGTTGGGTCTGTACGCCGAAGAAATCGCCGCCCTGCCCGCCCTGAAAATCATCTGCGTGATCGGCGCCGGTTACGAACACGTCGACCTGCAAGCCGCCAGCGACCGTGGCCTCACCGTCACCAACGGTGCCGGGGTCAATGCCTCTTCGGTGGCTGACCACGCCATGGCGTTGCTGTTGTCGCTGGTGCGCGATATTCCCCGAGCCGATGCCGCCGTGCGCCGTGGCGAATGGCCGAAAATCATGCGCCCGTCCCTTGCCGATAAACGCCTGGGCATTCTCGGGCTCGGCGCGGTCGGCATGGCCATCGCCAAGCGTGCCGCCAATGGTTTCGACATGAGCGTGAGTTACCACAACCGCCAGCACCGCAGCGACGTGCCCTACAGCTACTGCTCGACGCCGACAGAACTGGCGCGGGCGTCGGACTTCCTGGTCGTCGCCACCCCCGGCGGGCTCGGCACCCAACACCTGATCAATCGACAGGTGCTGGACGCGCTGGGGCCGAAAGGTTTCCTGGTCAACATTGCCCGGGCCAGCGTCGTGGTCACGGCAGACCTGATCAATGCACTGGAACAACGCAGGATCGGCGGCGCTGCACTCGACGTTTACGACCACGAGCCCAAGGTACCCGATGCCCTCAAGGCCTTGACTAACGTGGTCCTGACGCCGCATGTCGCCGGGCTATCGCCGGAAGCAACCCAAGGCACCGTGGAATTGGTGGGTAAAAACCTGGTGGCGTTCTTTGCCGGCAGGCCGGTGCTGACACCGATAGCCCTGCCGACACCCGTAGTGACCCGGACTGTCTGACACTCGGTTTCCCGACCACACACATAACCCATTGTGGGAGCGGGCTTGCTCGCGAAGAGGCCATCACATTCAACACCGATGTTGACTGTAAAACCGCTTTCGCGAGCAAACCCGCTCCCACAGTTGTTATGTGGTGAGCCGAGTATTTGTGGACGACCATAATCCATTGTGGGAGTGAGCCTGCTCGCGATGAGGTCATCACATTCAACACCAATGTTGACTGCTAGGCCGCTATCGTGAGCAGGCTCGCTCCCACAAAAGCTAAAGGACGCCGAGTAATGTCCAGAGTCGCCGGGACTCAGCATCAGCCGAGATCAATTCACCCAACAATTCGCTCAGGGGTTTGTTGCCCCACTCCACGCCTCGCCGGATCAAGTACGGCACGGGGCTGTGGGGTTCGGTGCGGGCCAGGTATTCGGCGATCAATAACAATTGCCGATACGCCTCTTCGCGACTCGCCGGCTCGCGAAAAACCTGTGGCGCCGCGGCCACATCCGCAGGACTTGATGCCACTTCGGGCGTTGTTTCGACAGGAGCCTCGGTGGAGTGTCGTGGGTGCATGGCGATGAACTCCTGAACCAGCGTCAATAACGCCTCGATGACATCCTGCAAGGCTTTGAAACCCGGGGCCTGGGCGCCGAGATAAAGGTCGCTCCAGGCTTCCAGCCGTTGCAGATGCTGAATGCTCAACAGCAAACTGCCCTGGCTGCGCAACCAGAAGGACAACGGCGTGGCGCGGATCTGCTCGGTGAGTTTTTTCTGCTCACTGCGCGCGGTTTCTGCCGAGGTTTTCGCGCCTTTGCTGTCATTGGCCAACACCTGCTGCACTTGCAACCGCCGCCAGGCATCCAGGCACACACCATCGAACTCGCCGTTACGCGGATCGAGCAACGGCACCCGGGTCAGCAGCACTTCGGTGTAGCGTCGGGCCAGCCATTCGAGCGGGATCACCCGCCACGATTGGTCACCATCCTCCGCCTGCGGGTGAAGGTGCTCGGGATAGCGCTCACACAACCCGGCGACCAGCGCGAGACTGCCCGGCAACCCCTCCAAACCATCCTGATGCAACCAGGCCTCGCCCAGCCAGGCACTGAGCATCAGGTCTTTGCTGCGTTCCAGCAGCAGGCTGGTGGTCAGTTTCTCCAGTTCCGGCCACTGGGCGCGTTTGATCGACGACTGCCAGACCCCGGTCGGCAGGCTCGTATCGTCCTCCCGGCGCAGCTCCCGCGCCTGATCGAATTCACGTTCATAACGCAAATCCAGGCCACAGGGCGCTTCGTCGCTGATCGGTGCCAGCAAGCGGTCAATCAGTTCCGGCAACGCTGTTGAAGGCATATTCACAAGCCCTCCTCCTGATTCATGGCGGTGGCGGATGCGGTCGCCCGGGTCTGCATAAACGGCGAACGCGGGGCCCGGGTGGGCAGCGGTTGAATGGATAACGGCAGCTTGGAACCCTGGCTCATCAACGACAGGCGCACATACATCAGGGTTTGCTCAGCCGTGCTGGACGACGCCGTCACCGGCAGGCGCAACATCAGCGGAAAATCCGTGTAATCCATGCTCGGCTGGCGCTGCACTGACTGGTGCGAACGCATCAGGCGCAGCAACGACCAAGGCCCGCCATACTCCCAACCGGCTTCCAGATCGCGCACCATCAGGCTCGGCTGCAGCGGATCGTTGGCCGGCCGCTGCGAGCCGTTTCGGGCCCAACGCAAGGTCAGCCGCACCGGTTGGCCGACCATCCAGCGCAAGTTCGGTTGAGCGTCGCCGGGGTAGTTGATTTGTTGGTTGCCGGCATTCAGGCTCCAGGCGATCACTTGATCGGCGCCGCGCTCCTCCTCGCGATCGGTGCGCCAGCGCACGTCCATCTCAACCCCGAGGATGCCGCTCTTGTCCCGCACAAACAGTGGGCCCAGCCAGGTGCTGGCCTGCTTCAAACGGTTGAGAAAATCTTCAGCGGCCAGCCGTTCCGGGGTCTGGCTGATCACCAATCCGGCCTGAGCCACCGGCAGGCGTTTGTCGATCAACTCCAGAAAGTGCTGGACCCGCGCCGGGTCGGCGTCGGTCGCCTGTATCCCATTGGCAAACGGAAAGCGCTCGGCCAAGTATTGATTGAAGTAGTTGGCCAGGTCGTTCCACGCCGCCGAAGCTTGTTGCTGTTGCAGGAACTGGCAACGCTGCATGGCCGATTGCTGTAATTCCAGTGCACGCAACGCCAACGTCCCGCGCCCGCCGGACAGGCTGGCGGTTTGCAGGATCTGCCCGCAGGACGTCGCATCCATTTCGATAAAGTCGCGACTCACCAACTGCTCGATCTGGGCCGGCGAACTGGCGGGGTTCGAATCCTTGTACTTGAGCAGTTCGTCATTGAGGGCGCTGAATTGCGTCACCCGCTCATAATCCAGCGCCGACAGCGTCTGCTGCTGGGTTTTCAGCCATTCCAGCGCGGAGGTCCGGCGCTCGGTGATGCCGAGCATGGTGTTGAATTGCTGCTTGAGGCTCAGCTTCAAATCCTGCACATCACTGGCGCCATACAGTTGCAGGCCAAGGTTTTTCGAGCCGTCCCACTGACTGATTTCGGTGCGCCCGCTGAACAGCGGCTGCGCGGTGATTTCATCAAGACCGCCGACGACCTGAGCCATGGCACGCCGGTTCAAGGCACTTTGCAGACGCGTCGCCAGGTCGCTGCGGCGTAACTCGATAAAGGCTTTCTGCAAGGCCACCGCTTGCGGCGCTTGCACGTCGAATGTCCCGTAGCCGTGCGGTTGATCATCGTGCTCCTTGAGGCTCAACCACATAGCCTTGGCTGCCGCGCCTTCAGCGGCTTCGAGCAAGGCACCGCGATACGCCGGCGGAATGCGCGGCAGTTCTTCGGCGGCGTAACTCTTGTAGCTGGCGAAGTAGTTCAGCGCGCTGTTGAGGTCATCGCCGTCGGCGTTCTGCCCCTGCATGTCACCGGACTCATCCGCACGCATGGCAATGGCGACGAAGTCTCGCTTGAACAGCGCTTGCACAGCGGTGTTCAACTGGCTGACATGCTCCTGCAACACCAACTGCCCGCTGCCTTGTTGCACCAGCAAGTTGCCCCTGGAACCGGCCTGGGCAATCCACTGATCACGGAAACTCTGCTGCAACTTCGACGCTTGCTGATCCAGTTGCTGCTCGACCTGCGGGCCGAGCAAAGCGCTCTGGCGCACCTTGTCCATCATCTCGCGATAACCGGGCACCAGGTCCTGGCCCTTGCCGCGACTCCAGGCCGAGTTGGTCAGGCCGACCAACCCTTGCAGGTCGTCGATCAGCGCCCGCAGATCTTCAAGTTCGGTCAGGGAGTTACCACTGCCGGCCTCGAGCTGCTCCAAGTGCAACTTGAGATAACCGGCCTGGCGCACAAAGTTGTCGGCCAGGAAGTACTGGTCGAGCCAATGCTCCATCAGCCCGGAAAAGTTCTCCTTGATTGCCGGGCGCTCTGGCGTCAGGTCCAGCGGTTTCAAGCTGTCGCCATTGGCATCCAGCAGCACCCGGTTGTAGAAACCGGCGCGGCGCAAGGTGCCAAGATTGAGGTTCAGGGACAACGCGTTGTTGCTCAGCGTCACCACGTCTTCGAGGGGCCCCTTCGGGTTGTTCAGAGCCTGATTGAACCACTGGTTCTGTTGCTCAAGGCGTACCGCCCGTTCTACAAGATCCTTGGCCTTGACGTAGTTTTGCCACTGGGCCGGGTCTTCACTTTCGACATTGCCACGACGTTCGGTGTTGCGAATGGCCTTGAGCTGCGCCAGATCCGCGATCAACAAGTCGTGCAACGGTTGCAACCATTGGCTTTGGGCGGTGCTGCGCAATTCATTCTCCAGTTGCACGTCCAGGGACGAAAACCAGGAAGTGGGAAAGACCAGCGATGTGTAGCTCCAGCGCGGGGCTTTCTCCAGGACTCGCCAAAAGCCCTGAACGTTGCGTCGGGTCGCTTCCAGACGATGGGACTCATCAGTGACCGCCATGTAGTTCTTCTGTGCGCCTTGCAACAGGCGCGACAGTTCATGGGCGTCATTGACCGAGTCCCGCCAGACCCAGAGCATCCCGGCAATCCAGATCACCCCGACCACCAGTGCGATCCCCCGGTCAGACGCTGCCAACGCTGGCGCAGGCGCAAAAGACGCGGCACCACTTGGGCCAGGCCTCGTTCGGCCACCACCCGCCGCTGCCACAACTGCCGGGCGAAGGCGCTCTGCTGCAAGTCGCTGTCATCGGCGTCAAACCCGTCGAGCGCGTCTTCGGCAGGCTGGTTGGCGGTGAAATACACCCCGCGAAAACGCGGCGCCTCACCCTGGGCATTGCCCTGGAATACCGGCTCCAACAGGGTTTGCAGGTTGCGCCGCAATGCCTCAAGACGTTCCGGTAAACCGTATAACTCGCCACTCAAATGGCCGGCCAAGGTGCCGATTTCGATGATTGATTCCGACAAGGCGCGATGGACCTGATCCAGCGCCTGGTCACTCCATTGCGAATGCCAGACGGCTTCAGGGCCATGGGGCGAAGACCAGCCCAGCATTCGCTCGCGACTCTCTTGCGGCAGCGCGCTGATCAACTCCTGAAAGCCCGGCAGCTCTTCCATGCCGGTAATCACCACGTACACCGGCAGGCTCAAGCCAAAGCGCTGCAGCAAATCAATGAAGCGCCGACGCGCCGCCAAACCGAGGTTCGCGGCCTGTTCGACATTGGCCAGATGGCTGACCGGCACGGTCCAGATCACTCCGTCCAGCGGCCGTTTGCTGCGCAGGCGCAAGATCAACCCGAGCAAACGCCACCAGCCGCCCCGTTGCAGGTTCATGCCTTCGTCGGGCAGGAACAGCGCTTGCGGCACCACCAGCACCGCGCCTTCGGGGTCCGACCACCAGCGCCCGAACCAGGCCGGTTTGTCGGTCGGTTGCAAGCGCCATTCGGTGCACAATTGCGTGCCTTGGGTTTCGTTGCCGAGCATCAACAACCAAGGAATCTGATAGCGGTCCTGGGCGCCTTGCTCCTGCTCCATGTGCCGCACGGCCGCATAGAAACTGCGAATCGCCGCCCCGCTCTGGGTACGCAACCACCAGAGCGCCACGGCAATAATCACGATCAGCAACAGCACCGCAACGATCAAGCCAATCATCTGCAGGGTGCTCATGAGTCTTGCTCCGAGACGCTGACCGAGTCGGTCATCTGCAACACCGGCTCCAGTTCCTGGCGGATATCGTGCCAGAACAACTGCCCCAGCCCGGTCAGCAATAGCAGCATGGCCAAAATCCCCACTCCGAGGCGAAAGCCATCCGGTATCGATAGCCGCACCGGCAAATGAATCGGCGGTACAGTTGACGGCTGCGCCAGCCGGGCGCCGACATCGGCATAATCGGCTTCGTGTTGCCAGGCAAAGGAGAACAGCGCCAGGCGCAATTTTTCATGCTGGGCCTGACTGTGCTCACCGCGCAGCCGCCCTTCGAACCCGAGCACCAGGCATTGCAAATAGACATTGGCCAGGTCGCGGGTGGTGGGGATCTGCTCCTCCAGCAATTCCTTGATGGCGGTTGGCAGCCGCTCACCGGCCTGTCGGCTGGCGTACATCCTCGACTCCAGGGGTTTTTCCTGCCACGCGGACTGGCCCGGCCACGGAGTAAACACCAGGGTTTCATCGATCAGCGCGACAAAGGCATAGACCAGCGCCTTGACTTGCTCGGTCGCCCCATCGCCAACCCGGGCGAATGCCGTGCGCCACAGTCGCTGGGAGATTTGCGTGGACATCTCAACCACCGCCTCGACCAACGCCGCCTCATCACCGTCCCTGGGCAACTGGCTCCATTCCTCGGACCATTGCAGCCAGGCCTGGCGAAAGGCACTGCTCAGCGGTGCTTCGTGGAGGCCCCGTGTACCCGCCCCGGCATTCCCTTCAGACATACGACGCCCCTTCCTTGATCAAGCACTTTCACTGGCCTGGGCCACAAACAACACCACTTGCCATGGGCTGCTCGCCGGTTTTGAGGCCGGCGCGGCAATCAGCAACGGCAACTGCCCATCGAACCATTGGCCTTCGGCCGTCACCACGAACAACCGCGTATCGTCGCCAACGCTGTAGGCCACCTGTTCGTTGCGGTTCATGGCCTGATGCACCAAGCCGCTCATGCGCTGGCGACTGAGCAACGGGATGTGCGGCTGCGAGGCGATGATCGCGCCGCTCAGCCATTCACTCGCGGCGTGATCACTGACGCCGTTAGGCATGCGCAAACCGATCACCAGACGCTGGCTCGGCTGATCGTCGGGCAGTTGAATCGAGAAGCTCTGTTCGCTGCGCGCAAACGGCAGGCTGCGATAGCCGGCGCGAATCAATTCGAGGGTTTTCTCCAGCCAGTCGAGGACCGCCTCATAACCGCGTTGCAGCTCAAGAAAATCCAGCGGCGCGAACGGCGGCACACCGGCCAACGGGTCCAGCGCCGACCATGCGCCGGCCAGCCCGAGCAACACGCCGTATAAGGTCTGCGGGGTCGCCTGGCGGCTGCCCAGCGTGCCTTCGACCTCCGGCAGCCGCGCCCAGAGCGCGGTCAACTGACGGCGAATTTCTACCGCGTCGTCCTGATCCCCGGCCTGCTGGGCCTGACGCAAACGGCCGGCGAGGAACATGCATTTCTCCCGCGCCCTGGCACACAAACCGGCCACCCGCCGGCCAATAACGGATTCCGGCAACAGGCTTGGGGTCGGTGGTGTGTAAGGCAACGAGATAAACCCGCCGCCCTCCTTGCGGATTTTCAGCAACGGCAGGCAGACGGAGTCCGCCTTGTTCAATTGCGTGCACAAGCGCGGGTTCGGGCGCCACACGGTGATCGATTCGGGGTACTCGCCGCTGGTCAAATCCGGCAACGCATCGCCGACCACCGATTGCAGTCGGCCCTTGAGCGGCAGCAACTGCCCGGCGCGCCACAACGGGCTGACTGCCAGGTAAACCGTGACGGTTGCGTCGTCGGTGGCGTTGATGGCTTCACCGACGTTGAGCTCCAGCATCGGCCCCACTCCGGCGAGCAGATTGACTGGCAAACCGTCGGGCATCGTCGCTTGAAGATTGATTAACCGCACCAGCCCGGCACTCAGTGCGCCGGGGTCGACTTCGATTCGGCTTACACCCCAGAACCATGGATTACACGCTTGGGCAAAATGCGCGACCAGCGCCTCTGCCCGCAGCCCTTGCAACTGAAAATGCTGGGGCAATAACTGCATGCCTTCATGCCAGCAAACCGCGTCAGGTAACAGGCTCATACGATTCCTTTCGACGTCTAAGTGCGGCCGCGCACGGGGCGTTGTTGCGAGTGACTCAGTGCGGGCTGTCGCTGAGCAGCGTCATCTCGCGACTGTCGAACTTGAGCCAGGCTTTGCTCTGGTCATCGAGCCTTAACCGGTGTGCTCCGGGAGTGTTATAGCTGGCGAAGACCAAAAGTCCAGCCGCCCGCTTGCCCCCCAGCGGGAAGGGTTGTTTGTCGATGAATTGACCGGGGACCAGCTCCAGCCCCCAGACCGTTATCAACTGCCGGTAGTCGCGCTGGAACTGCTCACGCTCGGTGAACCACTGGCGGGCGGTGATGCCCGACAGTTGCTTGAGCAGATCCGGGTCATTCACCGCAATGAAATCCACGGCAATCGGGGTGTCGTCGTTGGCCTTCGGCGCGACGTCGATGGTCAGGCTGTCGAGGTCCACCCGTGGCCCGAATAACGAACACCCGGCGAGGGACAAGAGCACAGCGCAGGCAAAAAAACGTGCAGACAAAATGAATTTTCCTTTTCTCATGACGGTCCTAAAAAGGTTTTCCCTTGCTTTTTTATAGACCTGTTCTAGCGTCTTGGGTAGTTCGGCCCACACGGCGAATGAGGAAGGTTTGTCAAAGGAACGACAGGTCCATCTGCCACCCTTTCTAACCTACGGTCCAGCAAGGGAAAGCGATGAACGGGCCTCCCGATGCATTGCGCCCGCTCATGCATCGGAGTCAACCAACATGGCAGAAAGTACTCAGCACAAGCTCGACAGGGTTCGCCCACCCCGGGTGCAAATCACCTACGACGTCGAAATCGGCAACGCGATCGAGAAAAAGAATTGCCGTTGGTGGTGGGCATTCTCGCCGACCTTTCCGGCAAACCCCTCAACGCCCTTCCCAAGCTGACCGAACGACGCTTCACCGAGATTGACCGCGACAACTTCAACGAAGTGCTTGCCTCGATCGCTCCCCGCGCCACCTTGCAGGTCAACAACACCCTCACCCCCGGCGACAACAGCAAGCTCAACATCGAGCTCAACTTCAAGCACATCGACGACTTCGACCCCGTGAGAGTGGTCGAGCAGGTCACGCCGCTGCGGCGCCTGTTCGAAGCCCGCCAGCGCCTGCGCGACCTGCTGACCAAGCTCGACGGCAATGACGATCTGGACAAGCTGTTGCGCGATGTCATCGCCAACACCGAAGGCCTGCAAGAGATCAAGTCTGCCCGTCCGGAAGCCCCAGCCCCTGCTGCCCCTGCTGCCCCTGCTGCCGCAGGCGACAGCGAAGCGCCGGCCGAACCGCAAGCCTGATCACTCAATCACTTAGGGAGAAGTTGCCATGCCTGCTTCAGCCGCCGCCAAAACCAGTGAAAGCACCACAGAAAGCCTGTCCCTGCTAGACCGCATCATCGCCGACGGCCGCATGGCCCATGACGACAGTCAGCAGGACTATGCCCGCGACATGCTCGCGGAATTCGCCATCCAGGTACTCGACGAAGGCATGGCCATCGACAAGGACACCGTGGCGATGATCAACGACCGCATCAGCAAGATCGACAAGCTGATCAGCGCGCAACTCAACGAAGTGCTGCACCACCCCGACATGCAAAAACTCGAAGCCTCCTGGCGTGGCTTACACCTGCTGGTGCAAAACACCGAAACCAGTTCCCGGCTCAAACTGCGTCTGCTCAACGTGACCCAAAAAGAGCTGCAAAACGACCTGGAAAAAGCCGTCGAGTTCGACCAGAGCGCGCTGTTCAAAAAGATCTACGAAGAAGAGTACGGCACCTTTGGCGGCCATCCGTTCAGCCTGCTGGTGGGTGACTACACCTTCGGCCGACACCCGCAGGACATCGGCCTGCTGGAGAAACTGTCGAACGTCGCCGCTGCTGCGCACGCGCCGTTCATAGCCGCCGCCAGCCCACGGCTGTTCGACATGAACAGCTTCACCGAACTGGCCGTACCGCGTGACCTGTCGAAAGTCTTCGAGAGCCAGGAGTTGATCAAATGGCGCTCTTTCCGCGAAAGCGAAGACTCGCGCTATGTGTCACTGGTGCTCCCGCACTTCCTGCTGCGCCTGCCGTACGGCCCGGAAACCTCGCCGGTGGAAGGCATCACCTACATTGAAGACGTCAACGGCAGCGACCACAGCAAATACCTGTGGGGCAACGCCGCATGGGCCTTGTCGCAACGCATCACCGAAGCCTTCGCCAAGTACGGCTGGTGCGCGGCGATTCGCGGCGCTGAAGGCGGCGGCGCGGTCGAAGGGCTGCCGGCGCATACCTTCCGCACCAGTTCCGGCGACCTGTCGCTCAAATGCCCGACCGAAGTGGCGATCACCGACCGCCGGGAAAAAGAGCTCAACGACCTCGGCTTCATCGCCCTGTGCCACAAGAAAAACAGCGACGTGGCGGTGTTCTTCGGTGGCCAGACCACCAACAAGTCCAAGCTCTACAACACCAACGAGGCGAACGCTAACGCGAGGATTTCGGCGATGTTGCCGTACGTGCTCGCCGCATCGCGCTTCGCGCATTACCTGAAGGTGATCATGCGCGACAAGGTCGGCAGTTTCATGACCCGCGACAACGTGCAGACCTACCTCAACAACTGGATCGCCGACTACGTGCTGATCAACGATAACGCGCCGCAAGAGATCAAGGCGCAGTACCCGTTGCGTGAAGCCCGAGTGGACGTGACCGAAGTCGCCGGCAAGCCGGGCGCCTACAAGGCCACGGTGTTCCTGCGGCCGCACTTCCAGCTCGAAGAACTGACCGCCTCGATCCGCCTGGTCGCCACCCTGCCGCCACCGGTTGCAGCCTGACAGCTGAAACTTGTGGCCCCACTAAACCTGTGGCCCCACTGAGTCCTGTGGCTCTACTGAGTTCTGTGGCTCTACTGAGTTCTGTGGCTCTACTGAAAAACTGTGGCGAGGGAGCTTGCTCCCGCTGGGGCGCGAAGCGGCCCCAACAAATGGGCCTGCTACGCAGTCCAGCGGGAGCAAGCTCCCTCGCCACAGGTTCAGTGTTCTGCTCTCAGGTTCAGTATTCAGCTCCACAGGTTCGGTGTTTGGCTTATCAGGTTCAGTGTTCGGCTTAATTGATTGGCATTGGGCATTCACCCACGTGCCTATAGCGATAACCTTCAGGAGTTTCATGCGATGGATGCAATCATTCTCGACCTCGGCGGCGACATCAAAGGCGACAGTCTGCTCGAGGGCTACAAGGACAAAATCGAAGTCATGTCCTACAGCCACAACGTGGCGATGCAGGTGACCAACGACGTCAGCAACTCGGAGCGAACCTCCGGCAAGCCGCACATCGGCGAGTTCACCCTGACCAAATTCGTCGACAGTTCCACCCCGTCGCTCAACGAATATTGCTGCGCCGGCAAACCGATCCCGGAAGCCAAGATCACCATCGGCCGTAACGCCTCCGAAGGCAGCGGCCAACTGATGCCGTTCATCATCTACACCCTGACCAACGTGGTGCTGTCCAATGTCAGCGTCAGTGGCGGCACCGGCGGCAAACCGGTGGAAACCATCTCCCTGAACTTCACCAAGATCAAATGGGAACTCACCGCGCAGAAAGACGACGGCACCAAGGAAGGCACGGCTGCCTCGACCTGGGACCTGGCCGCCAACAAACTCATCAAAGCCAAGTAAGCGGACGCGTCGGCCATGGCAGGCACCGGCATCCTCCCCCGCTGTTCGAGCGTCTCGCAACAGGCGATAGCGATACCGTGCAGGTGTTCGACCGCCAGGGCTTGCTCGAATCGGTACAAACGGAGTTGTCACGCCTGTTCAACACCCGACGCGGCCCGCGCGCCCTGACCTCCCCACCGAGCATTCTCGACTACGGCATCGCTGACTGGACCGCCCTGCAACAGCAGCGCAGCGATGACCGTCGTCAGTTGGCGCGGGAAGTGCGCGAGGCTATCAATCAATTTGAACCGCGCCTGAAACTGGGCGAGGTTCACGTCAATCCGGTCCCCGGCCAACCGCAGCAACTGAGCATTCGCCTGCTTGGCGAATTGCGCAGCGGCCAGCAGCACTGGCCCGTGGCATTTGTCATCGAGAAGGCCCGCGATGGCCTTGAGGTGCGTCATGAGCGACTCGATTGACCCGCAACTGCTCGACTACTACCAACGTGAGCTGACCTGGCTGCGACACGCCGGGAGTATTTTCGCCGAGCGTTATCCCAAGGTTGCCCGACGCCTGGAACTGTCCCCCGGCGAATGCCCCGACCCGCATGTCGAACGACTGCTGGAAGGCTTCGCGCTGCTGGCGGCGCGCCTGCAACGGCGCCTCGATGACGACTACGCCGAATTCAGCGATGCCCTGCTGGAACAACTTTACCCTTTGGCCATGCGCCCGCTGCCGTCCTGCGCGATCGTGCAGTTCGAGCCGGACCCGAGCAAAGGCAACATCGCGGGTGGTTATCCATTGCCACGGGATACGCCGTTATTCGTCACCACCAGCAAAGGCGAAAACATCCACTTTCGCACCAGCGCCGCGGTTCGACTGTGGCCGGTGGAAATCAATGAGGCCCTGCTGCTGGGCAGCGACGAAGCCCAGGCCCTGACCGGCGTGGCCCAGGCCCGATCGGCGCTACGCCTGAGTTTGCGTTGCCTGGGCGAAAGTCAGTGGTCGCAGCTCAATATCCAGCATCTGCGCATCCATCTGGCCGCGTCGCCGGTGATCAATGCCTGCCTGTATGACCTGCTCGGCGCCCATGCCACGCAGGTACTGGCCGGACCGGCGGGCAGCGTGCCCAAAGAGCTGGCGGGGTTGCCGCAGATTGTCGGGTTTGCCAGTGATGAAGTCTTGCTGCCAGACGAGGACGGTGTGCACCCCGGCATGCGCCTGCTCGCCGAATACTTCGCCTTCCCGGACAAATTCAACTTCTTCGACCTGCCATTGGCCGGCGCCAGCAGCGACAGCCAGACGCTGTTTCTATACATCGTCTTCGACCGGCCGCCGACCAATCGCATGCACCTTCAGGCCAGCGACATCGCCCTCGGTTGCGCGCCAGCGATCAACCTGTTCCCGCGGACCTCAGAACCTTTGCGCCCGGACGGCACCCGTAGCGAATACCGCTTGGTGGCCGACAGTCACCGGGAAAACAGCGTCGAGATCCACAGCATCCGCGCGGTTCGCGCCACGACCCGTCAAGGCGTGCAACGGGTGCCAGCGTATTACGGCAGTCAACACGGTGGCGGCGACAAACAATGCTACTGGCATGCGCGACGGGTCAGCGGCATGACCCCCAATCGGCTGGGCACCGACCTGATGCTCAGCCTGGTCGACACCCGGCTCGACCCGCTCTCGGAGTTCGTCGAATTCAGCCTCACCGCCGAATTGCTGTGCACCAATCGACACCTGGCCCAAAGCCTGCCAGCCGGCACTGCGCTGGGTTTCGAACGGCCGGGGCCGGTGGCGTGGGCACGGCTGCGCAACCCGCCGAGTCCGCAAAGCTTGCCGCGCTTGGACGGTGAATCGCGCTGGCGATTGGTGTCGCAACTGACCCTCAATCATTTGTCGCTGGTCGAAGGACCGAAAGCGCTGGATGCACTCAAGGAAATCCTCCAACTGCACAACTTGCGGGACGAGGCCAGTGCCCTGCGGCAAATCCAAGGATTGCTGAGCCTGGGTTGCGAACGGGTTATCGGCCATGTCGGCGAAGACGCCTGGCGCGGCTGGCGCAATGGGCTGGAGGTGCGGCTGCAACTCGATTCGCAGCATTTCGTCGGCAGCAGCGCGGTGTTGTTTTCGGCGGTACTGGCGCAGTTTTTTCGCTGTATGCCACGGCTAACCGCTTTGTGCGCACGGTGTTGGTCCAGTCAGACAAGGAGGTGAAAACATGGCAACCCCAAGCTGGAATGCCGCTGTCCCTCTGAACCTGAGTGAAAAACTGCGGCGCGATCCACAAGCGTTTGAACTGTTGCAGGCCTTGCTGTTGCTGGAGCGTGAACACCCGCAGGCCGAATCCCTGGGCAGCGGTACTTCGCCGCAAGCCGAAGCCATTCGCTTGCGCGGGCCGTTGACGCCGCTGTTCGCCGCCAGCGAAATCGAAAGCCTGACTCAGGAAGCAGGCCAACAACCGACCCTCAGCACACCGGTATTTGGCCTCGGCGGGCCGGACGGCCCCCTGCCCTACGCCTATCAGGAATGGCTGCAACAACGGGCCCGGGCCAAGGATCATGCACCGGCCGAATTCCTCGACCTGTTCCAGCATCGCTTGCTGAGCCTGCTTTATAAGGTGATGCGCAAACATCGAATCGCCATCGGGTTCACCGTTCCCGGCGCGTCTGCGGTACAGGCGCAATTGCGCGCGCTGACCGGGTTGCTGCCCAAAGCCTTGCAGGAACGCCAGGCTGTTCCCGATTCCGCTGTGTTGGCGTGCAGCGCGCTGTTCGCCGACGGCCGTCGCTCACTCGCCGGTTTCGCGGCAATTGTGCGCGAGCAGTTTGAGTTGCCGGTTGAACTCAGTGCCTACGAAGGCGCCTGGCGAGAAATCCCGCTCGCCAGTCGCAGCCTTATGAAACCGGGTGGGCGCAACCTGCAACTGGGCCGCACGGCGGTGGCCGGCACGCGAGTCTGGGACGAACACGCCGGCATTCGCCTGACCGTCGGCCCATTGAACTCAGCCCAGGCCGCGCGCTTTTTGCCGGACGGCAAAGCCCACCCGGCGCTGGCCAGCCTTAGCGCGCTGTATTTCGGCCCCGACCTGGATTGCACGCTGGTGTTGCTGGTGCGCGGTGCCGGCCCGATGAAACTCAGTCGCGAGGCACCGCCGCTGTTGAGCTGGAACGGCGGCTTGCAACGGCAAACCAGCCTCGCCGTGCAACGAATCGAAACCCGCCTTCGTCAGCTGGAGATCACCTGAACATGGAACTGGCCAGCCTGATCGGACGCCTCAACCCCGACAACCGCCGCGCCCTGGAACGGGCCGCGCAACGCTGCTTGCAACGGGGTCATCATTACGTCGAAATCGAGCACTTGCTGCTGGAACTGCTGGACATCGAGGGGGTGACTTCGCCTGGCTGCTGCCGCGTTTTGGCCTGGAGCGCGACGCCCTGAGCGCCGAAATCAACAAGGCGCTGGAACTGTTCAAATCCGGCAGCACCCGCACTCCCGCGCTGTCGGCGCACACCATTGGCTTGCTGGAAGACGCGGTGGTCCAGGCCAGTGTATTGGGGCTGGACAGCATTCGTTCCGGCTTGCTGCTGCTGGCCTTGATCGACCGCGACGAGCGCCGCAGTCTGCTGCTCAACAGTGCTTCATCGCTGCTGAAGATTCCCCGGGAGGCGCTGCGCAGCAACCTGCTGGAATGGACCGAAAGCTCACGCGAACACGTTGGTGGCGTGCGCCCGATTGTTCCGGGAAACCCGCAGCCGAAGCAAGACTCGGTGCTCGATCAATACACCCAGGACCTGACCGCCGACGCCCATGCCGGGCGCATCGACCCCATCGTCGGGCGCGACGGCGAGATCCGTCAGTGCATCGACATCCTGCTGCGGCGCCGACAGAACAACCCGATCCTGGTTGGCGCTCCCGGTGTCGGTAAAACAGCTGTAGTCGAAGGCCTGGCCCTGCGCATCGCCGCCGGGGACGTGCCGCCATCGCTGCAAGAAGTCAGCCTGCGGGTCCTCGACCTCGGTTTGTTGCAGGCCGGCGCCGGGGTCAAAGGCGAGTTCGAGCAACGCCTCAAAGGCGTGATCGACGCCGTGCGCAGCGCGGAGAAACCGATCATTTTGTTCATCGACGAAGCCCACACCCTGATCGGTGCCGGGGGCGCGGAAGGTGGCAGCGACGCGGCCAACCTGCTGAAACCGGCGTTGGCCCGCGGCGAGTTGCGCACCCTGGCCGCGACCACGTGGCTGGAGTACAAAAAATACTTCGAGAAAGACCCTGCGCTGGCGAGGCGTTTTCAACTGGTGCAAGTCGAGGAGCCGGACGAAATCACCGCCGTAGAAATGCTTCGTGGCGTCGCCGCCAAACTGGAGCAACACCACGGCGTGCAAGTGCTCGACGCGGCGATTCATGAAGCAGTGAAACTGTCCCATCGCTACATCTCTGGCCGCCAGCTACCGGACAAAGCCATCAGCGTGCTCGACACCGCGTGCGCCCGGGTTGCCCTCGGTCAGCATGACGTGCCGCCACCGCTGGAAAGCCTGCGCCATCGGCAGAACAGCCTCAAGGATGAAGTCGAACGCCTGCGCCGGGAACAAGCCACCGGGCTCGATCACCGCGAGCGCATCACCCTGCTGGAAAGCGAATCTATCGGCAACGTGCAGGCCATTCGTGAACTGGAAACCCGTTGGAACGAAGAACGGGTCGCCGTGCGCGAACTGCTGGAAACCCGCCGTGAGTTACTGGCGTTGAGCGAACGCGCCGACAGCGACAAACCGGACGAAGGCACCGACAGCCGCATCGATCATTTGGCTGCCGAACTGGTGCGACTGGAAGCCGGACTCGACGCGATCCGCCAAGACGACCCGCTGGTGCCAGAACAGGTCGACACCAAAACCGTCGCCGCCGTGATCGCCGGCTGGACCGGCATCCCGGTCGGCAAAATGCTCGCCGACGAAGCCCACGCCGTGCGCACCCTCGGCCAACGAATGGGCCAACGCGTCATGGGCCAAAGCATCGCCCTCGGCACCATCGCCCAACGCTTGCAAGCCTACCGCGCCGGCCTCACCGACCCGCAAAAACCGGTCGGGGTGTTCCTGTTGGTCGGTCCCACGGGCGTCGGCAAAACCGAAACCGCTTACGCCTTGGCCGACGCGTTGTACGGCGGCGAACGCAACCTGATCAGCATCAACCTCTCGGAATACCAGGAAGCCCACACCGTCAGCCAACTCAAAGGCGCCCCGCCTGGGTATGTCGGTTATGGCAGCGGTGGCGTGCTCACCGAAGCGGTGCGGCGCAAACCGTATTCGGTGGTGTTGCTGGATGAAATCGAGAAGGCGCATCCGGATGTGTTGGAGGCGTTTTATAACGTCTTCGATAAAGGCGTGATGGAGGATGGGACCGGGTTGGTGGTCGACTTTAAAAACACCGTGATGTTGGCCACCAGCAATGTTGGGGCTGAGTTGCTGCTCGATACACCGGTGGCGCAGTTGGGCACCGATGCCTTTAACGAAGCGCTGCATAAGGTGCTGCTACAAGCGTTTCGACCGGCGTTTTTGGCGCGCATGACCGTGGTGGAGTATCGGCCGCTGGATGAAGCGACGCTGGAAGGGATTGTGTTGGCCAAGCTTGAGAAGTTACGTGCACGGTACAAAGCGGCGACCGGCAAGCAATTCGAGTTTGATGCCGGGATTGTGCAGGCGGTGTTGGCCAAGTGCAGTGCGGCGGGGGCCAGGGATGTCGAGAATGTGTTGATGACCCAAGTGACGGGGAAGTTGGCGGAGTGGGTGTTGGAGTAGCGCCTGTCCCGTTTCGCAGTGCAAGGGATGTTGAAATGTATTGATGGTTAAAGTACCGGGAAAGTTGGCGGGGTGGGTGTTGGAGTGTCCCAAAAACACAACTCAAAAGGCAAACCTACCCGAAAGCTCCCCAACACACATCAAGGATGTGAATCATGCCCAATACAATCGTCATTGGAACAGGTATTTCGGCGGCCGCTTATCTCATTTCAATCCAGCAGTACTTAAAGTCCATTAATAAAACACTGGGCGATATCTATTTGATGGGTGGCCCGGACCTGTGGCAAAACATGTCACCGAACCATGCCATGGGACAACCACAGCAATTACTCTCAGGCAACCTTCTAGGCCATGGCCGCGAAGACCGTGGTTTTTCCGGCCAGCCGGTTCCTGGAGCCGACTTCATGAAGGCGGGGCTTTTCTCGACCGTCGTAAAGTACTATCTAAAACAACATTGCCATGCCCAGATCCCCCTCTCCTATGTCACCAACATAAGCAAAACCGGGACCGGTTACTCTCTGAAACTGACCGGCAGTGTGGGTGGACGGATTACCTGTGAGCAAGTAATTGTTGCAATGGGGCCCGGCACCGCGCGGGCGTTGATGGAGGAGGAAAACAAGCCCGTCGAGGTTGATATCGAGTCATTCAAGGGCTCGATCGTCGGGGGCAATGAGTTCATGGATCCTGGCTGGAAGATGCCTGAAGAGGCAGCTATCGCTGGATCCACTGTCGCCGTTTACGGTGGCTCGGCGACAGCCGCATGGGTAGTAGAATTAGCCGTCATGCGAGAAATGAACGTTCTTGTATGGTTCACGCGTCCCGGCAGCGGCGAGAACCCATGGGACGCGGAAGCTCGTTTTACCGAAGCCTTTCCCGCCGGCAATAGAAACAGCACCATAGAAAAAGACTTCGAGAAAGTCAGAAGTGTTTTAAAGCTTACGAAAGTTACACGCTTAGAGACAGGAAAGCTGGAACTGGCATTTAAAAACAAAGAAGGGAACGTCGAAATACAAGTAGTCGACCTCTTGGTGTATGCACTAGGAGCGGACCACCTGACCAAAGGCATAAAAACAATTCTAGACCCTGGAATTCACGCCGACCTGGTTGCCTTTTACGACAAAAACCTTGCGATCAGTGCAAAACCTTCATTATTGGCCATCGGTACTGAAAACCGCTCATTGATTATTGTCGGATCGGCGATGAGCAGTGAAGCCGGATTCGGCAGGGACACACTGTGGTTGCAAGGTGATCCGCAAAAACTTATCGAAAACAACACCAGAGGCGTAAAACTGGCCAGCTATAAAGACATCAGCAACACACTTCCAGCCGCAGCCCGACCCACTGAAGGCATTGCCATGATCATGGCGAGTATTGAGGCCCTGAATGAATATATGCCTGTCACAGTTGCTTCACAAAGACGCCTCGTCATGCATTCAACGCCAGATTTAACAACGAGCGCAGGTGTACTCCCTAGAGGCTCAGCCAACCCGGATGCCGGGCATGACCACCTGGCATGACATAGACTTCGAATGGGACATAAACTTCAACACAAGCAACCGCACACAACTGGCAACCTATATAGCGCAAACCACAGACCTTAAGCCATTTCCTGCCAATTTTGCGGTGGCGCTGCTCGTACACTTACGCACACGACCTGGCAATGCACTAGGCTTAAGTGACCCGCAAGCACACTTCGTTATTTCTACCGCAGAACGCTTTACCCAAGCACTTATAAACTTAAACCCACACATAAATTTTGATACAGCCCGACTGAGATACGACAAACTTTGGGGCGCTGACAGATACCTGAGCATATGTATAGAACACATAACGACACCCGGAGACTGGGCAGCATTCTGGAATAGACACGGGATAGAGTGCTGATGGCTTAAAAGCCTATAGAGGACTGATTTATCAACCACTTTTTTAAAAAAACGGAACCGATAAATCTGTCCCCTTAGAGGTCGAAGAATGCTGCTTCTTAGCCCCGTTGTTTAAGGATGTCTTATGTCTAGAAGTATCGACAGCAACACCAGCCTCTCCCTCACCGCCTCCACGCTGTCGGCGCTTTACCCTGAGTCGCTGTCCGGCGAAGAAGCACTCAATTCGATCGGATCACAAATTCTCAACGGCCTCAACGACGGCACTTCCCTCACCCTGACCAGCGCCGTCGCCACCCACGTCACTACCTCTCTGCACAACGACGCTCTACTCCGTCCATTCGACGCACTGGTCGCCGAAATCCGCCAACTCCCCGCCGACGCCACCGCCGAGCGCTATCAACTTGTTCTAAGGCCATGGCTCTGGTGGTTGACCCTGGCCAGCAACAACCGTGTCTTCCAGAGCCTCGCCACTTCCGACATCGTCACCACGATTTTCAAGGCTCACGGCTTCACCGATTTCACGCTGAAACTCACCGGCAGCTACACCCCGCGCGAATACTGCGTGCAGTACGGCGAAACCGATTTCGTCTTCGTCTCGCGATTGCTGGAGGAAGAAGGGATTTTCTGGTTTTTCACCCATGAAGCCGGCAAGCACACGCTGATATTGGGCGACAGCAACGACGCGTTCCCGCAGATCCCCAACGGACCAAAAGTCACTTACCTCGGCCAGCAAATGGGCGAGCGCGAACTGCATGGCATCCGCTCCGGCCAGGTGTGCATGCAAGCCGTGGCCGGGGTGTATCGCGCGACAGATTACGAGTTCACTACGCCGACCACCTCCCTTTATGACCAAGCCGAAGCGGTGGCCGGGCCCCGCTCGATCTACGAGCATCCGGGCGGTTACAACGCCAAGGCCCGGGGCGATGCGTTGACCAAGCAACGGGTCGACGGGTTGCGCAGTCAGGAGAAACGCTTTGTCGGCGAAAGTGACTGCCGCTGGCTGGTGCCGGGGCACTGGTTCACCCTCGCCGGGCATGATGATGCGAGCCTGAATATCGATTGGGTAGTGACGTCGGTCACTCATGAAGCCAGTCACGAAGACTATCGCAATCGCTTTGAAGCGATCCCAAAAGCCACGCCGTTCCGCCCGGCGCGAACCACGCCCAAACCACGAATGCACACCCAGACCGCCATTGTCGTCGGCAAGTCCGGCGAAGAGATCTGGACCGATCAGTACGGCCGCATCAAGTTGCAATTTCCTTGGGACCGCGACGGCAAGAATGACGAAACCAGTTCGTGCTGGGTCCGGGTGGTGCTGCCCTGGAGCGGCAAGGGTTTCGGTATGCAATTCGTCCCGCGGATCGGCCAGGAAGTGATCGTGACCTTCATCGATGGCGATCCCGATCGACCGCTGGTGACCGGTTGCGTCTACAACGGTGACAACGCCCTGCCCTATGCGCTGCCAGCGAATCAGACCCAGTCCGGGATCAAGACACAATCGTCCAAGGGCGGTGGCGGGTTCAACGAATTGCGCTTCGAGGACAAGAAGGACGCAGAAGAGGTGTTCTTGCAGGCGCAGAAGGATTTCAAGATCAACGTGCTCAACGACACCACCGCCACGGTCGGCCACGACGAAACCCTGATAGTGCAGAACGCCCGCACGCGCACGGTGAAGGAAGGCGACGAGACGGTGACACTGGAAAAAGGTAAACGCAGCGTCACGATCCAGACCGGCAGCGATACGCTCGATGTGAAGGACAGTCGCACGGTGAAGGTCGGCGCCGATCAGACCCACAGCACCGGAGGCAATTACGAGCACAAGGTCACCGGCAACTACAGCCTGACGGTGGATGGCAACCTGACGATCAAAGTGAGCGGCACCCTGACCCTGCAAAGCGGCGGCAGCTTCAGCATCAAAAGCGGCGCGGACCTCGCGGCCGAGGCCAGCACCTCAGTCACGCAGAAGGCCGGCACGGCCCTGACCAATCAGGCCGGGACTTCGCTGACCAACAAGGCCGGCACTACGCTGACCAACGACGCCGGGGTCAGCCTGATGAACAAGGGCGGTGCCGAGCAGACCGTGGACGGCGGCGGCATGCTGACCATCAAGGGCGGGCTGGTGAAGGTTAACTGAGGAGGTTTACGGCGATGTCATCGAGCAAAGTCGACCTGCAACGCGGTGACAGCCACATGGACGGTCGCCTAGTTGATGAGCAACTGGAAGGCCCGCTGCACATCAAGGAAGCCGGGCGGCCCCAGGCAGATTTGAATTACAGCCAGGGCGAACTGCAAGGCACCAGTTTGCTCTATCACCCCAACGGCAAGGTCTCGGCGCACCTGCCCTTTGTGCGGGACAAATTGCAGGGTGTCGCCAGTTTCTATGCGCCCGAGGGTTGTCTGCAGCGCAAGGCCAGCTATCGCCGGGGTTTGCTGCATGGTGAGGCGAATAATTACTTCCCGGACGGGCAACTGGCCGAGGCCGAGTTCTACCGTGACGGTGTGCGTGAGGGGCGTTATCAGCGCTTTCACCCCAATGGCAAACCGGCGGTTGATGCGCGTTATCTCAATGGGCAATTGATGGAACCGGAACAGGGTTTTGCCAGTGATGGACGACCGCTGGATGCCGAGGGCAAGCCGATATCGCGGGTGCGCTGGTGGTTTCGGCGTTGGACGGATCCGGCGCAGGCTTGAGATTTGGGTTGTCTGTGATGGCCTAATCGCGAGCAAGCTCGCTCCCACATGGGTTGGGTTTCCCTGTGGGAGCGAGCTTGCTCGCGATTAGGCCGGCACATTCAATATCAATCATGAAGGTGTCAGGGAATAAGCATCTGCATCTGCCCCGGCATCGCGATTTTGATCACCCCCGCCCAGTTGCACATCAGCATGCTGTTGGCATCCAGCGCCGGCATGTTGCCCAGCAACACCGTTGGCGCGCCGCCAGGTATCCACGGGGCGGCGGTGGCCGGGATGCACGGCATCGGCGTCAAGACCCCGAGCGCAGCGGCGGTGGCGGCCGCGACCATCGGGTTGGCCATGCTCATGCACACGCCAAAAGGCATGACGTTGACCAGCGGGATGTGGTCCATGATGTTGGCGGCGGGCATGCCGCCGGTCAGGGTTCGGTTCACCGGCAACACGTTGAGCACGCCAGGCGCCGCGCCGAAGCTGCATTGCAGGGTTGCGGTGGCACACACTTGCGGACAGCCCATTTCAAACCTCCTTCCTGGAAGCGCTGCGTCCCCTGAACCATAGTCCGCCGTGCCACTTCTCGCACATCAGGAACGCTGATTATCCAGCAACACGCTAACCTATAAGACCGAGCCATGCTTGTGGCACGTCCGTCTCACCATTAGATTAGCCAATGATGTCTGGCCTCCAAAATAAGCAGAAGGGATAAGCATGGCGCTTACTGACCAGTCCACCCGTATCCGCTCCGGCGAAGAACTCGATGCCAGCCTGATCGATCCGTACCTCAAGGCCCATATTCCGGGTTTAAGCGGCACACCGGCGATCAGCCAGTTTCCGGGCGGTGCGTCGAACCTGACCTACTTGCTGGAATACCCCGAGCAGGAATTCGTCCTGCGTCGTCCGCCGTTTGGCCACAAGGCCAAGTCCGCTCACGACATGGGCCGCGAATTTCGCATCCTTAATCAACTCAAGGACGGCTTCCCGTACTGCCCCAAGGCCTACGTGCACTGCACCGACGAATCGGTGATCGGCGCCGAGTTTTATGTGATGGAGCGGGTCAACGGCATCATCCTGCGCTCGGATCTGCCACCGGAACTCGGTCTGGATGCCACCAAGACCGAGGCCTTGTGCAAAAGCTTCATCGACAAGTTCGTCGAACTGCACCAAGTCGACTACAAGGCCTGTGGCCTCGCCGACCTCGGTAAACCCGAAGGCTACGTGGCGCGGCAGATCAAAGGCTGGAGCGAACGCTACGAGAAAGCCCTGACCCCCGACGCGCCGCAGTGGGACGTGGTCAAGGCCTGGCTCAACGACAAAATGCCGGCCGACCACCCGACGTCGAGCATCGTCCATAACGACTACCGCTTCGACAACGTAATCCTGGACCCGGACAACCCGATGCAGATCATCGGCGTGCTCGACTGGGAACTGACCACCCTCGGCGATCCGCTGATGGATTTGGGTAACACCCTCGCCTACTGGATCGAGGCCGGCGACCCGGCGCCGGTGCAACTGATGCGCCGCCAGCCGAGCCACGCGCCGGGCATGCTGACCCGCCGCGAATTCGTCGACTACTACGCCGAGCGCTCCGGCATTCAGATCGACAATTTCGACTTCTACTACACCTACGGTCTGTTCCGCCTGGCCGGCACGTGCAGCAGATTTATTACCGTTTCTTCCATGGTCAGACCCAGGACAAACGCTTCGCGCAGTTCATTCACATGAACAAACTGCTGGAGCAGATGAGCTTGCAGGTCATCCAGAAATCCAGCCTTTGATCCAGGCCCCCTAATAAGACTTTTTATAAGAGAATCCCATGTCCAAGACTCAGTTGTTCGACCTCGACGGCAAGATCGCTTTTGTCTCCGGTGCCAGCCGCGGCATCGGTGAAGCCATCGCCAAACTGCTGGCCCAGCAAGGCGCCCACGTGATTGTTTCGAGCCGCAAACTCGACGGCTGCCAACACGTGGCCGACGCGATCATCGCCGCTGGCGGCAAAGCCACCGCCATCGCCTGCCACATCGGCGAAATGGAACAGATCACCCAAGTCTTCGCCAGCATCCGCGAACAATTCGGGCGCCTGGACATCCTGGTCAACAACGCCGCAACCAACCCGCAGTTCTGCAACGTGCTGGACACCGACCTCAGCGCCTTCCAGAAAACCGTCGACGTGAACATCCGCGGTTACTTCTTCATGTCGGTGGAAGCCGGCAAGCTGATGCGCGACAACGGCGGCGGCAGCATCATCAACGTGGCTTCGATCAATGGCATTTCGCCGGGGATCTTCCAGGGCATCTACTCGGTGACCAAGGCTGCGGTGATCAACATGACCAAAGTCTTTGCCAAGGAATGCGCGCAATTCGGCATCCGCTGCAACGCCCTGCTGCCGGGCCTGACGGACACCAAGTTTGCGTCGGCGTTGGTGAAGAACGATGCGATTTTGAAGACTGCGCTGCAGCAGATTCCGCTGAAGCGGGTGGCGGATCCGAGTGAGATGGCGGGTGCGGTGCTTTATCTTGCCAGCGATGCGTCGAGCTATACGACTGGGGTTTCGTTGAATGTGGATGGTGGGTTTTTGTCCTGATCCCGATTTGCCCTGCCTGAAGAAACTGCCTGTAATACAGATGTCGCGGGCATACTCTTCAGGCACTCTGGTCACTCAATAAGTGTTTTACTTCAAGCTCAATTAAAACGCACATCAGAACGAATCAAGTGTTATCTCAATCCGACACACTCAGAGTCTCCCACGCACAGCCACCAGGACATGCCTGATAGATATAAAAAAGCAGCTGTTCATCAACGTAGACATCGTGCGTTTAGAGTTGAACCCTGCTACGACACCCGATCGCTGAATGGGCAGCGACCGGGCGGTAAGGAATCGTCTCCTTACGTTTCTATGAAATAGCCAGCAGTGTGATCCTATCTTCCACCAAAGGCGTTAACGAATACTTGAAAAAAACTGTCTCCTGAACGACACGCTCAACATTCGCTATAACATCTAGCCGTACGGTGCCACTTAAACTATCAAACTGCCTCCCTAGAGGCGGCCGAAAATCAAATTCACCGGGGCTGTTTTCGATGTAGATTTTGGATACCCCGGATGAAACTTCAACACGCATGCTATATTCCCGCCCTCGGACGATACTTTGCGAACCGAAAACCTCCTCATCATCTATAAAATACTTCGCATGTATTTGCCTGCTAATAGGTAGCGCCAATGGCACATCCATCCCCTTACCAACAAGTCTTAGTTCAAACGTGCCGGATTTGTTTGCAGATCCTTTGACAAGCCAACTATACCTTGTTGTTTCCAAGCTCCAAGTTGGCGTACAAGTCAAATCCTCCGCGACAACTCCACTTCCTCTAACCCATTGCAAACTCACTTCGAGGCCTGCCAACGGACTATCCGAGTTGGGAGTCAATGAGATCGTGTGTGTTGCATCTCTCAGGTACAGCACTTCGGAGTTAGTTGCCTCGTTACCGTCAATTTGAAATCTCGCCTCATCAGCGAGTCGACTCGAAAGAAGCTTGCTGACCGCCAAGGTAATCGGCGTGCTCATCCCCTGCCCCGTCAGGGTCAATTGAAAGGTGCCGCTTTTGGTCGCCCCCGTGATGGCCCAACTGTGAGCGGTTTGCGCGCTGCTCAAGGCCGGCACACTGGTCACGTTCGCCGGGTCCAGCCCGGTTTTGATGCTGCACGTCAGCGTCACCGGATAACCGGCCAATGGGCTACCGGCCTTGGGTGTCAGGGTGAGTGTCTGGGCAACGCCCCGGAAAAACACATTGCCCCCGCCGGAACAGGTGCATTAGCAATTTTTACATCCGCTTCATCAGCCAAATTTTTCGAGAGCAATCGACAAGGCAGAGGTAGTACGTCGGGGCGCTCAAGAAAACGAAATTGATACCCGAAATAGCCACTTTTCGCCGCAGCGCCAGTCACGGTCCAGATCAAGGTTTTGTTTTGCCCAATGACTTGCCCATTCGCCTCACCCACCCCAGGGACCACGGTCGCCAGTGTCGAATCTCCGTCACCGGGGTCCAGAACGATAGACATGCCAATCATGGCATCGTCTTTGAACTTCACCTCCAACGTGGTGGGTTGCGCTCGAAAAAACACCAGGTTCGGCGTTTGCAAATCAATGGACGCGCCCCCAACCTTGATCGATTCGATCACGCTCATGTTTAATTTCGAAACGACTCGGCTATCGATTGCCCTGGGCGTCGGAACCAAAGGGCAGCTGACGTTGAGGCGAAAGGCAGCGCTGACGGCGCCCGCAGTGATCTGCCACGTCAGCCTCCCGTCATCCGGCACCTCAACCAATGCTTTGAGCGGTGGAACAGCGCTTACTCGTGCGCCGTCACCGACCTCTTCAAGCGCCACCTGCAGCCCGACCATCCAGGGCTCGAAAGTCAGGGTGAGCGGCTTATTTTCACCGCTGAAAAAAGTGGCGGTGGTGTCCGTCACAGGTCTCCCGTCCACTTCGACTTTTACAATCTCGTCGGCCAGGTTCTGGGAAATCACCCGAGCCGTGATCGGTTGCCAATCACGTTGCAGTTTCGAACATTTAAGACCCAACGAGAAAAGCCCGCGATTCGCGTCGGGGCCGGACGACGTCACACGCCACAAGGCGTTGGCGCCCTCCAATGGTGTGGGAGTGCCAAGGGGTGGATTGAAAACGAGCCCTAAATCGGAAGACGGGACCGAGTCCGAGGTGAGTTCGAAGAGTGTCAGCTGTGAGCCTTTAAGCCGCTCATCCGGGTTGAGTAAGGTCAACGTGTTGTCCTGACCGCGCAGCAATACCACACCCGTTTTTGCCACCTCGGCCACCGGTTTTTCATTGACTTGTAGCGTCGCTGTACTGCCCCAGGGTGTAACGGCTAATACTTCAACCGCTATCTCTTCGCTGACAGTGCCGCGCTCGAAATACAGACTCGGTACGGTCAATGTAAAAGTCCGCACGCCCGTTTTGTCGGCGTTGAACTCATAGGTCGTGATGCCATTTGCCGAGGGCGAGACGTCCAGGGTTTCGCCGTCCAGTATCCAGTTCACCGGAATCGGAATGCCGTCGCGGGTGTAATGGGAAATCACCTTCGAGGACAGTAATGTTTTCTCTTCGTATGCCAGCACCAGAAACTGTTCGTTGCCACGTGTCTCGACGAATTCGAGTCGATGATGCCCTTGTGACACGGCTACTTTGTGGGCCGGCGCGGTGAACTCTGTCTGGATCCATACCTCGTAAGTTTCGGCGGCTGCCGTCGCCGGTTTGTAATCGCAAGCGATCGACCATTGCAAACCGTCCTCTGCAAACGGCGTGTATTCAGCGATCTTCGGGGTGGCGGTGAACGGCAACCCGGCGGCTGATGGATCATTCAAACTCGCGCCCTGATTGATCCAGGGGCTGTCAGCCAGAGCCTTGATTGTCAGGGTGTGTGCGCCACCGTGACAAAAATACAAAGGCGTATCTGTCGCTGATCTCGAATCTCGCATAAGGCTCATCGCCGTAGTCTCACCTTGTTGGATGGTTCAACTATCGAGAACCAACCATCCGCTGGCAACTGTCAGAAATTACAGTTCTTTAGAAAAAATCGAGATAAAAAACGCAAATAAATCACGAATACGGATTCAGAATTATTTTTCTGTTTGTTTACTTTCTTGTATTTTTATTCCATAAATACCCATCCTGAAAACAAAACCAAAAGGACCCCGGCTATGCGCGAACTCGGTATCGGACTCATCGGCACAGGTTTTATGGGCCGTGCCCACGCCTTGGCGTTTCGCAATGTCAGCGCGGTATTCGAACTGCCGCTGAAGCTCAAACTCGCCGCACTGGCCGACGCCGATCCGCAGCGCGCGCGGCAGTGTGCCGAGGCCTGGGGTTTCGACAGCGCCCACAGTGACTGGCAACAACTGATCGATGATCCGAAGGTCAATCTGATCGCCATCACTACCCCCAATCATCTGCACTACCCGATGGCCATGGCCGCCCTCGCCGCCGGCAAACCGGTGTACTGCGAAAAACCGCTGGCGGTGAACCTCGAACAAGCCAACGCCATGCGTCTGGCGGCCAAAGCGGCGGGTGTGGTGACACGGGTTGGTTACAACTATCAGCACAACCCGATGATTGGCCTGGCGCGTGAGTTGATTCAGAACGGCGAGCTGGGCGACATCATCAGTTTCCAGGGTGAATTCAGCGAAGATTTCATGGCCGATGCCGCCTCACCCTGGTCCTGGCGTTGCGATGCCGAACATGCCGGCGGCGCGTTGGCGGACCTGGGCAGTCACTTGTTGGCAATGGCCCGTTATCTGGTGGGCGATGTCGAAGCGGTGTGTGCCGACACCCAGACCGTGCACAAACAGCGCCCCGCCACTGCCGGCAGTCAAGAGCAACGCCCTATCGCGGTAGACGATCAGGTTCATGCGCTGCTGCGGTTTACCAATGGTGCCCGGGGTACGTTCAGCAGCAGCTGGCTCAAGCACGGCTACAAAAATCACCTGAGTTTCGAGATCAGCGGCACCCGAGGCACCCTGCTTTTCGATCAGGAACGCTTGAATGAACTGCGCCTGTTTCGTACCGGGCAAGACGGCTTCCAACGCTTGCTTGCCGGGCCGAATTTGCCGGGTTATGCGGCGTTCAGTCCGGCGCCGGGGCATCAACTGGGTTACAACGAACTCAAGACGCTGGAAGTGCACGATCTGGTGATGGCATTGGCCGGAGTCAGTCAGGGCGGAACGGATTTCGAACAGGCGTGGGAAGTCGAACGGCTGGCAACGGCGATACGCGTGGCCGCCAACGAGTCACGCTGGGTCAGGCTTGAAGAAGTCTGAGGCTCAGCCGCCCATGACCTTCGGCAACTGCCAGTCATAATTCACCGACAACAGGCGCAACGTCAGGCACGCCGCGCCGGCCAACAGCGCGGCGGCCACGGGCGGCACACAACACCGCCGTACCGACCAGGTCGGCCACCAGCACAACTTTCTCGACACGGGGCTTCAACGACGGCTTCGCCCAGGCTTATTGAGTGACGCAGCGGGTGGTCGTGGTGACCCTAGTCACCTGCCCGTCCGCAAGCACATCGCCCATCACATCGGTTTTATCCATGGTCTGGCAGGTGCGTACTGCAGGTGGTGGTGGCGGAGCAGCGGGAGGCGGAGGCGGTGGAGGACTGGCACAACCACTTAAAATCACTGCGCAAAAGGCGAGTGACAGTGGTGTAAAAAAGCGTTTCGCAAGACTGTTCATTGGCTGACCTGCAGTGGCTGATCGACGTGTTTCCGCGACACGAAAACAACACCGCGCAGCCGCGGACCCGGTCACAGAAAATAAGTAGCACTCATTCCTTATAGCCCAGCCGCCGGCCAATGCCAGTAAACACCTGAGAACAGGGTTTGGTTTCGATCAAAAATGGCAGGAACGGTATCAATCCACTGTGGGAGCGAGCTTGCTCGCGATGGCGGAGCGTCAGTCAAC